>JALHQA010000001.1 GCA_022842205.1 Hyphomicrobiales bacterium
GTCGGCTTCCACTGCGCGGTTGCGCCAACCGTCATCGCCAGAACCGCCGCCGCAGCAACAGCCCCGCAAGACGCAATTCGGCTAATCTCTCTCTTCATCGCGTTCTCTCTCCCATGAACGATTTCCGCTTTTTTTTGCGTCGAACGCAGAGCGGATTTCGTTGTGAAGGCAACCGACCGAGCGTCGGCAGCTGGCGGGAGTATATTGGCTGCCACACAGAAGGCAACCGTCGCGGCGCGCTATTCTTAAAAGTGAAATCTCCAAAGAAGTGCGGACGTTCAGATGCTTAATAAGGATGCAGCTGTCCCCTTCAGGGGAACTCACGGGCCGCCGGAGGGGCCCGGCGCCCCGCTTTAATCTCAATCGCGGACGATCAGGGCGATCTTTCCGATGTGCTGGCTGGACTCCATCAGCGCATGGGCGCCGGCAGCATCCGCCAGCGGGAAAGTCTTGTAGACGAGCGGCTTGAGCTTGCCGGCGGACAACAGCGGCCAGACCTTTTCCTTCAGCCGGTCGGCGATCGCCTTCTTGTCGGAAACGGGCCGGGCGCGCAGCGTCGAGCCGGTCAGGGTCAGGCGCTTGGTCATGACCGGGAAGAAGTTGAGCGCGACCTTCGGGCTCTGCAGGAAAGCGATGGAGACGTGGCGGCCCTCGGTCGCCATGATCGAGATGGTGCGCGGGATATAGTCGCCGCCGACCATGTCGAGCACGACATCGACGCCCTTCCCGCCGGTCTCGGCCTTGATGACCTCGACGAAGTCCTCGGTCTTGTAGTTGATCGCGCGGTCGGCGCCGAGCTGAACGCAGGCGGCGCATTTTTCCTCGCTGCCGGCGGTCGTAAACACTTTCGCGCCAAAGGCTTTCGCCAGCGGGATGGCGGTCGTGCCGATGCCCGAGGAACCGCCGTGGACGAGGAAGGTCTCGCCGGATTTGAGCTGGCCGCGGTCGAACACATTGCTCCAGACGGTGAAAAAGGTCTCCGGCAGACAGGCCGCCTCGACGAAGGACAGGCCCTCCGGCACCGGCAACACCTGGGCGGCGGGCACGGCGGCATATTCGGCATAGCCGCCGCCGGCGAGCAGCGCGCACACCTTGTCGCCCGTCTTGAACTCGGAAACGCCCTCACCGAGCGCGGCGACCGTGCCCGCAACCTCGAGGCCGGGGATGTCGGTCGTGCCCGGAGGCGGCTCATATTTCCCCATGCGCTGAAGGACATCGGGGCGGTTGATGCCGGCGGCGTGGACCTCGATGAGAATCTCGCCCTTGCCCGGCTGCGGCACGGGACGGGTCGCGGTCTTCAGCGCCTCCGGGCCGCCAGGGGCTGTGATCTCGATCGCGGTCATGTCGGTCGGCACGGGCATTTTCGTCTCCCAGAAAGGATGGCCGATGCGCTAGCGCGAATTGGGCGGCGTGTGAACCCTTGGCGCTAAGTGGTTTTCGCGAAATCGCACTTAGCGGGTTTTCTTCATGGATAAATGTCCGCCGACGATTCATGTCGCCCTCGGGAGTACGGACCGTTCCCCGCCAGCCTGAATTGAATCGATTCAATCGACGCGGACGGTCGCCGAGGCCGAGCGGCCCTCGCCGTCGAGCACCGTCAGCCGGGCAAAGCCCTGCCCGTCCGGCGTCCAGAACGCCGTGCTGCGGCGGGTATCGGCCGCGACCGGCCTGCCGTCGACAAGCCAGGTGTAAGGCGCCGATCCACCAGCGGCCTTAAGCGCAAGAGGTTCGGGCGCGCCCTGCCCGGCGCCGAGATCGACGCGCACGCCGTCGGCCGGATAGGCGATGGTGAGCGGAACGTCGCCGGCATCGAGAACGGGCGCGGCCTCGCCGCGCGGCTGGAAGCGGCGCAGCGCCGGGGGCAGTTCGGCCATGCGCAGGCCCGCCTCGTAGGGCGCGGACGGCAGCGGCTCGGTGCGCGGCGCGATGCGGGCAAAGGCATCGAACAGGATGGGAGCCGCACTGTCGCGCCCGACGAGACCGGGGCTCGGCGTGCCGTCCGGGCGGCCGGTCCATACGGCGACGACATGCTTTCCATCGAAACCGACGGCCCAGGCATCGCGGAAGCCATAGGAAGTGCCGGTCTTGTAGGCGATGCGGCCGGTGACGGCGGCCTTCGGCGCGGGCGTGCCGAGCAGCGCCTTCGACACCTGCCATGCCGCCACGGGGTCAAGAAGACGCAGATCGGGCGCCGGCGAAGCCTCGCCGGTCTCGTGCAACGCCACGGCATCGCCGCCGCGCGCCAGCGCCGTGTAGAGCGTGGCGAGATCGAACAGCGACGTACCGACGCCGCCAAGGCCGATGGCAAGGCCGGGTGCCTCGCCTTTCGGCAGTTTCAGGTCCACCCCTGCCTGACGCAGGCGCGCGACGAGCCGGTGCGGCCCGATCGCATCGAGCACGGCGACGGCCGGCACGTTGAGCGACAATTGCAAGGCGCGCTCCATCGTGACCGTGCCCTGATAGTCCTCGCCGAAATTCTTGGGCGCATAGGCGCCGAAGCGCACGGGACGGTCCTCGATCACAGTTGCGGGCTGGGCAATGCCCTCCTCGAACGCCATGCCGTAGATGAAGGGCTTCAGCGTCGAGCCGGGCGAGCGCACGGCACGGGCCTGATCGACATGGCCGGCGCGCGCGTCGTCGAAATAGTCCGCCGCGCCGACATGGGCGCGCACCGCGCCCGTGGCGTGATCGACAACGAGCATCGCCATCGAATGCGCCGCGCCGAGATTGCGCGAACGCTCGCGCGCGAGGTCCTCGAGCTTCGACTGGATGTCGCGGTCGAGGGTCGTACGGACGACTGGCTGCAATGGCGTTGCGGCGACGGCCTGCTCCGCGGTGTGGGCGGCGAAGGCCGGAAATTGCTTGCGGCCTTCGGGCACGGCTTCCGTTTTCGCGAACTCGGCCTCGGCGGGTGCGATGACGCCCTGCCCGAGAAGCCGATCGATGACGCGGTTGCGCGCGCGCCTGGCCGCCGCCGGATCGCGGTCCGGACGGCGCGCTTCGGGCGACTGCGGCAGCGCGACGAGGAGCGCGGCCTGAGCGGTGGTGAGCCGCGACGGCTCGCGGCCGAAATAAGCGAGCGATGCCGCGCGCACGCCTTCGAGATTGCCGCCATAGGGCGCGAGCGTGAGATAGAGATCGAGCACGCGCCGCTTGCCGACCGCGCGCTCCAGCGCCGACGCCGCGCCGATCTCCCAGATCTTGCGCGACAGGTTGCGGCCGCGTTCCGGCTCCAGCAGCCGCGCCGTCTGCATGGACAGGGTCGAGCCGCCGGACACGACGCGCCCGGAGGTCATGGCCTGCCACGCGGCGCGGACGAAGGCCAAGGGATCGACACCGCCATGGGAATCGAAGCGGCGGTCTTCATAGGCTTTCAGGAAGGTCAGGTATTTCGGATCGACCTCGGCCGCTGTGACCGGCAGGCGCCAGATGCCGTCCGGCGTCGTGAACGGACGCAGAAGATGTCCATTCCTGTCGACGACGAGTGTCGAAACGGCGGACGCGCGGTCGAGAGATGGCGGTGGGGCGAGCGAGAGCCAGGCGAAACCGGCGGCGGCGGCAAAGACCGCAATAGCTGCGAAAACCCCGCTCGTGCGGGCCCTGCGTCCCCTCTCCCCTGCGGGGAGAGGGTCAGGGTAAGGGGGATGTATGGACGAAGCGCACTCCCTCAACCGGCCATCGCTGACGCGATGTGCCGACCTCTCCCCTCGGGAGAGGTGTGCCCGGAGACGCCGCACCAACTCCATCACCGCGCCTCCAGAACCTCGACCGCGCCGTGGCCGGTGCGCCCGAAACGCTCCGGCCGGTACATATCTTCCGCCACCGCCGGCGGATGGGCGTATTTGCCCGGCGCGACGGCGCGGATGATGTAGGCCGCCGTCATCGCCGCACCGGTGTCACCGGTCCGGTCGAAGGCCGCGACGAACCGGTCGTCGCGGAATTCGGAATGACCGGGTGCCTCGTCCTGATCGAGCCAGGCGAGGTTTTTCACTTCCGCACTCGTTACGATGCGCGGATTATCGATCTCGAAACCTGCGGGAAGATGATCGACCAGCAGAATGCGGCTCGCCTGCTCATCCGTCTGTGTGACGGTGAGCACCGCGACGAGGCGCGTGTTCTGCGCGACGGAGGAAGGGTCCGTCTCCTCGCCGTCCAGTGTGTAATAGCTGCGCTGGACGGTGAGACCCTGCGAGGCTTCCGGTGGCATGAGCTTCGGCGCACCGCGCGTCGTGACAGTCGCGCTGACCGGCCCCGCCCCCGCATTGCCGACCGTGAGCGGCGCAGCGAGCGCATCGCCGTCGAGCACGGCGTTGAACACGCCGGCCTCTGCCTTGCCGTTGACGGTGAGCGCGAGCTTGGCGGCCTCCTCCTTCAGCGCGCGGCTGGCGCGGAGCAGCCAGGCATTTTCCTGCGTCGAGAACAGGCTGCGATTGCCGCGCGCGGCTTCGACACGCCGCGACGCCGCCGGGATGACCGAGGCGACCGAGGTTTCCGCCGCAAGCGCCAGCACGCCCGCACTGTCGCGGAGCTGCGTGCCGTAATCGACACGCGACAACTGATCGACAAGCTCGGTGCCGAGCGCCTCGTCGGCGGCGGCAAAGGCTTTCGCCGCGCGCGTCTGGTCTCCGGCCAGAGCCAGCGCCGCACCGATCTGCGCCCGCGCCAGCGGCGAGGAGATGGCGCCGATCTTCGAATCCGCGAGATAGCGCAGATCGCCGACAATCGGCCGGCCGTTGCGCGCCAGTACATAATGCGCGTAGGCAAAGCTCGACGCCTGCTGCTCGTCGTCGAACTCGCCCTGGTAGGACAGCACATTGCGCAGGCGCGCCAGCGCCATCGACACCCCGCGCTCCGGCACCTCATAGCCCTTCTCGCGCGCGCGCGTCAGCACATCACTGACATAGGCATCGAGCCAGAGATCGTCTCCTCCCGCCGCCCACAGGCCGAAGCCGCCGGTGGAGGATTGGCGGGCGAGAATGCGCGCGATCATCTCCTGCGCGCGATCGCGCGTGCCGTCCGCAAGCTTTACGCCGAAATCATCGGCATAAAGGATCGCGACCAGCTTGCTCGAAAGCTGCTCCGAGCACCCGTAGGGATAGGTGTCGAGGGCGCCGATGAAAGCCGCGGGCTCGAACGCTGCGTTCGGACCGACCGTCAGCGCGACCGAACCGGTGCCCGGCACATAGTCCTTCAGCATGTCGGACGAGACCGTGATGCTGCCGGTCTTCGGCGCAAGCTGGACGACATTGCGCGATGTCGTGACAGGCGCGGCAGGCTGCACCGGCATAACAAGGGTTTGCGTGTAACTTGCGCCGTCCGGCGCGGTCAGCGCGACATCAACGCTCGCACGGCCGACCGAGGTGCCCGAGACATCAACCTGAAGCGCGGTGCGTTCGCCTTCCTTGAGCGCAAACTTGCGGCCGGCCTCCGCAATCTTCAGCGCACCGCCCTCGCCCGACACGGTCAGCGCATATTCGCCCGCCGGGCCCGAGACATTGTGGATGTCCAGACGCAGGCGCGACGTATCGCCCACCGCGAGGAAGCGCGGCAGCGCGGCGGTGATGACGACGGGGTCGGCGATGACGACATCCTGCTCGGCATGGCCAAGCTTGCCCTTCGTCCAGGCGATGGCCATCAGCTTGACCGTGCCATTGAATGCCGGGATGTCGAACGCGACTTCGGCCGTGCCGTCGGCCGCCACCGGCACCATGCCGGAGAACAGCGCGAGCGGCTGCTGCGTCGGCGGTTCGCCCATGCCCATGCCGCCCATTTCGTCGCCGCCGGTGCGGATCCTGCCGCGCGCCGCGCGCATGCCGTCGATGAGCTGGCCATAGAGATCGCGGACATCGGCCGACAGGCGGCGCTGCGCGAACGCATCCTCGTCCGGCGCGGGAGCGGTAAAACCGGTGAGATTGAGAATGCCGACATCGACCGCCGCCACCGTGAGATGCGCCTGCTCGCCCGCGGCAAGGTTCGCGATCTTCACCGGCACGCGTATGGTGCCGCGCGGCGAAGCCTTCTCCGGCGCGGTGAGCGCGACCGTCAGTGTGTTCGGCGCGGGGTCGATCTTCGCATAGGCAAGGCCGATGGCGCGGCCCGGCATGCGGCTCGCTTTCGCATCGAGCGGACGATGCAGGAAGGCGACGACATAGGCGCCGGGACGCCAGCCATCGGTGACATCGACCTCGACCGAGTTCGCGCCCTGATCGAGATCGAGCGTCTTCGTTTCCAGCACTTCATTACCGATGACGGCGATGGTGGCCTTGCCGGCGAACGGCGCGTCAATACGCAGCTCCGCCTCGTCACCCGAAACATAGAGCGGCTTGTCGAGCGCGACATCGAGCGTGTCGGGCGAGGACGCGTTTTCCGAGGTCGCGTACCAGCCGGCGTCGAACACGACGCTGGTGGCCGGACCGCCGGGATCGGTGCTGACGACATCGAGGCGATAGCGGCCGTAATCGAGCCTGGCTTTGATCTTCGCGGGGTTCTTCGCGTCCAGATCGAGCGTGCCGTCGGAAACGCGCGTCGTCGTGGTGATGGCCTCGTAGTTCCAGTCCGAGCCTTCGGAATACCACTGGTAGCGCGTGTTGAGGCGCGCGATTTCCCAGCGCACGCCCCTGGCGGCGAGGAACGTGCCGTCGGGGCCGACAAGGCGCACATCGAACTGCGCGGTCTCGCCTTCACCGAGCCGGTCGCCGAACAGCGGCTTAACGCCGATGCGCGGACCCGCGGCTTCGACCGGCAGCGTCAGATTGCGCTCGACCGTGCGCCCGCCCGGCTCGCGCAGGCGCAGCGAGATCGCGGCCTCGAGCGGCTTCGACGTTTTCGGCAGGTTCGGCCGCGCGATGTCGACGGCGGCGTGGCCCTCCGCGTCCGTACGCGCAAGATCGGGCAGTTCGGTGCGGACCGGCGCGACCTCCTCGTCCGACAGGCCGAAGCGATAGCCCTCAAGCCCCGGCAGCGGCGCGGAGGAGGTGCGGATCGTGATGTCGCCCTCAACCGCGAGATCGGCGGCCGGAGCGCCGTAGAGCCAGCGGCCATCGAGCGTGACCGGCACGCCCGAGGCCGTGACCGTCTTCGCATCGGCCGCGATCTCGGCATCGAGCCGTTCGGGCACATAGTCCTCGACCAGAAACTGGGTCTCGCCGACAGGCGGCTGCTTCGGATCGGCCAGAACCTTGAGCCGCCAGGTTCCGGTCGAGGCGTCCGTGACGAGCGGAAGGGAATACGTACGCCCGCCCGCGCCGAGATCCTGCACCACGTCGCGGCGGTCTTCGACGCCGTCCGGACGCTCGAACACGAAAGTCAGCGGCAGGTTTTCGACGGCGGCACCGTCGGCGTCGCGCAGCAGTGTCGTGACATGGACGGTTTCACCGGGGCGGTAGACGCCACGTTCGGTGTAGACCAATGCGTCCAGTGGTCCCGGCGCGGCGCGGCCCTCGACGCCGCGATCCGACAGGTCGAAGCCCGGCTGCGTCAGCACGAGGAAGCCGAAATCGCCCGCGGCGGCCGCCGTGATGAACGCCGGCGCGAGACCGCCGGTGCCCTTCACAAGACCGGCGTCGAAACGGGCATAGCCGCTCGCGTCGGTCTTGGCGGTGGCCAGTACCTCGTTGTTGCGGGCGACAAGCTTCAGATCGACGCCTTCGAGCGGCGCGGCGCTGGCCAGCGAGCGCACGAAGGTATGGACGCCGTCTCCCGCCGAGAGCGAGGTGAGGCCGAGATCGGACACGACGAACCATTGCGTCGCCTGCGAGTCCCACGCGTCCGGCTCGCTGTCGTGGGGGCGCGCCAGCATGACATAGACGCCGGCCTCCAGCGTCTTCACCGCCTCGTCGAGCGGAAACGCGGTCGTGACCTCCTCGTTGAGCTTCTTCGTGACATCGACCTCACCCTCGAACACCGAGGCGGCGGTGTCGGCGGCGAGCGTGTCGATGGCGCCCTGGTCGAGCTGGCGCTGGAATTTCTCGCCGGTGATCTCCTGCCCCATGCCGCGATCGCCGACGCGGAAGATGCGCAGCTTCACGCGCTCGACATTCACCGAGACAAACGGCAGGCCCTGCTGGCCGGTGCGCGGCAGGACGTAATTGCGGCCGGTGAAGCGCACCGACGGCGAACGGTCGCGGACATAGACCGTGGTCGTCGCGGGCTTCAGGCTGTCCTCATCGACGCTCGACGGCACGCCGGCGCGGATCGTGATCTCGTAGGTCTCGCCGTGCTTCAGCCCGTCGACGCAGATGCGATCGCCCTCGCCGGTGACGGCCGGCCTGTCCATGCCCAGCACCGAGACGAAGGGTGCATAGTCGACGCGGCCCTTGGCCAGCGGCTCGGAAAAGACGATGCAGGCGCGCGGCGAGGCGGTGTCGGCGTCGACCTGATAATTCACGACGCGGAAGCCGTGCTCCTCGCGCATCGCGGCATAGGCGGCGCGGACATCGGCATGCTCGTTGAGGCGCAGGCTCTCCCTGTAGGCATCGAGCGCGGGCCGCCAGTCGCTGTTCCTCGCATAGGCCTCGGCGAGGATGGCAAGCGCGCGGGCCTCGGATTTGGCATCGGCCGAGAGTTCATAGGCGCGGTAGGCGGCGGCGCGCGCCCGCTGCGGAAAGTCGTAGACCTCGCTGTCCCTGGCATCGATCCGCAAGAGAGCGACGGCATAATTGCGCCAGGCCTGCTCGCTGTTCGCATCGAGCACCAGCGCCGCGCCGAAAGCGGCATAGGCCGCGCGCCAGTCGGAACCCTTGGCGGCCTCGACCCCCTGCCTGATCCAGTCCGCGAACGGCTTGTCGCCGGGATCGTAGTCGGCCAGGATCTGTTTTTCATACCGCGCCACCTCGCCCTTCAGATATGGCCGGTCGAAACTCTTGGCCCCGGCGGTGCCCGCCAGCACGGCGACGGCAAGAGCGGCAAGAAGGGTGCGGATCAGGAAGGTCATTCGGGGGGCGCTCCGGCCGGGATCGGGTTTTCGGATGCCGCTCCCGGATTCGGGCGAATCTTGGCCCGGCGGAATCGGCGAGGCAACGGTCTATCCGGCTCCGATTTCAGGCATGTTTCGTCGGCGTTGCCGGGAGCTTACGGCGGGCCTTATGAACCCGCCGTCCGCAAAACCCGTTGCGGCGCGCAGCCTTGCCTGCGGCGAAGTTGGGGTTGCGGCTCTCCCCGCCCCCGTCTATATCGACGGTCCGCTGGTGACGGAGTGTAGCGCAGCCTGGTAGCGCACCTCGTTCGGGACGAGGGGGTCGAAGGTTCAAATCCTTTCACTCCGACCAGCTGCAAACCGCTCCCGACGGTGCCCCCATCACCAGAACTTCAGTCCGCGCTTCTGCGTGACGTGGAACTCGCCCGAGGTCCGGCCGAAGAACAGCCGGTGGCTGCCCCGCGCATCGCGCCAGCCGAAGCGGCCCTTGCGGCAGGTGGCGTTGACCTTCGAAAAGGCCATGTCGGGCTCAGCGGTATCGCCGAACACAAGCAGCGTGGCGAAGGCTGCCGTGTTTTCCGTCTGAAGTATCGAAAAGCACGGAGACGGCACGAGGCTCTCCGCCTTGTCGGATCGCCAGCCGAGCAGTTCGGGCTCCGTCTGGCCGCGAACGACGGGCTGGAAAGCGCCGCCGGGCAACAGGTTGACGACGCGAAGTTCCTCGTCGCCGTTCACGGCGCGCATGCCGTCTCCGTCGGCGGCAACCACCCATTCCGGCGCAAGGTGAAACCACTGCCGGTAATCGTGGGTATTCTCCTTGTCGTGCAGCCAGTCGAGCACGAGCAGGAAGTGTCCGGCCTTCATGACGAGACCGCGCCAGTGCCGCACGGTACGGAAGTGGCGGGTCTCGCATGAGGTAACGACGAACCCCTCCTCCTCGCGCGCATCGAGCAGCGCGGAACCGAACGGCTTTACGCCCTTGCGCGGGTAGTCGCGCCCGTCGATCTCGACGCAGTTATGAGCGCGCGTTTTCTCGACATAGATGCGGCGCGGATCGGAATACCAGAAGCCCTGCTTGAAGAGTTCGGAGTCCGGCGGCTGCAAAGGACCACCGTAGCCATATCGACCCGGATCGATCAGGACTTCGTGCCCTCGATCGATCCATATCATGCTTAAGTGGTCAGAGTGCTTGTGTGTACGAGAGTGGAACCCCGCAATCTGCGCAAGGTAAGCGGCACTCTCGCCTGGAAGATCGTCATCCGGTATCCGGGCAAATACATAGCCCGCATCGTGAACCGCCATCACGCCGGACGACGGGGACGACCCGACGCGACCTCCGGTCCTTTGGAAGAGCAATCCCGGGTCGGAGAAACCTTCTGCTTCCGGAGACAAATTGGTCCTGATTTTGACATCGGTATCGCCAATCGGAGCCAGCGAACCATTGGGCATGGTCATCCACGACAGAATTGATTCCGCCCTCTGAAGAAGCGGCCGGTATGACGACTCGATGAGCCCCGCTCTTTCCGCGCTGATAAGGCTGATCAGAACCATGTAATGATAACCCGGCGAATGCTCTTTGTGCGCCCCGCTTTGGAATAGCGTTCTTTCGAGAAGGGAAGAGAGGCGACGGGTAGCAATACCCTTGTATGCGGTGAACCCCGGAGCAGACTCGAAACGACGGGCAGCTGCTAGCTGGCCCAGCGCTTGATAGAGACCGTGGTTGTGATGCCCTCGATAGAAGGCATCGACAGACAACAGCTCATGGTGAAACACGAGGCTGCGCCAAAACGTCTCGAACTCGCCATCACTACACCGCTCATCACGCGCAAGATGATCGAGGATATAGGCCAAGCGATAAATTCGTTGGCCGACCCCCATATCGTACCAGGCTTTTGTGCCACCGTCCTCCAGAGCGGCCTGAATGCCGCTTTGAGTATCTTGAGTTAGCAACGACGCTTGATGCTGGAGCATCCAATCTCGAGCGATGTTATAAGCAGCATCAAAATATCTTTGCTCCCCCCGAACTTGGAACTCTTGGAGTAGAAAGGAAACGGGATCCCACGCATGAAGCCGATACGCTGCGGATCTGTCGTCAACATCGAAATCGATTGGCGGGCGTATATTCAGCGACCTCGCGCCCGTAACAAAGCATCCGCTCTCCAGAATATGCCGCGCGATCGCCGGATGACTCGAGATCGTGTCGAGTTGTTCGTAGGCATCGATCGGACGCCTTGCGATCATGTTGCGTATGTGCATTCGGCCTCAGGCGACGGCTTCCACTCGCCAGCAACTATCGCTTTATGAACTTGAATGGATTCACGCCTCTATCAGTGGTCGTCGGCTTGATAAGGATCGCCCGCAGAAAATCCTTCTCGAGATCGAAGCGCGGGAACCGCCCCAGGACGTCCTCGAAACGCTTGTAGAACTCTTCGTCGATGGGCGTCTTCGAGAACGTCAGATTCTGGAGGCTGAAGCCGGCAAGCGAGAAGTACGCGACGTAGTCGGCAACCGAAAGCTGGTTTACCCAAGCAGCCCCTTTCGGCCTTTGGCCAATCGAACGATAGTATTGCTCGAACACCTCGTCGGTGAAGAGCAGGTGCGGCCAAGGGAAGAAGATCTCGCGATAACGATGCGATGCTTTCGGACCTCTATAAAGATTGCAATACAGATGCAATATCCCGCCGGGCTTCAGCACCTCGTATGCCTTTCTGATCATCGCGTAGGGATGATGGACATGCTCCCAAACAGCCAATGAATACACGAAATCGAATTTTCCGATGTCCGGAGCATCGGGCGCGGAGAGGTCTGCCTTGAGATAACTGACGCGTTCGGACGGAGTGCTCCAATCGGGATATTCCGAGATATCCACTCCCAGGAATTCGCTGTCAGTTTTGCGTGCCAGGGCACGCGCCACCTCGCCTCGGCCGCAACCGATCTCCAGGATACGCTTACCATTCAAGTCGTGCTTGCCGAGGAGAAAGTCCGCGCGCTTCGCTCCGTGATCGGCGACACTCGATTGATCGTATTGACGCGGCCGGGGAACAAGAGGTTTCGAGCGATACTCTTCGTTGAGCTGCGTGAAGAGGCTGAGATCATACCGCACACCGCCTTTGGTGCGGGTCGTGTCGATCTCGTGATAGGGATCGCTGCGGTCCTGTTCGTACCCCGCCTCCGCAGATGTACCGGCGGCCCGCGTATAGACGCTCGTCATCCAGGGACCACGGGCCTCCCAGCCTGTTCGATCCGGCCCCACCTGCTTGAAATGCTCGCACGCCCATTCGGAGAGCAGATATGTCATTTCGTAGTATCGGCCCGGCTTGTCCTTCGATCCGATACGCTCGGTGTTGTCGATCACTAGCAGCCCGCCCGGGGCGAGCAAGCGGCGGGCACGGCGAATGCATTCCACCCGATCCCGGCCATCGACCAGTATGAAATCAAAACTGGCGTTGGGAAATTCTTCGAGCCGGTAGAAATAGGGCCGCGGCACGAGTTGAACGTCCGCGGATATCGACCGCTGTGCGAGTTCCGCCTTCACCTGTCCAGCCCACTGGGGGTCATGCTCAAACGAAAGCAATTGCGTTCTCGATGCGAGCCAAATCGTGGACGCTCCGGCGCCGAGTTCGAGAGCTCTGGCCCGTCCGCCAAAATTGTTCAGGAAATCTTCGATCCGATCCAAAGCCCGGTCGGTGAGCCAAGGCAGCGATCTGAACAGAGTTGAATTCGTTGCGGGATTTTGGGATTCGTTGGAAACGACCGCGCGCTGCTTATTCAAACCCAGTAACGTGCGCACTCCCATCGAATATCCCCAGGTCCGGCGCCACATGCGCATGTCGGGCGGCAACTTTAAACGTCTTTCGCAGGCCGTCCAATATTCTAGGTTGGCTGCTCACAAGGGTGCGAATCGAGATGGCAAAGTCACGCTCGCTATTGTCCCGGCTGGTCCGCTCCGGGCGAAAGTTCTTTGAGAGCGAGCAGCATAAACGCTTTCATGACGTCTTGGCCGACTACGATCATGCCGTGACGGGCGTCGCGATTGCCGGGCATAGCCGTAGGATAGCAAGAGCACTGCCGCGCCATATCCTGATATCGGCGCAGAAGGAGCTTCGCGGTTCAGAAGCGGATGCCGCGTGCCGCAAGATGTGCGCGGCCCTGCAAGATTCGACTATTTCCCCGAATGCTCTTTCGCAGCTCAACCGCCTTGAAGCCGTGCTGCGCTGCGGGCGCGACGGGGTTCCCCTGCCCGCGCGCGCGGCAGTGCCCGCCTATGAGCCCGACCCTTCCTCCGTGCTCTATGCTGCGCATATGCGCGAGCCCTTGCTGAGCAGCGGCTATGTCACACGCACGCGCTATGTGCTGAACGCGCTGGCGGAGGCGGGTTTCCGGCCGCAGGCGGCGACGCGGCTGGGTTTTCCGAACGATCTTGCGGCGTACAAGCACGAGCACCTTCCGCCGCGCGAGGAGATCGGCGGCACGGTGTTTCATACCTTGGCCGATGACGGCGGCGGGCGCTTCCGCCGCCCAGTCGACGGCTACATCGACGCGTATGCACAGCGTCTCGCCGCGCTGGCGACGGAGATGCGCGCCGGCGTCATCCACGCCGCTTCGAACCATGTCAACGGGCTCGCGGCGATCCATGCGGCGCGGCGCCTCGGCATCGCATCGGTCTACGAGATGCGCGGCTCATGGGAAGAGACCAAGGCCTCGCGCGATCCGGCCTATCGCGGCACGCCGGGCTTCCGGCTGGAACGGCGGCTCGAGATCCAGACGGCGAGCGAGGCGGACCAGGTGATCGCGCTGTCGCGGGGCCTTGCGGATTTTCTGGCCGATGCCGGCGTTCCGCCCGCGCGCATCCATGTCGTGCCGAACGGCGTCGACACCGCTGCGCTTCAGCCGATGCCGCATGACGGCGCGCTTGCCGGGCGGCTTGGTTTTTCAGGCCGGACGGTCATCGGCTATGTCGGCTCTCTCGCTTCCTACGAAGGGCTCGACATGCTGCTGCGCGCGGCGGCGCGGCTCGACGCGAACGGACGCAGGATCGGCGTCCTGATCGTCGGCGACGGAACGGAACGCGCAAAGCTGGAGGCGCTGGCGAAGGATATCGGCATCGCGGAACTCTGCCGGTTCACGGGCCGTCTGCCCTGGGCGGACGCCGTGCGTCATTACTCGATCATCGACATCGCGCCCTTCCCGCGCACCTCTTCGCCGGTGACGGACATGGTGACGCCGCTGAAGCCGTTCGAGGCGATGGCGCTGGAGCGCTGCGTGATCGGCTCGACGGCCGGCGGCATCCGCGAGTGCATCGAGGACGGCGTAACCGGGCTCTTGTTTAGCAATGAAGACGAACTCGTCTTTACGCTGGAACGCCTGATCGAGGAGCCTGCCTTGCGGGCCAGACTCGTCGCCGAAGGCCGCCGCTGGGTCGAACAGGAGCGCTCGCTTCAGTCCGCCGCGAAGAGGCTTCAGGACATCTACCGCGCTCTGGGCGCGCGGAATTAACCCTCGTCCTCGACCGGTTTCAGCTTCCGCCGGTCGCGGCGCGAGGGGCCGCGCGGCCCCTCCTCGAGCGCGGCGATGACGCCGTGCAATGTACGTATATCCGCTTCGGACAGGCCGAGGCGATGGAAGATGTTGCGGAGATTGCGCACCATCACCGGCTTCCGGTCTTCGGGATTGAAGAAGCCGGCGCGCTCCAGTGCCTCCTCGATATGGGCGAAGAAGGCGTTGAGATGCTGCTTTTCCGCCGGACCGGAATAGGACGGCATGTCGAACGGCAGCGCGCCGTCCGCCAGCTTGAACCATTCATAGCTGACGAGCAGCACGGCCTGGCTGAGATTGAGGCTCTTGAACTTCGGATTCACCGGAAATGTAATGACGCGGTCGGCGAGCGAGATCTCGTCGTTCTCGAGCCCGGTGCGTTCGCGGCCGAACAACACGCCGGCCTGAGCGCCCTTCTCCATCTCGGCGCGCATCAGCGTCGCCGCCTCGGCCGGGCCGTCCACGGGCTTGGCCTGGCCGCGCTCGCGCGCCGTGGTGGCAAACAGCAGCGTCAGCCCGTCCACCGCTTGCTCGACCGTCTCGAACACCCGCGCGCCTTCCAGAACCGCCAGCGCCCCGGACGCCATTGCGACCGCTTTCGGATGCGGAAACCTGGTCTGCGGCCGCACGATGCGCAGGTCCGTCAAACCGAAATTGGTCATGGCCCGCGCCGCCGCGCCGATATTTTCCGGCATCTGCGGCTCGACAAGAATGATGGCCGGGGGCTTCGAGGATCGGGTCAAAACATGGTCTCGCAGGGGGGTCAGGCGCAGCGGTATAGGACAAAACCGCGGGCCTGCCGAGCGCGCCAGAGCCCCGCATGCGCAGCAATTGACAGCATATTGTCGTTTTGACACTATATTGCATGACTAGCGGCAAGCAGCAACCTGTCGGCGACGCGGGCCTCGACGTCATCCGCGAGGCATTGCGACTGAACGGTCCGCTGGCAGCCTCGGCCGACGCCCTTGTCGCGGATCTCGGCATCACCGGCGCGCGCTATCAGGTGCTTGCCGCCCTTGCCGCCCTGCCGGCGCCCGAACCTGTCGCGCGTCTCGCCCGGCTTCTCGGCCTGTCGCGCCAGAACGTGCAGCGCATCGTCAACGAGCTTCTGATCGACCGCCTCGTCCGGCTGGACGACAACCCGCATCACCGGCGGGCGAAGCTCGTGGTCCCGACCCCGCGCGGCCGCAGGATCTGCGAGGAGACGGAAAAGCGCCAGGGTCCTTGGGCCAACCTCCTGGTCACCGGCACCACCCAAGACCAGATCGCCGCCGCGCTGCATGTCCTGCGCACGCTCCGGTATCGCCTCGAAACCGACTAGACCCGCGTACCTACGCCGCCAGAATATTTCCCGATTTTGAGAAAGCTTCCCAGAACGGCTCAGCAATTGGTTGCGAGGGCTTGAGATTTCGGGTTTGCCATCTTCTGCCGTGCGGAAGGCGGTGCTATAGGGAGCCTCCTCCGATCGCATCAGAAAGGCGTGGCAAGCAGATGGCGAAAATCAAGGTCGCGAACCCGGTTGTCGAACTCGATGGCGACGAGATGACCCGGATCATCTGGCAGCTCATCAAGGACAAGCTGATCCACCCCTATCTCGACATCGATCTGGAATATTACGATCTCGGTCTGCCGAACCGCGAAGCGACCAAGGATCAGGTGACGGTCGACGCCGCCAACGCCATCAAGAAGCACGGCGTCGGTGTGAAATGCGCCACCATTACCGCCGACAACAACCGCATGACCGAGTTCAACCTCTCGGAGATGTGGCGCTCGCCCAACGGCACCATCCGCAACATTCTCGGCGGCGTCATTTTCCGCGAGCCGATCATCTGCAAGAACGTGCCGCGCCTCGTGCCGGGCTGGACCCAGCCCATCATCATCGGCCGTCACGCCTATGGCGACCAGTATCGCGCGACGGATTTCCTGTTCCCCGGCAAAGGCGTGCTGACGCTGAAATTCGTCGGCGAGGACGGCAAGGTCATCGAGAAGGAAGTGTTCCAGGCGCCGGGCGCCGGCGTGACGCTCGCGATGTACAATCTCGACGAAAGCATCAAGGAATTCGCCCGCGCCTCGTTCAACTACGGCCTCAACCGTAAGTACCCGGTCTATCTCTCGACCAAGGACACGATCCTCAAGAAATATGACGGTCGCTTCAAGGACATCTTCCAGGAGGTCTATGATAGCGAGTTCAAGGCCGAGTTCGAAAAGAACAAGCTTCACTATGAACATCGCCTGATCGACGACATGGTTGCCTCTGCGCTGAAATGGTCGGGCGGCTATGTCTGGGCGTGCAAGAACTATGACGGCGACGTGCAGTCCGACACCGTGGCGCAGGGTTTCGGCTCGCTCGGCCTCATGACCTCGGTGCTGATGACGCCGGACGGCAAGACCGTCGAGGCCGAGGCCGCGCACGGCACCGTGACGCGTCATTACCGCGAACACCAGAAGGGCAAGGAGACCTCGACCAATTCGATGGCCTCGATCTTTGCCTGGACGCGCGGCCTCGCCCATCGCGCCAAGCTCGACAACAATCCCGAGTTGAAGAAGTTCGCCGACACGCTGGAAAAGGTCTGCATCGATACGGTCGAGTCGGGTTTCATGACGAAGGATCTCGCCCTCCT
Organism: Hyphomicrobiales bacterium; assembly: GCA_022842205.1. GTDB lineage: Bacteria > Pseudomonadota > Alphaproteobacteria > Rhizobiales > Methylopilaceae > Flaviflagellibacter. Next base: position 17,071 of record JALHQA010000001.1, read on the forward strand.
CGTCGGCCCGGACCAGAAATGGCTCTCGACGACGGGCTTCCTCGACAAGATCGACGAGAACCTCAAAAAAGCGATGGCCTGATGGCCGACGCTTCCGACCCGCTGCTTATGACGATCAGCCGGACGCTCCGGCGATCGTCGAGCGGCGGGCGGACGAACTTCTCGCCGCGGCGTTCCGCGGCGATTGCTTTGTCATTTCGCTGATCTCGCTCGCCGCTGCCTAACGAGCGGAACAACTCCGGACGCCTGGCGCTTCTTCCCCGCAGAGGAGTCGGCACATGGCTGTTGATCGCGAATCCTACCCCCGCAGTCTCGTCGTCCTGCACTGGCTGATCGTCGTGCTCGTCATCGGCCAGTTCCTGTCCGCGGACGGCATGGAGGACGTCTTTCGCGATGCCGACAACAGCGGTATCGCCCCTGGCCTGCCCGGCCCGGGTATCGCGCTGGCACACGCGGGATTTGGCGCAACGATCCTTGCTCTCGTCATCGTCCGTTTCATCGTCCGCATGGCCTCCCGCGTTCCGCCGCCGCCGCGCGACCTGCATCCGTTGCTCCAGCTTGCGGCGCGCCTGACGCATTACGGCCTTTACGCCGCCCTCGTCCTGACACCGCTCAGCGGCGCGGCCGCGATCCTCATCACGCCGGAAGCCGGCGATGTGCACGAGATCATGAAGAACGTGCTGCTTGCTCTTGCGGCGGCGCATGTCGCGGGGGCGCTTATGCATCTCGTCGTGCTGCGGGACGGCGTGTTCTGGCGTATGGTGCCGGTCGGCCGCCGCTGACCCTTGGAAAGCCGGCGCGCGCTCCATCTGAGAGACTTGTCCAACACGCCGGCGGTTCCCATGCGCTACAACAAGCTCGGCCCTTCCGGTCTTCTCGTGTCGGAAATCTGCCTCGGCACAATGACGTTCGGCGGCCGCGGCTTCTGGACCAATATCGGCACGCTCTATCAGAAGGCCGCCGATGCCATCGTCCATCGCGCGCTCGATGCGGGCGTGAACTTCATCGACACGGCGGATGTCTATTCCGAGGGGCTATCCGAGGAAATCACAGGCCGCGCCATGGCCAGCTCCGGCCGCGCGCGTACCGACATCGTGCTCGCGACCAAGGTCTTCGGCCAGGTCGGTCCCGGCCCGAACGACCGGGGCATGACGCGCGGCCACATCATGGACGGCATCAAGGCCAGCCTGAAACGGCTCGGCACCGATTACATCGACCTCTATCAGATTCACGGATGGGATCCGTTCACGCCCATCGAGGAGACGATGCGCGCGCTGGACGACCTGATCCGCCAGGGCCATGTGCGCTATATCGGCGTGTCCAACTGGGCCGCGTGGCAGATCATGAAGGCGCTCGGCATTGCCGACCGCATGGGCTGGACCCGGTTTTCGACGCTGCAGGCCTATTACTCGATCGCCGGCCGCGATCTCGAACGCGAGGTCGTGCCGATGCTGGAGAGCGAAAAGCTCGGCCTGATGGTCTGGAGCCCGCTCGCGGGCGGCCTGCTTTCGGGTAAATACGATCGCGAGGGTCAGTCGAAAGACGGGCGGCGTGCCAGTTTCGACTTCCCGCCGGTTGATCGCGACCGCGCCTTCGCCTGCATCGAGGCGATGCGCACCATCGCGGAGGCCAAAGGCGTGTCCGTCGCACGGATCGCGCTGGCCTATCTGCTGCACAAGCCGGCGGTAATGTCGGTCATTGTCGGCGCGAGCAACACCGAACAGCTGAACGACAATCTTGCCGCGGCCGATGTCCGGCTTTCTCCGGCCGAAATGGAAGCGCTCGACGCCGTCAGCGCGCTGCCGCCGGAATATCCCGGCTGGATGCTGAAGCGGCAGTCGCGGATCCGCGATTCCCAATAGCGCCTACGGCAGAGCCGACGCGATCCACCAGGTGTTGCCGGCGCTGTCGCGCACGCCCCCGCGCCGGTCTCCATCGGCATTGTCTTCGGGCTTCTGTACGGACTCGGCGCCATGTTCGAGCGCTTTCGCATAGACCGCATCGACGTCGCCGACATAGACATGCAGCCAGACGGGAAACGATGGAAAGTGATCCGTGCCGTCGGAAATCATGACGACCGAGTCGCCGATTCTGATCGAGGCATGCAGCACGCTGCCGTCGTCGCGGTTCTGGCGGATCAATGTCTGCCCGCCGAACACATCCTCGATGAAATCGATGATCCGCGGCGCCTCGAACGCCATCATGTAAACGGAAACGGTCGAATGCCCTTCGCGCTGCGTCATGCGGTTCCCTCACTCGTGGTGCGTAACTCAAACTAGAGCACATGGCCGCGAAGGGAATGCAGGCGGCTATCCCCGGAGTTGCGCCTCGACGGCCGCGAGCGCGGCGTCCGCCTTGGCGCCGTCGGGGCCGCCCGCCTGCGCCATGTCGGGACGGCCGCCGCCGCCCTTGCCGCCGAGCGCTTCCGACGCCGTACGCACGAGATCGACCGCGTTGGCGCGGTTCGTCTGGTCGGCGGTGACGCCGACAACGATCGACGCGCGGTTCTCGTCGTCGACCGCGATGAAGGACACGACGCCGGAGCCGATCTGCTTCTTGGCGTCATCGACAAGGCCCTTGAGGTCCTTCGCCGGAATGCCCTTCAGCACGCGGCCGAGAAACTTCACGCCGCCGATATCCTTGGCTTCAGGCGCGGCGTCCGCACCGCCGCCCCCGCCGCCGAGCGCTAGTTTTTTCTTGGCGTCGGCAAGCTCGCGTTCGAGCTTCTTGCGCTCTTCGAGCAGCGCCGCAAGACGCGCGGGAGCTTCCGAAACAGGAGCTTTCAGCAGGCCGGTGATCTCGTCGAGCGCGCGGCTCTCTTCGCGAAGAAGACGGCGCGCGCCCTCGCCTGTCGCGGCTTCGAGACGGCGCACGCCGCCCGCGACGCCGCTCTCGCCCGTGATCGCCACAAGGCCGATATCGCCCGTGCGCCCGACATGCGTGCCGCCGCACAGCTCGACCGAAAACGCTTTCTGCGACGCACCGCCCTCGCGGTCGCTGCCCATCGACACGACACGGACCTCATCGCCATATTTTTCGCCGAACAGCGCGCGCGCACCCGACGCCACGGCCTCGTCGACCGCCATCAGCTTGGTGACGACCGGTTCGTTCTGCAGCACGAGGCGGTTCGCCATGGCCTCGATCTCGGCGATCTCGTCCGGGCTGATCGGCTTCGTGTGCGAGAAATCGAAGCGCAGCCGGTCCGGCGCGACAAGCGAGCCCTTCTGCGCGACATGATCCCCCAGCACCCGGCGCAGCGCCTCATGCAGAAGATGGGTCGCTGAGTGATTGGCGCGGATCGCCGTGCGGCGCGCGTGATCGACCTTGAGTTCGAGCGCCATGCCGGGCGCAAGCTCGCCCTTGATGACCTTCACGGCATGCACGAACACGCCGTCGGCGCGCTTGACGGTGTCGGTCACCTCGAGGCTGACGCCCGGCCCCGTCATGGTTCCGGTGTCGCCGACCTGGCCACCGGACTCGGCGTAGAACGGGGTCTGGTTGAGCACGACGAAGCCGGTCTCGCCGGCCTTCAGCGTCTGTACTTCCTCGCCGTCCTTCACAAGCGCGACGACCGCGCCCTCGGCGCTCTCGGTGTCGTAACCCAGAAACTCGGTGGCGCCCGCCTTGTCGCGCACCGAGAACCACACCTTCTCCGTCGCGGTGTCGCCCGAACCGGCCCAGCTGGCACGCGCTTCCGCACGCTGCTTTTCCATCGCCGTTTCAAACGCGGCCGTATCGACCTTGATCTCCCGGCTGCGCAGCGCGTCCTGCGTCAGGTCGACCGGAAAACCGAACGTATCATGCAGCTTGAACGCGACGTCGCCCGAGAGCGTGTCGCCGGATTTCAGCTTCGCGGTTTCCTCGTCGAGGATCTGCAGGCCGCGGGCCAGAGTCTTGCGGAAGCGCGTTTCCTCGAGCTTCAGCGTCTCGGAGATCAGCGCCTGCTGCTGGCGAAGCTCTGGGTACGCGTCGCCCATCTCGCGCACGAGCGTCGGGACGAGCTTGAACATCACCGGATCGCGCGCGCCGAGCAGTTCCGCATGGCGCATGGCGCGGCGCATGATGCGGCGCAGAACGTAACCACGCCCTTCGTTCGACGGCAGGACGCCATCGGCGACGAGGAAGGCGGATGCGCGCAGATGATCGGCGATGACGCGATGGCTCGGCTTGCGCGGCCCCTCGGCATCGACGCCGATGACATCGACCGACGCGCCGATCAGCGCCTTGAACAGATCGGTATCGTAATTCGAGGTGACGCCCTGCAGCACGGCCGACATGCGCTCGAGGCCCATTCCGGTGTCGATGGATGGACGCGGCAGGTCGACACGCTCGCTCGGCGTCAGCTGCTCGTACTGCATGAAGACGAGGTTCCAGAATTCGAGGAAACGGTCGCCGTCCTCGTCCGGACTGCCGGGCGGGCCGCCCTGCAGCTTGTCGCCCTGGTCGATGAAGATTTCCGAGCACGGGCCGCACGGGCCGGTATCGCCCATTGCCCAGAAATTGTCGGAGGTCGCGATGCGGATGATCCGGTCTTCGGGCAGGCCCGCGATCTTCTTCCACAGGCCGAAGGCCTCGTCGTCAGTGTGATAGACGGTGACGAGCAGTCTGTCCTTCGGCAGGCCGAACGTGTCGGTGCAGAGCTTCCACGCCAGTTCGATCGCGCGATCCTTGAAGTAATCGCCGAACGAGAAATTGCCCATCATCTCGAAGAAGGTGTGATGGCGCGCGGTGTAGCCGACATTTTCGAGATCGTTGTGCTTGCCACCGGCGCGCACGCATTTCTGCGCGGTCGTCGCCGTCGAGTACGGGCGCTTCTCCGCGCCGGTGAAAACGTTCTTGAACTGCACCATGCCGGCGTTCGTGAACATCAGCGTCGGATCGTTGCGCGGCACGAGCGGCGACGACGGCACGATCTCATGTCCCTCCTTCGCGAAGAACTCGAGGAAGGCCGACCTGATCTCGTTGACGCTGCTCATCCGAAAGCTCGTGAAAATCCCGCATATGCCGCCCGGCCGGGCGGCGGACTGTCTTAGCGGCGGGGGTGAGAACTGTCTAGGAAAGCCCGTCTTTTCCTAGGGTTTTGCCCGCCGCGCCATATTCATATGGGGATAGCAGCGCTTCGGTTCATTCCGCATGCGGACGACCGGCCTCCCGCGAAACACGTCGGCCGGGGCCTCCCAAATACCGTCATGCCCGGCACCCTGCTCTGTTCAGGGTCCGGGCGTCCGGTGCGGAGGGTCTAGTTCCGGACGGCCGCTCGGGGAAGCGGCCATGACGGTGTGTGGACGGTCAGGCGTCGGGGGCGCCGTCGTCCTCGGGCTCGGGGGAGCCTTCCTCCAGGATCTTCTCGGCAAGAACGCCCGCGTTCTGGCGTATCAAACCTTCGATCCTGTTCGCGATTTCGGAATTGTCCTTCAGGAACTGCTTGGCGTTCTCGCGGCCTTGGCCCAGGCGCTGGCTGTCATAGGAGAACCACGCGCCGGACTTCTCGACGATGCCGGCCTTCACGCCGAGATCGATGAGTTCGCCGACCTTGGAAACGCCTTCGCCATACATGATGTCGAACTCGACCTGCTTGAACGGCGGCGCCACCTTGTTCTTGACCACTTTCACGCGGGTCTGGTTTCCGACCACCTCGTCGCGATCCTTGATCGCGCCGATGCGGCGGATGTCGAGGCGGACGGAGGCATAGAATTTCAGCGCGTTGCCGCCGGTCGTCGTTTCCGGCGAGCCGTACATGACGCCGATCTTCATGCGGATCTGGTTGATGAAGATGACGAGCGTGTTCGAACGCGAGATCGAGGCCGTCAGCTTGCGGAGCGCCTGGCTCATCAGGCGCGCCTGCAGGCCGGGCTGAACCTCGCCCATCTCGCCTTCCAGCTCCGAGCGCGGCACAAGCGCCGCGACCGAGTCGATGACCACGACATCGACCGCGCCGGAACGCACCAGCGTATCGACGATTTCGAGCGCCTGCTCGCCGGCGTCGGGCTGCGAGATCAGGAGGTCGTCGAGATTGACGCCGAGTTTCCTGGCATAGACCGCGTCGAGCGCGTGTTCGGCATCGACGAAGGCGCAGGTGCCGCCCTTCTTCTGGGCTTCGGCCACGGTGTGCAGCGCCAACGTCGTCTTGCCCGAGCTTTCCGGCCCGTAGATTTCGACGATACGGCCCTTCGGCACGCCGCCGACGCCGAGCGCGACGTCGAGGCCCAGCGAGCCGGTCGAGATGGTCTCGACTTCCAGCACTTCGCGGGCGCCGAGACGCATGATGGAGCCCTTGCCGAAATTACGTTCGATCTGGGCCAAAGCAGCGTCGAGCGCCTTGGTTTTGTTGACGTCACCCAAGTCCACGACCTTCGCATTCGCTGCCATGATGATGCTCCCTCTCCGCCGCAACTGGATAGTGGGAACACCGTACACGCTTTGTTCTCATTTTCAAGTCTGTTCTCGTTTTGTGCATAAAATTTATCATCCCCCCATCGTCTCCTTCACAGCCTGGACGAGGTCCTTGAGCGCGAAGGGCTTCGGCAGGAACACAAAGGTCTCGTGCTCCGCGAGGTTCTTCTTGAAGGCCTCCTCGGCATAGCCGGAGACGAAAATGATCTTGATGGACGGGTTGCGCTTCCTGAGTTCCTTCAGCAGCGTCGGCCCGTCCATTTCCGGCATCACGACGTCGGAGACGACAAGGTCGATGCCGCCCGCCCCTTCGTCGATCAGCGTCAGCGCCTCGACGCCCGAACTCGCGGACAGGACGCTGTAGCCGCGCGATTCCAGTGCGCGGGTGGCGAAGCTGCGCACCGCGTCCTCGTCCTCGACAAGGAGAATGGTGCCGTGCCCCGTCATGTCCCTGGGCGGCGGCGGAGGCTCGACCGCCTTCACCGCAGCGGCCGCCGCGTCTTCGACGGTCGCGACATGGCGCGGCAGGAAGATGCGGAACGCCGTGCCGCGGCCCATCTCGCTGTCGACGAAGATGAAGCCTTCGGTCTGCTTGACGATGCCGTAGACGGTCGAGAGCCCAAGCCCCGTGCCCTTGCCGACCTCCTTGGTCGAAAAGAACGGCTCGAAAATCTTGTCGCGGATTTCGGCCGGAATGCCGGTGCCGGTGTCCTCGACCTCGACCAGAACCCATTCGGCCGCCGGCAGCAGCGGCTTGTTGAACTGCGCAACCTCGCCGGCCGGGATGTTGCGCGTCCGAAGCGTGACCTTGCCGCCTTCCGGCATGGCGTCGCGCGCATTGATGACGAGATTGACGATCACCTGTTCGAGCTGACCGCTGTCGGCCTTCACCAGCCAGAGATCGCGGCCGTGATGCACGTCGAGCGTCACCTTTTCGCCGAGCAGGCGGCCGAGCATGAGGCGGAGATCCGTCAATACGTCAGCAAGCGCCAGCACCTGCGGGCGCAGCGTCTGGCGGCGCGAGAAGGCCAGCAGTTGACGCACCAGCCCCGCCGCGCGCGTGGCATTGTGCTTGATCTGCATGATGTCGCGGAACGAGGGGTCGGTCTGCTTGTGCGTGGCGAGCAGAAGATCCGAAAAGCCCATGATCGCCGTCAATACATTGTTCAGGTCGTGGGCGATGCCGCCCGCGAGCTGGCCGACGGATTCCATCTTCTGCGATTGCAGGATCTGCAGTTCGAGCTGGCGCTGCTCGGTGGTGTCGAGAGCGTAAAGAATGGCGGCCTCGCCATCCGGCCCGTTCTCGTCGCGCTCGCCTTCCATGGCGCTGAAGAAGAATTTCGCGGAGTTGCCGTCTTCGCCGCCGATCTGCGCATCGACGGGCTTGATGTCGCTCTGTCCGGCGACCGCGCGCGCCAGCGCCTCCCCGAGGGCCAGGCGCCCCGCCTCCGCGACGGCGAAGAGGATCTGCCGGTCCTCGCCCTTCACCGCATCGCCGAACAGCCGCGCGAACGAGGCATTGGCACGCTTCACATGGCCGGTCTTGTCCACGGTCGCAATGGCAATCGGCGTCGTGTTGAAGAAGCGCGCGAATTGCACCTCGGCGGCGCGCAGCGGATCGTGAACGCCGCGCGCGCGCGAACGATCGAGCACGAGTGTCTTCGAAGGCCCCGGCGTGCCGTCCGGCGCATAGGCCGTCTTGTGCAGGATGCGCACCGGGAAGCTCTGGCCGGTGCGCGTCTTGAGATCGAGATCGAGCGCCTCGGTCTTCACCGTGCCGGCTCCGCCCGCCAGCGTGGAAAGAAGGCTCGCGCCGTCGCCGGCGAAAAGATCGGAGAGCTTCAGCGTGCCGGCGCCGATATGCGCGAGATCGTGGCCGAGCCATTCGGCCAGAGTCGCGTTCATGTAGCCGATGGTGCCGTCGGTCTCGGCGGAGAAGAAACCGGCCGGCGCGTGGTCGAGGAAATCGATGGCGTGCTGCAACTCCTGGAAGACGTTTTCCTGCCGCTCGCGCTCGCGCGTCACATCGGCGAGCGTCCAGACCGAGAGCGGCTTTTTCTGCTTGGGATGAACGAGCGGCCGGACGCGGATGCGGAACCAGGCCGGCACGCCGCGCGGCCCCATCTGCACGCGGAACTCTTCCTGCAGCCTTTTGCCCTCCCGCGCCGCCTGCGACAGGCGGTAGATCGATTCCGCGACGTCGGGATCGGACGCGAAAATGCGCTCGACAGAGCGCACATGGCTGATCTCGTCGACGCCGGTGAGATTCAGGTAGGCGCGATTGACGAACACGATCTCGCCGTCGGCAGCGGAAACCAGCAGCCCCTCTTCCGCCTCGGTCAGCAGCGCGCGGGCGAAATCGTCCTTCGGTTTGCTTGAGCCGAAACGCAGGATGCCGATGGCGCCGGCAAACAATGCGAAAATGCCGATGGCCGCGAGAAAGGCGAGGAAAACAAGAATATAAAATCCGGCATCGTCGCCCGACACGAAGCCGAGCCCGAACGCCGCGCCGACCAGAATGCCCGCGAGTGCCAGAACCGCCTTTATATTTCCCGGTGGGTCGGTCCGGTCGATGGGGGCTTCAAAGCCCTTCTGTCCGCCCGATTCGGTTTTCCGCGCCACGTCGCCTCCGCGGGCGGAGATTGGTGCGCGCGCCCTGCAAAAGCAATTGCGGGCGCCGGGATTTCAGGGGTTTTGCCCGCGCCTGAAAAGCGCACGGAGGTCCGGGGTCACGCGCTGGCTGGCTTCCGGCTGGCTTGCGCGCTTCCAGGTCTCGCCGGTCAGACGGCGAAAACGCATTGGCCAGCGCATGAACCCGCCGGAAGGCGGCTTCCGCCCCGGCGATCATTCGCGCATTTCCGCTTCATCGAGCGCCGCGGTGAAGCTGCGCCAGTGCTTGCCGCGGCCTTCGGGATGGCCGCGAGATGGCGCGCGCCATGCGTCTCGGACAGGCCGAGCTTTTCCGCTTCCTTGATAAGGAAGGCCGCGCCGAGATTTGAGCCTTCGGCGACATAGAGCCAGCCGAGCGCGGTCGGGAGGTCGGCATCGGCGCCTTCAGCCTCTGCCAGCGGCCCGGGCAACCTCAACCGCCATATTCATATCCCTCGTCCGGCCGCCCGCGCGCCTCGATTGCCGCTGCTATAGCTCAAGACGACTCAAAGGAGCGATCTCTCACCCGCAGTGGAAAGAATTGCGGATTTCATGAGGTCAGAACGGCCTGCCGCCGCGCTTCTTCAGCCCCATGACATAGCCGATGACTTCGGCCACCGCCTTGTAGTGTTCGGCCGGCACTTCGCCGTCGATCTCGACCGACGCGTAGAGCGCGCGGGCGAGCGGCGGGTTCTCGACGATGGGAATGCTGTGCGCCGTGCCGACCTCGCGGATTTTCAGCGCGAGATTGTCGAGGCCCTTTGCCAGCACGACCGGCGCGTTCATGCCGGCATCGTATTTCAGCGCCACGGCATAATGGGTCGGGTTGGTGATGATGACATTGGCCTGCGGCACGTTCTGCATCATGCGCTTGCGCGCGCGCTGCTGGCGCAGCTGGCGGATCTTCGCCTTGATGTGCGGGTCGCCTTCGAGCTGCTTGTACTCTTCCTTCAGTTCCTGGAACGACATCTTCTGCCGCTCCATCCATTCATGGCGCTGGTACAGCCAGTCGGCGATGGCGAGAACGGTCAGAACCGCGACCGCGGTGCCGAGCATCGAAACCATCAGATCGTGTGAATACACGCCGATCTTCGACGGATCGAGCATCGCCAGCAGCCCGAGTTCCTCGCGCTTCGGCCAGATGACCCAGACGATGGCGGCGCCGACAATGAGCAGCTTGGCGATGCCCTTGGCGAAGTTGACGAGGCTCGTTTTGGAGAACAACCGCTTGAAGCCGGCGAGCGGCGAAACCTTCGAGAGTTTCGGCGTGATCGGCTCGGTCGAATAGAGAAAACCGTTCTGCACGACATTGCCGAGGATGGCCGCGCCGACGAAGAACAGCAGCGGCATGGCGAGCGCAGTGAGGATCAGGAACGACATGCTGGTCAGCACATGGGTCAGCGTGCCGCCGTCGACCGAGATCGTGCCCGCGTTCGATATGAAGCCCTTGAGGCCCGCCGTCAGCTTCGAAGCGCTGTCGCTCGAGAACATCACGAGCGCGATCGCGCCCGCCGACAGGAGGAACCAGTTGTTGACCTCCATGCTCTTCGGGACGTCGCCCTTCTTGCGCGCGTCGTCGAGTTTTTTCTGTGTCGGTTCTTGGGAGCGTTCGCCGCTGTCGCCTTCTTCAGCCACGAGGCATTACCCTCCCTGAAGAAGCTGGCCGAGCCCGTCTTCCACATAGGTGATGAAGACACCCATCATGGCCGACAGCACGAGCGCAAGAACGGCAAAGCCCAGAAGTATGGACGCGGGCATCGCGATGAAGAACACCTGCATCTGCGGCATCAGGCGCGCCAGCACGCCAAGGCCGACATTGAAGATGAGGCCAAAGATCAGGACCGGGGCCGCAAGCTGGATCGCGATGCGGAACGAGCCGGCGGCCAGGCCCGCCGCGTATTTGGCGGCATCGCCCGTATCGGGGATCACGCCGGGCCGGAATATATCGTAGCTCTTGCCGAGAGCGGCGATGGCAAGGTGGTGCGTGTCGGTCGCGAAGATCAGCGCCACCGCGAGCAGCGTCAGAAAGGTGCCGACCAGCGCGCCCTGCTGGCCCTGGCTCGGGTCGACATTCATCACGAAGCCGAGGCCGAGCTGGTTGGCGATCACGGTGCCGGCGGTCTGCAGCGTCGCGATCATGATGCGGCCGGCGATGCCGAGCACGAAGCCGATCGCGATCTCGCCGATCAGAAGCCCGATCACCGCCGGCATCGCGCCGAGCGGCTGCGGATAGAAGCGCGCGGCCAGCGGATAGAAAACGAGTGTCAGCAGAAGCGCCGTCGCGAGGCGCACGCGCACCGGAAACGAGCGTTCGCCGATGCCCGGCAGCAGCATCGTCATCGTGCCGATCCGCGCGAAGATCAGCAGGAAGGCCATGCTCAGTTCGGGCAGGATCTGGATGCTCACGCCGCCGTCTTTCCCATCCTCATCCTGAGGAGGCGCGCAGCGCCGTCTCGAAGGATGAGATTATCCGCCCGCCACGATCAGCGCGGCGATGCGATTCATGTGCTCGGACAGTACCGCACCCATGAAGGGCAGCGCGAGCACGAGCACCACGAACATCGCAACAATCTTGGGCACGAAGACCAGCGTCATTTCCTGGATCTGCGTCAGCGCCTGGAACAGCGACACCGCGACACCGACGAGAAGGCCGCAGATCAGCAGCGGCGCGGAGACTTTCAGCAAAACGATGATCGCGTCGCGGCCGACGTCGAGAACTTCAGGACCGGTCATACTCGAAACTCCCCGCCGTCAGATCGGCATCCGCATGATTTCTTCGTAGGCCGAGATCACGCGGTCGCGCACGCTCACCAGCGTTTCCAGCGCGACTTCGCTTTCCGCGACGGCCGTCACGACATCGACGAGATCGCCGCGGCCCTGCGCGGCCTGCATGGCCTGTGCATCGCTCTTCTGGCCGGCCTCCACGACCGACCCCACGACCTGTTCGAGCATCGCGCCGAAGCCGCCGCCCTCGGCGGTTTTCGCGACGCCCGCGCCCGGCATCGGGCCCTGTCCCGTGCCCGTCAGCGAGGCGAGGCTTTTGTACGCATTGGCGGCAAGCAAGGGTGACGACATCTAATGACTCCTCAGGCCCGCAGGATTTCGAGTGTGCGCGCCACCATGCGGCGCGTGGCGCCGATGACGCCGAGATTGGCTTCGTAGCTGCGCTGCGCCTCGCGCAGATCCATCTGCTCGACCAGCGAATTGACGTTTGGTGTCAGGACATAGCCGCTCGCGTTCGCGGCGGGATGGCCGGGCTCGTATTTCGACTGGAACGCCGACCTGTCGCGCTCGATGCGTCCCATCTCGACAAGCTGCGCGCCGAGCGCGTCGTCGAAGCTCGCCTTGAAGGTCGGCACCTTGCGCTGATACGGGTTGCCGCCCGGCGTCGACGCGGTCGAGTCCGCGTTGGCGATGTTTTCGGAAATGATCCGCATGCGGCCGGACTGGGCCTTCAGGCCCGAAGCCGCGATCATGACTGAGCGCAGGAAATCCATGATTTTGCCTCCTTAGGCTCGCCGCCCGATGGCGGTCTTCAGCATTCCGAGGCCGCGGCTGTAGAGCTGCGAGACCATCTGGTAGTCCATGACGTTCTGGCTGACGCGCATCACTTCCTCCTCGAGCACGACAGCATTGCCCTCGGGGGTAATCTCGTAAGTCTTTGCCTTTTCAGGCTCCTGTGCCCGCCCCCCGGAGGGGCCGAGATGCATCGGGCTCGTCGTCGCCAGCTGGACGCCCGCCGCGGCGCTGCTCGCCATCGCGCCGAAGGACGGCTCCTTGAGGTCACGCGCCCGGTAATTCGGCGTGTCCGCATTGGCGACATTTTGTGCCAGTACGCTCTGGCGTTCCTGGTGCCAGCTCATGCGCTGCTTCAGCATGCCCACAAGCGGAAGGTCGGCGAACTGCATCGAATCTCCGGCTCGCTCATCACGAGAACTAGGAAGAAATTGCCGGGTGTATGGTTAATCCCGCGTTAACGAAGGGAAACCACTCGCCTCGGCGGTAAGGTTTTGTTAGTTTGCCGTCCCGAGGCCGCGGCGGCGGACGGTAGGTAGGGGTATAGGCGTGGAAACACTATTTGGCGGCGACCTGTCGGTCCCCGTGCGCTTCGCCATCGCTTTCGGCGTGGTCCTTTCGCTTATTGCGCTCACATTCGTCGGCATCCGGCGTTTCGCCGGCCGCAGGCTGCCGCTGTCGAACGGCGGCCGCGCCCGCCAGCCGCGCCTTGGCGTGCTCGATGCGTTCGCGATCGACGCGCGCCGCCGCCTCGTGCTCATCCGCCGCGACAATGTCGAACATCTCATCATGATCGGCGGGCCGAACGATGTTCTCGTCGAGAGCGAGATCGTCCGCGCGCCCGCCCAGGCCGCGCTCGCCCCGCAGCAGGCGCGCCGCGCGCCGGGCGAAAACAGCCGCGCCGCCGTTGCGCCGCCGCAAGGTCAAGTGCAGCAGCGTTCGCTGCCCGCGCCGGAACAGCCCGCCGCCGTCGAACCGCCGGCCGAACCCGCGCCGCTGCGTCCCGCCGCGTTCCGCAACGCGTTCCAGCGTTCGCCGGAACAGGCGCAGGCCCCCGCTGCCGCGCGCGCCCCTGCGCCGACACCGCCGGCCGCCGCCATGCCTCCGGCCCGCCCAGCTGCTGCGCCTCCGGCCCCGCCGCGCGCACAGCGCGAAGTCGCCGTCGAAGGCGCGGAACAGGAAGCCGCGCGGCCGAAGGCCAATATCGATCCGCTCTATGCGGACATCGAGCGCAAGCTCGGCGAAGCGCTGTCGCGCGCGCCGTCCTCGCCGCCGACCGCTCCTCCGCCCGCACGTGCATCCGCGCCTGCGCCGCAGCCGGCCCGAGCGTCCGCACCGCCGCCGCCGAATTTCGAACGTCCCGCTCCTCCGCCCGGTTTTGAGCGTCCCGCGCCGTCCTTCTCGCGTCCGGCCACGCCGCCGCCCGCACCGGCACGGCCGGCCGCACCGCCGCCCCCGCTCCGCCGTCCGGAGCCCGCGGCAGCACCCGCGCCCGCCGCGAAGGATGCCGACGGAAAGAGCCATCTCGACGCTCTCGAGGAAGAGATGGCGAGCCTGCTCGGGCGCGACCGCTCGTCATGACGCGCCGCCGAAAGGCAGCGTATACCTCCACTGTACTGGCATTGATCGCGGCGCTCGCCGCCGGGGCCGCGCACGCCCAGGGCGTGACCGTCGATCTCGGCCAGGGCGGCGTCTCGGAACGCGCGCTTCAGCTGGTCGCGCTCATCACCGTCCTGTCGATCGCGCCGTCGATCCTCATCATGGTGACGAGCTTCACGCGCATCGTCGTCGTGCTGTCGCTGCTCCGCGCCGCGCTCGGCACGCAGACCGCCCCGCCGAACTCCGTCATCATTTCGCTGGCGCTGTTCCTCACCGCCTTCATCATGGCGCCTGTATTCACGACAGCCTACAACACCGCCGTGGTGCCGCTGATCGCGGGCGAGATCCAGCCGCAGGAGGCGTTCGACCGCGCCACCCCGCCCTTCAAGACCTTCATGCTGCAGCATGTCCGCGAGAAGGATCTGCGCCTGTTCGCCGACATGGCGCAGGAAACACCCGCCTCGCCTGAAGAAGTGTCCCTGCGCGCGCTCGTTCCGGCCTTCATGATCTCCGAACTGCGCCGCGCCTTCGAGATCGGCTTCCTGCTCTTCGTGCCGTTCCTCGTCATCGACCTCGTCGTGGCCTCGATCCTGATGTCGATGGGCATGATGATGCTGCCGCCGATCATCGTGTCCTTGCCGTTCAAGCTGATCTTCTTCGTGCTGGTCGACGGCTGGAACCTCGTCGCGGGCTCGCTGGTCGAGAGCTTCGTGCGTTGACCTCATCCTGAGGAGCGAGCGAAGCTCGCGTCTCGAAGGATGAGGAGGCAGGCTCACGTGCGGCCCATCCTTCGAGACGCCGCCTTTCGGCGGCTCCTCAGGATGAGGATTGAAGATGTCGCGAGACTGACATGGACGCATGGCTTTACATCCTGCGATGTGCCGATGGCAGTTATTACACCGGCACAACGCGCGCCAGCCTTGAGGCCCGCATGGCCCAGCACAATGGCGGACATTTCGGCGGCTATACATCCAAGCGCCTGCCGGTGGCTCTCGCCTTCTCGCAGCCCTTCGATCGCATAACCGACGCCATCGCCGCCGAGCGTCAGGTCAAAGGCTGGACCCGTGCCAAGAAGGAAGCCTTGATAGCCGGCAACCTTGAACTTCTGCCAGAACTCGCACGCCGGAAAACCGGCTTTGCCAATCCACAATCCTCATCCTGAGGAGGCGCGCAGCGCCGTCTCGAAGGATGGGCAGCGAATTCGAACGGCCACAAACCGTTTACCGTCCTTCCCGATCTCCTTTGACCCCGCGCCCCGGCGCGCCCATCTGTATGGGCATGAAAGCCGCCGTTCTCGCGCTCATGGTCCTCATCGCCGCCGGTACGCACGCCGGGGCCGCGACCTATGTCTCGGGCTTCACCCCACGCTTCGGCACCGCCCCGCAGAACCCGAACAATCCGGACTACCGCCCGCCGGACAGGCCGCGCAGCACGTTCGACTTCAACATCGATATCGGCACCGACTGGTGCGACAGCCGATGGTGCGAGGACGACGATCGCGGCCGCGACCGGGATCGCGACCGCCCCCGCCGGCACCGCGACCGCCGCTAAACCGCCTCTTCTCCGGCCAAAAATATATTCAACAAAACGGTTGAATAATTTTTGGGCGGCGCTATATTCAACCTCATGGTTGAACAACAGCATCTCGACGCCGTCTTTTCCGCCCTCGCGGACCCCACCCGCCGCGCCATGCTGCGCGCCCTCGCCAAGGGCGAGCGCAGCGTCGGCGAACTGGCAGCGCCCTTCGACATGAGCTTTGCCGGCGCCGCCAAGCATGTGAAGGCGCTGGAGACGGCCGGCCTCATCTCGCGCCGCGTCGATGGCCGCAACCATGTCTGCAGCCTCAACGTCCAGCCCATGCACGGCGCGATGGAATGGCTGCGCTACTACGAGAACTTCTGGAACGAGCGTCTGGACAAACTGGCCGAAGAGCTGGGCGATCCGCCGCGCAGATCCCCCACCCCCCAAAAGAAAACACGGAGGCGTACATGACCGAGTATGCAACGGCCCTTGCCGAGGACACCGTGCGCATCGAGCGCGATCTTCCCGGCCCCATCGAAAAGGTCTGGGCCTATCTGACCGAAAGCGACAAGCGCGAGACCTGGCTCGCCCGCGGGCCGATGGATTTGCGCGAAGGCGGCAAGGTCGAACTGACCTGGGAAAACGACAATCTGTCTAAGAACGACATCCCGAGGCCCGAGAAATACGCGCACAAGAAGACCGACACGATGCGTGGAAAGATCGTCGAATGCGACGCGCCCCGCCTTCTCAGCTTCACCTGGGGCTGGCCAGAAGGCTCCATCGTCACCTTCGAACTGACGCCGAAAGGCAACCGCGTCCATCTTGTCATTACGCATGCGCGCCTGCCCGACCGCCCGAACAAGCTCGGCGTCTCCGGCGGCTGGCACAGCCATCTCGATATTCTGGTCGATATCCTGTCGGGCAAGGAACCCCGCCCCTTCTGGAAGAACTTCACGAAGCTGCAGGCCGAATACGAGCAGCGGATGTGAGGGGCGCGCAGCGCGCCCCTCTCTCCCGCTTGCGGGAGAGAGCCGACGCCGGAGGCGAGCGGAGAGAGGGGAAAACCACGAAAGCTCTTCCGTTCTCCCCGGAGCGCTCCGCGCTCTCGGCCTCTCCCGTGAACGGGAGACGTGGCGTTCACTTCTACGCTGCCTTCATCACCACCTTGATGCAGCCATCCTCCTTGTTCATGAAGGGGTCGAACATTTTCGGTCCGTCCTCCAGCGTCACCCGGTGGGTGATGAGGAAGCTCGGATCGATCTCGCCCTCGCCGATGCGGTTAAGAAGTTCGTCCGAATAGCGGTTCACATGGGTCTGGCCGGTCTTGATGGTCAGACCCTTGTTCATCACCGCGCCGAACGGAATCTTGTCGACGAGGCCGCCATAGACGCCGGGGATCGAGACGATGCCGCCCGGGCGGCACACATAGAAGATCTCGCGCAGTACATGCGGCCGGTCGCTTTCCAGCATCAGCATCTGCTTGACGCGGTCGTAGACGGAATCGAGCGAGCGCGTGGTGTCGGCTTCGAGGCCCACGGCGTCAATGCACTTGTCCGGCCCCTTGCCGCCGGTCAGTTCGTTGATGCGCTCCAGCACGCTTTCGTCGTCGTAATTGATAGTAGTTGCGCCGGAATACGCCGCCATTGCCAGGCGCTCCGGTACCTTGTCGACGACAAAGACCTTCTGCGCGCCAAGCAGGAACGCGCTCTTGATGCAGAACTGGCCGACCGGCCCCGCGCCCCACACGCCGACCCAGTCGTCCGGCTGGATGTCGCAATTCACGGCCGCCTGCCAGCCGGTGGTGAAAATGTCGCCGAGGAACAGAACCTGCTCGTCGGACAGCCCGTTGGGAATGACGATCGGCGAAACATCGGCATAGGGAACGCGTACATATTCGGCCCATCCTCCGGCAAAGCCGCCGGTGATGTGAGAGTAGCCAAACATACCGGCACCGGCATGGCCGAAGAACTTGTCGCCGAGATCCTTGCGCGGGTTCGTTGTCTCGCAGGCCGACCAGTTGCCGCGGCGGCACTGCTCGCATTCGCCGCAGCAGATCGTGAACGGCACGACGACGCGGTCGCCGACCTTCAGCTTCTTGTTGGCCGCGCCGACCTCGACCACCTCCCCCATGAACTCGTGGCCCATGATATCGCCCTTCTCCATCGTAGGCACAAAGCCGTTGTACAGATGAAGGTCGGAGCCGCAGATCGCGCAGCAGGTCATCTTGATGATGGCGTCGCGCTCATGCTCGATCCGGGGGTCGGGAACGCTTTCGCAGCGGATATCTTTCTTGCCGTGATAGACGAGCGCGCGCATGAGGTATTCCTGCTTTTCGCGGGTTCCATGCAGCAAACCGGCCAATCCGTCATTTGGTTGCGAAATGGGGAATAAATCGCCGGTTATCATAGGGGTAGCCGCACATACTAATATGACCTTTGGGGAAAGCCGAATGTTCGAGAACCGCGCAGCGCAGCCCGCGTCGTTTCCGGGAGATCGAGCCTTCCGGCCGAAGGCGGTCGATTACGGGTCTATGGCCGACGCGCTCAGGCGCCAGATACACATGATCCGTGGAACCGATGCGCTGAGTTTGTGCTCATGGGCCAGAAAGGCCGTTGGCCATTAGCTCCCATGCTCGGAATCACAGCGCGAAATTGGAAGGCGACCAATCTTCCACGCCTGCCAGTTATCTCTCTGGTGGCTCGCCAACGGCGGGCTGCTCGCGTTCCTGAATAGCCGTGTCTTCCTGAGCCGCGATGACTTCGTAAAACGTCGCCTGCGTTTGGAGCATCCGCTTTTCACCCGCAGTTCGGTTTTCGTGCGCGCTCTTTTTCAGACGCTCCGCTTCCTTCCGAAAATCGTTCTTGAGGTCAGGGTTGGGCATGACAGCCTCCAGCCCTTGGGGCGGGAACGCATCGATCTCCCAGCCGGCAGCGCCCTAATCCAGTAGCTGCCGATGGTCGAAACGTAGAGCGCTTGCGTAAAGAGTCGAGTCGCCATTGCGGCTGGATACAAACGTATAATATGCGCATAATATTCCTATCCCGTGCTACATACGGCCCGCTTTTAAATCACAAGGGCGCATCTAAAGGCGTATGGGTCCCGGGCTCCGCTTCGCGGCCCCGGGACACCAACTGAAAACCGAGGACCCAAGCACCGATGAGAGACCCCGCGACCGAGATTGCCCCCGGCACCATCCGTTTCGAGCGCAATTTGCCCGGCCCCGTGAACCGCGTGTGGGACTACCTCACCCACCCCACGATCCGCGGCCGCTGGCTCGGCTCCGGCCCGATGGAGCTGAAGGAAGGCGGCGCGTTCGAGATCACCTTCCGCCCCGACGAGCTGACGCCGCATGCGGAAGTCGCGCCCGAGAAGCATTATTCGCCGAAGGCCGTCACGGTGCGCGGCGAGGTGAAGGACGTGAAGTTTCCCTTCATCCTCACTTTGTCCTGGCCCGCCGCCGGGCCGGATTCGACGGTGGGCTTTGTATTGACGCAGGTGCACGGGCTCGTCCGCCTCACCCTCACCCACAGCGGCATCGAAAGCCGCGAGAAGCAGATCGAGACCGCCGCCCTCTGGCACGCGCATCTCAACATCTTCGAGGCGAAGTCGAACATGGTTCTGCCGCCACCGTTCTGGAAGCGCTTCGCCGAATATGAGGAAAAATACGCCGAGGTGTTTCCCGGCCAGGCGCCGGCCAGCTAGCCGTCAGGCCCGGTGCATCAGGTCGGGCGCGCGTCGGCGGTCTTCTGCGGTTCGCCGTCTTCCTTCATGCGCACGACGGGCGGCGCGCTCTCGGGATAGCGTTCGCGGTAGTCCTCGAGGAAGCTCTTCAGCGTGTCGGCCACCGACGCCGCCTTCGCCGCCTGCATGAAATCCGGGCCGCGCAGTTCGGACGGCGCGGTCACGACGTCGAATGTATGGGCGTCGGGCGTCTCGGCAAATTTCAGCGCGAATTTGGAGCGCAGGCGATCGAGCCCGAGCGAGTCTTCGGACAGCGCATAGGCGATCGCGGCGCGCAGCACGTCCTGCCGCGTCGGCGTATCGAGCGGCTCCTTCTCGCGCCATGTGTCGCCGAGCATGAATTCCAGCGCCTCGCCGGCGGACTGCCAGCGGCCGGCGGCCCACTGGATGTCGGCGCGCAGCCGGTTGATCTCCTCGCCCTCATAGGCGGCGATCATTTCCAGCGCGAGGTCCGGCCGCCGCAATTCCGACAGAGCGCGCGCTTCGAGGATGAGGCGCGAGCGCACCAGATCGGCCGGCAGTCCGGCGAAGCGGGTCTCGTGCAGAACGTTCAGTGCCTTGCCGGGCTTGCGGTCCATCAATTCGATGGCGGCCACATGGGCCGCGACCTGCGCCTTCGCCGGTCCCTGCAGGCGGTTGCGCACCTGATAGGTCAGAAGATCGGCGGCCTGCGTCAGGAGATCGACCTCGACCAGGCGGTCCGCCAGCTTGCGGATCAGTTCGTCGCCCTTGCGTCCGGGCGGCGTCAGTTCCTTGAAGTCGTAGAACAAGGCGACGCTTTCCAGCGTCGGCGGCGCGATCTCGCCACCCTCGCCGAGGAACAGGCGGGCGAAATCCACCGCCATCTCGTCCTGCAGCATGCGCGTCGATTCTTCCTTCGGGTGATGCTGCGCGGCGGTGCGCATCGCGCTGAAGGCATCGCGCCAGCGCTGTTCGCCCTTGTACATCATGGCAAGGCTGGCGAGCGCCGAGGCTTCGGTCTTGTCGCCGCGCCAATACGACGTCAGCCGCTCCAGGTCCTTGATGGCGGCGGTGCGGGCGATCTCGTTCATCTGATAGCGCAGGTTCGTCGCGTGCAGACGCGCCTTGGCCTTGGCGATCTCGTCGTCCGAATCCATCGCGCGGCGATAGGCTTCGAGCGCGAGACCCGGCTGGTCGAAGCCTTCGGCGATCTGTCCGCGCATCACTTCGCGCTGCGCCCAGCCTTCGGCCATGCCGAGCGTGTCCAGCGCATCGATCTGCGTCGCCGCCGTCGCGAAGTCGCGGGCCGCGATCGCGATCTCGGCCATGGTCTGGCGGAACAGGCGCTGCAGATCGGGCGGCATGGCGTCGAGCACCGGCTCGCCGCGGCGATAGGCATCGCGCGCAAGGCCGATATTTCCGCGTCCCGCTTGCGCGATCATGAGCCAGAGCGCGGCCTCGCCGTTCACCGACACCGAACCGCTGCCAAGCATGCGCGCGGCTTCGTCGAACTGGCGCAGCATCACGAACGCCGATCCGCGCATCAACTTGACGTCGGGATCGTCGGCAAGACCGGGCGAGTCCTTCGCCGCGACTTCGAGAATGGCCTTGGTCTCGGCCGCATTGCCGCTCGCCAGCTGGAAACGCGCCAGCTGCACGCGCGCCTTGGTGCGCTCTTCCGGCGACGCGCCGGCGGCGATGCGCGACAGTTCGTGCGCTTCTTCCGGCTTGCCCATTTTCGCCTTGCGCCAGGCATCGGGCGCGAACGGACTTCCGGGTTTGAGTTCCACCTGGGCAAGCGAGGGCTGTGCCGCATCGAGCGACACGGTCAGGCCCTTGTCGCGCGTCAGCATCACGCCCTTCTGCGTGGTCTTGACCAGGAAATCGTCCGCAATGGGCTTGAACGCCAGACCGTGCGAGGTCGGCAGCGAGGAAAATTCGATGAAGTCGCGCTCGCGCACCGTGCCGCGCGTCGGCGCCCCCAGCGTGACGACATAAAGCTCATCGCCGACGGTGTTGTCCTTGACATGATGTACCGTGCCGGTGCCCTCGACACTGGCTTCAAGCAGAGTGCGTCCATCGGCGCCGAAGCTCGGCGTGAAATGAATCGGTCGCGTGCGCACAAGGATCGTTTCGCCGAGCGACAATATCCAGGTCCTGCCGCGATTGGTCAGGGACGCGAGACGCGGCTGCGCCAGCGTGAGTTCGAGCGCGACGCCCGCCCCTGTCGATTGTGTCTGCACGCGCGAGATCAGGCCGCCGCTGTTGTCGGCGATGCGGCGCGTGTCGAATTTTTCATCGCCGTCGAACACCAGGAACATCGACGATCCGCGGATGAACGCAGCCGCCGCCTGCACCTTCTTGAGCGGAAACGCGACATGCAAAACCGTGTCGTCTTTCAGAACACGGACTCCGGTCTCCTCGGCTTCGCTCGCGAGATCCCGCAACATGCGCTCGGCCGCCGGGATCATTGCGGGTTCGGCCTCATTTTCCGGAGCGGCGATATCCTTATGCGGCTGTGAAGCGGTGACCGGCTTTTGCGGCGCGGTCGCGGCCGGCGGAGCCGCCTCGGGCCTTGCCGGTTCCAGCGCGGCGAGCTGTGACGTTTGATTTTCGGCATGCGCCGCCACGGGCGCGGCAGACGGCGGGGCCTTGGCCGGCGCCGCGCGCTCCGCGGTCGCAACCTCGGCCTTCTTCTCCGGCGTCTTTTTCACCGCAACGTCGAATTTCGGCATCACATAGCCGCGCGGCATCTCCTCGGTATATTCGGCGTACTCGCCATATTCCGGTTCGAACTCGCCTTCGACTTCGGCGACCTTTGTGGCCTTGTCGGCTGAAGCCTTCACCTCGGCGGTCTTGTCCGGCACCCCGGCCGGAACCGGGACTTCCTTCGATGGCGCGACTTCCGCGGCCGGTTCGATGCGGCCCGGCTCGGTCACATCGACCACGAACGCACGGTCTTCGGGAAGACCGCGCATCTCCTTGCCCTCGGGAACGCTGAAACGGACGATAAGCGCATCGCCCACGACTTCGGCCTTGAAATCGGTGACTTCCGGCGGAAGCTCGGCGCGGGCCATGGCGGCGTCGAACACCGTCGTTCCAGGCACTGTCAGGATACCGTAGCGCCGGTCGCTCTTGAACCGCACCGCGACCTTGTCGCTGAACGTGAATGTCAGGCGCATCCGGTCGGCGTTGCTGCCGGAGGAAACCTTCATTATGGCGGGCGGCAATGTCTGCGCGCGCGCGAGTTCCTTCTTGATGCGCTCCGCATCGAGCGCGCGCTTTGTCAGATCGGCCACCACTTCCGGCGGCAGCGGCGGCGGCATGCCGACCCAGCTTTCCGGCATGATATCGACGAACAGCTTCTCGCCGGCCGCCATGGTATTGACCTTGGCCTGACGGCCGAGCGCCAGCCGGACGCCCTTCCCATCGGGATCCCGGCGCGCAACCGTGACAAAGCTCGGCAGATCGCGGGCGATCGACTCGACCTTCAAATCCACCGGCGCCGAGAAGGAGATGACGACGACACCTCCCGAAACCTGCGTTTCGATGGTGGGCGGGTCGTCGAACGTAAAGATCAGACGTCCATAGCCCTCCTGTTCGGAGGCCTGCACTTTCGCGTTTTCCGCCGCGGGCGCGGGCGTCGGAATGGCAAAGGCAATCGCGGCGGCGAGCATGAAGCGGACAAGCCAAAGCATGCCGCTGGGGGACTCTCCCCGTACGGCGCTCACGGCCTGACGACTTCTGTCTCTAATACGCGGCAAAGCTCCGCCCCTCCGCCTCCTGCGGTTCCCCTTATCGATACCTTGAAGCGGGTTAACAAAAGTGACTCGGAATGCCCGACTCCCCGATCAAACGCGCCCCGTTTCGAAAGGTGTTTTTTAAGGCTGTTTCGGCGCGCCGCCTTCGATCTTGGGCAGCACATCCGGCATGGCTTGCACGGCCTTGGCCGTATCGCGCTTCGCCAGCGCCACGGTCAGCCGCTCCGCCGCCGCCGGCTCCATCCGGGCAATGATGTCGCTGGTCTTCTTCGGATTCATCTGGGTCGTCACATCGACCAGAACCTTCATCTCCAGACGGTCGAAGATCGCCGCCGCCTGCTTCGGCTTCATGTTCTCGTACATCACGACGAGATCTTTCAGCTTCTGGCCTTCTTCGGCCTTGCGCGCGGCCTCGGCTGCGGCCAGCCGCTCCTCGACCGCTTTAAGTTCGGTGATCTGGTCCTCGATCTTCTTTTCCGCGGCCCGCAGAAGATTCTCGCGCAGATCGAGTTCCTGGGCGCGAGCATCTAGCTCCTCGCGCCGGCTTTGAAGGCGGTCCAGCAACGCCTTTTCGGCGCTCGACAATTCGCTCGGGTCCCGGTCCTGAATATCCTTCAGTTTTTCGGCGGAGGAATCGAGCGGCGGTGTTTCGGGTTTCGACTCCGCTTCGGCGGGGGCCTGTTCGGCCGCCGGCGCCTTGGCCTCTGCCTCCGGAGCAGGAGCCGGAGCTTCTTTTTTCTTCGGCACGCTGCCGGTGACGATCGGGTCGTACTGGCCGCTCCACGAATTATATGTACGCGCCGCCGCCGATGGCCGGTATGTCTGCGCCACCGCCACCGCGGCCGCGGCCGCCTTCTTCTCTTCCTCGAAGGCGTAGTGACCCGTCAGAAGAAGGCCGGAGGCCTTCAGCACGAGCAGAAGCCCGACTCCGGTAATCGCGATCGGCAGGACACGCAGCTTCATGACGTCGCCTTATGCCGCCGTCTGGCGATCCTGGGAGCGCCGGACAAATGCCTGAGCGGCAGCGAGAGTAGCTGCGGCACGCGTGGCCGCCGCGCCAACGGCGGCAGGAGTTTCGGGGCGCACCGAATGGGGCTTGGCGGCGGTGGCGATCAGCGCGATGCGCCTCACGACATCCTCGCCGAGAGCCGTCTGCTCGGTGATCGCCCGGGATATGTCCTCGGCGCGGCCGAGGCGCTCCCCCAGAGCCGCATCGCAATCGTGCACGGCCTGCTTCAGTCCCGAAATGGCACGGCCGGCGATGTCCGTTGCGGTAACAAGCTCCGCGATCGTTGCCTTCAGAGCGCTTTCGTCGGAGCGCAGCTTGAGGAGCCGCCGGTTGAGAAGCCAGCAATATCCGATCGTGAGCGCCAGCAGCACCGCGACGAGCGATTCTATGACGAGCGCAATTCCGTTGCTCATTTACGGCGTCTCCTTGAGAGTCTCTGCGGACTCGAAAATTGCCATCGTGGTACGAGATCTCCGGACCGGGCGCGCGACCTGCACGGCTACATGCTCCGCGGAGCGCCCCATCGTTCCCTGTGTCACGAGAAAATCGCCGCAGCGGAGTTCGACAAGACTGTCGGACTTCACGTCGAGCATCAGCGTATCGCCGACATTGAGATCGAGAATGCGCTTCAGCGGCATCAGGCGTTCATACAGCACGGCCTGAACCTCGATCTCCGCTCCCCAGATCTCGGTCGCAAGGTGACCTTCCCAAGTCGCGTCACGACCGAACTTTTCACCCATGAAGCCTTGCAGAAGGACATCACGGATCGGCTCGATGGTCGCGTAAGGCAGCAGGAAGTCGAACGTGCCGCCGCGATCTTCCATGTCGATGCGCAGCTTGACGAGGATCGCGGCGTTGGCGGGCCGCGCGATGGCGGCAAAGCGCGGGTTCGTCTCGAGCCGGTCGATATGGAAATTGACCGGCGACAGCGGCTTGAACGCCTGCACGGCATCGACAAGCACAAGCTCGATCATGCGCTTGACGAGATTTGTCTCGATCGTCGTGTACGGGCGGCCCTCGACACGCATCGGGCCGACGCCGCGGCGTCCGCCAAGCAGCACGTCGATGATGGAATAGATAAGGCTCGAATCGACGGTGACGATTCCGTAGTTGTCCCACGGATCGGCCTTGATGACGGCGAGAATCGCCGGCAGCGGAATCGAATTGAGATAATCGCCGAAGCGCACCGACGTGATCTGGTCGAGCGAGACCTCGACGTTGTCGGAAGTGAAGTTGCGCAGGCTGGTCGTGAGCAGCCGGACAAGCCGGTCGAACACGATTTCGAGCATCGGCAGACGCTCGTAGGACACCATCGCCGAATCGATGATGGCACGAATGCCGGAATGCTGGTTGAGCGACAGCTCATCGAGATTGAAGCCCAGAAGGCTGTCGATTTCCTCCTGGTTGAGAATGCGGTCGGCACCGCCGCGCGTCTGGTTGTCGACGACGCTGGTGCCGCCGTCGAGCATGGCCGCCCATTCGGCCGCCATCTCTTCCGGATTATCACCGCCGGCCCCCTGCTCCGCGAGCGCCGCCCCCCATTCGGCGGCTATATCGATGTCATCTTCCTCGGCCATCGGTCCGCCTATTGGAGCAAAAGTTCTTTGAACAGGATGGCATCGACCTTGGCGGGGAAAACCGCCTGGTTGATGCGCCGCAGAAGCTCTTCCTTGAGCATGTACATGCCCGCCGAACCTTCGAGGTCTTCGGCGCGCACTTCCCTCAGATGAGTCTGGAAACTGTCAATGACGCGCGGCAGGAGCGGTTTTACCTGCTCGGCCTGCTTTTCATCGGCGACTTCGAGCGCGATCTTCAGCTTGAGATATTTCGGACGCTCCGACGGTGCGGTCAGATTGACCATCATGTCGGGCAGATCGACAAACACAACGGGGGTCTTTTCCGCGACCTCTGCGTGCTCCGCCTCGCCGCCGGACAGAAATACATACGCACCACCACCCCCGACGATCGCGAGCGCAGCCGCGCCGGCGATCATCATCTGCTTCTTGTTGAGCTGCAGTTTGAACTTCCCCTTCGACTTGGCCTTCGCGCTCTCGTCGCCGCCTTCCGCGCCGTCGATGTCCTCGGGGGCATCCGCGATATTCGCCATCTCGATCCCAGCCAGAATCGGCCGCACGACCCGCGACCTCGTTCTTAAGACTAGGGAAACAATGGTTAACACTCTCTTGCGGGCGGCAAATTCTGCCGGGTCATTCTTGCCGGGCCGGCGGCTTTTTCCTTCAAAGTTTCAGCGAATTATATGGTTTCCCATTGGTAAATCAGCGTTTTCTGAATTGGCACGCCCTGTGAATTGCATAAGGCGTCTGCACGTCGGGAAGGACGGACGGACACACCGAAACGCACGAAGGGGGAAGCTTCGTGGAAAATGCGTTGCTCGTGGGACTGTCGCGCCAGGTCGCTTTGCGCCGTGAGCTCGACGTCGTCGCCAACAATCTCGCCAATCTTGGAACCGCCGGTTTCAAGAGCCAGGAACTTGAGTTCCGGGAATATCTGATGCCGGTCGCCAGCGCGGAGACCTTTCCGCGCGGCACCGACCGCCGCCTCTCCTATGTCGAGGACAAGGCGACCTGGCGCGATTTCTCCACCGGCCCGATCCAGCTTGGCGGCGGCCAGTTCGATGTCGCGATCGACGGCGATGCCTTCTTCGCGGTCCAGACACCGGCCGGCACGCGCTACACGCGGAACGGACAATTCCAGCTCGACAACCAGGGCATGCTCGTCACGAACGAGGGCTACCCGGTGCTGTCCACGTCGGGTCCGCTGCAGTTCGCAGACGAGGAAACCGACGTCACCATCGGTTCCGACGGCACGGTGTCGACCGCGCAGGGCGTCCGCGGACGCCTCGCCCTCTTCTCGTTCGACAATCCGCAGGCGCTGAAGCCGGAAGGCTCGTCGCATTTCGCCGCGGAAGGACCTGCACAGGACGTCGCGGCAGGCGAGGCGCGTGTCATTCAATACGCAACCGAAAAATCCAACGTACAGCCGATCGTCGAAACGACGCGGCTCATCGAAATCAGCCGTGCCTATCAGACGCTCTCGCAGATGATGCAGCGTGGAGACGAGCTGAGGCGCAACGCCATCGAACGTCTTGGCGACGTCGCGGCATAAGGAGACGAACACATGCGTGCTCTCTACACCGCAGCGACCGGAATGCTCGCGCAGGAAACGAATGTCGAGGTCATCTCGAACAACATAGCGAACATGCGCACGACCGGCTTCAAGAAGATGCGGGCCGATTTTCAGGACCTTCTCTACCAGACCTACCGCCGGGCCGGCACGACGACATCGGACGCCGGCACTGTTGCTCCGGTCGGCGTCCAGATCGGCTCCGGCGTCAAGACAGCCGCCACGCCGCGCATCATGAGCCAGGGCGGCGTGCTGCCGACCGAGAAGGATCATGACGTCGCCGTGCGTGGCGAAGGCTTCTTCCGCATCGAGATGCCGGACGGAACCATCGCCTACACGCGCGACGGCTCGTTCGAACTCGACAACAACGGCATTCTCGTCACGGTCGACGGCTATCAGATCGAAGGCGGCATCACCGTTCCCGACAACGCCACCAACTTCTCGATCAATTCCGAGGGGCTCGTGCAGGTGATGGTGCCTGGCCAGCAGCAGCCGCAGGACATCGGCCAGATCCAGATCTCACGTTTCGTCAACAAATCCGGCCTGCAATCGATCGGCGAAAACCTGTTTGTCGAAACGGAAGCCTCGGGCACGCCGATCACCGACAATCCCGGCAATGAGGGCTTCGGCACCCTGCTGCAGCGGCACCTTGAACAGGCCAACGTCAATGCGGTGACGGAGATCTCCGACCTGATCGCCGCCCAGCGTGCGTACGAAATGAACGCCAAGGTCATTTCCGCCGCCGAGGAAATGCTCCAGGCCACGACGAATATGCGGTGATGACGATGATCCGGCTTATCTCTCTTATCGCTCTTCTGCCTGCGGCGTTTCTCGCCGCTCCCGCTGTCGCGCAGAGCGCGCCGTCGCTCCGCGCATCGGCGAGCATATCGTCCGACATCGTCACGCTCGGCGATCTTGTCGCGGATGCCGGCCCCCTCGCCGACCGCGCCATTTTCCGGGCGCCCGATCTCGGCCAGACCGGAACGGTTTCCGCGGTCGCCATCCTAGACGCCGCGAAAGCCCAAGGCCTCCATCACATCGCCTCGAACGGCATCTCGGAAGTCAGCGTGACCCGCGCCAGCCGCCTCGTGGATGCCGGCGAGCTGCGCGCGCATGTCAGCGTCGCGCTGGCGCTGTCGGCCGGCTTCGACGATCCGGAAGCGCTGCGGCCGGACATCTCCCCGGTCCACCTGCCGGTCGAGGCCGACGGGGCGATCCACATCAGCGACGCATCCTGGAACGAAACCGACAAGACCTTTCGCGCCACGCTCACGGTGCGCCGCATCGACGGACGCGACGAGCGCCGCGAACTGGCGGGCCCCGCGACGGAAACCTCGGCCGTCATCGCGCTTCGCCGGGATGTGTCGCGCGGAAGCGTCATTACGCCGAACGATGTCGAGGTTCTCCGCGTCGCAAGGAACGAGGCAAAAACCGGCGCGCTCAACACGCTGGACGAAGCCGTCGGCAAGGAAGCCCGCCGCGCGCTGCGCGAGGGCCACAGCCTGAAAGGCTCCGATCTCGAGGAACCGACGCTCGTCAAGGGCAGCTCGCCTGTCACCATTGTCGTGAAATCGGGCGCCATGACCCTTACCGCCACTGCACAGGCCCTGCGTGACGGCAAGCTCGGCGACACCATCCAGGTGATGAACATCCAGTCCAAGCGTGTTCTGCAGGCCGTCGTTACCGGCCCCAGTGAAGTCGCCGTCAACCCGCCGCGCACGCTCGTGACGGCCGCGAAGTGAGAACCACCATGAGAATCACTCTCCGTTTTGCAACGCTCCTTGCTCTCGGCACCACGCTCGCCGGCTGCGGCGCCGCGGACCGCCTGAAGAACATCGGCGAACAGCCGGCACTTTCAGCGATCGACAATCCGACGACGAAGCCGGGATACCGGCCCGTACAGATGCCGATGCCGCATCCCGAGCCTGTTCACTTCAATTCGAACTCGCTTTGGCGCACGGGCTCGCGTGCCTTCTTCAAGGATCAGCGCGCAGCGCGCGTCGGCGACCTGCTGACGGTTCGGGTGAAGATCGACGACAAGGCGGAAATGGAAAATTCGACCAGCCGCTCGCGCGCCAATACCGAAAAGATGGGGGTGCCGAACCTGTTCGGCCTCGAGAACAAGATGGTCGAGGTGCCGATGGACCCGTCCAGCCTCGTCAACGCAAGTTCCAATGCCTCGAGCGCTGGCTCCGGCAAGGTCGATCGCGAGGAAGACGTACAGACAAACGTCGCCGCCGTGGTGACGCAGGTTCTGCCGAACGGAAATATGGTGATCGAGGGACGTCAGGAAATCCGCGTGAACTTCGAGATCCGCGAACTGATCGTCGCCGGCATCGTGCGGCCGGAGGACATCCAGTCCGACAACATCATCGATTCCAACAAGATCGCCGAAGCCCGAATCGCCTATGGCGGCCGCGGCCAGATCACCGACGTGCAGCAGCCGCGCTACGGCCAGCAGGTGATGGACATCGTTCTGCCCTTCTGAGGACCGGGGACGCCTGGTTTTCGCAGGACCCGCCGGCTTCTTCCCAAGCCACGGGTATCAGCGGCCCTCGCCTTCCCCGCGAGGGCCGCAGCTTTTTCGGATTGGCTGTCCGGCAAAACAAAAAAGACCCGCAACGCGGGCCTTTCAGATCACTCGTCGCGGTAGACTTTTTCGCGGCGCTCGTGGCGTTCCTGCGCCTCGACCGACAGCGTCGCAATGGGACGCGCATCGAGCCGCTTGAGAGAAATCGGTTCGCCCGTTTCCTCGCAATAGCCGTAGGAACCGTCCTCGATACGCTTCAGCGCGGCGTCGATCTTCGCGATCAGCTTGCGCTGACGGTCGCGTGCGCGGAGCTCGATGGCGCGGTCGGTTTCCGACGACGCACGATCGACCAGATCCGGATGGTTCTGATTCTCGTCCTGAAGATGCTCGAGCGTCTCCTTGCTTTCCTGAAGGATCTCATCCTTCCAGCGCAGAAGCTTGGCGCGAAAATATTCACGCTGGCGCTCGTTCATAAAGGCCTCGGACTCTGTAGGCCGGTACTCGTCCGCAACCGCCATTCCGCACCCCGTTCCCGTAGCCTTCGCGAATCCCGCAACTCGCGCGAGGCCCTCTTAAATGCGGGCGGAATATAGCCACGGTCGGTTCACGGGACAATGACTTTCGGGCCAAGCCAAAATGCTTGATTCAGCTTGGCTTTTTGCCCCTGGAGAGGTTTGTGGCGCGCAATTGATCAGCCCGGCCGGCGCGCCAGCTTGGCGAGTTCGACCTCTGCACGGAGCTCGATTTCGGCGAGAATCGCGTCCAGCGCGGGATCGCCTGTCTCCTCCCGGGCCTCGGCAACGGCCTGATTGAGGCTCTGGAGGGCTGCGGGTGACAGTGTGCCGTCCAGCACACCGAGTTTTACCTGGTCCAGAAGATCGAGAAGACGGCGGCCGCGCGCGGTGCCCTTGCGGCGGCGCTCGCCCGCCATATCCACCGATTGCAGGGCAAGCAGCGTGTCGAGCCCGGGCACGGTTGAAATGCCGAATGTCTTTTGCGCGGGGGACGACGTCTCGGCGTCCGGAAGGGAGAATCCCGTTCCGCCCTGCGCACGACGCACAGCCGAAGCCTGCTGCCCGATCCGGTTCGTACCTTCGACTCGCATTGGTCCAGCCCTTTCCCGCCCGCACGCTCGCTGAGTCCCTGTTAACCGGTCGTTAATGGCGGCAATTTTTGCCGCCCAAGGCAAAATCGACCCTGCAGGAATGGTCGCCCCGGAGCGGCTCGGCGCGGCCTTAGGCTATCGAAATCAATCACTTACGGCGTTAACCATGCGAGGCACGCTTCTGGCATCGCTGAAGCCAGGAGATTTGTTATGCAGCGCTCGCTCTCGATCCTGGTCCGCAACGTCACGCTTGCCGCCATCGCCGCCGGCACGATCTTCGCCGTGGCGCATGCGCGTGCGGCGGAGCCCCCGCTGCAGCTCGGACCGGCCCGGCCCTATATCGCGCCGACGGGCGAGGTTGTGGCTGCAACCGTATTGCCACCTCCCGCTCCCTATTGGCAGGGCAACGAATTCGCCTCTGGGGGTGACCCGGGCCAGATCGGCCCGACCGCCGCGCGCATCAAGGACCTCATCGACATCGAGGGCGTGCGCGAAAACCAGCTCATCGGTTATGGCCTCGTCGTGGGCCTCAACGGCACCGGCGACAGCCTGAACGCCTCGCCCTTCACCCGCCAGTCGCTGACCGCGATGCTGGAGCGCCTCGGCGTCAATACGCGCGG
Source organism: Hyphomicrobiales bacterium (assembly GCA_022842205.1). Lineage (GTDB taxonomy): Bacteria > Pseudomonadota > Alphaproteobacteria > Rhizobiales > Methylopilaceae > Flaviflagellibacter. The sequence continues at coordinate 48,620 of JALHQA010000001.1, forward strand.
CGCGACGCTTCGTACAAAGAACGTGGCCGCCGTCATGGTGACGGCGAGCCTGCCGCCGTTCGGCACGCAGGGCACGCGCATCGATGTCACGGTTTCGGCGATGGGCGACGCCACCAGCCTTCAGGGCGGCACCCTGCTGGTCACTCCCCTGCTCGGCGCCGACGGCGAGGTCTATGCGGTCGGCCAGGGGCCGGTCGCGGTGATCGGATTTTCGGCGCAGGGCGAGGCCGCGAAGGTCGTTCGCGGCGTACCGACAACGGGCCGCATCTCCAACGGAGCCGTCGTCGAGCGTGAAATCGAATTCGCGCTGGCCGGCATGTCCACGGTGCGGCTTGCGCTGCGCAACCCCGACCTCACCACGGCGCGGCGCATCGCCGGCGCCATCAACACGCTGATGGGCGAAGCGGTTTCCGAGCCGCTCGACCCGGCGACCGTGCAGCTCTCGATCCCCGACAGCTACCGCAGCAACATCGTGCGTCTTCTGACCGAGATCGAGCAGCTGCGCGTGCAGCCCGACAATATCGCGAAGGTCGTGATCGACGATTCGTCCGGCATCATCGTCATGGGACGCGAGGTGCGTGTCTCGACCGTCGCCGTCGCGCAAGGCAATCTGACCGTGACGATCAGCGAGGAGCCGATCGTCAGCCAGCCCGAACCTTTCAGCGACGGCGCGACGGTCGTCGTGCCGCGCACGACCGTGCAGGTCGATGATGAGAACCACCATCAGCTTGCGGTCGTCAAACAGGGCGTAACCTTGCAGGAGCTGGTCGATGGCCTGAACTCGCTGGGCATCGGCCCGCGCGACCTGATCGGCATTCTCCAGGCGATCAAGGCCTCGGGCGCGCTGCAGGCCGACATCGAGGTCATGTAATGACATCGCCCGGCTCGTCCATCCTCTCGCAGATTTCGGCCCTGACCGGCGCGCAGGCGCCGGGCAAGACCGGCAATGCGGAGAAGGCGAAGGAGCAGGCGCGCGAATTCGAGAGTGTGTTTCTCTCGACCGTGCTGGCGCAGATGTTTTCGACACTCGAGGAAGGCTCCGGCCCCCTCGGCGCGCAGGGCGCCGGCGGCGAGACCTGGCGCTCCTTCCTCACCGACGAATACGCGAAGGAGATCGCCGCCTCCGGCGGCGTCGGCCTTTCAGACCAGATCATGCGTGAAATTATCAGCTTGCAGGAGCAGACATCATGACGACGAGCGCAGCGTTTCGAACCCCGTCTCGCGACGAAGCCGGACAGATGGTCGATCGCATTGTCGAAACCGTGGAGCGGTTGAACAGCATCATGCAGCGCGAGACGGAGCTCATTCGCGCCGCCAAGCTGAAAGAGGCCGGACAACTGGTCGACGACAAGGCGACGCTTGCCGGGCTTTATCAGCGCGAACTGGAAGCAGTGCGCGCCGCCGCCTCCGTCATCGGCCGTCTCGTGCCCGACCGCGCGGAAGTTCTGCGCAACCGCCTGGCGGGACTCCAGGAGACCCTGTCGGTCAATCTCGCGGTGGTCGGTACAGCGCGTGCCGTGGCGGAAGACATGATGCGTACGGTGGCCGACGAAGTATCAAAACGCGAGATGCCGTCGGTGTACGGTATGCGCGGACAGATTGCACAAACGGCGAAAGGCCCTGCCCCGCTCTCCCTGTCGCGAAGGTCCTGATCGCAACCCGCGCCGTGCGACGAACTTTCCGTATCTTAAGAAAGCGTTGATTCACCGTCTTTCTTGGCGGTTCTTTTAGACTTGTCCCCCAAAATCCTGCATGACTGCCGGAAGGTTTCCGGCGCACGGCAGGAGAAGAAGGGCGACAATGGACGCCGCGCTTGCACCTCGGGCCTATCATGCTCCCGCGCCGGTTCCGCCGCGCGCGGAGGTGACGCCTGTGCGCGCCGCGGTGCCGAGCCTCCTGCCCCAGCCGCACCAGAGCGTCGCCGCTTCCGTTGAACATCAGGCCGCCCGTTTCGACGGTAACGACGGCCGCCCGCGCGCCCGCGCCGAACTCGCCAGCCAGACCCTGCGCGAGATCGAGCGTGAGGTGGAATTCAACGACGAGACGAACGACCTCATTTCGAGGACGCTGAACGCACGCACCGGCCAGGTCATCAGCCAGTTCCCGGCCGAGCAGATTCTGAAACTGCGGGCCTATGTGCAGGCCGAGGCGTCCAGAATACCGGCGTCGGAACCGATACTCTCCCGCGACGCTTGAGCTTTCAATAGTTTAGCCGGACTTCCCGATCATCTGTCTCAGGATGCGGACCATCGCGCGCCGCGCTCTGTATTTACTATCTGCTAACCATGTTTTCCTGAAGTCGCGTAGGGACAGGCCGCCACGCGGATATCGCGGCGTTTCGGCGATCCGATTAACTGCCCGTTATTTCGCCACATGTGAGATCAGCCGCAGCTTCCAGGAGGAAGCGTAATTCGTATGAACTCCCAGGAAAGGGGTAGTAACAATGGCTTCCAGCAACATCACTCTCTCGGCGGGCGTCCGCCAGAACCTGCTCTCGCTGCAGAACACGGCGGAGCTGATGTCGGCGACGCAGAACCGTCTTGCCACCGGCAAGAAGGTCAACTCGGCGCTCGACAACCCGACCAACTTCTTCACTTCGCAGGGACTTCAGAGCCGCGCATCCGACATGTCGGGCCTGCTCGACAACATGACCTCGGGTATCAAGACGCTCGAAGCGGCCGACAACGGCCTCTCGGCGATCACGAAAACCGTCGAATCCATGCAGTCCACGCTTCGTCAGGCACGTCAGGACAAGTCGTTCAAGACCGAGTCCTATACGCTTTCCGCCGGCATGGACAACACCGACATCCTGTCCTTCTCGGGCGGCGCTGTCGGTACGACGGCGGTCGACATCACCCTCGGCACCACGCCGGTCGCGGCCACCCCGGCGACCCTGACGGGTGCCGGCGGTACGGACCTCAGCGTTGCTGACCCGGACCTCTCGGCCCTCGACGGTGAATCGATCACCATCACCCAGGGTGCCAACACCGTAACCTACGCCTTCACCAACGCCGCTTCGGGTCAGAAGACGGACCTTCTCGCCGACCTGAACGCCAACGGCTTCACGGTGACGGCGACGAACGCCGGTCTGAACGTCAGCCGCGCCGATGGTGCGAACTTCACGGTGACGACCTCCGACGCGGCGGTCGATGCGGTGGTCGGCATCGCCGGCGGCACGACATCGGCCAACGGTGTCGCAGCGGTTGCCTCCGCCGCGAAGACCGTCGATCAGCTCGTCACCGAGATCAACAACAACGTGTCGCTGACCGGCAAGGTCCGCGCCTCCAATGACTCCGGCAAGCTCCGCATCGAAAACCTTTCGACAACGGACCTCGACGTTGACGGCGTCACGGCGGCGGGCGTCGTCGACGGCGCCGGCACGGGTCAGTCGATCGAAGGCAACAGCGTCCGTGCGAACCTGGTCAAGCAGTTCAACGAACTGCGCGACCAGCTCGACAAGCTGGCGGACGACGCCTCCTACAACGGCGTCAACCTCCTGCGCGGCGACGTGCTGAAGCTGACCTTCAACGAGACGGGCTCTTCGACCATCGAAATCCAGGCGAAGGACGCCGATGACGAGGTCCGTCCGATCAACAGCGGCGAACTCGGCATCACCGATGCCACGGACGCCGAGTTCGACTCCGACTCCTCGATCGACACCCGTCTGGACGGGCTCGCGGACGCCCTCGGCGTTCTGCGTGCGCAGTCGTCGAGCTTCGGTTCGAACCTCTCGATCGTCGAGAACCGTACCGAGTTCACGAAGTCGATGATCAACACGCTGCAGACCGGCGCCGATTCGCTGGTTCTGGCCGACACGAACGAGGAAGCGGCGAACATGCTCGCCCTTCAGACCCGCCAGCAGCTGTCCTCGACGGCTCTGTCGCTCGCTTCGCAGGCCGACCAGGCGGTGCTCCGCCTGTTCTGATCCTTCGGATCGCAGCAAAACGAAGCGGCGGGGCCCTCCCCGCCGCTTTTTCTTTGGCGATATACCTGAAATACGCAGTCAGCATCTGTTAACCGCGTTTTTCATCACATCGTTAACCATAAATTAGAGGCCCCCCCGTCAAATGACAGGAGCTTCCAAAGGTGGAAGCCCGCATTTTTTCACGACTCCTGGACGGGGGCATTTATGTCTGAAATCACTCTCTCGGCGGGCGTCCGCCAGAACCTGCTCTCGCTGCAGAACACGGCGGAGCTGATGTCGAAGACGCAGAACCGCCTTGCCACCGGCAAGAAGGTCAACTCGGCGCTCGACAACCCGACCAACTTCTTCACCGCTCAGTCCCTGCAGAGCCGCGCCGGCGACATGGCCGCGCTGCTCGACAACATGACCAGCGGTATCAAGACGCTCGAAGCGGCCGACAACGGCCTGACCGCGATCACCAAGACCATCGAGAGCATGCAGTCCACGCTGCGTCAGTCGCGTCAGGACAAATCGTTCAAGAGCGAAGCCTATACGCTTTCCGCCGGCCTGGACAACACCGACATCCTGTCCTTCTCGGGCGGCGCTGTCGGTACGACGGCGGTCGACATCACCCTCGGCACCACGCCGGTCGCGGCCACCCCGGCGACCCTGACGGGTGCCGGCGGTACGGACCTCAGCGTTGCTGACCCGGACCTCTCGGCCCTCGACGGTGAATCGATCACCATCACCCAGGGTGCCAACACCGTAACCTACGCCTTCACCAACGCCGCTTCGGGTCAGAAGACGGACCTTCTCGCCGACCTGAACGCCAACGGCTTCACGGTGACGGCGACGAACGCCGGTCTGAACGTCAGCCGCGCCGATGGTGCGAACTTCACGGTCACGACCTCCGACGCGGCGGTCGATGCGGTGGTCGGCATCGCCGGCGGCACGACATCGGCCGACGGTGTCGCAGCGGTTGCCTCCGCCGCGAAGACCGTCGATCAGCTCGTCACCGAGATCAACAACAATGTCGCGTTGGACGGCAAGGTCCGCGCTTCGAATGACTCGGGCCGGCTCCGCATCGAGAACCTCTCGACGCAGGCACTCGACGTTGACGGCGTCACCGCCGCCGGCGTCATCGACGGCGCCGCGGCAGGTGCCGCGGAGATCGGCGGCAACCAGGTGCGCGCCAACCTGGTCAAGCAGTTCAACGAACTGCGCGACCAGCTCGACAAGCTGGCGGACGACGCCTCCTACAGCGGCGTCAACCTGCTGCGCGGCGATCTCCTGAAGCTGACCTTCAACGAGACCGGCTCTTCGACCATCGAAATCCAGGCGAAAGACCTCGAAGGAGAGGAGCGGCCGATCAACACCTCGACGCTCGGCCTCACGCTCGCGCTGGAGCCGGATTTCGACTCCGATACGTCAATCGACGCCCGGCTCAACGCCTTGACCGACGCGCTCGGCGTCATTCGCTCGCAAGCATCGGCGTTCGGCTCGAACCTCTCGATCGTCGAGAACCGCACCGAGTTCACCAAGGCGATGATGAACACCCTGCAGACCGGCGCCGACTCGCTGGTTCTGGCCGACACCAACGAGGAAGCGGCGAACATGCTCGCCCTTCAGACCCGCCAGCAGCTGTCCTCGACGGCGCTGTCGCTCGCCTCGCAGGCCGACCAGGCGGTGCTTCAGCTGTTCTGACGCTCAGCGGACAACGCAAATATCAAGCGGCGGGGCCCTCCCCGCCGCTTTTTCTTTGACCGCAGGGCCGCGCGGCTCCAAGTTTTGGTCTGGTACAGGGAGGCGATTCGCGATGGCTCTCAAGGTCGAACTGAAGCCCGGAGAACGCATCATCCTCGGCAACTGCATCGTCACCAACGACAACCAGCGCACGCGCCTGTTCATTGAAGGCGACGCTCCCATTCTCCGCGAGAAAGATATTCTGACGCCCGAGACGGCGGACACTCCCGCGAGAAGAATCTATCTTGCCGTTCAGCTAATGTATCTCTCCAAAGATGTTCCAAAATTCCAGGATCAGTATTTCGAACTGGTTGGCGATTTTGTACGTGCAGCTCCAAGTAGTCTGGCGATGGTCGATGCGGTGAATAATGCCATATTAACCAACGCACTCTATAAGGCTCTGAGGGAAGCGAAGAACTTGATAGCTTTCGAACAGGAGCTGATGGACCATGCAGCAAGGCGCGCAAGCTTACGCGAACACAGCACAGAAGACAGCGACCCCTCGCGATCTTGAGGCCCAGCTTCTTATTCGCGCAGCCAACCGCCTGCAGAACATCGTCAGCGGCCAGGTTACCGACACCGAGGAAATGCGCGAGGCGCTGCGTTACAACCGCAAGCTCTGGACCGTGCTTTCCACATCGGCCACCGCCGCCGAAAATCCGCTTCCGCCCGCCATCAAGCAGAATATCGGCAATATCGCGATGTTCGTGCTGCCGCACTGCGTCGAGCTCGAGCTCGCGCCCGTGCCGCAGCGCATGACGTCCCTCGTGAACATCAACCGGGAACTCGCCGCGGGGCTGATGAGCAGCATGCGCAACGCGGACAGCGCCGCCGCGTAAGGACGCGGACTTCCCGAAATTAAAAAGCCGGGCATGAAGCCCGGCTTTTTTTGCGGTCGTTGCTATCCGCTTCTTGTTATCAGAGAAAATTCACGAGCGTGAGCTGCGAGGCCATCGCCGTGACCTGGTAGCTCGCCTGAAGATTGGTCTGCAGCGCCAGCAGAGATGCCGCGACCTCTTCCTTGGACACGCCCTCGATATTCGCCAGCATCGTTTCCAGCACGGCTTCGGATTGGGTGTGACGTTCCTTCGCCTCATTCACCGAAACCGACACATTGGTGATCTCGACAACGAGAGATTCGAGCGTGCTGAGGCCGGTATCGCTCGAAAGCGCGGGACGAAGGCGGTCGGTCAGCGCGGTGTATTGCGCCTTGCCGATCTCTTCGTCGGAGACATTCAGCTCCATCACCGCGAACGCGCCGAGACTTTCCATCAGTTCCCGGACGCCATCTTCGTTTGCGCGCGCGCCATAGCTCGCGTTCAGCGTGGCGTCGATGCGCGCGTTCTGCGTCTGCCGCGCGGAATCGGTGCCGCTCTCGCCGCGATACCAATCGAAGGTCGTCGCCGTTCCATCCACAAGCGCCGCGGCCGTTCCAGGAGGCCCATCGACACGCAGCGGCGGTTCGCCGAAGAAATTACGCGACCCCGTGATGGCCGACGCCGCCGCGAGCGAGGTTTTCGCCTCGGTCTGTACGGCTGCGTCCATTGAGGACCTCAGATTATCGACCGTCTCGTCAAGCGCCGCTCCGATCACGAACTGGCCCGGCCCGGCGGGAGATGTTGTGGTGGCGGTGAGCTCGATTTCCTCGAAGCTCCCATCCGGCAGCTCGAGCGCAAAGCGCACGGAATCTCCCGACGCCGGCTGTGCCGTCAGCGTGAATTCCAGAGCGGGCGGCGTCCCCGCAGGACCTGTTGCCGTCGCGCCGGCGATGTTGGTTTCGGCACCGACAAGTTTAAAGCCGAACGGGCTCGGCGCCGCATCCTCGGCAAGCCGTATCGTCGTATCGGGATCGTAAACCGGGCTTGCAATGCCAAGCTCCGCGGCAGCCGGGCCGCCTGTCGTGAACGTCACATCGCCCGCGTCTGCAACGATGCGAAGCTGGCCGTTGACGTTGGAAGCGGTGACATCGCCGTTGATCGATGCGTCAGCGTTGATCGCGTTGACCAGATCGTCCAGCGTGTTGATGCCGCCATCGTCGATCGTGAACGTTGCGGTCGTGCCGCCGACAGTGATGTCGAGCGTGTTGCCGTCCGTCACAAAGCCGGCGCCGCCAGCGCCCGCATTGGTAAGGTCGTTCTCGGCCGCGGCGCCGAGACCCGCACCGACAGCCTCGACGTTGAACGTCAGACGCCCGCGGCCGCCGGTGCCGAGATCGGCCGCCGTACGTTCGGCCATGACGGTTTTCAGTCCGTCGCGGCCGAGCGCTCCGTTCAGGATTTCGTCCATCTTCGCAACAGGCGGCGTCGATACTTCGCGGCCGCCGAACAGATAGACCCCGGCCACATTGACGTTCAGCGACTCGATCATGGTGTCGAGGCGCGACAGCGTCGAATTCTGCGCGATCGTCTTGCTGCCCGCGAGCAGCCAGTTGGTCGGCGTCATGTCGCCGCGCGTGTCCTGCGCGATGTCGGTCATCGTCGTCAGGCTCGCCGACATCATGTTGGTGCGCAGCCCGACCTGCTGGATATTCGTCGCATAGGTTCCGAGCGCGGCGAGCTTGCCCTTGAGGTGCAGCGCCATGCCCCGGTCGGAGCCGAGTCCGCCATAGGTCTGGGATTTCTGGCCGGTCGCAAGCTGCAGGCTCAGATTGTCGAACTGGCTACGCATCTGCGTCAGCGCGCGCGCATAGGAATGCGTGAAAAGCCCGGTGCCGTTGATCGTGCTACTCATGATCATTTACCTCACATCGCGAGCAGGACATCCATCATCTCCTTGACGGTAGAGATCACACGCGCGTTGGCCGCATAGGCCGATTGAAGCTGCAGCAGCTTCGACATTTCCTCATCGACGTCGACGCCCGATTTTTCGGCGAAGCGATCCTGGAGAGCGGTTACGACGACCTCCTGCCCCTCCTGCACGCGCGAGGCGAGCGCCGCGTTGTTGGCCTGGAATTCGATCAGGCCGCGCGCGAAGTTGGCGATCGAGCCGGTGTAGGGACTTGTCGCTCCGCCGAGGCCGGTGTCGGTGCGATACTGGATGGTCGCGTTTTCCAGCGCATCTCGCAGGAAAGTGGCGCGCGAGGCATCGCCCGAATACATCGGCGACTGGTAGTTGACGAGCAGCGCCGGATCGTCGATCAGCGCAGGATTGATGCGGATGCGGCTGGCAAAGCCGAGACGCTGGGTCAGGCCGTCCACGCTGCCGGTATAGGGCTCGGTGCCGTCGACGAAGAACGGCAGCGCGAGCCCGTCGCCGGTCAGCGCCGTCGAGGTGACGCGCGCGGTGGCGCCGGTCATCGTGGCCGTGGCGGGAGCGGCATCGAAGGTGAAATCAGCGCCTGTATTCGTGACGGTGAATCCCGCGCCGAGCGCCGTCTGCATCTGCGCCGCGACGGAGGCGTAACCGCCGGTCCAGTCGATGCCGACGACGGTGTCGTTCGGATCGGCCGTGAGATCGTTCGCGAGCGGCAGAGCCGTCGGATCGTCGACGCGGACGAAGGTCACCGTGCGCGCCTGGCCGCCCGGCTGCTGGTTGTAGGTAACCGTGACCTTGTTGCCGGGCTGGACGTCGGCGAGGTTCAGATCGAAGCCGGTGCCGTTGGCGGTGCCCGTCATCTCGGCGGTGCCGAGCGCTTCGGCCAGCGCGGCAGCCATCTCGTCCAGCTGCGTCTGCGCTTCGACAAGGACATTGTCGCGCATGTCGGCATAGGCCTTCATGTCGCCGGAACGGATCGTGTTCCCGGCGAGAAGATCAACCGGCACATTGTCCGGCCCGCGCAGGATGACAGTACCGACGCGCCGTTCATTGGGATCGGTCGAGTAAAGCGCCTCCGGCGCCATCGCGACCGGCCCCTCGAACTCCAGCCTCGAGGGAGTGCTGTCGGTGTAAAGCGCGGCGCCGCCGGTGGTGTAGATCTGAAGCGCGGCATTGTTGCCGGTGACGCGGATGTCGATGAGCTGCGACAGCTCGTCGATATACCGGTCGCGCTGGTCCAGCAGATCGGGAGAGATCGCGCCCGTCGTGTCCATGACGGCGATCTGTTCCTGCACTCGATCGATCTGGCCGAGCAGCCCGTTGACCTGATCGACCGTCGAGGAAATGCCGCGGTCCGCTTCCTGGCGCATCGCCTGGATGTCGCTCGACATCGATTGCAGCGACTGGGCGAGAAGCTGCGCTTCGTTCAGAACGCTCTGGCGCGCCGATTGCGAGCTCGGGGTCGTCGCGAGCGTGTCGAGCGCGCCGGTGAAATTATTGATCAGCGTATCGAGTGAGCTCGTGCCGCCGGGCGTGCCGTACAGGCGCTGAAGCTGGTCGAGATAGTTCGACGCGATGTTGGAATAGCTGAGCCCGCTCTGCTCGACACGCATCTGGCGCTGCACATAGGTGTCGATTTCGCGCTGGATGCTGGTGACGCGAACACCCGACGTGCGGCCGTCGAGGACGTTCGCCTGAAGAAGCGCGCTCTTCTTGGTATATCCGGGTGTGTTGACGTTCGCGACATTGCCCGAGACGAGCTCAAGCCCGGCCTGCGTCGTGCGCAGACCGGACAGAGCGGTGGACAATGCGAAAGTCAGACCCATACTCGTCTCCTGAAGGCGGCCCTAAGCGCCGCTATCCCTCAGCGAACCATGTTGAGGGCTTCCTGCAGCATCTCGTCGGCGGTCGAGACGATGCGGGTGTTGGCGGAATAGGCCTGCTGGGTGACGATGAGCTTGGTGAACTCGTCGGCGATGTCGGTGTTCGAGCCTTCCAGCGAGGAGCCGATGATGGAGCCCGGCGCGCCGGGGATTGGCGGACCCGACTCGAATGTCGTCGCGAAGGCGCCGCCGTCCAGACGCTTCAGCGCGTTGTCGGCGTTGAAGAACACGGTCGGAATTTCGGCGATGTCCGCCATCTGGCCGTTGGAGTAGAATGCCGTGATGCGGCCGCCATCCGAGATCTGGACGCGAACCGTTTCACCTGCGGCATAGCCGTCCTGGTTGAGCGTAATGACGTTCGCGACGGAACCGTTGTCGGCGTTGTACTGCGTCAGGCCGGTGGAGCCATGCGATAGCGTGACGTTGCCGACATTGTTGCCGTCAACCGTCAGGTTGCTGATCATCGTGGTCGCGAACGGCGGGTTCAGAAGGCTGTCCGGACCGAATGCGAAGTTCTGTCCGACGTTGGTCCACATCGGTTCGGTGCCGGTCGCGTCGTTGCTGGACTTGTAGAACAGGTTCCAGGTGTCCTGACCGCCATTGTCGGTGTTGTTGACCTTGGCCCAGCGCAGCTGGACCTTTACCGGCGTGCCCTGCGCGTCGTAGATCGTGACGGCGTCACCCGAGATCGACTGCTCTTCGAAAATCTCGGCTTCGTTTGCCGCGACAGTGCCGGTCGTGCCGAGCGTCGCGGGCGCCTGAGAGGCAAGGCCGAGCGCGGCGGCGGCGCCGCCCGTACCGCCAACGGTCAGCGCGACGTTCGGGTTGTCGCCGGCGATCTGGATCTGGTTGCCGCCGACAATAGAAGCCGTGACGCCGTTGAGATCAGCGTGGTCGTTGATGGCGTCGACAAGATCCTGAAGCGTATTGATCTCGCCCGGGTCCATGCCGAAGGTGAAGGTCGCCGTCGCGCCACCCGGAATCTGCATCGTCAGGGTCGAGTCGTTGGCGAGATCGCCACCGGCGCCGCCGTTCGTCAGGTCGGTGGCAGCGGCCATTGCAAGACCGAGATCGGAGATGGCGATGGGCGAGCCGGCCGCGCGCGGGTCGGTTGTGAAGTCGCCCGGCTGCATGACGCCGCTGGTCGGCGTCTTCGGCAGGTTGCCGCGATAGGTGATGACGCCCGTGGCGCGGGCGGGAAGAATGTCGTTCGTCAGCGGCATGACTTCCGGCACGCTGCCCGAGACGTTTCCGGTCTCGCGGTCGATCGGCAGAAGCTTCAGGTAATAGCCCGCGCCGTTGACGAGATAGCCGTCCTTGTTGATCTCGAAGTCGCCGCGCCGGGTGTAGTAGTCGACACCGGAAAAGATCGGCTGGCCGTCGGCCGCGCCGGTCTGCGTCGCCACGACAAAATAGCCGTCGCCGTTGAGCGCCATGTAGGTGGCGTTGTTGGCCGACTGGATGTCGCCCTGCTGGGTGTTCGTCGCGCGGCTCTGGGAGATGACGGCGCCGGCTACCTGGCGGCTCGGAACGTTGTCCGGGATGAGGTCGGTGAAGCTCGTATCAGTGCGCTTGAACGCGGTCGTCTGCGAGTTGGCGATATTGCCGGAAATGTTTTCCAGCGCGTAGGACTGAGCCCGAAGCCCCGACACCGCCGTGGTCAATGCACCAAAGATACCCATGGCCTTCTCCCAAAACCGGCGCGAGCCGAAGGGCGCGCCATAAAGTTGCCTGCCAAGAGGGGTGCAAGGGGAAGGCCAGCGACCAAGCACAGCAAAATCAATAGTTTACGCTGAATTACATACAATTTCGGCAGGCAGAATCGACCCCATGCGGCAGAATCTGCCGGGCTGTTTTGGCCGCATCCCCCGGATGACATGGAGGAAATACGGTCTCGACATGCGCCTCGCGGGCACTATGTGCGACCGATGATGTTCCGCACCGCGCTTGCCGCCCTCCTCCTCGCCCTGCCCGCTTCGGCGCAGACATCCCAGATCAGGATCGACACCATCGCGGAGGGGCTCGAGAACCCCTGGGGTCTCGCTTTCCTGCCGGACGGCCGGATGCTGGTCACGGAACGCCCCGGGCGTCTGAATCTCGTCTCAAAAGAGGGCGAGGTCTCGAAGATTGGCAACACGCCCGACGTGGTCGCCCGCGGCCAGGGGGGGATGCTTGATGTCGCCCTGCACCCGGACTTCGCGCAGAACCGGCTCGTTTACCTCACCTATTCCGAAGCCGGCGACGGCGGCTCGGGAACGGCTGTGGCGCGCGGGAAACTCTCAGGTGACGGCAAGCTGCTTGAAGATGTCGAGGTGATCTTCCGCCAGACGCCGAAGGTCGCGGGCAACGGCCATTTCGGTTCGCGGCTCGCTTTCGCACCCGACGGCAAGCTGTTCGTCACGCTTGGGGAACGCATGGCTTATCGCGAAAAATCTCAGGACCTCGGCACGACCTTCGGCAAGGTCGTCCGCGTCAATGACGATGGCTCGGTGCCGGACGACAACCCCTTCGTCGGCAGGGACGGCGCACTGCCGGAAATCTGGTCATACGGACATCGCAACCCGCAAAGCGCAGCCATCAACCCCGCCACAGGTGCGCTCTGGACCGTCGAGCATGGCGCGCGCGGCGGCGACGAGATCAACATACCCGAAGCCGGAAAGAACTATGGCTGGCCCATCATTTCCTACGGCGTGAACTATGACGGCTCGAAGATCGGCGAAGGCACCGAGAAGGAAGGCATGGAGCAGCCGGCCAAGTACTGGGATCCAAGCTTCGCGCCGTCGGGCATGGCGTTCTATACCGGCGACCTGTTTCCCGGCTGGAAGGGCGATCTCTTCATCGGGGGCCTGAAGAACGGAGAGCTTGTGCGCGTCGATATCGACAACGGCAAACCCGGCGACGACGAGCGTCTGTTGACCGATCTCGGCGAACGCATCCGCGATGTCCGTCAGGGTCCCGATGGCGCGTTGTATGTCCTGACGGATTCCAGCGACGGGAAGCTGCTGCGCCTGAGCCCCGGCGGCTGACTTTTGGCGCATGGGTGGAACCGCAAACGCCCCGCCCCGCTTGTTATGCCGGATCGCAGCCTCCATGCTGCGATGGGGTCTAACAGGGGGCACATCACATGCGCGTCGGCAAACCTTCCGCCATCATGTTCATTATTTCCGCCGTGCTGGCGGCGCTCGCCGTGCTGGCGATGCTGACCACCATTCCGGTGGTCGACGGCAACGAATTCATCTTCATGTTCGCCGCCTGGGCGGTGCTGGCGCTCTCGACCGTTATCCGCGGGATGTAACCCGCCCGCTCACCATTTGTGGAACACGAAGAACGCGCCGGCGGAGATGAGCGCGAAGCCTATCGCGTGGTTCCATGCAAAGGCCTCCTTCAGGTACAGCACCGAGAACACCGCGAACACGACGAGGGTAATGACCTCCTGCATCGTCTTGAGCTGGGCGGCCGAGTACACGGAATGGCCGATGCGGTTCGCCGGCACGGCGAAGCAGTATTCAACGAAGGCGATGCCCCAGCTTACCAGCACGACAAGCGCCAGCGGGGCCGCCTTGTACTTCAGGTGCCCATACCAGGCGAATGTCATGAAGACGTTGGAACAGATCAGCAGGACGACCGGAAGGACATAGGGAGAAACCAGACTTGGCATGGGTTTTTGCTCGCGCGGATAAATACTTGGGCGGGTAAACGAACACCCTACTAGCTCTATGGTGGAATCAGGGACCGTATGGTTAACTGAGTGTTACAGAAAGACGGTAAAAGCCGGTTTCTGTATCCTTTCGAGGTATTTGGGGGAAACGATGATGAACCTTTCTGCACCTACCCAGCCCGTATTCCTGATTGCGCTCGTTGTCGGCGCGCTCGCCATCATCAGCCTGCTCGGCGTTGCGATCCCGGTCGTATCGGCCTATGCGACCTGGCTCCTGATCGCTGCCTTCGTGCTGCTCGTTCTGGGCAACGTCCTGAACAATCTCTGAGTAAATACGGGGGCCTCCCCGGGAGGCCCCCGCTCCGCTCTCAGCCGAACCTGAGCTTGAGGGCAAGCACGGTTCCCGACAGCACCAGCGTTATCGCATTGGGCAGGATGATGGCCGGCCGGCCGAGCAACAGGCCATAGAGCAGCCACAGCAAAACCCCGAACGTGAATGCCGCCTGCGTGGCGAGCGACAGGTCTCTCGCGCTTCTGGCGCGCAGCATTTTGACAACCTGCGGCAGCCAGCACAGCGTGGTGAACGAGCCGGCGGCAATGCCGACGAGTTCGGCGGTATCGAAGAGCATGAACGTAAACCATCCGGGGCGGTGCGCCCCGGATGGCGTAATGACTGATCACAGCAAAGGCAACATGACGGCGAACACCGCCGCGAGCAGCCAGACGGCGGGCGATATCTCCTCCCACCGTTTGGTCAGCACCTTGACCACGACATAGGTGATGAAGCCGAGGCCGAGGCCGACCGCGATCGAATAGGTCAGCGGCATCGTGACGGCCGTCACGGCGACGGGCGCCGCTTCCGTCAGGTCGTCCCAATCAACCTCCGCCAAGGCCCGCGACATCACCACCGCGACGAACAGCAGCGCGGCCGCTGTCGCGTATTGCGGGATCCAGCCCGCGAGCGGCGCGAGAAAGAGCGCCAGCAGAAAGCAGATCGCGGTCACGACCGAAGCCAGCCCGGTGCGGCCGCCGGCGGCGACGCCCGCCGCGCTTTCGATGTAGGAGGTTGTGTTCGAGGTACCGAGCAGCGCGCCGATGGTGGTGGCCGACGAGTCGGCGATGAGCGCCTGCCGCAGACGCGGAAGATTGCCCTCCTTGTCGAGAAGCCCCGCCCTGTGCGCGACGCCGACCAGCGTGCCGGCCGTATCGAAGAAATCGACGAAGAACATCGTCAGCGCGACGATAAGGAACGAGCCTTCCAGAACGCGCGAGAAATCGAGCTGCAGCAGGGTCGGCGCAAGCGAAGGCGGCAAGGAGAACAGCCCGCCAAACGATGCGGCGCCCAGCGGCAGGCCCAGCACCGTGACGGTGAGGATGCCGATGATCGTGGCGCCCGGAACCCTGAGCTGGTTCAGCGCCGCGATGATGGCGAAGCCGAGCAGCGCGAGCAGCGGCGCGGCGGCCAGCAGCTTGCCGTGCGTGACCAGCGTCGCCGGGCTGTCGACGACAAGCCCTGCCCCCTGCAGCGCAATGATGGCAAGGAAGAAGCCGATGCCGGCCGACGTGGCGAGCTTCAGGCTTTGCGGGATCGAGTTCACCAGCCATGCGCGGATCGGCAGGATCGAAACGATAAGCGCGAGAACGCCGGAGATGAGCACAGCGACGAGCGCCTGCTGCCATGTGAACTGGAGTGCACCCACGACATAGAAGGCGAAGAAGGCATTGAGGCCCATGCCCGGTGCCAGCGCGATCGGATAGCGCGCATAAAGGCCCATGATCAGCGTGGCGATCGCGGCGGCAAGGCAGGTCGCGACGAACACCGCGTCCTTCGGCATGCCGGCGGCCGCCAGAATGTTCGGGTTGACGAAGATGATGTAGGCCATCGTCAGGAACGTCGTGAGGCCGGCCAGCACCTCGGTCCTGACGCTCGACCCGGCGCCGGCAATATCGAAATAACGCTCTATGGCGCTCGCGTTCGCAACCGAACCCGACGCCGCTTTCGCAGCAGCCTTTGCCATTGGTTTTCGCCCCTGTCTCCGGCCGCCCCCGGCCGCGCGGCAGCAATCGAAATACGGCCCGGAGAGTCCGTCAATCGGAGATGGCGAAATCCCCTTGCCATAGAGGCGAAATCAGGTCCGCAGCGCGCCCATGACCACGCGGCGGGCGGAGGATATCGGCGAATGCTCCGCAGCGATGCCGAGCAGGCGTTCGGCCTCATCCGCCGTCATCGACTCGCCGAAAGCCGCGCCCTGCGCATATTGGCAGCCGAGATGATAGAGCTCGACGGCGTCGGAGTCGGTCTCCGCGCCTTCGGCGATGACATCGAGCCCGAGTTCGCGGCCGAGCTGGATCATCGAGCGCAGCACCGCGACGCGATGCGTCTTGGACTGCTGGCGCAGGAACGAGCGGTCGATCTTCACGAGATCGAAGTGGAAGCGCTCCATATAGGCAAGGTTCGCATGGCCCGAGCCGAAATCGTCGAGCGCGAGGCCGACACCGAGTTCGCGCAGCCGGTCGAGCATATAGGCCGCGCGCTCGGGGTTCTGAACGACGATGCTCTCGGTCAGTTCCAGCTTCAGCGAGCTGCGCTGCAGGATCGTGCGCGACAGCACGGTCTTCATGTCCTGGATCAGGTCCTGCCGCTCGAACTGCTTCACCGGCAGCGTCACCGTCACGAACAGCGGCGGATCGAGCGGCACCTTGCGCTGCCACAGGGCAAGCTGGCGCGAAGCCCTGTCGAGCGCGAACAGACTGAAATCGACAATCAGACCCGTATCGTCCGCAATCGACAGGAATTCCTGCGGCGGCCGCCTGGAATAGCGCGGATGCTCCCAGCGCAGCATCGCCTGAAACCCGACGATCGAGCGGTCTTCGAGACGCACGATGGGCTGGTACAGCACGCGCAGTTCCTCGCGCTCCAGCGCGCGGCGAAGTTCGCCTTCGACCAAAAGCCGGTCGGTCTTGGCCGTACGCATGGTCGGCTTGAAGACTTCGATATGATCGCCGCCGAGTCTTTTCGCATGGAACATCGCGACCTCGGCATTGCGCACAAGATCCTCGCTGCTGGTTTCCGTGCGCGGCTCCATCATCGCGAGCCCGAGCGAACCTGTCAGCACAACCTCGCGGCCCGAGAACGTCATCGGCGTCGAGATCGTCTTGCGCACGAGATCGGCGAACTGGCTGATGCGCGGGCCTTCCCGCTCGGAAATCAGCAATATGCCAAACTGATCGCCGCCGATGCGGGCAAGCATGTCCTGGCTGCGCAGATTGCGGCCAAGGCGGCGCACGAGCGTGAGCAGCAGCGTATCGCCGACCGTCAGCCCGACCTCGTCGTTGACTTTCTTGAAGCCGTCGATGTTGAGCACGATTACTGTGGGCCGCACCCGGTCGTCCGCGGCGGCAAAGCTCAGCGCCGCCTCGACACGATCGAGGAAAAGCTGGCGGTTCGGCAGGCCGGTGAGGCTGTCATAGACCGCGTTCTGCAACAGGCGCTCTTCGGCCGCCTTGGTCTCGGTGATGTCGATCAGCGTACCGACACAACGCGTGACCTCGCCATGCGCGGCGACCACCGGACGGATGCGCAGCAGCATCCAGTGATAATGGCCATCCTGCGCGCGGAAACGGAACTGTTCCGCAACTTTGCCGCGGCGTTCGGTGACGATCATGTCGAGCGCGGCGCGGAAACGGTCGCGGTCCGCGGGATGCAGCACATCGAGCCAGCCCGCGGCCGGGCCGTGCAGATCGCCGCGTTTCAGGCCGAGCAGATGCTCGAACTCGGGCGTGACATGGACGCGGTCCGCCGTCACGTCCCAATCCCACACCATGTCGCCGGAGCCGGTGATCGCGAGAGCGCGGCGCTCCAGATCGGAACCAAGACCGTGCGCGAGCCCTGCTCCCGCAAACGCATGTTGCATGACGGTGAAGCCGAGCAGCAGAACGACAAGCACGAGACCGCCGACCAGCGCCGGCGAAACGACGTCATTGTCCAGCAGTCCCGACACGGTGAGGCCAGCCGCCGCGACCCACGCGACCAGAAGGAACCAGCTCGGGATGAGCATGACAGCCCGGTCGAAATTGTGCAGCGCGAGCCAGACCACGACGCCGAAACCGAACACCGCGACCAGTGCCAGCGACATGCGCGCGATGCCGGCGGCGACGGGCGCATCGACGAGCGCGATGCCGACCAGCGCCATCATGCCGACGAGCCAGATCGTGGCGACATGGCCGAAGCGGACATGCCATCGGTTCAGATTGAGATAGGCGACGAGAAAGACGATCAGCGTTGCGGCCAGCATGGCCTCGGCGCCCGCGCGGTATACATGGTCCTCGCCCGGCCCGAGATTGAAGATCTTGTGCCAGAAGCCGAAGTCGATCGCGAGCCAGGCCAGCACCGCCCAGGCCAGCGCACCGGATGCCGGGAACATCGCCGAACCCTTGACCACAAACACGATGGTGAGGATGAGCGCCAGCAGGCCCGCGATGCCGAGCACGATACCTTTGTAGAGCGTCAGGTCGTTGACCGAATCCTTGTACGCATCCGGGTCCCAGAGATGGAGTTGGGGAAGTTTCGCGGACGACAGCTCGGCAACGAATGTGACGGTTGCGCCGGGGTCCAGCGTAACGACGAAGATGTCGGTGTCCGGCGACTCCTCGCGTTCCGGGCGGAAGCCCTGGCTCGCGGTGACATCGACGACGCGGCGTTCGCCGAGATCGGGCCAGACGACACCCGAACCGACGAGCCGGTAATGTGGCGCGACCAGGAGCCTGTCGATCTGCGCGTCGGAGGTGTTGGTCAGCGCGAACACCGCCCAGTTGCTGGGGCCGGGTTTGTTGGCGCGCACCTCTATGCGGCGGACGATGCCGTCGGCCGACGGAGCGGTCGTGACCTGAACACGGTCGCCCTCCGAGGCAAAGCGCTCGATGATGCGCGTAAGGTCGATCGCGCCGCGGTCCAGCGGCACGGCGATGGGTTCCAGCGCCCAAGCACGGCCGCCAGTCAGAATCAGTGCGCAAAGGATGAGAAGGCCGCCCAGGGCGGACCTTAATCGACTCAAAACCCGAACTCCCCCTACAGCACGCGAGGCCGTACTTCCGTAGCCCCCGCCAATGCACCGGGCAAGGCGCGCAGGCGGTTACTCAGCCCCTCGCATCGCCCCTGAGCAGGGCGAAAAGAAGGTGATCCTGCCATACGCCGTCTATGCAGAGATATTCCCGGGCATAACCCTCCCGGGAAAAGCCGACTTTTTCGAGGAGGTGGATCGAGGGGTCGTTGTTGGGGAGACAGGCGGCCTCAAGCCGGCGGAGCCTCAACGCCCCGAAAGCATAAGGAATAATCGCCCGCATGCCGGCCGTCATGTAGCCGTTGCCGTGATACGGCTCGCCCATCCAATAGCCCACGGTGCCGGTCTGGGCCACGCTGCGCCGGACGTTGGAAATCGTAATCCCGCCAACGAGTTCCTGACTCTCATTGAGGAACAGAAAGAAACTGTGGGCGGTACCGACCCGCCGCTCCTCGTCATAGCGCCGCAGCCGGCGCCGGAAAGCCGGACGGGTCAGATCGTCCTCCGGCCATGTCGGCTCCCAAGGCTTCAGGAAGGCCCGGGATCGTGCCCGGAGCGCTGCCCATTCCTCGTAATCACCGGCCTGCGGCGGCCGCAGCCAGACCTTCTCCCCCCGCACCACCGGCAGGTGTTCGTCGGAGAAGGAGCGCAGGAAGGACATGGCCAGATCCCCGGATCAGGCCGCGGCGGCGGAGCTGCCAAGCCGCCCGGTGATTCGATCGAGCGGCATCAGACCTTTCACCGGCCCAAGAGCCGCCAGCGCGGGGTCGGCGGAAATGGCGGCGAGACCGACCCGCCGCACATCTTCCACCGTAATGGCATTGAGGCGCGCCAGAATTTCCTCCGGCGCCACTGCGCGGCCGAGCACGAGAATCTGCCGCGACAGCCGCTCGGCACGCGAGGCCGGAGATTCGCGCGCGAGTTCCAGCGCCATCCGCATCTGCGCCTTGGCGCGATTGACCTCGGCCTCGGTTGCGGTGCGCGCGGCATCGGCCATCTCGTCCAGCATAACCGGCATGAGTTCCTTCAGGTCGTCCCCTCCGGTTCCGGCATAGACGCCGAACAGCCCGGTGTCGGAGAACGCCCAGTGGAATGCCTGGATCGAATATACGAGGCCCCGCTTCTCGCGTACTTCCTGAAACAGTCGGGACGACATGCCGCCGCCGAGCAGGTTCGAGAACACCTGCAACGCAAGCGTATCCTTGTCGCCGAGCGCGCGACCTGGAAAAGCCAGCACCAGATGCGCCTGCTCGAGATCACGCACATTGCGCCTTTCTCCGCCTGTCCATACCGCCGGCTCTGGTTCGGAACCGGCCTCGGCGGACAGACCGCCAAGCACGTCTTCGGCACGCTTGACCACTTCGGCATGATCGACGCCGCCGGCAACCGTAACGACACCGCGCGGCGCCCGGTAATGCTCGCCGAGAAATGCGGAGATGGCATCTCGGTCGAACGACTTGACGGATTTTGGCGTGCCGAGAATGGGACGCCCGATGGACTGGCCGCCATACGCCGTCTCGAAGCCGATGTCGTAAACGAGATCGTCGGGATCGTCCTCGGCGGCACCGATTTCCTGAAGGATGACACCGCGCTCGCGCTTCAGTTCGTCTTCGGGAACCGTCGGATCCGTCAGGATGTCCGAGAGAATATCGAGCCCCAGCGGCACATGCTCCTTCAGCAGGCGCGCTTCATAGCTCGTCTGCTCGATGGAGGTCGCCGCATTGAGATCACCGCCGACTTCCTCGATCTCTTCGGCAATACGCTGCGCGGTGCGCCGCGTCGTACCCTTGAACGCCATGTGCTCGAGCAGATGCGCCAGACCGTGCTCGGACTCGCTTTCGCTGCGGGCACCGGCCGCGAACGCCACCGTCACCGCGGCGGTGCCGATGCCGGGCATCGAATCCGTCGCGACCGTCAGGCCGTTCTTCAGCTTGGTGATCTCGACGCTCATGCGGCCTCCCGGGCGGCGCGGGCGCGCTCGGCCACAAAATTCTGAACAGCTGCGAGATCGTTGGCGACGACCGACATGCGCTCCGTACGGTCAAAAATATCCGCGACATGGGCCGGCAATGCGGGATGCATGCCCGTCGCCGCTTTCACCGCATCCGGGAACTTTGCAGGATGCGCGGTTCCGAGAATGACCTGGGGCACCGACGGATCGCCTCCCATCGCGTCGCCAACCGACACCGCCACCGCGGTATGCGGGTCAAGCAGATAGCCGGCTTGCTTGTAATAACGGCGCATCGTCTCCGCCGTCTCGTCCTCGCTGGCACGTCCGGCATCGAACTCGCCGCGAATGGAGGCCAGCGGCGCGCCCGACAGCGTGAAGGCGCCGGACTGGGCAAGCGAGGCCATATGACGACGGACCGCGGCGGCATCGCGGCCCTCGGCCTCGAACAGCAGCCGTTCGAAATTCGACGACACTTGGATGTCCATGCTCGGCGAAGAGGTCGGATGGACCCCCTTCACCTCGTAACGGCCGGTCTCGATGGTGCGCGCCAGGATGTCGTTCTGGTTCGTGGCGACGACGAGGCGCTCGATCGGCAGGCCCATGCGCTTCGCCACCCAACCCGCGAACACATCGCCGAAATTGCCTGTCGGCACGACAAAACTGACCGGACGGTACGGCGCGCCGAGCGAGGCCGCGGCGGTGAAGTAGTAGACGATCTGCGCGACGATGCGCGCCCAGTTGATCGAGTTGACGGCGGCGAGCCGCTGCCGGTCGCGGAAGGCATGGTCGTTGAACATCGCCTTCACCAGCGCCTGGCAATCGTCGAAATTGCCCTCGACGGCGACAGCGTGGACATTCGGCGCATCAACCGTCGTCATCTGGCGGCGCTGAACATCCGACACGCGGCCGTGCGGGAACAGCACGAAGACATCGACACGGTCGCAGGAGCGGAACGCCTCGATGGCCGCCCCGCCCGTGTCGCCGGATGTGGCGGCGACGATCGTGGCCCGCTCGTTCCGGCGCGCCAGCGCCCGGTCCATCAGTCGGGCGAGCAGTTGCATCGCCACGTCCTTGAAGGCGAGCGTCGGCCCATGGAACAGCTCGAGGATGAACTGGTTCGGACCGGTCTGCACCAGCGGCGCGACCGCCGGATGGCGGAAGCTCGCATACGCGTCTCCGATCATTTCATGCAATTCGCCGCCGCCGAAGGACGGCGCCGCGAACGGCTTGATGACCGCTTCGGCGATCTCGGCATAGGACTTCCCGGCGAAACCCCGGATGGTTTCGGCGGTCAGCACCGGCCATTCGGACGGCACGTAGAGGCCGCCGTCGCGGGCAAGACCTGCGAGAAGAACATCGGCAAAGCCGAGCGGTGGCGCTTCGCCCCGCGTCGAGACGTAAGAGAGACTCAATTTCGCGTTTCCTGAAAATCTACCTGCAAACTAGGCGTCGCCGGGTGGCGGGGCAAGGTCAGCCCGCCGCCTCCGGGACAGGGTAAAAGCGATGAAAACCCCCGCCAGCGCCCCCGCCAAGCCGTACCAGGTCAGGGCATATTCCAGATGCCGGTTGGGAAAAACAAGCCGCGTCTCTCCCCCCTGGGGCAAAGTCCCGAGAGGGGTGGCGGCCGCGTCGATGGTGAACGGCGCTACCTCGGCCAGCCCCAGGCCGGAGCCTATGGCCCCGGCATCCCGAGCATAGAACATACGCTCGCCCGGCCGGTCGTCCGGAGTGAACATATTGCGGTCTTCCGGCCCACGGAGCAGGCCGCGCACGGCGACCTCTCCTTCGGGCCGCTCCAGCGGCTGGGCGGTCTCCAGCGGCACGAAGCCCCGGTTCACGAGGATCGTCCCCGTTCCGTCCGCCAGCTCGAGCGGGGTCATGATCCAGTAGCCGGGCCCCTCCAGAGATCCGTTCGCGTCGCTCAGAAGCGTATAGACCCGGCTTTCGAGATCGTGGCGAAAACGGCCGGCGGCCTCGACCGGTCGATATTCCCAAGCAGCCAGATCGAGCTTTGGCCATTCTGCGGGTGCCGGCAGCTTCGATGGCGGTTCGGAGACCCGGGCGCCAACCCGCGCCACCAGATCTTCCTTCCAGTGCAGACGCTGCAGTTGCCAGGTGCCGAGCCCGATCAATACGGCAAGGGCGAGCGCTGTCAGAACAGCGGCGAGAACATAAGAACGCGAGCGCATGGGAGGGTGATACCCCTCTCATGCGCCCGCGCGCCACCCCGTCCCCACGAGGATTTCTTCATTCAGGCGAAGGCAGGCGAAAGCGTGCCCCCGAAAGTCAGGCCGCCCACTCCGCGGACTGGATATTGAGCCGCAGGCTCTGCTCCTTGGCGAGCGCCTCGGCATAGGCCTTCCAGGCCGCGCGGCACCAGTGCTGCGCAACCGACAGCTCGTTGGTGACCCGGTCGAGATCGTCGAGAGCCGCTTCGCTCTGCGCGAACAGCGGATCGATATTCTTGTTCTCGTCGGTCTCATCGAAGGACGCGAGCGCTTTGGTAAGAGCCTGACCGGTGCGCGCGACATCGGCCTCGATCTCGGCGAGTTCGGTCAGTGCGGCGGCGCGGGACTGCTCGGCGGCCACAAGAGCGCGAAGGCACTGCTCGACGACCTTGGCGCTGCCGCGCCATTCGCGCGTGCGGCGATCCAGGTTGTCGCGTATCGCGGAAAGGGCCATGCGGAGCGGCTTCGGAGCCGCCACCGGATCCTGCTCGGCGGCCGACGTAAGTACGCCCTGCAGCGGCGTCCGGCGCGCGAGCTCACGCTCGAGATCGGCCTCGATCGTATCCACCCAATCAGTTCCCTCGGCTTCCGAGGTCAGGGGCGCACTGTACGCTTCGTCTTCATAAGGACGATTGTCTTGAATGCGGGCCATCAGTCATCTCCTTGATTTTGCTGGAGGATGCCGAGAGCAAAAGGTTAATACAACTTATGCTTGGGAGAATGGTAAACTTTAACGGAGATTGATGTCCAGCGGATTTACTTCAGAACAGCTTGGCGGATATCGAGAATTACTGCGGCCCCATGTCGGCCCGCCCCTCTGCAGCCTTGTTGCGATACTGCAGAGCGATCAAAACGCCCTTCAGGACCCGCAGAAGTCCGCCGCAAACGATGATCAGGACGGGCAGCGAAACGATCAGATGAACCCAGAACCGGGGCTCGAACGTGAATTCGAGCCAGAGCGCGAAACCAAGCACCACGGCGCCCGCGATCATGATGACGAACACCGCCGGTCCATCGCCTGAATCGGCGAACGAGAAATCGAGGCCGCAGATCTCGCATGTGGGCATCAGGTCGATATAGCCGCGGAACATCCTGCCCTGCCCGCAGCGCGGGCAGCGGCCCTTGATGCCGGTCAGCACCGGCGGCTGGGGCGAGTAGCTGTCGTTTCCAGCCATGAAACAAAAAAGCCCTCCGTGAAGGAGGACTTTTTCTTAGTGAGCCGCGCCGGCGACAGGGCCGCCATAGCCCCAGACATAGATCGCTGCGAAGAGGAACAGCCAGACCACGTCGACGAAGTGCCAGTACCAGGCCGCCGCCTCGAAGCCGAAATGCTGCTGCGGGGTAAAATCGCCCTTGTACAGACGCATCAGGCAGACAAACAGGAAGATGGTGCCGACGATGACATGGAAGCCGTGGAAGCCGGTCGCCATGAAGAACGTCGCGCCGTAGATATTGCCCGAGAAGTCGAAGGCGGCATGGCTGTATTCATAAGCCTGCAGCAGCGTGAACAGAAGGCCGAGGCCGACGGTGAGCCAGAGCGCCTTCTTCGCGTCTTCACGGTGGCCCTCGATGATCGCGTGATGCGCCCAGGTCACCGTGGTGCCCGAGGTCAGCAGGATCAGCGTATTCAGCAGCGGCAGATGCCACGGGTCAAAGGTCGCAATGTTCGCCGGTGGCCAATGCCCGCCCGTCACTTCCGCCCGCATGAACTGGATCGGTTCGCCGGGAAACAGCGCGACGTCGAAATAGGCCCAGAACCAGGCGACGAAGAACATCACCTCGGAGGCGATGAACAGCATCATGCCATAGCGGTAGTGAAGCTGGACGACGCGGGTGTGGTGGCCGGTATTTGCCTCGTTCCGGATGTCACGGAACCACATGTAGAACGTGTAGAGAATGATCGCGAGACCGGGCGCCATCGCCCACATGGCAACATGGCCGTTGTCGTCGTTGTGCATGTAATACACCGCGCCGAGCGCCATCAGGAAAGCGCCGGTGGCGCCGATAATCGGCCACGGGCTGAGATCGACAACATGATAGTCGTGATGCTTGGCGTGTGCCTCGGCCATTGCGTTTCTCTCCGTCAGAGTTTCGGCGCGGACGTGGTGCCGGCGACGACCGGCGGCTCAGCCGCGAAAAAGGTGTAGGACAGCGTGATCGTGTCGATGCCGTTCAGCGAGGCCTCGTCCGCGATCGAAGGGTCGATGAAGAACTGGACCGGCATGTCCACTTCCTCACCTGCCTGGAGCTGCTGCTTGTCGAAGCAGAAGCAGTGCATCTTGTTGAAATAGGCACCGGTGATGTCGGGCGTCACATTGTAGGTCGCCATGCCCCACTGCGCCTTTGACGACATGTTCTTGGCGCGGAAGAAAGCGAGCGCGGTTTCCCCGACCTTCACCTCGATTTCGCGCTGGACCGGACGGAAACGCCAGTCGAGCCCGGCGGAAACGTTGCCGTCGAACCGCACCTTGATCGTGCGGTCGAGCACGCGCTGAGGTGCGGCCGTCGCAACCAGCGGCGTTCCGCCGAAACCGGTGAGACGGCAGAACATGTCGTACAGCGGCACGGCCGCGTAGGCCGCGCCGATCATCGACAGCACGAAGACGCCGAGCGCCGCGGCGACGATGCGGTGATTCTTCTGCTGCACGCTCATCACATCGGCCTGTTGGCGACATTGCCGCCAAGCTTGAACAGAGTGAGAATATAGAACAGCACGACGAGACCGCCCAGAATGACCGCCATTGCGATGTTGCGCGTACGGCGGCGGCGCTGCTGCTCCTCCGTCAGAACCACTTTTTTCGGTTCTTCCGCCATCCTCAGACTCCCGGAACGGCAAACACGGCTTCTCCGAGGAGAGCCGCGAACAGAACGAAAAGATAAAGGATCGAATAGGCGAAAAGATCCCGCGCCGCCTTCACCGCGGCGTCTCCGGTGCGGACGCGGAACACCCGCATCGCCAGAAGCAGGAACAGGGCGCCCGCGGCGACCGAGACAACGCCATAGACGAGACCGCCAAAGCCCATGACGTAGGGCACGACGCCGAGCGGGGCGAGCAGCACCGAATAGATCAGGATCTGACGGCGCGTCTCGTCGCCGCCCGCGACGACCGGCAGCATCGGCACACCGGCGCGCTCATAGTCGCCGGGTTTCACAAGCGCCAGCGCCCAAAAATGCGGGGGCGTCCAGAAGAAGATGATGAGGAAGAGCACGATGCTCTCGACGCTGACGGACCCCGTCATCGCCGCCCAGCCGACGATCGGCGGAAACGCGCCGGCCGCGCCGCCGATAACGATGTTCTGCGCGGTCCAGCGCTTCAGCCACATCGTATAGATCACGGCGTAAAAGAAGATCGTGAAGGCGAGCAGCGCCGCCGCCTGCCAGTTGGCGGCAAGATAGAGCGTGAGGACGGAGCCGCAGGACAGCACCATGCCGAAGGCCAGCGCCTCGCCCGGCTCCATGCGGCCTGCCGGGACGGGACGTCCGCGCGTGCGCGTCATCTTGGCGTCGATATCGGCATCCCACCACATATTGAGCGCGCCGGACGCCCCGGCGCCGATCGCGATGCAGAGCAGCGATATCGCCGCAAGAACAGGATGCACGTCGGCCGGAGCCAGAACCATGCCGACCAGCGCCGTAAAGACGACCAGCGACATGACACGCGGCTTGAGCAGCGTCACGAAATCGCGCACTTCCGCACGGCTCGGCCCGGTGGCGGCGTCGGCGGCAAGCGGTATCTGATCGTGCGCGAAACTCATCGGACTTTGTGGTCCCCTTGTTCAAGCGGCGGCCGGAGCATCTGCCCCGGCCGCCGGTCATCACATAGCCAGCCGGCCGCCGATCACTTGATCTGGGGCAGCGTGCTGAAATGGTGGTACGGCGGCGGCGACGGCAGCGTCCATTCGAGCGTCGTGGCGCCCTCGCCCCACGGGTTGTCCGCGGCCTGACGCTTCTTCGCGAAGGCCTCGAACACACCGAACAGGAAGATCAGAACCGCGAAGCCGGAAATGTACGAGCCGATCGACGACACGTAGTTCCAGCCGGCGAACGCTTCCGGATAGTCGGCGTAGCGGCGCGGCATGCCGGCCATGCCCAGGAAGTGCTGCGGGAAGAACACCAGGTTCACGCCGATGAACGTGACCCAGAAGTGCAGCTTGCCGATGGTCTCGTTGTACATATAGCCGAACATCTTCGGGAACCAGTAGTACCAGCCGGCGAAGATCGAGAAGACGGCGCCGAGCGACAGCACGTAGTGGAAGTGCGCGACGACATAGTAAGTGTCGTGCAGCGCGCGATCGATGCCCGCGTTCGACAGCACGACGCCCGTGACGCCACCGACCGTGAACAGGAAGATGAAGCCGATCGCCCACAGCATCGGCGTACGGAGCGAGATCGAACCGCCCCACATCGTCGCGATCCACGAGAAGATCTTCACGCCCGTCGGAACCGCGATGACCATCGTGGCGAACACGAAATAGGCCTGCGCGTTCACCGACATGCCGACCGTGTACATATGGTGGGCCCAGACGATGAAGCCGACCACGCCGATCGCGACCATGGCATAGGCCATGCCGAGGTAGCCGAAGATCGGCTTCTTCGAGAACGTCGAGACGATGTGGCTGACCATGCCGAAGCCCGGCAGGATCATGATGTACACTTCGGGGTGACCGAAGAACCAGAACAGGTGCTGGAACAGGATCGGATCACCGCCGCCGTCGGGCTTGAAGAAGGTGGTGCCGAAATTGCGGTCCGTCAGCAGCATGGTGATGGCGCCGGCCAGAACCGGCAGCGACAGCAGAAGCAGGAACGCCGTCACAAGTACCGCCCAGGCAAACAGCGGCATCTTGTGCAGCGTCATGCCCGGGGCACGCATGTTGAAGATCGTCGTGATCAGGTTGATCGAGCCGAGGATCGAGGAAGCGCCCGCGATGTGCAGCGAGAGAATGGCAAGATCCATCGCCGGGCCGGGATGGCCCTCGGGGCCGGCGCTCGACAGCGGCGGATAGGCCGTCCAGCCGCCGCCGAAACCCGTCGAGCCGGCCGCGCCGGGAACGAACATCGAGATCAGCAGCAGCAGGAACGCTGGCACAAGCAGCCAGAACGCGATGTTGTTGATGCGCGGGAACGCCGTTTCCGGCGCACCGATCATCACCGGAGCGAAGTAGTTGGCAAAACCGCCCATTGTCGCCGGCATGACGACGAAGAACACCATCACCAGCGCGTGACCGGTCGTAAAGACGTTGAACATCTGCGGGTCGCCGAAGATCTGCATCCCGGGGTGCTGCAGCTCCATGCGGATGCCGATCGAAAGCGCGGCGCCGACGAGGCCGGCGATGATCGAGAACACGAGGTACATGACCCCGATGTCCTTGTTGCTGGTCGAATAGACCCAGCGGCGCCAACCCTTCGGGTAATCGCTGTGCGAGTGTTCGTCGTGGGCGGTCGTGCTCTTCGCCATGACCTTACCTTTTCCGGTTTAGCTTAGCGGCCCAACGCAACGGACGCGTCGGCGACCGTGCGGGGCTCGGGGTTCATTGCAAACTGCTGGCGCGCCTGCGCGAGCCAGGCCTGATATTCGGGTTCGCTGACGACACGGAATGCGATCGGCATGAACGCATGATCCTTGCCGCACAGTTCCGAGCACTGTCCGTAATAGATGCCTTCGCGATCGGCGCGGAACCAGGTTTCGTTGAGGCGGCCCGGAACAGCGTCGATCTTCACGCCGAAGCTCGGCACGGCGAAGGCGTGGATGACGTCACCACCCGTCACCTGGACGCGGACAACCTTGCCGACCGGCACGACGGCGACGTTGTCGACGGCGAGCAGATAGGGCTGATCGCCGACCTGCTCTTTCGGCAGAATACGGACATCGAATTCAAAGTCGGGCTGCGGGGCAGCGGCCTGCGCGGGCGTCGCCGCGGCGGCCGACGGATCGGCGGCGGGCGCCTCTGCCGTCTGGTACTCGATCTTCCAGAACCATTGCAGACCGGTCACCTTGATCGTCAGGTCCGCCTTCGGGAAGTCGTACTGCGCGTACAGCAGACGGAACGACGGGATGGCGATCACGACGAGGATCAGCACCGGAACCACCGACCACGCCACTTCGAGCAGCGTGTTGTGCGTCGTTTTCGACGGCACCGGATTGCGCTTCTCGGAGAAGCGAATCACGCAGATCGCCAGCAGCACCAGCACGAACAGCGTAATGGCGACGATGATGATGTTGATGAAGGTGTTGAAGCTGTGAATCTGCTCCATGATCGGCGTCGCCGCATCCTGGAAATTGATCTGCCACGGCGACGGCTGACCCATGCTGGCAAAGGCCGGAGCAGCGGAGAATGTGGCGGCGAATACGGCGAGAAGCCGGCAGGCGAAGCGGGAACCGAGCAGCATGTCCGGGGCGCTCTCCAGAGGGACGAAGCCAGAAAAATGGGTCCGCGAACACCCCGCGGCAGGATGGCTAGCGTTCAAACACAAAGGCACTTTCCCCGCAACTTTGGGGCAGTTCCAGACTGTGCGGCATATGGGCGCGAAAACAAGAGGGGTACCGAAGCGCGAATCGCGGCAGGCGGCCTTGCCCTTGACTCGCCATGACCGTCTGTTAGCGAACCCGCCCGCACGCTCTTGTCCAAAGGGCATTTTCCCGGAGCCGTCATCCGCATGCCCCGCCCGTCCTATTCCTTGGTCCTTGCACGAACCGCAGCCGCCATCCTCTTCAGCGTTGCGGCGATTACTGGCGCCGGAGCGCAGGGCACCGTCAAGCAGACGCATGGGGACTGGCAGATTCGCTGCGACACGCCGCCCGGCGCGAAATCGGAACAGTGCGCGCTCGTCCAGATGGTCACGGCGCAGGACCGGCCGAATGTCGGCCTGTCGATCATCATGCTGAAACTGGCGGACAACAAGAACAACCGGCTGCTGCGCGTTCTCGCTCCGCTCGGTGTTCTGCTGCCGGCGGGGCTCGGTCTTCGAATCGACGACGCCGATGTCGGTCGTGTCGGCTTCGTACGCTGCGTGCCGGACGGCTGCGTGGCGGAAGTCGTGATGGACGATACGCTGATGAGCAAGCTCCGCGCCGGCAAGAACGCGGTCTTCATCATCTTCCAGACGCCCGAAGAGGGAATCGGAATTCCTGTTTCCCTCAATGGCTTCGCGCAGGGAATCGACGCGCTGCCGTAATCAGGCCGCGCGCTTGAGGAATATCAGCTTGGTCTCGCCGTAGGATCGCGTTTCGATCTCGGCCAGGCCGGCCGGAATCTCGAAAACCGAATCGCCCGCCTCCTCGACCACGACCAGGGCATCCGGCGTCAGCCAGCCGCCGTCATAAGCCGATGCGAGCGCCCTCTCCGCCAATCCCTTGCCGTAAGGGGGATCGGCAAAAACCAGCGAGAACGGCTCGTTGGGATGCGCCGGGCCGAGCCTGGTCGCGTCGCGGCGGAAAATTTTCGACTGGCCTGCCACGCCAAGCGCCTCGACATTGCCGCGCAGAAGTCCCCTCGCCTCGACACCATCTTCCACGAACTGGACGAAGGCCGCGCCGCGCGACAGCGCCTCAAGGCCGAGCGCGCCGGTTCCGGCAAAGAGATCGAGTACGCGCGCACCGAAAACCGCGTCGCCATACGAATGGGCGAGGATGTTGAACAGCGTCTCGCGCAGCCGGTCCGAGGTCGGCCGAACACGATAGGTTTTGGGTGTCTTGAGCGCGTGGCCTTTGAACCGGCCGGCGATGATGCGCATGGCCTAGCGCCGGGGCCCGCCGCCCGGTTTACCGCCGGGCCTTCCCCGTCCCGGGCCACCAGCGGGCTTGCCGCCGGGACGCCCTCGACCGGGCCCGCCCGAAGGCCGGCCGCCCGGCTTGCCGGATCCGCCCGGCTTGCCAGCAAAACCCTTGCCGCCCGTGCGGGGCTTGTCGCCGAAGGCGCGCGGCTTGCCTTCATCGCGACGCGGCGGGCGGCCCTCGTCGTCACGGCGCGGAGGCCGCGGATCGCGATCACGCGGCGGACCGCGCCGCTCCTCGCCCTCGGAACGGTCAGGCCGGGCGCGGAACGTATGAGCGCGATTGCCGTGCGGCCTTGGCTCCTGCGGTCTCTCCACGCGCCCGGGGCGGCCACCACGATCCGGACGATCCCCCGGCTTGCGGAACGGCCGACCGCCGGCGTCCTCACGACGCGGCGGACGCGCATCACGCTCGGGACGATCATCGCGCGCCCGGAACGGGCGCGGCGCATCGCCGTCGGGCCTCGGGGGGCGCGCAGCCTTTCCGCGCGGACCAGACGATTCGGAACCTCTGCCCGCGTCTGCACCTCGATGGTCAGCGAACCGCGGCCTCGCCGCGCCGGGGCGCCCTCTCCCGGGCGCATCGGAGCGACCGCCTGCCGGCCGGTCATCCCGCGTCCGGCGCGGCTTTGTTTCTTTTTTCCTGGTCTTGTCGGCTTCGACACGTTCGACCAGCACCTTGCGTCCCTTTCGGTCCTCTGTGAGGCCCGTTTTCCGGCGCGACGGCTCGGCCGTCTCCGCGCGCGCGCGGAGCACGCGCTTCACCGGCGCCGGCGTGCGATCGACAAGCGGCGCCTCGAAATCGCAGCCTGCCTCGTCGGCCAGACTGCCGAGCTGGTCGCGCAGATAGCGCGTGCGGATCTCCTCGACGGCGCCCTCGCCGAGATCGCCAAGCTGGAACGGCCCGAACGAAAGGCGGATCAGCCGGTTCACGCTGAGGCCGAGATGCTCGAGCACGCGGCGCACTTCGCGGTTCTTGCCTTCGCGCAGACCAAGCGTAAGCCAAGCATTGTCGCCCTGCTTTCGATCCAGTTCGGCTTCGATGGGGCCATAGGAGAAACCGTCGATCTCGATGCCCTGCTTGAGGGCTTCGAGCTTCATAAGATCGACATCGCCGAAAGCACGGACACGGTAGCGCCGCAGCCAGGCGGTGGAGGGATGGGCGAGCACGCGCGCCAGCCCGCCGTCATTGGTCAGCAGCAAAAGACCTTCGGTATTAAGGTCGAGCCGGCCCACCGACACGACACGCGGCAGTTCGGGCGGCAGAACGTCGAACACGGTCGTGCGTCCTTCGGGATCCTTCGCCGTCGTCACGAGGCCGCGCGGCTTGTGATAGAGCCACAGCCGCGTGCGTTCACGGCTCGGCAGCGCCACGCCATCGACCACGATCTTGTCGCGTGGCCCAACGTTCAACGCCGGCGAGGTGATGACCTCACCGTTGACCGTGACGCGGCCTTCCGCGATCCAGGCCTCGGCATCGCGGCGCGAGGCGAGCCCGGCACGGGCGATGACCTTGGCGATACGGGCCTGACCCGCGTCGCGGGCGTCTTCCGTGTTATTCTTGTCTGACATGGCGTCCGCCTAGCATGCGGCGGCGGGCGCGCGAAGAGGTAGGCATGGCAAATCGCGACTTCATGGCTCTGGCGCTCGACGAGGCGCGCGCCGCCGGCACGCGCGGCGAGGTACCTGTCGGCGCGATTATCGTGAAGGACGGCACGATTCTCGCCGCCACTGGCAACCGGACGCGAGAGCTTTGCGACCCCACCGCGCATGCCGAACTCCTCGCCATCCGCGAGGCCGGAGAGAAGCTTGGCTCCGAACGGCTCACCGGCTGCGATCTGTGGGTGACGCTGGAGCCCTGCCCGATGTGCGCCGCGGCGATCTCCTTCGCACGTATCCGGCGGCTCTATTTCGGCGCCGGGGATCCCAAGGGCGGCGCGGTGGTTTCGGGCGCGCGTCTGTACGATTTTCCGACATGTCACCACAAGCCGGAAATCTATGGCGGGTTCGCCGAGACCGAAGCGGCGTCCGTGCTGCGCGAGTTTTTCCGCGAACGGCGGTAATCAGCCGAGCGCGCGCTCCAGCGAGCGCTTGAGTTCATCCTTGCAGCCCTCGCCCGCCTTCAGAATCGCCTGCGCCTTGAAAAAATCGAGGACGCGGTAGCCACCGACCGGAGGACGGATCAGCACTTCGGGAGGGCGCCGCGAGATCTTCGACTGCGCGATGGCCGATTGCAGAATCTGCAGCGAGCCGAACATCGCCTCCCAGGGATCGGGAACGGGCTTTGTGGGCACGGGCAATCCGCCGATGACATCGACCGCGATGACGATGTCGCTTTCGCCCTCCACGGCGTCGAACGGCAGGGGATTGATCGCACCGCCATCGATCAGCACACGCCGTTCGTGCAGCACCGGCCGGATAATCCCCGGTATCGCCGCCGAGCCCGCGACCGCCGGCTGGATCGGCCCCGACCGGAACACCGCCTCCGAACGTGCATGGAAATCCGTCGCCACGACCACAAAGGGGATCGGCAAATCCTCGAAGTGCAGCAGCGTGCCTTCCGGCATGAACAGCGGCAGCAGGACTTCGGCATCGACGAGCATCGGATTTCCGCCGCCGGAAACAAGGCGCGTGAAGCGGCCGACCCGTGCCTCGAACAGGCGCGCAAGAACCTTCCGGCGGTCCTTGAGCTTCAACAGCAGATCGCGGCGGATGTCCTTGCCGGGAACGCCGGACGCGTAGGCCCAGCCGATCACCGCGCCGATCGATGTGCCGGCCAGCACCGACGGCCGGATTCCCAGCTCGTCCAGACATTCGAGAATGAGAATATGCGTCAGGCCGCGTGCGCCACCGCCCCCGAGAGCAAGGCCGATGCGCGGATTGGAAACTTTCAGCACAACAAACTCCGGCTATTGGGCCCCCACGCGTCGCGCGAAGGCCCAGGCCATCGCCGCGAGCGGCCTCACCTGCGCGGTGCCAGGTTTGCCGGCCCGCTGCGCCATGCCCTGAAGCACCGCCATACGAAACAGATTATAGGCGAAATAGGTTTCGAAGTTCGGGATCGTTCTCAGCCCGGCGCGCTGCGCATAGGTGGCGGCGTAGATTTCGAGCGCCGGAATCCCGAGCGTGGTGAGTTCTTCCTCGGACACGCCGCTGCCGTTCGCCGACAGCAGAATCCAAGTCATGAAATGGTACACCGCGTCGGCGATCGGATCGCCCAGCCCGGCATAGCGCCAGTTCAGGATGGCCAGAACCTCCGGCTCGCTCGGATGGAAAACGATGCTATCGATCCGGAAATCGCCGTGGATCAACCGCGGCGGCCGGTCTGCCGGCAGATTTTTCGGCAGCCACTCGATCAGCTTGTCCATATCCGGAATGGGTTCGGCGCGCGCCGCCAGATAATGGCGCGTGCAGCGCTCGACCTGGTCGGCGACGTAATTACGGCCATTGCCGAGCGCGGCGACGCCGAGCAGCCGCGGGTCGAAATTGTGGAGCTGCGCAAGCACGCTGTTCAGGGACTCATACGCCCGGGTGCGATAGGCGGCGTTCGCGCCGGGCATGATCGGGTCGTGATAGCTGCGCCCCTCGACATGCTCCATTACGAAGAAGGCGCCGCCAATCATCCTGTCGTTGTCGCAATAGATCAGCGGGCGCGGCACGGGGAAATTGCGCTGTGCCAGCGCCGCCAGAATACGAAACTCACACTCAAGTCCCGCCGTCTCGGCCGGCGATCCCGCACGGCGAAGGACAAAGCGGTTGTCGGGGGTGGAAATGATGAAAGTCGAGGTCGAATGGGGCCTGGCGGGATGAATGCTGAGCGGCGCACGGAAGCCCGGCATCGTCCGGATCAGAAATGTCTCAAGCGGCCCGGGATCGAGATCCAGCAGCCAGTCTGTCGAACGCATCGCCTGTTGTGCCTTGCCCATCGCCCAGCCCCTGCTCGTCGCCACCCCGACAGCCCACCGTGAGGAAAATACGGCCTCGCCTTTAAGCAATCTAAAACGCCCGCTCCTACCTGCGCTGGAACAGCTTTTCGAGATCGGTCCGGGAGAGCGTGATGTATGTCGGCCGGCCGTGATTGCACTGCGCGGCCGCCGGCTCCGCCTCGATCTGGCGCAGCAGCGCGTTCATTTCCTCGGGCTTGAGGCGGCGTCCGGCGCGGATCGAGTGATGGCAGGCAAAGGTCGAGGCCAGCCGGTCGAGCCTTTCGGCGACCGGCAATGCCGTACCCCATTCGGCCAGCGCGTCGGCAATATCGCGCACAAGGCCCTTGATGTCGAAATCACCGAGCGCGGACGGGGTCTCGCGCACAAGCACCGAGCCGTCCCCGAACGGCTCGACGCAGAGTCCGTACGCCGCGAGTTCGGGCGCCGCGGAAAGGAGCCGCGGCGCCTCGTCGGGCGCAAGATCGACAACTTCCGGCACGAGCAGAACCTGGCTCGCCGCTCGCCCCCGTTCCTTTTTCAGGCGCTCGAACACCAGCCGTTCATGCGCGGCATGCATGTCCACGAGGACAAGCCCCTCGTCGTTCTGCGCAAGAATGTATGTATCGTGAAGCTGCGCCTTGGCGGCGCCGAGCGGAAGACCCGCGGGCTCGGCCGCTTCTTCCGCATCGGCCCTGGTGTCGGCAGAGGGTGCGATGTCGAATACCGCCTGTTCCTCGGCGAAACCGGGCTGCAGCGCCAGCGATCCGCGTACCGGATAGTGCGGGCGCTGGACATAGGACGGAGCGCGAAAGGCCTGCGCTGCAAGATCGGCGCCCGTGGTGGCGACACGCGGCACCGCCCCGCCGCCGAGCGCGTTGCGCAGCGCCGAGACGATCAGCGCGCGCACCAGGGCTGCATCGCGGAACCGTACTTCCGACTTTGCCGGATGGACGTTGACATCGACATCCCGCGGATCGGCTTCAATGAACAGCGCCACGACCGGATGGCGGTCGCGCGGCACGAAATCCGAATAGGCCGCACGCAACGCGCCGAGCAGCAGCCGGTCCTTTACCGGCCGGCTGTTGACGAGAAACAGCTGATGCGAGGCCGTGGCGCGGTTGTAGGTCGGCACGCCCGCGAACCCTGTCAGGCGGAAGCCCTCGCGCTCGGCGGCGATCTCGATCGCATTCGGCCCGAAATCACGGCCGAGCACGTCGGACAGCCGTGCGCGCAGACCTTCGCTATCCATATGCCGCGCGGGGTAACGCACGCTGCGGCCGTCCAGCGCCAGGGTGAAATCGACGTCCGGGCGCGCGGCGGCGATGCGGCGGACGATCTCCGCCACCGCCTCGTTCTCGGCACGCTCGGATTTCAGGAATTTCAGCCGCGCCGGCAACTGGGCGAAAAGAAGCTCGGCCTCGACACGCGTCCCCTTCGGATGCGGTACCGGCCGGACCTCGCCCGCGCGGCCGTTCTCGACCGTCAGCGCCGAGGCCAGGTCGTCGCCCTCCCGGCGCGAGGTGAGGGTCAGGCGGGACACCGAAGCGATGGAGGGCAGCGCTTCCCCACGGAACCCCAGAAAGCGGATGTCCAGCAGATCGTCAGAGGGGAGCTTGGATGTGGCGTGGCGCTCGACCGCAAGGGGCAGATCTTCCGGCGCCATCCCGTGGCCGTCGTCCGTGACCCGGATCAGTTCCCGGCCGCCCCGGGAGAGCACGATCTCGATGCGCCGGCTGCCGGCGTCGAGGGCGTTCTCGACCAGTTCCTTGACGACGCTTGCGGGCCGCTCGACCACCTCGCCGGCGGCGATGCGGTTGGCCAGCGTCTCTGAAAGGCGGCGGATCGGCATGATTCCCCAAGGATCGCGGCCCAGGGCCGAGGGATCAAGGTCTCGTTCAGCTTGTCCCTTTTTTGCCCTAATCACGCCCTGAAAGCGTCCAATCAGACTTTAACCCTACGACTTAGGAATATGTGGCGTGAGTCGCGTTGTCCTGTGTATGAGACCCATGCGGCGTAGTGAGTACTCAGATGGCTAATTTTATAGTCTGGGATATGTCGTCAAAAGCAGACGGCGTATGGAAAACCATCGACGCCGC
Source organism: Hyphomicrobiales bacterium (assembly GCA_022842205.1). Taxonomy (GTDB): domain Bacteria; phylum Pseudomonadota; class Alphaproteobacteria; order Rhizobiales; family Methylopilaceae; genus Flaviflagellibacter. The sequence goes on from JALHQA010000001.1 coordinate 85,593, forward strand.
CGATCCCCGGGCCGCGGCTGAAACGATTTGCGGAACGCGCCTCAGGGCGGTCGGCTCCGACGCGGAAATCTGCGTCCGCGTTCGTTCGCTTGACGATCCCGATCAGCCTGCCGCGACCTTCTACGGTCAGAAGAGCGGCGCGGCGGCGCGTGACACCAAGCGCCGCGAAGCGGAAAAGCTGAAGGATTCGGCGTCTGGACTGCAGGCGGCGGAGTAATCAGGACTCGCCGAGATATCTCTTGGCGAGGATCTTCCCTTCTTCGACAGCGGGCTGATCGAACGCATCGATGCCGAGCAGGTGCGCGGCGATGATCGTCTCCAGCATAAAGTGCATGAGAAACGCACCGAGCGTGCGCTCGTCGAGCGCATCGAGGTGGATCGTGCGTACCGCGCGGCCGTTCCTGGCGAGCGTATCCGCCGTTGCGCGGCCCTGCGCGGCAACAAGATCACCGACCGTGCGGCCCGCGAACACCGGCTCGCCGGCGCGTTCGGCCAAAGCCTTGTCGAGCTTCGGTCCCTCGCCCGCGACATCGACGGTCACGACCGTGAACAGCTTGTCCTTCGGTCCGCCCAGATGAAGCTGCAATTGCGAATGCTGATCGACCGGGCCAAGCGCGCGCACCGGAGTGGTACCGGCGCCTTCCTTGCCCAGACTCTCCGACCAGAGCTGCACCCACCAGGCCGTCGCGCGTTCCAGCCTGTCAGCATAGCCCATCATCACCGTGATGTTCTTGCCAGCCCGGCCCGCGGCAACGGAAAGCGCGGCACCGACGGCGGACGGCACATTTTCCGGCGCGGCCTTGCCGAGGATAGGCTGCAGCGCATCGGCAGCCCCCGCCCGGATCGCGTTTATATCGAGACCGGCGACCTCGGCCGGCAACAGACCGACATTCGTCAATACGGAGAAACGGCCGCCAACGCCTGTGTGGTGTTCGAGGAAGGCAGCGCCGTAAGGCTCCAGCAGTGCGCGTAGCGCATTCTTTTTGCCACCGGGCACCTGCGGTTCCGACAGGCCAAAAATGCGTTGCCCGATGTCCTTGCCGAGTCCGGCACCTTCCAGCGCCTCGATGATGCTCATTGTCTGGACAAGCGTCTCGCCCGTGCCGCCGGACTTCGAGATGGCGACGAAATGGGTCGTCTTCAGCGGCAGCTTTTTCAGGAGCGCCGACAGCGTGATGGGATCGAGATTGTCGAGCACATGCAGCCGCGGCGACGGCCGAAATAGCGAGAGACCCGGAACATTGTAGTCGGCGAGCTGCAGCAGGGCCTGCGCACCGAGCGCCGAGCCCCCCGTCCCCATGAAGACGATATCTGTCGCACCCGCGAGCAGCCGCTTGGCCGTCTCCTCGACCGGCGGCAGATCGTCGGTCGCGGCTGGAAGTTTCAACAGCGGCAGCGATCCGTCGGCATATGCCTTGCGCACCCAGTCCAGCGCATCGGCCGTTTTCTGAAGCTGCGTGTCATATTCGGAATCGGGAATGCCGCCGTCGCCGATGGAGGAAAACAGCGCGCGGTCGATGGTCTGGGTCAGAGGCATGGAAGCTCCGGAAGATTACCGGGAAGAGTAATGCAAAAGCCGTGAAAGGGGCATTACGTTCCGCCGCCGGATCAATTGCCGCCGGATGACCTGCCTTCGCGAAATCCCTGCGGCTTGCCGACGGCGGCGACCAGCAGATCGCCATTGTCGAGAATCCGGCGCGCGACACGCTTCACATCCTCGATCGTCACCGCGTCGACGAGCGCGTTGCGGCCAAGGATGTAATCGATCGGCAGGTTGTTGAGCTGGATCTGCCTGAGGCCGCGCGCCACCTTGACGGAGGAGTCGAAATTCAGGGCGTAGGAGCCGGTCAGATATTTCTTCGCTTTCACCAGCTCTTCTTCGGTGGGGCCTTCCTTGGCGAAACGCGCGAATTCGCCCTCGATGATCTGCATGGCTTCAGCCGCGCGTTCGTTCTTGGTCGCGACACCGCCTCCGATCACGCCGGAATGATCCATCGAATCGACGTAGGAATAGACCGAGTAGGCAAGTCCGCGCTTCTCGCGGACTTCGTTGAACAGGCGCGAGGTGAATGTGCCGCCGCCGAGGATGTGGTTCATCACGACGGCCGGAATGTAGTCCGGATCGTCTCGCTTCAACGCACCGCGACCGAACACGATTGTCGTCTGCGGAATGTCCATCTCGACGACCTCGGTATGGCCGACATTCTGCGGCCAGATATCCACGACCGGACTCAGCTCCGGTTCCGCCGGCAGCGCGCCGAACACCTTGTCGAGGATCGGACCAAGCGTTGCCGCATCGATGGCGCCGACAACGGCTACGACCAGATTGGACTTCGCGAAATTGGCGTCGCGGAACGCAACGATATCCTCGCGCGAAATGCGCTCGACCGTCTCTTCCGTACCGATTCCCCGCCGTCCATACGGATGACCGGGATAGGCCGCCTTGAGCCATGTTTCCTGGGCGACATCGCCCGGATCTGTGGAATCGCGGCGGATACGGGCGAGAATCTGCGCCCGGATGCGCTCGACATCGGCGGATTCGAGCCGCGCTTCGTTGACCGCAAGACGCAGCAGCTCGAAAGCCTCGTCGCGCTTGTCGACCAGCGTTTTCAGGCTGCCGTCGAGATCGTCGCGACCGGCTCGGAAATTCAGTTCCACCGCGCTTGCCTCGATGCGTTCCTGGAACGCCTGGCTGTCGAGATCGCCCGCACCTTCGTCGAGAAGGCTCGCCAGCATCGTCGCCGTGCCGGCTTTTTCCGGGGCGTCCTGCGCGGTGCCGCCACGGAACGCGAACTCCATGGCGATCAAGGGCACGGTGCGCTCCTCAACCAGCCAAGCTTCGATGCCGCCCGGTGATGTGACACGCTGTATGTTCGCGGCTGCGCTCGCCGTTGAAACGATCATGAAGCTCATTGCTATGGAGGCAAGGGCGCGCCGGATCAAGTCCGATCCCCGGCAGGCGCCGATTCAAGAATTCCGGTGACGGACTGGCGAAGCTGCAGTGTTTTCTTCGCCGCTTCGACGAGCTGTCCCGGGGTGATGGCGCGAATGCGTTCCGGCCAGTCGATGACATCTCGGACGTCCATGCCCGTCGTCAGCGCCGACCCGAAGGTGCGGGCAAGCGAGGCCTGGCTGTCCAGATCGTAAATCGTGTCGGCAATCAGCCGCGTCTTGGCGCGCTCAAGCTCGTCCATATTGACGCCGCCGTCGATCAGCCGCTGCATTTCGGCGTCGAGCGCGGTCTCGATCTCGGCCAGCGAATGGCCGGGACGCGGCGAGCCGTAAACAACAAACCGGCTGTCATCGAGCGAGGAGCCGCCATACCAGGAGCCCGCCCCCGCCGCGATGCCCTTCTCGACGACAAGCGCGCGGTAAAGACGGCTGGTCGGACCGCCGCCGAGGACGACGGAGAGAAGATCGAGCGCATAGGCGTCGTCGCCCTGCGCGGTGCGGTAGGACGGCGCGAGATAGACCCGGCTGACGGACGGCTGGCGCACGCGCGCATCGGCGACGGCAACGCGCCGCGCCGCGACCTGCAGCGGCTCGCGCGGCCGCACCCGCGGTGGCGGATCGGCGCGACGGGCAACCTTGCCGTAGGTTTCGCCGGCCAGCGCCCTGACCTCTTCCTTGTTCACATCGCCGGCGACGACAAGGATCGCGTTGTTCGGCGTGTAGTATTTCTCATAGAACGCCAGGGCGTCCTCACGCGTCAGCGCCGCGATCTCGTGATCCCAGCCGATGATCGGCAGTCCGTACGGATGGTTCATCCAGAGCGTCGCGGACACGGCCTCCGACAGCTGCGCGGCGGGATCGGAATCGGTGCGTGACCGGCGCTCCTCCAGAACGACGTCGCGCTCCGGCAGCACCACATCGTCCGTCAGGACGAGATTGGTCATCCGGTCCGCCTCGAATTCCATCATGGTCTTCAGCGTCTCCTTCGGAACACGCTGGAAATAGGCGGTGTAGTCGTAGGAGGTGAAAGCGTTTTCCTGCCCGCCGAGCTCCGACACGGTGTTCGAGAATTCGCCGGCGGGATGGCTCTTCGTGCCCTTGAACATCAGATGTTCGAGGAAATGCGCGAGTCCGGATTTGCCGCGCACTTCATCCGCCGATCCGACCTTGTACCAGACCATATGGGTCACGACCGGCGCGCGATGATCCGGGACCACGACGACATCCATGCCGTTTTCGAGCGTGAAGGTCTCCACCTTCGGACCGGCGGCGGGCCCGCCGTTCTGCGCCGCGGCGCCGCCGAAAGCCGCGCCAGCCAGAGCGGCGCCAACAAGTGCATTGGTCATGAGCGTCTTCATATCCTGGACTTGCCCCGGGCGAGACTGCGCCGCCCGGTCCTATATGGGCGTTGGGAACGCCTCGTGAAGACGCAGCGTGTCAATCGAACGGATTGAGCTTCGAGAAGATGCCCTGTTTCCGCTTCTGCTCTTTCGCGTCCGGACCGAAAGGCTGCTCCGGAGATGGCATGCGATAACCCGCCGGCGGATCGGTTAGGCGTTTGCGCTCGGGCTCCACATAGACGTTCTGCGCCGGCGCGTTGGCGGCTTCAGCGGCCCGCTTGTCGCGAACTTCCTTGAGCTCCGCCGGCGTCATCACCCGGTCGCGATCGAAAATGGTGTCGTAGCCGCGCGGCGCGGTTTCGACCGCCGCCTGCTCGCGGTCCTGGGACCGAATCTTGTAGATGTCCTTCGCCGCGTTCTCTTTGTACTTGCGGCGCAGATGCTGCGGAATCTTGTCGATCTCTTCCTGCTCGGCCGCGGCCGCGACATCGGGATCCTTCGGCCAGTTCGGATTTGCTGCCGCAAGCGCATTGCCGTCTTCGGGCGGCGGCAGGGCATCGAGCGACGGCGGCAAGACCAGCGGCGCGCGCTCCGAATAGTCGATCCTGACCTTTTCCTTCTTCTGGATGCCGATGTCTTCCATCAGCTCCTTCAGGCTCTGTGCGTTGGCAGACGGCGCCGTCAGCGACAGCGCGGCGGAAGCGGCCATAAAGGCAAAAAGAGATTTCTTGTCCAAGGCTTCGTCCCGTCAGCGGCGGCCCCGTGCCGCCTTGGCGTTTGACCGTCTGAAAGGGGCTTTTTTATGCCACCCGGCCCTGCCCCTGGAACGCACCATACAAAAGCAGCACGACGCCGACAACGATTGCCGCGTCGGCAATGTTGAAGACATACCATTCATAGCTTCCGGCATGGAGCAGGACGAAATCTGCGACCGCGCCATAGGCGACCCGGTCCACGGCGTTGCCCGCCGCGCCGCCGAGGATAAGCCCAAGAGCGACGGACTGAACCCTTGTGCTCTTCTGCCGCAACCAGAACACGAGGAATATGCAGGCCCCAACCGAAATGGCGAGGAGCACCAGCCGGCCCACAAGGCCTTCCTGCTGGAACAAGCCGTAGGAAATGCCCCTGTTCCACACCATCACAAAGTCGAGAAATGGCAGAATGGGCACCCGGCCGCGGGCGGCCAGGTCATAAATAAAAAGAATCCACAGTTTCAGGGCCTGGTCGGCGACGAAAGTGACCGCCGCAACGGACAGGCCGAGGCGCAGACCGTTCATTCCCGGGCGGCCAGCCATTCGCGCATCGCCCGCGCGTCGCGCGGCGTGATGTCAGGAAACTCCTTGTCCGAACCGACATCCGGCGAAATCTTCCACGACCGGGCGCATTTCGTGCCCTCGGCGAGTTGCGGATCGACGGCAACGCCCTTCACCTCGTCGAGGCGGAACGCGCCGGCCGGCGCCGCGCCGGTGCCGATGCTGGCCGCCGAGGTGATAAACACTTCCGCGAGATCGACGCCGTTCAGCGCCGCGCGCAAATCGTCATCCTCGAGATACACAACAGGCGCGGCTTCGAGCGAGGAGCCGATCTTCTTGTTGGCGCGCTCGATCTCCAGCGCACCCGTCACGACACGGCGCACGCGGCGCACCTTTTCCCATTTTGCTGCCAGCGCATCGTTCTGCCACTCGGCCGGCGCTTCGGCGAAGGTTTCGAGATGCACGGACGCGTCCTCGCCCGGATGGCGCAGCAGCCACGCCTCTTCGGCCGTGAACGGAATGATCGGCGCGAGCCAGCGGATCAGCCGGTCGAACAGGAGATCGATCACCGTCAGCGCCGATTTGCGCGTCGTCGAGGAAATTGGATCGCAGTACAGCGCGTCCTTACGGACATCGAAATAGAAAGCCGAAAGGTCCGATGTCATGAACTGCATCAGCGCGGCATAGACCCGCTTGTAGTCATATTCATCATAGCCCTTGCGGACCTGCTGACCGACGTCCCACAGCCGGTGGAGCATCAGCTTTTCAAGCTCCGGCATGTCGGCGAACGCGACGCGGTCGCTCTCCTCGAAATGACCGAGCGCGCCCAGCATCCAGCGGATCGTGTTGCGCAGGCGGCGGTAGCTGTCGACCGAGGTCTTGAGAATTTCCGGACCGATGCGCAGATCGTCGGAATAATCCGATGCCGCGACCCACAGGCGGAGAATGTCCGCGCCGGATTGCTTGATGACATCCTGCGGCGCGACGACATTGCCGAGCGACTTAGACATCTTGCGGCCCTGCTCGTCCAGCGCGAAGCCATGCGTCAATACGCTGTCATAAGGCGCCCTGCCCCGCGTGCCGCAGCTCTCGAGCAGGCTAGAGTGGAACCAGCCGCGATGCTGGTCGGACCCTTCGAGATACATCGCCGCCGGCCATGTCTGCTCGTCATTGCCTTCCAGCACGAAGGCATGGGTCGAACCCGAGTCGAACCAGACATCGAGAATGTCGTTGATCTTCTCGAAATCGTCGGCGGCATAGTCGTTGCCGAGGAAGCGCGCGCCGGTCTTGTCGGCGAACCAGGCATCGGCGCCTTCCGCTTCAAACGCCTCGTGGATGCGCGCGTTGACGCTCTCGTCCTTCAGCACCTCGCCGGTCTTCTTGTTGACGAAGACGCAGATCGGCACACCCCAGGCGCGCTGACGGGAGATTACCCAGTCCGGCCGCGCCTCGATCATGCCGCGCAGGCGGTTCTGGCCCGCGGCCGGATAGAATGTCGTGGCATCGATCGCAGCCAGCGCGCGATTGCGCAGCGTATCGACCGCGACGCCATCGTCGCCGCGCTCCGGCACGCCGTTGTCGGACAAAAGCTTGTCCATGGCGATGAACCATTGCGGCGTGTTGCGGAAGATCAGGGGCGCCTTCGACCGCCAGGAATGCGGGTACTGATGGCGCAGGCGTCCGCGCGCGAGCAGCGCGTCGGCGCCGATCAGCGCGTCGATAACGGCCTTGTTGGCCGGGCCTTCCTTGCCCTTCTCGTCGAACACCGCAAGGCCGGCAAAGACCGGCACATGCGGAAAGTACGTACCGTCAGGCTGAACCGTATGCGGAACCTCGCCAAGCCGGTTCGCGGTCCACAGATTGTAGTCGTCCGCGCCGTGGCCCGGCGCGATATGGACAAAGCCGGTGCCGGTGTCGGATGTCACAAAATCGGCCGACAGAACCGGCACGTCGAAATCAAATCCGCGCCCGCGGAACGGATGAGCCAGAACCAGGCTCGACAGTTCTTCCGCGGAAATGGTCCGCAGGCGCTTGGCCTCGATGCGGCCGGCCTTGAAGGCCGACTCCGCGAGTTCGTCGGCAAGATAGAGATATTCGCCCGCGCGGGTCCAGTTGTCGTCGGGCGCCTGGCTGACTTCATAGAGTCCGTACGAGATCGACGGCGAGAACGCGACGGCGCGGTTGCCGGGAATGGTCCACGGCGTCGTCGTCCAGATCACGACCTTGCCGTTATAGGCCGGGTAACTCGTGATCGGCGCGACCTCGCCGTCCTTGCGGATGCCGACGACCGGGAACTTGACGAAGATCGTGTGGCTGGTGTGCTCGTGATACTCGACCTCGGCTTCGGCCAGCGCAGTCTTTTCAACGATCGACCACATCACCGGCTTGGAGCCGCGATAAAGCTGTCCGGACGTTGCGAATTTCAGCAGCTCGCTGGCGATGATCGCCTCCGAACGGAATTTCATCGTCGTGTACGGGTTGGCCCAGTCGCCGACGACGCCGAGGCGCTGGAACTCCTCGCTCTGCACGCCGATCCACTTTTCGGCATAGGCGCGGCATTCCTTGCGGAAATCGACGACCGGAACCTCGTCCTTGTTCTTGCCCGCGGCGCGGTATTCCTCTTCCACGCGCCATTCGATCGGCAGGCCGTGGCAGTCCCAGCCCGGAATGTAAGGCGCGTCGAAACCCGCCATCTGCTTGGAGCGGACGACGAGATCCTTCAGGATCTTGTTGAGCGCATGACCGATATGGAGATGACCGTTGGCATAGGGCGGACCGTCGTGGAGCACGAACTTCTCGCGCCCCTTACCGGCATTGCGGAGGCGCTGGTAAAGACCCATGCGCGCCCAGCGATCGAGAAGGCCCGGCTCGCGCTTGGGCAACTCGGCCCGCATCGCGAAATCGGTCTTGGGGAGAAACAGCGTCTCGGAATAGTCGCGCACAGGCGCGGTCTTGGCATCGGTCATGAGGCGCGCGTCATAGCAAGGGGGCGCTCCGGGGGAAAGCCTAGCCGATGGCGCTGGGGGCCAGCGGATCGACCGGACCTGACGCAATGCGCCGGGCTTCGATCGCATCCCGGTGCATCTGCGAGACCAGGGCATCGACATTGTCGAACTTCTGTTCGCCCCGCAGGCGGGCGATAAACTCGACCCCTAGCGTCTTTCCATAGAGGTCGCCCTTGAAGTCGAACACATAAGGTTCGAGCAGCGGCGGCGCGTCGTCATGGAATTGCGGCCGGCGGCCGAAGCTGGCGACGCCGTCACGGATCACGCCGTCGAAGGCGATCCGGACAGCGTAGATGCCGTGAGCCAGCGGGGTTTCCGGCGCCAGCGCGATATTCGCCGTAGGATAGCCGAGTTCGCGCCCCCGCTTCTCGCCGTGAATGACATCGCCGAGCACAAACCAGCGATGGCCGAGCAGGCGGTTGGCGGCGGCGACTTCGCCCTCGCGCAACAGATCCCGGATACGGCTCGACGACACCGGCTCCGAACCGCCAAACGGCTCGACGACTTTCACCCGGAATCCGTGGCTCGCTCCCGCTTCCTGAAGGAAAGCCGGGGAGCCGCCCCTGTTCTTGCCGAAATGAAAGTCCCAGCCGACCACCACGGCGGAAGCTTCCAGAGCATCCACCAGGACCGTTTGGACGAATTCTTCGGCCGTCAGCCCCGACAGACCGGCGTCGAAGGTCAGTTCGACCATGCCGTCCAGCGCCTCATGAGACAGCAGCAGGCGCTTTTCCCTCGGAGGGGTCAGGCGCGGAATCGGATGATCCGGGCGGAAAAAAGTTCGCGGGTGAGGCTCGAAGGTCAGCGCCAGCGCGGGCGCCCCGCTCCCCGCCTCCTCACGAGCCGCGGCCAGAACCGCTTTGTGGCCGAGATGCACCCCGTCGAAATTTCCGATGGCCACGGCCCCGCCCCTCAGGGCCTCAGGCACGTCTCCCAGACTGCGCACCAGGCTGAATCCGGGGGGGAGCGGCACGTTCACAGGGGCGAATCCGGGGTCGGGACCATTGCGCGGCGGAACCTGCCGGGAGCCCCGACAGAGGTCAAGCCGGGCCGCAACCAGTGTTCCTAGTTAACCGGATATTCAATCGATTGCGGGTATTTCTGTCGAACATCGGGCCCAGGACAGGTGCCCGCGGGCAATAATTTGCGTCAGAAGACGCGTGTATCTGGGGGTTCACCATGTCGGTCGATCATACGATGCCGATCCTCGTCGTCGACGACTACAAGACAATGATCCGCATCATCCGCAATCTGCTCAAGCAGATCGGCTTTGATGATGTTGATGAAGCAGCGGACGGGTCCGAAGCTCTCGGCAAGATGCGCGAGAAGAAGTACGGGCTTGTCATCTCCGATTGGAACATGGAGCCGATGACTGGCTACGAGCTTCTCAAGGAAGTTCGCGCCGACGAGAAACTGTCGCGCACGCCGTTCATCATGGTCACCGCCGAATCCAAGACAGAAAATGTCATCGCCGCCAAAAAGGCCGGCGTTAACAACTACATCGTCAAGCCGTTCAACGCGCAGACGCTGAAATCCAAGATCGACGCTGTTTTCGGGGACTGAAGCAAGACCGGAAAAATCCGGCCGCTATGGAGTGCCATCATGGCAAAGGCAAAAAAGGTCCACTTCGAAGAAATGCGCGATTTCGCAAGCGCGCAAACAAAGGCTGAACCCAGCTTCGCGGAAGTCATGAAGCTGGCGGCCCTTGCCGCTGAAAGCATGCAGTCCTTCTGCGAAAGCATGGACGCGACGACTTACAAGGAACTGCGCGACATCGCGCATTATATCGAGAACATGAAGCAGGAAATCGGCGTCTTTCAGGTCAACGATCTGAAAGAAAGCCGCATTCCGGCCGCCGGGCAGGAGCTCGACGCGATCATCAAGGCGACGGAAGACGCCACCAATACGATCATGGAAAACGCCGAGGCCCTGATGGCAGCGGACGTGAAGGATATGAAGACCTACCAGGCGCTGGTGAACGACCACGTCATGAAGATCTTCGAGGCCTGCTCGTTCCAGGACATCACCGGCCAGCGCGTCGCCAAAGTGGTCGAAACGCTGCAGATGATCGAGGCCCGCGTAGGCCGTTTTGCCGAAGCGGTTCAGGCCAAGGATGTCCAGGGCTTTCTTGATGAACGTGAAGCGGCCCGGGCAAAGCGCGCCGAAAAACTGCTCCTCAACGGTCCGCAGCTGGCCGGCAAGGGCGTCGACCAGAAGAAGGTCGACGACATGTTCAGCGACGACTGAACGGGCGATGTGGCGAAATGCTTCCCGGCACGCTATCTAGGCGGGACGCATGAACCGGCATGAACGCATCCCTCCCCGCCCGGCCACAGAGGCCGAGGTCCGTTATCTCGATGGCGATTTTCGCGTCCTGAGACCGGGCAGCCATGTGCGCTGTGCCGTGACCGGGCAAGCGATCCCGCTGGATGAGCTGCGTTATTGGTCAGCCGAGAGGCAGGAGGCCTATGCCAGCCCCGAGATCGCGCTGCAGCGTCTCGAGGAGCTGAAGCTTCTTCCGAAGCTGTAATCAGTTCCACAGCCTGGCCAGGCCGGCGGTCAGCATTTTCGGCTTGTCGAAGGCCATCCGCACGGGAACGGCGATCGTTGCCTCGCGCAGTTCCTTCAGCGCGGCCCCGGCGAGCCGCGCCTTGTCTTTCTCCGTCGTCACCAGAAGGAGTTTGCCGCGCCGCGCTTCCTCTAGGAGATCGCGTGCTTCGCTTGCCGTGAAGACATGATGATCCGGAAAATCGGCCAGCCGCACGACATCCGCGCCGAGCCCCTTCAGGGTGCCGGCGAATTTCTGCGGCCGTCCGATTCCCGCGAAAGCGAGCACCCTCTTTCCTTTCAGACCTCCCGTGGCCTTCGTGTCCGGGACAAGACGAGCGCGCAGGACCGGCGGGCGCTTGCGCGCTGTAAGCCGGTTCGCGGCCTCGCCGTCTCCGACAACAATCACTGCATCGGCGCGGCGAAGCTGCGGCTCGAGCGGCGCGCGGAGTGGACCCGCCGGCATGCACAATCCATTGCCGATGCCGACCTCTGAATCGACCACAAGGAATGAAAGATTTTTTCTGAGCGACGGGTTCTGAAAGCCGTCATCCATCACGATCACATCGCCCAAAGTGGCGGCAAGCCGCGCACCGGCGGCGCGATCCTTCGCAACGACGCAGGGCGCTGTGCGCACGAGCAGCAGCGGCTCGTCGCCGACATCGGCGACCGCGTGCCGCGCCGGATCGACGGCAAGCGGCCCACGTTCCCCGCCGCCATAGCCGCGGGTCAGAAACACCGGCTTTCTACCCGCCAGAACCAGCAGCCGCGCGATCTCGATTGCCGCGGGTGTCTTCCCCGCACCTCCGGTCACAAGATTGCCGACACAAATCACCGGTATGGACGCGATCTCGCCCTGCCCTTCCATCCGCCGCCGTGCAATGCTGCCATAAACCCAACCAAGTGGAGCGAGCAGCCGCGCGGTGAATGACGGCGGCGTGCGCCACCAGAAGCCGGGCGCGCGCATCAGGACCGGGTCAGCGTCATCTGCATCAGATACGGCTCGATCGCGGCCATCGTCCGCTCAAGCGCGCCGGAGCTCTTTTCGAGAACGCCGAACGCGGCGCGGCGCATCATTTCACGCGTCGAGACATCCGCGAGAAGTCCGGACACCGCGATGGAGAACGTCTCGTTGTCGGTAATCTCCAGCGCGCCTTGCGCCTCGTCGAACGCGCGATAAATATCGACGAAATTGCCGACATAGGGACCATGCAGGATCGGCACGCCGAGCTTGGCCGGCTCGATAGGATTTTGCCCGCCATGCTCGACCAGCGAGCCGCCGACGAAAGCCACGTCCGCGATGCGGTAAAACAGGCCGAGCTCGCCGATCGTATCGGCGACGAAGATGTCGTTGTTCCAGTCAGGAAGTTCGATGCGTGTGCGCAGATCGGCATCGAGGCCTATTTCCTGCGCGGCTTCCACGATGTCCATACCCCGCTCGGGATGCCGCGGCACGATGATGGTCAAGAGGTTCCGTGCGCGCTGCTTCAATCGGGCATGAACGCGGACGATGATTTCATCCTCGCCCGGATGCGTGGATGAGGCGAGAAAGACGGGCCGACCGAAGATCGCATTCTTCAGTCGGTCGAGTGCCTGTTGCTGAACCGGCGGCGGCGGCACATCGAATTTGAGATTGCCGGCGGTCTCGACCCGGGGGGCGCCCAACGCCGCGAGCCGCCGTCCGTCAGTGTTCGACTGCGCGAGGCACAGATCGATGCTCTCCAGCATGTGCCGGATGACGGGGCGCGCCTTCATCCATCTGTTGAACGAACGCTGCGACATGCGCGCATTGGCGATCACCATCGGCACCGCGCGCTTTTCCGCCTCGGCGAACAGGTTCGGCCAGAGTTCAGACTCGGTGAAGATCGCAAGATTCGGCCGCCAATGGTCGAAGAAACGGCGCGCGTAACGCGGAATATCGAGCGGCACGAATTGATGCACCGCTTCCGGCGGCAGCCGCACCGCGGCGAGCCGCGCGGATGTGATGGTTCCCGACGTGACGAGAACAAAGAAGCCGCGATCGACAAGCTGCTGGATCAGCGGCAGCACGGAAATGAGTTCCCCGACGCTGGCGGCATGCACCCAGACAAGAAACCCATCGGGCCTCTGGCGGCTGGGCTTGCCCCGCCGCTCGCCGATCCTCGTCGCCATTTCCTTTCCGGCGCGCAGCCGCCAGTTCAGCAGGGCCCATGCGGCCGTAGGTCCTCCGACCCCCAGGGTCGAGGTGTAAAGACGAAGGAGAAAAGGCTTACTCGCCATTCCGTACCCGCCAGGGCCTGCCGCCGACAAGTTCGTAGGCGCGCGCATGGACGCGGTCGAGGCTCCGGCTCACTTCCTTGCGAGCCTCCTCAAGTTCCTCGGCGTTCGCACCCCGTGCCACCAAAATCTTTTCACCAAAAACGATCGCGCCTTTGCCGAATGGCAAGGCAATGCTTGCATTGTCCCACGTATCGAGATGGATCGCGTTCCGCGTCACAACAGCGACAGGATAGATCGGGCGCCCGCTCATTGCAGCAAGAGTCACGATGCCTGGCCCAACGATACCGCCGATTTTCGGCACATCGGCCGTCAGCGCCATTGAGCCGCCGTTCTGCAGCGTGCGCAGCATCGCGCGCAGCGCCGCAACGCCGCCGCGCTGCGCCACGGCCCTCCCGCTTGCCTCGTTCGCGCCGGACCCGCGCACCTGACGAATACCGAGCTTTTCGAGTGCGATCGCATTGATCTCGCCGTCGCGATGCCGTGCCACGAGCGCATAGCCGGGCCATTGCTTCGGCCAGCCGAGCGGAATGCACAGGTGCTGGCCGTGCCACATCGCGATAATGACCGGCACATCGTCGCCGAGCACGGCAACGGCGTCCGCTGGGTCGCGCCGCCAGCGCGTCGTGATGCCGACAAAGCGCACATACAGCGCGATAAGCGAGCCCGCCGCGTTCAGCGCAACGGGATGGCGGGCAAGCGTCTTTATCTTTTTTCTGAACTGCTTGCGCACCGCTGAATCTCAACCGCGCTGGCTGGAAGACGGATCGAGAAGTCTGTGAAGATGAACAACGAAATAGCGCATCTGCGCGTTATCGACGCTCGCTTGCGCCTTGGCCTTCCAGGCTTTCTGCGCGCTGGCATAATCGGGATAGACGCCGACAATATCCAGGCTGGCGAGGTCCTTGAAGGTGACGCCCGAGATGTCTTCCAGCTCGCCGCCGAACACAAGGTGGAGAAGCTGGGGTTTGTCGGTCGCATTGTCGGTCATGTCTGTCCTCACCCCGCCCAGCTTCGCGGTGTCGCGCCGGCAAGAAGCAGCGCGGAGCGGATCGCGGCGTTGAGCGGTTCGGTTGCTGCAATAAGAGGCCGGTGCACCGGCGCGGGCAGATTGTAACGCGGCAGTTCGCCGTCGATTTCAAGAAGCTTGCCGCCCGCCTCCTGAAGAATGAGATCGGCGGCGGCGATGTCCCAATCCTTGGCGCGCGTCGACGCCACCGCGGCATCGACCCGGTTCGCCGCGACGCCGGCGATGCGATAGGCCAGCGCATAAACATAAGGCGCGCGGGCAATCTCGGCGCCGATGCCATCGAGATCCTCCATCATCGCGCGCGGGCCGATGATCTCGGCGCCTGCGAGCAGTTCGCGCGGCGAGGCATTGATCTGCTTCTCATTGAGAAAGGCGCCGGTGCCGGTGATGGCCTCGAACATCTCGTTCTTGGTCGGGTTGTAGATCATCCCCATGACAGGCCGGCCCTGCTCGACCAGCGCAACGGAGATCACCCAAACCGGCACGCCCTCGACAAAAGCCCGCGTGCCGTCGATCGGATCGACGATCCAGACCCGCTCGCGGTCCAGCCGGTCGGGCGTGTCGGCGGTTTCCTCCGACAGCCAGCCTATGCCGCTGTCGAGCGCGCCGAGCTTGTCGTGCAAAAAGTTGTCGATGAAGAGATCCGCCTCGGTGACGACCGAGGTATCCCCCTTCGTCCAGCGCTTTGCGCCCGAGCGCGCGAAGCCGAGCGCGATCTCTCCGGCTTCACGGATTATTCCGCCAAGAGAGGATTTCAGTTGTTCGAGCTCGGCGCGAGAGGCGGCCAAGAGGGGCTCCGGCAGAAAATGGGCGTCACGGGAGTTAACCCCCTGTTCTCCCGGGGGCAAGGTCGCGAGCGCGCTTTACAAGGTAAAGGTATTCTTATTGCGACATCAAAGCATTTTACACCAAAACCGAAGGTCAGCTTTGATTAACTAGACACCTTAAGGCCTTTTGGAAGCTGAAGAAGCATAATCTCCCGCATACAAAAGCACTGTCCAAGAAAAGAGACAGTCAGGGAGTAGTTTTGTGAGGCGTCAGACGGAAATTCTCGAAGCCGCCGCGCGGGTCAGGTCCAAAAGGCTCGACCCGACGCAGCTTCCTCTGAGTTTCAAGAATCACGATGCTTCGGCGGACGGCGGAGAACGCGCCGTCACGCTCGAGACAGACCGGGTCGTGCTGGCGCGCCGCATCAGCGATGTGGCGATGCGCATCAATCTGCCGCTCACGGCGTATCGCGGTGTCGCCATCCGCCTGCTGCAGGGTGAAACGGAGTTCGAAGACCGCGTCTCGGTGGTGCTGTCGCATGCCGACACGGGCCTTGAAGTCATTCTCTTCGAGGCCGACGACGATACCGACGTCATTGCCGAATGGCGGAAATGGGGTTCGACCCTTGGCCTGCCGCTGTTGATGGAAGGCATGGACGGAAACACGGTCTGCGCCGAAACAAAGCTCGGCGATGTGCAGGTCGGCCGTCCGCGCCCGCGCCGGCGGCATTCGCTGCTATCGGGACGGCGTCCGCGTTTTCTCGGCCGCCGCCGCACGGCCAAACTGCCGCTGGTGCCGTTCGTGCACCGCGACGAACGCGAGATCATCGCGCGCGAGTGATCGCTAGATCGCCCGCAGGGCAGCATCCGCCGCGAACCCGGCAAACAGAATCAACCCGGCCGTCTTGTTCGATCTGAACAAGGCAAGCGCATGCGCCGGATCCGACGGGTCAAGCACATGCACCTGCCAGAACAGATGCGCGGCAAAGGCGATCAGGCCGAGCCATGCGGCAAACCCGGCATTCGCCGAGACCAGCGCGGCGCCGATCATGAACACCGCGCCGCCATAAAAGCCCCAGAGCCACGGCTTCACCCTCGCGCCAAACAGCCGCGCGGTGGACTTCACGCCGGCCAGTGCATCGTCCTCGATATCCTGCAGCGCATAGATCGTGTCATAGCCGATGACCCAGAGAATTGCGCCAAGGAACAGAAGGTTGGATGCGCCCGACAGGCTGGCCTCGGACGCCGCCCAGCCCATCAGCGCGCCCCATCCGAAGCAGATGCCAAGCACGGCCTGCGGCCACCAGGTGACGCGCTTCATGAACGGATAGGTGGCAACCGGCAGGATCGCGACAAAGCCAAGGGCGATGGCGATCAGGTTGAACTGCTGCAACACGACCAGGGCGACGACAAGCTGGAGCGCCAGGAAGCCCAGCGCCTGTTTGACGCCGACCTGCCCCGAAGGAATGGGCCGCCGCGCCGTACGCTCCACCTTGGCGTCGATGTCACGGTCGACGATATCGTTCCAGGTGCAGCCGGCGCCGCGCATGACGAACGCACCTATAAGGAAAAGGATCAGATGCAGGACGTTCGGCGCCGGCTTCCCTGTGGCGGTCGCGACGAGCGCCGCGCTCCAGGCGCATGGCCAGAACAGGAGCCATACGCCGATCGGGCGGTCCCAACGCGCAAGGCGCGCGAACGGTTTCAGCCAGGCCGGCGCATACCGGTCGACCCAATTGCCTGACGGCGCGTCGGCGACGGATTCCGAAGTTGAAACCATGAGAAGCAGAACTCTAGCCGTCCTGCTGAAAAAGGCTATCTTCGGCAGGAACATCCACCGGAAACCCGCCACATGCCCGCATTGCCGGCCCTGCTGATCGCCGCCTCGGTACTTGTCGCTTCCGCTTTTCCGGCTCTGGCCGCCCAGTGCGAACCGCCCGGGGGATTCTCGGCTTTCATCGACAGTTTCAGGCAAGAGGCCAAAGCCAGGGGTGTCGGACAGCGCGGACTCTCCGCCCTCAACGGCATCAAACTCGATACCGCGACGATCGCCTTCGACCGCAAGGTGCGCGCGAGCTTCAAGGGATCGTTCGAACAATTCGCCGCCAAGCGAGTCACGGCGGCGCGCGTCAGCCGTGCCAAGCAATATCTGAAATCGCATGCCGGGCTGTTCCAGCGCATCGAGGCGCAATACGGCGTTCCGGCGCCGGTGCTCCTGGCGATCTGGGGCATGGAAACTGATTTTGGCGGTTTCGTCGGCAATAAGCCGATCCTCCCGGGTCTCGCGTCCCTCGCCTATGACTGTCGGCGCACCGATCTGTTCCAGCGCGAGCTTCTTGCCGCGCTCACCATCATCGACCGCGGCGACATGAGCGCGGCAGAACTGAAAGGCGCCGGCCATGGCGAGATCGGCCAGACCCAGTTCCTGCCGTCGTCATATGTACGTTTCGCCGTTGACTTCGACGGCAACGGCAAGAAGGATCTGATCCGCAGCCAGGCCGATGTGCTGGCCTCCACCGCGAATTATCTGCGGGGCTATGGCTGGTCGAAAGGCGGCGGCTGGGACCAGCCCGCGCTCGCCGGCTGGAACAAGAGCACGAATTATCAGAAGGCCATCGCGCTCTTCGCCAGCAAGGTCGCCGGCGGCGGGTCCTGACGTCATTACATGACCAATTATGATTTCGCGGCGCCCCGCCTTTTTCTGGACGACGATCTGACGACGGGCGCCACCATACCGCTGGAGCCCGATCAGTCGAATTATCTCCGCAATGTGCTGCGTCTCGGTGCCGGAGACGACGTCCTGGTGTTCAACGGGCGCGACGGCGAGTGGCGGGCGGAAATCGCCGAAGCCGGCAAGAAGAAAACCGTGCTCGCGCTGCGCGACCGGATGCGGGGCCAGACCCCGCCCGGCGATCTCTGGTACCTGTTCGCTCCCCTGAAACACGCACGGCTCGACTACATGGTGCAGAAAGCCGTCGAGATGGGCGCCTCCCGCCTCCAGCCCGTCATGACACGGCGCACCCAGGCCGGGCGCGTCAATCTCGACCGCATGCGCGCCAACGCCATCGAGGCCGCCGAGCAATGTCGCATTCTCAACATTCCGGAAATCGAGGAACCGCAAAAGCTTGAGCAGGTTCTCTCAAACTGGAATGAAGACCGCCGCCTGATCTTCTGCGATGAGGGCGCCGATATGGACAACCCGCTCGCGGTCCTGAACACGCTTCAAAAAGGGCCACTGGCCGTCCTGGTCGGCCCGGAGGGCGGTTTCGACGAATCCGAGCGGAGCTTGCTGCTCAAACATCCCGGCGTCACGGCCATCTCGCTCGGACCGCGCATCCTCAGAGCGGATACTGCCGCTGTCGCAGCTCTCGCTCTGGTACAGGCCAGTCTCGGCGACCTCTGATCTCCACATTTGGGATTTCAATTCCGTGTCGCGGGCGCAACACGGGCGAAACCTCTCGCATCTACACGGGGACGTGAGAGGTTTTCGGCTGGCGGGCGTCGCATATGCGTGGCTACTGCTGGCCAAGACTTCCGCCGCATCCGAGGGTCCTTTTCGCAATGACCAACATGTCCGATTCCGCCGGCCGCATGAGCCGCCGCGCCTTTGTCGCCGGCCTGCCGCTCTTTCTCGCCGCCTGTCAGACGAGCGGGGGAGGCAACAGCCTGGGTGTTGCCGTTTCCGAACCGGTCGGCACGGTCTATGCGAGCGGATATGGGCCGATCGCGAGCGAACCCTGGCCCATCGCGGCAATCGACACCAAGCGCGTCGACCCGCGATATCTGCGCCAACGCGTGCCGAACATCACGGGTGAAAAACCCGGCGTGATCGTCGTCGATACCGCCAACAAGTTCCTCTATCTGACCGAGAAGGGCGGCACGGCGATGCGCTATGGCGTCGGCGTCGGCCGCGAGGGCTTTGCATGGTCCGGCCGCGCGGTCATCGACCGCAAGCAGGAATGGCCGAAATGGCATCCGCCGAAGGAAATGATGGAGCGCGATCCGGAGGCCGCCAAATGGCCTGAAGGCATGCCCGGCGGCATCACCAATCCGCTGGGACCGCGGGCGCTCTACCTCGCCCAGAACGGCAAGGACACCTATTTCCGGATTCATGGCACGACCCAGCCGCGCTCGATCGGCCAGGCCATGTCGTCCGGCTGCATCCGCCTGTTCAATCAGGACATCATCGACCTCTACAACCGCGTGCCGATCGGCACGGAAGTTGTCGTCTCGCAGTCCGGTGTGGCTTAACGCCTATCTGGACGTAAGGCTTCGGAGCGCCTAGGTCTCTCTCCCCGCAAGGCGTAGAGGACCATGGCGCGCGATCAGATCGACATGACCCCCGTCGAGTCGCGCGACCAGCTGGTTGCGTGGCTCGCCAAGGGAGCCAAACCGGAAGCCGGTTTTCGCATCGGCACCGAGCACGAAAAAATCCCCTTTTGCAAAGCCGACCACACGCCGGTTTCCTACGAAGGCAGGCGCGGCATCCGCGCATTGCTTGAGGGCATGCAGGCCCTGCTCGGCTGGGAGCCAATCATGGAGAACGGCCACATCATCGGCCTTCTCGATGTGACCGGCGGCGGAGCGATCTCGCTGGAACCAGGCGGCCAGTTCGAGTTGTCGGGCGCGCCGCTCGAAACCATCCACGGCACCTGCCGCGAGCTGCACTCCCATCTCGCTCAGGTCCGCCAGATCGCCGAGCCGCTCGGCATCGGCTTCCTGTCGCTCGGCATGTCGCCGAAATGGACGCTGGCGGAAACGCCGGTGATGCCGAAGCGACGCTACGGGATCATGTCCGGCTATATGCCGAAGGTCGGCGGACATGGTCTCGACATGATGTTCCGCACTGCAACCGTACAGACGAACCTCGACTTCTCGTCCGAAGCCGACATGGTGCAGAAGCTGCGCGTCTCGCTGGCGCTGCAGCCGATCGCAACCGCCCTCTTTGCCAATTCGCCCTTCACCGACGGCAAGCCGAACGGCTTTCTTTCGATGCGTTCGCAGATCTGGCTGGACACCGACGGCGACCGCACCGGCATGCTGCCCTTCGCTTTCGAGGATGGCATGGGCTACGAGCGCTATGTCGATTACGCGCTCGATGTGCCGATGTATTTCGTCAAGCGCGGCGATACATACCACGACGTTGCCGGAGCTTCCTTCCGCGATCTTCTGGCCGGAAAACTTGAGGCATTGCCGGGCGAACGCGCGACGATGTCGGACTGGTCGAACCACCTGACGACGATTTTTCCCGAGGTGCGCGTCAAGCGCTATCTCGAAATGCGCGGCGCCGATGTCGGGCGCACGAGCCGCATCTGTTCGCTGTCCGCCTTCTGGGTCGGCCTGCTTTACGATCAGCCGAGCCTCGACGGAGCGTGGGAACTTGTGAAGGACTGGACGGCGGAGGAGCGCGGCCAGCTTCGCCGCGACGTTCCGAAGCTTGGCCTTTCGGCGCGTATCCGCAACCGCTCCCTGCGCGATGTCGCGAAGGACACGCTTGATCTGTCGCGCGCAGGACTTGTCGCCCGCGCCCGCGAGAACGGTCTTGGCGATGACGAGACGATCTATCTCGCAACACTGGACCAGATCGTCGACGGCGGCGCCTCCAATGCCGAGGATCTGCTCGCGCGCTGGCGCGGCCCGTGGGCCCGCTCGGTCGATCCGGCCTTCTTCGAGGAAGCCTATTGAGCGCCGAGCGGCGCCTCCTCCAGTTCGTCGTCGCCATCGCCGGCTGCGTTCCGGTCTTTGCCGGGCTGCTTGGCATGATCAAGGGCGCCTCGATGGTGCCGGATGGCGCGGACGGACTCTCGCTCGACAGCCATGTCCGCTATCTGTCGGGCCTGCTGTTCGCGATCGGCCTTGCGTTCTGGTTCAGCATCCCGCGAATTGAGACGCACGGCAGGCGTTTTCGCCTCCTGACCGCAATCGTGTTCGTCGGCGGCGTTGCGCGCCTCGCCGGCCTCGCCTACGGCGTTCCGCCCGCGCCCATGGTGTTCGGTCTCGGCATGGAGTTGATCGTGACGCCGCTCCTGTGCCTGTGGCAGGCGCGGATCGCGCGTCATCACAGGCATGAATGAGAGCCATCACCAGAGCTTGTTTGCGCCCCGCCATCGCCGGGAGGCATATGCGGCATGACACCGGACACCCCGGGCGCCGTCCTCGGCCGCACCGATCTCACGCTCGCCGCGCTCTTGCTCTTTGCGTGGTCGACAAGCTGGATCGGCGTGCGCCTTCAGCTCGGCATTGTCGCTCCGGAAGTCTCTATCCTATGGCGTTTTCTGATCGCCGGCGCATTCATGTTTGCGTGGTGCGCATGGCGCGGTGACAGGCTCGGCGGCTATACGCGCCGGGAACATGCCATGTTCGCCGCGCTCGGGATCACGCTGTTTTCCAGCAATTTCGTCCTCTTCTACTACAGCGGCCTGATACTGGTTTCCGGCATGATGGCGGTCGTGTTCGCATTGGCGGCGCCGATCAATGTCATCATGCAATCGGCATTCTTGAGGCGCCCCGTTCCATGGAAAGTGGCAGCGGGATCGGTGATCGGCGTCGTTGGTGTCTCCGCCCTTTTCCTCCCGGAAATCCTTGAGTTCGGATACGGACATCTCGGCGGCCTGATGCTGTGCATCGCCGGGACTCTGTTTTTCTGCACCGGCAATTTCATATCGGCAAAGATACAGACGCACGGCGTTGCGCTCGCGCCCGCCACCGCGTGGGGCATGGCCTATGGCAGCGTTTTCCTGTTCCTGATTTCGCTGTTGCGTGGCCATGCATTCCAGATCGAATGGACCGCGGCTTATATCGGCGCCCTGATATTTCTCGCGCTGGTCGCCTCCGTCATCGCCTTCTGGACTTACCTGTCGCTCCTCCGGCGGATCGGCCCGGCGCGCGCCGGATACATGACCGTTCTGTTTCCGGTTTTCGCGTTGATGATCTCCGGTCAGTACGAAGGCTATGAATGGACGGCCTGGTCGTTCCTGGGCCTCGCCCTCGTCGCCGCCGGAAATGTGCTGGTGCTGTGGCGCAGTCCGGCGCCGGCGACTCACTAACCGCTACTGCGCTGCAACGCGGCTTTCGGACAGGTTGTCGAGGCTGGAGACGATGTGATCGGCCAGCGCCTCCCGCACCGGCGACTTGCCGTGTGGCGAGCGCAGCAGTGCGATCCTGATCGGCGGCAGCGCTGAATAGCCATCGGCCGGACCGAGCACCCGCATGCCGGGGCGGAGCGAACTTTCTGCACATACAGACACTGCAAGCCCGGCAAGAACGGCGGCGTTGATGGCGGTTGAATTCGGGCTGGCGTACAGCACCCTGAACGGGCGGCTCTCTTCCTTGAGACGTTCCTCGGCAGCCTTGCGCCACGCACAGGTGACTCCGGCCATCGCCAGCGGCAGCGGCGTTTCCTCATGGACGGTCGAGCGCTGCGACGTCACCCAGTAAAGCTGTTCCTGCCGGATGATCTGGGCGTCGCTGAAAAGGTCCTGGTAGTGCGTGACGATCGCAAGATCGAGATTGCCGGCCGATATCCGGTCTTTCAGGGAGAGCGAAGGCTCGCAGAGCACCGATACTTCCGCGCGCGGGTTCGAGCGGGAAAAGCGCGCCAGGATCTCCGGCAGGAAACGATCCGCGTAATCGTCCGGCACGCCGAGCCGGACATGCCCCGCGAGGTCGGCGTCGGCCAGGGCGGAGACGGCCTCGGCCGAGAGCTTCACGATGCGCCGCGCATAATCCAGCAGGCGCTCGCCCTCCTCCGTCAGCTTTGACTGGCGGCCGTCTCGGGAGAAGATCGGTTTGCCGATGCGCTCTTCCAGCCGCTTCATCTGCATGGACACGGCAGACTGCGTCTTGTGAACCACATCCGCCGCTTTGGTGAACGAACCGGTATCGGCGATCGCTACGAAGGTTTTGAGCTGGTCGACATCAAGAAGCGCGCTCATGGCACCTGGCTCCGTATCAGCTTTGCTAATGGATAGCATTAAAACTATTCGTTTCACTTATCAATGGCCGAGGAACATTTATGCGGTTCGGGGTCGAATCGCCGGATGGCTTTCCGCCCCTGAGAGCGTCTCCAACCCATTGAAAGGAGCACCAGATGGCACAGTCACTCCATCGCAGCGCGGGCTCCCTGAGTTCCGCTCTGTCATATGTTCAGGACATCGGCCTTGCGGTGGCCGCCGCCCTGAATGCCGTTGTGAACCGGTATGAGGCCGGACGCACGCTGGCGCGTTTCGACAGCCGCATGCTGGCCGATATCGGCCTGACCGAAAGCGATATCGCCACGGCCTTCTCCGAACCGCTGTGGCGCGATCCGACCCGGCGTCTCGCGGTTATCGCCATCGAGCGCCGTGCCGCGGCCCGGGCCCGCCGCCGCGAGGCGATGACGGGCAAAACGCCCGAACTTGTTGCCGAGTAACAAAAAAGCGGGTTTCAGCCCGCTTTTTTGCTGGACCGCGCCGGCTTTTTCTTCGCGGTTCCTGTCTTTACGGCGAGATGTTTCCCGGCTGGTCTCTTGCGTGGATTTTGTTTTCCGCCCAGCACCGCCTCCGCTTCAGGATTGAGAGCAATACCGGGCTGCGCTGTTCCGAGCAGCGGTTCGTCCGGACTTCGGTGCAAAAGGTGCTTGCCGGCATCCAGCCCCTCCGCGCGCTGCAATTCCAATCGCTCGAAATCCCGGCGGCGGATATCGGCTTCGACCTTCGCCGCCCGGTCCTCGCTGAAACCGAGAGCGCGCAACGCCGCATGGCCGAGCTGCATCGCACTCTCCAACGTTTCCCGGACTTCGAATTCCACGTTTCGATTGTGAAGTTCGATGGCGTGCTCGCGGGTGATCGCACGCACGAATATCTTCGCCAGCGGATACTCGCGCGCCACGAGATCGACGATCTGCAGCGACAATTCGGGATCGTGAACGCAGACCAGTATGATCCGCGCATCCTGCGCGCCGCAGGCCCGCAGAACGTCAATACGCGACCCGTCGCCGTAATAGACCTTGAACCCGTATCGTGCGGCAAGGCGTACACCTTCGACATTGTTGTCGACGAGGGTCGTTTCGACCCCCTCGGTCAGAAGGAACTGGGCCGCCGCCTGGCCGAAACGGCCGAAACCGATAACGAGCGCGGCGCGCCCGTGACCATCCAGCGCTTCGGCCTTCTCGATCCCTTCCGTCGTTACGGGCTTTCTCAGGCGCACCGCAACACGCTCAAGAATCGCGATCATGGGCGGGCCAATCATCATCGACAGCACGCCGAGCGCGAGGATGAGCTGACCGATATCGCGATTGAAAAGACCGGTGGAGACCGCAAGCGGCAGCAGGACGAAAGCGAATTCGGAACTTGGTGTCAGCAGCGAACCGACCCGAATGGCGTCGGCGCGCGAGGAGCCGCGCCAAAGCGCCACGCCGGAAGCGATGGCAAACTTCACCGCCGTCAGCACGACCAGCGCAAACAGAAGATAATGCCAGGCGCCCGCCACGATCCCGAGGTCGAGGGTCATGCCGACGCCCATGAAGAACAGCGACAGCAGAAGGCTGCGGAATGGTGCGACATTGACCTCAAGCTCGTGCCGGTAGTTCGACTCGGCCAGCAGCAGGCCGGCGAGAAACGCGCCGAGCGCCATCGACAGGCCGACCGACTCCGAAATGATCGCCGCGCCGAAGACGAGCAGCAGGGCCGCGGCAATCATCACTTCATGACCGCCGTTGCGGACAAGGAAGTGCAGGATAGGATTGATGAGGTAGCGTCCGGACACGACAATGATCGACAGCACGCCGATCGCCGCCGCGACGTGAAGCGCGACCGCGGACGGATCGATGAAATTCTGCTCACCGACCGCAAGCGCCGGGATAAGCGCGAAAGCCGGAACGATGGCGAGATCCTGCGCCAGCAGGACCGAGAACGTCCGCTGTCCATACGACCGGGTGAAATGTCCGCGCTCGTCCAGGATTTTTGTCGCGATTGCCGTCGATGACAGGGCGAGGGCGAAGGCGGCGGCGATCGCGCCGTCTATATCAAGGCCCATCCACCAGCCGAAGGCTGTAAGGACCGCCGTGGTGAGTCCGAGCTGTGCAGCGCCGAAACCGAGAATATCGCGCCGCATTTCAAGCAGGCGCGACAGTTCGAGTTCGAGGCCTATCAGAAACAGCAGCAGAACGACGCCGAGTTCGGCGATTTTCAGCGTGCCTTCGGCATCATGGAAAATATCGAGACCCGAAGGGCCGATCAGGAGCCCGGCGGCGAGATAGCCGACAATCGCACCAAGCCCGAGCCGATTGAACAATGGCGGAGCAATGACGGCCGCCGCGAGAAAAACAATGAGTTCTATCGGTAGGGCCGAGCCGTGTTCCATGCGTGATTCGCTTGAGAGGGCGCATCAGTATGCACGGGCAACCCCCTCAGCCGTCAATCAGTTTGACGCGAGAGCCCGCCAGCCGATGTCGCGGCGGCAAAACCCTTCCGGCCAATCGACCTGGTCCACCGCCTCATAGGCGCGCTCGCGTGCTTCCTTCAGGGTTTTGCCGGATGCCGTGACATTGAGCACGCGCCCCCCCCAGGCCCGCAGCGTTTCTCCGTCTGCCTTCGTTCCGGCCTGAAACACCGTCACGCCCTCGACGGCATTCGCCGCCTCGACGGCGCGAATCTCCGAGCCCTTGTCGACATCGCCCGGATAGCCTCTGGTCGCCATGACGATGGTGATCGCCGGATCATCCGACCATTCCGCTTGCGCCTGTCCCAACGCGCCATTGGCGGTCGCCAGCAAAATCTCGAGCAGGTCGGATTGCAGCCGGCGCATCAGCACCTGGCATTCGGGATCGCCGAACCGGACATTGTATTCGACGAGCTTCGGCCCGTCCGGCGTCAGCATCAGCCCGGCATAGAGCACGCCGCGAAACGGATTGCCGAGCGCGCTCATGGCCTGTGCGGTCGGATGGACGATCTCCTTGAGGACGCGTTCTTCAAGATCGGGAGTGAAAACCGGCGCTGGCGAATAGGCCCCCATGCCGCCGGTGTTCGGCCCCTCATCGCCCTCGTACGCACGCTTGTGATCCTGTGCCGAACCGAACGGCAGCACGTTCTCGCCATCGACGAGACAGAAATAGGAGACTTCCTCGCCGGTCATGAACTCCTCGATCACGACATTCGTACCGGCCAACCCGAGGCCACCGGCGAACATCATGTCGATCGCTTCTTCCGCCTCGGCGACCGTCATGGCCACAACAACGCCCTTGCCCGCCGCGAGGCCATCGGCCTTCACGACGATGGGCGCGCCCTGCTGGCGGACATAGGCCTTGGCGCCCGCCGCCTCGACAAAGCTGCGATGGCGCGCGGTCGGAATGTCGTAGGTCGCACACAGCTCCTTCGTATAGGCCTTGGAGCCCTCGAGCTGGGCGGCGGCTTTCGTCGGCCCGAACGCCGGGATTTGCGCGGCCTCGAGTTCGTCCACCAGTCCTTCGACAAGCGGCACTTCCGGCCCGACGACCACAAGCCCGATCTGCTCGGCCTCGCAGAACCGCACGACGGCGGGCGGGTCGTTCACATCGAGTGCAACGATCTCGGCATGCTGCGCGATGCCGGGATTGCCGGGCGCCGCGTAGAGCTTCGTGAGACGCGGGCTTTGCGAGAGCTTCCAGGCGAGCGCATGCTCGCGACCGCCGGAACCGATGAGAAGAACGTTCATGCGCCTCTCTTAACGCGTGGGAGTGGCAGCGGAAACCAAGCCGCGCGCATTTTCCCCGCTATGCCGCCGGTGGTAAGGTCACACCATGTCCGAAACATCCACATCCTCCAACGCCCCCGAGGTCACGGTCTCGGAGCTTTCCGCCAATCTGAAGCGCACGGTCGAAGACGCATTCGGCTATGTCCGGGTGCGCGGCGAAATCTCCGGCTACCGCGGGCCGCACTCCTCCGGCCATTGCTATTTCACCCTGAAGGACGATTCCGCGCGGCTGGACGCGGTCATCTGGAAGGGCACGTTCGGCCGGCTCAAGTTCAAGCCGGAGGAAGGGCTTGAGGTCATCGCCACCGGCAAGATCACGACCTATGCCGGAAAATCCAGCTACCAGATCATGGTCGATGCCATCGAGCCCGCGGGCGCCGGCGCGCTGCTCGCCCAGCTCGAGGAGCGGCGGAAACGCCTGCTCGCCGAAGGCATTTTCGCGCCCGAGCGCAAACGGCCC
Source organism: Hyphomicrobiales bacterium (assembly GCA_022842205.1). GTDB lineage: Bacteria > Pseudomonadota > Alphaproteobacteria > Rhizobiales > Methylopilaceae > Flaviflagellibacter. Next base: position 112,912 of record JALHQA010000001.1, read on the forward strand.
ATCCCGTTCCTCCCAGAGGTCATCGGCGTCGTCACCTCGCCGACGGGCGCCGTCATCCGCGACATCCTTCATCGCCTGTCCGACCGTTTTCCGCGCCATGTCCTCGTGTGGCCGGTGCGCGTGCAGGGCGAAACCAGCGCCGCCGAAGTGACAGCCGCGATCCAGGGCTTCAACGCGCTTGAGCCCGGCGGCCCGATTCCGCGTCCGGATGTGCTGATCGTCGCGCGTGGTGGCGGCTCGCTGGAAGACCTGTGGGGCTTCAACGACGAGGCGCTGGTGCGCGCCGTCGCCGCCAGCCAGATCCCGATCATCTCGGCCGTCGGCCACGAGACGGACACGACGCTGATCGATTTCGCGTCCGATCTCCGCGCGCCGACGCCGACCGGCGCGGCGGAGTTCGCCGTTCCAGTACGCACCGAACTCATGGCCAATGTCGGCTCGTGCGGCGGGCGGCTGATCGGCGCGCTCGGCCGTTTCGTCGAGCGGCGGCGCACGGAATACCGCTCCGCCGCACGCGCCTTGCCCTCGCGCGACGCCCTGCTTGCCACGCCGCGTCAGCGGCTCGACAATCTCGGCGCGAGGCTCGATCCCGCCCTGCATGCCAATGCACAGCGCAAGCGCGTCGCCTTCTCGCATGCCGCCGGGCGGCTGCAGCGCCATGTATTGATATCTCGGGTGGAGCGTTGCCGCGAACGGCTTGCCGCGCTGGGAGAACGCAAGAAGCGCGCGCATACACATTATGCCGCCGCCATTCACCGCCGCCTCGACCACGCCTTCGGCCTGCTGCGCGCCTATTCCTATAACGGCGTGCTGGAACGCGGATTTGCCCTCGTCTCGCATGCGGACGGCCGGCTTGTCCGCGCGGCCACGGCGGTTTCTTCAGGAGACGCGCTGACACTGAGGTTCAAGGACGGCGATGTCGGCGCGGTCGCGACCGGCGGCTCCATGCCGAAACAGACCGCGAAAACCGCACCGGCCGCAAAGCCGAAGCAGAACGATCTGTTCGGCTAGAAATCCCACGCCAGGCGGTGCGACCAGCCGACGGGAGGCGACGCCGCCGGTTCGAGAACTTTCGCAAAGTCCGCGTGACGCGGCGGATGGCCGATATCCTCGGCATGTATGCCGCCGGTCAGGAACAGGCAGTCGATGCCAAATGTATTGGCGCCGGCGACGTCGGTGATGATCGAATCCCCGATCGCCAGAACGCGCGATTTCGGCGTAACCTGGCCGCGTTTCTTCAGGGCGAACCGCAGCGCCTGTTCGTACACGCCGGGGAACGGCTTGCCGATATGCAGGACACGGCCGCCATACTCCTCGTAAACGTCGGCCAGCGCGCCCGCACACCAGATGAGAGTGCCGCCCTTCTCCACCACGCGATCCGGATTGGCGCAGATCAGTTCGAGGCCGCGCTCGGCGATCTTCTGAAGCTGATCGCGATAGTCATCCGGGGTCTCGACGTCGTCGTCATCGAGCCCTGTAACGACAACGATGGATGCATCCTCGCCGCTGACCATTTCGATGCCGTGGAACAGATCGAGATCGCGCGCTGGGCCGATATGATGGAGAAGCTTCGTGCCGCGGCGGTCGAGTTCCATGCGCGTCACATCGCCGGAGGTCACCACGGCGTCATAGGCTTCGCGAGGAACGCCGAGACGCGCCAGCATTGTCATCACAGCCTCGGCGGGACGCGGCGCATTCGACAAAAGGATAACGGTGCCGCCCTGCTCGCGATATTTCACAAGCGCCTCGGAAGCCGACGGCCATGCCGACAGGCCGTTGTGAAGCACGCCCCACACGTCGCAGAAAATGACATCGTATTGAGGAGCGAGCGAACGAAGGCCCGCTCCGGGCGGCAAAACAAAGGTCTGGGTCATGGAGTGGAGGTGCCCCAGCCGGGGCGCAGGGTCAAGCGCGGCGGGAGATGGAGCGGAATGGCCGGTATTGCTGCGCCGAACGCTCCGGGGCGGCCGGACTGACCGCCGGCCTCTTCACCGAGTCTTCGCCTGTGAAGATTTCCGGCCGTACCGGGCGCGGCAGGCCGAAAACCGCCCCCCGCGCCGCGCGAACGTCGATGTCGAGCAGGTCGGCGACCTTGGCTTCGGTGTCCGTGCCCTCGGCAATCAGGAGAATACCGTGACGGCGCATCAGGCCCGGCAGATCCGCCGGATGGATATCCGAATTCCTGGCGAGTTCGGGATTGGTCAGAAGTTCGGACGACATGTGCATATAGCGGATGCCGAGCGTGTGCAGCGCCTGGCCGTCGAGATCGGGTTCATGCACGCCCGTCAGCGCGAAACGGAAGCTGCGTTCGCCGAAGCTGGACAGAATTTCCGCCTCGACATTGCCGAAGCCGAACAGCGCTTCTTGCGAGAAACCGATGACGAGATGCGTTGCAAGATCGGCATTGGAGTCGAGCCGCTTGGCGATGTCCTGGGTGAAGGTCGGCGCGCTCAGTGTCACTGCGTCGAGATGTACGGTCAGCACGATCTCGCGGTCGCGTTCCTTCAGGCGGCGCGCGATCCGGATGGCCCTGTCGACAACGAACGCATCGAGCGCCGGCAGGAGACCCGCCAGCCGCGCGTCGGCGAGGAAATCGGCCGGCGGCAGCAGCACACCGTCATCGTCGCGCAGATAAGGCAGCACGCTGTATTGAATGACCCGCCGCTGCGGCAGCGACGCAATCGGCTGCAGATGAAGCTCGATGCCGTCGGTCTCGATCGCACGGCGGATCTGCTTTGCCCTTGTGGGATCAAGCGTCGTCATTCTCGCCGTGGCGGACGTCGGAACAGGATCGGCGTAGAAATCTTCCTCGATCTGCGCATGCGTCGAACGCATCAGCTCGGTTGCGGGAATGCGCGACAGCTCCGCCACCGCCCACTCCGCCTGCCGGGCCGGCAGTTCCTGCAGCGCCGTCTCGTGCGCCTGCACCTGCTCGGCGAGCGAACGCACCAGCGTGCCGAGTTCCGCGACTTCCTTTTCGATCGGCTCGACGGTGCGGCGCGCGGTGTCCTGCGCCGCCTGGTCGATCCGCATCAGGCGCGGCTCGATGGTCAGCACACGCTCGGCGATCAGCCCGATGCGCTCCTCAAGCTCGAAAAAGCGCAGCGTCGCCGGGCGCGCCATGCCGCCCTGCACGACAAGCTTGTTGACGAGAGCGATGACCGTGACGCCGGCAATGCCGCCGGCGATTGCCATCGGCAGATGCATACCCAGGCCCACAACGAGAATTGCAGCCAGCGAAGCCGCGACCAGCGCCATGCAGAAGGCAATGAAAATCGACCCGGGTTTCAGCATGTGGTCCGGCGCAAAGGGTAAACCCGGAAACTATGTGCAGATTCGCGCGTGCGCCGCCATGCTTTAGCCACGCTTCCCCACATCCGCGAATCAAGCGCTTTGACGCTTCCTTTACCCTGACGGGAGAAAGTGTTGCGGGGATGATTTCGAGCGTTGGCGGCCAGGCTGAGGGCCGCGTGTGCGCGGGGAGTTCAGGACAATGGTTTTCATGGCGGGCTCGTTCGGGCCAGCGCGGCTGCGGATTCTGGTGGCGGAGACGGACGCCATCGCCGCGCGGGGAATGGCTGCGGCTCTGGCAGCCGGACTTCTCAACGCCGAGGTCGAAATCGCGGACAGCCTCGAATCGGCCGAAGCACGGCTGCGCGGCATTCGCTTTTCGGCGCTCGTCGCCGGTGGAACGCTCGGCACCGCGGCCATCGCGCGGCTCAGGCCGCTGATGCAGGGCCCGCTTGTCGTGGCGGGCATCGCCGATCCGGCGAAAGCGCTGCAACAGGGCGCCGATGCCGCGCTGCCGATTGCCCTGCCCGGCCTCCTGATCGAACAGCTGGTCGCCTGCATCGCGGCCAGGCCCGTCGCCGATATTCCTCATGAGAGCCAATCCGGGTTCGAGAGCTTCATCGGCGCGTCCGCCACCATGCGCGATGTCTACGCCTCCATTGCCCGCGTCGCGCCGTCGAAGGCCGCCGTCTTCGTCACCGGCGAAAGCGGCACCGGCAAGGAACTCGCGGCACTCGCGGTCCACGCCCGTTCAGGACGCAGCGGCGGTTTCATCGCGCTGAACTGCGGCGCAATCCCGAAGGAACTCATCGAGAGCGAAATCTTCGGCCATATGCGCGGCGCGTTCACCGGCGCGGTCGAAGAGCGCATCGGCGCCGCCGAGGCCGCTCATGGCGGTACGCTGTTCCTCGACGAAATCTGCGAGATGGATTTCGCCCTGCAGGCAAAGCTGCTGCGCTTCGTGCAGACCGGCGAAGTCCGCCGGGTCGGCGGCACCAAGTCGAAGAAGGTCGATGTCCGCATCGTCTGCGCCACCAACCGCGATCCGAAGGCCGAGGTGAAGGCCGGGCGCTTCCGCGAGGATCTGTTCTACCGGCTGCATGTTCTGCCGGTCCATCTGCCGCCGTTGCGCGACCGCGGTACGGACACCGTGATGCTGGCGCGCGCATTTCTCTCGCGGCTGTCGCGCGAGGAAGACCGCAGCTTCGCCGGTTTCGACCCGCTGGCCGAGCGGCTGATCGCCTCCTACGCCTGGCCGGGCAATGTGCGCGAACTCGAAGCCGTCATCCGCCGCGTCGTCGTGCTGAACGACGGCAGTCTCGTCACCGGCGACATGCTGCCGGACGAGATCGCATCCTCGGTGCTGCGCCAGCCGCACGCGAGCCAGAGAACGTCGCGCGAGATCCTGCCGATGTGGGTGCAGGAGGAGCGCATCATCGAGGAGGCGCTCGCGGCCTTCGGCGGCAACATCTCCCGCGCCGCCGCGGCGCTCGAGATCAACCCCTCGACGATCTACCGCCGCCGGCAGACGGGGGCGCGCAAGGCGGCCGCGGAGTAAGCATGTCCCGGGGCCGCGAAGCGGAGCCGGGGACCCATACGCCGTGAAGCTGCGGTTTAAATCTCTGCTGCTGCGGAGTATGGGTCCCGGACAGCGGCTGCGCCGCTTCCGGGAGACACATCACTCCTTCCGCAGCAGATACACGCCGACTCCGAACCCGACTGCGCTAGCAGCGAGTATGTAATAGGCCGGCGCCAGCGGATCGAGCTGCAGCAGACCGGTGACGATCAGCGGCGTCAGCCCGCCGAAGATCGCGTAGGCGACGTTGTAGGAGAACGACACGCCGGAAAAGCGCACATTCGCCGGGAAACTCCGCACCAGAACATAAGGCACGCCGCCGATCGTGCCGACCGCGAAACCCGCCAGTCCGTACAGCGGCATCAGAAGCTGCGGGTGATCGAACAGAAGATAGTAGAAGGCGAAGGTCGCGGCGGCGAGCAGCACCATCCCGAATACGAAGAACTTCCCTGCCCCGATGCGATCGATGGTGAGGCCGGCCAGCACGCAGGCAACGGTCAAGGCGAGCGTCGCCACGCTGTTTGCCTTCAGTGCCGACAGCGCGTCGAAACCATAGACTTTCTGCAGCAGCGTCGGGGTCATGAGGATGACCACAACAATCGCAGCTGACAGCAGGAAGGTCAGCAGCATCGAAACGACGACGGCGCCGAGATGCTTGTGCACCACGACCTTCAGCGGCAGCTGCGCCGACAGCGCCTTGCGCGCGCGCATCGCCTCGAACACCGGCGTCTCCTCCAGCCAGCGCCGCAGCCAGAACGACACGAGGCCGAACACACCGCCAAGCACGAACGGATAGCGCCAGGCAAAATCGTGCACTTCCTGCGGCGTGTAGACGGTGTTCAGCGCCGTCGCGACGAGCGAGCCGATCAGGATGCCGGCCGTGAGGCCGCAGGTCAGCGTGCCGGTCGCATAGCCGATATGGCGCTCGGGCACATGCTCGGCCGTGAATACCCAGGCCCCGGGCACCTCGCCGCCGATGGCCGCGCCCTGAAGAACGCGGAACAGAAGAAGCAAAATCGGCGCGCCGACGCCGAGCGTCGCATAGGTCGGCAGCAGCGCGATGCCGAGCGTTGCCACCGCCATCAGGAATATGGACAGCGCGAAGATGCGTTTCCGTCCGAAGCGGTCGCCGAAATGCGCCAGCACGATGCCGCCGAGCGGGCGCGCCAGATAGCCGGCGGCGAAAATGCCGAAAGCCTGAAGGTCGCGCAGCCATTCCGGCACTTCCGGCGGGAAGAACAGGCTGGACAGAACGGTGACGAAAAAGACGAAGATGATGAAGTCGTAGAATTCGAGAGCGCCGCCGAGCGCGGCCAGCCCCAGCGTGCGGTAATCGTTGCGGCCGAGCGCTCTCGGCGCGGCCAGCGCGGTATCGGTCATGGGTGTCCCCCGGCGTTCCCCTCGCCCTCATACGCCCAATCATAAGCGGAGGGAATGCGCCGCATCACGCAGGCGCATTAAGCTCCGGGACGGGACCGGAACGAACGCGGCACGAATCACCGATCTTCCGATGTTCCCGGTCCGTCCGCACAAGATGATGTGCCGTCAGGCTTTCCGGCACACATCCGGCGGCTCGGAAATCGGGTTCGTGGGCGGTCCGGGAGGTTAACGGCGCGTGCCACGATGGAACATGTGCGCCGTGCGGAATGCGCGGCTCGGCCACAACCGCCGCGGTTCAGGACTACCGTTAAGCTTTGGCCGGGAGCAGGAACATAGGCCGCACGAATCGCTGACACTGCGATGTTCCCGGTCCGTCCATACCAGATGCTGTGCCGCATCACATGGATTGGCATATGTCCGGCCATTCGCAGGGACGATCCGGGCTGCAGGCCGGTTAACGGCGCGTGCCGCGCCGGGACGGGGATATTGCAGCGAGCGGCCTGTCGTTACGACGCACTCTCCGGCAGCTTGCAGCTGTCGGGAATCGGAAAGCGTTCGAAATGTTCGACCAGCGTGTCGATCAGCGTGCGCACCTTGCCGGGCAGATAGGCGCCCGGCGGACGGACGACATACACACCAAGTTCCGGCAGCGCGTAGTCGCGCAGCAGCCGCACGAGCTTTCCGTCCTCCAGCGGCTGGATCAGGAAAAACGCCGGCAGAACCGCAATGCCGAGGCCATGGAGCGCCCATGCCACCTGCGCATCGCCATTGTCGGCGCGCAGCCGCCCTTCCGTCCGCACCGCTATGGTGTCCTTACCCTTCCGGAAGCGCAGTTCCCGCACCGCCGCGCCGCTGTAGATGATGCAGGAATGCTTGAGAAGATCGTGCGGCGTCTCCGGCGCGCCGCGCCGCTCGATATAGGCCGGGCTCGCGACGACCATGGCCTGCACTTCCGCGAGCCGGCGGGCAATGAGGTTCGGATCGCGCAGGTCGCCGACGCGGATCGCCGCATCGAATTTCTCGCCGACAAGATCGACTGAACGGTCGCTGAACGAGACATCGAGTTCGAGCTTCGGATGGCGGCACGCCATGTCGCCCAGAATCGGCGCGATGAAATTGACGAAGGACAGCGGCGCCGACACGCGCAGGCGCCCGATCACCTCGCCGCTCTGCTGCGCGACAGCCTCCCGCGCCTCCTCAAGCTCGGCGAGGATGCGCTCGCTGCGCCCCTTCAGTTCAAGTCCGGCCTCTGTCGGGGTCACGCCGCGCGCCGTGCGGCTGAGGAGGCGGGCACCGAGATCCTCCTCCAGCCGCGCGATGCGGCGGCTGACGATGGATTTCGACATGCCCAGCCGTTCGGCCGCCCGGTTCAGCCCGCCGTTTTCGACCACGGCGACAAAGGCCCTGAGGTCATCGAGATCGTTCACGAGTGTTCCTTTATCCGCAACACATTGGTGCATTTTATACGCCTAGTGGCGCGATTTATGAAACACTAGTTCTGTGGAACCAGATTTTTGGAGGGTTTCACAATGTCCTCGGTTCTTGTCCTCACCAGCAGCGCGCTCGGTGATGCCTCTATTTCCAACCAGCTTGTCGGCGAGGCCGTCGATCGTCTGCGCGCGGGCAATCCGGGCCTCCGGGTCGTTTCGCGCGATCTTGGCGCCAACCCGATCCCGCATCTGACGGCGGATTCGACCGCCGCCATCCGGGGCGCGGAACCCGCCAACGACGCGCAGCTGAGCGCCCGCCACCTGTCGGACGAGTTGATCGCGGAGTTGAAGGCCGCCGACACCATCGTCATCGGCGCGCCGATGTACAATTTCGGCATCCCGTCTACGCTGAAGGCGTGGTTCGATCATGTGCTGCGCGCCGGCGTGACGTTCCGCTACGGCGAGAACGGCCCGGAAGGTCTCCTGCCCGGCAAGAAGGCCATCGTGGTCGAGAGCCGCGGCGGGCTTTACAGCGAAGGCCCGGCGCAGGCGCTGGACTCGCAGGAGCCGCATCTCCGGACAATGCTCGGCTTTGTCGGCATCTCCGACGTCTCGTTCGTGCGCGCCGAAAAGCTCGGAATGGGTGATGTCGAAGGCGCCCTCGCCTCTGCCCGGGTCCAGCTCGGCAAGGCGGTCGAGGCGACACGCCTCGCGGCGTGACCTTCGGCGTGTCCCGGACAAGCGAGGCGGAAGCCGAGCCCCGATCCGGGACCCAGGAGCAAAGCGCGCCGCAGGCGCTCTAAGGAGCGGCTCCGCCGCATACAAATGCTGGGCCCCGGATCACGCGACATGCTTCGCATGCGCGGTCCGGGGCGCCTTTCCCTTGCCCCTCGGGCAACCGCGCGCTACCACGCGCGACCATGTCTTCTAAAGAATCCAACCGCCTGAAAGCGCGCCTTGCGCGCGGCTTTGCCGATCGCGGCCCCGCCGAACTCGCCGCCACCCGCCGGATGGTCGAGACCATCCGCAGGGTCTACGAGCTGTGGGGCTTCGAGGCGCTGGAAACGCCGTTCATCGAATACACCGACGCGCTCGGCAAATTCCTGCCCGACCAGGACCGCCCGAACGAAGGCGTGTTTTCCTTCCAGGACGACGACGAGCAGTGGCTGTCGCTGCGCTACGACCTGACGGCGCCCCTCGCCCGCTATGCGGCGGAGAACTGGGACCGCATTCCGAAGCCGTTCCGTACCTACCGTTTCGGCCCGGTCTTCCGGAACGAGAAGCCCGGTCCCGGCCGCTTCCGCCAGTTTCTGCAGTTCGACGCCGACACGGTCGGCGCGCCGAGCGTGCTGGCCGACGCCGAGATGTGCATGATGGCTGCGGACGCGCTGGAGGCGCTCGGCATCCCGCGCGGTCAATACGTCATCAAGGTCAACAACCGGAAGGTTCTCGACGGCGTGATGGAGGCCATCGGCATCGGCGGCGACGAGAATGCCGGCAAGCGCCTGACCGTGCTGCGCGCCATCGACAAGCTGGACCGGCTCGGTGTCGAGGGCGTGAAGCTGCTGCTTGGCAAGGGCCGTAAGGACGAGAGCGGGGATTTCACGAAGGGTGCGGGGCTGGAGGACGTTCAAATCTCGCAAATGCAGCGCTTCATCGAAATCGGCCTCCTTGCCGATAAAATCAATACGTCGCATTCCAGTTGGGATTCCAACTATTCTGAGAAACTACTTGATGACATGATGGTCGCGTTTGGGACGACGACCGCCGCCCGAGAAGGCATTCTTGAACTTAAGGAAATTGCCTCTGTAATCAGCAATGCTGGATACGCTGGCCGCGTATTGATTACTCCCTCCGTCGTGCGCGGCCTCGAATATTACACCGGCCCGGTTTACGAGGCCGAACTGCTCATTCCCGTAACAGATGACGAAGGCCGCAAGGTCAGCTTCGGCTCGGTCGGCGGCGGCGGCCGTTACGACGGCCTGATCGCGCGCTTCCGTGGCGAGGCAGCGCCCGCGACCGGTTTCTCCATCGGCGTCTCGCGGCTTCAGGCCGCCTTGCAGGCGCTCGGCAAGGGCGCGGCGGAACCGCCCGGCCCGGTCGTCGTGCTGGTGATGGACAAGGACCGCACCGCCGACTACCTCGCGCTTGCACACACGCTGCGCAGCGACGGCATCGCCGCCGAGATCTATCTCGGCTCGTCCGGCATGAACGCGCAGATGAAATATGCCGACCGCCGCCGCTCGCCCGTCGCCGTCATTCAGGGTTCGAACGAAAAAGAGGCCGGCGAAGTCACGGTGAAGGACCTCGTGCTCGGCAAGGAAATGTCGAAGAAGATCGAAGACCGCGCGGCGTGGACGGAAGAGCGTCCGGGTCAGGTGACGGTCAAGGAAGCCGATCTTGTAAAGACGGTGCGTGAGATGCTGGGGCGGTATTCCCCTCTCCCATAGGGAGAGGGCCGACTCATCGCGACAGCGATCAGCGGGGTGAGGGGTTACGATCCCTCGATAGTCCTTACACCCTCGCCCGGCCGCGGCTTCGCCGCGACTCGACCTCTCCACTTGGGAGAGGAATACAGAAACGCCCGCCCGATATAGTGCAGCGGCCTCAGCCGCCCCTGCCCGTCAAACCGGAACACGATGCGCCGCCGCGCCAGCGCACGGGCAAACAGCCACGACACCACCGCGCCGAGCGCGACGCCGCCAAGAATGTCGGACGGATAATGCGCGCCGGTCGCCACGCGCCCGAAGGCGATGACGAGGCCCGCGATCAGCAGCGGTATGCGCGCGCGTGGAAAGAGCAGCGCCAGCGCGACGGCGCAGGACATGATGGTCGTCGTATGGCCCGACGGGAAGCTGGCCCAGCTTGATCCCGGCCCGAACATGTCGAACGCCAGATGGCCGTGTTCCTCAAAGAGCTTCGGGCGCGCGCGGCCGATGACGAATTTCAGGAGGCTCGCCATGAGGCCCGCGACGACGACCGCCGCCAGCACATAGAACGAGGCCGCGACGCGCGTCAGGTCCTGCGCCCGCGTGCGGACCGGATGTTCGCCGATGTCGCGCACCAGACTGACGACGATCATCACGACACACAGCACATAGATCCATAGCCCCTCGCCCAGCCAGTTGAAAAACTCGAACAGGGGTTCGAGCGCTTCCGGCAGCGCGTCACGGATGTCGCGGACGTAAGGGTCTGCAAAGACGGCAAGAACGATCAGTCCCGCAACGAGCGCGAGGAGCACTAGCAGCGCCTTTCCGGGCGTCGCGGGCAGGATTCCGAAACGGCTGTCGCGGCTCCGCATCCCGACAAGGGACCGGAAACGCGAGGTGTTGCGGCGGGCTGCGTGTCTCATTGCGCGGCGGACAATGCCGGGATCAAACGAGATTTGCCAGCGCGCCCGCGACATCGTCATCGGATACGTAAGCCATTGCCCTGGAAATCTTCACGGCCTTGGTCCGCTGCCCTTTGCGCATCACGAGGATGAAGGTCTCGGCGCCGCCCTCGCAGGCCGGATCGCCGCAATCGATCTGGCTGACCGTCACCGCATCGTCTTCGCCCAGAACGAGAATCTCTCGCGCCCGCGCCGCGATGCGCTTCGACGCTTCCGAACCCGCCTTTTCCTTGTGACGACCGAGGCGAAACAGACCCATGGCCCCTCATATTACCCAGCTAGGGCCGAGCCAAGGCCGAGTCACGATTATCCAAATGAGTAAATTATTGACCTTTCGAGTTCTTATCGCTTGCCAATTCGATACAAATGGATAAATAGGCCGCCATGACAAGCGACCCCGATATCTCCGCCAAGAGCCTCGCCCGTCTCCGGGACCAGCACGGCCTGACCCAGGCGTCTGCGGCCGCCGAGATCGGCGTGTCGCAGGCGACCTATTCGCGATGGGAGAAGGACAACAACGAACCGACGGGCGCGGCGCGCCGGGCGTTGGCGGACTGGGTGACGCGGCGGACAGGTGGTGCGGCCCCGGCCCTGAATGCGGCATTCCCCGTGCGGCTCGGAATTTCCGATCCTGACAAGGCCGAGGAGCTGGCCGGCCAGCTGTCAGGCGCCGGCTACCGCCGGGTCGACCCGCCGATCGTTCAGCCGGCGGCGCCGTTCCTCGACGTGTCGGGCGAGGATTTGCGGCGGCGGATGTTCCTGACGTCCGACGCGGAAGGCAACGAACTCTGCCTGCGGCCGGACCTGACCATCCCGACGGCGCGGCTGCACCTTGCGAGCGGCGATGCGGACACGGCCCGCTCCTACTTCTACCTCGGCCCGGTGTTCCGCCAGCGCGAGAGCGGCGGCAGCGAGGTTCAGCAGGCCGGAATCGAGATTTTCGGCGCGGCCAATGCCGAAGACGCCGAAGCCGAAGTCATCGCCCGCAGCGCGGATGCGCTCCGTCTGTACGGCATCGGCGACGCCGAACTGAAAATGGGCGACCGCGGCCTGATCGCGGCTTTCCTCGAGGCGCTGAACATCCCGCGTGCCTGGCGGCGACGATTAATGCGCGATGTCGCGCGACAGGCCGGGCTCGGCCGCGATCTCGCCGCGCTGGCGCCTTCCCCGGCCACCGGCAGCAGCCATGCCGCGTTTCTCGCGGCGCTCGACGGCGCTGATCCGAAGGCCGCACGGGCCGTGGTTGAGGACATGCTGTCGCTTGCCGGGATCAGCCAGGTCGGCGGCCGCAGCCCAAGCGACATCGCCGAACGTTTCATCGAACAGGCCAGCCTGCGCGCGTCGGCATCGCTGCCCGCCGCGACGCATGACGCGCTGACGGATTTCCTGACGGTCGAGGCCCGGCTGGACGACGCCTTGAAGGACCTGCGTGCCGTTGTTACGGCGGCGAAGAAAACCGGTGCAATCGGCGTTGCTGGCGAGGTCGATGCCGCGCTCGCATCGTTTGAAACGCGCAGCCGGAAACTTTCCGAGCGCATCGAGACGAACGGCGCGATTTTCTCGACGTCGTTCGGACGCCAGCTGGACTACTATACCGGCCTCGTTTTCGAATTCCGCACGCCGCGCATACCCATGCTCGGCCCGCTTGTCGGCGGAGGACGCTATGACGGACTGATGGCCGCCCTCGGCGCTAAAAGGCCGGTACCCGCTGTCGGCTGTGCGCTGTTTGTCGAACGCATGACGGAGGCGGCGCAATGAGCAACCCGTTGCTGGTGTCCGTACCGTCCAAGGGACGGCTTCAGGAAAATGCCTTCTCCTTCTTCGCGCAGGCCGGGCTGCCGGTGTCGCGCCCCGGCGGCGCGCGCGAATATCGGGGAGCCTTTGCCGGGCTTGACGGCGCACAGATCCAGTTTCTGTCGGCGAGCGAGATCGCCAAGGAGCTGTCGCTCGGCAATGTCCATCTCGGCGTGACGGGAGAGGACCTGATCCGCGAGGAGATTCCGCACACCGACGAACGCGTTCTGCTCTTGACGCCGCTCGGCTTCGGCCCGGCCAATGTGGTCGTCGCCGTGCCGCAGGCCTGGATCGATGTCCGGACAATGAGCGACCTTGACGACATCGCCGCCGACTTCCGCGCCAAATATGGCCGGCCGCTGCGCGTCGCAACGAAATACATCACGCTGACGCGTACCTTCTTTGCCCAGCACGGACTGGGCGACTACCGGATTGTCGAAAGCCTCGGCGCGACCGAAGGCGCGCCGGCATCGGGAACCGCCGACATCATTGTCGACATCACGACGACCGGATCGACGCTCGCGGCCAATGCCCTGAAGGTGCTTGACGACGGCCTCATCCTGAGGAGCGAGGCTAACCTCGTCGCCTCGTTGCGGGCCGACTGGAATGACGCCGCGCGCGAAGCCGCCCGCGCCATACTTTCAAGACTGGGCGCCGCCGCCCAGGCGCGTGCCGTGCAGGAGGTAAAGGCGGCCCCGAAAGGCGATCGCACCCGCATTGTGAAGGAAGCCGAGAAGAACTTCGGAGCGACGGCACCGTTCGGCATTGCTACCGACGGCCCGCTGGTCCTGCATGTACCCAAGAAAGCGATCTATCCGATTGCGGACTGGCTGACGGCGCTGGGAGCGGATACGATCTCGACCACCAACCTCGACGACGTGTTCCAGTCCGCGAACCCGTTGTTTGAAAAGCTGCAAAAGGCACTCGTGACCTGAACGGAGCCTTTCGTGCTGGCCGACAGACTTTCCGAGTTCGTCACTCTTTGGGTCGTGATCGACCCCATCGGGTCGCTGCCCGTTTTCCTGGCCATCGCCGCCAGACGGTCCAGGGAGGATGCCCGGGTCATCGCCATACACGCCGTGCTGGTCGCATTCGGCATTCTGGTGTTCTTCACGATCCTCGGCCAGTTTCTCCTGCAGCAGATCAATGTGCCCCTGACCGCATTTCAGATAGCCGGCGGCATCGTGCTCTTCATCTTCGCGCTTCAAATGATCTTCGGCGAAGCAAAGGCCGAAAACGACGATGCGCTTGCCGCGCAGTCGCCGAAACAGGCCGCGGTTTTTCCGCTGGCCATACCGGCCATCGCGAGCCCCGGAGCGATGCTTGCCGTTGTTCTCCTGACAGACGATGCACGCCACAATATTGTCGACCAGAGCATGACCATCCTGGTAGTGGCGGTCGTTCTGGCGATGCAGCTCGCACTGTTTTTTGCAGCGAAGCGGATCGAGTACTGGATCGGGCCCTCCGGCACGAGCGTCATCAGCCGCGTGATGGGCACCATTCTCGCCGCCGTCGCCGTCACGGAAGTTCTGGACGGCGTCTCGACCTGGCTGCAGATTCCGCTTCCCTGAAACCGATCAGCCGAGATTTTTCTTCAGGAACGCGACCGTCCGGCCCCAGGCCAGATCGGCGGCGTCCTTGTCGTAGCGCGGCGGGTTGGTGTCGTTGTTGAAGGCGTGGTTCGCGCCCTCGTACATATGCAACTCATAGGTCTTTCCGGCATCGTCGAGCGCCTTCTTGTAGGCGTCGATGCCCGCGTTCACGCGCTCGTCGAGGCCCGCATAGTGAAGCATGAGCGGTGCACGGATGCGGTCGACGTCTTCGGCCGGCGGCTGGCGGCCGTAATAGGCGACACCCGCATCAAGCCCTTCCGCCTCGACGGCCAGTTCATTGACCTTCAGTCCGCCCCAGCAGAACCCGACCGCACCAACCTTGCCATTGGCCAGAGGATGCCCTTCGAGAAATTCAACGGATGCAACAAGCATCTCGAGAGCCTCGTCCTTCTGCACGCCCGCGATCATTTCGCGCGCGCGGTCCTCGTTCTCCGGCGTGCCGCCCTGCCGCGACAACATATCGGGCGCGAGGGCCAGAAAACCTTCCAGCGCAATACGGCGGGTGACATCGCGTATGTGCGGGTTGAGACCCCTGTTTTCATGAATGACAATCACAGCCGGGCGCTTGATATCTCCCCCCTTCTGCCTCGCCATGTAGGAGTCGATCGCGCCTTCCGGCCCGGCAAATCGCGGGCGCGAGATGTCGAGGCGCGGATCTTCCTCGGCAACGATGGCCGCCTTGGCATAATCGTTGGTCAGAACCGGCAGCAAGGCAGTCGCAGCGGCGACGGACCCGGCGAGCTTCGTCAGCTGGCCCATGAAATCGCGGCGCGACAGATCGCCGTGGGTGAAGCGATCGTACAGATCGATAATGCGCTGGTCCATTGTGACGTCTCCCCTTGCCGCCCGAGCTTAGCCTGAATTCCAAGGCGGGCTCCTCAAGTCTCTGCGACAACAGAAAAGGCCCGCCGGAGCGGGCCTTCCCTTGCCTCGGTCGTGGCGGCTACGCGATGGGCGGACGCCCGCCGCGCATGAAGCCGAACACGGCCGAAACGACGAACAGGATGATCGCCACGAAGAAGATGATCTTCGCGATCTCCACGGCCGTGCCGGCGACGCCGCCGAAGCCGAGGGCCGCCGCGATCAGCGCGACGATCAGAAATGTAAGTGCCCATCCAAGCATGGGTCGTCTCCTCGCTGGACGCGGACGAGCCGCGCAGTTGCGTTTCGGGACACCGGCGCTCGCCGCGTTCCCCTGCCCAGACAACTCACAAGGGCAATCGAAGTTCCTTGGCCACCCTAGCGGCGGGGCGGACGGCCGGACTTCTCGCCGAAATAAAACCCGACCACGGCGGCCACGAATCCGATCACCGGCGGCAGGATCATGTCGAGCGTCGCATGGAGCGTGGTCATCCGCACGGTATCGGCCGAACAGGTGACGCCGTCCTCGAAACCGCACAGGCCGGCCGTTACCACGCCCATGATGGCCACCGCGCCGAGGATAACCAGGAGGGTGACGACGAGCGCAAACACGATGCGGTCGCGGAAATCGCGCGGATCGGGACCGGCAGCCATTCGAGCGCTCCTGGAAGACGAGGACGGCAGGGCAATCCGATGGAACCTGCCCCCCGCAGCGGCATTGTAAAGAGGGTTCCACATTTCACCGAGTTTGGAGAGTGCAAGATGATGAGCGGAATTTCGATTCCGGATGACGGCGTATCCGCGGCCGACGCGTTCGAGAACCGGGCTGACGATTTCGCGGCGCTGGCGGAGGATGCCGCGACGCGCGAGGACTGCCTGCGCTATCGCGATCTCGAACGGCAATACCGGCTGCGCGCCGAGGAAGAGCGCGCCCGCGAGATCTGGAAGCTCTATTCGGCCAACAACAACGATCCGCGCGCGGCCGCCTGAGCCTACCATCCCCGGAATGCAAAAAGGGCGCGGTTTGAACCGCGCCCTTCGTTGTTTCAGTGGTCGGATGGATCAGAAGTCCATGCCGCCATCTGAAGTCCGGCTTGCCGGACTTCAGCATCCTCAATGATGGGCGGCCTTTATGGACTCCCTTAGAAGTCCATGCCGCCATCTGAAGTCCGGCTTGCCGGACTTCAGCATCCTCAATGATGGGCGGCCTTTATGGACTTCCTTAGAAGTCCATGCCGCCCATGCCGCCCATGCCGCCGCCGGGCATGCCGCCCGGCATGCCGCCGGAGTCCTTCTTCGGCGCGTCGGCAACCATGGCTTCCGTCGTGATCAGCAGCGAGGCGACCGAAGCCGCGTCCTGCAGCGCCGTACGGACGACCTTGGTCGGGTCGACGATGCCGGCCTTGATCATGTCGACATATTCCTCGGTCTGAGCGTTGAAGCCGAACGTGTCCGACTTGTTCTCGAGGATCTTGCCGACGACGATCGAGCCTTCGACGCCCGCGTTCTCGACGATCTGGCGGATCGGCGACTCAAGCGCCTTCAGCACGATCGCATAGCCCGCCTGGATGTCGGCGTTCTCGTGGGTCGTCTTGTTGATCGAGTTCTTCGCACGGAGCAGAGCGACACCGCCGCCCGGGACGATGCCTTCCTCGACCGCGGCGCGGGTGGCGTTCAGCGCGTCATCAACGCGGTCCTTGCGCTCCTTCACCTCGACCTCGGTCGAGCCGCCGACGCGGATCACGGCAACGCCACCCGCGAGCTTGGCCAGACGCTCCTGCAGCTTCTCGCGGTCGTAGTCCGAGGTGGTCTCCTCGATCTGCGCCTTGATCTGCCCGACGCGGCCTTCGATGTCCTTCTTGGCACCGGCGCCGTCGACGACGGTGGTCTTTTCCTTCTCGATCACGACCTTCTTGGCGCGGCCGAGCATCTGCAGCGTGACGTTCTCAAGCTTGATGCCGACGTCTTCCGAGATGACCGTGCCGCCCGTGAGGACCGCGATATCTTCCAGCATGGCCTTGCGGCGGTCGCCGAAGCCCGGAGCCTTCACCGCCGCGACCTTGAGGCCGCCGCGCAGCTTGTTGACGACGAGCGTGGCCAGGGCCTCGCCCTCGACGTCTTCCGCGATGATGAGCAGCGGACGCGAGGACTGCACGACGGCTTCGAGAACCGGGAGCAGCGCCTGCAGGCCGCCGAGCTTCTTCTCGTGGATGAGGATGTAGGGATCCTCGAGGTCCGCGATCATCTTTTCGGCGTTGGTGATGAAGTACGGCGAGAGATAGCCGCGATCGAACTGCATGCCTTCGACGACTTCGAGTTCGGTCTCGGCGGTCTTGGCTTCCTCGACCGTAATGACGCCCTCGTTGCCGACCTTCTGCATCGCGTTGGCGATCATCTGGCCGATTTCGGCTTCGCCGTTGGCGGAGATCGTGCCGACCTGGGCGACTTCCTCCGACGACTTGATCTTCTTCGACTGCTTCTTGAGCGTGTCGATGACCTGGGCCACGGCGAGATCAATGCCCCGCTTCAGATCCATCGGGTTCATGCCGGCGGCAACCGCCTTCGCGCCCTCGCGGACGATCGACTGCGCCAGAACGGTCGCGGTCGTCGTGCCGTCGCCGGCGATGTCGTTGGTCTTCGAGGCCACTTCGCGCACCATCTGGGCGCCCATGTTCTCGAACTTGTCCTCCAGCTCGATCTCCTTGGCGACGGTGACGCCGTCCTTGGTGATGCGCGGAGCGCCGAACGAACGGTCGATGACGACGTTGCGGCCCTTCGGACCGAGCGTCACCTTGACGGCGTTGGCGAGAATGTCGACGCCGCGGAGCATCCGCTCACGGGCATCGGCGGAAAAACGTACGTCTTTCGCAGCCATTGTGTGTCTTCCTCAGATTTGAATTGCGGGGGTGAGCGGGCTCAGGCGATGACGCCGAGAATGTCCGACTCCTTCATGATCAGCAGCTCTTCGCCGTCGATCTTGACCTCGGTGCCGGACCATTTTCCGAACAGGACCTTGTCCTTCACCTTGAGGTCGATCGGGATCAGCTTGCCGGCCTCGTCGCGGCCGCCCTGGCCGACGGCGACGACCTCGCCCTCCTGGGGCTTCTCCTTGGCGGTGTCGGGAATGATGATGCCGCCCTTCGTCTTCTCTTCGGCGTTCAGGCGGCGGACGACGACTCGGTCGTGCAGCGGACGGAATTTCATTGATTTTCCTCAGCTTTTTGGCGGTAGCCCAGTTTTGGAAAGGGGCGTGCTAGCAGTCTCATCCTGTGAGTGCCAGCACTGCTGGTGAAGTATGGGGGTTGCGGAAACCTGTCAAGGAGAGGTGGCGAAATTTGGTTTGCGGGTTTCGCCTCTCCCGTTCACGGGAGAGGCCGAGAGCGCGCAGCGCTCCGGGAGAGGGGGATCGACGATATCGAGTTTGGCTCTCCCCTCACCGCGCTCGAAAGCCTCCCGTTTTCGAGTCGCCCTCTCCCGCAAGCGGGAGAGGGAGAAAGGACCCTCCCCTCGACTGTAACCGTTACATAACTCCCGGCCCGCGCGCGGCCCCGGCAGACTGACGCCGCCCAATGGAGGATCGACCATGCGTTTTGCGTCCGCCCTTAGCGGCCTCGTTCTTACCGCGGCGGCGCTTTCGTCGGCCCATGCGCAGCAGCCCGCGCCGGCCCCGGCCCCGTCCGAGGAGGCGCGGCAGATCGCGCAGGAAGCCTACATTTATCTCTATCCGCTCATCACGATGGACATGACGCGCAAGCAGTTCACCAATATGGACCCGAAGGTGAACCCCATCGGCGGGCCGGCCAACAGTTTCGTCCATATCCGCGAATTTCCGGCGGCGGATATGAGGGCGGTGGTGCGGCCTAACTTCGACACGCTCTATTCGAGCGCCTGGCTCGACCTCTCCGACGGGCCGGTCGTCGTCTCCGCGGCCGACACCAATGGCCGCTATTTCCTGCTGCCGATGCTGGACATGTGGACCGATGTTTTCGCCGTGCCCGGCAAGCGGACCAACGGCACCAAGGCCGCGAACTTTGCGGTGGTGCCGCCGGGCTGGAGCGGAACGCTGCCAGCCGATGTCCAGCGCATCGACGCGCCGACGCCGCATGTATGGATCATCGGCCGCACCCAGACCAACGGCATCGACGACTACACCGCCGTGCACAAGGTGCAGGACGGCTATCGCATCACGCTGCTTGAGGACTGGGGAAAGACGCCGCGCGCGATCGAGCAGAAGATCGATCCTTCCGTCGATACGAAGACACCGCCGCTGCGCATGGTCGACGACATGGCGCCGGCCGATTACTTCGCCTATGGCGCGAAACTGATGCAGGAGAACCCGCCGCACAAGACCGACTGGTCCATCCTGCAGCGCATGAAGCGCATCGGACTTGAGCCCGGACGGTTCGACGAAGCGAAAGTGCCGGCCGACGTCATTACGAGCGGGGCCGCCGACGGGCTGAAACTGATGCATGACAAGCTGCCGACGCTGGCGCGCGTGGTCAATGGCTGGCAGATGAACACCGACACGATGGGCGTCTATGGCGACTACTATCTGAAGCGCGCCATCGTGACCATGGTCGGCCTCGGCGCCAATCAGCCGGAAGACGCGATCTATCCGCTCGCGATCGCCGACAGCGCCGGACAGCCGATCACCGCGGAGAACGATTACGTCCTGCGCTTCACGAAGGACGAGATTCCGCCGGCCGGCGCCTTCTGGTCGCTGACGATGTATGACGCGGAAGGATTCCAGGTCGCCAATACGCTCAACCGCTTCGCCATCGGCGACCGGGACAAACTGACCTACAACGCCGACGGCTCGCTCGATCTGTACATCCAGAACGAAAGCCCCGGCGCCGACAAGGAGGCGAACTGGCTGCCCGCGCCGAAGAGCGGGCCGCTCGGCCTCACGCTGCGGCTCTACGCGCCGAAACAGCAGGCGCTGGACGGCCGCTGGAATCCGCCGGCCCTGCAGAACGTCAGCGAAGGCCGCGCGATGACGAAGTGAGCTTTTTGCCTCTCCCGCCTGAACACGGCTACAGCCGGGTTCTGCTCTTATGTGGCCAAGTCGCTTAAACGCGACTTGGCTCGGGAGAACACAGTACTCCGGGTGAGGGGAATAGAGAGACCGAATTCGTGGCCCTCCCCTCACTGCGCTCGGCGGCACCCGCCGCCGAGTCGTTCTCTCCCGCAAGCGGGAGAGAGAGGAACCTAACGCAGCCCCCCAAGGAAGCTCGCCAGATCGTCGGTGACGTGATCGACGTAGGGACCCTGCAGGCTGTCCTCGGCGTGCATGGCGCGTTCCGGCACGTCGCCGTCTTTCGGCAGGACGAGCACGGTCGTCATACCCAACGCGTGCGGCACTTCGAGATTGCGCGCGAGATCCTCGAACATCGCCGATTCCGGCGCCTTCACGCCGAGATGGGCGATGAAGCTGTCATAAAGAGAGCGGTTGGGCTTCGGAATGAAGCCGGCCTGCGTGACATCGAAGATGTCGTGGAAGAGATCGCTGATGCCGAGCGCGGAGGTGCAGTTTTCGGCGTGGGCGCGCGAGCCGTTGGTCAGGATGTAGCGCTTGCCGGGTAGCGCGGCGATGGCCTCGCGCATCGCGGCATCGGGGATCAGGCTCTCGCGCGAGATGTCGTGGACAAAATCCATGAACTCGTGCGGATCGATGCCGTGCTCGTCCATCAGGCCGCGCAGACTGGTGCCGTATTGACGGTAATAATTCTTCTGCAGCGTGCGGGCTTCGGTGGGCTCAAGCCCGAAACGGTCCGCGATGAAACGCATCATCCGCTCGTCGATCTGCGCGAACAGCCCGCAGGACGGCGGATAGAGCGTGTTGTCGAGATCGAAGATCCAGGTCTCGACGTGGGAGAAGTTGCGGGGGGATTGCATGGTGCGTCAGGAGATAAGGGATTTGCAGCGGGGATGCCAGTTGCCGCATGTCCGGTCCTCATCCTGAGGAGCGAGGCGCAGCCTCGCGTCTCGAAGGATGGGCGGCGAGTTCGGTGGTTGCGGCCCATCCTTCGAGACGGCGCTTCGCGCCTCCTCAGGATGAGGTCGGTGCCGAGACAGAGACCCCTCATCCCGCTCGCTCGCTTTGCTCGCGAGCCGGCCTTCTCCCACAAGGGGAGAAGGTTTTACCGCGTCATCAGGGTTCCGGCGCCGTGGTCGGTCAGGAGTTCGAGCAGCACGGCGTGGCTGACCTTGCCGTCGAGAATGACGACGCCCTCGACGCCGCGCTCCAGCGCCTCGATGCAGGTCTGTACCTTCGGGATCATGCCGCCCGACACCGTGCCTTCGGCGATGTGGCGGCGCGCCTCGTCGATGGTGAGCTGCTTGATGAGCTCTTTGTCCTTGTCGAGCACGCCGGGCACGTCCGTCAGCAGCAGCAGGCGGCGCGCGCGCAGCGCGCCGGCGATGGCGCCGGCGAAGGTGTCCGCATTGACATTGTAGGTCTCGCCCCACCGCGAGGCGGCGATGGGCGCGATGACCGGGATGAGGTCGGACTGCGAGACGATGTCGAGCACGCGGCGATCGACCTGCTCCGGCTCGCCGACAAAGCCGAGATCAATTTCGCCGACCTCGCCGGTCTGGCCGTTGATGAGGCTCGTCACTTTCCGCGCCGTGACCATGTTGCCGTCCTTGCCCGACAGGCCGACCGCGCGGCCGCCTTCGGCATTGATCGAGGCGACGATGGCTTTGTTGATCGATCCGGCAAGCACCATTTCGGCGACATCCATGGTCGCGCGGTCGGTGACGCGCAGGCCCTGCTGGAACTGGCTCTTGATGCCGAGCTTTTCCAGCATCGCGCCGATCTGCGGCCCGCCGCCATGCACGACGATGGGGTGAATGCCGGATATCTTGAGCATGACGATGTCGCGCGCGAACTCGCGCAGCAGATGCTCGTCGCCCATGGCGTGACCGCCATATTTCACCACGATCGTCGCGTCGTCGTAGTGCTGCAGCTGGGGCAGCGCTTCGGCGAGAACGCGGGCGCGGTCGTGCGCCGATATTTCCTTGTCAGCCATGTCCGGGATTCCGCACTGAAAGTCCGGGGCGTTCTAGCCCAAACGCGGCCTGCCGAGAAGCGCGCCGGCGACAAGGATGATGAACCATCCCAGCATCATCAGCGTGCCGCCCGCGGGTGCGGCCATCGGAAACGGCGGCTGGCCGAGATAATGGCGCCCGGCAAGGGCACCGGCGAACAGCGCCGCGCCGAGGGCCAGCACCGCCCCACCCCATACGAGACCGCGCGGCAGACTGCCCGTGGCGCGGCCGTAAAGCCCGAGCGCCAGCAGGACCGGGGCATGGAACAGCAGCATCTGCGAGGCCGGGCCGAGCGCGTCCGTCCCGCCGCCATGGGCCGCGCCCGCGGCAAGCGCGACGCCAAGCGCGCCGAACGCACCCGCAAGCATGATGAAGAACTGGGTCATTTCAGGCCCTTTCGGCAACGAGCCGCGCGATGGCGGCTTTCAGTTCGGGCATCCCGTCGCCCTTCTCGGACGAGGTGGCGATCACGTCGGGAAAGGCGGCGGGGCGCTTCCGGATACCGTCCTGCACGCCGGCGATGCAGGTTTCGAGCTCGCCGGGCTTCAGCTTGTCGGCCTTTGTAAGCACGATCTGATAGGACACCGCCGCCTTGTCGAGCAGATCGAGCACCGGCAGGTCGGTGTTCTTGAGCCCGTGGCGGGAATCGATGAGGAGGTAGACACGGCCGAGATTGGGGCGGTTGCGCAGATAATCCAGCACGAGGCGTGTCCAGGCGCGCACTTTCGGCGCGGGCGCTGAGGCAAAGCCGTAGCCCGGCATGTCGCAGAGCACGAGCCTGTCGCCGATGCGGAAGAAATTGAGCTCCTGGGTGCGGCCCGGCGTGTTCGACACCTTGGCCAGCGTCTTACGCCCCGTCAGCGCGTTGACGAGCGAGGACTTGCCGACATTCGAGCGCCCGGCGAAGGCGATCTCGATATTGTTGTTGTCGGGAACCCCCTCCAGCGCGACCGCGCCCTTGATAAACGAGCAGTCGCCGGCGAACAGCAGGCGGCCCTCCTCAAGATAAGGATCGGGTTTCTGGCTTGCGGAAATATCGGTCATGGGGCGAGATGCGCGCCTTATCCGCTTCGCGTCAACTGTTCCCCCGGGAGCCCATATCAATGACCGCCGTCCACCTTGCCGCCCTGGCCCTCGTGCTCGCTCCCCTGCCCGCCGTCG
This sequence comes from Hyphomicrobiales bacterium, assembly GCA_022842205.1. Taxonomy (GTDB): domain Bacteria; phylum Pseudomonadota; class Alphaproteobacteria; order Rhizobiales; family Methylopilaceae; genus Flaviflagellibacter. The sequence continues at coordinate 136,459 of JALHQA010000001.1, forward strand.
CGCAGAGCGTGGACGGGCTTGTCGGCCGCTGGGGCGTCGCGTCCTACTGGACCCCGGCGGACAAGGCGAAGGCGCCCGGCTGGGCAAAACAGAGCTGCGGCCAGCCCTATGTCATCGAGAAGAGCGCTTCGGGCAATCTGCTGATGTTCGTGGCCGACGGGCAGAAGCGCGAGGTCGCGCTGAAGGGCAAGAAGCTTACGCCGGTCGACAAGAAGCTGCCGGAAGGCCCCGCGAAACGCCATGTCCGCACGATCACTGCCCTCGCCCCCGGCAGTTTCGAGCTGACCTGGGAAGACAAAGGCTTCGCCGGGCGTTACGGGACGGTGGTATACGTGAAATGCGGAGGGTAATTACCTCGCCCCGGAGAGGATTTACCCGAACAGCGCGTCGATGTCGTCCTGAGAGGCGCGGCCTTCATCGGTCGGAAGCGCGGGGCCGTTGAGCAGCGCCTTGTCGCCGTCGCGTACCGGCACGCCTTCGGGCGTGATGTCCTTGAACTGCTCTATGCCGCCCCAGATCTCGATCATGCGCTCGATTCGGTTTTCGACGAAAGTGAGCGTCGAGACCACCTTGGTGATGCGCTGGCCGGTGAGATCCTGGAAATTGCAGGCCTCGAAGATCGAGACGACCTTTTCCTGGATTTCCGATGCCAGCGTCTTGTCGCGCTCTGTCTTGACATGGGCGGCAAGCTGCATCGCGTGATCGTCGATATATTCGGCGGCGGAGAGGATGGCCTCGGTCGCGGCTTCGGTGCCGGCAACGACGGCGTCGAGTTCGCCCGACACGCGCACCATCTGCGCGCTCTCGAAACTGGTACCGTGCAGCGTCGCGATCTCCTGCTTGGTGCGCTGGATCGCCTCGCGAATGGAATCGAGTTCGGTCTTGAGCTTGGTCGCCTCGCCCAGCTCTCGCCGGAAAGCCTCGATCGCATCGCCGGAAATTTCCGCGGCGGGTTTGACGAGGGCCTTCAGCCGCGCGATCTCCGCCATCAGCTCGGCATGACGATGGGCCGCGGCCGGGTCATGGCTCACGGGCATAGCGGGGGTATCCCCCCGCATCATGGTTTCGATGCGGAACGGTTTACGCGCAGCTCTCATGGACAACCTGACCCCCCTGTTGCCGCCATCGTGACACGCGATGGTTTAAGAACGGTCACCGGAGGCGAATTTGCCCCCCGCGTTGTGGCCATAAAGATTTCATAAACCGCAATGAGATTCCCTGTACCCGGATCGAGGCGGAACAGTTCGCGCTCGCAATAAGTTCATCCGGACACCGGCGGCAAAGGCTTAGACTGGCTGCCGTCTCCGTGTTCTGCGTAACCAAGGCCAACTCATGAAAATCTCTCGCTTCCTGATCGTCGCCGGCCTTCTCGCCGCCGCAGGTCCCGCAATGGCCCAAGGCTATTACCGCACCGAGCCGCGCGGCACCGTCGAGCGTATCATTATCGACGAGCGCTATCGCGAACCGGTTTACCGGCTCGACAGCACGCCGCGTTATTACGCGCCGCAGCAGCGCACTTACCGGACCTATTATGGCCAGCAGCCGCGCAGCGCCACGCCGCGCGAACAGCGCAACATGTATTACGATCCCTATCTGCGCCGCGTGGTGCCACAGGCGCAGGAGCGGCAGGCCCGCCTGCAGGTTCCGGCGCAGCCGGCCCAGCAGCGCCGCTCCATCCCCGAGCAGTTCCGCAAGCAGACGGTCGAGTATGACGGCAACGAAAAGCCGGGCACGGTCGTGATCGACACCAAGACGCGCTTCCTCTACCTCGTGCAGAACGACGGCACCGCACTTCGCTACGGCGTGGGCGTCGGCCGCGACGGCTTCCAGTGGACGGGCACGCACAAAGTGTCGAACAAGCAGGAATGGCCGAAATGGTATCCGCCGGAGGAAATGCGCCAGCGCCGTCCGGATCTGCCGAAAATGATGGAGGGCGGCCCAAACAACCCGCTCGGTGCCCGCGCGCTGTATCTGGGTTCGACGCTCTACCGTATTCACGGCTCCAACGAACCCTGGACCATCGGTCAGGCCGTCTCGTCCGGCTGCTTCCGCATGACGAATGAGGATGTGCAGGATCTTTATCAACGCGTGCCGGTCGGCGCGACGGTGAAGGTTATCTGACCAAACTCCCCTGTAACGAGAAACGGCGCGCCACAGGCGCGCCGTTTTTTGTTTTAGAACGAGCTGGATCAGTAATCGCTGCCGCCATCGTCCCAGCCGCCGTCGGCCGTATCGTCCGCACCGCCGCCGGAGCCGTCATTACCGAACAGCCAGCCGAACAATCCGCCGCCGCCCTCCCCGGAATCGCCTACCGCATCATTGGCGCCGGCATTTTCGGCAAGCGCGCCACCGTCCGTACCCTCGGCCGCTGCCGGCGAGCTGTCCGCCGCGCCCGTCGCAGCCTGGGCTTCCGAGCCGGAGCCGAGCAGCGATTTGGCGGCTTCGCCGAGCAACATGCCGCCCGCAACGCCCATCGCGACCTGACCGGCATTGGCGAGGAATCCACCGCCCTGCGGGACCGCGCCGCGCCCGAACTGCGGAACGCTGCCGCCACGACGGCCGAGATCCGGCGCGCCCATCGCGCCCGGCAGACGCGCATAGCGCTCCTCTTCCTCGTCCTGATGAGCCGTACCGCCGTTTTCGAGCTCCTCAATGCGCTGCGCGGCGGCTTCAAGCGCCTGGTTCTGGGCGATCACGGTCTGCACCAGCGTGTAGACCGCATGCGGCGTCTGCTGCAGCTCGGACGCAAGCAGCCGTTCGACCTCTGGGTCGCGGCACTGATGTTCGGCGTCGCGCAAACGCGCGAACAGGTCCTGAATGAGGCGGCGTTCGTTGCTCTGCATGGTCGGCACTCCCTTTCGGTGAAAATCTGGGGTGGCGCCATGTCCGAAAAAAGGCCCGCGAACCGGATATTCGTATCGGGGTGTCCACAAGTCTACGAGGACCTTGACGAGAAAGCCGAGCGCGCCGTTACGCGCGAAACACTGATCAGCGTGCGTCGCGAATTTCCGCGATCAATGTCCTCGCCGCATCGGTTGCGTCCGCCGCGCCGCAGATGGCGGAGACCACGGCGGCGCCTTGCGCACCCGCCTGAATAACAGGCGCAACCGAGCCCTCGCCCAGCCCGCCGATGCCGACGATCGGCAGGCGGGTGAGCCCGCGAACTTTCTTAAGGCCTTCGATTCCGATCGCGCCGCCTGCATCGGACTTCGTCGTCGTCGAGCGGATCGGGCCGACGCCGAGATAATCCACGGCATGGAGGTGATCCCGCGAGGCCGCGAACTCTTCGGGATTGCCGATCGACAATCCGATGATGAAATCCTCACCGAGAATCCGGCGGGCGTCCGAGGGCGTCATGTCGTCTTGGCCGAGATGGACGCCGTCGGCTCCCGCAGCGAGCACCACATCGACCCGATCATTGACGATCAGCGCGATGTTCTGCGGCTTCAGGAGCTGCTTCAGCGCATAGGTCTCCTCGACCAGACGCCGCGTTGCTCCGCGCGGATCGCGGATCTGCACCATCGTCACGCCGCCAGAGACCGCCTGCATGACGGTGTCGGTCAGGCCACGAGCGCCGACAACCGGTGCGCCGGCAACGAGATAGAGCGAGAGATCGAAATGAGGACGCATGGGGGCGCGACCATAGGGTTCGCCGCGTGCTGCGGCAACCCGAGAACCTTCGGCGGCACCGGGCGTTTAGTTGGACTCACCTTTGGAGGCAAAATGCCGACGACAACACCCAAAAAGCCGGCCGCGAGCGACGCCGAAAAGCGCCAGGAAGGCCAAAAGAAACGCGACGACAGGCGCCTGGAGGAAGGCGTCGAGGACACGTTTCCGGCGTCCGATCCGGTGTCGGAAACCCAGCCCGGCGGCGGGATCACGGGTCCCGAAGTCCTGGACCCCAAAAAGAAGCGCTGACATGATAAGAGCGGCTTCATGTTTGAGGCCGCGCCCGATCCACACACGCTGAAATTCGCCATCGCGGCACTCGCCGCGCTTGCAGCCGTCTGCTTTCTTGCACTCGACGCGCGCGCACGGCACCGCGCCGGACGCGCTGTAGACTGGCCGCTCGCGCCTGGCACCGTGACCTCGTCGCAGACCGCGCGGCGCTGGGGTTTCGGCGGCGGAGTCTGGATGGCGGGACTCTGGTATGTGCCGGACATCTCCTACCGCTACGATGTCGACGGCCAAAAGTTTTCGGGCCGGCGCGTGTTTCTGTCGGAAACGGGTTTCGCCAAGCTCGGCAAGGCGCGCGAGGTAATCGCACGCTATCCGCGCGGCGCGGAGGTGGCCGTGTATTACGATCCCAAAAATCCGAAACTCGCATGTCTCGAGCCTGTCTACCGCGAACGCCGCGCGCTCGGCGCAGCCGTCATGCTTCTGGCGATTGCGGCGGCCGCTCTCCTGACCTGAAACGGTGGCGGCGCGCGTTTCCGGCGGCTAGACTTGTCCCAAGTTTCGGGGCTGCCTGATGTTTCTTTTCCGTTTTCTGCTTGCGCTGTGGGCATGCCTTGCTTCCGCACCGGTACACGCGCAGGGCTCTCTTTTTCCCGAAAACATCATGGCCATTCAGGAGGCGCTGATCTGGACCGGCGATTACGACGGCCCTGTTGACGGCGCGTTCGGCAGCGCGACGCGGGTGGCGTTTGCGGACTTCCAGAAGCGCGAGAATCTGCGGGCGACCAGCCGCGTCAATACGGCGACAATCAAGAAACTGGCGGACGTTTCCACGGCTCTGAAGCGCGACGCGGGATGGCGCCTTGCGATCGACGGCAGAAACCGCATCGTTTTCTGGATTCCAGGAGCGCTTCTGCCGAAAAATGAGGACGGCCCCGACGGGCGTGCGTTCAGCAGCGAGAACGGCGATACGCGGCTGTCCGTCTTCGCGGCGAAGCAGAGCCTGGCCGGGATGCGAAAAGCGGCGCGCGCGATGCCCGGACGCCGGATCGACGGCGAAAAATCGGACAAAATCGCTTTCACCGTGGTGGGGGAAGACACCGGCCAGGGATTTTTCGAGTTCGCAACCGGCGGCAAGACGGCGAAAGGCTTCCGGCTGACCTTTCCCCTGCAGGACGCCGAGCGCATGCGGCGCATCGGAACCGCGATGGCGAGCGCCTTCATCGGCGATCCCGGCACGGCCCTGCCGAAGAAGTCCGCGCGTGCCCTGCCGAGCTTTATCGGCGCATACCGCCTCGATGAGCCGCAGCGGCCCTATCCGTACGGCGTGGTCGATGTCGAGCATCGGGAAGTCACCATTGCCAGCGGCACCATTGCGGCAAGGCTCTCCGCCGCCGAACCACCGCAGGACATGAAGCCAGGACAGCGCAAGAAGCGGCTGCCGGCCGATGCGCCGTTCATTCCGAAGCTGAACGTGTTCGTTGCGGGCGAGCCTTCGCTCGTGATCGCCGATGCGGATTCCCAGACGCATTTTGCCGAAGTTCGTGTGGTCGAACTCGATCCCGCGAACGTCCATCCCGAAGTTGTCCTGACATGGTCCACCGACGGGGCGACGTGCTGCACGAAACTCTCCGTCTTCGGCCTGAAGGACGACGGTTCGTGGCTGCGCATCGAGGGCGGCGCGTTCGAGAGCGTACCGGACTTTCCGCAGGACATCGACGGCGACGGCCGCTTCGAGCTGGTGAATGCCGACAACGCATTTCTCGGTGCGTTCGGCTGCGGGGACTGTCCCTACGCGCCGAAGGAAATCCGGCAGGTGAACAACGGTGTGCTGGAAGATGTGTCGGCCGATTCGCGCTTTCGCGCGCACCACGGGGCGCGGCTCGGCGAACTATGGGGATGGGGCTGCAGAGCGGCCAGATACGCACCGAAGCCTTTCTGGCCGGTTTCGCCGCTGCGGCGCGCCGGGCCGGCGAAGCCGGGCATGGTCAGGCCTTGGTGGAGCACCTGACGCCGAAGGCGAAAGGCAAGGCCGAACCTTTCGCCGCCCGGCTGCAAAAATTTCTTGAGGCGGAAGGCTATTAATTGGGCGTTGCCCCTCGTGGCTCTTGGCAAGAATCCACGATAAGCTGCGCCATCGTCCCGATGCACCCTGACGGGCGATACCTCCGCCCGCGGTCTTCAGCCGGGCACTTACGGAGCACTCTCGATGCGCGTTTATCTTCTGGCAGCAGCCGCGGTCGCCGTCATGGCCTTCGCAGCGCCCGCCTCGGCCCAGTTCGGCGTCTATGTCGGACCCGGCGGCGGCGGCGTTTATGTCGATCCGGGCCGTGGTGGCCCGGGGCCACGACATTATGACGATGGCTATGACAACTGGCGCGTCTCGCGCGGTGAGGCGGTACGTATCGCCCGCCGCAACGGCATGCGCGAGGTATGGGATGTCGATCGTCGCGGGCCCTATTGGGTCGTGCGCGGCGAGAACTATAGAGGCCGCCGCGTGACCATGCGCATCGACCGCAACGGCGGCTGGGGCTGGAACTGAGCCCGAGGCCACCGCACAAATGAAAGAGCCCCGCTTGGCGGGGCTCTTTTGCATTCACGGGGCCGGTGTGGCCGGAGCCGGAGGCGTGGACGGTTCGGTGGGTGCGGGCGTGGTGATCGTCTGGTCGCCGGTGGTCGAGCTGTCGCCCGTGCCGTCGGCAAACAGATACATCGCAAGTCCTATGACCACGATAAGCGCGAGCACGGCCCAAATTGTTCGATTCATCTGGTGTTTCCCCTTTGCTAGAACCCGAAACCGAACCCGCCCGCGCGGCAAATGGTTCCCCCCGCAATGCCGAGAATCTGGGAAAGCTCTGTGGAATACGGGGAATGGTACAGCTGCCCCGGCTCGAACGGGGGACCCCCAGATCCACAATCTGGTGCTCTAACCAACTGAGCTACAGCTGCACGACGGCCTAGCCGACGCCGATTACCTAAGAGAATTCGCCGGAAGCGGCAAGACCGCAGACGGCGTTTGCCCCCGTCCGGCCATTAACATTTACAGCGACTGTAGAACAGCGTCGCATGGACCCGCGGCGGCCGATCCACTAAGCCAGTTGCGAGGGGTTTTTCGTAAATAATCATGTCCGACACATCCGCCTTGCCGCCACTCGACGCCGAGGGCGCTCCATCCATCCGCCTGCCGCTGCGCTTTGTCTGGCAGTCGGACGATCTCGGCGTGATTTCCGGCGTCTCGCCTGAACTGCTGACCGCGATGGGGCCGGACGTCGACATGAACGGCCGCACCTGGGACGACCTCATCCTGCGTCATGGGCTCGATCCATCGCAAGAACTCGCGCAGGCGCTGGCCCGCCGCGAGACCTGGAGCGGCGTCACCGCCCACTGGCCGTTGCGCGAAAACCATATCGTGGCTGTCGAGCTCGCCGGGCTGCCGGTGTTCGACCGCGAACGGAATTTCCGCGGCTTCCGCGGCTTCGGCGTCGCGCGCGAAGCCCCGATCCTGCGCCTCGACGAGGCGGAGAAAGTCGAGATCGCCGCCAGCGGACCGGCCGCGCCCGCGCCGCCCGAGGCCGACAAGGCCGAGGAACCGCCACCGCCCGTCCTGCCCTTCCGCATTCCCAGCCGGCCGGGACTGAACGGCGACGAAAATATCGCCTTCCGTGAAATCGCGCGCGCGCTGAACGCGCGCACCGCCAACGATGCCGGTCCGCCCGAACAGGCGCCGCAGCCGGCCGCGCCTCCCTCACAGGAAGAGCAGGCCGATTACGCGCTCGAGGTCCTGGAAAATCTGCCGGCGGCCGTTCTCGTCCACCGTTTCGGCACGCCGCTGTTCGCCAATCACGCGTTTCTCGACCTCACCGGATTCGACGATCTGCCGGCCCTCATCCAGCACGGACTCGACGCACTGTTCGAAGCCTTGCCGAGCAATGCCGGCGGCACGCGCGGGCTCGGCATCCGCACCGCGACCGGACGCTCCATCCGCGCCGACGCACATCTGAAAAAGGTCCGCTGGCAGGGCGAAACGGCGAGCCTGCTTTTCCTCGGAACGGCGACCACCGTAACGACGCCTTCGGAAGGCGCTCGCGAGAGCGAACTGCGCGCCATTCTCGACACGGCGACCGACGGCATTCTCGTACTCGACGCCAACGGCCGCATTCTGTCCGCCAATCGCGGGGTCGAAACCCTGTTCGGCTATGACGCAGCGGAGCTCGACGGGCGCAGCGTGACGCTGCTGCTGAATCCCGACAGCCACCGCATTGCGCTCGATTATCTCGAAGAACTCAAGGCCGACCGACCGGTCACGGACAAGGGACGCGAAGTCGTCGGCGCGGCGCGGCGCGGCGCGGCCGTTCCGTTGCTGCTGACCCTGGGGCGGCTCGGCGAGGGCACCGAGCGCTTCTGCGCCGTCCTGCGCGACATCGCGCATTTCAGGAAGGTCGAGCAGCAATTGCGCGAGGCAAAGCGCGAGGCCGAGCACGCAAGCGCGCAGAAATCGGCCTTCCTTGCCCGCGTCAGCCACGAAGTACGTACACCCATGAACGCCATCATCGGCTTCACCGAAGTGATGATGGAGCAGCGGTTCGGCCCTATCGGCTCTGAACGCTACCGCCAATATCTGCAGGACATCCACGATTCCGGCGGACACATCATCAGCCTGATCAACGATCTTCTCGATCTCGCGAAGATCGAGGCCGGACGTCTCGATCTCAATTTCGCGCGCGTGAATCTCAACGAGGCCGTGACCAGCGCGGTCGCGATGTTGCAGCCGCAGGCCAATGCCAGCCGCATCATCATCCGCACCGCGCTGACGCCGCGCATGCCGCCGGTGATCGCCGATCCGCGCAGCATCAGGCAGATCGTGCTGAACCTTGTCTCGAACGCGGTGAAATACACGCCGGCCGGCGGCCAGGCGATCGTCTCGACCGTCGTGACCGATCTCGGCCAGGCGGTCGTGCGTGTGCGCGACACCGGGGCCGGCATGAACGAGCAGGAAATCGCCAAGGCGCTGGAGCCTTTTCGGCAGCTTTCGGCGACGACGGAAGGCGGCACGGGCCTCGGCCTGCCGCTGACCAAGGCGCTGACCGAAGCCAACCGCGCCAAATTCGTGATCCAGAGCGCACAGGGTGCCGGAACGCTGGTGGAAGTCATCTTTCCGCCGGACCGGGTGCTGGGGCTTTAGCATTCCTGCCCAACCCTCATCCTGAGCCGGCCGAAGGCCCGTGTCGAAGGATGGCCGCAACTCGGAATCTGCCGCCATCCTTCGACACGGCTCGGCTTCGCCGAGTCCGGCTCAGGATGAGGGAGAATTTGCCGCAGCCTGCGGAGGCGATTGACTCCGGCCGCAGAAATTACCATTTTACATTTGATTTCAGTAGTTTAGAGCGTTTCTAAACTGCGCTGCGGAAAAGCGATGATCATCTGTTCCTGCAACGTGCTGAGTGAAAATGCCGTCCGCGAGGCCTGTGCCTCGCTGGCGCCGCGCACCCCGGGGCAGGTCTATCGCTGTCTTGGCTGCAGTCCGCAATGCGGCCGCTGCTCGCGCACCATCAAGACGATCATCGACCAGGCCATGGCCGCCTGCCCGGCGGCCTGCGCCGTTTGCCCGAGCGCGGGCCATCAACATCATTATCATGCCGACAATGACGAGATCGATCTCGTCGAGATGACCACGGCCGACGCCGCCGAGTGATCTTTCGGCATGGCACGTGCCGAATGCCTCTTGAACCCGCCCGATGTCTAGTTTAGAAAACTTCTAATATAGATCAAAGGGAGTGCGGCTGTGAAAGGCGATCCGAAAGTCATCGAATTCTTGAACCGTGGCCTCCGTTCGGAGCTGACGGCCATCAGCCAGTACTGGCTGCACTACCGTATCTTCGACAATTGGGGCTTCAAGGATCTCGCCAAGAAGTGGAAGGACGAATCCATCGAGGAGATGCACCACGCGGACAAGTTCATCGCGCGCATTCTCTTCCTTGAAGGCTTCCCGAATCTCCAGGTGCTCGACCCGCTGCGCATCGGCCAGTCGGTGAAGGAAATTCTCGAGAGCGATCTCGCCGCGGAGCACGACGCACGCAAGCTCTACCAGGAAGCGGCAACCTATTGCCGCGAGATCGGCGACTATCCGAGCGAGGACCTGTTCAAGGAACTGATGACCGACGAGGAAGGCCATATCGACTTCCTCGAAGAGCAGCTCGATCTCATTTCCAAGCTCGGCGTGGAGCTGTACTCGCAGCATCACATAGGCGAGCTGGAAGGCTGAGACCCGCCAGAAATACAGCCGTAGATATACATACAAGCGCCCGGCCATCGCCGGGCGCTTTGCTTTTTGGAAATGCTCCACGTCACGCCAGAAACGCCAGCGGTATCAAACGCAAAGGCCCCAGATTTTTATTGTTCTAATTATAAGTTATTGAAATCACACCGGTTTTTATTGCGGCGGCGCCTTCCCCCGCCTAAGAACCCTCTGTTCGCGCAAGTTGCGCGCCACGGCCCTTGAACCCGTTGGGAGGAAGTTCCTTGAAAATGAATTTGAAACGTTCGCTCGTCACCGTCGCGCTTGCCGCCACGAGCCTCGTTCCCCTCGCCGCGGCCTCCGCCGCCGAGGTGAATATCTATACGACCCGCGAACCCGGCCTCATCCAGCCGATCCTCGACGCCTACACCAAGGAAACCGGCGTCAAGGTGAACTCGATCTTCGTGAAGGAAGGCCTCGCCGAGCGCGTGAAGACGGAAGGCGCGAACTCCCCGGCCGATCTGATGATCATGGTCGATATCGGCAATCTCAACGATCTGGTGGACGCCGGCATCACGCAGCCGATCGTTTCCAAGAAGATCGACGAGGCGGTGGCGCCGCACCTGCGCGCCAAGGACGACAGCTGGATCGCCACCACGCTGCGCTCGCGCGTCATCTACTCATCGAAGGATCGCGTCAAGGACGCGCCGAAGACCTATGAGGAACTGGCCGACCCGAAATACAAGGGCAAGGTCTGCATCCGCGCCGGCAATCATCCGTACAATATCGGCCTCATCGCCAACATGATCGTCAAGGACGGCGAAGAGAAGACCGAGAAATTCCTGACCGACCTGAAAGCCAATCTCGCCCGCAAGGCAGGCGGCGGCGACCGCGACGTCGCGCGCGACATCCTCGCCGGCATCTGCGATGTCGGCATCGCCAATTCCTACTATGTCGGCCTGATGCGTTCCGGCAAGGGCGGCGAGGAGCAGCTGAAATGGGGCGAGGCAATCAACGTCACGCTGCCGACCTTCGCCGACGGCAAGGGCACGCATGTCAATGTTTCGGGCGTCGCGCTGGCGAAGAACGCGCCGAACAAGGATGAAGCCATCAAGCTGGTCGAATTCTTCCTGACGCCGGAAGCGCAGAAGATCTTCGCCGAAGGCAATTTCGAATATCCGGTGACGGCGGACGCCGAGGTCAACGAGATCGTCGCGAGCTTCGGCGAACTGAAGCCCGACACCACCTCGCTGGCCGAGATCGCCGCCGCCCGCAAGACCGCGGCGGAACTCGTCGACAAGGTCGGCTTCAACAACTGACAATGGACAGGGGCGGCCTGCGCGGCCGCCCCCTTTTCCATGGCCGATATCGCAGCCCATGTTCCGACTACGCGCCTGAAACTTCCGGGCGGCTGGCTGCTCGCGAGTACGCTGATCGCCGCGCTTGTGCTGACACCGGTCATCGTGCTGATCGCGTTGGCAATGCGCGGCTCGGGCGACGTCTGGCCGCATCTTGTAAAATATGTTCTGCCCGTCGCTCTGCGCGACACCGCAACGCTGCTTGCCGGTGTCGGCATCGTCGCGTCGCTGCTCGGCGTCGGCGCCGCCTGGCTCGTCACCGCCTATCGTTTTCCCGGACGCCGGATGTTCGACTGGGCGCTGCTGCTGCCGCTGGCGATACCGACCTACATCATGGCCTATGCGAGCCTCGACCTGATGCATCCACTCGGACCGGTTCAGGGCGCGTTGCGGGCGCTGCTCGGCATCGAGAGCCCGGCCGATTTCCGCCTGCCCGACATCCGCTCGATGTGGGGCGCGATCCTGCTGTTCGGTCTTGTGCTCTATCCCTACGTCTATCTCGCGACGCGGGCGATGTTCCTGATGCAATCGGCCTGCGTGATCGATGTCTCGCGCACGCTTGGCGCGGGACGCCTTGCGAGCTTTTTCCGCGTGGCGCTGCCGCTGGCGCGCCCGGCCGTCGCCGTCGGCCTCAGCCTTGTCCTCATGGAGACACTGAACGATCTCGGCGCCTCCGATATTCTCGGCGTACGGACGCTGACGGTGTCGATCTATTCGACATGGGTGAACTCGTCCTCGCTCGAAGGCGCGGCACAGATCGCCATCGTGATGCTATTCTTCGTCATCGCGCTTGTCGTCTGGGAGCGTTACGCCCGCCGCCGGCAGCGCTACAACACGCAGGCCCAGCGCAGCCGCCGCATCGCCGCGACCGAGCTTTCCGGGCTTGGCGCCACCGGCGCAATCATTGCCTGCTTCATCCCGATCCTGTTCGGCTTTCTTCTGCCCGCGGGCTATCTCCTCAGCGAAGCGATCAAGGGCGTCGCGTTCCGCGGCCTGTCCGTGCGTCTGCTGACAGAAACGTGGCACACGGTGCTCCTGGCCGCGACGGCGACGGCGGTGACGATGCTGCTCGGCCTGACGCTCGCTTACACGACGCGCCTTGTGCGCGGGCCGCTGCCGCCCGCGCTCGTGCGCATCGGAAGCATCGGCTATGCGATCCCCGGCACGGTTCTGGCGGTGGGGCTTCTCGTTCCGCTCGCGAGCTTCGACAATGCGGTCGACAGCGTCATGCGGAGCTGGTTCGGGATATCGACCGGGCTGCTTCTCTCCGGCACCGGGTTTGCGCTGATCTATGCGTACAGCGTGCGGTTTCTCGCGATCTCCGCCGGCGGCGCCGAGGCGGGTTTCCAGAAAATCTCGCCGAGTCTCGATGGCGCGGCGCGCAATCTCGGCGAGACGGTCTCGGGCGTCGTCAGGCGCGTGCATATCCCCCTGCTGCGCCCGGCGCTCGGCGGCGCGGCGCTGCTCGTTTTCGTCGATGCGATGAAAGAACTGCCGGCGACGCTTCTGCTCAGGCCGCTGAATTTCGAGACGCTGGCGACGCATGTCTATGCCGAGGCGTCACGCGGCACATACGAGGACGGGGCCGTGGCGGCGCTGCTGATCGTGCTGGTCGGCCTCATTCCTGTCGCGCTGCTCGCGCGCGCCAGCCGCCTGCCCTTCGCCGAAGGCGCGCGCGCCGGCGAGAAGAGGCCGTCGAGCGTCTAGCCTAACCCGCGTTGGCGGCGACCATGATGCCGCCCTGCTCCGCCATGCGTTCGGCGCGATCGCGCTCGACCTGCGCGCGTTTCGTGGCAATCGAGACCGCAATGACCACGAGCGTGACGATGCCGATGAGGATCGTGCAGACGGCGTTGATCTCGGGTGTGACGCCCAGGCGAACCGACGAATAGATTCGCATCGGCAGTGTCGTCGCGCCGGGGCCGGTTGTGAAGCTGGCGATGACGAGATCGTCCAGCGACAGCGTGAAGGCGAGCATCCAGCCGGACACGACGGCAGGCGCGATGATCGGCAGCGTGATGACGAAGAAGGTCTTGGCCGGCGTCGCGCCGAGATCCTGCGCCGCCTCCTCAAGGCTGCGGTCGAACGACAGCAGGCGGGACTGCACCACGATGGCCACATAGCACATGGCGAAGGTGATGTGCGCGAGGATGACTGTCCAGAAGCCGCGCGCGACGCCCATGGCGACGAACAGGAGGAGCAGCGACAGGCCGGTGATGACTTCCGGCATGACGAGCGGCGCATAGACGAGGCCGGAGAACAGCGTGCGCCCCTTGAACCTGCCGTGGCGAACGAGCGCGATAGCCGCCATCGTGCCGAGAACGGTCGCGATGCTGGCGGAGATGAAGGCGACGCGCGCGGTGATCCATGCCGCATCGAGAAGCTGCTGGTTGTTCCAGAGCGCGACATACCACTGCGTCGACCACCCGCCCCAGACCGTCACGAGCCGCGAGGCGTTGAACGAATAAATGACAAGCAGGACGATAGGTATGTACAGAAATGCAAAACCGAGCGTGAGCGAGACGATGTTGAAGCGGGACAGGCCGTTGTTCATGGCACGCGTTCCCCAACCTCATGCTGAGGAGCGAGGCGAAGCCTCGCGTCTCGAAGCATGGGCAACGACCCCTTCTGCCGCCCATCCTTCGAGACGGCGCTGCGCGCCTCCTCAGGATGAGGACTGAGTGTGCTGACACGCCGGTTCATCGGTCGGCCTCCAGCTGGCGCTGCTGGAAGTTCTGGTAGAACACGATCGGGATGACCAGGACGAGCAGGAGCAGCACGGCAACGGCGGCGGAGACCGGCCAGTCGCGGTTGAGGAAGAACTCGTTCCAGAGCGTGCGACCGATCATGAGGGTATCCGAACCGCCGAGCAGATCGGGGATGACGAACTCGCCGACCGCCGGAATGAAACACAGCATGCAGCCGGCGATAACGCCCGGAATCGAGAGCGGCAGCGTGATCTGCCAGAATGCCTTGATCGGCGGCGAGCCGAGATCGGCTGCGGCCTCAAGCAGCGTATTGTCGAGCTTCTCCAGGCTCGCATAGAGCGGCAGCACCATGAACGGCAGATAGGAATAGACGATGCCGATGAAGACGGCCTTTTCCGTGTTCATGATCGCAAGCGGCGTTTCGATGACGCCGAGCCAGATCAGGAGGCCGGACAGCAGGCCTTCCGGTTTCAGGATGCCGATCCATGCGTACACGCGAATGAGGAACGACGTCCAGAACGGCAGGATGACCATCATCAGCAGCATCGGGCGGATGCTTTTCGGCGCGCGCGCCATGCCATAGGCGATGGGATAGCCGATCAGAAGCAGAAGAACGGTCGAGATCGCGGCGATGCGCAGGCTCGACAGATAAGAGTTGATGTAGAGCGGGTCGCTGAACAGGAAGGCGTAGTTGTCGAGCGTGAAGCCCTTGATCTTCTCGATCGTTCCCGCGACGCCGTCCACGAAGAAATCGAATACCGGCTGGTATGGCGGCTGCGCGATCAGCGCCGTCGAGAACGAGATCTTGGCGACGATGAAGAACGGAACGAGGAAGAGAACGATGAGCCAGACGAACGGCACACCGATCTCGATCAGCTTCTGCCAGTTGGTGTCCTTCTTCTCCGCCATCCGCATCAGCTCGTCAGCAGGACAGCTTGTTCCGGCTGCCAGGACAGCCAGACCTTGTCTTCCCAGGTGATCGGACGCTCGACGAGACGCGTCGAGTTGGAAACCTGCGCCTTTACAATATCGCCCGACGGCAGCTTGACGCGGTAGATCGACAGATCGCCGAGATAGCCGATGTCCCAGACCTCACCGGCCAGTACATTCGGCGTGCCGGGTGTCGGTGCATCGCGCGAGATCGCGATCTTCTCCGGCCGGAGCGCGATCCACGCATCGGCTCCCTTGGCGACTTCCGGCGCGCCGGTGATCTCGATCGGCGCATCCGTCCATGCGCTTTTCAGCTTCAGCGCATTGCCCGTTCCCGATTCCACCCTGGCCGGAATCACATTCACATCGCCGATGAAGTCCGCAACATAGCGCGAGTTCGGCTGTTCGTAGATTTCGCCGGGCGTTGCGACCTGCACGATCCTGCCGTGATCCATGACCGCGATGCGATCGGCCACCGTCATCGCTTCTTCCTGGTCGTGCGTGACGATGAGGAAGGTCATGCCGAGCGTGACCTGGAGATCGGTGAGCTCGAACTGCGTTTCCTCGCGCAGCTTCTTGTCGAGCGCGCCGAGCGGCTCATCGAGCAGCAACACTTTCGGCTTCAACGCGAGCGAGCGCGCAAGCGCAACGCGCTGGCGCTGGCCGCCGGAGAGCTGGTGCGGCTTGCGCCCGCCGAACTTGTCGAGCTTCACGAGCGTGAGCATTTCGGTGACGCGCGCGTCGCGCTCGGCTTTCGGCATATTCGCCTGCTTGAGGCCGAAGGCGACGTTGTCGGCGACGCTCATATGCGGGAACAGCGCATAGGACTGGAACATCATGTTCACCGGCCGCTTGTAGGGCGGCACGCCCACAAGATCCCTGCCGGCGAGAATGACCTTGCCTTCGGTCGGCTCCTCGAAGCCCGCGATCATGCGCATCAGCGTGGTCTTGCCGCAGCCCGACGGGCCGAGCAGCGCGAAGAATTCGCGCTCATAGATGTTCAGCGTGAGATTGTGGACGGCGGTGAAGTCGCCGTATTTCTTGGTGACGTTTTCGAACCGGATCAGCGGAACGGCGTCGGGGTTCGTCCACGGGCTGAAATCGCGCCGGACAGGGCCAAGTGCTGCTTTTTCAGGTGGAGGCATACGCGGGCTCCTCTGAGGGGAACCCGAACGGGCTCCCCTCAGAAGACGAGGTTACTGGCCGGTCTTGGCTTTTGTCCATTCCCGGGTGACGGCGCGCTGCATTTTCGGGTCTTCGATGGTCGAGACCGTGAACAGGCGCTTCAGCGTGTCCGCGTCCGGATAGATGGCCGTGTTCTCGAAGACTTCCTTGTCGAGCAGCGGCTGCGACGCGAGGTTCGCATTCGCGTACTGCACATAGTTCGTCGCCTTCGCGATGACCTCCGGGCGCATCATGTAGTCGATGAACTTGTGCGCGTTCTCGACATTCGGCGCGTCGGCGGGAACCGCGAACACGTCGAACCAGAGCTGCGCACCCTCTTTCGGAATGCTGTAGGCGATCTCGACGCCCTTGCCGGCTTCTTCCGCGCGCGCCGCGACCTGCAGCACATCGCCGGAATAGCCGATTGCCGCGCAGATATCGCCGTCGGCCAGCGCGTTCTTCCACTCGTCGGAATGGAATTTGCGGATGAAGGGACGGATCTTGGCGAGATGCTCGCCCGCCTTGGTGATGTCCTCGACATTGATGAAGTCGGGCGGCGACACGCCGATATAGTTCATGACGGAGGGCAGCACGTCTTCCGCCGAATCCAGCACCATGATGCCGCATTTCGACAGTTTCTCGGCGTTGGCGGGATCGAGCACGAGCGACCAGGAATTGACCGGCGCGTCATCGCCGAGCACTTCCTTCACCTTGGCGACATTGTATCCGATGCCCGTGGTGCCCCACATATACGTCACGGAGTATTCGTTGCCCGGATCGTATTTCGCCACGCGCTCCTGAATTTCCGGCCACATGTTTTTCAGGTTGGGGAGCTTCGCCTTGTCGAGCTTCTGGAACACGCCCGCCTTGATCTGGCGGTTGAGGAATGTCGCTGTAGGGACAACGATGTCGTAACCGGTCGATCCCGTCAGCAGCTTGGTTTCGAGCAGTTCATTGGTGTCGAAGGTGTCGTAGACGACCTTGATCCCGGTCTCGGCGGTGAATTCCTTTAGGATTTCCTCGTCGATGTAATCGGACCAGTTGTAGACGCGGATTTCCTGCGCGGCGGCGGCATGAGCGCCCGCAACAAAGGCGGCGGCTGCCATCAGCGGGACAAGGGAACGGGCTCGGAACGTCATTTTATTGTTTACCTCCACACGCGTGGCGCCTGCACAATTCGCAAACAACTCAGGCTACGAAGCCGCACGCGGGCCCGCAAGAAGCCGTTACGGGCCGCAGGCTTGCGACTTTTGGATAATAACCCCGCAAAGCGGCGCGGACCAGAGCGCCGGAAGCCTTGCTTCAGCATGCTGGAAGGACCCGGATTGACGGACCCCGGGGGGCGCGTGGCAGTCTGGACATACACCGCCCAGCCGGGTGGTGGTTTGTTAACCAACGGAGCGCCAGCCGGACCCAAGCGTCCGGGGCCGCGTTCGCCGGGGCATCGAAGACGTATCCGGCGCCTGCGCGAGCTTCAGCGAAAGCTCATGAGCAAGAAAAAGACTGTGAAGGACAAGGCCCTCTCGATCCGGGGCGTGGCCAATGTCGAGGAAGCACGGCGCTGGGTCGCCGCGCGCGGTGTGGAAGAACTCGAATGCCTGGTGCCGGACCAGGCGGGCGTCGCCCGCGGCAAGCTCATGCCGACATCGAAATTCTTCAACGCGCCGCAGATGAATCTGCCGTCCTCGATTCTCTACCAGACCATCGCCGGCGAATACCCCGCGGGTGACGGACCGGAAGCCGGCGATGTCGCCGACGCGGACCTCGTGCTGGAGCCGGATTTCTCGACGCTGTCGGTGGTGCCGTGGGAAACCGACCCCACTGCGCAGCTGATCCATGACTGCTACGACCGCGAGGGCAACCCGATCGAGGTCGCGCCACGGCAGGTGCTGCGCCGCATCGTCCAGCTTTACGAGAAGAAGGGCTGGTTTCCGATTGTCGCGCCGGAACTCGAATTCTATCTCGTCAAGCCGAACACGGACCCGGACTATCCGCTGGAGCCGCCGGTCGGCCGCTCCGGCCGCCCGGAAACCGGACGCCAGAGCTATTCGATCTCGGCCGTGAACGAGTTCGACGATCTGTTCGAGGACATCTACGACTATTCCGAAGCCCAGGGCCTCGAGATCGACACCCTCATCCACGAAGAGGGCGCGGCGCAGATGGAGATCAATCTCCGCCACGGCCCGCCGCTGGAACTCGCTGACCAGGTTTTCATGTTCAAGCGCACGATCCGCGAGGCGGCGCTGGGCCACAACATATACGCGACCTTCATGGCCAAGCCGATCGCCAACCAGCCCGGCTCGGCGATGCACATACACCAGTCAATTCGCGACAAGACCGGCACGAACATCTTCTCGAACGCCAAGGGCGAACCGACCAAGGAGTTCTATTCCTTCATCGCCGGGCAGCAGAAATATCTGCCGCATGTGATGTGCATATTGGCGCCCTATGTGAATTCCTACCGGCGCCTCACAAAGGACGCCTCGGCGCCGATCAACGTCGCGTGGGGGCACGACAACCGGACCACGGGCATTCGCGTGCCGCCGGCGAAGGCACAGTCGCGCCGCGTCGAAAACCGCATCCCCTCCTCCGACGCCAATCCCTATCTCGCCATCGCCGCGAGCCTTGCCTGCGGCTATCTCGGCATGACCGAGGGTCTGAAGCCCGAGGACCCCGTGACCGGGTCCGCGCACGGCCTCGACTACGACCTGCCGCGCGGGCTTCTTGAGGCCGTGGCGCTGTTTGAGGAATCGAAACCGCTCGAGAATCTCTTCAGCCGTTCGTTCGTACGCACATATGCGGCGATCAAGCGCGGTGAGTTCGAGACGTTCATGCGTGTCATCAGCCCGTGGGAGCGTGAATATCTCCTGCTGAACGTGTGAACGGTCCGTTGACATACTACGAAGCGACCTCGCGGCCGCTTTCCGCATTTCCATCGCTGAAGGGCGCGAAGCGCGCCGATGTGTGTGTCATCGGCGCGGGCTTCACCGGGCTCGGCGCCGCGCTGAACCTCGCCGAGGCCGGCTATTCCGTCATCGTGCTCGAACAGGGCCGTGTAGCGTCCGGCGCGACCGGGCGCAATGGCGGCCAGATCCATACCGGGCTGCGCAAGGACCAGCTTTATCTCGAACAGAAATTCGGCCGCTCGCAGGCCTGGCTGCTGTGGGAAATCGGACAGGCCGCCGTTTCGGAAATGGATCTGCGGCTCAAGAAACACCGCATCGACGCCGAGCGCCGCGAGGGCCTGATCTATGCGGACCACCGCGGACGCTTCGTCGACGATACACACCGCTATGTCGATCATTTGCGCGAGCACTATGCCTACGACAAGGCCGACAAACTCGGCATGAGCGAAATCCGCTCGCTCGTCAAATCGTCGGACTATGAAGGCGGCATGATCGACCGCGGCGGCGGGTCGCTTCACCCGCTGAAATATGCACGCGGGCTTGCGCGCGCGGCGATCAAGGCCGGCGCGGACATCCATGAGAACACAAAGGCGCTGGAAATCACTTCCGGAAAGAACGCGCGCGTCGTTACACCCGCCGGCAGCGTGACGGCCGACTGGGTGCTGGTCGCAGGTGACAGCCTGATGCAGGGCCTCGTGCCCGAAGCCGACGCGCGCATCCTGCCGATCGCCTCGACCATCGGCGTGACGAAGCCGCTCGGCAAGGAGCTGAAGCAATATCTCAACACGCCGATGGCGGTGGCGGACAGCCGCTTCGTCGTCAACTATTTCCGTCCGACATCCGACGGCCGCCTGTTGTTCGGCGGCGGAGAAAGCTATTCGACAACCTATGTCGCCGACCCCGCCGCAAAGGTACGGACAGCTTTGCGAACGGTGTTTCCAGATCTTGACGGCACGGAATTCGACTACGCCTGGAGCGGCGTTGTCGGTGTTACGGCGACGCGCCTGCCAATGATCCGTCGGCTGCAGCCGAATGTTCTGATGGCGGCCGGCTATTCCGGCCAAGGCGTGGCGTTGGCGCCGTTCGCCGGCAAGGTGATGGCCGAAGCGGTGATGGGCACGATGGAGCGCTTTGATGTGCTGTCGCAGCTTCCCGTTCCGGCTTTCCCGGGCGGTGCGGCGCTGCGCCAGCCGCTGCTTGTTCTCGCAATGCTGTGGTACGCGCTGCGCGACCGTCTGTGATTACACCGCGAACACGCGGTAGCGCTCCGGAACAAGACCGACCGTCTGGCCGATTTTCGGATCGCGCCCGGCAGGAACGGCGGCTTCGACCGTCTTCCAGCCGCCATCGACGGGAACCGAGATATCGATCCGATGGCTCGGGCCGAAGCGGCGAACGGCGAGCACCTGGCCTTCGATGGCGGTGGCGCCGGCATCGGCCAGATCCAGATCGTGCGGACGTATGAACAGGCGCGCCGCGCCGGACGGTATACCCTTCGCATCGATCGCAATCTGCTTGCCGCCGACGCGCGCCACGCCGTTCTCGACGGAGATCGGCAACGCGACGGACTCACCGATGAAATCATGCACGAACGCGCTGGCCGGATCATCATAGACCTCGCTCGGGGTACCGACCTGCTCGATCCTGCCGTGCCCCATGACGACGACGCGGTCGGAGACTTCGAGCGCCTCTTCCTGATCGTGGGTGACAAGGATCGAGGTGACATGCAGCTCGTTGTGCAGGTTGCGCAGCCAGCGGCGCAGATCCTTGCGCACTTTTGCATCGAGCGCGCCGAACGGCTCGTCGAGCAGAAGAACGCGCGGCTCGATGGCAAGCGCGCGTGCGAGCGCGACGCGCTGGCGCTGTCCGCCCGACAGCTGCGACGGATAACGGTTCGCCAGCGATCCGATCTGTACAAGATTGAGAAGTTCGTCGACCTTCTGCTTGATCGCGAATTCCGGCTTGCGCTGCTTGCGCGGACGAACGCGCAGGCCGAAGGCGATGTTGTCGTACACCGTCATATGGCGGAACAGCGCGTAATGCTGGAAGACGAAACCGACATCGCGCTCGGCGACCGTGAGCGACAACGCGTCCTCACCATCGAAGCGCACCTCGCCGCCATCGGGCCATTCAAGACCGGCGATGATGCGCAGCAGCGTCGTCTTGCCGGAGCCGGACGGGCCGAGCAGCGCGAGCAGCTCGCCGGAATTGATCTTCAGGCTGACATCGTTCAGCGCCTTGAAGGCTCCGAAATTCTTGGTGACGTGCTGGACATCGATCTTCATCGGCGGGCTTCACTCATTTCGCGTAGACCTGGTCAAACGTTCCGCCGTCCGAAAAATGGACCTTCTGCGCCTGCTCCCAGCCGCCGAACTCCTGATCGACAGTGATGAGCCGGACATCGGCGAACGCATCCTTATAGCGTTCAGCCACAGCCTCGTCGCGTGGCCGATAGTAGTTCCTTGCCGCGATTTCCTGACCCGCCGGCGAGTAGAGGAAATCCAAGTAGGCGGCGGCAACCTCTCGCGTTCCCTTCTTGTCGACGACCTTGTCGACTATGGCAACAACCGGCTCGGCGAGAATTGACAGTGATGGCGTCACGATCTCGAACTCGTCCCGACCGGCCTCGTTGATTGCGCGATAGGCCTCGTTTTCCCAGGCGAGCAGTACGTCGCCGAGTTCGCGTTCGACGAATGTCACCGTTGCACCCCGCGCACCCGTGTCGAGCACCGGAACATGCTTCAGCAGCGTCCTGACGAATTCCTGCGCCTTCTCGTCGGAGCCGCCATTCGCCTTCCTGGCGTAGGCCCATGCCGCGAGGTAGTTCCAGCGGGCTCCGCCGGATGTCTTCGGGTTGGGCGTAATGACCTCAACATCGTCCTTTATGAGATCGCTCCAGTCCCTGATGTTTTTCGGATTGCCCTTGCGGACGAGGAAAACGATCGTCGAGGTGTAGGGTGCCGAATTCTGCTCAAGTTTCTTCTGCCAGTCCGAAACGATCAGTCCTTTTCGCGCGATCGCGTCGATATCGGAGGCCAGCGCCAGCGTCACGACATCGGCCTCCAGGCCCTCGATCACGGCACGGGCCTGTTTTCCTGAGCCGCCATGCGACTGATTGATGGTCAGATCCTCGCCCTTCTCCGCTTTCCACTTCGCCGCGAAAGCCTTGTTGATCTCGGTATAGAATTCGCGCGTCGGATCGTAGGACACGTTGAGCAGCTCGGCCGCAACGGCGGGAAGTGAGAGCAGCACTGTGAGCGCTGTCGAGATGGCAAGTTTGTTCAGCATGGACTTCCGCCTGACACGCGCCGGTTTCCGACACGGAAACGGCTTCGTGAAAAGAAGCTTCGTTCCTCAACCGCTATATGTCAACTAATTCGGTAGTCTTTATGTTATTTTTTTTCTTATACAGTATTCATATGTATTTAATGAGCATGCGTCTCGCCGGTTGCAGTCGCCGTCTTTCAAACTTCGGAGAGATGGATGCCGCACTCGGTCTTGTTTGAGCCGCGCCAGCGGCCGGCGCGCACATTCTCGCCCGGCATTGTGCGGCTGGTGCAGGACATGCAGCCAATGGAGGCGAAGCCGTGCTTCTGCAGCGGGTGCAGCGGCAGATGGTGGCGTACAAAATAGGACTGGATGTCCTGCGCGTTGAAGTTCGCCAGCGGATTGACCTTGATGCGGGGTCCGTCGGCTTCGACCACGGGAAGTTCGCTGCGCGTTTCGCCGTGGTAGCGCTTGCGGCCGTTGAACCAGGCGCCAAGGCCATCCAGCGCGCGGCCAAGCGGCAGCACCTTGCGGAAACCGCAGCAGGCATCGGTGTCGGAAGCCCAGAGCATGTTGTCCGGATCGAGCCGCAGCCGGTCGGCCTCGTCGGGCGTAAAGACACGGATGTCGGTGAGGCCGAGCCGTTCCTGGAGCTGGTCGCGATATTCCAGCGTTTCGGGAAACAGCATGCCGGTGTCGAGAAAGAGCACGGGCGCGGTCCGGTCGATTTCCGCCAGCATGTGCAACAGCACGGCCGATTCCGTGCCGAACGAGGACACAGCCCCAACGCCACCGTCAAATTTCTCGGCGAGAATCGCCGCGATGACATCATGCGGCGCGGCGTCCGTCAGTCTCGCATCGAGCGCGGCGGCGCGTTCCTTCAATGCATCGTCGGCGGTCGCGGCAATATCAAACATTCGTCTTCACTCCGCCGGACAGGGCCGTAATGGCATCGCCGATCCGCGCCCGCCATGGACGCGAACGGCGCACGGTCTGACCGAGGACGAGCAGCGCCGGACCATTGCCGACGCGCGCCACGAGATCGGGCAGTTCATCGAGCGTGCCGGCAACCGACGCGGCATCAGGGCGCGTACCGCGCGCGAGCACGGCAGCGGGTGTTTTCGGATCGCGGCCGGCGGCGATGAGGCCCTCCGCCACCACGGAGGCCGTGGCGCGGCCCATATAGACAGCAAGTGTCGTGTCGTTACGCGTCAGCCCCGACCAGTCAATGGCCTCGGCGTCCTTCGCGCGATGCGCGGTGATGAGCGTCAGCCGCGCCGATTCATTGCGGTGAGTCAGCGGCAGTTCCGCCTCCGCCGCGCAGCCCAAGGCCGCCGTGATGCCGGGAACGACGACGACATCCACACCCTCGTCGCGCAGATGCTCGAGCTCTTCGCCGCCGCGGCCGAAGACGAACGGATCGCCGCCCTTGAGCCGCACGACCCGCAGGCCGCGCCGCGCGGCGGCGACGAGTTCGGTATTGATGTCGCGCTGGGCGATGCATTTCTCGCCGGCGCGCTTGCCGACGAAGACGCGCTCGGCGTCGCGGCGCGCAAGATCGAGCACTTCCGGCGTCACGAGGTCATCATGAAAGATGATGTCGGCGTCTTGCAGGATACGCAGCGCCTTCAGCGTCAGAAGCTCCGGATCGCCCGGCCCGGCACCGACGAGATAGACAACGCCCGTGGGCTGCTCGTCCTGCAACTTGCCGTCGATCAGCGCATCCAGCGCCTCGGCGGCCTCATCCGCACGGCCCGCCAGCGCCGCGGCGCCGATGGGGCCATCCACCACGCTTTCCCAGAATGCACGGCGCACATTGACCGTCTCGCCCGAAAGGCGTTCGCGGCGCGAGCCGATGAGATCGGCAAGGTCGCCAAGACGCGCCGGAAGCATTGCCTCGAATTTCGCCCGCAGACGGCGCGCCAGAACCGGCGCCGCACCTTCCGTGCCGATGGCGGCGAGCACCGTGCCGCGATCGACAATGGCGGGCGTGATGAAGCTGCAGAGTTCCGTGCGGTCGACGACATTGACCGGAATGCCAAGCGCCCTGGCGCGCGCTGAAATCACGGCATCGACCGGATCGCCTGCCGAAGACACGACGAGTGCGGCTTCCGCAAAATCGAATGTCGCCGGATCGGCGGCGGGAGACAGGGAGATTTCCCCTGCCCGCGCCAATTCATTCAGGCCTTCCACGGCCTCGCCGGCAAATACCTCGACGCGCGCGCCGGCCTTCCGCAACAGCCGCACCTTGTTGAGCACAGCTTCGCCGCCGCCGAAAACGACGGCACGGCGGTCTTTCGCATCAAGGAAGATCGGAAAATAACGCATGTGCTCTTCCAGGCCCTGACGGCCATCTCAAGAGCCTAGATAACACCTGTTCTAAATCTGTTAAAGTGCAGATTTAACAGATTAAGTGAGTATTATATGTCCTTCGGCTCGCCGTGGCGAACGGTCAGCCCCTTCCGCACGAGGCATTCCCACGCCTCTTCGGCGGTCTCGGCAAAATCGAACAGTTCGAGATCGTGCGGCGCGATCATGCCCTCGTCGCGCAGGGCCTCGAAATTGATGACCTTCGTCCAGTAGCCGCGACCGAACAGGATGATGGGAATGGTCGGCATCTTGCCGGTCTGCCGCAATGTCAGGATTTCGAACAGCTCGTCCATCGTGCCGAAGCCGCCCGGAAAGACGACCAGGGCCGCCGCGCGCATCGCCAGATGCATTTTCCGCATCGCGAAATAATGAAACAGGAATGTCAGGTCCGGCGTGGAATAGGCATTCGGCTCCTGCTCGAACGGCAGGCGGATGTTGAAACCGATGGATGGCGCGCCGGCGGCGGCCGCGCCGCGGTTCGCCGCTTCCATAATGCCCGGCCCACCGCCGGTGGCGATGACATTGTCGAGCACGCCGTCGCGCGGATGCAGCGCGCCGCCGCGTTCGGAAGCGATGCGGCCGAATTCGAACGCCTCTTCGTACAGACGGGCCGAGCTTTCGCCGGCGCGCGGATGCTGCCCGGGCATCATCGGCGCCGTGGCATGTTCCGGATCGGCCGAGCCGCCGGGCAGGATACGCGCCGAACCGAAGCATACGATCGTCGAGCGGATGCCCCAGGCACGCAGCAATTCCTCGGCCTTGGCATATTCGAGCAGAAAGCGGACGCCGCGCGTCGATTCGCCGAGAAGGAAATCGGAATCCAGCGCGGGCAGCTTGTAGGCGCTGGACGCGATCTGCGCGGAATTGTCGGGCGTTTCGTCGTCCATGACTATTCAACCGCTTCGGCGAGGTCGGGTTTCCGCGGCTGGCGCGGCGCCGTTTCGCTGAACTGCAGCGCACTGAGATGCGCATACGAGCCGCCCTGCGCGACCAGCGCCTCGTGCGTGCCGGATTCGACGAGGCGCCCGCCGTCGATGACATGGATGACATCGGCATTGCGCACAGTGGAAAGGCGGTGCGCGATGACAATGGTGGTGCGTCCTGACATCAGCGTGTCGAGTGCCTGCTTGACCTTCGCCTCCGACACCGCATCGAGCGCGGACGTCGCCTCGTCGAGCAGAAGGATCGGGGCGTTGCGCAGCATGGCGCGGGCGATGGCGATGCGCTGGCGCTGGCCGCCGGAGAGATTTCCGCCGCCTTCGCCGACCTGGGCATTATACCCGCCCGGAATTTCAAGAATGAATTCGTGGGCGTTGGCGGCGGTCGCGGCGGCAACCAGTTCGTGCTCGCTCGCGCCGGGACGGCCAGCGAGGATATTGTCGCGCACCGTGCCTTCGAACAGGAATGCTTCCTGTGTCACATAGGCGATGGAGGCGCGCAGGCTCTGCATGGTGACAGTGCGTACGTCCTGCCCGTCGACAAGCACCGCGCCCTTCTGCGGATCGTAGAAGCGCTCGATGAGCGAAAAGATGGTCGATTTGCCCGCGCCGGACGGGCCGACGAGCGCCGACACCTTACCGGCGGGGAAAATCACGCTGAGGTCTTTCAACGCGCTCTTCTTGCCATAAGCAAAGCTGAGATCGCGGAGTTCGACCTTGCCCTTCGCAATCTTCAGCGGCTGCGCGTCGTCGGCGTCCTTTGTCGAAATCGGCGTGTCGAGGAAATCGTAGACGATGCCGACGCCGATCAAACCCGTTTCGAGCTGCAGGCGCAGGCGCGCCAGCCGCTTCGCCGGCTCATAGGCGAGCAGCACGGCGGCGATGAAAGCAAACAGCGAGCCCGCGTCGCGCTCGCCGGCCACGATGCCATGGCCCGCATACATGATGATCGTGCCCATCGACAGGCCGATGAAGAACTCCATCAGCGGCACCGAACGCGCCGAAAGGTTCGCCATCTTCAGCGAGCGTTTCGCGGTATCGTCGATCGTGCGGTACATATCCTGCTTCAGCCGGTCTTCCATGCCGAAGGATTTGACGACGCGGATGCCGAGCACCGTGTCCTTCACGCTGGCGATGATTTTCGCCATGCCGGCATATTCGGCCCGTCCGATATTGCGGATACGGCGCACGAGCATGCGCATGCCGAACAGGATCGCCGGCATGATAACGAGCGCGAGCACGGACAACAGCGGGTCCTGCGCGATCATGACGCCGACAAGCGCGATGACCGACAGCAGATCCTTGCCGAGACTGCGGATGATGAGATCCAGCACCTGCCGGATCGCCATCGAGCTGTGCGAGACGCGCGTGACGATCTCGCCGAGCGAGGCGGCGTTGAAATAATCCATGCCCTGCGCAAGCAGGTGATTGTAAAGACGCTTCTGCTGATCGGCGATGATGTTGCGGCCGATGCCGTTCATGACGACGGTCTGGCCGTAATCGGCGAGGCCGCGGATCGAGAAAATCGCGAACACGCCAACCGCCACCACGCCCACAAGCGCCTCGTTGCGGGCGATGAAGACGTCGTTGATGACGCTTTTCATGATCCAGGCCGAGGCGGCCGTCATGCCGGCCACGATCGCCATAAGCACGAAAGCAATCAGATAACGCGGGAGGTATTTGCGGCCGTTGTCGCCGACCACGCGGCCGATCAGATGAAGCTGATCCTGATCCAGGCCGGCCCCGCCCTTAGCCTTCTTTTTGGATGCCACGGCTGAAGACCTTGAAAATGGTGCCCAGGGCCGGAATCGAACCAGCGACACGCGGATTTTCAATCCGCTGCTCTACCAACTGAGCTACCTGGGCATTCCGGCAGTGCGAGGGCGCGCCGGGCCGGGGGTTTATAGAAACCGGGGCCCGGCCTGTCCAGCACTCGCTAGCTGTTCTCTTCAGGCTCTTTGGGGATGTCGCCTTCCGGCTTCTCGTCGGTCTCGATCCGGTATCTGCCGCCGAGCCAGCGGCCGAGATCGATCTGGGCGCAACGTGCTGAGCAGAAAGGGTGAAATTCCTTCTGTTCCGGCTTGCCGCAAATCGGGCAGCGGCGGGTTTCGCCCGCGGCCATGTCACACCCCGTCGAGCGGATTCAGCCAGCCGAGATGCACCGGCACGCCCTCGCCCGAAAGCAGGGATACGGTTTCGTAGAGCGGCAGGCCGACCACGGCGGAATAGGACCCGACGATGCGGACCACGAAGCTGCCGGCAATGCCCTGGATGGCATAACCGCCCGCCTTGCCCCGCCATTCATGGGAGGCGAGGTACGAATCAAGCTCGGGGCGGGAAAGGTGCTTGAAACGCACCCTTGTCTCGACGATGCGGCTGCGCTGCTTGCCGGTCGGCGTGACGATGCAGACCGCCGTGTAGACCCGGTGGGCGCGGCCCGACAGCAATTCGAGGCATTCGGTCGCGTCTTCGATATTCTCGGTCTTGGGCAGGATACGGCGGCCGACGGCGACAACGGTGTCGGCCGCGAGGAAGAAGGCGTCCTTGAGTGCTTCCTCCTGCAGGCCGATACGGCGCGCTGTCTGCGCCTTGTCCACCGCCAGACGCTCGGCAAGCGCCCGCGGGCGCTCGAACCGGGCCGGATCTTCATCGATGGTCGTCGGGAGAAGGGCATCGGGCCGGAGCCCTACCTGCTCCAGCAAAGCAAGGCGGCGAGGCGAGGCGGAGGCCAGGACAAGCTTGGGACGTTCAGTCATGGGTCGCGGCTGGCGCCTTCTGCCGGACGGCCCGGCGCAGTCTTATTTGAAGCGATAGGTAATACGGCCCTTGGTCAGGTCATAGGGCGTCATTTCGACCAGAACCTTGTCGCCCGCCAGGACGCGGATGCGGTTCTTGCGCATGCGGCCCGCCGTGTGGGCGACGATCTCGTGCTCGTTCTCCAGCTTCACGCGGAACATCGCGTTCGGCAGGAGTTCGGTGACTGTGCCCGGAAATTCGAGCAGTTCTTCTTTCGACATTTAGACTCGCGGTTTGTGAAGGCGCGGAAATTAGCGAATGAGGGGGGAGAGTACAACTCGCCCGGCCCGTCCAGAGGCAGAGAGCGCGCCTTATCTCTCCCAACCTAGGGCGACAATCAGGGTAAACAGCCGCCTGGCGGTCGGAAAATCGAGGCCGATCTTCCCTTTCAGACGGTCGGTCAGGAGCCTTGCGGCATCATTGTGCATGCCCCGGCGGCCCATATCGATGGCCTCGATCTGCGACGGAGACGCCGAGCGGATAGCCGCGTGGTGGCGCTTGCAGAGCGAAACATAGTCCAGCACCAGCGCCCGGAACGGCGTCAGCGACAGAATATGCGCCATCACAGGCCTGTCGCCCTCATCCCGGATATCGAAGGCCAGAAGCCGGCCCTCGAACACCGTGAGATTGAGCTTGTACGGACCGGACTGGCCGGGCAGCTCGAAACTGTTGTCGGCCAGAAGATCGTAGATCGCGATGTCGCGCTCGTGCGCCGCTTCCATTGTGGACGGGCCAAGCGAGCCCTCGTCGACGGTGACTGCGATCAGCCGCTGTGAGGGCGATGAACCACCCTCACCCATCAGCGTTGCCCGAGCCGGATGGTGATGGAACGCGCGTGCGCCTGCAGGCCCTCGGCGTCCGCAAGGATCGCCGCAGACGGACCGAGCGAAGCCAGGCTTTCCGCCGAGCATTTCAGGATCGAGGTGCGCTTCATGAAATCCAGCACGCCGAGACCCGACGAGAAGCGCGCGGACCGCGCCGTCGGCAGGACGTGGTTCGAGCCGCCGACATAGTCGCCGACCGCTTCCGGCGTATGCGCGCCAATGAAGATGGCGCCGGCGTTCGTGACTCGGGCGGCCAGTTCGTCGGCGTTGTGCGTCTCTATTTCGAGATGTTCCGGCGCAAGGCGATCGGCCAGCGGTATGGACGCGTCGAGATCGGGCACAAGGATGACCGCACCGTGATCGCGCCAGCTCGCACTCGCGATATTCTGCCGCGGCAGTGTGGACAGCTGCACGATGACGGCGGCCTCGGTGCGCGCGGCGAGATCGGCGGAATCGGTGATGAGAATGGACTGCGCCGCCGCATCGTGCTCGGCCTGCGCCAGAAGATCCGCGGCGAGCCATTCGGGATTGGCATTGCCGTCAGCAATGACGACGACCTCGGAGGGACCGGCGATCATGTCGATGCCGACCGCGCCGAACACCTGCCGCTTGGCGGCCGCGACATAGGCATTGCCCGGACCGACGATCTTCGCGACCGGACGGATGGTTTCGGTGCCGTAGGCGAGCGCGGCCACCGCCTGCGCGCCGCCGACGCGATAGATCTCGTCGATACCCGCAAGCTTGGCAGCGGCCAGAACCAGCGGATTGAGCTGGCCGTCCGGCGTCGGCACGACCATGACAAGGCGCGGCACGCCCGCGACCTTTGCCGGCACCGCGTTCATCAGCACCGAGGACGGATAGGCCGCCGTGCCGCCGGGCACATACAGGCCCGCGGCCTCGACCGCCGTCCAGCGATGGCCCAGTTCGACGCCGAGGCCGTCCGTATAGCGGTCGTCCTCCGGCTTCTGCCGCGCGTGATGGCTCTCTATGCGATCGCGCGCGAAGGTCAGCGCCCTCAGCGTCTGGACATCGCAGGCGTTCCACGCCGCGTTGATCTCGGCATCGGTGATGCGCAGCCGCGCCGGCGTGACGTCGAAACGATCGAACTTGCGGGTGAAATCGCACAGCGCCAGATCACCGCGCGCCCGTACATCGGCGATGATGGCGCGGACGGCTATATCGACGTCTTCCGCGGCCTCGCGCTTCTGGGCCAACAAATCCCGAAAGCGCGCCTCGAAATCGGGCGCGCCGGCGTCAAGAAGTACGGCCATGATTCAGGCGCTCGCCGCTTCGGTTTCGATTTCAGGGTGTTCGGGGCAACAGGTGCAGTCCCAGGTCGGCCCGAGATCCTTCATTGCCGCTTCAAGGCACTCGACCTCGAGCCGGATCACACCGCCGCCTTCGATGAGGAGGTTGACCGCACCGCCTGGCTCTTCGCCGGCCTCGAAGGCCATCGCGAGCAGATTGAGCCGCGCCGCCCTGTCCTCGATCGGAACGCCCCGCGACGAGACCTTGGTCACGCCCTCGAAATGTACGGCGGCTCTACGGCGGCAGTTCTTGTTTTCCAGCGTGCGCCGCTCCCAGTCGAACCGGTCGGCGGCAAAGGCGAAACGCCGTTCACGCGGCAGGTAGACGAGATCGGCGACTTTCAGCTCGGCGTCCTGCAGATGCACGGACAGGACCGAAAGGTCCTCGGCATCGCGGGCGAGCAGTCTCAAAGGGGCGTCGGACATGGTTTTTGCCGGGGTTTCTGTTGAGTCAGACTTAGGAAAGCCGGCCTCGAAACGCAATGGCGGCTCAGCCCGAGATGCGCTCGATCCGGGCGCCGCAACGCGAAAGCTTGTGCTCAAGCCGTTCGAAACCCCGGTCCAGGTGGTAAATGCGGTTCACCACCGTCTCGCCCTCGGCGGCAAGCCCGGCGATGACCAGCGAAACCGAGGCCCGGAGGTCCGTCGCCATGACCGGGGCGCCCTTCAGCCGCTCGACCCCGTCCACATAGGCGGTGTCGCCATCCAGCCGGATGCGGGCACCGAGGCGGGCCAGCTCCTGCACATGCATGAAGCGGTTTTCAAAGATGGTTTCGCGGATCTTCGACGTGCCCTGCCCGCGCGTCGCCAGCCCCATGAACTGGGCCTGAAGATCGGTCGGGAAGCCGGGGAACGGCTCTGTCGTGACATCGACGGCGAGGAGGCCGTTGCCGTTGCGCGCGATGCGGATGCCGTGCGGCACATCCTCGACCCTGGCGCCGGCAGCGCGCAGCGTGTCCAGCGCGCTGTCGAGAAGATCAGCACGCGTGTTCTGCAGCACGACATCGCCGCCGGTCATCGCGACGGCGATCGCGTAGGTACCGGTCTCGATGCGATCCGGAATGACGGAATGGGTCGCGCCGTGCAGCCTGGAAACGCCGGTGACCTTGATCGTCGACGTGCCCGCGCCTTCGATCTTCGCGCCCATGGCGATCAGAAGATCGGCGAGATCCTTGACCTCCGGCTCGCGCGCGGCGTTCTCGATCAGCGTCTCGCCGTCGGCAAGGCTGGCGGCCATCAGCGCGGTGTGCGTCGCACCGACCGAAACCTTCGGGAACTTGATATGCGCCCCCTTCAGGCCGTGGCGCGCCGCGGCGATGACATAGCCGCCCTCGATCTCGATCTGCGCGCCCAGCGCTTCCAGCACGTTGAGCAGAAAATCGACCGGCCGCGTGCCGATGGCGCAGCCGCCAGGCAGCGACACCTTGGCATGTCCCATGCGCGCGACCAGCGGACCGACGACCCAGAAGCTCGCCCGCATCGTCGAGACGAGGTCATAAGGCGCGGTGGTATCGACGATGGTCTTTGCGTTGATCTCCAGCGTCTCGCCGTCGTCCTCGGTCTGGCCGTGACGGCGGCCCCGGATGCCGATATCGACGCCGTGGTTCGACAGGATGCGCTTGAGCTGGGCGACGTCCGCCAGGCGCGGCACGTTCTCCAGAACCACCGTCTCCTCGGTGAGGAGAGCGGCGATCATCAGCGGCAGCGCGGCGTTTTTCGCGCCGGAAATCGGGATCGTGCCTTCGAGAGGCGCGCCGCCGAGAATGCGAATACGGTCCATGCGGGAGAGATGCTCCGGGTGGGCGGCTTAAATGGGGCTGATTTGGGTCTAATCCACAGGGAAGGCCGAGACAAGGCGGAGACCGCCCCGGGGCCTTCAACCCTCGCGGGGCTTGCCGGGTTCCGGCAGGACCTGATCCCGGCGGCCCTTGGCCTGCGCCTTGCGGCGCCTGAGATTGTCCCGCAGCGCCTGGGCCAGCCGCTTCTTGCGCTCGGCCTCGGCCGCGAGGGTTTCCGGGGTCTTGTGGGTCGCCATGGCGGAAGAGATACGCAGCGGTGCGCGGAGCGCAAGCGCGGTTGCGCCTCCTGCCCCGCTATGGCAGTACTCGCGCCGCGCCGGGGCTGCTTCGCCCCGCCGTTTCGCTGCGGTAGCTCAGTGGTAGAGCACTCCATTGGTAATGGAGAGGTCGAGAGTTCAATCCTCTCTCGCAGCACCAGCCTCGCCGCTTCATCATCTCTTGCCGCGACTTCGACAGAACATATGTCTTGTTGGCCAACAACAGGAGCATGATGTCCTGTCGGGCAACAACAGGAGCGTGCCATGCGTTCTTCAGCGAGATTAATCGGTCTGGCCATCGCGATCGGTGTCTGCGGGCCGGCCTTTGCCCAAGGGCAAGGTTATGGACCCGGCGGCCAGCAAGGCTGCCCGATGATGGGCCAAGGGATGGGCCAGGGGATGAGACATGGGATGGGTCCCGGCATGGGCCCCGGAATGGACATGACGGGCCCGGGCATGATGGGACACATGGGATCCGGAATGATGGGAATGGGCGGGGGCATGGGGCCCCGTGGCGGCAACCCGAAAATCCGTACAATGATGATGATTGCGGCGGCGGACGCCGATGGCGATCAGGCGGTATCGTTCGATGAACTGATCACGGTTCACAAGCGCATGTTCGACATGGTTGACCAGGACAAGAACGGAAAGGTCGACCGGGAAGAGCTGGAATCGATGCTGTCCGGTACGGACAACTGACGCAAAGGCTGCTGCACGGGGCGGCCGCGAGCCGCCCCTGAAGCGTCACGACACCCCAACCCCCGCATATTCAAAGCCGAGACGCCGGACCTCTTCGGGCCGGTAGATATTGCGCAGGTCGACCAGCACGCGCGATTTCAGCGTCTCGCCAAGGCGCTTGAGATCGAGCGCGCGGAACGCATCCCATTCCGTGACGATGACAAGCGCGTCCGCCCCTGCCGCACACTCGTAGGGATCGTTCGCGAATTCCACGCTGGAGACGAGCTTCCTGGCCTGCTCCATGCCGATGGGGTCGAAGGCACGTACCTTCGCGCCATGCTCCTGGAGCGCGGCGATGATGGCGAGCGAGGGCGCCTCGCGCATGTCGTCGGTGTTCGGCTTGAAGGTCAGGCCGAGCAGCGCGATCGTCTTGCCGTCGAGCGAGCCGCCACAGGCGCGCAGAACCTTGCCGGCCATCGCCGTCTTGCGTTCTTCGTTGACGTTGACGACGGCCTCAACGATGCGCGTGCGCGCCTCGTATTGACGCGCGGTCTCGACCAGCGCGCGCGTGTCCTTCGGAAAGCACGAGCCGCCATACCCCGGACCGGCATGCAGGAATTTCGCGCCGATGCGGTTGTCGAGGCCGATTCCCTTGGCGACATCCTGCACATCGGCCCCGACCGCTTCGCACAGATCCGCCATCTCGTTGATGAAGGTGATCTTGGTCGCAAGAAACGCGTTCGCCGCATATTTCGTCAGTTCCGCCGTACGCCGGCCGGTGAAGAAGATCGGCGCGGCATTGAGAAACAGCGGGCGATAGACTTCCGCCAACACCTCGCGCGCATGCTCGTCCTCGACGCCGATGACGATGCGGTCGGGGCGCTTGAAATCGGTGATGGCCGCGCCTTCGCGCAGGAATTCCGGGTTCGACGCCACGGCGAATTCGGCGTCCGGGCGCGCCGCGCGGATGATGCGCTCGACCTCGTCGCCGGTGCCGACCGGCACGGTCGATTTCGTAACGACAACGGTGAAGCCGTCGAGCGCTTTGGCGATCTCCTCGGCCGCCGCGTACACATAAGAAAGATCGGCCTGGCCGTCGCCGCGCCGCGAGGGCGTGCCGACCGCGATGAACACCGCATCGGCCTCCTTCACCGCAGCCGCGAGGTCGCGGGTGTAGGACAGGCGGCCTTCGCGGTTGTTGCGCGCGAGAAGATCGTCCAGCCCCGGCTCGTAGATCGGAGATTTGCCTTTTTCGAGAGCCGCGATGCGGCTTTCATCCTTGTCGACGCAGACCACCGTGTGGCCGAAATCGGCGAAACAGGCGCCGGAGACAAGGCCGACATAGCCCGATCCGATCATCGCTAGACGCATTTAAATCTCCGAAGAATTCCGGGCGCGCTGTGACACGGCGGCGAGGGCCGGGTCAACGGCCATAGACGTCGTCGAAACGCTCGATGTCGTCCTCGCCGAGATAGGAGCCGGTCTGGACCTCGATGAGTTCGAGGTCGATCTTTCCCGGATTGCGCAGGCGATGCTTCTCGCCCTGCGGAATGTAGGTCGATTCATTTTCCTGCAGCATGCGCGTCTCGCCGCCGATGGTGACTTCGGCGACTCCCTTGACGACCACCCAGTGCTCTGCCCGGTGCGTGTGACGCTGCAACGACAATTGCCCGCCCGGCTTTACGACGATGCGTTTGACCTGAAAGCGCGGACCGGAATCCAGCGATTGATAATGGCCCCAGGGCCGGTAGCCGCGAGTGTGGCTGTCGGCCTGGAGGTGTCCCTTCTCGCGCAGCCGCCCGACCATGCTCTTGATGCCTTCGGCGTCGTCGCGCCGCGCCACGAGCACCGCGTCGTCGTCGGCCACGACCACGATGTCGGTCAGCCCCGTGACGGCAACAAGCAGTTTGTCGGACAGGACCAGGCTGTTGTCGCTGCCCGCGACCTCGACCGGCCCCTTCGTCACATTCCCCCGCTCGTCCTTGCCGCTGACATCCCAGATCGCCGCCCAGGTCCCGAGATCGGACCAGCCGTGATCGACCGGCATGACGGCGGCGCGGCGCGTCCGCTCCATCACGGCGTAATCGACGCTCTTGGAAATGGCGCGGAGGAACGGCTCCTCGGCCAGCCTGTGGAAGCCGAGATCGGGCACGATACCGGCGACCGATTCGGCGACGGCCTCCGCGCTGGCCGGTTCGAACGCGGCATAGTCCTCAAGCAGCGTATCGGCGGCGAACAGGAAGTTTCCGGCGTTCCACAAATATCCTTCGCTGACATAGCGCTGCGCCGTCCCGCCATCGGGCTTTTCGACAAAGGCCTCGACCTCGCGCATCCCGGCCTCGCCGATGGCGGCGCCGGGGCGGATATAGCCATAGGCCGTGGCAGGCCCGCTGGGCGTGACGCCGAACACGACGATCCGGCCCTCTTTGGCGGCGGGCAGTGCACGAAGGCAGGCATCCCTGAACGCTTCGGGCTTCCGGACAAGATGGTCGGCGGCGAGAATCAGGAGAACGGGATTGGGCTTCCGGCCCAGGGCGAACCTGGCGGCGGCGGCGATGGCCGGGCCTGAATCGCGGCGCGCCGGCTCCAAAAGGATGTCGGCCTCGACCCCGATTTCGGCGAGTTGATCGGCAACGAAGAACCGGTGCTCGCGATTGGCTATCACGACAGGGCGGCCGAAAAAGGCGGGATCGGTGACGCCGAGAACGGTCTCCTGAAAGGGGGACCGCGGTCCGGCCAGCGGGATGAACTGCTTGGGACGGCTCTCGCGCGAGGCGGGCCAAAGCCTTGTCCCCGCTCCTCCGCACAAAATGACCGGAACTATCGTCTCAGAACCCATGCCCCCAGCCCGTCCCGGCCCCCTCTGCAACTAGCTGTGGAGCAAGGCGGAAAGAAGCACAAGGCTGGAGGCCTACGGCGGCTCAGGCAGACTGGTCGCGCGGCATCCCGTCGCGAGTTGATTGCGATCAAGGGACAAAACGGACTATTCAGGCTAGAGTTATTCCATGGTCGAGCGGGCTTCCCTTATGAAACCGGCATATGACGCCTTCTTCCGCGACGCGGTCGACAAGCTGCATGCCGAACGGCGGTATCGTGTTTTTGCCGATCTGGAGCGGGTCACGGGGCGTTTTCCCCATGCGATCTGGCACTCTCCAGACGGGCAAAAGGACATCGTCGTCTGGTGCTCGAACGACTATCTCGGCATGGGCCAGCACCCGGACGTGACCTCGGCCATGGCCGAAACCGCGCTCCGGACCGGTGCGGGCGCCGGCGGGACCCGTAACATTTCCGGCAACCACCACCCGATCGTGATCCTGGAGCAGGAACTGGCGGATCTTCACGCCAAGGAAGCCGCGCTGGTGTTCACCTCGGGATTTGTTGCCAACGAGGCGGCTATCTCGACCATCGCCGGCGCGATGGCGAATTGCCTGATCCTGTCGGATGAGCTGAACCACGCCTCGATGATTGCGGGCGTGCGGCACTCCGGCTGCGAGAAAAAGATTTTTCGCCACAACGACCTCGCCCATCTCGAGGATCTTCTGCGCGAAGCCGGCCGCGAGCGGCCGAAACTGATCGTCTTCGAAAGCATCTATTCGATGGACGGCGATGTGGCGCCCATCGCGGCGATCTGCGATCTCGCGGAACGCTACGGCGCCATGACCTATCTCGACGAGGTCCATGCCGTCGGCATGTATGGCAAGCATGGCGCGGGTGTCGCGGAACGCGACAACGTCATGAGCCGCGTCGATGTCATCGAAGGCACACTGGCCAAGGGCTTCGGCGTCGTCGGCGGCTATATCGCGGCATCGGCCGCGATCATCGACACCGTACGCTCCTATGCGCCGGGCTTCATCTTCACCTCGACCCTGCCCCCGGCGGTTGCGGCCGCGGCGTGTGCATCGGTCCGGCACCTCAAATCCTCAAGCGCGGAGCGTCAGGCGCAGCAGCGCCAGGCCGCCGCGACCAAGACCGCGCTGCTGGCCCGCGGACTTCCGGTGATGACGGGCGAGACCCATATCGTGCCGCTTCTGGTCGGCGATCCGTCGCTGGCGAAGGCGGCGTCCGACCGGCTGCTGGAAAAGCACCGTATTTACGTTCAGCCGATCAATTATCCGACCGTGCCGCGCGGCACCGAGCGGCTGCGCTTCACGCCGACGCCGTTCCATTCGGACGAACTGATCGGCCAGCTTGCCGATGCGCTCGACGAGGTCTGGAACGCGCTGCAGCTCTCGCGCATCTCCGTCGCGGCGGAGTAAGCCCTCTCCCCACGCGGGAGAGGTGCAGAGGCCTACTTCTTCGCTGCCAGAAGATCGCGGATCTCTTCGAGCAGTTTCTCGTTGCGCGGTATCTCCGCAATTTCCGCCGGCTTCTCTTCTTCCTTCTTCTTCAGACGGTTGATGCCTCGGATCACCAGGAACAGGATCCACGCGACGATCAGGAAGTTCAGCGCGACGGTCAGGAACTTGCCGTAGCCGATCGTGGCGCCGGCCGCCTGCGCCTGTTCATACGTCGCCGCGGGAGCGCCCGCGAGCTGGATGAAGTAGTTGGAGAAATCGAGACCGCCGGTGGCGAAACCGATGACCGGCATCACGACATCGGCGACAAGCGACGAGACAATGCTGCTGAAGGCGGCGCCGATGATGACGCCGACGGCAAGGTCGACCACATTGCCCTTCAGGGCGAATTTTTTGAATTCCTCAAGCATGACTGTCTCCGTTGCTCGGCCGGGCAGAGTTTCGGTGAGTCACGCGCTCGTGGAAAGAGCTATCAGCGGTTGCTGATCCTGAGCTTTCGGATATCGGAGGCGACACGCTTCCTCTTGTCGATATCGACAAAATCGCTGTCCTTGAATGGCGGCCTGCCCTTGCCGACAAACACCTTGAAGCCATCGCGCGTGGCGACGACATCGCCATTGCGAAGCGTCGCGTCATTTGCAATCGGCACCGTCATGAAGGACCGCGCCGCCGGCCCGCAGGCGGGCTTTCCGCCAGCCGCAGCCGGAGCATCCGGCGTCAGCGAGGCCCGTCCTTCAAGCAGCGGGGCGGCGGACGCCGTCTGAATCTTCGGCGGCGGTTCAAAGCCCGCGCCCGGCACGAATTTTTCGACGACGAGCCGGGTGTTTGCCCCCTGGCCGGCGGCGGCGCACATGGCTTGCGCGTCCTTGTGCTTGCTGCTGGCCGGAAGGATGCCCAGCACCAGCTGGGCGCCGTCGCAGGTCCGGCGGCAGATAACGCGTTCGAGCTTTTCGGAGGATGCGCTGCGCCGGGGCGGAGGCATCTTTTGGTCGAGCAAGCCGTCCACGAACTCCCCGAAGAAGCCCCGGCCCCGGATGTCGCCGCGCTCCACATAGACCGGCTCGCGGGCATAGACCCTCTGCTGCCGATGCTGCTTGGTGAAGAACTCGAGAGGGCTCTCGGCCTTCACGCCCGCAAGGCTCACGGTGAACACCGCAGCCGCACTTCCTGCCAGCGCGGCCAGAACCGCAAGGCGCACACCCACACGCATCGTGTTGCATCTCCCGGGGAATTAACCCCCGATCCACCCAAAGGTTCAGTCGCATGGGCCACAATCCGGTTCACCCCCCGCGCCTCTAGTGAGGGCGGGCCCCGGCTGATATTGAAGAGCGCAACTTCGTGTTGAGGACCTGATCGATGCAGCACGGCTGGGCCGTGATTGCGGTAGCGCTGGCCTATTTCGGACTTCTGTTCGCGCTCGCGAGCTACGGCGATCGCGTCCGGCCCGCGTGGACGACGGGCTGGGCGCGCACGTATATTTTTTCGTTCTCGATCGCGGTCTACTGCACGTCCTGGACCTTCTTCGGATCGGTCGGACTTGCTGCCGCATCCGGCCTCGACTTCCTGACGATCTATCTCGGGCCCATTCTCGCCTTCACGATCGCCAGCCCGCTCCTCATTCGCGTGGCGCGGCTTGCCAAGGCACAGAACATTACGTCGGTCGCCGACTTCATCGCGGCGCGCTACGGCAAGAACCAGCTGCTCGCCGCCATCATATCTGTTGCCGCGATCATCGGAATCGTTCCCTACATCGCGCTTCAGCTCAAGGCGATCTCGACCTCCGTCGTTACGGTGCTGCAAAGCGGGGACACCGTTTCCGCCGCCGCCAATCCCTTCGATCCCACGCTCTATGTCGCGGTGGCGCTGGCGGTTTTTGCCATCCTGTTCGGCACCCGCCACATCGACGCGACGGAACATCAGTCGGGGCTGATGCTCGCGATTGCCGCCGAAAGCCTGATCAAGCTTCTCGCGTTCCTCGCCGTCGGCATTTTCGTCACATGGTTCGTGTTCGACGGCATCGGCGATCTCGTCGCGCGAGCGGATGAGGCAAACCTGCTCGGCAGTTTCGAGCATGCCCCTCAGGCCGATACGTGGATCACGCTGACATTGCTCGCGTTCTGCGCCGCCTTTCTGCTGCCGCGACAATTCCATGTCACGGTCGTCGAGAACATGGGCGAGCGCGAGATCAAGCACGCCGGCTTCCTGGTTCCGCTCTATCTCCTCGCGATCAACATATTCGTCATTCCGCTCGCTCTCGGCGGGATGGTTCTTTTCTCCGGATCGTCCGTCTCGCCCGACACATATGTGCTGGCGCTGCCGATGAGCGCCAATTCGTATGTCTTCACAACGATTGCCTTTGTCGGAGGCCTGTCCGCGGCAACCGCCATGGTGATCGTCGAGTCGGTTGCTCTTGCGGTCATGGCTTCGAACAATATCGTAGTCCCCTTGCTGCTGAGATCGCGCGAGCGCGGCATCGACGACATGCGGGGCTTCCTGCTGATGGTCCGCCGCATTTCCATTCTTCTTATCCTTCTTGCCGCCTATCTGTACAACACCAATGCCGAGGTCAGCGGCCTGGCGAATATCGGCCTGCTGTCGTTTGCCGCGATTGCCCAGTTCGCCCCCGCTTTCTTCGGCGGCCTTTTCTGGAGACGCGCCAGCGGTCAAGGCGCGGCCATGGGCATTCTCATCGGCTTTGCCGTATGGACTTACACGCTTCTTCTTCCGAGCATCGCCTACGAGGGAATGACCGCATCCCGCGTTCTGAGCGACGGGTTGTTCGGTCTGGAATGGCTGAAACCGACATCGCTTTTCGGCATGCAGGCCGACCTGCTGGTCCATGGCGTCTGGTGGAGCCTTCTTCTGAATACCGGCGTCTACATCATCGCGTCGTTGACGACCTCGCTGTCTCCGATGGAACGCTTGCAAGGCAATGTATTCGTGGGGGCAAACGCCAATACTATG
Source organism: Hyphomicrobiales bacterium (assembly GCA_022842205.1). Lineage (GTDB taxonomy): Bacteria > Pseudomonadota > Alphaproteobacteria > Rhizobiales > Methylopilaceae > Flaviflagellibacter. Next base: position 177,152 of record JALHQA010000001.1, read on the forward strand.
GCGGCGAGTTTCGGCAACTGGCATGCGCCGGTTCGGGTCGGCGAGCTGCAGAATGCCGTCTCGCGATATCTTGGCGAACAGCGGACACGGGATGCATTCGATGAATTCGCGGCGGCACGCAATCTGCGGCCGTCGCTGCTCGACGAGGCCGACATTCATCTCGTGCGCTACTCGGAGCACCTTCTATCGTCGGTGATCGGCGTACCTTCGGCGCGGCTCGCGCTGTCGCTTCTTTTGCGGAAAGGCCCGGTATCCCGGAGAGCTGCTCTCCAGCTTTTCGACGAGGCGTCGATCGCGGTCCAGCACTCGCGCGATCTTCTGCAGACAGCGCTCGACCACGCGCGCCACGGCGTTGCGGTGTATGATCGCGATCTCCGGCTTGTCTGCTGGAACCGCGAGTTCGTTCGCCTTTTCGAAATACCCGACAATTTTCTGCGGGTCGGCAAACCCCTTGACGAGATCCTCCGCGGAAACGCCGAGCGCGGCTTGTATGGGCCTGGCCGAACGGAGGACATTGTCGCGGACCGCATGCAGCGTTCGGTCCGCCGCGACATCACATTCCGCACCATCCTGCAGCCGTCCGGACGCGTCATCGAGATCCGCGCCGACAACATGCCGGATGGCGGTATCGTCGTCACATACACCGACGTCACCGAAACCGTCATCACCGAAAAGGCGCTTGAAGCGCGCGTCAACGAGCGCACGCGTGAACTCACCCATCTCAATCAGGAGCTTGCCCGGGCAAAAGCCGAAGCGGACTCCGCCAACTATTCGAAAACGCGCTTTCTTGCCGCCGCGAGCCACGACATTCTTCAACCTCTCAATGCGGCACGCCTCTATGTCGCAAGTCTGGCGGAGAAGTCGTCCGCCGGACCCAACGCCGAACTCGTCTCCAATGTCGATGCCTCGCTGCAATCGGTCGAGGAGATATTCTCGATCCTCCTCGATATCTCGCGGCTGGACGCCGGCGTATTCACGCCCGACATATCGTCGTTCAGACTTGACGACGTTTTCCGCCAGCTTGAGGTCGAATTCAGGCCGCTTGCGGAAGAGAAGCAGCTTGACCTCAGTATTGTCGGAACAAAGGCATGGGTCCGCTCCGACCGCCGGCTGCTGCGCCGCCTGCTGCAAAACCTCCTGTCGAATGCCATCAAGTACACGCCGCAAGGCAGCGTGCTGATGGGCGTAAGAAGGGTTGGCGAATCCATACGCATCGAGGTCTGGGATACCGGCATCGGCATTCCGGAGACCAGCCAACGGACCATATTCAGAGAGTTTCAGCGCCTGGATGCCGGCGCAAAAGCGGCCCGCGGACTCGGGCTGGGTCTTTCCATCGTGGAACGCATCGCGCGCGTTCTGGGTCACAGGCTCAAATTGCGGTCCGCCGTCGATCGCGGAACCATATTTACGGTCGAGGCCCCGGCCGGCGTTCCCGTGGCAGCCCCCCAGTTCCAGCCGCGTCCGATAACGACGGCAGCCTCGGCGCTATCGGGAATGCGCGTCCTGTGCATCGACAACGAATCCAAGATTCTTGACGGCATGGACAGTCTGCTGACCGGCTGGGGCTGCCATGTGATGAAGGCCGCCTCCCTTCCGGAGGCGGAGCATCTGTGCGCACAGGACGAACGCCCCGACATCATCGTTGTCGACTATCATCTCGACAAATCGAACGGACTTACGGTGGTCCGGGAACTTCGCAAGAAACTGGATGAGGAGATACCGGCCATCCTGGTGACCGCCGATCGCGGGCAGGTCGTGCGCGAAGGAGCGCGGGCGCTCGGCCTCGAAATCCTGCACAAGCCGCTGCGGCCGGCCTCCCTGCGTGCCCTGCTCGCGCAGATGCGCGCCGCCCGGTCCGCCGCGGAATAATTACTGAACGAGGCTGGCGTCGAGCCACTGGCCCGACTCGATGCGCGACGCGGCGATGACGGCCTGCGTACGGCTGTCGACGCCGAGCTTCTGCAGGATGGCCGAGACATGCGCCTTCACGGTCGCCTCTGACACGTTCAGCTCGTAGGCGATCTGCTTGTTCAACAGACCGTCGGACAGCATCATCAGCACACGCACCTGCTGTGGCGTGAGCGTTGCAAGGCGCTGCACAAGAGCCGAGTTCTCGTCTTCGGCCGTGGCCTCGATGTTGAGATCCGGCGGTGTCCAGACGCCGCCACCGAGGACGACACGAATGGCCTCGCGCATGTGCTCGACATCCGTCGTCTTGGGAATGAACCCCGAAGCGCCGAACCCCATGCAGCGGCGAACGACGCCCGCCTCCTCGTGCGCCGACACGACGATGACCGGTATGCCCGGATATTGCGCGCGCAGCAGAAGAAGGCCGGAATATCCCCGCACACCCGGCATCGCGAGATCGAGAAGAATGAGGTCCATCTCCGGCTCGCGCTCAAGCTCGGCGACAAGGGAATCGATATCTCCGGCCTCGGTGAATTCGGCACCCTCGAAGGCGCCGATGATGGCGGCGCGCAGGGCGCCTCGGAAGAGCGGATGGTCGTCGGCTATGACGAAGCGGTGTTTGGACGCGTCTGGCATTTGAATTCTTAATTGCCTCTGGGGACTTTCCGAAATCTTTACAGGCCGCAACTTTAAATTGGTAGTCCACCGCCGCTTAACGTCACCGGGGACTCACCTCGGTAATTCAATATCATGCATTCAGCCGACCGATATAGGTGAGGAAAATCTCCCGCCCATGGGGCGCTGATCGATGTTCGATCAGATAGATAGCCTGCCAAGTGCCGAGCACCATATTCCCTGCTGCAACCGGAACGGAAATCACAACCGGCGTGATCAACGCCTTGATGTGGGCCGGCATATCGTCGGGCCCCTCGACGGTGTGGGTATACGGGGCGGTCTCGGGGGCCAGCCGGTCCAGCGCGGCCAGAAGATCGGCCTGCACATCCGGATCGGCATTTTCCTGGATAGCCAGGGACGCGGAGGTGTGGCGGATGAAGACGGTCAGAAGTCCGTCCGCGGCGCCTATCCCATGAAGCCAGTCCCGGACGGCCGCCGTGAGATCGGTAAAGCCGCGACCGGGAGTGTCGACCCGCAACCTGCCCTGCCGCATGTCGAGCGGCACGGCATCCGGTTCATCGTAGATGACGGCCGAAACCCGGCCTTGCCGTCCGGATGCCATCAGGCGCTTTGACCGAGGCTTTTGATGGCATCCACAAACCGGCGAAGCATCTCTTCGATGTAGGAGATGGCATCCTTGATCTCGGCCTCGGTCGGCAGCTTGATGGTCAGCTCCTTGCCGCCCTGCGCGACCCCCGTTTCGGGCTGGCCAGAGGCCGTCTTCAGCTGCTCGTTTTCGCTGGCCAGCCTCTCGATCTCGGCCTGCAGCGCGGCGCGCTCGTCGGCACTCATACGGCAGTCGAACGCACCGTTTTCGAGAGTACAGGTCGAGACCGTACCGGTCGTCTTGTCGAGCCTGATGAACGCATCGCCCTGGCGCTCGATCTGGAAACGATCGTCCGAAACCGGCGGCTCGGCGGATTGCGCCAGCGCCACACCCGGCACAAGCGTGAAAAGGGCGGCGAAAAGAGCATTGCGCATGGATATCTCCGTAAACGGCATCTCCCGATTCCTAGACAATGCGTGCGGCAAGAAAACGAACGGGACGCCGTCAACCATTGGTTGATGAGTGTTAACGGTATTAACGACTTCTTTACCACGTTTGGCGGAAAACGAGGGCGGGCTGATGCGTCGGGCGGCGGGTGCACCGGCTCAGGGACCAGGCCGCGTTCGGTGCGTGCCCGGCCGGGGAGAGGGTTGATGGCGGCGAGCACAGCCCACAGCGGGCAGTCGGCGGGTCGGGACATGGGCTTCGAAGAAGCCGAAATCAAACGCAAGATGAGCGAGATCGCCGACTGGCTGAAAGCGCAGTCGGAGCCTGCGCAGCCGGCCGCCCCGAAACTTCAGGTCATCGCCTCGCAAGCGCCGGCGCCTGTCGTCGAGGAGCGCAATGCCGAGCCGAGCACCCTTGAAAGCATCGCCGAGGCGCGCGCCGCCGCGAGCCGCGAGCGCGAACGGGCGCTGTCGATTCAGGACACCAATTCGGGCTCGTTGCGTGAAGTGATGGACCGTTTCTCCGGGCCATTTCACAGCCAGCAAGCGCCGGAACAGCCGCGCGCCCTTCGCGCCGCCGTTGCCGAGATTCAGGAACGCCAGCGCTCGCTTGGCGATGTTCGCCCTCCCGCGAGCCCGCCCGACATGCTGGGCATGGAACTCGCCTTCGAGCGTCTCGCTTCGAAGTTCGAGGAGCGCGCCGCACGTACATTCGAAACGCTTGAATCGTCTTTTGCCGAGGTCAGCCGTCTCATCCACGAGGCACGGGCACCGTCTGCGCATACGGACGAGATACAGGCGCAAATCCAGACGCTTGAATCGCAGACATCGGCGCGGGTCGACGAAGTGGCGCGCGATCTCGCCATGCTGCGCTCGGAAGCCGCCGATTCCGAGCGCCGGACGCGCGAACTTCTCGATACGGTACGGCTGACCCTCGAACATGTCGCCGCCCGTCTGCCGGACCGCCAGACGGCACCCGTGCCCCAAGCGCTCGCGCCCCAGGCTGCGGCGCCGCAGGCTCCCGCCGCCAATCCATCCGAACGCGCCCGTGCCGCGGCCCTTCGCGCCATCGAGGAGCGCGCCGAACAGGCCGATGCCGAACTTGCGGTACCCCTCGATGCCGCGCCGGAACGCCGCCGCTACATCGCCGCCGCCCGCCGCTCTGCCCAACCCGCCGAGCCGACGGCGAAATACCGCGCCCTTGGCGCCGCGCCCAAATCCAGGCCGACCCCCGCGCAGGCAAGCGTCAGCACGATGAAGCGCACGCTGCTTGCCGGCGCGGCAGCCGCCGCGTTGCTGTTCGGTATTTACGCCGGATCGAGCCGCTTCCTCGAGGGCCTGTTCTCGGATACGCGAACCTCCGAGGTGACGCAGGAGCAGAGCGCTCCCGCGCAGCAAAGCTTCGTTCCGCCGGAGCCGACGCCGGCCGTCGTGGAGAACCGCACCACAACGGAATCGATCACCGCCGAATCTCCGCCTGCGACCGCCGCGAATATGCCGCCAATGGTGTTCGAACCGACGATGACGGGCTCGATCCCGGAAGCCGCGGCTCCCGAACCCCTGCCGATGGAAATCGGGGGGCCGAAACTGCGCACCCGCGCCATCGCCGGCGATGCGGCGGCGCAATACGAAGTCGCCATGCGCTTTGCGGAAGGCCGCGGCGTGGCGCGCGATCCCGAAAAGGCGGTGGTCTGGATGGCCCGAGCCGCCGCGCAGGGGCTGGCGCCGGCGCAATACCGCTTTGCAAATCTCACCGAGAAAGGCATCGGCACGGCCAAGGATGTCAGCGCCGCGCGCGGCATGTACGAACAGGCCGCCGCCGCCGGCAATGTCCAGGCGATGCACAATCTCGGCGTGATCTATGCCGAAGGCGGTCTCGGCCAGCCCGATATGGCCGTTGCCTCGGTCTGGTTCCGCAAGGCCGCCGAATACGGCGTCAAGGATAGTCAGTACAATCTCGCGATCCTTTATGCGCGCGGCATTTCCGTGCCGCAGGATCTGGCCGAATCCTATCTCTGGTTCTCGCTCGCGGCGAAGCAGGGCGACAAGGATGCCGGGTCCAAGCGCGACCAGGTCGGCGCCAAGCTCGACGCGGGCAAGGTCTCCGAGCTTCGTGTCCGCGCCGACACCTGGAAGCCCAAGGCGGCCCCGGTCGAGGCCAATGAAGTCGCGGCGCCATCCGGCGGCTGGGATGAGCCCGGAAAACCCGTCTAGGGCCGCCGCCGCCGCTGTGCTAGAAGGCCGCGATGACCGATTTGCCGCCTGAACCCAGAACCATCGACCACGAGCCCGCGCCACGGCGCGTCGATCCCGTGACGCGCTTTTTCGGCGGCTCCCCGCTTTGGGTGCTGGCGAAGCTGGCGATGCTGTCGGTCGTCATCGGCGTCATTCTCGCCGTGTTCGGCCTCGACGCCTTCGCGATTGTTCGCGCGATCGAGGATCTTTTCTACAGCTTCTTCCACAATATCTGGGACGCGCTGGAGACGCTGCTGCGCTGGTTCCTGCTCGGCGCCGTGATCGTGTTCCCGATCTGGCTGATCGCGCGGCTGCTGAAGCTCGGCGGCAAGAGCTAGACGCCCGGGCCTTCCTTCGCCACCGCGTCCATGTCGCGCCCGACCAGCGGCGCGAGGCTGTCGAGCTTATCGCGAACAAGCGCCGCCGACAGGCCACTCTTGATATCGGCCACAAGACCCGGCCCGCGATAGGTCAGCGCCGTGTAGATCTGGACGAGGCTTGCGCCGGCACGGATTTTTGCCAGCGCCGTTTCCGCGGAATTGATGCCGCCGACACCAACGAGCGGCACCTTGCCCTCGACGCGCCGCGCGGTTTCCGCCAACACCCAGGTCGCGCGGCGGAACAGCGGCGCGCCGGACAGTCCCCCCTGCTCCGTGAATGCCGCGCCTTGCAAGCCTTCGGGACGCGTGATCGTGGTGTTGGAAACGATCAGGCCGTCAACACCGCGCTTCAAAGCGACATCGACCGCATCGTCGAGATCCTCAAGCGCGAGATCGGGCGCAAGCTTCAGCAGGACCGGCGTATTGACGCCGGTTTCCGCCCGGGCCTCCAGCACGCGCGCCAGAAGATCATCGAGCGCGGCGCGGCCCTGAAGATCGCGCAGGCCCGGTGTGTTCGGCGAAGAGATATTGACCGTGAGATAGCTCGCGAGCGCCGCGAAGACGCGCACGCCGGCGGCATAGTCCGCCGCGCGATCCGCGGCATTCTTGTTGGCGCCGATATTGATGCCGACGATGCCCGGGCGCCCCGCGCGCAGCTTCAGACGCGCACGAGCCGCGTCATGGCCGCCATTGTTGAAGCCGAGACGGTTGATGGCGCCTTCGGAACCCGGCAGGCGGAAAACCCGCGGCTTCGGATTTCCCGGCTGCGGCAGCGGCGTGATCGAGCCGCATTCGGCAAAGCCGAAACCGAGCCTCAGGATCCGATCCGGGACGCGCGCGTCCTTGTCGAAACCGGCGGCAAGCCCGACAGGATTCGGAAAACGCAGGCCGAAGGCATGGACCGCCAGACGCGCATCATCGGGCTGCGGCGCGGGAAGCGGCACGCTTTCGAGGGCCGCAAGTGTGAGATCGTGCGCGCGCTCGGCATCCATGCCGTGCAGCACCGCGCGCATCAGCGGCCAGGCCATACCGATCATGTCAGCTCCGGGAAAACATGGCGCTCGCCGTCCCACGGCAAAGGCTTCGCCCAACGCACCGCGGATGGTTCGAGATAGCCATAAAGATGGGGGAAGAGCGCGCCGCCGCGCGACGGCTCCCATTTGAGCATGTCGCTGGCGAGCGCATCGGCATCGATTTCGAGAAGCACCAGATCAACCTGCCCGGCAAAATGTCTTGCCGCCGTCTCCGCGACCTGCTCACGCGTGGAGAAATGAATATAGCCGTCCGCGAGATCGACCGGCGCGCCGCGGAAGACACCTTCCTGCTGCGCGGTCCGCCACAGCGAGGCGGGCAATATTTTGTAGATGCGCCGGGGAGATGTCATCGGAAGCTGCAGCATTAGGCGATCATGCGACGGACATAAAGGGGCTGGACAAACTTCTCTAAAGGTACTAATTCCTACGCTGGTTTCAGCATCGAACGGCGGCGGCATGCTCACCCACACCCGAATCTGGAATGCGATCGACCAGCTCGCGGAAGCTCACGGCATGTCGGCATCCGGCCTTGCCAAGAAGGCCGGGCTGGATCCGACGACCTTCAACCGCTCGAAGCGCATCGCGGCCGATGGCCGCCCTCGCTGGCCCTCGACGGAATCCGTCGCCAAGATTCTTCATGCCACCGGCTCCACGCTCGAGAACTTTCTCGACATCGTTGGCGGACGCGGCCGCGCCGGCAAGCGCACGGTTCCGCTGATCGGCCTCGCACAGGCCGGGCGCGGCGGTTTCTTCACCGATGCGGGCTTTCCGGCCGGCAACGGCTGGGATGAAGTGACGCTGCCCGATATTGATGACGATCACGCCTATGCGCTGGAAATTTCCGGCGACTCGATGCTGCCGCTCTATCGCAAGGGCGATACGATCGTCGTTTCGCCGGCATCAAAACCGCGCAAAGGCGATCGCGTCGTCGTGAAGACGACCGACGGCGAGGTGATGGCGAAGGAACTGGTCCGCAAGACCGAGAAACAGATCGAGTTGCGCTCGTTCAACCCGTCGCACAAGGATCGCACGATCCCGATGTCGGAGGTCGCGTGGATCGCGCGGATCCTCTGGTCGAGCCAGTAGTCAACGTCCGGGCAGCGCGCCGGTCAGCACATACTTGAAGATCTGCACGACCTGCGCCGCGGTCTCGGCGACCGCAAGCGCCGCGGCATCCACCTCCTTCAGAGGATGGGTCAGATCGGGCGCGTGCATCACGACCAGCGGCTTCCCGATGCCGCTGGCATAGCCCGCGTCGAACGCCGCATTCCACTGCTTGTATTTGTCGCCGAAGCGCACAACGACGACATCCGCCTTCTCGATCAGCGTGCGCGTGCGGATGGCATTCATCTGCGCGCCCTTGCGATCCTTCCAGAACGGCTTGTCCTCGCCGCCCAGAATGGCGACGCCACAATCGTCGGAATTCTCGTGGATCGTCACCGGCGCGGTGAAGACGATATCGAGACCTTCGGCTTTCGCGCCGGCCTCGATCTGTTCGCGCCAATCGGTGTGAATTTCTCCGGAGAGATAGACTGTCAGAGCCGCCACGCCACTGCCCTCACGCTGCTGCAAGTTCGTTTTTCAGCGCCTTGGCGATCAGCGCGCGCGTGCCCTGAATGCCGTAGACCGCGACGAAGGAGCCGAATCGCGGCCCGCGCTCCTGGCCGATCAGCGTCTTGTAGAGCGTGCCGAACCAGGCCTGCGAAACGCCAGGCCGTCCGTCGGGCGACTTCGCCTTGCCGGATGTGTCTGGATAGTAGGTACGCCCGACATCGTAGACAGCCGTCTGGATGACGTCCGACGACGTTCCCTCCGGAAACTTGGCCAGCATGCCGTCAAGCGCCTCGAGCGCCTGGCGCGCCACCTCGTCCGGAGCCTCGAACACTTTTTTCGGCTTCACGAAGTCATGGTAATAGCGCACCGCGTAGCCGACCATCTCGCCGAGCCTCGGATGCGTGCTGGCGTTCACGCCCGGCGCGTATTGACGAATAAAACCCCACATCTGTTCATCGGTCTCGGCATTCGAGACGGACGCGATGTTGAGCAGCATCGAGAACGAGAGCTGCGTGCCTTCCGCGCCGATGCGCTCGGGCGTCGGCGGTTCTCCGGAATGGATGTGCCATACCGGATTCTGCAGCCGTTCCTTCGTTTCCTGGTTCTGGAACTTCTCGAGGAGCGTCAGGTAATCGTCGACATTGCGCGGAATGACGTCGAAATGCAGCTTCTTCGCCGAGCGCGGCGACTGAAACATGAACTGCGACAAGGATTCCGGCGAGGCATAGGTCAGCCATTCCTCGATCGTCAGGCCGTTGCCCTTCGACTTGGAAATCTTGCCGCCCTTCTCGTCCAGGAAAAGTTCGTAATTGAAGCCTTCCGGCGGCTCGGAACCGAGCACGCGCGCGATCTTCGAGGACAGCGTCACGCTGTCGATCAGGTCCTTGCCCGCCATTTCGTAATCGACATCGAGCGCAACCCAGCGCAGCGCCCAATCCGCCTTCCACTGGCACTTCACGCGCCCGCCGGTCACCGGCGTCGTTACACGCTCGTTCGTTTCCGGATCGAGATAGATGATCGTTCCCGCCGCGACATCGCGCTCGACCATCGGCACCTGCAGCACGATGCCCGTGCGCGGGCAGATGGGAAGAAAGGGCGAATAGGTCGCGCGGCGTTCCGGGCCAAGCGTCGGGAGAATGATCTCCATGACCTCGTCGTACTTCGCGAGCATCCTGAGGAGCGTCTCGTCGAAGCGGCCGGAACGGTAGTACTCCGTCGCGCTCGCGAATTCATAGTCGAAGCCGAAACGGTCGAGGAACGCGCGCAGACGCGCATTGTTCGCCGCGCCGAACGAGCCTTCCGGACTGCCGAAGGGATCCGGCACCACCGTCAGCGGCTTGCCGAGATATTTCGCCAGTTCCTCGCGGTTCGGCACATTGTCGGGAACCTTGCGCAGCCCGTCCATGTCATCGGAAAAGCAGATGAGGCGCGTCGGCACGGCGTCATCGGTCAGCACGCGGAAGGCATGGCGCACCATGGTCGTGCGCGCGACTTCGCCGAACGTGCCGATATGCGGCAGACCCGAGGGGCCATAGCCCGTTTCAAACAGAACATCGCCTTTGCCAGGGCCACGCCGCTCCAGACGCGCCACGAGTTTCTTCGCCTCCTCGAACGGCCAGGCCGGCGAAGTCTTTGCAAAATCGATAAGTTCTGGCGGAAAAGCCACTCAGATTCCTCCCTGATGTGGGCGCGAAACTAGGTTCGGCGGCACCTCGCGTCAAATCCGCGAAACTTCAGAAAATCCCGACGGGAAACCAGCGCAGGTAAATGTCGCCGATCTGATCTTTCTCATCGATCTGGTCGAGCGCCCGGTCGAGGTCCTGACGCAGCCGGTTGTCGCCCTTGCGGACGGCGATAACGAGCCCCTCGCCGAAGAACCGGCTTTCGAAATAGGGACCGCCGGCAAAGGCGCAGCAATCGGCCGAAGCCGTGCCGCCGAGCCAGAGCGAGAGCCCGGCACCATCGGCAAACAATAGATCGGCCGCGCCGTCCTTCAGCGCGGTGCGCGCGCCTTCCGCATCGGCGAAGCCGCTCAGGGCGGCCTTTTGGAAAAACTCCTTGAGAAACGCCTCGTGCGCCGAACCCGTGACGACCGCAATTTTCTTGCCCTCAAGTGCTGACGGGGAAATCTCGGTCGTATCGCCCTTACGTACGGCAAAGCGTGCCGGCAGGCGGAAATAGGGCCGTGTCAGCGAGGATTTTGCGTACAGTTCTTCACTCGGCCGGTAGCTCGCGACCAAGGCATCGGCACGCCCGCTCTCCAGCGCCGCGGGCAGTTCATCCCACGGCAGGGCCTGGATGGTGCACGGGAATTCAAGCTCGGCGCAGATGGCGCGCGCGAGATCGATGTTGAAACCGGCGGGGGACTGATCCGCTTTGAGGAACTGGAATGGCGGATAATCCGGCGACGTCAGGAAGCGGATGAGCCGGCGCGGCCCTTTCTCATCGGGCAGGACTTCAGCGGGCGTGCCGCGGAACTTCGGCACCACCACCGCCGGCGCTTCGGCGTATGCGTGCGCGGATATCGCAAGCCCCGCCGCAACAACGGCAACACGCATCAGTCGCATGAATGAAATGACTCGCCTTTTCCCACGTGCGTGAACTTATAATGGAGCCCAGGGGCGGCTGGAAGCTTCCCGTATTATTTTCACGGGGACGCATGGCGGGCTCTCCGAGAGATTTGAGGCGACTGGCGCCGGCGCGGAGGACTCCGTTCCGGCCCGCGGTTCCTTATGGGCCGCCCTCGCCCGGCGAAGCACGGATCGAACGCGAACTTCTGACCGGACTCGTGTCCGAAGAGACGCTGTTCCGCGCGCTTCACTCAGCACAGGTCCAGGGCGTATCGCCCGTCGATGCGCTGGTCGCCTGCACCGGCGCGGATGTCGACGACATCACCGCGCGGCTGGCGCATCGCCTCGGCATAAATGTACTGACGGAGATCGACTTCGCCCCGGACGCGCTCGCGGCCAATGCAGGGATAGCGGCCCTGCAGGCCGGCATTCTGCGCCTGCCCGATGGCACATTTGTCGCGGCGCTGCGCGGCCGCGCCATCGTCCTGCTGCACCGCTTTCTGCGAACCGCGCCGCATGCCAGCCATCGCATAAGACTGGCGACCCCGAACATGTTCACCGCCGCCGTTCTGCACGCGGCGGGCAAAGCCATCGCGGACAATGCGGCGTCCGGCCTCGAAAACTACGATCCGGCATTTTCCGCCCGGTCGCGAACAATCGTTCGGGCGTGCTTTGCCGGTGCGGGCCTGATCGGCCTCGGCGCGATTGTCGCCGCAGCCATCTCGCCGCTGACCGCGAGCTTCGCGTTCGGCATGATCTTCATGACACTGACCGCGCTGCGGCTTCTGGCCGTGCTCGGCGATCCTGCGGCGCGGCCGTTCGCGCGGGAGCCGGACGAACTCCTGCCGGTCTACACCGTGCTTGTCCCGCTCTACCGCGAGGCCTCGTGCATCCGGGGCCTGATCCGGGCGCTCGACGCGCTGGACTACCCGCAGGCCAAACTCGACATCAAGATCCTGGTCGAGACCAATGACAGCGAAACACGCGCCGCGCTGCAGGCGCGGCATATGCCCAATCATTTCGAGGTGCTGGTCGTGCCGGACGGCGCGCCGCGCACCAAACCCCGCGCGCTGAATGCCGGCCTTGCCGCCGCGCGTGGCTCGCTGCTGGCAGTCTACGATGCCGAGGACCGGCCCGACCCAAGCCAGTTGCGCATTGCCGCCAACGCATTCATCCGTGGCGGGCCGCGCCTCGCCTGCGCGCAGGCGCGTCTTGCCATCGACAACATCAAGGACGGCTGGCTGACGCGCGTGTTCGCGCTGGAATATGCCGGGCTGTTCGATGCGCTGCTGCCGGGGCTGGCGCGCTCGCGCATATTCTTTCCGCTCGGCGGCACATCCAATCATTTCCGCACCGCGGTTCTCGACCGCATCGGCGGCTGGGATGCCTGGAACGTCACCGAGGACGCCGATCTCGGCGTACGCATTGCCCGGCTCGGCTATCAAAGCCGCATCATCCAATCCACGACGCTCGAGGAAGCGCCGAACACCACAAAGGCCTGGCTGAAACAGCGCACACGCTGGCTGAAGGGCTATATGGTGACATGGTCCGTACATATGCGCAATCCGGTCCGGCTTTACCGCGACCTCGGGCTGGTCAACTTCCTTGCGTTTCACGCGTTCATCGGCGGCGTGCCCATCAGCGCCATCATATTGCCGGTCTTCATCGGCGGCGTGGCGGGCCAGATCGTCATGGGCGTCTGGCTTTCACCCGGCGCCAGCATTGCGCGCGCCCTGCCCTATCTCATGGACGGCTTCAATCTCATCCTGGGATTTGGCACCGCGATGGCACTGGCGGCCATCGGCGCCGACCGCCGTGGCCTGAAGCGCTTTGCGATCTGGATTCCGACCGTGCCGTTCTACTGGCTGTTAAGCTCGGTCGCGGCGTGGCGCGCGATATGGCAACTGGCCCGCACGCCCTATCTCTGGGAAAAGACCGAACACGGTCTTGCCCGTACGTCGCAGTCGCGCCCGCTTACAGACTGCGCCTGATCTCGTCGGCGATTTCCGCGTCGGTCTTCGTCATGTTGAGCGACGTCACGAACGCGCCCTGGGCGTCCATGAGATAGACCACCGCGGTGTGGTCCATTGTATAGCCGTCATCGGTCGGCACCTTCTTGGCGTAGGCACGATAGGTTTTCACCGCGGCGTCGACGGAAGCCTGATCGCCGGTCAGGCCCTTGATGCGCGGGTCGAAGCTCGACAGATACCGCTTGAGAACATCAGGCGTATCCCGCTCCGGATCGACCGAGATGAAAAGTGCCTGGATATCCGGCACGTCGTCGCCGAGCGCCTTCAGCGTCTGCGATATCTCAAACAGCTTGGTCGGACAAATGTCCGGACAGTGGGTGAAGCCGAAAAAGACAAGGAACGGCTTGCCCTTCATATCGGCGTCGGTGACGGCCTTGCCGTCCTGATCGACAAGCGCGAACGGCCCACCGACCAGCGCGGACGTCGATGTCTGGACCTGCGCCGGCGGCTTGAAAGCGAAAAAGCCGACGCCGAGCCCGATCAGTCCTATGAGAAACAGGATCGGCCCGACGATGAGCGATGGGCGCGTTTTCTTCTTTGCCATGCCTCTTTATACAGCCACGGCCCGTATCGGGGATGCGGCGTGTTGCCCGCCCGATGCCCCGGGCGGCAGATCGGCCTCGATCCTGGCCGCGATGATTTCCGCCGTCGCGGCCGAGAGCGTCCAGCCGAGATGGCCATGCCCGGTATTGTAGAAAATGCCGGGCTTTACCCCCGCGCCGACGCGCGGCAGCATGTTCGGCATCATCGGCCTGAGGCCCGCCCAAGGCACGCTCTGGCTGGTGTTCACGCGCGGGAAGAAATTCGCGACCCAATCGACCAGCGGCTTGATGCGATCGTGGCGGATGTCGCGGTTGAAACCGTTGAATTCCGCCGTGCCCGCAACGCGGAACCGGGTCTTGTAGCGGCTTGTGACGATCTTTGCCTTGTCGTCGAGCAGGCTGACCCAGGGCGCGCCCTGCAGGCTCTCCTCGTCATTCAGCATGACGGTGATCGAATAGCCCTTGACCGGATAGACGTTCACGCGGTCGCCGACCATGCGCGCGAGATCGCGGCTATAGCTGCCGGCGCAGACAACGATGCCGTCGAATTCCGCCGTATGGACCTCATGCGACGGATTTTCCTTGGCGTAATCGAACGCCTCGCGCCAGCTCACGCGCGGACCGGGATCGGCGGTGATGGCGACCACATCCGCGTCCAGCTCGAAGCGCACGCCCTGCCGCACGCACGCATCCGCAAGGCCGCGCGTGAATTTGTGGATGTCGCCGGTCGAATCCGACGGCGTGAAGAAGCCGCCATAGAACGTGCCGTGAAGCGCCGGTTCGATCGAGGAAATCTCCGAGGGCGTCACCGCGTGACGATCCAGCCCGGCCTCGGTCAACATCTCGTTGACCCTCGCCGCGTGCTCGAACTCCCCCTTCGTCTTGTAGACGTGGAGGATGCCGCGCCGTTCGAGATCGAAATCGATGTTCTCGCGCTCGGCCATCTCGAACATGTATTTACGGCCCGTGATGGCGAGGCGGGCGGTGTCGATCGTGTTCTGGCGATAATGGGGAATGTTGCCGATGAATTCGGCCATCCAGGAATATTTGTGCCAGCTCGGCTTCGGGTTGACGAGCAGCGGAGCGTCCCGCTTCAGCATCCATTTCAGGCCCTTGAAGACCGTGCCCCAGTTGTTCCAGACCTCGGCATTGGAGGCCGACAGCTGTCCGCCATTGGCGAACGAGGTCTCCATCGCGGCATAGCGGTTACGGTCAAACACCGTCACCGCATAGCCCTTTTCTGAGAGGGCGTAGGCCGTGGTAACGCCGGTGATGCCGGCTCCTATGATGGCAATATGGCGCATGGCAGTTTCTCTCCGCAAATGACGGGTCAGGGTTCACTCCCCGATCTGTCCTTTTGCCTGAGAGATTCATGGAGACGTGCTCCACTTGCCCCTTCGGCGGCCCCTGCCGGGGCGCTCTCCAGATCCTATGTGCCTATCCAGTATCTGACCTGAGCGTTTTTCGGGTCTTGCGCCTTCGGTAGCCGGAAACCCGGCTTCTCCTGGATCTGCCGCTGCAACCTATCAGAAATGGTCGTTTAGCGGAAGATTCCAATCCGTACGCCCAAAGGAGGGCTACAGGATTGTGCTTTTCATCCTATGAGCCACCACCTTGATGGTGGCGACGGTACGGGCGGCCTGACACACCGCAAGATTCCATTCGGTGTCCGGCGGCAGATTCCCGTCAATATCCTTGAGCATCTCGCCGCACAGCGTGACGGCCTGTGCCCAAGCCTCATCGTCAGTCTCAAGTTCAGCCGAGACGACATCGGGAGACTCGGGAACGCGGAATTCGTAGAGCGGCATGCGCTACCTGCTCCGAACCGGCTCTTTGGGTTCCTCGCGGCGCGTGCTTCGCTCATCTTGCAGGCGCGTGTCTTCTTGCGCGGCGATTACGTCGTAGAAGGTGGCTTGGGTTTCAAGCATGCGCTTTTCACCCGTCGAGGCTGACTGCCTCGCGCTGTCCTTCAGTCGGTAGGCTTCGCGGCGAAAATCTCGTAGGTCGTGCATGGCCTTCCTCTCTTTGCGACGATTATAGGATCCCAGCCATTCCCGGCCATGTCACAGGTGAATTGCCGAAGACCAAATTTGTGCCGCGACAGCGTGTCGAACGGATGTCTAAAGCACAGACCGGCGGATATGTAAGTAAGCCGGATCGAATTGTCCGACTTCTTTCAGACCTTCCCAGTTTTCGATGATGATGGCGCGCCTCGGCGTCCGGATCAGGCCTCCGGCGCGCAACTCCATCATCATGCGGTTGACATGCACGGTCGACAGGCCCATCGCGTCGGCGAGCTCTTCCTGGGTGACCGGCAGAGGAAAGCTGTGGTCGTCCGAAAGGCCGAGCGCCCTGATGCGCGTGAAAATCTCGCAGAGGACATGCGCCAGCCGTGCCAGAGCGGGACGACGACCGATATTCCCGACCCACTCGCGAAAAATGGACGCATCGATGAGGGCCTCGCGCCAAAAGGCTCCGGCAATCTTCGGCTCGGCGTGCAGCAGTGCTTGTAAAGCGTGATGCGGAATAAACGCGACACGTGTGGGCACAAGCGTCGCCAGACTATGGTCCATGACCTCAAGATGAAGGCTTTGAAGATCGGGTATGTCGCCCGGAATATGAAACGACAGTATCTGGCGCCTTCCTTCATCGAATATTTTGTAGCGAAACGCGAAGCCGTCAAGAATGACACAGCATTGGGAAGGCCGGTCCTGCTCCCGCACGATGTCCTGACCGGCCTTGAGTTCGCGCACAAGAAAAGGCAGCGTAAGCACTGCCTCTTTCTCCTTCTCGGACAGATCAAAGACCGTCTGTAGTTTGCGTACGAGTGGATGAAGAATATGTGCGGTCATCGCGGCTCCCTTGGGCGGAGCGCGGCCTAGCACCCAGTCACCCGCGACGCCTGAAACGGCGGATGATGGATTCATCCTAGCACCAAAAGAGGCACTTCAACCTTGCTTTAAGAGGGAGGTTGATGATGATCTATGTTAGTGTTCTTGCCGGACATGACGGCAGTTACGATCCCAATCTTCGTTGCCGTCGAAGGACCCGTCGAACTTGAAGCGATGGAGCGGGCGATGGGAATCGAACCCACGACATTCAGCTTGGGAAGCTGACGTTCTACCTCTGAACTACGCCCGCGAACGGCCCGCCTAAGCGGGCCGCGATATAATTACAATACGGGCCGTTTGCCAACCCGCCTGCATGCCGGTCAGTCGGCGATGACGAACGTCACCATCATGTTCACCCGGTAGCCGGTGATCTTGCCGTCCTTGATCTGCACCTTCTGCTCCTTGATCCATGCGCCCTCGACATTGTCGAGCGTTTTGGCTGCCCGGCTGATGCCGGTCTGGATGGCATCCTCGAAGCTCTTGTTGGACGTGGACGTGACCTCGATGACTTTGGCTACGGACATGTGTTCGCTCCTCTACGCCCCCGACCCATTCTGGCAGGTCCGGCCGGGGCGTTCAAATGCGGCCAGGCCGCGGCGCAAACCAGGCCGGCCTGCCGTCGAATCTCCATTGCATCGGGATGCGGTTCTCGGGAATGCGAAAATTCGCGATGGCGGCGATAACCGCCATCGCGATAACGACGAGAAGGGAAAGCCCCTCGATCAAAGTGCTTCCAGCGCGGCGAAGTCGATCGCCTGCGCGTAGGCCATCTTGTCCTCGACGGAGCCCGAGCCGTCGACCGTGACAAGGAAGCGGTTGTTGACGACGAGGATCACCTGCCCGTCGTTTGTCTGCAGCGCGCGGTGTTTGCCGACCTTGGTGACCTTGCCCATCGCCGCGGCCATGCCGGGGTTGGCCAGCATCGGCATCCAGGTGCCGAGCAGCGGCGAGTCGCCGACGATCTGCAGATCGACGTCCGCGTCGCCCTTCGTGTATTTACGGCCGGCATGAATGCCGCCGCCGAACATGGCCATGCCCGCGGCATTGCTTTCGCTGTCCTCGGCTTCCCATCCCGACAGCGCCGGCGGCAGGATCGCACTGAGCCCTTCGGCGTTTTTCTGCGCGAGCAGCGTCGAGGCATAGTCGAGCGCCTGCTTGGCGGCAGAATAGTCCTGCTTGTCGTAGGCGCTGAGCGCCTCATTGATCGAGTCGGTTACCTCGTCGGCGACAGCGGGAACGGCAAGCAGCGCGCCGGCAAGCAAAGCGGGCAAAAAGATACGCATGTAGTTTCCTCTCAAAGACATGTTCCCCAACATGTCCCCCCGCCGCGCGGTATAGCCGGGCCAAATGACACCGGCAACTCGCATTCAGGTGCGGAAATGCTTCGAGAGTTTCAGGCCTTGCGCCTGGTAGTTGGAGCCGAGTTCCTGCCCGTAAAGCGTGTCCGGCCGCGCCGACAGCTTCTCATAGACGAGACGGCCCACGGTCTGCCCGTGCTCCAGAATGAACGGCACTTCGTGGCTGCGCACTTCCAGCACCGCGCGCGAGCCCTTGCCCCCCGATTCGGCATGGCCGAACCCCGGATCGAAGAAACCCGCATAATGAACGCGGAATTCGCCGACCAGCGGATCGAACGGCACCATCTCGGCCGCATAATCCGGCGGCACATGCACCGCTTCGCGCGAGGCGAGAATGTAGAATTCGCCGGGATCGAGGATCAGCTTGCGGTCGCGCGAGGACACCGGCTCCCAGAAATCCTCGATATCGTAGCCGCGGACATTGTCGACATCGATGACGGCGGCATGGCGCTTGGCGCGGTAACCGACACGCTTGTCCTTGCCCTGCCCCGCGAGATCGACGGTGACGGAGATACCGTCGCGCAGATCCGGCTGGTCGGTATCGACGAGGCGCTCGGCTTCCTGCAGCGCGCGCATCTCGTCGCCGGAAAGGCCGACCGAGCCCTTGCGGAAGCGAACCTGCGACAGGCGCGAGCCCGTACGCACAAGAACCGGGAAGGTGCGCGGCGAGACCTCCGCCCAGAGCGGGCCGGCATAGCCCGGCGGCACCGTGTCGAAGCCGCGCACGCCGTCGGCGATGACGCGGGTAAAGACATCGAGCCTTCCGGTCGAACTTTTCGGATTGGTGGCCGCGAGAATATCCGGCGGCAGCGCCAGGCCCTCAAGCAGCGGCACGAGATAGACGCAGCCGGTTTCGAGCACCGCGCCATTCTCCAGGCTGAACTCGTGCAAAAGCACATCGTTCAGCCGTTCGCGCACGCTCTGGCCCGGCCCGGGCAGGAAGCTGGCGCGGATACGATAGGCCTTGCGGCCGAGGCGCAGATCGAGCGAGGCGGGCTGGATCTGCCGATCGGCCAACGGCGCGCCGGGACTGATCGCGCCCCTTTCGATCAGGGCGCGGATCACCTGCGCGGGTGCAATTCCCTCGGCTTCAAGCATGGCGGCACGATCCAGCATAACGGCTCGTTAGCAAATGAGCCGCATTGACGCCATGCGGGCCGAGGAGTACAGCCTCGCTTATCCCGTGGTGATTTGAGCCGGCCGGCTTGCAGCCACGTTAAACAAATCGCTAAAAGGCCGTGGCGCGAAGGGGTTATCGTCCCTTGCCGCGCGGCGGCCCGTATCACACGAGGTCGTTTTTAATGGCTCAGAAACCACCCCTCCCGAACCGCAAGCTCAAGCCCGCAACCATTGCGGTGCATGACGGCGCGCTGCGCAGCCAGTTCGGCGAAACCTCCGAAGCGTTGTTCCTGACCCAGGGCTATGTCTACGAGTCGATGGAGCAGGCCGAGGCCCGTTTCAACAACACCGACCCGGGCTTTCAGTATTCCCGCTTTTCGAACCCGACGGTGTCCATGTTCGAACAGCGCATGGCCTCGCTCGAGGGTGCGGAGGATGCGCGCGGAACGGCAACCGGAATGGCGGCCGTGACGGCCTCGCTGCTGTCCTGGGTGAATGCCGGCGACCACATCGTCGCGGCGAAGGCGCTGTTCGGTTCCTGCCGCTACATTGTCGAGGATCTCGCGCCGCGTTTCGGTATCACGACGACGCTCGTCAACGGCGCGGACCTCGATGCCTGGCGCGCGGCGGTGAAACCGAACACCAAGGCCTTCTTCATCGAGACGCCGACCAATCCGACGCTCGAGATCTACGACATCGCGGCGATTGCGGAGATCGCGCACAAGGCCGGCGCGAAACTCATCGTCGACAACGTGTTCGCCACCCCGATCTTCCAGAAGCCGCTCGCACTCGGCGCCGACATCGTCTGCTATTCGGCGACGAAGCACATCGACGGCCAGGGCCGCGTGCTCGGCGGCGTCGTGCTCGGATCGAAGGAGTTCATCTCCGGCCCGCTGCAGATGTTCGTGCGCCAGACCGGCCCCTCGCTTTCGCCGTTCAATGCATGGGTGATGCTGAAGGGCCTCGAAACGCTGGCGCTCCGGGTCGAAAAACAGGCCGCGAACGCGGCGAAGATCGCGGATTTTCTCGCCGGCCATCCGAAGATCGCGCGTGTGTTCTACCCGTTCCGCGACGACCATCCGCAGGTTGCGCTCGCCAGAAAGCAGATGACCTCCGGCTCCACGCTGGTCGCGTTCGATGTGAAGGGCGCGAAGGCGGAGGCGTTCCGGTTCGGCGGCGCGCTGGAGATCGTGAAAATCACCAACAATCTCGGCGACGCCAAAAGCCTCATCACCCATCCGGCGACCACGACGCACCAGCGGCTGGCGCCGGAAGCCCGCGCGGAACTCGGCATATCCGACGCCCTGCTCAGGCTTTCCGTAGGGCTCGAGGATGCCGACGACCTGATCGAGGATCTGGACGGCGCGCTGCGCACGATCTAGGCCGCCGGCGGGTCGGACCGCCACTTTTCGGCAATGGAAGCCCATTCGGATCGCCTTATAATTTCACCATGTATCAGGCCAAGACGCGCGATATCCAGGTAACGGTCACGCCGAAATTCCTGGCCCGGGAATCGGCGCCGGAGAAGAACCATTTCGTGTGGGCGTATTCGATTGAGATCGAGAATCACGGTGCGGAAACGGTGCAACTCATGTCGCGCTACTGGCGCATCGTCGACGGCGCGGGCCGGGTGCAGGAGGTCGAGGGGCCGGGCGTTGTGGGGGAGCAGCCGGTCCTCAATCCGGGCAGCAGCTTTTCCTATACAAGCGGCGTTCCGCTCACGACGCCTTCCGGCTTCATGGACGGCCATTATGTGATGGTGACGGACGCGGGCGAGCGTTTCGAGGCCGAAGTGCCCGCTTTCTCGCTGGACAGCGCCGACGAACGCCGTGTCGTCCACTGACAGCGCGGCACAGCTCCGCTAGACTTCCCGTTCCCGCCATCAGCCAGAAGACCCGTGCCTGATTTCCGACCCATACGCATGATCGTCGGCCTGTTCATCGCGCTGCTTGGCGCGCTGATGATTCTGCCGGCCATTGCCGATCTCGTCGTCGGCAACAAGGACTGGCAGGTTTTCGCCGCCTCAAGCGGGGTATCCCTGTTCGTCGGATTCGGTCTGTGGGCGTCGGGCCGTTCATCGGAACCTGTCGTGCTGACGTTGCGGCAGGCTTTTCTGCTGACAGCCCTGTCCTGGATATCGCTGGCCGGGTTCGCCGCGCTCCCTTTCGCGTGGTCCGGCCTTGGCCTCGACCTGTCGCGCGCCATCTTCGAGGCCACATCGGGAATCACGACGACAGGCGGAACCGTATTGACGGGGCTCGACAAGCTCCCGCCCGGCATTCTCCTGTGGCGCGCGATCCTGCACTTCTACGGCGGCATCGGGGTCGTGGTTCTGGCGATTGCCGTGCTGCCGATGCTGCGCATCGGCGGCATGCAGCTCTTCCGCGCCGAGAGCTCCGACCGTTCGGAGAAAATATTTCCCGCCGCGGCTCAGATCGCCGGGTCCATTTTCGGCGTCTATCTCACGCTCAATCTTGCTTGCGCCGTCGCGTATATGCTCGCGGGCATGACGCCGTTTCAGGCGCTGCTGTACGGCATGTCGACCGTGTCGACCGGCGGCTTCGCGCCGAACGATGCTTCGATCGGCTTTTTTGAAAGCGCGGCTATCGAATGGATCGCCATCATCTTCATGCTTTCGGGCGCGGTGCCATTTGTACTCTACATTCACGCCGTGCGCGGAAGGCCTTACAGATTCCTGAAAAGCGCCGAGGTTCGTACCTATCTCGCCATCATTCTGGCGTCCGTCGTGGCACTCTGGGCGCATGTCGAAATCAACGGCATCGAAACCGGTGCCACCGCTTTCCGCGAGTCGATATTCAACGTCGTTACGTTGATCACGACGACGGGCTTTTCTGTCGTCGATTACAGCCAGTGGGGCACATTTGTCGAACTTCTGCTGTTCGGCCTCATGCTGTCCGGCGGCTGCAGCGGTTCGACCTCCGGCGGCATCAAGCCGTTGCGCATTCTCATCACCGCCAAGACGGTAGCGCAGCAGCTCCGCCGCATGATCTACCCGAACGGAGTATTTCCCATCATCTTCGAGGGACATTCGGTCTCGGAAGAAGTGGTCCGTTCGGTCAACTCGTTTTTCATCGCATACGGGCTCGCCTTCGGCGTTGTCGCCCTCGCGTTGAGCGCCACCGGCGTCGATTTCCTCACCGCCGTCTCGGCGACCGTGGCCAACCTCTCGAACGTCGGTCCGGCCCTCGGCCAGGTTATCGGCCCCGCCGGGAATTATTTCGTGCTGCCGGACTCGGCCCTCTGGGTGCTGTCGGCGGCAATGCTGGTCGGCCGCCTCGAAATTTTTACGATCCTGATCCTTTTCCTTCCCCGGTTCTGGCGTCCATAAAGGGCGCATGAAACCCTCGGCCGATATCATCGCCATCCTTGAAAAGCTCGTCGCCTTCGATACGACGAGCAAGAATTCCAATCTTGCCCTCGTGGAATGGGTACGCGCCTTTCTGGAGAGCCACGGCGTGAAGCCCGTGGTCGTGCCGAACGTCGCCGGCGACAAGGCGCTTCTGTTTGCCCGTATCGGCCCGTCCGGGGTTCCCGCCATTGCGCTGTCGGCACACACCGATGTCGTGCCGGTGACCGGCCAGACCTGGACGAGCGACCCGTTCACGCTGACGGAACGCGACGGCAAGCTCTACGGGCGCGGCACTTGCGACATGAAGGGCTTCATCGCGCTGAAGCTCGGCATGGTTCAGGAGTTCCTCGAAAAGCCGCTCAAGCGGCCGGTCGAATTCGTCCTGACATATGACGAGGAGACCACGATGGAAGGCGTCGCGCACGCACTCCACGAGCTCGGCCATGCCTGGAGCAAGCCCGCCGCCGTGATCGTCGGTGAACCGACGATGATGGAGGTCGTGGACGCGCATCTGTCTATTGCCGGCCTGCGACTCACCTTCAATGGCCGCGCCGCGCATTCGAGCATGCCGCACCTTGGCGCCAGCGCCGTTCTCGCTGCGCAGGAATTGATGAGCGAGCTTGTACGTATCCAGCAGAGGTTCGAGGACGAGGGCGATCCGACAGGCCGTTTCACGCCGCCCTATTCGACGCTGAACATCGGCCGGGTCAGGGGCGGTACGGCGCACAACATCGTCGCGGAGACATGCATGGTCGAGGTGTCGCTGCGCGGCGTCCCCGGCCGCGACATCGAAAAGGTCATCGACCGCATCATCCGATATGCCGAGGGTACCGTGGTGACGAAAATGCGCGAAACGGCGCCTGAAAGCACTGTCGAAGTGCGGCGCTGGTTGGCCGCCCCGGCGCTCGCGCCGCAACCGGGATCGGAAGCCGAGAAGCTGGCGATGCGGCTCGCGGGCACGAACCGCACGACGACCGTGTCCTACGCAACGGAAGCCGGCTCGTTCCAGCGGGCCGGCCTGCCGACCGTGGTCTGCGGACCGGGAAGTATTGACCAGGCTCACGCGCCGGACGAGTTCATCTCGCTGGAACAGCTCGCGCGGGGAGAACAGTTCCTCAAGCGGCTGCTTGAGGAACTGCGCTGAGCATCAGTTCGCCTCGATGCCGATCTCGGACGGCGCGACCGAATATTTCGTCGAGCAGAACTCGCACGTCACATTGATCTGGCCGTCGTCGTCGATCATGTCGCGCTTCTCCTCGTCGGAGAAGCTTTTCAGCATGCCGAGAATGCGCTCCTCGGAGCAGCGGCACGCATGGCGCACCTCCTGCTGCTGGAACACCCGCACGCCGCGCTCGTGGAAGAGTCTGTACAGCAACTCCTCGCTGGCGATGGTCGGGTCGATCAGTTCGTGATCCTCGACCGTATCGACGAGCGATTTGGCTTCCATCCAGGCATCATCATCATCGACCGGAGGCTCGACGCCTTCCGGCGCATCGCCGCCGGGCAGGTCGCGCACCTGCTCGCCGGCGTCCGGCAGGAACTGCACAAGGATGCCACCGGCACGCCATACGTGCTCGCCCGAGCCGATTGCCTCGGCCACCGCAAGACGCACCTTGGTCGGGATCTGTTCGGACTGGCGGAAATATTCATGCGCGGCATCTTCCAGCCCGCCACCGTCGAGCGGCACGACGCCCTGATAGCGCGCCATGTCCACTCCCTGATCGATGGTCATCGCAAGATGACCCTTGCCGAGCAGCTCGCCGCTCGGCGCGCCGTTCGCGGCTTTCAGCTTCTCGTCGTCGTAACGCGCATAGGCGCGCACGCGGTCGGGCGCCTCGAAATCCACGACCAGCATGTCGATGGGGCCGTCCGAGCGCGTCTGCAGCTGAAACCGGCCATCCATCTTCAGCGACGAGCCGAGCAGAACCGCCAGCGCCACGGCCTCGCCGAGCACTTTGGAAACGGGCGCCGGATAGTCGTGGCGCGCCAGCACGGTGTCGATGGACGAGCCGAGCCTGACGACACGGCCCCGGACGTCCAGCCCCTCGACCTGGAAGGGCAGGATGCGGTCATCGGAGTTCAGCAGCATTGTTTTCTCACAGCGCCCCGTTCTGCGGGGGTGTCAGGCCCGGATTGCGTCAAAACACCAGGCAAGGACGCCCTTCTGCGCATGCAGCCGGTTCTCGGCTTCATCGAGCACAGCCGATTGCGGGCTGTCGATCACCTCGTCGGTGACCTCCTCGTTGCGATGCGCAGGCAGGCAATGCAGGAAGATGGCGTCGCGATGCGCCGCTTTCAACAGCTTGGCATTGACCTGATAGGGCTGGAGAAGGTTGTGACGGCGTTCCTTCTCGCCGTCGCCCATCGACACCCACGCATCCGTGACAACCGCATCGGCCCCGTCGACCGCGGCGAACGGATCGCTCGTCGTCTCGACCGAGGCGCCTTCCTTTTTCGCCCAGGCGATCAGCTCTGGCTTCGGCGCCAGTTCCGGCGGGGTCGCGATGCGCAGGTTGAAATCGAGCCGTGCCGAGGCATGAACCCAGGAGGCCAGCACATTGTTCGAGTCGCCCGTCCAGGCAACGGTACGGCCCGTGATCGGCCCCTTGCGTTCCTCGAACGTCATGACATCGGCCATGACCTGGCAGGGATGCGAGGTCTTGGTCAGGCCGTTGATGACAGGCACCTCGGCCCATTTCGCGAACTCGACGAGCTTCGCGTGGTCGAGCATGCGGATCATGATGGCGTCGGCATAGCGCGACATCACGCGCGCTGTATCCTTGATCGCCTCGCGTTCGCCGAGTTCGATCTCCTTGCCGGTGACCATGATCGACTCGCCGCCGAGATCGCGGATGCCGACCTCGAACGACATGCGGGTGCGCAGGCTCGGCTGCTCGAAGATCAGCACCACGGCCTTGCCGTCGAGCACGCGGTCCTGTTTCGCGGCCGGCGTGCGGCGACGCGTCTTGATCGCCTTTCCGGCATCGAGAATCGACCGGAGCGTCGGCCCCTGAAATTCGGACAGATCGAGAAAATGGCGCAGCGAACCCTGAGTCACGGAAGAATTCCTTATTCGGCAGCGCTGGCGAGACGCTTCTCAAGCGCGCCGAGCGCGGCATCGATCTTCTCGACGCCGTCCTGGATGTCCTGATCGGAGACGATCAGGGGTGGGAGAATGCGCACGACATTGTCTCCGGCCGGAACCGTGAGGACATGCGCGTCGAGGAGCGCCGCCGCGACCTCGCTGTTTGGCACAAGGCATTTCAGCCCGAGCATGAGGCCTTCGCCGCGAATCTGCGAGACGGCGGCGGGATGCCGGTCGACCACGCCCGCAAGCTTCTGCTTGAGCACAAGGCCCTTCTTCTTCACCGCGTCGAGAAAGCCCGGCGCGAGAATGACATCGAGCACCGCGTTGCCCACCGCCATCGCCAGCGGATTGCCGCCGAAGGTCGAGCCATGCGAGCCCGGCGTCATGCCGGACGCGGCGCGGCGCGTCGCAAGGCACGCGCCGATCGGAAACCCGCCGCCCAGGCCCTTGGCGAGCGACATGATGTCAGGCGCAACCCCCGACATCTCATAGCCGAACAGATGGCCGGTGCGGCCGATGCCGGTCTGCACCTCGTCATATATAAGGAGAAGATCGTTTTCGTCGCACAGCCGCCGGAGCAATTTCAGGAACGCCGGCGGCACGGAATGGATGCCGCCTTCGCCCTGGATGGGCTCGATGATGATAGCGGCCGTCGCCGGGCCGATGGCGTCGAGCACCGCGGCATCGTTGCCGATCTCGACCTGATCGAATCCTTCGACCGGCGGGCCGAAGCCTTCGAGATGCTTGGCACTTCCGCCCGCGGCGATCGTCGCGAGCGTGCGTCCGTGGAACGCGCCGCCGAAGGTAATGACGCGCCACTTTTCCGGATGCCCGGCCGCCGCATGATATTTCCGCGCGGTCTTGAGCGCGGCCTCATTGGCCTCGGCACCCGAGTTCGAGAAAAACACGACATCGGCGAAGCTGTGATCGACAAGGCGCTGCGCCAGCTTCTCGGCCTGCGGAATCTGATAGAGATTCGACGTGTGCCAGAGCTTGTCGGCCTGGATCTTCAGCGCCTCGACGAGATGGGGGTGTGCATGGCCAAGCGCATTGACCGCGACGCCGGCGCCAAAATCGAGATAGCGCTCACCCTTGTCGGTAATCAGCCACGCGCCCTCGCCCCGCTCGAACGCAAGGGGAGCCCGCGCGAACACCGGCATCAGAGGAGAGGTCACGTTTCATCCTTCCAGGGGCCCAAATACTGTGGCCCAAAAAGCGCAGAGGCGCCGCCGGGAAAAGCAGCACCTCTTATTTGAGCGATTTTACGGGCTGTTCGGGCTTAGTCAATTGGACCCGAAGTACCCCAAAAACCTTGAGAATCCAGGGGTTCCCGCGCCCGCCCGCAGCGTCTTATCCCGGACGGTGGGGAAAACACTGCGTTCACGGTTCAGACTCTTGCGGGGGAGTCTGCGCGCCTTTACTTTACCTTTCGTTAAGCACGACATCTCGTGCGGCGGCGTAAACTTAACCACTACGGACGGTGTGTTTCCGGTTCTTCGCGTAAATGCGTGGAGAGCCGTCCCGGACCGATTCTGGATAGAGGACAGGACCGAGATGAACTGGACCGACGAGCGGGTGGAACTGCTGAAGAAACTTTGGACCGACGGTCTCTCCGCGAGCCAGATCGCAGCCGAACTCGGCGGCATCACGCGCAACGCGGTGATCGGCAAGGTGCACCGCCTTGGGCTGTCCGGACGTGCGAAGACGACGTCAAGCGCCGCGCCGCGGCCGCGCAAGCCGCGCGCACCTTCTCACCCCGCGAGCATGTTCCGCACGCACGGCGCGACCGCGCTGAAGCCGATGAGCGTGCCGGACATCGACATCGAACCCTTTGTCGAACCTGAGATTCGTCTCGTCGAACCGATTTCGTGCGAGCGCGTGACAATCATGGAATTGCGCGAGTCAATGTGCCGCTGGCCGATTGGCGATCCCGGTACACAGGAATTTCGTTTCTGTGGATCGCGCTCAAATTCCAGTTCCTCTTACTGCGGATATCATGCACAACTTGCTTATCAGCCAGCGTCGGAACGCAAGCGGCGGACCGCAGCGGCCTGAGAAATCAGGCAGGCTGTATTTGAGGCAAAGGCCGCATCGCAAGATGCGGCCTTTTCTCTTGTGCGCATGCAGCAAGGCCATGCACGCACAATAAAAAAAGGCGGGAGGATTATCCCGCCTTAGCAAACATCTCGTCGAACGAATATCCGGAACCGCGCACGGTGCGGATCGGATCGGTCTTGCGTCCGCGGTTTATGATTTTTCGCAGCCGGCCGACATGCACATCGACGGTGCGCTCGTCGATATAGACATCGTGGCCCCACACGCCGTCGAGCAGCTGCTCGCGCGTAAACACGCGGCCAGGCGTTTGCATCAGGAATTCCAGTAACTTGAACTCCGTCGGCCCGAGATCGAGCTCGCGGCCCGAACGGCGCACGCGCTTGGTTTCGCGGTCGAGCTCGATGTCGCCGGCCTTCAGTTGCGTCGACACATGCTCAGGCTTGGCGCGGCGCAGAAGGCTGCGCACCCGCGCCACGAGTTCCGGCACCGAAAACGGCTTCACGACATAGTCGTCGGCGCCGGTGGCAAGGCCGCGCACGCGCTCGCCTTCTTCGCCGCGGGCGGTCAGCATGATGATCGGAAGACGTTCGGTTTCCTGGCGCGCCCGCAGACGGCGGCACAGTTCGATGCCCGAAATTCCGGGCAGCATCCAGTCGAGCAGGATCAGATCCGGCGCCCGTTCCTTGATGCGGGTTTCCGCCTCGTCGCCTCGCGCGACACTTTCGACGTCATAGCCCTCCGCTTCAAGATTGTAGCGGAGGAGAAGCGAAAGCGGCTCCTCGTCCTCAACGATCATGACATGGGCAGGCATCAGCCGGCGTCCTCCGTGCCGTAATCGACCGGCGTGGTCGAGGTGTGATCGAGCTTCGGGCGCTCGTCCGTCAGCAATTCGCCAAGCACGAGATAATGGATCGTCTCGGCGATGTTGGTCGCGTGGTCGCCGATGCGTTCGACATTCTTGGCGCAGAACAGAAGATGCGTCGCAAAACCGATATTGCGCGGATCCTCCATCATGTAGGTCAGAAGTTCGCGGAACAGCGAGGTGTAGAGCGCGTCGATCTCGCCGTCGCGCTTCCAGACATCCAGCGCCCGCGCCGCATCGCGGCGGGCATAGGCATCGAGAACTTTTTTCAGCTGCGCCAGAACGAGTTCGGCCATGTGGTCGACGCCGCCCGCGAGCTTCGGCGGCTGAAGCTGGCCTTCCAGCGCGATCACGCGCTTGGCGATGTTCTTCGCCAGATCGCCGATGCGCTCGAGATCGTTCGAGACCCGGAGCGATGCCACGATCTCGCGGAGATCGACCGCCATCGGCTGGCGCTTGGCGATGGTCAGAACCGCCTTCTCCTCGATCTGATGCTGCAGGCGATCGATCGTCCGGTCGGTCGCGATGATGCGCTGCGCGGCGTTGATGTCGCGCCTGAGGAGCGCGGAAATGGATTCCGCGACAAGCTTTTCCGCCAGACCGCCCATCTCGGCGATCATCTCGGAGAGGCTCTTAAGGTCTTCGTCGAACTGCTTGACGATATGTTCGGTCATGATGTGGCCAATCTGAAAACAGGCCCTGTTAATCAGCGTTCGATGACGCTTCGATGACAGCCGTTTCTTGCCACCCGGCGGCCATATTAGCACCCCACCCGAACGCGCCTCCGGACGTGGTTAATCTTCCTTGCCCTGCCCGTCGGTGTCGAGGACGGCGGTGAAGGTCGTGCCCTTTCCGGGCGGACTTTCGATCAGCAGCCGGCCGCGATGGCGGGACATGATGTGCTTCACGATGGCGAGCCCAAGGCCCGTGCCGCCCTTGTCGCGGCTGTCGCCGACATCGACCCGGTAGAACCGCTCGGTCAGGCGCGGCACATGCTCCGGCGGAATGCCCGGGCCGTAATCGTGGACCGCGATACGCGCCTTGCCGTTGTCGGCCGTCACCGTGACATCCACCCGCTTGCCGGACTGGCCATACTTGATGCCGTTTTCGATGAGGTTTTCGGCGACACGGATCAGTTCGTCGCGATCGCCGAGCGCGGGCACCGGATGGTCCGGAAAACTGGTGACGATTTCGACGCCGCGCTCACGCGACAGCGGCGCAAGGCTGTCGAGCACGCTGCGGACGATTTCGACGATTTCCACCGGACTGTCGGGACGGATATGCTCGCGTTGCTCGATACGCGACAGATGCAGAAGGTCGTCGACGAGCCGCGACATGCGGTTCGCCTGGGTGCGCATGATCTCAAGGAAACGCCCGCGCGCCTCGGTATCGTTTTTCGCCGGCCCCTGCAGCGTTTCGATGAAACCAAGCAAGGCCGCGAGCGGCGTGCGCAGTTCGTGGCTGGCATTGGCGACGAAATCGACGCGCATGCGCTCGGCACGGCGGATATTCGTCAGATCGTGCAGGATCAGAAGTACATATTTCGGCAGACCGTCGGCACGATCCGCCTGATCGAGCCAGACAGGACCGATGCGTGCCTCGATCCAGCGTTCGACCGGCACGCGCTCGACATATTCGACAAGCCGGCCCTGCCCGCCGGCGCCGACCTCGCGCACAGCTTCGAGGACTTCCGGCAGGCGCAGGGAAAACGATATCGGATCGCCGCCGCGAAGGCCGCCGAACGTGTTCGCGGCGGCATCATTGTAGGCGTAGATCGTGCCGCGCGAGGTCAGCAATACGCCGGGCTCCAGCAACGCTTCGAGCAGTGCGCCGGCAAGAGGATCCTTGTCGCTTTCGAGCTCCCAGGGCGCCGGAGGCGGCTCCGGCCGCGGCAGCGGCACGATCAGCGCGGCGACAAGCACCGTGACGCCACCGAGAATGAGAACCCAAAGCGGGATGCTGAAGATGAGGCTGAACACCGCCAGCACGGCGAACGCCGCCAGAAGCGCCGCGCGATTTGCCCTGAGACGATCGAGAAGAAAGACCGGACCCAAAGGTTTGTGCACTCCGGAGTTAAGCCGTGCCATGTCGCCTCCTGAACGGAGCACGCCATGCCCATATGACAGTGCCATGACACGCCTCGGAGAAAAATGACAGAGCACTGAAAAATTCTTCTGAACCAAAAGCTTGCATAATCGGTGGCACAGCGGCGGCACCTTCCGCCGCCTGCCGCGTTATGCAGGAGAATCATTCCATCCCAGCGGAAGCTCATGTTCCAGCCCCAGCTTAATGTTTGGCATGTCGAGCGCGCCCGGCGCGCCTCGGTCCTGATAGACGCCGCGCCCTATTTCGGCGTCTTGCGCGAAGCACTGAAAAAGGCCCGGCACACGGTGTTCATCATCGGCTGGGACATCAACAGCCGCGTCCCGCTGGTCGGCCCGGAAGGGTGCGCGCGTGACGGCTATCCGGAACCGTTCTGCGAATTTCTCTGTGCGCTGACGGCGGAGCGGCCGCGCCTTCAGATCAATCTGCTGCTGTGGGATTTTTCGGTTCTATATTCGACGGAGCGCGAGATGTTTCCGTCGCTCAGCCTCGGCTGGAAAGCGCCGCCGCGCGTGCAGCTCTGTCTGGACGATGCCTTGCCGCTCGGCTCGGCGCATCATCAGAAGCTCGTCGTCATCGACGATTGCGTGGCGTTTTCCGGCGGTCTCGACATCACCCAGCGGCGCTGGGACACCTGCGACCACGAAATCGACAACCCGAAGCGGGTCGATCCCTCGGGCAAGCCTTATCGTCCGTTCCACGACGTGCAGATCATGGTCGACGGCGGTGCGGCAAGCAGGATCGGCGAACTCGCCCGCCTCAGATGGCGGCGTGCCACCGGCGAGCGCTACCCGGCGGCGAAGGCCGAACACGATTGCTGGCCCGACGGCGTTTCTCCGGATTTCGAGGACATCGATATCGGCATTGCGCTGACGCAGCCGCGCTACGACGCGGTGCCGGAACAGCGCGAGGTCGAGCAGCTTTTCCTCGATTCCGTCGATCTCGCCGAACGCCACATCTACATCGAAAACCAGTTCCTGACCCGGCTCAATGTCGCCGAGCGCATAGCCGACCGCATGAAGGAGAAGCCGGGGATCGAACTTCTCGTGATCGCGCCGCACACGCACGAAAGCTGGATCGAGGCCCGCACCATGCGTACGGGCCGAATCCGTTTTCGCGGGGTGTTCGACAAGGCGGGTTTGTCCGACCGCGTGCGTTTTGTTTTTCCCGAGATCGTCAAGGACGACAAGACCGCCGACACCATGGTGCATTCCAAGGTGATGATCGTGGACGATGTTTTCCTCCGCGTCGGCTCCGCCAATCTCAACAACCGCTCGATGGGTACCGACACCGAATGCGATGTCGCGATTCATACCGCGGATGACAGATCGCGCGCGACGGTGACGCGCATCCGCAACACGCTCCTCGGCGAGCACTGCGGCGTTGGCGCCGAAGAGGTCGCAGCATGCCTCGAACGCACCGGATCCCTTGTAAAAACAGCCGACACGCTTTCCGCGCGCGGGCACAGTCTGCGTCCTGTGCAGGATGGCGATCCCGATCCGGAAGAGCTTGCCGCGACGATCGGCGCGGTTGCCGACCCGGAACACACCGTCGGCATCGAGGAGTTTATGCGCGAGACGGTGGGCACCAAGATTCCCTATCGCCATGTCTCGCACGGCATCCAGGTGGCGCTCGGCGGTCTGGCCGTGCTCGGCCTTGCGCTGATGTGGCGCTACACGCCGCTTGCGGAGTGGACGGATTTGCGCGTGATCCGCGCCAGCGCGCTTTCGATCTCGGACAGCGTATGGGCGCCGCTGATCGTTGTCGGTGTCTTCGTGGCGGCGGGGTTTGTGCTGTTTCCGGTGACGATCCTGATCGCGGTCACGGCGGGAACATTCGGTCCGTGGCTCGGACTGGTTTATGCTGCGGCCGGGGCGATGGCCTCATCGCTCGCGACCTATCTTCTCGGCGCGCGGCTCGGAAAGAACGCGCTGCGCACGCTTATCGGCCCGCGGCTCCACCGCGTCACGCGGCGGGTGCGCGACAAGGGCATACTTACAATGGCGACGGTGCGCATGGTTCCGGTCGCGCCGTTCACGATCGTCAATCTCGTGGCCGGCGCAAGCGGCATCCGCTTTGTCGACTTCGTCGCCGGCACGCTGCTCGGCCTTCTGCCCGGCCTCATCGTGCTGTCATCGCTCGGCAACCAGATTTTCTACGCGCTGTCCGATCCGGGCTGGACCGACATCGCGCTCGCGGGTCTTCTCATTCTGACCTGGATCGGCCTGTCTTTCGGCCTTCAAGTGCTCGTATCGCGGATCAGAGCCGCTCGCGTATGAGGGTTCGTGCGCTGACGTGGAACATTCACGGCGGGATCGGCCGCGACGGCCGCTTCGACCTTGGGCGTATCATCGGATTGATCCGCAAATGGGAGCCGGATGTCGTCGCACTTCAGGAAGTCGACTCGCGCCGCTGCGCGCCCGGCGACACCCCCGCCTTCGAACTGATTGCCCGCGATCTCGACTTCCACGCCGTCGAGGCCAAGACGATCACGGCGAAGGATGGCGACTACGGCCAGATGCTGGTCAGCCGCTGGCCGATCGGCGGCTCCACCATCCATGACATCTCCACTCCGGGGCGCGAGCCGCGCCGGGCCATTGAAGCCGATATCGACACACCGGGCGGCCCGCTCCATGTGATCGCGGCTCATTTCGGCCTCAGCCTGCAGGAACGCCACAGCCAGGCGAGGCATCTGGCGCGGGTGGCCGGCCGCGGCGCCCGGACCACGCTGATCCTGGGTGATTTCAACGACTGGATCCGCGGCACGGTGCAAAGCGCGCTTGCCGAGGAATTTCCGACCTGCACCGGCCACCGGACCTGGCCGTCCTTCGTGCCCCTGCTCCGGCTTGACCGGGTTTATTGCCGCCCGGCGGAAGCCTTCATCGCCAGTCGGGCCGATCCGGCCGGGGCAAAGATGTCGGACCATTTACCAATCATAGCCGATATAACCCTGTCCGCTTGAACCTTTGGCCGTTCTGGCTCAACCAAGTTTCGAAGCACCGTAACAACGAGATTGTTGCGCAGGGGAAAATAGAGGAAAATGCAACTTCTGAGACAGGGCTCAGCAGTTTGATGGCCAAGAGCGACTTCATCGTACTTGTCGACGACGGACCGGACCGGCGGCCGGCATCGCCTGCGCCGCGCTGGAAGGTCGCCGTCATCGACGATGACCTTGCCGTGCATTCCGGCACGCGCTTTGCCTTGCAGGACTATCAGCTGCACGGCCGCAGGCTCGAGCTTCTGTTCGCCAAGTCCGCCAAGGAAGGCCGCGCGCTTCTGCAGGCGCATCCGGATATCGCCGTCGTGCTGCTCGATGTCGTCATGGAGAACGATGCGGCCGGTCTCGATCTCGTTGGCTACATCCGCGACGAGTTGAAGAACGAGACGACGCGTATCATCCTGCGCACCGGCCAGCCGGGCCAGGCGCCGGAGCGCCGCGTCATCGTCGATTACGACATCAACGACTACAAGGCGAAAACCGAACTCACCGCCGACAAGCTGTTCACCACGATCACCGCGGCACTGCGCAGCTACGAGCAGCTGAAGCGGCTCGTCGAGACGCGGCGCGGGCTAGAGATCATCGTCGAGGCCGCCTCGGACATATTCGACTCGGGCTCGCTGCAGCGGTTTTCGGAAGGTGTACTGACGCAGCTTTCCTCGCTTATCGACGCCGATTGCGCGGGCATGCTGGTTCTGCGCGAGGAAAGCGACAACACCGACTACCGGGTTCTCGCCGGCTCCGGCAGCTACCGCGACCTCGCCACGACCGAAGGCCGCGCCGCCATCGGCCGCGATCTGGGCGAACTCATCGAGAAGGCGTTTACCGAAAGAAAGCACGCTTTTCTCGACGGCCGGACGCTGCTGTATCTACGGACAGCAAGCGGCCGCGAGATCGTCGTGCTGATCGACGCGCAGAAGCATCTGTCCGACACCGACCGCGCGCTCGTCGAAGTGTTCTGCGGACGCCTCGCCATCGCCTTCGACAATATCTCGCTTTACGAGCAGCTGCAGGAAGCCAACGCCTCGCTCGAAGAGCGTGTAAAGACGCGTACACGCGAGCTCAGCGCGGCGAACGATCGTCTGCAGACCCAGTGGTCGCAACTGCGCAACGCCGCCGCCTTCAAGAGCGAGGTTCTGGGCACGGTCGCGCACGACCTCAAGAACCCGCTCGCCGTCGTTCTCGGCCGCGCCGAAATGCTGAGCAACTTTCTGGCCGTGTCGCCCCTTCCCGCCGAACAGGCGGAAGCGCAGATCGGCCATATCCGCAAGGCCGTGAACCGCCTGATCGGCATGGTCGACAGCCTGATCGGCGATGCGATGAAGGATGCGGACGACATCGTGCTGCGGCCGGAAACGCTGGATCTCGCCAGGATCGTCGGCGAGGTCGTCGATGCCAACCGCACGCTCGCCGAGCGCAAGGAACAGGACATCCGGCTTTCCATTCCGTCCGGCATTACCGGCTGGGGCGATCCGGACCGCCTGCGCGAGGCGCTCGACAACGTCGTCTCGAACGCCGTCAAATACAGCCCGATCAAGGGCGAGGTGCTGGTCGAAGTGGCAAACGATGCGGCCGGCACGACAATCAGCGTGTCCGATTCAGGTCCCGGCATGTCGCCGGAGGACGAGAGCCGGCTGTTCGGCCGCTTCCAGCGTCTGTCGGCCAAGCCGACCGGCGGCGAAACCTCAACCGGTCTTGGGCTCCACATTGTCAAGCGCATCGTGGATTTGCATGGCGGGGCCATCCTGGTCGATAAGGGGCCCCTGGGCGGGGCGCGCTTTTCCATTTCCCTGCCCGCGCAACGAGTTACATGAGCCAGGCTGCAAGTCATAAGATCGTGGTCGTCGACGACGAGGCAGAAGCCCGGGAAATGATCGGCGATTACCTGAAGCTCCAGGGCTTCACGGTCACGCTGTGCGACGGCGGCCCGTCGCTGCGCGCGCTCGTGAAGAAAGAAACACCCGATCTCGTCGTGCTCGATCTGAACATGCCGGAGGAAGACGGCCTGTCGCTCGTGCGTTTCCTGAAACAGGAAAAGCCGCGCGTGCCGATCATCATGCTGACGGCGACGGCCAGCCCGATCGACCGCGTGGTCGGCCTCGAACTCGGCGCCGACGACTATCTCGCAAAACCCGCCGAACTGCGCGAACTCCTCGCCCGTATCCGCTCGGTTCTGCGCCGGAGCGCCGGTGGCGGCAGCCCTTCCGGCGCGGCCAATCCGGGCGAGACGGTCAAGATCGGCACCAAATGGCTCGATCTTGCGGGCCGTACCCTGCGCGACGAGAACGGCAAGGAACACGCCCTCACGAACTCGGAATTCACCCTGCTGAAGGCCTTTGCCGACCACCCGAAACGGGTGCTGTCGCGCGAGCGCCTGCTCGATCTGGCCAATGCCCGCGACGCCGACGCCTTCGACCGCGCGATCGACGTCAGAATCACCCGTATCCGCAAGAAGATAGAGCCGGATCCCAGCAATCCGCGCGTCATCCGCACCGTCCGCGGCGCCGGATATGTCTTCTCGCCCGACGAAAAGGACATCTGAACCGCCAGTTCCGACCGATTGTTTCGTCCCCGCCCGCCCGACGAAACATTTGCCGAAATGTGGAAACCGCATTTCGCAAGCGGCGCAAAACGGCGGAAACGGACCCCCCTTAAAACCAGTCCCATCGAACGGGGCCGCTCAAGACGGCCGAGGGAGACGGGACAATGAATACGCGGACCAAAAACTCGCTGGTGCAGGCAGCCGCCCTGTCGGCGATTTGGGTTGTTGCGTCGACATTCGCCGGCCAGACGGCCACGGCGAAGATTGAAACCCGCCATCCCGACAAGGTTGTCGCCACGGCATTTCAGGTTCTTGAGCAGTCGGGTCAGTACACATCGGCCCGCCACGAGACCGGCGCCGCCAAGGGCGACCTTCAGGTTCAGACCCCGGCCTGCACCGGCCAGGCCTGGCCCTACATCACCAGCGAATGCCTGACGGGAAAGACCCCCGCCCGACAGGTTTCGCGCACGATCACGATCGAAAAGCGTACCGGCGAAGCGGGCTCCGTCCTCGTTCGCGTCGCCGCCGAGCCGCAAATGGCGGCCCGGTAAAGGAAATTCGCGGGCCGCAGGGTCCGCGCAATGAAAAGAAAAAGACGAACATGAACATGGACCTGGAAGCATCTGTCTCAGCTTTCGCTGCCCCGGCGAATGTAGGTGCCACAGGTCTCGTGTTCGGAAATGTGCTCGGAAACCATGCCGGCTTTGCCCTCGGTACCGGCGGTTTCAAAGAGCATGCTGGTGAGCCTGCCCCGGCTTCCCCCCCACCCCCCCCGCCGGGGCAGGCCCCCACCAGCTTCATGTCCCATCCGCCCGGGTATCCCCCCGGGCGTTTGGGCGTTTAGACGCCGCGATCCGGGGGGACCGCAGTGCTCACCAACAGCTTCCTGGACGATCTCGAGGCAGAAGACGCCCACGGCGCCGCCCGCAACCCTGGGCCGCGCCTAGTTGCAACCGGCCCTGCCGCGAGCGAAGGTGCGCGCCGGGGTATTGGCATGCGTATCGGGCCCAAGATTTTCCTGGTCGGCGCGATTCCGATTCTGATCGCAGCGCTCATTGCGCTTGCGGCATGGATACTGCTCGGCCAGGCGGACCGCGCGCGCCAGGGCGCCGTGCTCGCCGGTGCTTTCTACCGCAATCTCAGCCTCGCGGTTGCCGCGCGCGACGACTACGTCAAGGCACAGCCGAGCGAACGGCCCGGCCATCATTACAGTTTCGCCAGCTATTCCAACCAGGCGTGGAATGACATGAACGCGCTGATCGCCTTCGCCGGCGATCGCGCGCAGACATCCGCCATCGACGAGGGCCGTGACGCGCTCAGCCTCTTCATGCGCCGCATGGCGGAATATGTACAGGCGACGGAACGCAATGACGCCGCGGCCAGGAACATGGCGGACCGTGCCGCGCGCCTGATTGCGCTGACCGACCAGGCCCGCGCCCGACAGCACACGTCCAACAACGACATCATGACATCGCTCACAGAGCGTGACCTGCGTGTGCGCTTCGCGCGCGACATTGTCGACAAGGCCAATCAGCTTTCAGGCGCCATCGCCGCCGTCGAGCTCCACCTGGCGCATCGCGGCGATGCGACGGAGCGAGACCGCCTTCTTGCCGCGCTGTCGGTGCACGCGGACGGTCTTGCAACCTTCCTGAAAGAGTCAGGGCGCGAGAAGACCGCGGCCGAGCTTCCCGCTCTTGTCGCATCCTACGAGGCCGCCGTACGCGCGGGATCGAACGCGCCCGAGCGTACGGCGCTTTCCACATGGAACGACCGGCAGCTGAAAATACATTCAAGCGAGCGCGGCAAGCTGCACGACGAAGTTGCGAGCCTTCTGAACTATTCGGTGCAGGCAAACGAGATCGATCAGACCACGCAGAACGTCGCGATCGAAACTCTGAAACTGGCGCAGGCCACGTCGAACGCATTGGCCAATCGCGACCCGGCCGCCACCGAGGATATCCTGAAAAAGAGCGCGCAGCTCTCCCAGACAGTCGCGACGCTTCCGATCTCGCCCCTCATCCAGACCGAAATGGTCGATGCCATCGACCAGTGGCGCAAGGCGCTTACGGGATCGGGCGAGGCGCTGAGCACGCAGAACGAGATGATCGCGGACATGAATCGCACCGCGACGTCCATGCTCGAACGTGCGCGCGCGCTGAACGACATGTTCACGCGGTTCGCCGATCGCATCGGCGATCTCGTCCGCAAGATCCTCGTTTTCGGTGCGATCACCGGTCTGCTGCTCGGTGCGATCCTCGCCTTCTATGTGGCGCGCTCGATCACCAACCCGCTCGGCCGCCTGAAGACGCGCATGATGGAGCTCGCAAACGATCCGTTCGCCGGCCCTGTCGCCGAAGGCGAGAGGCGCGACGAACTGGGCGAGATGGCGCGCGCCGCCAATTTCTTTGTCACCGAGATCGGCCGCCGCGAACATGCGCTTCGCCGGGCAAAGGAACGTGCGGACACCGCGCTGGCGGATCTCCGGCAGACGCAGGACGATCTCATCCAGTATGAAAAGCTTGCCTCGCTCGGGCAGCTCGTGGCCGGCGTCGCGCACGAGATCAACACACCCGTCGGCATTGCATTGACGACTGCCAGCTCGATGAGCGCCGAAGCGAAAGAGTTCTCGGACTCCGCAAGTTCGGGCACCCTGCTCCGTTCGCAATTCGACCGCTTCGTGGCACGCATCGCCGAAGGCTCACAGCTCCTGCAGACCAATCTCAACCGCGCGGCCGAACTGGTCTACAGCTTCAAACAGGTCGCCGTCGACCAGACCAGCGGCGACCGCCGCACGTTCGCGCTCGACGCATGGCTGGCCGAGCTCCTTACCTCGCTCGGACCGGTTCTCCGGCGGTCAGGCCACGAGGTAACGCTCGAATGTCCGGAGGGTCTGACGATGGACACCTATCCCGGCGCCCTCGCTCAGGTCTTTACAAATCTCGTCATGAACGCCGTCTCGCATGCGTATGACGAAGATCAGGCCGGCTACATGAAGCTGCAGGTCGAGAAATCAAGGCCGGGATGGCTGCGCTTCACGTTCTCCGACGACGGCCGCGGCATTCCCGCCGACAATCATGAGAAGATTTTCGAACCGTTCTTCACCACGGGCCGCGCCAGCGGCTCGACCGGCCTTGGCCTGCACATCGTCTATAACCTCGTGGCCAACAGCCTGCAGGGCAATATCCACCTTGAAAGCGAGGTCGGACGCGGCACGACATTCATCATCGACCTGCCGCAAAGCATCGCTCACGCCGCGGCCAACCAGAAACATTTCGCTACCGCCTGAGGGACGTCATGCTCAAATCCGTGCTTTGCATCAGCGCGATCTGCGCCGCGCTGTCCTTCCCGGCGAACGCCCAGACGCTCGTTTTCTGCTCGGAAGGCAATCCCGAAGCGATCAACCCGCAGATCGTAACCACAACCACCGGCATGAATGCGGGGCGGCCTATTTTCAACAATCTCGTCGAGTTCGAACCCGGATCGACGAACATCCGCCCTTCGCTCGCCGAAAGCTGGACGATCTCGCCGGACGGCACGGAATATGTGTTCAGGCTTCGGTCGGGCGTTAAGTTTCACGCCAGCGAGCGTTTCACGCCGACGCGCACGATGAACGCGGACGACGTTCTGTTCTCGCTGGAGCGGCAGTGGAAGGAAAACCATCCCTACCACAACATTTCCGGCGCGAAGTACGACTACTTCAAGGATATCGGCATGCCCGATATCCTGAAAAGCATCGAAAAGATCGACGATATGACGGTGCGCATCGTATTGACGCGCGCCGAAGCTCCCTTCCTTGCCAATCTGGCGATGGACTTCAACGTGGTGCATTCGGCGGAGTACGCGTCGAAGATGCTCGACCAGGGAACGCCGGAGAGACTCGACCTCGAACCGGTTGGCACCGGCCCGTTCCAGTTCGTTTCCTGGCAGAGGGATGTCGCGATCCGCTATCGCGCCTTCCCGGATTACTGGGCAGGCAAGCAGCCGATCGAAACGCTCGTCTTCTCGATCACGCCGAACCCGGCCGTACGCCTGACCAAGCTGAAGGCCGGCGAATGCCATGTCATGGCATTTCCCGACCCGCACGATGTCGGCAAGATCGAGGGCGATCCGAGTCTCACCCTGATGAGCCAGGAAGGGCTCAACATCGGCTATCTCTCGCTCAACGTCACGAAGCCGCCGCTCGATGATGTGCGCGTTCGCCGCGCCATCAATCTCGCGGTCGACAAGGAGTCGATTCTCGAAGCTGTCTATCGCGGCGCGGGCGTCATCGCCAAGAACCCGATCCCTCCGACGATGTGGTCCTACAACGACGACATCAAGGATTATCCCTACGACGTCGAGGCCGCACGGAAGCTGATGAAGGAAGCAGGCCTGCCGCAGGGCTTCGAGACCGAAATCTGGTATATGCCGGTCAGCCGTGCGTACAATCCGGACGGCAAACGCATTGCCGAACTCATACAGACCGATCTTGCGCAGATCGGCATCACAGTCCGCCTCGTGACCTATCCCTGGGAAGCATACCGCACGCGTCTGCAGGACGGCGAGGCACCGATGGCGCTCTATGGCTGGACCGGCGACAACGGCGACCCCGACAACTTCCTCAACGTCCTGCTCGGCTGCACGGCGGCTCGCATCGGCGGAAACAATGTCGCGAAATGGTGCGACCGCGAATATGACGGGCTGATCACCAGGGCCAAGCAGACATCCGACCGGGCGGAACGCATCGCGCTTTATCGAAAGGCGCAGGAGATCGTCAAGCGCGAGGCACCGTGGGTTCCGATCGCCCATTCGGTGGTCTTCACCGGCGCGCGCAAAAACGTCCGCAACTACAAGATGGACCCGC
Source organism: Hyphomicrobiales bacterium (assembly GCA_022842205.1). Taxonomy (GTDB): domain Bacteria; phylum Pseudomonadota; class Alphaproteobacteria; order Rhizobiales; family Methylopilaceae; genus Flaviflagellibacter. The sequence continues at coordinate 218,302 of JALHQA010000001.1, forward strand.
TCGGGCGCCATCCGTTCGAGGGCGTGGGACTCGCCGACGACTAGGCATCTTGAGTCTTCCGTTCCGAGCCCCATCTGCCCAGAGGGGGGCCGACAGGAGTTCAATGATGAAGACCCAAGGTTCAGCCGTCTGGTCGGGCGGCATCAAGGATGGCAAGGGCGCCATTTCCACGAAAAGCGGCGCGCTGAAAGACTATCCCTATGGCTTTGCCAGCCGCTTCGAAGGCAAGCCCGGCACGAATCCCGAAGAACTGATCGGCGCGGCACATGCCGGATGCTTCACCATGGCGCTCTCGCTTATACTGGGCGAAGCCAAGCTGACGGCGGAGCGAATGGAAACAACCGCCGATGTGACGCTGGACAAGGTCGCCGACGGATTTTCCATAACCTCGGTTCATCTCACGCTGAAAGCGAAGATCCCTGGCGCAACGAAGGAGCAGTTCGAGGAGCTGGCCGGCAAGGCAAAAGCCGGGTGTCCGGTGTCGAAACTGCTGAATGCGGAGATCACACTCGATACGACGCTCGAGAGCTGATCAGAGCAGGCTTTCTTCGTATTTGATTTCGCCATCGACGCGCAGACGCTTCAGCATCGCGCGCCCGGATTCGGAGAGGACCGCATCGATCTCGACACGCTGATCGTTCCTCAGCGTCTCGAGCGCGCGGCCCTCGCCTTCCGGCACGAAGAACTTCTCGAGATTGTAGTCGGCACTCAGGATCGCGCACGCCGGCTCCGCGCAGTTCGCGGGACGCGATAGGTTCGTGACGGTGCCGAGTATGGACGTGGCGTTCTCGGGTTTCGCCCGGTGCAGCGCCACCGGTTCCCATGTCTCGCCGTGCTGCGCCAGCTCGACATAAACCGGATCGCCCCAGCCGAAATCGTCGTCTCCGGCAAGATCGGCCGGCTTCAACGTCGACATCGGATAGGACAGAATGACGTAATCGCCGCGCAGGAAATCGCGCGGATCGACCGGAATGACCGGTAACCGGATCTCCGCGCCGTTCGCCAGAAGGCTGGCGCGCGCGACAAGCATATAGCCGAGCAGCCCGGCCTGGACGGCGAACGCGGCAGCGAATCCCCACAGCGGAATCTTGCGGATCATGCCGCGGCCTCCTTCGCGTGCGCGGCAAGGCGCTTGTCCAGACGGAAGAGAACGAAGGACAGCGCAATGAACAGAAGGCCGCCGACAAGGAAAGCCAGCGCCGTGTCGATCAGCGTGCCGAGCGTCACGCTGTAGAGATAGAGGACCTCTGCGCCGAACGCGAATAGACCGATCTTGCTGCCCACCGGATGGCCGCTGTGGCCGAGCGATACCCACCACAGCGCCGCAAGCACGACGATGATCCCGGCAAACAGCCGGCCGTAGAATTCAGGCGGCAGGTCCCACGCGCCGAGAGCAACCAGTCCCGCGCCGAGCGCGGCCACCGCACCAAAATCAAGAAAACGCAGCGTTCCGCGCTGCAAGGCAAAACCGGCAAGGACAAGCGCGGCCGCGAGCGCGATAACCGACGGCACGATCCAGCCCGCGCCGGAATCGCGTCCGAACTCGTAAAGCGCGATCTGGAAAATGCCCGCCGCCAGCAGAAAGCCACCGAGCGCAGGAAATTGCAGATCGTGGCCGACCCCGCTCAGGCCGGCATGACGCACCGAGGCCAACGCCGAGCCTGCCGCGAAGAACGCGAGACCGATGCAGGCGAGAAGCGCGAACATGCCTTCGGCCGGCCAATCCAGTGCCTGGCCGAAATGCATCACCGTCACGACAAGCCAGAACGCCAATGCATAAATGCCCGCCATTCGCGCCACACGGCTGTCGAGCGTTGCGGCGAGCGCGGCCGCGAGCAGGATCGCGGCAAGCCCGCCCCAATGCGGTCCGGCGTGATTGTCGATCGTCACCACCCACACCCAATAGCAAGCGCCGGCGAGCGCCAATACGGTTCCCGACACCGAACGCGTGAGAAACGCCGCCAGCAAAGCGCCGATCAGCCAGAGCATGATCGCATCGGCGAATTCACCGGCGAGATGGTAGGTCTGCCCCACAAGGGCAATCGATCCGGCGAACACCATGCCGCCGAGCAGAACTGCGGCGTCGGCAAAACGCGGAAGATCGCGCTTCTGCAAGACCGCGCCGGCGCCATAGGCGATCGCAAGACACAGCACGAGAAGCGCGAAGCGGAAGATGCGCGGGATGTAGTCCCAGTTCGCGCCAATAAAGGCGAACAGGCTGAAGCCGATCAGAACGACGCCAAGTACGGCGATGACGGCCGCCAGCCCGAACCCGGCACCGGGCCGCTCGTCCAGCGATGCCAGAATGGAAGTGGCGCCATCGGCGCTCACCCAACCCCTGTCGCGCCAGCGCGGCAGATCTTCCACGAGGCGCTTTCTGTAGCCGGCATCGAACATGGGCGACCGCTCTATCCCGCGTTTGTTTCGTCGTTATTTCTTCGCCGGTTTCCTGGCGGCTTGCGCACCCGCATTTTCGCGCATGCGTTTGGAGGCAACGGCCTCGATATGGGCGGCGACGTCGGGGTTGGCGGCGATGAACGTGTTGAAGTCACGCGCTTCGAGCCTCAGCAAGGAGCAGTAGGCAATGGAGATCACATCCGCCGTGCGCGGCCCGCTCGTCAGAAGCGCAAGCTCCCCGAACACATCGCCCGTACCGAGGCGTATCTCGCGATCGCCGGCACGCACCTCGACCGCGCCCGAAGATATGAAATAGGCCGCATCGCCCTCGTCGCCCTGGTGGATAAGAACCTCTCCAGGCAGCGTAAAGACGGGCTTCATCAGGTCCGCCATCTCCGTGACCTGCTGTTCGTTCAGGGCGGCGAACAGCGGGAACCGGCGGATGAGCTCGTGAATATCGAGCCCGAGATCGAGCGGCGGCCGCTTGTCGGCCTGATCGCGGCGGCTCGCCACGCGCATCTTCAGATCGCGATGCAGTTCGGGACCAATAATGCTCTGCTCGTAAAGATTCTCGTATTCGAGCTCCTCGTGGCGCAGCGCCGTCCGGACAACGAAACTCCGCTTCAGTTCCTGCGCATATTCCGGGAATTGCAGACCGAGCGAGTCGACCGCGCGCTGCAGCGCCTGCCGCCGGTCCTGCAGCAGTTCCGCCGCGCGCGAGGCGACATCGAGTCCGAGAACGGGGCGGATCGTTTCCTTGATGAAAGGCTCGAGCCGCATCAGCACGATGCGGCTGGCTAGCAGGATCTCGAACCGATCCGACAGCAGGCGCGAAAAATAGGAATCGACGCCAAGCCTTCTATGGAGACCGTGGGCGATTCTCAGCCGCTGCGGCAATTCGAGATTTTGCGCCGCCACGGCGGCGTAACCCTTTTCGCCGCCGGTGCGCGCACTGTCGATCAGCCGGGCGCTTTCGGCCAGCATGTCCGACACGATGGAGAATGAGATCGTGCGCTCGCGGAACTGCTCAAGGATGATTTCTCGCTCGCGCCGCGCGAGCGTGACGAGGCCAAGCGTCATGCGGCTTTCGCGGCCGAACTCGGCTACGTCGTGCTTTTCTTCCAGCTCGCTCGACGTCTCGAGCCGCTCTTCGATCTCGAGATCCTGGAGCTCGTAAAGACTGGCCGCTTTCGTCAAGGTTTCGCGCACATTGGTCTGGGCAACGCCGAGCACCTGCTGGCGCAGCGCGGCATCGAGCGGCGAAAGCTTGTCGAGGCCTGTCAGGCGCATGACGTAATGCAGCGTCGTGCCCTGGACGAGGATCGTGAACAGCACATAGCCGGTGGCAAGCACGGCGATGAAGCGCTGCACTTCGGCCGGGATTTGCTGGTTCTCGGTCAGGGCAAGCGCCAGCGCCAATGTCAGCGCGCCGCGCAGGCCGCCCCAAAAAATGACGAGGCTGTAGCGCGGGTCGATCGGCGGCGAGAGGCCGAATCTCTGCAGGATCGGCTGCACCCCAAACAGAATCATGCCGCGGGCTATGAACGACGCCACGACGAGCATCAGGATCAAGAACAGATCGCTCCATGTCGCGCCGGCCAGCAAGCGCGGCACGAGAATGGACGCCAGCACGAAGATAAGCGCCGATGCCCAATAGTCGAGCTGGTTGGACATCGCCTTGAACTGGTTCCAGCCAACCGGCGTCGCGTAGCCGGGTCCATACAGATTGAGCGTGATGCCGACAATGACCACCGCGACAACGCCGGATACGTTGACCCAGAGTTCGGCCGCGACGAAAGCGAGATAGGGCGCGGCAAGACAAAGGCTGACCTGACTCATCGGCCGGTCGCCGACAAAGGCGAGCGCAAGACAGATCGCGCGCCCTGCGAGATAGCCGAAGATCGCGCCGCCGCCGCCGAGCACGACGAACTGCATAACGGCGCCGGCGACATCCACCGGCTGCGGCTGCAGCACATAGCCGAGAAACAGCGCGAACAGCGTAATCGCGGCGGCGTCGTTGAACAGGCTCTCGCCTTCGAGCAGGCGCCCGAGGCGCGCCGGGGCGCCGACATCGCGCAGGATTCCGATCACCGCGACGGGATCGGTCGTCGAAATTACCGCGCCGAGCAAAAGGCACGCCATCAGCGAGAAACCGGACACCCAGTGCATGAAGCCGCCGACGAACAGGGTCGCCACGACCACCGCGATGACCGACAGCATGACGACCGGAACGGCATCTTCGGCGATCTCGCGGACGTCGATATTGATGGCCGCCTGGAAAATCAGAATCGGCATCAGCACGAAGATGAAGATGGAGGAATCGAATGGCGGATCGGTCAGCAGCGAGCCGACGCCGTCCGCCGGGAAATCGTAGTATTGCCGCATCAGATGCGACACGAGTCCGATGCCGATGCCGATGAATGCATACGCGACCGCGATCGGCACCTTGAGACGCGTGACGATCGGCTCCGCGATGCTCACCACGACGAGCAGGCCGGTGACGATCAGGATGACGGCTGGAACGAGCATTCTGGTCCTGGATATCGTTAGGCCGCGCTAGAGCACGGCCTTCCTGATGTTTGACTGCACCATGCTGCCGGTCTTGCCAATCGTCAGCGTTTCGCCTTCGCGCGCGAAGCTGCCGCCGGAAAAATCGGCTTTCATCTTTTTTTCCATAAGTGCGATCCGCGCGTCGTCATATTCCGGCGCATGGTGGAAGCAGACGAGCGACCCGGCCTGTGCCGCGCGCGCCAGCGCAACACCCGCCTCCCATGTCGAATGCCCCCAGCCGCGATAGCGCGGGTAATCGTCCTCGTCGAACGTCGCGTCATAGACAATGACACCGGCTCCTTCCGAAAACGAGACGAGCGATGCGGACATCGGATCGGAGGCATCGCCTTCGTGCTCCATATCCGTCAGCACGACGGCGGATGCATCGCCGACATCGAAGCGATAGCCCGTCGCGCCGTCCGGATGATTGAGCGGGCAGGTCGGTATTTCGAGCCCGCCGATCGTCAGCACCTCGCCGGCGGAAAATCCGATGAAACGCACCTTCGACGGCAGCGCATCGAACGTCACGGGGAAGAGCGGCGGCGAAAACAGCCGCTTCAGCGACTCCTCCGCGCTCTCGCCGCCGAGATTGCCGCAATAGATGTCGATCGTGACGCCCGGCACGAAACACGGCGCGAACAGCATCAGGCCGATGACATGATCATGATGCAGATGCGTCAGCAGGATATCGAAATGGTCTCCCGCTCTGGCCTCGAGCTGCATGCCGAACGGCACAAGCCCGGTGCCGGCATCGATGATGAAACGGCGTCCGCCCGCGCTGACTTCGATGCAGCTCGTATGCCCGCCATAGATGTTCGTTCCCGGCCCGGCCACGCCGACCGAGCCGCGCACGCCCCAGAAGCGCAGGAAAAGACCGTCCTGTTCGATACCGTTGGTCATGCGCGGCGCCGGATGAATCGTTCACAATGGGCGCGAAGTCTAAGTCCAGCTTTCATTTATGCGCAAACTCCGTGACGCCGTCCCAGCCAGCGGGCGGCGGATGGGCGATGAATGTGCGGCATTGCGCCTCCATGTAGGTGTAAAGGCCGCGAAGCTCGTCAGGCGCGGCTTCGCGGGCTCTGGCGGCAAGATCAAGTGCCTCCCTGAACCGCCCGGCGCGGAAATGCTCGTGGATTTCGCTGTTGAGTTTCGCCAGCTTCAGGAATTCCGGTGTCACTGCAAATTCGGGATCGCCGGCAAGGGTGAAGATGCGCACCGCCCTTGTCTTGCCCTTCACCTTCACCGCGTCGACCTCAAGCCATGCGAATTCGGGAGCCGCGGCAACGGTTGGTTCGGAAGCCAGAACCGTCACGCCATAGGTCTTGCTTGCGCCCTCGAGCCGTGACGACAGATTGACGTCGTCGCCGAATGCCGAATAGTCGAACCGTCGGCTCGACCCGAAATTTCCGACCGAGCACGGCCCCGTCGCAAGGCCTATGCCGAACCTGACTTCCTTGTGCGGACGGCCGGCCTTTTCGGCCTCGGCCTTCCACCCGGCGTTCAGCCGCTCGAGCTCGCGCAGCATGTCGAGCGCGGCGAATGCCGCCTGCCGCGCGTGCTCGGGATCGTCGAGCGGCGCGTTCCAGAAAGCCATGATCGCATCGCCGATATATTTGTCGAGCGTCGCGCGACGTTTCATCACGACCTCGCTGAGCGGATCGAGATAGGCGTTCATAAAAGAGGTTAGCTCCTGCGCGGACAGCCCTTCCGAAATCGTGGTGAAGCCGCGGATGTCACAGAACATGACCGTGATGTCCCGTGTCTCGCCGCCGAGAACGAGTTTGGAGGGATCGCGCGTCAGTTGCGCAACGACGGCCGGAGACACGAAGCGTCCGAACGCATCGTTGACCCACTTCTTTTGTTTCTGCTCGATGCGATAAAGCGTAATGACGCCGGAGAGGTAGACGGCCGCCACCGTTGCCCCGGGATAGAGCGGATCGAGCAGAAGCCCCCGGCTGGAGAACGCATACCAGCTGATGGCAACGAGAATGCCGATAACGGCGATGCCGAGTATCGCCGCGCCCGCCGCCTCGACTTTCGGAAGGAGCACCGCAATGCCGAGTCCCGCCAGTGCCGCGATCAGAAGTTCGAGCCCCAGCGCCCAGTCCGGGCGCGTCAGCGAATGGCCCTCGAGCACATGCTCCAGCAGCTGCGCATGGACCTCGACGCCCGCCACCGTGGGATCGACCGGCGTCGTCCGCTGATCGAGAAGGCCCGCCGCGGACGTACCGACAACGAGGATGCGGCCGGCGACATCGCTGTCAGCCAGCGAGCCGTCGAACACTTTCCACACCGGAATGAAACGGCCGGCCTGCGTGCGCGAGAACCGCACACGTACCTCGCCCATCGGGTCGGTCGCGATTTCGATCCCCCCCGCCTTTACCGCGTTGATCCCGGTCTTGGCGCCGAGACTTGTCTCGCCGCTCGCGTTCGAGGCGCGAATCACGAAAGTCGATGCGGATTGCGCGACCCTTAGCGCCTCGAGCGCAAGCCCCGGGACGATCTTGTCGTCGAGCGCAAGCACCAGCGGCACGCGGCGTATGATCTGGTCGTGATCGGGCAGCCAGTTCATGGCACCGAAGCCGGACGCCTTTTCGGCCAGCACCGGAAGCGGCAGCACCGCTCCGCTGAAACGCGGCAGGAACGGCAGGGGATCGTCGCCCGCGCTGGCCACCCCGTGGCGCATCGGATAGTCCTTGCCCGCATCGCCACGCGTCAGGATCGTGCCCAGCACGACCGGCGCCGTGCCGATGGCGGCGGCGAGAATCTCGTCCTGTGTCGGCGCCTCGGCAAGCTCCCGCTCGATCTGACGCCGCGCCGGCGTGTCGGGCAAAAGCGCCAATACATTCTCGCTGCTGGTGCGGTCGGGCTCGGAGAGCACGAAGTCGAAGACGATGGCGGCGGCGCCCTTGTCCTTGAGCCGCGTCACCATCTCGGCGACGCGCGTGCGCGGCCAGGGCCACTGCCCCAGACGCCGCAGAGATTCATCGTCGACATCAATGATCCGGACCGGCCCGTCGGGATTCCATGGCCGGGGCTCGATCCGCTGATAGCTGTCGAAGACGAGATTGCGGACGGCGTCGAGCCTTGCGGTCTCGAAAAGCCCGAGCGCCAGCAGCGCGCCCAGCGGCACAAGCACCGCGAGCGCGTAGGTCCAGCGATTGCTCATATGGAGAGCCCGGCGTCCGCCATGTCAAAACCCTGCGCAGCAGAGGACTTAAAGCACAACCCTCTGCTGTGCATTGCCATTCTTCTCCATACCTTGCCGCTTTGGGAAAGAGTGTGGCAGCTTTGCACTAGCGTCGGCAACCGGGCCAAAACATGGTTTGCGGCTTCTGGGGGTTTTATGACGACCGTTCGAGGCGGCCTTTCGGGTCTGCTTTTCGCAGCCGCTTTATGTGCATCGGGCAACACGATGGCACAGGATGCCTCGTCGTCCGATCGCGCCGAGCTGTTTGCCTATCTCGTCCGCAATCCCGGCGACGTTAAAGCCACGCTCCGCTACGCTGACCTCAGCAAGGAGGCCGGAGACATAGAAGCCGCCATCGGCGCGCTTGAACGTGTGCTCTTCTATGAACCGAACGAGCCGAACACGCGACTATATCTGGGCCTGCTGTATTCGCGGCTTGGATCCTACGACATGGCGCGCGGCTATTTCGAAAGCGTTGTCGAACATCCGGCGACGCCTCCGGCCATCCGGGAGCGCGCGGCCTATCTGATGGCGCAGTCCGAGGAGAAGACGGAGCCGTGGCAGTTCCGCAACTTCGTACGCACCGGCCTGCGCTGGCAGAGCAACGCGAACGGCGAACCGGACAAGGGGTATTTCGCCTATTCCGCCGACGCCGATCAGTACCAGCCCGTCGAAGGCAATCCGGAAGGCGACTGGAACGCCTATCTGCAGACGGGATCGAGCGTCATTTACGATTTCGGCAATCAGAACGGCGACCAGTTCGAGGCGACGGTCACGACCTACAGCACAGCCCAGTTCGATTTCGACGAATATAACTACAATGTCATAGAAGCCACCGCAGGCGTGCGCTTCGGCATTCCGACCGACAACCCGACGCAGATGGCGTCGATCAAGCCCTATCTCATCGCGGGCGGCGCAACCGTCGATTACGACCCGTACTACTGGTCCGGCGGCGTTGGCGTTCAGGGTACGGCGCCGCTCGGCGCATGGACGTTCGCGCCTTATGTCCAGGCAATCTATCGCGAGTTCGAAGGCGATGCCTTCAACCCTCCACCGGACGATTTCGATCCGGGCGCGACGGGCTGGGTCTACAGCACCGGCGTGCGCATCACCAGCGACCCGAAGGCCGCACAGCGGCTGCAGGTGCATGTCGGCTACGAGCGTCGCGAAGTGTCGGACAAGGACACCATCGTCACCGACGACTTCAACTTCGACACCTTCGAGTTCTCGACGGACTACCAGAGCTATCACCGCGCGATCATCGAGGTGCGTACGCCCTTCGATCTCTACGCCAAGGGCCACCATATCCTGGTGACGCCCTTGCTCGGCGTGCGCTACACGATCCACGACAGCGAAGATCCGTTCGCTCCGGTATTCGCCGACGGCTCGGTGTTCCCCGGCGAGATCGAATTCGCCGAACGCGAGGACTGGGAGTTCCGCGCCGGCCTTGCCGTGGACTACGCGATCAATGATTGGGCAGGCGTCGGCGGCCAGATCAGCTACACCATCACCGACTCGAACATCCCGGCTTATGACACCGATAATTTCACGGTGTCGTTCGGCCCGCACTTCCGGTTCTGAAGGATACGCTCATGCCGATCTTCAACAGCCGAACGGCCGCCCGGATCTCCGCCCTTCTAGCCTCGACGGCGCTGTTCGGCATGCCGGCGCAGGCCGAAACCGTCGGCACGGCGGCAGCGGTCAATCCCGCGACGGAAGGCGTTCGCGGCGGCGGCGTGCGCACGCTGCGGCTCGGCAGCGAAGTCGTGCGAAACGAGACAGTCCGCACCTCGGCTTCGGGCTCGACGCAGATCCTTTTCATCGACAAGACGACGCTGAACATCGGCCCGTCGAGCTCCGTCACGATCGATAGCTATGTGTTCGATCCGCAGGCCAACACCGGCGAGGCGACGATCCGCCTCGGCAAGGGCCTGATGCGCTTTGTCGGCGGCGAGATCAGCCACAACAACACGGTCACCATCAAGACGCCCGCGGCGACCGTCGGCGTGCGCGGCGGCACGGTTACGATCGGCTACACATCGGAAGGCCTGCGCGTCATTTTGCACTACGGCACCGCCGAAGTGTCGAACGGCTGCGGCACCGTCGTGCTGCGCCGCGGCGGCTATGCCGTCACGGTCGCGGGACCGGGCGAATGCCCGTCCGATCCCGAAAAGGCGACCAAGCAGGAAATCAAGGAAGCTCTGGCCAAGCTGACCAGCGGCCCCGGACAAAGCGGCGGCGGCACGTTCACCGGCCAGGGCCCCGAAACCTCGGAGACCTTCGAGGCGAACAACACCCCGCCGCCGGAGAAGTTCGAAGACCTGCTCGAGGAACTCAAGGAGTGGGATAACACTTTTGTCCCGTTAGGCCAGCTTCCCAGCGGCGGCTGCTGAGCCCAGCTATTTCGCGTTCTTCGCCAGCCACTCCTTCATCTCGGCGATTTCCTTTTTCTGCGCGTCGATGATCTGGCGGGCGAGCGCCTTGCGGCTTTCGTCCTTGCCGTATTTCAGCTCTACCTCGGCCATGTCGATCGCGCCCTGATGATGCGGAATCATCATCTGCACGAAATCGACATCCGGATCGCCGGACGGTTTCACCGCGCCCATATCGACGGTCATCTTTTCATGCGCCGCCATCTGGGCCTCGAAGGCCGGATCGGCGCCGGACATGGCCGCGCCGCCATGCGCTCCATGATCCTGCTGGGCGAAAGCGGGCATCGCAAACAAAACGGCGGCGAGAACAGACAACACTGCCTTGCGCATTGAAAACCTCCTTATTTCTTCTCTTCCGAGCCTGTGATCCGGCTGCGTGAACCAGTCTTGACCTTCCCCAATGGGGAAGGTCCATATCCCTTGTGATGATTTTTTCGTGACGGGACAATTTATGGACCACACACATCACCACACCGGCACTTCCTGCTGCAGCCACAAGGCGGAAACCGCCCCGGATTCGCACACCGTCAAGGATCCGGTCTGCGGTATGGACGTCGATCCGCACACCGCCAAGCATCGCACCGAGCATGACGGGCGGCCCTATTATTTCTGTTCGGCCGGCTGCAAGGCGAAGTTCGAGGCCGATCCGGCGAAGTATCTCGAGCCGCGCGCGAGCGAGCCCGTGCCGGAAGGCACGGAATACACCTGCCCGATGCATCCCGAGATCCGCCAGATCGGCCCCGGCTCCTGCCCGATCTGCGGCATGGCGCTCGAGCCGATGACGATCACGGCGGAAGCGCCGCCGAACCATGAACTGATCGATTTCACGCGCCGGTTCTGGATCGGACTTGCGCTGACAATCCCCATCTTTGTGCTCGAGATGGGCTCGCACCTGTTCGGCTGGCGGTTGCTCGATCCGGCGACGTCCAATCTCGCGCAGTTCGCGCTCGCGACGCCCGTCGTGCTGTGGGCCGGATGGCCGTTCTTCCAGCGCGGCTGGGCGTCTCTCGTCACGCGCAATCTCAACATGTTCACGCTGATCGCGATGGGCACCGGCGCGGCGTGGATCTACAGCGTCGTCGCGACTTTCGCGCCCGGCGTTTTCCCGGAAGCGTTCCGGGGCCATCACGGCGAGGTCGCGGTTTATTTCGAGGCGGCCGCCGTCATTACGGTGCTCGTCCTGCTCGGCCAGATTCTCGAACTCCGCGCCCGCGAGGCGACCGGCGGCGCCATCCGCGCGCTGCTCGATCTCGCGCCGAAAACCGCACGTCGCATCGGCAAGGACGGCGCGGACGAAGACATCGCGCTGGAGCACATCCAGGTCGGTGATCTTCTGCGCGTGCGTCCCGGCGAGAAAGTGCCGGTCGACGGCATCGTCACCGACGGCCGTTCTTCGGTCGATGAATCGCTTGTCACCGGCGAAAGCATGCCGGTCACGAAAGAGATAGATGCACGCGCCATTGCCGGCACGCTCAATCAGTCTGGCGCGCTCGTGATCCGCGCCGAGCATGTCGGGCGCGATACGATGCTGTCGCGCATCGTGCAGCTTGTTTCGGAAGCGCAGCGTTCGCGCGCGCCGATCCAGCGGCTCGCCGATCAGGTTGCGGGCTGGTTCGTGCCGCTCGTGATCCTGACCGCGTTGATCGCGTTCGCGGCCTGGGCCTGGTTCGGGCCCGAGCCGCGCCTGTCGTATGGACTTGTGGCCGCCGTCGCCGTTCTCATCATCGCCTGCCCTTGCGCGCTCGGCCTTGCGACTCCGATGTCGATCATGGTCGCCGTCGGACGCGGCGCGCGCGCCGGCGTGCTCGTCAAGAACGCCGCGGCGCTCGAACGGCTGGAAAAGGTCGACACGCTGCTCGTCGACAAGACCGGCACGCTGACCGAAGGCAAACCGGCGCTGGTCAAGATCGTGCCGGCGCCCGGCTTTGCCGAAGACGACGTGCTGCGGCTTGCCGCGAGCGTCGAACGCGCCAGCGAACATCCGCTGGCGCAGGCCATCGTCGCCGCCGCGACCGGGAAGAAACTCGTGCTGTCCAATGTGACTGATTTCGACTCGCCCGTCGGCAAGGGGGCGCTCGGCACGGTCGACGGCCACAGCGTCGTCATCGGGAATGCCATCTTCCTCAAGGAACACGGAATCGACGCATCGCCGCTCGAAACCGAAGCCGACGCGCTGCGCCGCGACGGCGCGACCGCCATCTTCGTCGCCGTGGATGGCACGCCCGCGGCCTCGCTTGCGATCGCCGATCCGGTGAAGACGACGACGCCGGACGCGCTGAAGGCGCTGCACGCAGCCGGTATTCGCATCGTCATGCTGACGGGCGACAACAGGACAACAGCGGAGGCCGTCGCGCGCAGGCTCGGCATCGACGATGTGCGCGCCGAGGTGCTGCCTGCCGACAAGAGCCGCGCCGTTGCGGAGTTCCGCGAACAGGGTTGTGTGGTCGCGATGGCCGGCGATGGCGTCAATGACGCGCCGGCGCTCGCCGCCGCCGATGTCGGCATCGCCATGGGAACCGGCACCGATATCGCCATCGAGAGCGCGGGCATTACTTTGCTTTCGGGCGATCTCACCGGCATCGTCCGCGCCCGCCGCCTGTCGGAAGCCACGATGGGCAATATCCGCCAGAACCTGTTTTTCGCGTTCATCTACAACGCGGCCGGGGTTCCAATCGCGGCCGGCGCACTATATCCGCTGTTCGGCATCGTCCTGTCGCCCATCGTCGCGGCGGCGGCGATGGCGCTGTCCTCTGTCAGCGTGATCGCTAACGCATTGAGGCTGCGGGGCTTGCGCCTCTGAATCTTGCCTCGCGGCACAGCGATTGCTTGTTTCCGGGGGACTGAACGGGAACAATCAATCCGATTGTGGATGTGCGGGGTCGAGATGCTGCAGACGAAAGCCACTATGGGGCCGGAGGCCGAGGCGGAGCACGAGCAGGCCATATCCGACGCCAAGGGCTCGATCCTCGAGAAGATGACGCTCGCGGTCGGCAAGGATCCAGCCTATGCGACCGAGCGCGACTGGTATGTGGCGGTGGCGCTGGCGGCGCGCGATCGCATCACCCACCGCTTCCTCGGCGGCAAGCGCGCGTCCAAGGCGGATGGTAAAAAGCGCGTCTATTATCTCTCGCTCGAATTTCTGATCGGCCGCCAGCTCACCGATGTGCTGTCGAATTTCGAGCTGATTGAGGTTTTCCGCGCCGCGCTCGGCGATCTTGGCGTCGATTTCGAGAAGGTGCGCGAAGCCGAGCCGGACGCCGCGCTCGGCAATGGCGGCCTCGGCCGTCTCGCCGCCTGCTTCATGGAAAGCATGGCGACGCTCGGCATCCCGGCCTATGGCTATGGCATCCGCTACGACCACGGCCTGTTCCGCCAGGTGATCAAGGACGGCTGGCAGCAGGAATATCCCGAGACATGGCTGCAGAACGGCACTCCGTGGGAGTTTCTGCGGTCGGACGTCACCTACGACATCAAGTTCGGCGGTTCGGTCGAAACGGTGACGAATGCCGCCGGCGTCAACCGGTTCATCTGGCATCCGTCGGAGATCGTCCATGCGATCGCCTATGACACGCCGATCGTCGGCTGGCGCGGCACGAATGTGAATCCGCTCAGGCTCTGGTCGGCGCGCCCCGCCGATCCGCTGCACCTCGAACTCTTCAACAAGGGCGATTATGTCGGGGCGGTGTCGGATCAGGCGCGCGCGGAGGCGATCTCGAAAGTCCTCTATCCGTCCGACGAAACCGCGTCCGGACAGGAACTGCGTCTCCGACAGGAATATTTCTTCGTCTCGGCCTCGCTGCAGGATCTCGTCAGCCGCCATATCCGTATTTACGGCGATCTCTATTCCCTGCCCGACCGGGCGGCGATCCAGCTCAACGACACGCATCCCGCCGTCGCCATCGCCGAAATGATGCGCATTTTGCTCGACGAGCACGGGCTGCCGTGGGACGAAGCATGGCGCATCACGGGTTCGACCTTCTCCTACACCAACCACACGCTGCTTCCCGAAGCGCTGGAAACCTGGCCGCTGCCCTTGTTCGAACGGCTGCTGCCGCGCCATCTGCAGATCATCTATTTCATCAACAATCTGCATCTTGAAGCGACGAAGAAGAGGTTTCCGGGTGAGCCGGACCTTCTCTCCTCCGTCTCGATCATCGACGAGCGCGAGGGCCGCCGGCTGCGCATGGGCCAGCTCGCCTTTGTGGGATCGCACACGATCAATGGCGTGTCGGCGCTCCACACCGAGCTGATGAAGGAGACGACGTTCCGCGACCTGCACCGCGTCTATCCCGACCGCATCGAAAACAAAACCAACGGCATCACCTTCCGGCGCTGGCTGCATCAGTCCAACCCGCAATTGACGGCGCTGCTGCGCGAGGTCTGCGGCGACGGCATTCTCGACAATCCGGAACTGATCCACCGCCTCGCGGAACATGCCGACGACCCGGACATCCAGAAGCGCATCGCGAAGATCAAGTTCGCGAACAAGGCCGTACTGACGAAGATAATCCTGGAACGCACACAGGTCCGGGTCGATCCGGCCGCACTGTTCGATGTGCAGATCAAGCGTCAGCACGAATACAAGCGCCAACTGCTCAACCTGCTTGAAACGGTCGCGCTTTACGACGCCATCCGCAGCAACCCGACGAAAGACTGGGCGCCGCGCGTCAAGATATTCTCCGGCAAGGCGGCGGCGAGCTATGTCGCGGCGAAGCTCATCATCAAGCTCGCCAACGACATCGCGAAGACCGTCAATGACGATCCGTCCGTACACGGCCTTTTGAAGGTCGTGTTCCTGCCGAACTACAATGTCTCGCTTGCCGAACGCATCATTCCGGCGGCCGACCTTTCGGAACAGATTTCGACCGCCGGCATGGAAGCCTCGGGCACCGGCAACATGAAGCTCGCGCTCAACGGCGCGCTGACCATCGGCACGCTCGACGGCGCGAATATCGAGATCAAGGATGCCGTCGGCGACGACAACATCTTCATCTTCGGCCTGACAGCCGCGGAAGTCGAAGCACGCAAGGCATCCGGCGCGCCGACCGCGGCGGAAAACATCGCCGCTTCGCCGATGCTGGGGCAAGTGCTCGACGCCATCGGTTCCGGCGTATTCTCGCCGGATGACCCGAACCGCTTCAAGCCGATCGTCGATCACCTGCGCAGTCAGGACCGTTACATGCTGACCGACGATTTCGACTCGTACTGGGCCGCGCAACGCCGCGCTGACGATCTGTGGGGCCAGCCCGAAAAGTGGACACGCGCGACAATCCTCAACATCGCGAACATGGCATGGTTCTCGTCGGACCGGACGATCTCCGAATACGCACAATCGATCTGGGGAGTTCCGGTCGGGAAGTAAGTACGACTCGCGGGCGGACACCCGCGAGCGAGGTGAGGACAAAATCCAAAAGCGGTGTTTCCCGCGTCCCCCTCACCCGGCGACCGCTTCGCGGTCTGCCGACCTCTCCCGTAAACGGGAGAGGGAAATTACTTGTCCCTGTTCGCGACGAACCGCGCCGCCTCGCGCAGCACGGCCGCCTTGTCGCCGAAACCAGACAGCGCGCCCTCGGCCTCGTGCACAAGATCGCCGAGCCTCTTCCGCGCCGCGTCCTTGCCCCAGAGACGCACCAGCGTGCCCTTGCCCATCGCGGCGTCCTTGCCGGTTGCCTTGCCGACGGTCGCGGCGTCCGCTTCCTCGTCCAGAAGATCGTCGGCGATCTGGAACGCCTGTCCGAGCGCGCGTCCATACCTCTGAAGCGTCTCGCGCTCGTCCCTGCTGGCGCCGCCTAGCGTGGCGCCCATCTCGACGCCGGCCATGAGCAGTGCGCCGGTCTTCATCGATTGCAGGCGCAGGATTTCCTTGTCCGTCAGCGGCAGCGGCTTGCCGTCGCCAAAGCGTCCTTCGGCTTCGAGATCGAGCAGCTGGCCGCCGACCATCCCGCCAAGACCGGAGGCGCGCGCGAGTGTCTTTACGAGCGCGACGCGCACCGCCGGATCGGGATGGGTCGGCTCGTCGGCGAGAATGTCGAACGCATAGGTCAGGAGTGCGTCGCCGGCGAGGATCGCGGTCGCCTCGTCATATTTCCTGTGCGTCGTCGGCTGGCCGCGGCGCAGATCGTCATTGTCCATGGCCGGAAGGTCGTCGTGCACGAGGCTGTAGCAGTGCACGCATTCGATGGCGGCCGCGGCGCGCAGCACGCCCTCACCCTCCTTGCCGAACAGGGCAGCGGTCTCGACAACGAGAAAGGGGCGCAGCCGCTTGCCGCCGGCCAGCGCCGCGTAGCGCATGGATTCGGTCACACGCGTCGGGCGCAGGGTCTCGCCCGGCAGGGCTTTGTCGCCGAACAGGTCCATGATAACCCCGTCGACCGTCTTGGCCGTCTGGGTCAGCCGCTCCGCAAAATCCGCTGATCTCAAAGTCGAATGCCTTTCGGAGGATAAAGGCCAAATGCTAGACACATTTGGGCCGCAAGGGGGCGCGCCGGGCGCAAAGGTCCGGCAACTTGGCCGACCAGCCGGTCGGGTGGCAACTGCCTCCTCACATTCATTCTAAATACCACCGGGATCGCGGAGTAGCGCAAATGCGGAAAACAGGCGAGCGCATTTTCGGGACGGTGGCGAGTATTTGCGCCCGCCGACCCTGGTTCGTCCTGGCGATTGCCGCCATCCTGACCCTGCTGGCGGCGTGGGCTTCGACCGAGCTCAGGATCAACACCGCGATCGACGATATCCTCGCGGACTCGCTCGCGTTCCGGCAGGTCGAGGACAAATACCGGGAATCCTTCCCCAAAAGGGAAGACATCCTGATTGTTGTCGATGGCGCAACGGGCGGAGATGCCGACAGCGCGGCAGACAATCTGGCCGTTCGCCTGCGCGACCGGGAAGATCTTTTTACCGACGTTCAAGTGCCTGGTGAATCGAGCTTTTTCAATGAAAACGGCCTGCTTTTCCTCGCTCGGGACAAGCTCGACAGCTTCCTCTCGCAGCTCGAAGCCGAAGCCCCGCTGCTGAGACAACTCGGCCGCGATCCCAGCCTGAGGGGCATCGCCGCCGCGGTCGACGCCGGCCAGGGCGACGGCGAAGCCAAATCAGTTCGCATGTTCACCGAAATGGGCGAAACCGCCTCGGCTTTGGCGAACAATGAAGACCGCCGGGTCGACTGGCTGTCCATCTTCAATTTCGAACGGCCCGGCGCCCGTCCGGGCACACGCCGCTTCGTTCTCGCCAAGCCCGTTCTCGACAACACCTCCATCGACCGCGCCGGCCCGGCCCTGAAAGCCCTTCAGGAGGAAATGAAGGGCGTCCAGGAGGAAGAGGCCGAAGGCATCAAGCTCAACATCACGGGCGACCCGGTCCTGCGCCAGCAGGAGCTGAACGATGCCTTCTCCGGCGCCGTCACCGCTTCCGCCCTGTCCTTTATCCTGGTCGCTCTCAGCCTCGTGTTCGGCATCCGATCGGGGCGGATGATTGTCGTCCTGCTCGTCACGCTGGTCATCGGCGGCATCTGGACCACCGGGCTCGCCGCGATTTTCGTCGGACGGCTGAATCTCATCTCCGTGGCCTTCATGGTGCTGTTCTTCGGCCTCGGCGTCGATTTCGGCACCCATCTCGGCCTGCGCTTCCTCGAGGACCGCAAACGCGGCCTGCCATTCGAACAGGCCCTGCGCGAGGCCATGATCCACGAAGCGCCGGGCATCGGCCTGTCGACGCTGTGCGCCATCGTGGCGTTCCTGTCCTTCGTGCCCACGGCCTACACCGGTCTGGCCGAGTTCGGCATCATTTCGGCCTGGGGCATGGTCGTCGCCTTTGCCGTGACGTTCACGGTGCAGCCGGCGCTGATGGCGGTCATGCCGCCGAAAGTGCCGAAATGGGGCGATTTCAACATCGGCATCGGCGGCTTCATCAAGCGCTTCCACAGGCCGATCCTGGTGCTCTCGACCCTCGTCACTCTCGGCGCGCTCTATGCGGCGACCTATGCGCGGATCGACGTCAACCCGCTCAACCTGCAGAATCCCGCAGCCGGGCCGGTCATCACCTATCGCGACCTCGCCAAGGACCCCGCGACTTCGCCCTATTCGATCAATGTCGTCGCCGACAACGAGGACGACGCCCGTGCCCGCGCCGAAAAGCTGGCGGCCCTTCCGGGCGTCGCCAAGGTCGCCACCGCCGAGCAGTTCCTGCCGTCCGATCAGCCGCCGAAGCTTGAGCGCATTGCCAAGGCACGCGACGTGCTCGGGCCGGATTTCATGGACCCCGCGCGCCGCCTGCCGCCTCCCAACGAGGCCCAGCTCCGTCAGGCCTTCGCCAGCCTGCTTGTTTCATCCGAACGCATCGCCGCCGCCGCACCCGCCGATTCCGAGCTCAAAACCGCGGCCGAGGCCTTCCGCGACGGCATGAAGGAATTCGCCGACAAGCGCGGCGCCACGCCGGAAAACCTCAAGGAATTCAACACCGCCTTTGTCGGCTCGCTGGATGACATCGTGGACGGCCTGCGCGATCGCCTCGGCGATGCAAAGCAGCTGACACTTGACGACCTGCCGCCCGAGATCAGCCGCGACTGGATAGCCGCCGACGGCCGCCTGCGTCTTCAGGTGCAGCCGGACGAGGATATCGGCACTCCGGAAAAGCTGGAGGCGTTCGCCCGGGAGATTCAGGCCGCCGAGCCACTGGCCTCCGGCGTGCCGATCAGCGTCACCGATGCCGGCACCGCCATTCTGTGGTCGTTCGTGGAAGCCATCGCCTACACCACGATCGCCATCGCGCTGGTCGTCATCATCCTGCGCCGCCGGGTGACGGATGTGCTTCTGATCCTGGCGCCGCTGGCCGTGGCATCGATCTGGACGGTCGCCGGATCGGCCCTGCTGAACCTGCCGTTCAACTTCGCGAACGTCATCGTCATCCCGCTGCTGATCGGCCTCGGCGTAGCCGGCTCGGTGCACATCGTCGTCCGTGCCCGGGAACTGGCCGAGGAAAACAAGGGCAAGAAACTGAAAGACCGGGTCGACGTTCTGGACACATCGACCTCGCTGGCTGTGCTCGTGGCGCAACTCAACACCGTGGCCGCGTTTGCCACTCTCGCCATTTCCAAGCATCAGGGGCTATACAGCATGGGACTTTTGCTGGGTCTGGCGATCCTTCTCGTTGTCATAGTGTGTCTCGTGGTGCTGCCGGCCGCGATGATCGCGCTTCATGGCCGGGGTAACGGAAAGGCTTGAGTTGATGGCGAAGGTACTGGTCACGGGCGGATGCGGGTTTGTCGGCCGCCATTTGGTCGCCAGGCTTGTCGAACGCGGTGACGATGTCCGGGTGATCGATGTGTGCGAACATCCCGGCCTGTCGCCCGATGCCGAATACCGTCGTGCCTCGATCCTCGATCCGGCCGCCGTCGAGTCCGCGCTTGAGGGAGTCGATCGCCTCTATCATGTTGCCGGCATCGCTCATCTCTGGACGAGGAATCGCGCCCATTTCGACGACGTCAATCGGCGCGGCACCGAGACCGTCATCGGGGCGGCCGTACGCAAGGGCACGCCGCGCATCGTCCATTGTTCGACCGAGTCGATCCTGCTGCCGAAGAAGGTCAACGGTCACGCGATCAGCGAAGATCATGTCCTGCCGCTCCGGGATCTTCCGGGTCCGTACACACGCTCGAAGTATCTCGGCGAACAGGCCGCGCTTCAGGCCGCCCGCGCGGGAGCGGATCTTGTCGTCGTCAATCCGACCGTACCCGTTGGCGCGGGGGACGCAAACATGACGCCGCCGGCCGAAATGCTCGCGCTGTTCCTGAAGGGCGGTTCGCCGTTCTTTCTCGACTTCACCATGAATCTTGTCGATGTGCGCGACGTCGCCGATGGCATTGTGCTGGGCGGCGACAACGGCCGCGCGGGCGAGCGCTATATTCTCGGCGGCGAGAACATCCGCCTGCGCGATCTGCTGGCGCTGGTCGAACAGATGTCCGGCCGCAAGATGCCGAAGCGGACGATCCCGGCGTCGCTCGCCCTGGCAGCGGGCGTGTATGGCGACATCGTCTCGCGCGTGACGAAGAAGCGCCCGGCGGCGACCCGTGAAGGCATCCTGCTGGCGCTGCGGTCAGCACCGTTCGACAGTTCGAAGGCAAAGAACGAGCTTGGCTACCGGCCGCGCCCGATCGAACAGGCCATCCGCGAAGAGCTTGAATGGCTTATTGAACGTCAGGGCGTATCCCGTTCCGGCGCCCCGGCTTCCTTGCCTAGCTTTCGACAAGAAGCTCGGGTTAAGTCCTCCAACTAGCGTAGTTTTGCGGGGACGTACCGATGAAAAGCCACGCCATTGCTTTGTCCGCTCTCCTGATGACTGCGGCCTCCGTTGAAGCGGCCGATGTCATCGTCACGGTCCACGGCGTCGAAGTCGGCAAGGGCAATGTCTCGGTCGGCATCTGCGATACGGGTCTCGGCGGCGAGCATTGCCCCGTCGGCGGCAAGCAGGCTTCGACCGCACCGACTCTCGATTTCGTCTTCCAGAACGTCCCGCCCGGCAACTACGCTTTTGGCGGCCATCAGGACATCAATCAGAACGGCGAGCGCGACGAAAACTTCCTCGGCATTCCGAAGGAGCCGGTGGCGCTGTCCAACAACGCCCTTGAGAAGATGATTCCCACCTTCTCCGACGCGCAGGTGGCGATCGCGGAAGGCACGGAAAACAGGGTCGAGATTCATCTGCAGATGTACGGTGGCAAAAAAGCCAAGTCAGCGGCCGCCCGCACGCAGTAAGGGAGAGCCCGCACGCATAGCGCGAATTCGCACGGGAACTGCGATTGCTAATTTATCACACTGTTTAGATTGATGAATCCTGCCCGGGCGGCGACCTCGTCGCTGCCATATTTCGCAGTATAATTACCCTCCTGGATTTCCTGCCGCCGTCGGCACTTTGTTTCGAACCTGAGGCGAAAGTGCCGTGACGGACATACGGTGCAGCGGCAAGAGGTCGCGGGAGACGCGCTCTGATCTCTGGCACAGGTCTGGCATGATGTAATTGGTATAATTAACGCTTTGGTGCGGCTCTTCACGGATTAGTGGGACACCTCGCCCAGGCGACTGGAACCGATGCTGTGCGGCACCGGGTTCCATTCCGCCCCGATGTACCAACATCGAGGAAGAGTAGTCGGCTCCGGCATGCGGTCGGGTCGATCTAGAGACATTCATCGAAGGAGCCGCTTGTGGGCATCCCGCTGAGACAGATCATCGACGTTGGCAGCTACATCGTAAAGAAGGAGCTGTCGGGCACGAAGCGCTATCCACTTGTTCTCATGATGGAGCCGCTCTTTCGCTGCAATCTCGCCTGCGCCGGCTGCGGCAAGATCGATTACCCGGACGAGATTCTGAACCAGCGCATCTCCTACGAGGACGCGATGGAAGCCGTGGACGAATGCGGCGCCCCGGTCGTCGTCATCGCCGGCGGCGAGCCGCTGATCCACAAGGAGCTGCCGCAGATCGTGCGCGGCATCATGGCGAAGAAGAAATACGCCATCGTCTGCACCAACGCGATCCTTCTCGAGAAGAAGATGGATGAGTACGAGCCCAGCCCGTACTTCACCTGGTCGGTTCATCTCGACGGCGACAAGGAGATGCACGACAAGTCCGTGTGCCGCAACGGCATCTACGACAAGGCCGTCTCAGCCATCGCCGAAGCCAAGCGCCGCGGTTTCCGCGTCACCATCAACTGCACGTTCTTCACCAATGCCGATCCGGATCGCATCGCAACCTTCTTCGACGAAGTGACCGCGCTCGGCGTCGACGGCATGACGGTGTCGCCCGGCTATGCGTACGAGCGCGCGCCGGACCAGAAGCACTTCCTGAACCGCCAGACGACGAAGAACATCTTCCGTCGCGTCTTTTCGCAGGCGAAGGGCAAGGGCTGGCAGTTCAACCAGTCGACCATGTTCCTCGACTTCCTCGCGGGTAACCAGTCGTATTCCTGCACCCCGTGGGGCAACCCGACGCGCACCGTGTTCGGCTGGCAGAAGCCCTGCTACCTGCTCGGCGAAGGCTATGCGAAGTCCTTCAAGGAACTGATGGAAGACACGAACTGGGACAATTACGGCGTCGGCAATTACGAGAAATGCGCCGACTGCATGGTCCATTCGGGCTTCGAGGCATCGGCCGTGCGCGACACGGTGCGCCGTCCGTGGAAGGCCGCGATGGTCTCGCTGTTCGGCATCAAGACGACCGGCCCGATGGCGCCGGAAATTCCGCTGACCAACCAGCGTCCGGCGGAATATGTGTTCTCGCGCAATGTCGCGACGCAGATGGACACCATCCGCGCCAACAACAAGTCGACGACCATCGACAACGAGGACCATCAGGATCTGCTGCGCACGCCGGAGCCGGAAGGCGCCAACACGCGCGCGGACGTCTCGTCCGCCGCCTGATTGTCCTTACATCTGAAGTGAAGAAGCCCGGCCTCAGCGCCGGGCTTTTTGCATCAGCCGCGGTTCGCCAGCCAGACTGTGTGCCCGCCGCATGCGGCATCATCGGCGACGTGCGCGGCGACATCGAAGCCCTGCTCCGCCAGCAGCCCTCGATACTCCTCCGGCGCAAGGCTCGCGTGGTAGACCCGCTCGCCCCACATTTCGCCAATTGCTTCCCCGTCCCCCGGCCCGCTCGTGAACATCAGCGCCGCCCCGCGCCCGCCATGCCTGCCGAACACCGGGAACATCGCGCGCTGATTCTTGCGCGTCAGATGAAAGAAGCTGTCCCAGGCGATGATGCCGTCAAATGTCTCGCCGAGATCGAATGTGCGCATGTCGGCGACCGCCCAGACATGCTGCGGAAAGCGCGCGGCGCATAGTGCAATCATCGCCGCCGATGAATCGATTCCGGTGACCCGGCAACCGCGTTCCACCAGATAGCGCGCGATCGGCTCGCCCGAACCGCATCCGATGTCGAGCACGCGCGGATTTTCAGGAAGCAGCGCGAGGAAACGGTCCAGCCAGCCCCTCTCGAACAGGTTCTTGCCGCGCTCCCTGTCCCATTGCTCCGCGTTGCGCTCGTAGAGACCGACAATCCGTTCGGCGTCGGTCATGTGCGTCACGCCTTCGGAAACGCCTGACGCCACACGGCCCCGGCCCGCGCCAGCGCGCGGAACGCCGTCTGCGAGTCGCGCGCGAGACGCAGAAGATCGCCGATCTGCCCCGGCTCGCGTGCAAGGCTGCGAAACACACCGCGAAGCGAAACGCTGCCATCGGGCGCCAGGGCGTCGTTGACCAGCGGCGGCAGCGAACGGCTTGCCGGGTCGCACACCACGCGGATCGCGGCAAAGCGCAGCCCGTGCTCGGCGGCGTATTGGGCCGCAATGTGCGATTCCATGTCGACCACCGCGGCACCCGTCTGCGCCCGCATCGAGCTCTTTGCGAGCGGATCGAGCAGCGCGCGTTCGACGCCCACGATGGACGCACGCAGCACCCGGAGGTCGCTGCGCGACTGAAGAGCGCCGACAAGCGCTTCGGTCAGATCGCGATCCGTCTTCCATCGGCCGCCATCCGACAGGACAGCGTCGGCGATGACGACATGCCCCGGCGTCAGCGCCGGGTTGAGACCGCCCGCGATCCCGAAACTCATCACGATGGGTGTCTGCGAGGGATCGTGGCACGCCAGCAGCTTGCGTAGCCTCGCGGGCGAGCCGCCGCTGCAAATGGTCTCGACGCCCGGCGCAGCCGCAATTCTCGCCTCTCGCGCAACGCCGGTGACGACGAGAGCCGACATTACATGCCGAACTGCGTTGCGGGGGCGTTCGAGCGTTTCAGATTGCGATAGCGCGCCATGGCCCAGAGCGGGAAGAACTTCGCGTAGCCGTGGTAGCGGAGATAGAACACGCGCGGGAAGCCGCCGCCGGTGTATGTATCCTCAGGCCAGAGGCCATCCTCGCGCTGGTTCTGCGTCAGCCATTCGATACCACGCGCGACGGCGGGATGGTCGTTCTCGCCCGCCGCCTGCAGCGCCATGACGGCCCACGCCGTCTGCGATGCCGCGGACGGCGCCGGTTCGTAACCGCGATAATCCAGCTTGTAGCTGTCGCAGCTCTCGCCCCAGCCGCCATCTTCGTTCTGTATGGCAACGAGCCAGTCGACCGCCTTGCGCATCACCGGCGCCTGATGATCGACGCCCGCCGCGTTCAGCGCGCACATCGACGACCATGTGCCGTACACATAGTTGACGCCCCAGCGGCCGAACCACGAACCGTCTTCCTCCTGCTCACGTATCAGGTAGTCGACGCCGCGGCGCATGACCTCGCTGTTCCCGACCGTCTCGCCCAGCTGGGCGAGCATCGAGACGCAGCGTGCGGACACATCGGCCGTCGGCGGGTCGAGCAGCGCCCCATGATCGGCGAACGGAATCTCGTTGAGATAATAATATTCGTTGTCGGCGTCGAACGCGCCCCATCCGCCGTTTTTCGATTGCAGCCCATGGACCCATTCGCGCGCGCGTTCGATACCGGCGTCGAAATCGGCTTCACCCGGGCCGGCACGGCCCTTCACACGGTCCATGCCCATCACGACCACGGCGGTGTCGTCGACGTCCGGATAATGCGCATTGGCATACTGGAACGCCCAACCGCCCGGACGAACGTCCGGACGCGCCTCCGCCCAGTCGCCCTTCACGTCGAGGATCTGGTGCGGCTTCAGCCAGTTCAGCGCATCGAGCGCGGCCTTCTCCGCATCCGGGCTGCCCGCCTCAAGCAGCGCGTGCGCGGCAAGCGAGGTATCCCAGATCGGCGACAGGCACGGCTGGCAGTAGGCTTCCTCGTCCTTCACGACGAGCAATTTTTCGATCGAGCCGCGAGCCGTCACCACATTCGGATGATCCGCCGGATAGCCGAGCACGTCGTACATTTCGAGCGCGTTGACCATGGCCGGAAAGATCGCGCCGAGCCCGTCTTCACCGTTCAGCCGTTCGTCGACAAAGGCCACGGCCTTGTCGATTGCGCGCTGCTGCGAGCTTTTCGGGAAGTACGGCGTGACGATCTTCAGCACCTTGTCGAGGTTGATGAAGAACGATTTCCAGTACCATTTCTGATGCGCGCCGCCGAACTTCCATTTCTTGACCTGGAATGGCGGCACGACAAACAATTCGGAAATGCCGACGCCGCGCGTATTGACCGCCTGCGGCTTCTTCAGCATCAGCACGAACAGCGGCACCATGACGGTGCGGGCCCAGTACGACACCTTGTCGAGATGCACCGGAAACCATTTCGGCAAGAGCATGATCTCGACCGGCATGGTCGGCACGGCTTTCCACGGCACCTGCCCGTACAGCGCGAGCAGAATTCGCGTGAAGACGTTCGATTCCGCCGCGCCGCCGCGCGCAAGCAGCGCCTCGCGCGCGCGCTTCATATGCGGTGCGTCGATGTCGTCGCCGATCATCTTCAGCGCGAAATAGGCCTTCACCGTCGCGGAGATGTCGAGCGCGCCGTTGTGGAACAGCGGCCAGCCGCCATGCGCGCCCTGGATGCGGCGGAGATAGACGCCGATCTTGCGCTCAAGCTCGAGATCCTCGGGCTCGCCGCGGAAATGGCGCATAAGCACATATTCCGCCGGAATGGTCGCGTCCGCTTCGAGTTCGAAGCAGAAATGCCCGCCATCCTTGCGATGGTTCAGAAGCCCGCCCGTCGCCGACGCGATACGCGCGTCGAGCTCTTCGAGCGGAAGGCCGGTCAGATTCCCGAGAGGTGTCTGGTCGTTCAAAGCCGTCACCTCAGGCCGCGTTCGCGCCCTGCGCGCTCCGCTCAAGAATGGCGCGGGACGCCGCGTTGCCCGAGCGCACCGCGCCCTCCATGCAGGCCGGCAGGCCCGTCGCCGTCCAGTCACCGGCCAGGAACAGATTGCCGTAATTCGTCACCGGTCCAGGGCGCTTCGCGGCCTCGCTCGGCACCGCGGCGAACGTCGCGCGGCGCTCGCGGTTGACCTGCCACGGCGGCAGCTCTTCCGGAAGACCCGTGACTTTCGAGACTTCGGCCCACACCTTGGTCGCGAGATCGAGACGGTCGTGCTGCATCCATTCGTCGGCGGCGGAGATCGTCACCGACATATGGTCGTCGTAAGCGAACAGCCATTCGGAGATCGAATTGATCATGCCGAGATACATCGGATGGCCCTTCGGCGGCGCGATCTTGAAATGCACATTGACGATCGCCTTGAACTTCTCCGGCGTGATGAGGCCCGGAACATAGGAACGCGCAACCACTGGCGGCGCGGCCAGGATCACGATGTCGCCCGCGCCGACCGCGATCTTCTCGTCGCCGAAATCGAGCTCGGTGGCGCGCTCGCCCTCATAGCTTATGCCGCGCAGCGTGCGTCCATACTGGAAGTTTGCACCGCGCGCTTCGAGATACCGGATCGCGGGATCGATATAGGCCGACGACATGCCCTGATGCGCGATGATCGGCTTGCAGGCCGCGCCGCCGCCGCCAAACGTTTCCTTGAAGAGATTGATCGCCATCTGCGCGTCGGCTTCCGCCGGCTCGACATTCAGCGCCGCCAGCATCACCGGGCGCCACAGGCGTTCATACAGCGAGGA
This sequence comes from Hyphomicrobiales bacterium, assembly GCA_022842205.1. Taxonomy (GTDB): domain Bacteria; phylum Pseudomonadota; class Alphaproteobacteria; order Rhizobiales; family Methylopilaceae; genus Flaviflagellibacter. Next base: position 245,421 of record JALHQA010000001.1, read on the forward strand.
CTTGGTGTCCATCACATCGCCGACAAGGCGCGACTGGTTGATCGCGCGCAGAAGGCCGAGCGGCGCAAGATAGTCGGCAGGTTTCGACCCCGGCACGCGGCGGTTCTGGTCGAAGATCCACCACGGCAAGCGCGAGGAATTCGGCCGCAGCGTCCAGCGTTCGCCGCTGTTCAGGTCGGCGAACGGAATCTCCGCCTCGCACTGCGTCATTTCCTTGAGGCCGTCGATCTTCGTGAGATAGGCGATCGCCGCCCAGTTGCCCGAGAGCAGAAGATGCGAGCCGTTATCGACAACGATGTTCAGCACGGTATCGACAAAGGAGCGGCAGCGGCCGCCCGCCGCCTTCGCCGCTTCATAGAAGCGGATGTCCTTGTAGCCGGCGTCAGTCAGATCGACCGCGGCGGACAGACCGCCGAGACCGGCGCCGACTATATGAACCGTGCCTGTCATCTCAGATCACTCCGTATCGTAAATACGCACCGGCCAGATCGAGCTTGCTGATCCGTACCCGTTCGCGTGGCGGCGCCCAGCCCTGTGCCAGAAGCCGCTTCAGAACACCATGATAGGCCGCGCCCATGAGGCGCGGCGCCTTGACGAAGGCGCGCGGCGCGCTTGCCATGATGCCGTCCGCCTCGCGGAAATGCTCCTCGGCCCTCGCCGCCACAGCGCGGCAAACCTTATCCAGCGCAGGATGGCTCAAAACCTTGGCCGGATCGTGAAGATCGGCTTTGATTCCTGCGGCTTCCAACTCCTCCCGGGGCAGATAAAGACGGCCTATGGCCGCGTCTTCATCGAGATCCCTCAGAATATTGGTGAGCTGCAGCGCCCGGCCAAGATGGTGGGCCAGCGCGTCGCCGGTCTGGAAATCGAGCCCGAACACCGGCGACGACAACCGCCCGACCGCACTCGCCACTCGATCTACATACAAATCAAGGGTTTTCCAGTCCGGCGCCACGACTCCGGCCCCGACATCCATCTCCATGCCGTCGATCACCGCCAGGAAGTCGTCCTGGCGCAGCCCGTAACGCTCGACCGGCCGTTTCAGGAACTCGGCCTGCCCGGCGGGCTGTCCGGCGTAGAGCGCGCCGAGGTCCGCGCGCCAGCGGTTCAGGCCCGCGCGGCGCTCGTCGTCCGTGCCGCCCTCGTCGGCGATGTCGTCGACCTCGCGGCAGAAATCATAGACCGCATACATCGCATCCCGCTTCTCGGCGGGAAGGATTTTCATTGCCGTGTAGAACGACGAACCGGACGCCTTGGCGGCACTCGCCTCGACCGTGGTATCGCTCATTTCGGTTCCTCCGCGGCCGGCCCGGCTCTGCCCGGAAGAAAAACGCGCCGCGCCAGCGTGCTTGCCGCCGCGCCGAGCGCCGTCGCAGCGAAACCTGCCTTCGAGAAATGGACCTTCTCCGACAAGGGGTCGCGCCTCTGCAGCCCGTCTGTCAGCACACATGCAAGCCGGTGGATCGCCGCGATTTCCATTGCGAGGCGAATATCGCGGATTGCAGGAATGAGCGCCCTGCCTTCCTCAAGAAGGTCGTCGCAACGCTTGGCGAGCTCGCGGATCACGGCCAGAAGCGCCGGTGTCGCCTTCTCGGCGCCAAGATCCTCGTAGTTCGCGCCATGCTGCAGCATCAGGTCCGCGGGTAAATACACCCGGTTGAGTTCCCTGTAATCCTTGCCGCAGTCCTGAAGGTGATTGATGATCTGCAGCGCGGCGCAGATGGCATCCGAGGCAGGCCATGTCGCCGTCTGATCCTCGCCATGCACATCGAGCACGAAGCGGCCGACCGGCATGGCCGACAGCGAGCAGTAGGCCATCAGCTCCGCGAAGTTCTCGTAGCGGTTCTTGCGCGCGTCAAGCCGGAACGCATCGAGCAGATCGAGCGCGTGGCGCGGCGACAGCTTGCGCTCCGCGAGCTGCGCTTTCAGCGGCTCGGCCTCCTCGTCCGCCGGCCCATCGCCCGTCAACGCGGCGGCAAGACCGTCGAGCAGCTTGATCTTGCGCTCGGACGACAGGGTATTGTTATCGGCGACATCGTCCCCGGCGCGCACGAATTTGTAGAAAGCAAGGATCGGCGGGCGGTTCTTCGCACTGATGAGATGGGACGCGACGGGAAAATTCTCGTCCGTATGCCCCTTGCCGGAGAGTGTTTCGGTTGCCGTCGTCATTGCGCGCCTGCCGCGGCCTGATAACGGCCTTTCCACGCACCGCCGCGTCCGAGCCAATGCTGCACGGCGGAATCCACGGTAAACGTCGTATAGAACGCTGCAATGACCGGCAAGGCGACACCCCACATCGCGGACCGGCGGTACAGACGAACGATCGGCTGGAACGACAGCGCCATGATCGCCCAGGCCAGCGCGCCGGCAAAGCCCGGCCAGCCCTCCACCGCGATCGCGAGATAAGGCGGCGCCAGATACGTCACGAACAGGCCGAGCACCGAACCTGCCAGCTTCAGCGGCGAGTAATCCAGTTGAGCATAGGCCGAGCGGGACACCATGCGGCGAATTTCACCGATGCCGTCGTAGGGACGGATGCTTTCCACCGCCTCGGTCAGACCGAGAAAGACCGGCCCCTGCTGTTTCAGAAGGCCGCCCATCGCGCAGTCGTCGATCAGCGCATCGCGGATCGCGGCGACACCGCCGGCCTTCACCAGCGCGTCGTGGCGGACCAGCATGCAGCCGCCGGCCGCGGCGGCCGTTTTGCTGCCCGGATCGTTCACCCAGGAGAACGGATACAGCTTCTGGAAGAAGTAGACGAAAGCCGGAATCAGCATTTTCTCGAAGAAGCTGTCGCAGCGCAGCTTGACCATAAGGGATGTCAGTCCGGTCCCTTTGGCCTCGGCGCCGCGCACCAGCCGTTCCAGCGCCTTCGAATCGCGGAAGGCGATATCGGCATCGGTGAAGAGTATGTAGTCCGGCGCGCCCTTGGCCTCGACCATGCGAACACCGGTCGCCATCGCATTGAGTTTTCCGGTCCATCCGGACGGCGGCTCGGTGCCGCGAAGGATCGTAAGGCGATTCTCGGCATCGAGCTTCACCGCCTCATTCATCGCGATATCGCCGGTGCCGTCATTCGATTGATCGTCGACGAGCACCACTGAGAATTCGCCGGCATAGCTCTGCTCAAGCAGCGACCCTATCGACCTCGCAATGACATCGGCTTCGTTGCGGGCCGGAACCACGGCAACGATGCGCGGCCAGGTCACCGGCGCCGGAAGATCGTCGGGCGCGAACCGCACGTCGCGTTCCGCCGCACGCCAATACCCCCCGCGCAAAAGCAGGAGATAGAGCCACACCGAAAGCGAGATGGCGGCAAGCGCAGCGTCGATCACGCGAGACCTTCCCTGCGCGGACTGTGACAGTCGCTCATACCAGTACGGGCGTCAGGCCCGGTCCTTGGCGGCAGCCTGCGTCTTGCCCAGCGCTTCGAACACCTTGGAGACGATGCCCTTGGCGTCCATTCCGGCCTTCGAATACATACGATCAGGCTTGTCGTGATCGGTGTATTCATCGGGCAGGACGAGCGAACGTATCTTGAGGCCTTCGTCGAACACGCCGTTCTCGGCCAGAAGATGATGGACCATCGAACCGAAGCCGCCGACCGAACCCTCCTCGATAGTGATGAGCACATCGTGGGTACGGGCGAGATTCAGGATCATCTCCTCGTCGAGCGGCTTTGCGAAGCGCGCATCGGCGACCGTGGTCGAGAGGCCCTTGGCGTCCAGTTCGTCCGCGGCCTTGAGCGATTCCTGCAGGCGCGTGCCGAAGGACAGAAGAGCGATCTGGCTGCCCGTGCGGATGATGCGGCCTTTGCCGATCTCCAGCGGAATGCCCTCCTGCGGCATCTCTACGCCGACGCCTTCGCCGCGCGGATAGCGGAACGCGATCGGGCCGTCGTTATAGGCAACCGCCGTCGCGACCATATGGACAAGCTCGGCCTCGTCGGCCGCCGCCATGACCACCATTTCGGGCAGGCAGGCGAGATAGGCGACATCGAAGGCACCGGCATGCGTCGCGCCGTCGGCGCCGACATAACCAGCGCGATCGATGGCAAAGCGCACCGGCAGCTTCTGCAGCGCAACGTCATGGACAAGCTGGTCGTAGCCGCGCTGCAGGAAGGTCGAGTAGATCGCGCAGAACGGCTTGTAGCCCTCGGTCGCAAGGCCGGCGGCAAACGTCACCGCATGCTGCTCGGCGATGCCGACATCGAATGTGCGGTCAGGGAAGCTCTTCTCGAAGATGCCGACGCCCGTGCCGTCCGGCATGGCGGCCGTGATGGCGACGATCTTGTCGTCCTTCATACCTTCCTTGGCGAGGCTGTCGCCAAAGACCTTGGTGTAGCTCGGGAAGTTCGCCGCGGCCTTTTTCTGCTGGCCGGTAACGGGGTCGAACTGCACGACGCCGTGATACTTGTCGTCGGACGCCTCGGCCGGGGCATAGCCCTTGCCCTTCTGCGTAATGACATGGATCAGGACCGGGCCGTCGGCATTGTCGCGGACGTTCTGCAACACCGGCAGAAGATGGTTCAGATCGTGGCCGTCGATCGGGCCGACATAATAAAGGCCGAGCTCCTCGAACAGCGTGCCACCGCCGGCAAGGAAGCCGCGTGCGTATTCTTCCGCCTGCGCCGCGCGGTCGATGACGAATTGCGGCAGGTTCTTCGACAGCTGGCGCGCCGTCTCGCGGATCGTCTTGTAGGTCTTGCCCGACATCAGGCGCGACAGATAGGCCGACATCGCGCCGACCGGCGGCGCAATCGACATCTCGTTGTCGTTCAGAATGACGATGAGTTTCGAACGGAGCGCGCCGGCATTGTTCAGGGCCTCATAGGCCATGCCCGCCGACATGGAGCCGTCGCCGATCACCGCGATGACATTGTTGTCACCGCCGGAAAGATCGCGCGCCACGGCCATGCCGAGGCCGGCCGAAATCGAGGTCGAGGAATGCGCCGCGCCGAACGGGTCATATTCGCTCTCGGCGCGCTTGGTGAAGCCGGAAAGACCGCCGCTCTGGCGCAGCGTACGTATACGGTCGCGGCGGCCGCAGAGGATCTTGTGCGGGTAGGTCTGGTGACCGACATCCCAGATGATCCGGTCACGCGGCGTGTCGAAGACATAGTGAAGTGCCGTCGTCAGCTCGATCACGCCAAGGCCCGCGCCGAGATGGCCGCCCGTCACCGACACCGCGTCAATGGTCTCAAGACGAAGTTCGTCGGCAAGCTGCCTCAGCTTCTCTTCGGGAAGCTTGCGCAGGTCTTCCGGCGTGCGGATTGTGTCGAGGAGCGGTGTCTCAGGCATAGTCCATCTTTCACAAGCAAGGGCCGGGCCCAGTTAAAACGCAGCCGCCTATATCGGAGTCTTATAAGCTACCCGATTAAGCAAAGTTTGCGGCCTTTTTGGGTGGCATAACCTTAGCGCAACCTGACCGGAAGCCGCAGGCACAAGGATTTTCGTGCCGGCTAAACCTCTGGTTATCAATTGCAATCTGTGGCTGCCGCCCTCCTCGATCAATCTGTTTTCTGGTTGTCGGGCGCCGTTCTCGTCAGGTTCAACGCATGAACCGGCCCGCGGGTTACTCAAATATAGGGCGGACCCGTACGCCTCTTGCCCCTTGCGGAGCACGGTTTCCTATCCGCTGGCGCGAAATGTGGCAAGGCTTCGCCTTGGGTGACGGGGTGGGATACAGGCCGGGGGTGGCTAACTTTTGCTTAACTACCCCACGCAAATGCCCGGTCCTTTTGCATAAATTCAGATTTTATCTGCCTTTCAGCCGTATCACGTCTTCCAGGGGCGCCTCCGGCGCGGGATATCCTTGGACAAATATGTTGCGCGTTGCCCAGCCTGAACTGAACGGACAGCTCACGTTCGCGGTGCATGCCAGCCTGGCAGGGGCCGAGGCGACATGGCGGGAGCTCGAGGCGCGCGGCGTCCTCTCGCCCTATCAGCGTTTCGACTGGGTATCGCAGTTCTGCGCCGCCGGCTTCGACGGCGATTGTGGCTCGACGGCCGTTCTGGTCATCTCCGAAGACGATGCGCCGGTCGCCATCCTGCCGCTGCGCATCACCTCTTGGCTTGGCGCGCGTGTCGGCCGCGTGATCGGCTCGGCCATCTCGAACTCCGACAGCCTCATCTACGACCCGATCTATCGCGACCGTCTGACGAAGGACGCGCTGAGCCGCGCCTTCGCGGCGCTGTCCGCACAGGGCCATCGCGTCGATCTTTTGAGTTTCCAGAACCTCGTCGGCGATGCGGGCACCAATCCGCTGCTCGCCTTCCCCCATGCGCCCGCCCCCAACAATCTCTATGTCGGCTCGCTGCTGACGCCGGGTGGCGTCGATATCGAAACCTCGCTGTCGCGCAAGCGCCGCAACAATCTGAAACGCGGCATGCGCCGGCTCTGCGAACTGTTCGGCCCGGTCGAATTGCGCCGCGCCTCGACGCCGGAAGAGATCGATGCGTTCGAGGAAGTCTTCTTCGAGCAGCGCTCGCGCCGGTTCCGCGAGATGGGCGTCAAAAACGTCTTCGGCACGCCGCAATTCCGCGCCTTTTACCGCAACGTTGCCCGCGCCTCGCTCGGCAAGAACCAGCCCGCGCTGACCATACATGCGCTGACGGCAGGCGGAGAGATCGTCGCCACCAGTTTCGGCCTATACAGCCCCGGCCACTATTCGCAGCAGATCAATTCGACAGCCGATGGCCCCGCCGCGAAATACTCGCTGAGCGGCGTCCTCCTGCTGCTGCTGCTTGAAGAATTGCGCGTCCAGGGCTTCAGGACGTTCGACCTCGGCCTCGGCGATTTCGAATACAAGACCGAGTGGACCGAAGCCACGGTCGTTTACGACAGCATCGTGCCGGTATCGAGCTTCGGGACGGATGTCGCGCCGCTTCTGCGCGGTGCGCGGCGGATCAAGCGCACCATCAAGCAGACGCCGGCCCTCTGGCGTGTCGCGCGCGGCGTCCAGGCGCTTCTGGCGCGCTTCGGCGACCGGAGCCGGTAATGACGATGGCGGCCGAAGGCGGGATCCCGGCGGTTGACACCGCCACCTCCGGCGCCGGCGGATTCTCCCTGTCCGGCATCACCATCATCGCCATCCGCATCACCGGCGCGGGCCTCGGCTTTGCCGCGCAGGCGCTCGCCTCGCGTCTCATCGGCGCCGAGCAGTTCGGCTATTACGCGCTTGCCTTCGTTTGGCTGCTTCTCCTCGGCCACGGCGCGACCGCGGGCACCAACCAGCTCATCTGCCGTTTCCTTGCGACCTATCGCGAGCGGGGCGACAAGAATCCCGCCGCGGGACTCTTGCGCTTTGCGTTTCTCATGGCCGGCACGGTCGCGGCGCTGACGGCACTGATCGCGATCGCAATCGTGCATTCGGGTTTCGTCGCCGTCGATGCGGAATTCGTGGTGCTGGCATCGCTTGCATTCGCGGCGATCCCGCTGCTCGTCCTTCAGGATTTTCTCGAAGCCATCGCCCGCGGCATGGACAGGCCCGGCCTCGGCATCGCGCCGGCCATGCTGATGCGCCATCTTGCGATCCTCGTCGGCGCCGGGAGCCTTCTTATGCTCGGCAAGGATGCGACCGCGATGACCGTCATGACAATGACCATCGCCGGCCTTCTCGCGAGCGTCGCGATCCAGTTCGCGCTGCTCTACGGCCGGTTGCGTGTCGAACTCCGCGGCGCGAAGCCTGCCTACGAATCCGCCATGTGGTTTCGCACCGCGCTGCCCATCGCGCTGCTCGATGCCACCGATGTGCTCTTCAACAACGCGGACATCCTGATACTCGCGCTTTTCGCCCCGCCCGAGATCATCGCCTTCTATTATGCGGCGACGCGCCTCGTGCAGCTTCTCGGCTATGTGCCCTACGGAATCTCGGCCGCCACCGCGCAAAAATACGCAATGCTCGCCGAACGCGACGACCGCACCTCGCTACAGGCACTGATCTCGGCCGCCACCGCTCTGTCCACCGCGCTTGCGCTCGCGGGCACGATCGTTCTCGCCGTCACCGGCGGCTATCTTCTTCTCGTCTTCGGCGAAGGCTTCGATGCCGCCGCGACGGTTCTTCCCGTCCTCTGCCTCGGCATCGTCCTGATCTGCGCCTTCGGGCCGGGAGAGGATGTGCTGACGATGCTCGGCCACGAACGCATCTGTTCCGCGACCTTCATCACCTTCGTCGGCGTCAACATCGCCCTGAACTTTGCGCTCATCCCGGCCTTCGGAATGATGGGCTCCGCCGCGGCGACCGCCACAGCGCTTGGACTGCGCAGTGCCGTCCTCGCCTGGTTCGCGCACCGCCGTACGGGCCTGTTCCTGCCATTGTCCATTGCACGCACGCGCGCGGCGTGGCGCCACTGGAAGGAGCAAGGCTGATGGGCACCGTAGTCCAGATGCAGGCCGCCGCCCGTCAGCCGCAATCGCGCACCTGCACGGCAACCGTCATATCGGGCTCGGAACTTCGCGCGCTCGATCCGCGGGAATGGGATGATCTGGCAGCCAATGAAATCGAGGAGAATCCATTTCTGGCGCGGCAGTATGTATTGGCGGGACTCAACGCGCTCGGCGATGCGCACGGCATGCGCGTCGTCGTGCTGCGTGCGGGCGATGTTCTTGCCGGGCTCATTCCATTCCGCGTGCGCGCGGCCTGCGGGTTTCTGCCTGTACGGCAGGCACAGCTGGCGCTCAATCTCTACCAGGTTCATGGCGCACCCCTGATCCGCAAGGATTGCGCCGACGCGGCTCTCGCCGCGTTCCTCGACATGCCGGGAGTTCCTTCACACTGGGCGTTTCCTCATGTCGATTTCAACGGACCGTTCGCCCACGCACTGGCGCGCGCCGCCGCGACGCGTGGTATCGATACGGTACGCACGCGCGCCTATATGCGCCCGATCCTGACGCGCATCGACGAAGGATTTCAGGGCTTCGTGCGAGACATCGCCGGCCAGAAGCGCGAGAAGGACATCAAGCGCAAGCTGCGGCGTCTGCGCGAACTGGGAGAGGTCCGCCTTGAGCGCGCGACGGAACCCGCGCTCGTCGCCGAGCGCGTGGAGGCCTTTCTGCGCATGGAAAACGAAGGCTGGAAAGGCAAGCGCCGCACCTCTTTCCTTGCCCGCGAGGATGATGCCCGCTTCGCGCGTCTCGCCTTCACCGCGGAGAACGGCTTCACCAGCGTCGACAGCCTGCTGCTGGATGGTCGCCCCATTGCGGCGGTTGTCAATATCTCGACCGGTCCGTCGCTGTTCACGGCCAAATGCGCCTTCGACGAGACCTACCGGAAATTCGGTCCCGGACTGATCCTCGATTATCTGATGATCGAATATTTCTACGACGATACGCAGTGCGTCGAGATGGACGCCGCCACATCGGTGGACGGTCATATGCTGCTCGGCCTCTGGAATGCAGCAAAGCCGATGGGCACCTTGGTCATGGGACCCGCCGGCGCCGAAACCACGCTGATCTCACGGCTGGAAGAAGCGAAATATACGGGCTGGAACGCTCTCAAGCGGCTTCTTCGCCGGGACTGACACCATTTTTCATCGTCTGCCTGCGAATCCGGCAAACGCCTTGGCACCTGCCGATTAAAGAAGCGCGCTCGCCGCGTCGCCGCCTCAGCGCCCCCCGGTCCCGCTCCTGAGCGGGGCTGGCACACTCATTGCATTCTTATTTGCATGCAATCTGGGTGGAGGGCTCCGTGACCGACAGCCTTATCGACGGGCAACACATCAGCAAAGTCTATGCGACGGCCACCGGGCCGCTGGTGGCGCTCGATAATGTCTCCTTCAACATAGAAGAAGGAGAGTTCATCTCGCTGGTCGGTCCGTCCGGCTGCGGCAAGTCCACTTTGCTCTCCATTCTCGGCGGGCTCGAGGAGAAATCCGACGGCACGCTGGTCCTCGCCGGCAAGCATCACGACAGTCCGCGCCCCGATCTCGGGATGATGCTCCAGACCTCGGTGCTGTTTCCGTGGCGCACGGTGCGCGAGAATGTGCGCCTGCCCGGCATCATCCTGAAGCTCGACAAGAAGGAACAGGCCGAGCGCTGCGATGAACTGCTCGACATGGTCGGGCTCAACGGCTTCGGCGACCGCTATCCGACCGAACTCTCCGGCGGCATGCGCCAGCGCGTCGCCCTCGCCCGCCTCCTTGCCCACAATCCGCGCGTGCTTCTGATGGACGAGCCGTTCGGCGCGCTCGACGAATTCACGCGCGAGACGATGAATGTCGAGTTGCTGCGCATCTGGGAGAAGACCGGCAAGACCGTGATCTTCGTCACACACAATATCGGCGAAGCGGTTTTCCTCTCCGACCGCATCTTTGTCATGACGCCGCGTCCCGGCCGCCTCGAGGGCATTGTCGAGGTCGATCTGCCGCGTCCGCGAACAATGGAAGCGATGCGCGATCCGCGCTTCTCCGAACTCGTCTTTACGATCCGCCGCATGCTCGGCGTCGATCACTGAGGTTTGCGGCCATGAACATGATGCAACCCGCCGAAGAGATTGTCGCCTCTCCCGCCACGCAGAAGGAAACGATCGAGCGTTTCGTCGAGACCGAACGCCGGCGGCAGAAGAAGAAGGTGCTGGTCAATCGTCTGCTGGCTGCCGGCTTCGGCATTTTCGTTCTGCTGGTCTGGGGCTTCGCCACCGAAGGCGGCTTCGTTCACAGGCTCATCATTCCCTCGCCCATCGACACCTTCTGGGCGATGGGCCGCGTGATGAGTGCGGATTATTTCCTGCCGAATATCTGGGTCACGCTGCAGGAAATCCTCTGGGGTTTCGCCATCGGCCTCGCCTCCGGTGTCGTGCTCGGCGTCGGCGTTGCGATGTTCGATGCCGTACGTGCAACGATCTATCCCTATCTCGTCGCGCTGCAGGCGCCGCCGAAGATCGTGCTGGCGCCGATCTTCGTCACCTGGTTCGGTTTCGACCAGCCGTCGAAAATCGCGATCGCGGTCGTGATGAGCTTCTTCCCGATGTTCCTCAACACGCTGACGGGCCTTTCTGCCGTCGATCAGAACGCGGTGAAATTGATGCGGTCGCTCACCGCGGGGCGTTGGAAGACCTTTCGTTATCTGCTGCTGCCGAACGCGCTGCCGATCATGATGGCGGGCGTCAAGCTGTGCTGGACGCTCGCCGTGCTCGGCGTGATCGTCGGCGAGTTTGTCGGCGCATCGGCCGGCATCGGCTATCTCATCTACGCGATGAACTTCCAGCTCGATATCGCCGGCGTCTTCGCACTCATCATCATCCTCTCGCTGTTCACGCTGGTCGTCTACCAGCTCATCGAATGGCTCGAGAGCCGCATCATCTTCTGGAAACAGCTTTGAGTTCACCCGCGCGAAAAGTCGCGCATGCGTACCGGGGTCCCGGCCCAAAAAAGGAGACAAGAAAATGCTGACAGGTGGCTTGAAAAAAGGAACGGCGGCACTTGCCGTTCTCATCGCGCTCGGCGCTTCGGCCGGTGCGCAGGATCTCGTGAAATTCAACGGCGTCACCGCGCAGGGCGGCCCGACGGCGCAGATGTTCCCGGTCTTCATGGCGCTCGAAAAGGGCTTCTATAAAGACGAGGGCCTCGACGTCACGCTGAACTACTCCAAGGGCTCGTCCGACGCCGCGCGCCAGCTGGCGTCAGGCAATGTCGACTGGGGCATCTTCTCGTCGGCGGCCACGATGCAGGCGGTCCAGCGCGGCTTTCCGCTGAAGACCATCATGCAGATCTATTATCCGGACACGTTCGACATCGTCGTGCCGGAGGACAGCCCGGTAAAGACGATGGCCGACATGAAGGGCAAGACGATCGGCGTCTCCGATCTCGCCGGCGGCGAAGTGCCGATGACACGTGCCTCGATCGTATCGAGCAAGCTGAAGGAAGGCTCGGACGTCAAGCTCGTCATCGCCGGCGAAGGCGACCCCACGACGATCCGCTCCTTCAAGGAAGACCGCATCCAGGCCTATGCCGGCGCCAAGCGCGATCTCCTGCTGATCCCCGCGCAGGGCATCCCGACCCGTTCGATCACGCCCGAGGTCATCGCCACATTCCCGGGCGACGGCCTGTCGGTACGCGAGGAGACGTTCGAAAAGGACAAGGAACTGCTCGTCAAGTTCGTGCGTGCCACGATCAAGGGCTGGGCCTGGGGCATGGCGAACTCCGATGAAGCCTTCGAGCTGCTGAAGACCAAATACGCCGCCGCCTCGCTCGGCGACAACCCGGTCGCCAAGCCGTTCTGGGAGCTCGTCAAGACCTACTACACCGCCCCGGCGAGCGTGACCAAGCACGGCACGAGCATCCCGGCCGCCTGGAATACCTACATGGAGTATCTCCAGCTTGGCGAAGGCGAGCAGAAGGCGCTCGCGGGTCCGGTCGATCTCAGCAAGGTCCTGACGGACGAGATCGTGCTCAAGGCCTGGGAAGGCCTCGATATCAAGTCGGCGTCGGCCAAGTAACGGGCGGCACGTTCAGAAAATGCGGCGGAGCCCTCCGGCTCCGCCGTCCCCTCCAGAACCGGACATCATGGCAAACTTGGCTGACGTGAACTTTGACCTTCGCATTGAGATCGCCGTTGTCGGCGCCCATCTCAGCGGAATGCCCCTCAATCATGAACTCACAGGCCTGCGCGCACGCTTCGTGCGCGCCGCCCGCACCGCTCCGGCCTATCGTATGTACGAGCTTCCGGGCGCCGTTCCACGCAAGCCGGGCATGCTGCGCGTCGCCGAAAACGGCGCCTCGATCGATATCGAAGTCTGGTCGATGGATGCGGCGGCGTTCGGCATCTTTACCGCGCGCATTCCCGCTCCGCTGTCGATCGGCACGGTTTTTCTTGAAGACGGCAATCAGGTGAAGGGCTTCCTCGCCGAAGCCATTGCGCTCAAGGGCGCGCGCGACATCACCGAATTCGGCGGCTGGCGCGCCTTCCAGGCCCAGCGCCAGAGCGCCTGATCAGCGCAGCGCGGGCGACACCTCGCCGACGGAGCTGCGCACTTCCAGCATGTGATCGCGCATGTTGCGGGCCGCGGCGTCGGCGTCGCCCTCGATGATCGCGTTCACGACGCGCTCGTGTTCTTCCACCGACAGCTTCAGCCGGCCGAAGGACCGGAATTGCGCCTTGCGGAACGGCGCGACGCGCTGGCGCACGCCGAGCGTCACTTCGGCCAGGAATTCGTTGCGGCCGATCTCGTAGACCGTCTCGTGGAAACGGAAATTCGCTGGATAATAGAGTTCGATATCTCCCGCTTCCGCCGCATCCCGGCAGATTTCATGCGCGGTCTTCAGCTTGGCCTTGCCCTCCGGCACCGCATACAGAGCGGCGTAGCGGGCGCACAGCGCCTCCATCTCCGCCATCACGAGGAACATTTCGGTCAGCTTGTCCGGCGTGAACAACGGCACGACCGCGCCACGATGCGGGCGCGCCGTGGCGAAGCCGATCACTTCAAGCTGGCGGATCGCCTCGCGCACCGGCGTGCGCGACACCTGAAAGCGCTGCGCGAGGCTTGCCTCGTCGAGCAGGACACCCGGCCCGATAACGCCATGCACGATCTCGTCGGCGAGCGTGGTGCGGATTCGGTCGGTTGCGGTCTGCTTCTGCGTGGCCATCGCGATTCCGGCATGGATTGCATGCATGTGATAGCCCGGCGCAGACGCCGATAAAACCAAAAATTGTTCCGGGGCTCATGCGGTTGCCGATACCGCGGATCAGCTGCCCTTCCAGTCGGCGGGGCGTTTCGCGGTGAACGCCGCCACGCCCTCGCGGAAATCGCCGCTGCCATAGACCTGGCGCACCACATCGTCGTCCACGACGGCGGAATCGTTGCCCAGCCGCAGCAGAAGCTCCTTGGCCGCGCGCATGGTCAGCGGCGCATGACGCCGCAGCTTCTCGCACAGCGCCTCGACATGAGCGTCGAGCTCCGCGGGATCGACGATCGCGGCGACATATCCCGCCGGCGAAAGATCCTCCGCCGTCGGCATTTCGGCGAGGATGAGCATGCGCTTCACCCAGCTCTCGCCGAGCGTCGCGGTCAGGCGCCGGATATTCGCCGCCGAGAGGCAATTGCCAAGCGTCGCGGCGATCGGCACGCCGAACCGCGCTCCCGGCGTCGCGATGCGCACATCGCAGGCATTGGCGATGGCGAGGCCGCCGCCGACCGCCCAGCCCTCGACCACCGCGATCGTCGGCACCGGCAGCGTCTCTACCGCCTCGACATACTGATTGACCTTCGCCTCATAGGCCACGCCGTCCTCGCCGGACCCGAAGCTCTTGAATTGCTCGATGTCGGTTCCGGCGACGAACGCCTTGCCGCCGGCGCCGCGCAAGACGGCTACCCGGATCTCGGGCTGCGCGTCGATCGTCGCGCAGGCTTCCGCAAGATCGTCATACATACGCCAGGTCATGGCATTGCGCGCCTGCGGACGCTCGAAACTGATGCGCGCGATCGGCCCTTCCACCGACAGATGCGTACGCCCGTCGCTCATGGTGCGAACGCGCCCCCGGCGTCGAGCGATTTCAGTTCGTTTTCATCGAGCCCGGCCTCGGCCAGAACTTCCTTCGTGTGCTCGCCAAGCAGCGGCGGATGACGCCGGACGCGCTGCGGCGTTTCCGACAGCTTCACCGGGAAACCGATATTCGGCACCGTGCCTTCGAGCGGGTGATCTATGTCCATACGCATCTGGCGGTGCTTGCCGTGCTCGCTGTCAAAGGCCTCGGGATAGGTCGACATCTTGCCGGCCGGAATGCCGATGGCGAGCAGTTCCTCGACCCACTGATCCGACGTCTTGGTGACGAAGGTTTTTTCCAGCTCCTCGATCAGCACTTCGCGGTTCTTCAACCGCGCCGGATTGTCCTTGAAGCGTTCGTCGTCCATCAGCTCCTTGCGGCCGATGGCTTCGCAGAGCTGGGCCCAGAGCCGCTGATTGGTCGCGCCCATGACGAAATAGCCGTCTTTCGAGCGCACCGCCTGGTAGGGCGCACTCATCTTGTTGGAGGTACCGACAGGGCCCGGCACGACGCCGGTGCCCCAGTACTCCGACGTATCCCAGATCGAGAACGCCAGCGCCGCGTCGAACAACGCGGCGTCGATGAACTGGCCCTCGCCGCTTTTTTGCCGGCCGATATAGGCCGACAGGATCGCGTAAGTGGTGAACAGCGCGCAGCCGATATCCGCCACCGGCACGCCGGCCTTCACCGGCGGTGAGCCGGGATGCCCGGTCACGCTCATGACGCCGGACATCGCCTGCGCCATGAGGTCGAAGCCCGGACGCTGCGCCCACGGGCCGGTCTGGCCGAAACCCGAGATCGAGGCGTAGATCAGGCGCGGATTGATCTTCCTGAGCGTCTCGTAATCGATCTTCAGCTTGCCGACGACGCCGGGCCGGTAGTTCTCGACCAGAATGTCCGCCGTCTCGACGAGCTTGTAGAACGCCTGCCGCCCCGCATCGCTCTTAAGATTGAGCGTCACGCTGCGCTTGTTGCGGTTCATGTTGAGGAAGCCCATCGAGTCGGGCCCCTTCATCTTGAAGCCCATCGCGCCGCGCGTCTGGTCTCCGGTTCCCGGCGGCTCGATCTTGATGACGTCGGCACCGAGATCGCCGAGCAGCATCGTGCAGAACGGCCCGGCCATCACCTGGCTGACATCGAGTACACGCACCCCCTCGAGCGGGAGGGGTTTGGCAGTCTTGCTGTTGTCGTTCATGTCGTTACACACACGAGAGAAAAGTGAGGTCCCGGGCAGGCCCGGGACCTCGATGTCGGCGTCGGGGGTCAGCCTTTCGCCGTTATCCGCCAGCAGGCAGCGCCACGTCTCCGTAGAACCAGTTGGTCGGCGCCAGCGCCAGCCACGGTACGTAGGTGCAGATCATCAGCACCGTGAGAAGGACGATGATGTAGCCAATATTGGCCTTCGTCGTTTCCCAGATGTCCGACTTGGCGATGGCGCAGGCCGCGATCAGCACGCTCGCCACCGGGGGCGTCTGCTGGCCGATCGCGAGATTCAGCGTCAGCACGAGCCCGAAATGCACCGGATCGATGCCGACCTGCTGGATCAGCGGCAGGACGATCGGAACCGTGAGGATGATCGCAGCCGCCGAATGCAGGAACATGCCCAGGATCAGGAAGAAGAAGTTCAACAGCAGCAGAACCATATACGGGTTCGTGGTGTAGTTGAGGATCGATCCCGCGAGCGCCTGCGGCACCTGCGCTTCCGTCAGGAACACGCCGATCAGCGCGGACGCCGCGACGAGCAGCATCACGACCGAGGTCTGCAGCGCCGAGTCGACGAGAGCCTTGTACAGTTCCCGAAGGGAAAGCTCGCGATAGATCACCATCGAGATGAACAGCGCCGCGACCACGGCAACCGCCGCGCCTTCGGTGGCGGTAACAAAGCCGCCGAAAATGCCGCCGAGGATGATGACGGGCAGCATCAGCGCCCAGAGCGATTCCTTGAACGCCGTTCCGAGTCTTGACAGCGAGAAGCGCTGCTCGACCGGGAAGTTGTACTTGCGGGCATAGAAATAGCTCGCCAGTGCAAGACCGAAGCCGCCAAGCAGTCCCGGCAGAAGGCCGGCGATGAACATCTTCACCACCGACACCTGCGCCATGACGGCGTAGAGAATCATCGGGATCGACGGCGGCAGGATGATCGCCAAACTTGCCGCCGACGACGATACGGCGGCGGCGAACTCCTTCGAATATCCCTTCGCCTTCATCGCCGGAATGAGCAGCGTGCCGAGCGCCGCGACGCCCGCCACGGCCGAGCCGGAGATTTCGGCAAAGAACATCGACGCGCCGACCGTCACCATCGCAAGACCGCCGCGGATGAATCCGAGCAGCGCCGAAGCGAGGTTCACGAGCCGCCGCGAGATCGACGACGAGTTCATGATGCCGCCCGCCAGGATGAACAGTGGAATGGCGAGAAGCGGGAAGCTCGTCGCGCCTTCGTACATCACGAGCGCGGCATTCGGCAGCATGTAGCTGCCCTGCGTGATCCAGATCGCCAGCGTCGCAACGACGGCAAGCGCGACCGCGATCGGCACGTTCAGCAGCACCATCGCGAACAGGCCGACAAACATATATCCAAGCGTGCCGGTCATTTCGCGGGGCTCCCCTTGATGGCGTCGGGATCGATTCCTTCGAGCGCTTCCTTGAGTTCGTGATCCTCGAAGCCGTGGCTGCGCGCGGCCTCGATGACCTCAGGCAGCCTCAGGAGCTCGGCGATGATGAACAGGACCGCGGCGATCGGGATGACCGATTGCGTGAAAGCCTGGGAGACGTTCGGCAGCGAGACCAGCGTCGAGCCCTGCAGGATCATGACGACCTGCGTGCCGTAGATCGCGAGCAGAACAAAGAACCCGAGAACGATGATTTCCGACAAGATCGTTGCCGCAACTCGCAGGGTAGGCGGAAACGCATTGACGATGCCGGGAAAGCCGATATGCGCGCCGCGGTGGGCGGCAAGCGCGCTGCCGTAATAGGTCAGCCATGCAAGCCCGATGGAGGCGATCTCGTCGTACCAGACGAGCGACATGCCGAAGAAGCGATAAACGAAGCCCATGACGAGGATCACGGCGAGGCCGGCCATCAGCGCGGCCGCGATCACTTCGAGAAAGCGGTCATACCAGATACGTACGGTTTTCATCAGCGCGCCAGAAAGATGAGGAGAGACGAGTGGTGGCGCGCGGTTGCCCGCGCGCCACCGGATTCAAGAACTTTTACGAGCCGCCGAGCGACAGAGCCTTGTCGATCAGATCCTGGCCGCCCGACACTTCCTTGGCGAATTCGGCATAGATCGGCTTGGACGCCTCGATGAACGCCGGCTTGTCGGCCTCGTTCACTTCCATGCCGGCCTCCTTGAGCTTGCCGAGCAGTTCGTCGTCAAGACGCGCGGCGATCTCGAGCGCGACCGGCTCCATCTCCGTCGCTGTCGCCTCAAGCGCCGTGCGGACATCTTCCGGCAGGCGGTTCCAGCTCGCCCCGGCCGTCAGATAGGCCGGCGTGTACACATGGCCGGTGAGCGAGAGATATTTCTGCACTTCCTGGAAGCGCGACGGATAGATCTGCGCGAACGGATTTTCCTGACCGTCCATCACGCCGGTCTGCAGCGCCACGAACACTTCGGACAGCGCCATCGGGCTCGGCGTCGCGCCATAAGCCTGGAACATCTTCACGCGCCAGACGCCCTTCGGCGTGCGGAGCTTGATGCCCTTCAGGTCTTCCGGCTTCACGATCGGCCGCTTGCTGTTGGTGATGTGGCGAATGCCGTTTTCCCACACAGAGATGATCTTGTAGCCCTGCTTGGCCGCGATGGGCGCCAGCGTCGGCTTGATGACCTCGTCGCGGATTTTCGCCGCGTGGCCGCGATCCTTCACGAGATACGGCATTTCGAACACGCCGAACTCGGGCGCCACGGTCGTCATGACAGTGGACGGCAGCGCCAGATCGAGCGTGCCGAGTTTCAGCTTCTTCAGCATCTCGTCGTCGCTGCCGAGCTGGCTCGATCCGTACACGACGACCTTTGCCTTGTCGCCGAGTTTCTCATTGGCGCGCTTGGCGAATTCCTGGCTGGTCTGGTCGAACAGCGAACCCGGCTCGCCGACATGGCCAAGCTTGATTTCGGTCTGCGCCCAGGCGCCCGTTGCAATGACAGCGCCCACGGCAGCGCACAGCAATGTCTTGAAACTAGTCATCGGCATCATCCTCCCTCCCCTGCTTGCTTCGCCGCTCTAAGGCGGAATGCAGGTGGACGTTGAATAATGAATGCAGTTTTGCTCGAAGCGCAACCCCGAAATGCTACGACCGTAGGGAAAGACCGGGTTTCGAGCGGCGCTGCACCGCAGGATCCGCGCAAGCAACCGTAGTGCCGCGTAAAATGCGGCAAAACGCCCCCGACAATCGGAATGTCACAAGCCGATGGGAAGGTTTGCGGGCTTCACCATAAAATTGCCCGCAGCCGCGCGCCTTGCTCGGCGCGTGTCGGCTGAGGAGCCCTCAATGTTCAATGCCCATGGGCGGACGGATGTGTCCCTGACCGGCGATCTCTGGCTGGTGGCGGTGTTCTTGGCGCCACTTGCCGTGGTCGCGCTCATGATGTCCGGCGCCGAATTCGAGCTCTTTTTTGGCACCGGGGCCGAAGACTGGCTGGAGGGCGCCAGCATCGGTATCGCGCTTCTTGGCGTGTTGCTGCGTGTC
Organism: Hyphomicrobiales bacterium; assembly: GCA_022842205.1. GTDB lineage: Bacteria > Pseudomonadota > Alphaproteobacteria > Rhizobiales > Methylopilaceae > Flaviflagellibacter. The sequence continues at coordinate 264,588 of JALHQA010000001.1, forward strand.
GTCGCCGGCGGCTTCAGCTATCCTGCGGGCGACACCGCTCTCGGTAATGACGCCATAAGACGCATCCTGCGCACGCCCGTCGCCGTCAGCGATGCGCTGATCATGGCCGGCATCGCGATCGGCACGCAGGTCTGGTGGTTCGCGTGCCTCGCGCTCTGCGTGACCGTATGGAGCTACCGGCGCGCCCAGGCCTCGGCCGAGCGCCTCACCGTGTCCACGATCCTGACGGCGCCGCGCGGTGCGGGGGATGTCGTGCCGCTCGGTGCCATTTTCCGGATGGCTCCGCCCGCCTTTTCGCTGAAGCTTGGAATCCGGCGCGCATATCCCAGCCTTCTCCTTGTCGTCACGTTCGCGACGCTGATGGAAGTCGCGCACGATTTTGAGGTCGGAGCCGCGACGCTCACCAGTTGGCCATCTGACTGGCCCTACTACTTTGCGACGCTCGCGGCTGGCTGCGCCGGCTGGCTGTTCGCGCGCGGCGCAGCGAACGACGATGCTGCGGCGGCTGGCCATGCGCCCGTGCGTCCCGCGCGGCGAATTATGTCGTCCGCCCTGCTTCATAACGCTGGCACCATCGCGCTCGTCGGCAATGGCCGCGTCGCGAAAAGCGATGCACCGCGCATCGACGACCATGATTGCGTCATCCGCATAAACCGCGCCCAGCTGTGCGGCAGCGCCGGTGATCGTACAGACATTCTGGCGGTCCTCGGCGTCGAGGCAATTCTGGAAGTCACAGCCCGCGGACTGCCGATTAACCTGCTTGCCTTGCACAGCACCCGCGAAATCTGGAGCGTCGACGAACTGCCCGCCGACGACGGCGTCATCACCGCATTGTGCGGTGCCCGGCCCATCCTCCGCATCGAAACCGACGCCAGATCGGATGCACGGACGTCTCTGCTCGGCCACGCGAACGCCGCCAGCGTGAAACCGACCACGGGCGCGGTCGTTCTCGCTTATCTTCTGAAGAACAGCACCGCCTGCATCACGCTGTTCGGCTTCAGCCACGAGGGATCGAAGGTTCACAACTGGGACGCCGAACGCGCATGGATGGACGCGCTTGCGGCAACGCCGCGTGTCACACGCGCCAAAAGTGATGGCCCGGCCGTCCAGCTGCCCGCGCCGGACCGTGCCGCCGCCCAGATCCAGCGCCTCCTGAATCATTTTGCGGCTGGCCGATTCTAGGACAGGCTGGTCGCAATCGCCGCTCGCGATCATTGGACTCAAGGCTACATGATGTTGCGGCACGATTGGAACGATCGATCACAATGTGACGCGAATGGAGCGCGCGCGCCCCTTCATTTTCCATATCTCGCCAATTGCTCGCCCCGATCTCCCGTCAGTTGAAAGCCCGCCAAGGGGGAGCGGGCCGCGCGGTCCGTTCCGGCTGAGAACAGGGGACCATCAACATCGTGAAAACTCCCGTTTCGCACGCTGCGAAAATGCTCGCGCTCGTCTGTACGTCACTACTGCCGGAAGCCGCTTTTGCCAAAGGCCCGATGTCGAAGTCGGATTCGCTGACCTGCCTCGCCACCGCGATCTATTTTGAAGCGCGGGGCGAACCGGAATCCGGGCAGATCGCCGTCGGTCAGGTCATTCTCAATCGCGTGGAGCACCGCGCTTTTCCATCGACGGTGTGCAGCGTCGTCTATCAGAACGCCCGCCGCAGGAACGCATGCCAGTTTTCGTTCGCGTGCGACGGCGTCGCGGACAAGATCACGGATCGGAAACTATATCGGGAGATCAAGGAGCGCGCCGCAAAGCTTCTGAGCGGTCAGGCCCCCGGCGGCCATGTCTCGGATTCGACGCACTATCACGCAGCGTATGTCAGTCCCGACTGGGCGCGGCGGTTGCTCCAGACGGGCCGCGTCGGCGCGCACATCTTCTATGTCATACCGGCTTGAGGAAGCACTTCGCGCATCGCAGGGCGAAGGTAAGGACAGCGCGCGCAAAACGAAAGCGTCTCGCCGTTCCGCTTCGCTGCCGCGCGCGAGCGCAGATCGCGTCCTGCGTCACGGCGGCGATCTGCGGCCGAACGGCACGATCGCGCGGCAGCTAGGTGCGGGCGCGCGGAAGAAAAAGATGCACGCTGGTGCCCATGCCGATCTCGCTGTCGATCCGCACATGCCCGCCGGACTGGTGAACAAAGCCGTAGATCTGGCTAAGACCCAGTCCGGTTCCCTGGCCTTCGGGCTTGGTGGTGAAGAACGGCTCGAACACCTGCGCCAGGGTTTCCCGGCTCATGCCGCAGCCGGTGTCGCGCACGGTCACGCAGACGAACCCGGCGAGGTCGGACGAAGCACCGAAAACGCCGGAGACGCTGCTCGTCTCGATCGTCAGTATCCCCCGGCCTTCCATGGCGTCCCGCGCGTTGACCGCGAGGTTGAGAAGGGCGACATCGAACTGGTTGGGGTCGATCTCGACGGGTTCGAGTTGCGGGGCGAGGAGAGTTTTCAGCTCGATGTCACGGCCCAGAGTTCCCTCGAAGAGATGGGTCAGCGACTCGATCCGGGCGTTGAGGTCGATGATTTCGGGGGAGAGCGTCTGGCGCCTGGAAAAGGCCAGCAATTGCTGGGTAAGCGCACCGCCGTTCGCAGCGCGAGCGCGCACTTCATCGATCAGCATGCCGACCCTCGGATTCGTGGGATCGGCGGCGATCTGCTTCTCAAGCAGCTTCAGTCCCGATTCGAATACCGCGAGCAGATTGTTGAAATCGTGCACGATCCCGGCGGCCAGCCTCCCGACCGCTTCCATCTTCTGCGACTGGCGCTGGCGTTCGTCCGCCGCTCGCTGCGCCGAGACGTCGCGCAGGCTCGCCAGCAGGGCCGAGTCGCCGTTCCAGCCGATCTCGACCACACGCATTTCAACTTCGGCCGGAGGTTTGTCCGGTCGCCGCACCCGGATTTCCGCAATGTCGCCTGTAACTACCGGGCGACCCAGCGGGACTTGGAGAAGATTTTCGGTCGGTTGCCCGAAGATCTCGGCAGCCGCGGGGTTGGCATAGAGCACGCTGCCCGCGAGATCGACGACCAGTATGCCGTCGGCGATGTTCTCGACCAGGCGCTGGAACGAGAGCTGGCTGAATCCCGCAAGCGGTTCATCCTCGCCCGCCCGGGCGATCTCCGAGGCCGTGCGTGGCCTCTCCCGGGCCGCGGTCACGTTGCGGGGCCCGCTATTGCTGCGTCACCGAATACGTCGGGCGCGCCGCCGAAGGGTTCTCCCAGATGCATGCCCTTGCTGTCGATCGTGAAGCGGCGGATCTGCTTGTCATGCTCGCTGCCTCGCATCTTCAGCACCATGAGCCCCCGATTCATCATGTCGCCTTCCTGGATGTAGCGCAGCAGGATGATCGAGTCGGTCAGCGTGGAGATGTGTTGCTCGCTGGCGCTTTGGCCACCGATCAAGGATTTGTTGGTTGCCGTGCAGAGTCCCGCGATCTCGCGCTGCTTGATGAATGAGGTCAGGCTGATGAGAAATTCGCGGAATCCCGTCTCGGGCGCGATGCGTTCCAGCGCCGACAGGCTGTCGATCGCCAGTCGGTCGGGTTTGAACTCCTCGACCAGTTCCCGGATCGTCAGAAGATGGTCCGGCAGACTCTGCGCCTCGGGATAGAGTGAAATGACCTTGAGCTGTCCATCGGCTTCCATGGCCTCGAAATCGACGCCCCAGCCGCGGGCATTGCGGAATAACTGGCCTCGGCTTTCCTCATAGCCGACAAGCAGCGCCCGTTCACCAGCGGCCACGCCACCAGCCAGGAAGTTCGTCACCAGCAGGGTCTTGCCTGTGCCGGTGGCGCCGCTCACCAGGGTGACGCTGTCGCGGAACAGGCCGCCGCTCGTCATGCGGTCGAGTTCGGCATTGCCGCTGGTCACGCGCTTGGTGCTCGACTGCTGTTCGAGCCGCAGGGACGAAAGAGGTACCGCGACGAGCCCGTGGTTCTCGACCAGCGTGATCGGCACCTCGCCTTCGACGTGGCGGCTGCCGCGCATTTTCAAGACCTCGATGGTCCGGCGTCGACGCTCCTTGTCGAGCGCGTTGCGCAGGATGACCACGTTGTCGGCAACAAACTCCTCAATGCGATGGCGGGAAATCTCGCCATATTCGCTGTTGCGCTCGGCCGTCATCAAGACTGTCAGGCCCTCCTTCTTGAGCGCCGCGGCGATGCGCAACAGCTCACGGCGCACCGTCGTCGGATCGGCGACAAAATGATCGAAAAGCTGCGTCAACGAATCCAGCACGAGGCGTTTGGCCTTGGCGGCCTTTACCGCATGGAGAATGCGGGCAAGAAGCCCGGCAAGATCGAAATCGCCAACCACCAGTTCGTCGCGATCTTTCGGGCTCGCGTCCACGAAGACGAGCTGGTTCTGCTCGCGCCAGCGCCGGATGTTCCAACCAAAGCTCGCCATGTTGACTTCGATCTCGTCGGGAGACTCCTCGAACGTGACGAATACGCCGGACTCCCCGAGATCGGTGATGCCGTGGGCCAGAAATTGCGTCGCGAACACGGTCTTGCCGCTGCCGGGCGTTCCGCCAACGATCGTCGTGCGCCCGCGCGGCAGTCCACCCATCACGAGGTCGTCGAATGCCTCGATGCCCGTCTTCACTCGTTCGAGTACAGGATCGACGGCGCTTTCCTCTGTTGCGATCATGCGGTTGTGTCCTTGTTGCTGCAGCCGAAATATTCGAGAACGTGAGCCGTGTTGCTGATGTCGCCGATCAGACGGCGTGGCGGCGTCACGGTCTCGTCGGAAAGCGTGGGCGTGGCGAGAATTCCCGCAGCCTCCGCCTCGGCCGGCCGCTCCAGGATGTCGATGATTTCGATGTTGATCGGCTCAGCCGCCGCTTCGATGATGCGCTTGCGGGCGTCGAGCGCCCGGCGTGCCGCCGACGCATCGCCGGCTATGTACAGCCGCAGCACGAGGAGAGGTTTTCCTTGGGTCCGATCACTCGTCCTCATGCGTCACGCCCACCTTCCGAAAAACTTGGGGTGGCGTGCTTGGAGCGCCCCGCCAGGAAATCAGTGTCGGCAGTGCCGGCATTGCTTGTCTCTCAAGGCGGCAAGTGTCTTCGCCCGGGAGTCGATGCCATCGCTCGCGCTCGATGAGGCTGATCAGCCCCTGTGTTGCCTTGTAGACAGAGATGCGGGATCGGTCTGCCCACTAGTGACCATTTCTCCGCCTCGCGCGTTATAAAGCGCGAATAAATACGAGGTATGTGAATGGATGCCCGAAGCCCCAATGGAGATCTTGTCGGCAATAATCTTTTGCGCGCGTTGCGAACCGAAGACTGGGCGATCCTGCAACCGATGCTGGAGGATTGGTCGGCGCCGACGGGAACGCTGCTCCACGATCCGGGCGACACGGTCCGCCACGCCTATTTCCCGTGCGGATCGAGCCTGATTTCCTATCTGGTCGTGCTGGGGGACGGGCGGGCGATCGAGACCGCGCTCATCGGGCGCGAGGGCGCCATCGGCGGCATCGTCAGCCACGGACGGCTCCCGGCCTTTTCCCGGGCCGAGGTGCAACTGGGCGGCTCTTTCTGGCGGATCGATCTGCACGATCTCGAAGCAGCGAAGTCGCGCTCGATCACACTGCGTTTTTTGTTCGCACGCTATGCCGATTGCCTGATGGCGCAGGTCTTCCAGTCCGTCGCCTGCAACGCCGCCCATTCAATCGAGCAGCGGACGGCGAAATGGCTGCTCGCCGCACTTGAAAGAACCGGCGCGACCGATGTCGCGCTCACGCAGGAGCAATTGTCGGCGATGCTGGGCGTGGGACGCAGCTATCTCAGTCGAGTGATCCAGGACCTGAAAACGAAAGGGGTCATCGAGACGCGGCGCGGACGCATTGCCGTCAGCCATGTCGAGGGCCTTCGCTCGCTCGCCTGCGAATGCAATCCCTGTGTCAGCCGCCATTTCGACGACGTTCTGAAAGGCGTTTACCCCGCCGAGGAAAACGGGGTGGCGGCCAAGGAAAGCACGCCGCGCCGATCGTCGGATTGAGCGGACCAGATTTCATCCGAAGGCGGAGAATCTAGATCAGGCCGCGGCGCGAGAGCGAGAGCGGCAAGGCAGGTTGCGGCGTGCCAAGGCGGTGCGCTGCGCATGCACGCGACCGACGATGCCGTGCAAGGCACGGCTTCTCAGTCCCATCGGACTGGGGCGGGCTATTAGGGAAAAATGGCGCGCCCTAGCAGATGAAGATGAGAACTGGAGCATCAGCTTCCCAAGCTGACTATCCGCAGATCCAGCGCCTTCAACCCGTAGAGGCAGGTGTGCTGGCGTCGCCATCCGATAAAAGAGTGGCGGACTGCTGCCGACTGCAGTGGTTCGGCGGGCGTAGAGCCTTCTGGAACTAGGTTTTCGGCTTGGTAGGACATCAGGGTGAGGTCAAGAATCAGTCCTGCTTAACTGTGATGGTACGATTCGACACAATTTGGCCGTTTCTCCTACCTAAGCGCGACTTTCGAGGATACGCTGCAACCTGAATATGGGTGTCTTGTCGGCATGCGCTTGTCTGTGTTCCTGGCCCGCGTCGTTCCCATCGTGATCGTGATGATCGCGGTGTACGCGATGCCGTCGGCGGCTTTGGCGCACCCTGGGCACGAGAGCAGCGGCACGGCGGATGCGTACCGAGCCAGCACCGAAACAGAAGTTTCGCTCTCCGGCGCGTCCGCCAAAGAACCGGCTTTAGAAGAAACCGGCGAACGGGCCTCTGCCAAGTCGACCGAGAAGGTCCCCTGCAATGGGGGTTGTTGTTCGGCGGGCTCGTCCTGTTGCGCGCCTGCGGTCGAAAATCCTACCGCCTATCTCACTATTGCAGACCGCCGCACCGCTATTGTAAGGGCACCTACTAGCGTTTTCAGTGGCGTCGATCCGAACCTCTTCCGCCGCCCGCCCAAATTCTTCGTCTGATCCGGCGCGCCCGCGCGCGCTCCAGCGGCCGCATGGCCGTCCGAGACCAGTTCGAAGGATTACTCAATGCATCCGGTTTTCAGATCCGCGCTCTACGCGGTGCTCTTCACGATATCCGTTCCCGCGGCTATCGAGGCACATGAGGGGCATGTTCACAGCGGCGACGCCCCTCCGCCGGTCACCGAGGTCGCGAGTGCCTCGCCCCGGGTCGAAGCGACTTCGTCAGCCCTTGAAATGGTCGCGCTTCCGCAGAACGGCGCTATCCAGATATTCCTGGACCGGTTCGAAACAAACGAACCGGTAAGCGGTGCCTCGATCATCGCCGACACCGCGGCTGGTTCTCTTGAGGCCAAGCCCTTCGAAGAAGGCACCTACCTTCTGCAAGGAGACTGGACAGCTTCGGCCGGCACACACGACGTGATACTGACTGTGACTGTCGGCGATCTCGTTGAAATCTTTCCGGTCCAGATTGCCGTTCCGACCGCGGCCGTTCCCGAAGCTGCGCCAACCGCCGGCTTGACCTTGGCAAGCATCGGCGGCCAGTTGCCTGACAAGCGTTCCTGGCTGTTCGTACTCCTCGGTGCCATTACGGGCGTAGCGATCATGATGCTGCGGAGCCGCCCGAGGGCGGTTATTGCCGTCCTTCTGGCAGGCTCCATGCTTTTCTTCGTCAGCTACGCGTCCGCACACGAGGGGCACGTCCATGCCGACGATAAGCCGGCGGCCGATGCCAAGGCTCCCTCACCGGCTGGTCGTGCCCGCGATATCGCACAGCGGCTTCCGGATGGGACGTTGTTCGTTCCCAAGCCTACCCAGCGCATTCTTGCGATCCGCACCTTAATTGCCGAACCGCGAGCTCACAGCAGAAGTATTGAACTCCCCGGGCGCGTCATCCCTGATCCGAATGCCAGCGGCTACGTGCAGGCCTCCGTCGGTGGCCGCCTGTCGCCGCCGGCGCAGGGATTCCCACGCCTCGGCTCGGTGGTAAAGGCGGGCGACATTCTTGCTTACGTGACACCGCCTGTGGGCTCCAAGGATGCGTCTGACATGCGCCAGAGCCTCGGCGAGCTCGACCAGCAAATCAGCATTGTCGAGCGGCGCGTCGGACGCTTCGAAAAACTTGCGGCATCGGGGGCGGTCACACAGACCCAGTTGACCGAAGCCCGCCTCGAACTCGAAGGACTGAAGGAACGCCGCGTCGCACTGCAAACCGCCCGGGTAGAGCAGGAACCACTCGTTGCGCCGGTCGATGGGATCATCGCGGATGCCAGCGCGGTCGCAGGGCAAATGGCCGAGCCAAGTGCGATTGTATTCCACATCGTCAATCCGGACCGGCTTTGGGTTGAGGCGCTTAGCTTTGAAGCGGTTTCAGAAACCCAATCCGCTTCTGCCTCTTTTGCGGACGGCCAAAGCATCGAGCTCGCATATCAAGGGGCCGGGCTTGCGGACCGGAACCAGTCGGTGCCGGTACACTTCGAAATCCGCGGCGAGCCCCCCCGCGCGCGCATCGGTCAGTTCGTCACGGTTCTTGCCTCGACGGATACAATAACCGAGGGCGTTGCCTTGCCGCGCACGAGCGTGGTTCGCGCGGCAAATGGGCAGGACTTCGTTTTCGAGCACACATCGCCGGAACGGTTCGTCGCGCGAGAGGTACGTGTCGAGCCGCTCGACGGACAGAATGTTCTTGTCGCTGCCGGCGTGACGAAATCCAGCCGGATCGTGACGCAAGGCGCTGAACTCCTCAACCAGGTCCGCTGAGGAGAGCCGCCGATGTTTACTTTCCTCGTCACGCAATCCCTGAAGAACCGCCTGCTCGTTCTCGCGCTCGCCGGGGTGCTTGTCGTCTACGGCGCATATACGGCGACCAAGCTCCCGGTCGATGTGTTTCCGGATCTCAACCGCCCAACCGTGACAATCATGACGGAGTCCGAGGGCCTTGCGCCGCCCGAGGTCGAACAACTGGTCAGCTATCCGATCGAAACTCAGATGAATGGTCTGCCCGGCGTCAGTCGGGTCAGATCGGTGTCGGGCGTCGGGCTTTCGATCGTGTACGTCGAGTTCGACTGGAATACCGACATTTACAGGAACCGCCAGCAGGTTGCGGAGCGGCTGACGCTGGTGCGCGAACAGCTTCCTCCCAACACGTCGCCGCAGATGGGCCCGATCAGTTCGATCATGGGCCAGATCATGCTGATTGCGGTTTCCGGAGAAAACGCAACTCCGATGGAATTGCGCGAACTCGCTGACTTCACTATCCGGCCGCGTCTGCTCACGATTCCCGGCGTGGCGCAAGTTATCCCGATCGGTGGCGAAGTTCGTCAGTTCCGCATTGCGCCTCAGCCGCCGGCGCTGCGTGCGCTGGGCCTCACCTATGACCAGATCGAAAAATCGCTGGCGCAGTTCGGCGTCAATACGGGCGGAGGCTTCACGGACCAGTATTCGCGGGAATACCTCATCCGCAATATCGGCCGCACTACGAGTCTCGACGATCTGCGCAGCCTCGCCGTCGCCACTGTCGACGGGAAGCCGGTATACCTACACCAGGTCGCGGTGGTCGAATTCGGCCCCAAGACCAAGCGCGGCGATGCCGGCTATATGGGCAAGCCCGCCGTCGTGGTGTCCATCGAAAAGCAGCCGAACGTCGATACCGTCGCGCTGACGGGCCTCATCGAATCCGCCTTGACCGATCTGGCACCGAGCTTGCCGCAAGGCGTGAAGGCCGATCAAATTTTGTTTCGTCAGGCCGATTTCATCGAGAACTCGATCTCCAACGTCCAGACGGTTTTGCTGGAGGCGATCGTCGTCGTCGCGATCGTTTTGTTCGCCTTCCTGCTGAACGTTCGGACAACTGCGATATCGCTGACGGCGATCCCTGTCTCAATCCTGGCGACAGCGATCATCTTTCACTTCGCTGGGCTTGGCATAAACACAATGACGCTCGGCGGCCTTGCGATTGCTATCGGCGAACTCGTCGACGATGCCGTCGTCGACGTCGAAAACATCTTCCGAAGGCTCAGGGAGAACCGCGAACTCGGCAATCCACGCCCAATCTTCGATGTCGTCGTTTCGGCTTCCCAGGAAGTGCGTTCCGGCATCGTCTACGCGACGATGATCATCGTGCTGGTCTTCGTGCCTCTGTTCGCGCTGTCGGGAATTGAAGGCAGGCTCTTTGCGCCACTCGGCCAAGCCTACATCATTTCGATCCTCGCCAGCCTGCTCGTTTCGATCACGCTGACTCCCGTCATGGCCTATTACATGTTGCCGGGCCTGAAGCGCCTGAGCGAGCACGAGAGCGGCCTTGTGCGCATTCTGAAGCGCGGCAACCGGAAGCTCCTCGATCGCGCCTTCGCCCGGCCGCGGCTCTTGATGACGTCTGTCGCTCTTGCCGTCGTGGTCGCCGGCATCGCCGCGCTGTTTCTGCCGCGCGCGTTCCTGCCGCCTTTCAACGAAGGCACTTTCACGATCAACATGCTGTTCAACCCGGGCATCTCGCTGGCAGAATCCAACCGCGTAGGCGCCATCGCCGAGCGCATGATCCTCGATGTTCCGGAGGTCACAACGGTCGGACGGCGCACCGGCCGCGCTGAGCTCGATGAGCATGCCGAAGGGGTTCATTCGTCGGAGATCGAGGTCGACCTTAAGCCGGACGGCCGGCCGAAAGCAGAAATCATCGCCGACATCCGCTCACGTCTCGCTGTACTGCCGATATCTGCAAATGTCGGCCAGCCGATCTCTCACCGCCTGGATCATATGCTGTCCGGCGTGCGGGCCGAGATCGCGCTGAAGATTTTCGGCGAAGACCTCGACACGCTGCGGACCCTGGCCGAGGACATGCGGGCGCGTCTGGCGAAGATCCCGGGCATTGCCGATCTGCAAATCGAAAAGCAGGTGCGCATCCCGCAGCTTGAAATCCAGATCGATTATACGCGCGCGGCTCTCTACGGCGTCCAGCCCGCGGCGATCGTCGAGCAACTCAGTCGCCTCTCCAATGGCCAGGTGGTTTCGCGCGTGGCCGACGGGAACCGGCGCTTCGATGTTGTCATGCGTCTGCCGGAACACATGCGCACGACGCAGCGCCTGGGGGACCTTCTAATCGAAACGCCCAGCGGCTGGATACCGGCGCGGCAGGTCGCCAACATTACTGAGACGGACGGTCCCAATCAGATCCTGCGCGAGAACTCGCGCCGCCGCGTCGTTGTTCTTGCGAACAGTGACGGCCAAACGGACATGGCCGAGATCATCGCCGCTATTCGCCGTGAAATCGCGGCCACACCGCTGCCAGCGGGCTTCTTTGCAAGCCTCGAAGGCACATTCCAGGCCCAGGAAGAAGCGAGCCGCACGATCGGCGGATTGTCACTGCTTTCGCTATCGATGATTTTCATGATCCTCTACAGCCGCTACCGCTCGTCGGTTCTGGCGCTGATCATCATGGGCAGCGTGCCGCTTGCGCTGATAGGTTCGGTCGCTGCGCTTGCCTTGGCCGGGCAGCCGCTCTCGGTCGCCTCGATGATCGGCTTCATAACACTGACCGGTATTTCGGCTCGAAACGGCATCCTGAAAATCAGTCACTACATCAACCTGTCTCTGAATGAAGGCATGCCCTTCGGCAAAGAATTGGTCGTCCGCGGGAGTCTTGAGCGGCTCACGCCGGTTCTGATGACAGCGCTTTCCGCGGGGGTTGCCCTCGTGCCGCTGCTGATCGGCGCCGACGCGCCCGGCAAGGAGATCCTGCACCCGGTCGCTGTCACGATTTTCGGCGGACTGATCAGCGCCACGCTGCTCGATACGTTTCTGACCCCGGTTCTCTTCCTGCGCTACGGGCAAGCACCTCTCGAACGCCTGCGTGCCGCACGTTTGGCGGAGCGGACACCCGACACCGCCCCCGCGGAAGCCTTCTGATCAAGATGGAGTACCCCATGAGAAAGTTTCTGGCCTTTGCCCTCCTCGCCTTCGTTACGTCGACAGCCGTCGACGCGCATGAAAGCGCAGCAGGGCCGAACGGAGGTCCGTCAATCGATACCGGCGACTTCCACATCGAAGCAGTAGCGAATGGCACCGAGCTGGCCGTATACATACGGGACGCCGCAGACAAACCTGTGCCGACAGAAGGCTTCAAAGGTACGGCGATCTTCGTGGTCGACGGCAAGCCGCAGAGGATTGTACTGGCGCCCGCCGGAGAGAACCGCCTTTCAGGCACATCCGCCACGCCGCTCGCGGCTCCAAAAGGCGCCGTCCAGATTTCCACGTCGGACGGCAAATCCATCCAGGGCAAGTTCCAGTGAGGACGGGCCCGGAAGCGGCCGCTCCGGAGCGAGCCGCATTAATGCAAGCGTCAACAACACACAGAGGATACCCTAATGACCAATCTCAGAACCGGACTGGCTATTGTGACGCTGGCGGCGGCCATCGCCTCGACTTCCGCCTTGGCGCAAATGCACAAAAGCGATGGCGAGATGAATGCCGGGAAAGCCTACATGGGCGCTCACCAAAAGATGATGACCGACATGAATGGCATGAAACCAACCGGCGATGCCGACAAGGATTTCGCAATGATGATGATCCCCCATCATCAGGGCGCGATCGACATGGCCGAGGTCGAGCTCAAACACGGCAAGGATCCGGAGCTCAGGAAGATGGCCCAGAAAATCATCGACGATCAGAAGAAGGAAATCGCTGATTTCAAGAAATGGCTGTCTCAGAACAAGTAATGACAGCGAAAAACGTTGGCTCCGGCGGAGTTGACGATTGGCACCGACCGGCGTAGCGCGGGCGCGATAAGCTGCGCTCGTGATCTGCCGGCCGGGAGATCAGGAAAGGCTCGTAAGGTTCACTGCGGGAGGCGCGTACGCCTCCGCCTCTTACGGAGAAAGACATGTCCGAATTCCATCTCACAAGGCGTTCGGTGCTGACACTGGTCAGCATGGCGTCGCTGGCTCCTGCTCTCCCGGCGCTTGCGCAGAGTCGCCCGCTGGTGACTGTCTACAAGGATCCTTCTTGCGGCTGCTGCGGCGCATGGGTCAAACACATCGCAGCTGCCGGGTTTCCCACGGCGGTTCAGGAAACGGCTGATATGACCGCTCTCAAGGCAAGGCTCGGCGTGCCGATGACACTTGCCTCGTGCCATACCGCCAAGGTCGGAAGCTACCTGTTGGAGGGGCACGTGCCGGCGGCGGCCTTGGAGAAGCTGCTGACTGAGAACCCCGATGCAATGGGCCTCGCAGTTCCAGGCATGCCCGTTGGATCACCCGGGATGGAAGTCGCAGGAACGCCGCCCGAAAGATACGACGTGTTGCTGTTCGCCAAGGACAGGCCTCCTAGGCCGTACATGCGCTTCAATGGGGGCGCTGAAATCCAATAGCTGCCGATCGCGCGCCGTTGTCGAGATAAGGCACCACGAAGGCGAAGAGCCGCGGTGAAGCCGGCCGGTACGGAAATTCGCTGACTTTTGCCGCGCGCACCCTTGCACAGCCAACTTCAGGGCCCTACGCGACCACCTTCCGGAGAGGGTCTTCCATGCGGGATGGCGTGCGGCCCTACCATGAGAGGTGGGCCGCACACCACGACTCACATCACACGTTTTACTTCTGCGTAGTCGCCGTTTGTCTTGAGGGTCACAGTCACGTCAGCTTTCCCACGATTGCGCCAGAACCAGCCATGCGCCCCCGTGAACGCGGCTTCCAGAACGCCTTCGGCACCCGGCACCGCACGCCCCTTCTTGTAACTCTTCGACTCGCCCGCATCGCCGTCGGCATGGAGGTCGAAGTTGACAACGCCGCCGTCCACTGCCCAGGAGAAGTTGGCCTTGGCGCCCTTCGTCATTACGAGTTTGATCTCGGCGCCTTCACCAGGTTTCAGAGTTACCTTTACCTCGTCTGCCCGGCCAGCAGGCTGAGCATGTGCCGGACTGACGAAAAGTTCGGCCAAAATGCGCCCAGCGATGCTGGACTGCCGATCCGCCGGCGCCGATGCCGGAGCCGTCTTCTGTTCATCCAGAAGCCGGTCCCGTTCGGCCTCCTCGGCGAGCTGAGACTTGATCTCCCCCATCTCCGTCAGGCCGATGGCGCGTCCTATTCCGGTGGGGTCGATGGCATACTCGGCGGGCAGAACCACGGTCACGAGAATCGCTGTTGCCGCGATGATCGCGATCACCGTGGATCGGATAAGCTGTCCCGAGGTCGGCAGTTCCGCGCGGGAAGGAATGTCGGAATTGTACATTGGAATTCTCCTTTGTTACGACACGAAATAGCCGGTCAGCTGATACCCGATCAGCACGAATCCAGCTGTCATGACAATTGCGTTAGCTGTGTATGCGTGGCGCCAGAAGCTGGCGGTACGCCGCCAATAGCTCATGACGATAAGGATCGCGGCCAATGCCAGGAGCTGGCCGATCTCCACGCCTACGTTGAAGGCCAGAAGATTTGGCACAAGCCCGTCTGGCGAAATATCGTATTCGATGATTTTCGTGGACAGGCCGAAGCCGTGGAAGAACCCGAATATCAAAGTCGCTGCTTTGGTATTCGGCTGGAAGCCAAACCACCGCTGGAAAGCGCCCATATTGTCGAGCGCTTTGTAAACGACCGACAGGCCGATTATCGCATCGATGATGTAGCTGTTGATCCCGACGTTGAAATACACGCCCAGAAGCATCGTCGTGGAATGCCCGAGGGCGAAGAGACTCACATAAAGCCCGATGTGCTTCAGCCGGTACAGGAAGAAGATCACACCGAAAAGGAACAGTATGTGGTCGTATCCCGTCACCATGTGTTTGGCGCCGAGATAGATGAAGGGAAAAATATTTACGCCCGTAATCTCCTGGATGTAGCCCTTGTCGCCCTCGGCAACGGCGTGTGCCATTGCCTCAATGCCGAGAAGGATTAGACCCAGGCTTGTCGCAAGCGCCAAAAGAAGCACCCGCGTACATGCGGAAGCGGACGCCCCCTTTTGAAGGGAGACTCGTTTCATGGAAGTTCCAATCTTCGCTGATGGAAATAAGCCGCCGGAAGCGGCTCGGCTCAGGCAACGAAGCAGAACCGTGGGGGGCGGTGGATGCGCGAGGGAGCGTTACGTATCTGACCGACGGCCAGCGCTGAAATCCAGTTGCGGACCACTACGACGCCTGCGCTCTCATATGATGCGGGCATGCATGGAATCTCGTGCGAATGGTCGGCGAACTTCTGATCGTGACCGGAGGTTCCATCATGGTCATCGTGGTCGTGGCCATGTGCGTGATTGTGATCGTGGATCAGTTGGCCTTGGCCTTCAATGGAGCTGGTGATGTGGTCGTGAGCCCGCCCAGCGCCGATGGGCGCCAGCAGCGTTCCCAATATCATGACGACGGCGATGATGACTCGCATGGCTGCTAGCCGACCTTAGTTCGCCGCGATCCGGCGGCACATTAGTCGAAAGGGGCTGGCCTGTCCCGGTGGATCTCAATGAGCGTTAACGGGGGGCCAGGCTGCGCACTGTTGACGAGGCTTTCTTCTGCAAAGCTTCGAGCATTCCACTTTTGCTGAATTGTGCCGGATAGGTGACGGTATAGGGCTCCAGAAAGTCCGCGAGACGCCGAAAAATCCCCTTGGCCGTATTTGCCCGCGACTTCGAAATAGCGCGGCCGATGTGCACCAGGAATGTGCCGTCATCACGACGGATGGTTACGACAGGAAGCAGAGCCGCACTGTTTGCCTGCGAAAGCTCGATCGCGTCGGCACCCAATGGTTTGTCCCTGCTTTCCCGGGACATCAGGATGATCCCGTTGGCGCGGAGTATTTCGGCCGCCTTTCGCAAGGCCGATGAACCCGCGAATCGGCCGGCAAGATAGCGATCCTCGATCTCGTTCCGGAGCGCTTCTGTCTTGGCCGTATGCCACGGCTTTTCGAAGTTGTTCTTATCCTCTCCCGGCAGGAGATTTCCACGAATCCCCTTGTCGGCCAATGCCGCCAAGGGGATCGTCGGTGCGTATGACGTAGGCACAATCCACAGAACGGCGCCCGTACCGTTCTTCAACTCGTCTTTCACCAGATCATGCCCGACGACGACGATGTTCAGATTCCCGGCAAACGGCCCTGCCATGGCCCTGAGGATCAAAGCTTCGTGAAAGCAGCACGCGTCGCCTTCGGCCGTGACGCCATCCTGGGACCGGTCGTCGGCCAGAGCGCTTGTAACTGCACGGCTTAGACGCAACCGCGTTTGGTCATGAAGCTGCCATCCGAGCGAAATGATCGCAGGGAGACAGCGGGTGATTGCACGATGGATCAGTTGCCCGCGTTTGCTTGCCGACAAAACCGGCCTCCGATTTTCGGAAGAACTGCTGCCGCTTCGGACGCTGGCGCCGGTTTAAGAAAGGAAAATGGCGCGCCCGAAAGGATTCGAACCTCTGACCCTCAGATTCGTAGTCTGATGCTCTATCCAGCTGAGCTACGGGCGCGCAGGGCGGAACGCTGTTCCGTCCGGAGCGGTGTGAATAATGTTTCGAACCGGCCAATGCAAGCCGTCCGGCCGATCTTTCAGACCTCCGATCAGGCGATGGATTTCTGGGCCGCCCGCTCGCGCAGGTCGATGACCCGGTCCGGGATCGTGAAACGGAAGGCCGCGCCGATCGACCCCTCCACAAGCTGGATCTCGCCGCCATGGGCGCGGACCAGCTCGGACGCGATGGCGAGGCCAAGGCCCGTGCCGCCCGGCTTGGTCGAGCCCTGGAAGGCGGCGAACAGATGCTCCCTCGCCTTGTCGGAGACGCCCGGACCGGTGTCGGACACTTCCAGCATGACGACTGCCCCCTCGCGCCGCCCGACGATGCGGATCTGGTCGCGGGCCGGGTCGAGTTCGCGGCCCTGCCCTTCGAGCGCCTGTTTGGCGTTGCGGCCGAGATTGAGCAGCACGCGGAACAGCTGATCGGGGTCGGCATCCACCGTCAGCCCGCGTTCGACCGCCTCGGTCCAGCCGATTCCGGTATTTTGCCTGAGACCCAGGGCATCGCGCATTTCGTGGATCAGGTCGGCTACTTCGACCGGCCTGCGCTGCGGAGCGGCTTCGCGAGCCGCGCCATAGTTCAGCGTCGTCGTGCAATAGGCCACCGCGCGTTCCAGCGTGGACACGAGCTTGCCCGACAGCCGCTTCACCGCCGGATCGGGCGAATCCGCGAGCCTTTCAGAGGCAAGCTGCGCCGCGGCCAGAAGATTGCGCAGGTCGTGGTTGATCTTAGACACCGCGAGGCCGAGCGCCGCGAGATGCCCCTTGCTCTGCAACTGGCCGTGCAGCTCGGTCTGCATCGCCGCGAGCTCTTCCTCCGCGACCCCGATTTCATCATTACTGCCCGAGGGGACGATGATGCCTTCGGCGTTTTCCGGGTCGCGGCCGAAGGCCACCATCCGGCCCGTGAGGCGGCGCACGGGGCGCACGATCATATGGTCCATGAGCACATAGAGAAGGACGCCCGCCAGCGCCGCGACGGCGAGCGACATGCCGAGCATGTTTCGCGAGAACCGCAGCAGCGATGCGCGGAGCGGTTTTTCCTCGACCAGGACTTCGATGAACTCGCCCCCTCTCGGCGCGTCGCCGACAAGGCGCATCACGCCCCCGCCGTCCGAGAATATCACCCCGAAGGCGTTGCGGACCGCTGTGGTGCCGAGCGGCTCGCGCAGGTCGACGTCGCGGGCAATCGCCGGCGGCGTATCGGAAGCGGCCAGCAGGCGCCGGGCCTCGCCGGTCTTCAGCACGATCATCCGGGCGCCGACGCTGTCCAGCAGCCGCCGGGCCAGCGTTTCCGGCACCATGCCTTGGGGAGCGGCGTCGAGCACGAGGGCCACCGAATGGGCACGGCCGATGCGATCGTTCAGCCAGCGCTCGTAAAATGTAGCAAGTGCAGGCACATAGACGAGCACAACCGCCAGCATGACGAAAAGGCTCGTCAGCTTCAGCAGCTTCGCCGAAAGCCCCCGGCGCACCGCGGGGCGCATGCCGCCCTGGTCCATGCTCCTGGCCCTTCCCGTGCCAGCGCGACAAAGATGGGGTTTCGCGACCGGCCCGTCAAACCGGCATGCCCCGGCTTTGCGTTGACTTTACGGCCCCTCATTCCCTATAAGCGCGGCCAACAAGGCGTCCGTGCCCGCGCGGGCGCCTTTTTAGCCTGAAAACCGGGCCTTTGGCCCCCGATTTCCCCGCGGCCCCGGGCCGCGATTGAGGTGAACCGTGAAACGGACCTATCAGCCCTCGAAGCTGGTGCGCAAACGCCGCCATGGCTTCCGCGCCCGCATGGCCACCGCCGGCGGCCGCAAGGTTCTGGCCAACCGCCGCAGGCACGGCCGCAAGAAGCTGTCGGCCTGAGTTTTTGACCAAAGCCCGCCTGCCCAGTGAGCCGGCCCAGGATCAGACCGTGGGCCGCCTTCTCCGGCGGGGCGATTTTCTCGCCGCCGCCAAGGGCAAGCGCGCCTCGACGGGTCTGTTAACCCTGCAATGCGTCCGCGGCCCTGCGCCGTCCGCGCGCCTTGGCCTCACCGTCACCAAGAAGGCTGGCGGCGCGGTCGAGCGCAATCGCATGCGCCGGCGCCTGCGCCAGGCGGTGCGACAGATCGCGCCCGTGTCGGCCCGGCCCGGTCATGACTATGTGATCGTCGCGCGCCATCAGGTGCTCAACGCCAAGTACGAACATCTCCTCGCCGATCTCGAAGCCGCCTTCCGGCGGGTTCACGCGGCGATGCCCGGCCCAGACAAACTCTGACCGGCTAACAAGGGTCCGGCCATGTCCGACAATCGCAATCTTCTGTTCGCCATCCTGATGTCCATCGGCGTGCTCGGCCTGTGGGAGTATATGTACGCCCAGCCGCAGCGCGAGGCGCAGCAGAAGGCCGCCCAGGCGCAGCAGACCGTGCAGACGCAGCAGCCGGCCGCGCCCTCGGCATCCGGCGCGCCGCAGGCACCCGGTACCCCCGCGCCCACCGGCGCGCCGGCGGACAGCACCGCCGCGGCGTCGAATCTGACGCGCGAGCAGGCCATCGCCGCCAGCCAGCGCATCGCCATCGACACGCCGAGCATCTCCGGCTCGATCAACCTCACCGGCGCGCGCATCGACGACATCTCGCTGAAGAACTACCGCGAGACGGTCGATCCGAATTCGCCGAACATCGTCCTGCTGTCGCCGCAGGGCGGCCCCAAACCGTTCTATGCCGAATACGGATATGTCGCCGGCGGCGGCGCAAGCGCCGCCCTCCCCGACGAACGCACCGTATGGACGCAGACTGGCACCGGCGCGCTGACGCCCTCGACGCCGGTCGAACTGCGCTGGGACAACGGCCAGGGCCTCGTCTTCATCCGTACCGTCTCGGTCGACAACGATTTCCTCTTCACCGTCACCGACAAGGTCGAGAACGCCGGCACCGCGCCGGTCAGCCTGCATCCCTACGCGCTCGTCTCGCGCCACGGCCGCCCGAAGGTCGAGGGTTTTTACATTCTCCACGAAGGTCTGCTCGGCTATTTCGGCGAGCACGGGCTCCAGGAAATCACCTACGACGACATCACGGACGATCCGGTCCGCACGTTCCAGTCCAACGCAGGCTGGCTCGGCATCACCGACAAATACTGGGCGACGGCGCTCGTGCCGCCGCGCCAGGAGGCGTTCACCGCGCGCTTCGTCAATACGCAATCGGCTGTCCCGACCTTCCAGACCGACTACATGCTCGCCGCGCGCAACATCGCGCCGGGCGCGTCCGTCGAGGTCAAGAACCAGCTCTTTGCCGGCGCCAAGGTCGTCAGCGTCATCGACGGCTACGAGAGCGAGCAGAACATCCCCCGCTTCGAACTGATGATCGACTGGGGCTGGTTCTATTTCATTACCAAGCCGCTGTTCTGGGTGCTGGAATTCTTCTTCCACCTCGTCGGCAATTTCGGCGTGTCGATCCTCATCACCACCGTGCTCATCAAGCTCGTCTTCTATCCGCTCGCCAACAAGAGCTACGAGTCGATGTCGAAGATGAAGAAGATCCAGCCCGAGCTGGTCACGATGCGCGACCGCTTCAAGGACGACAAGCTCGCCCAGCAGAAGGCGATGATGGAGCTGTACAAGAAGGAGAAGATCAATCCGGCCGCCGGCTGCCTGCCGATCCTGATCCAGATCCCGGTCTTCTTCGCGCTCTACAAGGTGCTGTTCGTCACCATCGAAATGCGCCACGCGCCGTTCTTCGGTTGGATCCGCGACCTTTCGGCGCCCGATCCGACCTCGATCTTCAACCTGTTCGGCCTCATCCCGTGGGATCCGTCGTCCGTACCGGTTATCGGCGCGTTCCTCATGCTCGGCATCTGGCCGATCATCATGGGCATCACGATGTTCCTGCAGATGCGCCTCAACCCGATTCCGCCGGATCCGACGCAGGCGATGATCTTCACCTGGATGCCGCTGTTCTTCACCTTCCTTCTGGCATCGTTCCCCGCAGGCCTCGTCATCTACTGGTCGTGGAACAACCTGCTCTCGATCCTTCAGCAGGCGACGATCATGAAGCGGCAGGGCGTGAAGATAGAGCTCTGGGACAATCTCAAGGACCTGTTCCGGAGAAAGCCGAAACCGCAGGAATAACGTACGTATATTGCAAAAAGGCCGCCTCTAGGCGGCCTTTTTCTTATCCGTCGCCGACCGTCAGAAGCCAACCAGCGAGAGACCCACCTCGATATTGAAATCGTAAGGACGGTCGTTGCCGACGCCCACACCCGGCCTGATATAGCCGTTCAAGGCAGCGCCGTTCTCCAGCGTGGCGAGATTGCGTCCGAACGCAACCTCCCAGGACAGCGGCGTGGCATCCGCCTCGAAGTCATGGCTGATTGTGAGGTCGGAGGTGATCCACCACTTCTGTCCATGGGGCTTGTAAACCGTGTAGAGATCGAAATCGGAGCGGTTCACGTCGGCCCGGCTCTCGTCGCCGGCAAATGAGAGGTTGTGTACAAACGACGGTGCAATGATGATCTCCGGGTGCGGAAAGAGCACCCATGTCAGGCCCGGCGCAGCGACCCATTTTCCGGTGCCGAAATAATCTTCGTTTGCCGTCGGCGCATAGATTTCTGTACTGAGCACCAAAGCCTGTTCCGGGCTCTTGTGGGCAATCCAGATGCCCCTGACCGCGACGTCGCCAATGCCGGCATCGTCGAAGCTCGGCAAATCGGTCGCTTCGAGCGGAACGGTCAGCCGGAGCGCCACCCTTCCGTCGAGCATGGGCTCCACGTAGCGGAAGTTGGCGACGTCGTAAAAATAGTCGTCCGGAAGCGCGCGATACTCGTTCGAAACCGACGCGGTGCGGTGCAGAACCGACGGATTGGTGCCGGATTTATCATCGGACTGCTGTGCGTGCACGACGCAGGGTGCGCACAGGCCGGCAAATGCCACGATGCACCTGAAGGTCATTTGGAGCGAGACGTTCATCACGGAAGCCTCCTCATCCGTTTCTATAGCGAGTCGCTCTCGTTGTTCATGGCTGGATATCCGATCGCAGGCGCCATCCCGCCACCTCTTGAACCTGTCGCTTCTACGGGTTTTATACAGATCGCCGGCGGCCATTGCGAAGGGAAGTTTCATGGCGGATTCATGCTGCGGCCAGGGCTCGCGGACACAGAGGCAGAACCACGCGCACGGCGCGGAGCGGGGCCAGACGGCTGTGGGCGGGTGCTGCGGGGCAAATGTCCGCTTCGACGGCATGGACGCGCGCTACAAGACGATTCTCTGGATCGTCATCGCCATCAACGGCGCGATGTTCCTGACCGAGATGATCGCCGGCCGCATCGCCGGTTCGCAGGCGCTGCAGGCCGACGCGCTGGATTTTCTCGGCGACACGCTGACCTATGGCATCAGCCTCGCCGTTATCGGCATGTCCATACGCGTAAGGTCGATGGCCGCATTGGCCAAGGGCTTCAGCCTCAGCGTGATGGGCCTGTGGGTACTCGGCTCGACGGCCTGGCAGGTTCTCGTGCTCGGCGTGCCGCGCGCCGAGATCATGGGCGTGATCGGCGTGATGGCGCTGGCGGCAAATCTGGCAAGCGTCGCGCTGCTCGCGCCCTATAAGGATGGAGACGCCAATGTACGCTCGGTGTGGCTGTGTTCGCGAAATGACGCCATCGGCAATGTCGTCGTCATGTTTGCCGCGCTCGGCGTCTGGGGTACGGCGTCCGCGTGGCCGGACCTCGCCGTCGCGGCGCTGATGGCGGCGCTTTTCCTCAACTCCTCGTTCCTGATCCTGCGGCAGGCCCTCGCGGAATACCGCGAGCCGCAGCCGGAACGGGCGTAAATGCCGAAGTCCTTCCAAATCTCCGCTGTGACTATCCCTGTCGCACCCATCGACAGCGCGCGGCGTCGCGGCCCACTCTACCCTCCCCTAATGGAGGGACTAAACTCATGGGCGTTGAAAGTCTGCTTGTATTCCTGATCGTCGGCGCCATCGCCGGCTGGCTGGCTGGCGTTCTGGTCAAGGGGTTCGGCTTCGGCCTGCTCGGCAACATCGTCGTCGGCATCGTCGGCGCGCTCATCGCGGGCTGGCTGTTCCCGTTCCTTGGCGTCTCGCTCGGCGCCGGCATCGTTGCCGCCATCATTCACGCCACGATCGGCGCGGTGATCCTTCTCGTGCTTCTGCGTCTCATCAGATCCTGAATTTTCAACGCATCGTACAGGCCGGGCACCGCACGCCCGGCCTGTTTTTCTGAAGACTATGCGGAAAGCTGCGGCCCGCCTCCGGGCTTCCTCTTCGGAGGATACCGTTTCCAGAGCGGCTTGCGTGGTGGACGGTCGTCGTGCGTATCGAGTTCCTTCAGCGCTTCCATGATGTCGTCGAAGGCAATCGGAGCCGGAGTTTCCAGCGGTTGCCGCAAGTCCGGATGAGATTCGACGGCGCAGCAATCCGATGCCCACGATGAGAGGATTGCGCGTTTTTCGATGATCGAAAGCGCGGGATCGTCCAGGACGTCGCGAGGACGAGAATAAAAGCTGGCGGGGTTCAGCAGGCGTTCGATCTCCAGCGAAAGCGTGGCCCCGGGTGTGGCGATCGCGGTCATTGTAGTCTCCATATCGCCCTGTCTCTCCTTTCGTCGGCGCCCCGGCCGGGCGGCTGCCGGGACGCTTGCGATGTGGTTGAAGGATTTCGGCCTTTCAAGACCGGGACATCGGCCTCGGCCCCAGGAATTACTGTCTTGACTTTATTCCTATGATCTGCTACACAGGGCGTGCTTTCGGTCACGGAGGGCGCGGTCATGAGGCGTTCTGGTTGCGGATCGGAAGTGCGGTGTTCGGCGAGGGGGTCGCTCCCTGAACCGAACGGCCCAAGGCGTGCGGTCCCGGCGGGCTCAGTACACCCGCCACAGGAGACCCCTGCGGTCGGCCGGTCCGTTAACCTCCAAACCGGGAGGCCAGAGGCCGGCACGGGGTCCCGTTAGTGGAGGCTACAAAGCTAAGCCTCCAGGGGCGAGCACGCAGCAAGCCGAAAAGACACCGTGCGCGGGACGCCGGCGCAATCAAGTGTTCGCGGATTGCGAAACTTGAGAGAGCGGCTTCCCCGAGGTGAATGACAAACTGGTGCTGGTGTTCTCAAACACTGCCAGCGCCGCCGCGGGAGCGGTCAATCTCCCGGCGTCCCGCGCGCCCCTCCAGGGGCTGTCAGTTGGGCCGTTCAGCTCTCAAACACGGGAGCGGATTTCGCGCGCGTGCATCTCGCGTGTCCCGGACAAGCAAGGCGCAGCCGAGCGCCGATCCGGGACCCAGGAGTGACTCGCGCCGAAGGCGCGCTCAATGAGCGGCTGCGCCGCTCATGCTGGACCCCGGATCGCGCCGCGCTGTGCGCGGCTTGTCCGGGGAACGATGAGGGTTGCATGAGCCGCCGGAACCCCCGATATAGGGCGCGGGAGGTTGGCGATGGACGAGCCACTCGCCAACCGGGTCAGATCCGGAAGGAAGCAGCCCTAACGAGCCCGTCTCGGGTCGTTGTCCGACCTCCCACTCCGCGCCTTGCGCACCCTCTCCGAGACCTGTCAAATCAGCCGATGGCAGAGCACGATTCCGGTCCGGGCGCGTATCGCGTTCTCGCCCGAAAATACCGCCCCTGGAACTTTGCCGATCTGATCGGCCAGGACGCGATGGTGAAAACCCTCACCAACGCGTTTACAACCGGCCGCGTCGCCCAAGCCTGGATGCTGACCGGCGTCCGCGGCGTCGGCAAGACGACGACCGCGCGCATTCTCGCCCGCGCCCTCAATTTCGAACGCGCCGACGGTTCCGGCGGACCGACAGTGGATCTCACGGAAACCGGCGTCCACTGCCAGGCGATCATGGAATCGCGCCATGTCGACGTCCTCGAAATGGACGCCGCCTCCCATACCGGCATCGACGATGTCCGCGAAATTCTCGACGGCGTGCGCTACGCCCCCGCCTCGGCGCGCTACAAGGTCTACATCATCGACGAAGTCCACATGCTGTCGGACAAGGCGTTCAACGCCTTTCTCAAAACGCTCGAAGAGCCGCCGCCGCATGTGAAATTCATCTTCGCCACGACCGAAGTGCGAAAAGTACCGGTGACGGTGCTGTCGCGCTGCCAGCGCTTTTCGCTGCGCCGCGTCGATTCCGCGCTTCTCGCCGACCACCTCAAGAACATCATCGCGAAGGAAGGCCTCACCGCCGACGACGAGGCGCTGGCGCTGATCGCCCGCGCCGCCGAAGGCTCGGTGCGCGACTCGCTGTCCATACTCGATCAGGCGATCGCGCATGGCGGCTCGAAGGTCGAAGCTGGAGCCGTCAGCCAGATGCTCGGCCTGTCCGATCGCGGCCGCATCGTCGATCTGTTCGAAGCGGTGATGAACGGCGAGGCCAAATCCTCGCTCGACATTTTTCGCGAACTTTATGACGGCGGCGCGGATGCGGCCGTCGTTCTCGCCGATCTCGGCGAGTTCGTGCATTTCGTCACGCGCGTGAAGCTGTCTCCCGCGGCTCTCGACGATCCCTCGATCACCGAAGTCGAACGCCTGCGCGGCAAGGATTTCGCGGCGCGGCTTTCCCAGAAAATTCTGGCGCGTGCCTGGCAGGTGCTTACCAAGGGAATCACCGAAGTCCAGGCATCGCCCAAGCCTGCCCAGGCTGCCGACATGGTTCTGGTGCGCCTGGCCTATGCCGCCGATCTGCCGACGCCGGACGAGGCGCTCCGTGCCTTGAAAGATGGAGCGCCCCTACAGAGCCCTCCTCCCCCGCCTCCGCGTGGTGGCGGCGCACCGTCGTCGCAGGGTTCGGCGGCCTTTGCGGTGGCAACGCGCACCAACGATCCTGTTCCCTCGGCGGCGCCACGCGCGTCCGCCGAAACGCAGTCCATCATCCGGCTGGAAACGCTGCAGGACGCAATCGCCCTTGCCGAGAAGAACCGCGACATCACGCTGAAGATCGCGCTTGAGCGCGATGTACGTCTTGTCTCCTTCGAGGACGGCCGCATGGAATTTGCACCTTCCGCCGGCGCCCCTGCGGGCCTTGCCGCGGATATCGGTCGCAAGCTGACGGCATGGACCGGCAAGCGCTGGGTCGTTGCTATCTCTTCGCAAGAGGGCGATCCCACCCTGCGCGAGCGTGCGGATGAGGAACGCGACTCCAAACGGCGCGGCGTTGCCGCTCATCCGGATGTGCAGAAGGTTCTGGAACGGTTTCCCGGCGCCGAGATCATCAATGTACGCACCGCCGAAACACCCGACACATCCGCGACGGAGCCGCCGCCGGAGCCGGAGGATGAGGATTAGCTGATGGACATTCTTGGCATGATGAAGAAGGCGCAGGCGCTGCAGGCCGCCATGGCGGAGATGCAGACGGCGCTGGAAAATACGCTGGTGGAAGGCGAGGCCGGCGACGGCGCCGTGCGCATTCAGCTCACCGCGAAGGGTGACCTCACCAATATCGAGATCGCCGAAGACCTGCTCACGCCGGAAGAGAAGGAAATGGTGCAGGACCTCATCCTCACCGCGCATGCCGATGCACGAAAAAAGGCGGCCGATATCGCAGCCTCGATGATGCAGGACGCGACGGCCGGCCTGCCCATTCCGCCGGGGATGAAGCTGCCGTTCTGACATGCCCCGCTCCGTCGCCGGACCCGAGATCGAACGGCTGATCCAGCTGCTTGCCCGCCTTCCGGGGCTGGGGCCGCGCTCTGCGCGGCGCGCGGCGCTGCATCTTATCCGCAAGAAGGAGGCTCTGCTCGCACCGCTCGCCGATGCTTTCGCCGAGGCGCGCGACAGCGTGAAGGTCTGCTCGAATTGCGGAAGTGTCGATACGTCCGATCCCTGCGCCATCTGCGCCGACGCGACGCGCGATCCGTCCGTGCTCGTGGTCGTGGAAGACGTCGCGGATCTCTGGGCGCTTGAGCGTGCCGGAGCCGTGAACGCGCGCTACCACGTACTGGGCGGCACACTGTCCGCACTCGACGGACGCGGACCTGAAGATCTCAATCTTGCCAAGCTCGTGGAACGTGCGTCGGATGGGCTGATCACCGAAGTCATCCTCGCCCTCAACGCAACCGTCGACGGACAGACGACGGCTCACTACATCACTGACACCCTTGCGAAGTCCGGCGTCAAGGTAACACGCCTTGCGCACGGCGTTCCCGTCGGCGGTGAACTCGATTATCTCGACGAAGGCACCCTTTCCGCCGCCATCCGGAGCCGGACGCCCTTCTAAAGCAGCATGACGTTACGAGGAAGGTGGAACGTGTAATTTGTTCGCACGTTGAATCCTCGGACCGTCCGCGAGTATCTCCGGCGGTCATGTAATGACGCAGGGAGAGACACAATGAAATCCATTCTTCTGAACACTGCGGCTGCGGCCGCACTTGCCGTCGGTATATCGGCCGCCTATGCCCAGGCGCCTGCTGGCGGTGGCGGCGCCATGCAGCCTCCGGCGGCTTCGGGTGGCGCATCCGGAGGCGCATCGGGCGGCATGTCCGCGCCCTCGGGCGAATCGCTGCCGAATCGTGCGGGTGCCGGCGCCCAGGGCGGCGTTGGTGCCGAATGTCCTCCGGGCGCCCCAAACTGCGGCGCGGGAGCCGGCGGTGGAGCGAGCGCACAGGGCGAGAAGTTGAAGGGCGAAAAGTCCGGAACGTCCGCGCAGGGTGAAAAGATGAAGGACGAAAGGTCCGGCACGAGCGCCCAAGGCGAAAAAATGAAGGATGAGAAATCCGGCACGAGCGCCCAGGGTCAGAAGTCCGATACCAAGTCCGGATCGACCGCGGAGAAGGACGGCAAGGACGGGAAGATGACCGAAGGCCGCGCTGCGGCTTCTGTCGAACTCAAGTCGGAGCAGAGAACCCGCATCCGCGAAAGGATTCGGTCGGCTGACGTCGAGCGCGTCAATATCGACATCGATATCAACGTCGGTGCGAGGCTGCCCGTCGACCGGGTCCGCACATATATCCGCCCAGTACCAGTCTGGCTGGTCGAGATCGTGCCTGCCTATCGCGGGTTCTCGTTCATCGTTCTCGCGGACGGCCGCGTCGTGATCATCGAGCCGGATAGCTACGAGGTCGTCACGATCATTACGGTCTGACGCGATTTGAACTTATGGAAAGGGCGGCCTCCGGCCGCCCTTTTCATTTGCGTCCGGGACAGCCAAGGTCTGCGTCGGATTCGGGGGCGCGAATGACGCAGGTTGAAACCACGGAACAGCCGACGGGAATCGGTGCGTTCCTTCAGCGGCGCGTGCTGGTCATGCTGGCACTGGGCTTCTCGGCCGGTTTACCCAATCTTCTGATCTTCGACACGCTCTCGGCCTGGCTGCGCGACGGCGGCGTATCGCTCGCGGTCATCGGTTTCTTCAGCCTTGCGACACTTGCCTATTCCGCGAAGTTCGTCTGGGCACCGCTTGTCGATCGCACCCGCATACCGGGACTGACGCTTTGGGTCGGCCACCGCCGGTCGTGGATGCTGGTTGCCCAGATCGCCGTGATGGCCGGTCTCTGGCTGATCTCGGGACAAGACCCGGCGACGAGCCTCGGCGCGATGGCGGCATTCGCCGTCTTTGTCGGCTTCGCCGGCGCCACACAGGACATCGTCATCGATGCATGGCGCATCGAAGTGGCGGACGACCGCCAGCAGGGCGTGATGGCGGCGGCCTATCAGTGGGGTTACCGCGTCGCGATGATTGTCGCCGGCGCGCTGCCGCTGATCCTCGCCCAGAGCTTCAACTGGAACTTCTCCTACGCGACGATGGCCGGGCTTATGGCCATTGGCATTCTTGCCGTGCTGTTTGCGCCGCGTGAGAGAAGCCACGCTGTACGGCCGATTCATGCGGAAGACGTGCCGTCGCGGCCGCTCGCCGAAATTCTGGAATGGATCGCGCGCGGCGCGGTTCTGGTGCTTGGCGCGCTGATCGCGGGCGCCGGCTTGTCCGGAAACGCCGCACCCCTCGCGCTTATCGCGGGAGAGAGTGTGTTCGGCCTCGGCCCGCTTTGGCGTGGAACGTCCTACAGCGTCTTCCTTCAAGTGGGCGCGGTCGTGCTCGGGCTTGGAATCGTAGCCCTCGCCTGCTCTCCAATTCCGGGAATGCGCACGCGGCCCGGCATTTATCTGGCGGCATCCTTTGGAGATCCGCTGCGCGATTTTTTTGAACGTTATGCCGGAACCGCGAGCCTGATCCTCGCGCTCATCTGTCTGTACCGCGTGTCGGATTTCGTGCTTAACGTGATGAACCCGTTCTATCTCGATCTCGGATTCTCGCTGGTCGAAATTGCCGAAGTGCGAAAGGTCTTTGGCGTCGTCGCCTCGATGGCAGGGGTGTTCGTCGGCGGATGGGCCGTTGTGAAGCTGGGACTTATGCGGGCGTTGGTTATCGGCGCTCTTGCGGGGCCAATCTCAAATCTTGTTTTCATTGCGCTGGCAGGCGTCGGGCATTCCATGCCGGCGCTGTATACCGCCATCGGGATCGACAATGTCGCCAGCGGTTTTGCAGGCACCTGCCTCATCGCCTACATGTCCAGCCTGACGTCTGCTGGCTTCACGGCGACGCAATATGCGCTGTTCTCGTCGTTGTATGCGCTGCCAGGTAAACTGATCGCTTCGCAGTCGGGGCGCATCATCGAAGGCGCCGCCATATCCGCAAACGAGGGGGGGCTTTTTTCCCTGTTCATGCCGTTGCTGTCGGCAACGACACCGGATGCATACGTTACAGGCGCGCAGAAAACCGGCGTTGCACCGGCGGCACTCGGCGCCGGCTACGTGACGTTCTTTGTCTATTCGACGCTAATCGGCATTGCCGCCATTGTACTTACGCTGATGGTGGCGCAGAGAACGCCTACTCAGCCGCCTCGCGCGACGTGATCGGATTGGGCAATACGATTTCGCCTTGTGCTTGCGATACAAGCCCCTGCCCTTGTGGGGTCGGGCCGTCGAAATCCATCTTGTCGATGGCGGTGCCGCGCCGGGCGATTTTTTCTGCCGATGTCTCTATCTCGCGCAGATCCTTTTCGGTGAGCGCCATATGGCGCTTGAGGTTGCCGGCGCGATCCACAAGCCGTCCGACATCTTCCAGAAGAAAGCCGACCTCTCTCTGAATGACATGCGCCTGCTCGCGCATCGCGGCGTCGCGCATCAATCCTTTCACCACATGGATCGACAGCATCAGGAGAGAAGGCGAAACGATCAGAACCCGCGCCTTGTGGGCACGCTGCACGATATCCTCAAACCGTTCGTGCAGTTCGGCATGCAACGCCTCCGACGGCACAAACAGCAGCGCCATCTCCTGCGTTTCCTCGGGGATCAGATACTGCCGCACGGCCTGGATGTGCGTGATCATGTCCGCCCGCATCTTCTGAGCGGCGGCGCGCTCGGCAGCTTCGTCCTCGGCCCGCCGAAGCTCCTCGAACGCCTCGAGCGGAAACTTGGCATCGACGACAAGACCGCGAGTGTCTCCCGGGAGCCAGATCAGGCAGTCGGGCCGCGCGCGTGTCGAAAGCGTGGCCTGAAAGGTGTAAGCATTGGCTGGCAGGGCATCCTTGATGATGGCTTCCATCTGCCCCTGGCCGAACGCACCGCGCGCCTGCTTGTTCGAAAGAATGCTGGTGAGGTTCGTCACCTGATCCGAGAGAGAGCCGATATTCTGCTGCGCGGCGTCGATAACGGCGAGGCGCGCTTCCAGCTTGCTGAGCTGCTCGGCTGTGGCCTTTGCACCCGTCACAAGATTTTCGCCAACGCGCTGCGTGACATTGTCCAGCCGTTCGGACACGGCCTTGGCCAGCTCCGACTGCTTGTTGGACAGAACCTCGCCTACGCCCTGAAGCCGTCCGAACAACTCCATCTGGGAGCGGAGCAAGGCGTCGACCTGCTCTTCCGTCCGCGATTGGCGTTCAAGCTGAGCCCGTGCCTCGAGTCCACGCTCGCTGCTCTGCCGGAAAAGAAGAATCGAGAGAAAAAGAAGAAGGGCAACGACGAGGGCGGAGACGGCGGCCCCGGTCTGCAACAGGGAAACGGGATAATCGCCGAGATTGAAGAGAATCGCATCCATCGAGCTCTTATATCAGAATCCGACGGCAGGAACAGAGCATGAACGTTTGACGCCTTCCGACAGGCGTCTTATCTCGCGCACGACATGACCATCCGCCCCATCCTTGTGATTCCCGACGAGAAGCTCCGGCAGAAGACTGAGCGCATCGAGACGATAGACGCCGAGCTTCAGACGCTGATCGACGACATGTTCGAGACCATGTATGCCGCGCCGGGAATCGGCCTCGCGGCGCCGCAGATCGGCGTCATGAAGCGGCTTGCGGTCGTGGACGTGTCGAAGCGTGACGACGAACAAGTGCCGCTCGCGCTCATCAATCCCGAGATCACCTGGGAATCGGAAGACCTGTCCGTCTATGAGGAAGGCTGTCTTTCCATCCCCGATTACTACGAAGAGGTTGAGCGGCCGGCCAAAGTGCGGGTGAGTTTCACCACCCGCGAAGGCGAGGCGCGGGAAATCGAGGCGGAAGGGGTGCTGGCTACCTGCATCCAGCACGAGATCGACCATCTCGACGGCGTGCTCTTTATCGACCACATCTCGAAACTGAAACGCGACATGGTTTGGAAAAAGGCCGTGAAGCTTTTCAAGCGCGAAGGCCCGCAGACCTATACGCCCACGCCCGGGCCAAAAACCCCGCCACCGGACGACGGCGACGACATCGAGAATGTAGGCGAGCTGTGAGCCTGCGCATCGTCTTCATGGGGACTCCGGATTTCGCCGTGCCGACGCTGGCAGCGATCAAGGAGGCGGGCCATGAGGTGGTTGCGGTCTATACTCGCGCACCCAAGCGCGCCGGACGCGGCATGGCCGAAACCCGCACGCCCGTCCATACGGCCGCCGATCTGTTCGACCTTCCAGTTCTGACACCGGCCTCGCTCAAGAGCGAGGATGCGACGGAGACATTCCGCGGCCATCGCGCCGACGCCGCCGTGGTGGTCGCTTACGGCCTGCTGCTGCCGAAAGCCGTTCTCGAAGCGCCGCGCGAAGGCTGCTTCAATCTTCACGCATCTCTGCTGCCGCGCTGGCGTGGCGCGGCACCGATCAACCGTGCCATCATGGCGGGCGATTCCGAGACCGGCGTTGCCGTCATGAAGATGGACGAGGGGCTGGACACGGGTCCGGTGGCGTTGGTCGAACGCACCGCCATCTCACAAAACGAAACTGCCGGTGAGCTGCACGGAAGGCTGTCCCGCCTTGGCGCGCCCCTGATGGTCAAAGCGCTGCTTGCGCTGGAGTCCGGCCAACTGACTTTCACGCCTCAGCCTAGTGCTGGCGTCGAATACGCATCCAAGCTTAGCAATGCCGAAACCCGCGTGGACTGGTCCAGGTCCGCCGCCGAGGTTCACAATCATATTCGTGGTCTGTCGCCTTTTCCGGGTGCATGGACGGAGTTTGAAACCGCCAAGGGACCGGAGCGCCTGAAGCTCCTGCGCAGCGAAGTTGCGGACGGCAACGGGACAGCCGGAGTGCTGCTCGACCACATGGGACTGATCGCATGCGGAGCGAACGCGGTACGGCTCGTGACCGTACAGCGTGCCGGCAAAGGGCCGATGGCGTTCAGCGATTTTGCGCGCGGCGCGCGGCTGGAACGCGGCGCAGCATTCACCTGATGCCACGCTACAAACTCACCATCGAATATGATGGCACATCCTTCGTCGGCTGGCAGCGGCAGGACAACGGACTGTCGGTCCAGCAGGTTCTGGAAGATGCCGTGTTTGCCTTCTCCGGCGAAGAGGTGCGCGTCGGCGGCGCGGGACGCACCGACGCCGGCGTCCATGCACGCGGACAGGTGGCGCATGTCGAACTGTCCAGGGATTGGCCAATCGATACCGTGCGCGACGCAATCAACGCGCAGGCGCGCCCGCATCCAGTCGCCGTGCTGATGGCGGAGCGCGTGTCGGCGGAATTCGACGCACGTTTCTCCGCGATGAAGCGTCATTACGAGTATGTCATTATCGACCGGCGGCCGCCGCTTACGCTGGAGTTCGCCCGTGCGTGGCAGGTGCCACGGCGGCTCGACGTCGAGACAATGCACATCGCGGCGCAGCATCTTGTCGGCAAGCATGACTTCACGACGTTCCGCGCTACGGAATGCCAGGCAAAGTCACCTGAGAAAACGCTCGACCGGCTGGATGTGTCGCGCGCGGGAGAAGCGGTCGTGATCCGCGCGTCCGCGCGGAGCTTCCTGCACCATCAGGTGCGCTCGATGGCCGGCTCGCTGAAACTCGTCGGCGAAGGCAAATGGACACCGGACGCCCTGCAAGCCGCGCTCGACGCGAAGGAACGCACCCGCTGCGGCGCACTGGCGCCATCTTGCGGCCTTTATCTGGTGCGCGTTGATTATCCCTGACCGGGGGAGACATGAGCGAGCAAGCGACCAACCTGAATCTCGGCCAAATCCAGCGCCTGCGGAAGGCCGCGCTTCTGGCGCTAGGCATTACGGCCGTCTGCGTGCTCGCATTCGTACATTCGGCATGGCCGAAGGGCGCTCACGAAATTATCGAGAGCGCCGGAATCTGGGTTCTGATCGTTGCGATCGCGGGACGGGCATGGTGCACGCTGTATATCGGCGGGCGGAAGCTGGCATCGCTCGTCACCACCGGCCCCTACTCGGTCAGCCGGAACCCGCTTTATCTTTTTACGTTCCTTGGCGTCGCCGGCATCGGCCTGCAGACAGGCGCGGTAACGCCCGGCCTCTTTCTGGCGGCAGCGACGATCATGGTCTTCCGGCCGGTCGTGATCCGCGAAGAGCGTGTGCTGCTTGGAATATTCGGAGAGGATTACGCCCGCTATTGCACGCATGTGCCACGCTTCGGACCGAGCTTTGCCAATTGGCAGGACAGCGAAAGCCTAGAGATCAGTCCACGCCGTCTGATGCGAACGGTTGCTGATGCACTACCGCTGCTTCTGGCCTATCCCGTAATGGAGGGGATCGAATATCTGCAGCAGTCGGGCTTCATCACCGCCTTTGTTCCGGTGTATTGACCAGATCGCCTGCCGGCTCCTCAACGTCGGCTGTTTTTGAGTCGGACGCCGCTTCTTCCTGGGCTTCAGTTCCCGTCAGATTGAGCTCCGCCTCGAGCAACGCCTCAAGATCGCTTTCGACGCTGATGGCGTTGGCGGGAGGTTCGGGAAAATCCGCCTGCAATGATTCGAGTTGCGCGGGCTCCTGTACCGGAGGCTCGACCACCGCGCCGCTGACCGCCGCCATCAGATCCGCGGGTTCGAGTTTTATCTGCGCGCCGAAATAGCGGGCGAGAAGGCGCTGGTAAATACGCGTCGCGGTTTCAAGATCAGAAAGAGAAACCCGCTCGTCCACCTGATGCATGGTGGCGTTGCGCAGGCCGAACTCCACGACCGGGCACGCGTCCTTGATATAGCGCGCGTCGGAGGTGCCGCCGCCGGTGGAAAGTTTCGGCCGCGCGCCGGTTTCCTCGCGAATGACAGAAACCACCATGTCGACGAACGGCCCCGGCTCGGCAACGAAGCTCGACGACGCGCCGGGCAGAAACTCCAGATCGTAACGGGTATCGCCGGCGGCGCGCTCCAGGCGCTCGGCAATCAGGGTCTTGAGACTGTCGAGCGTATGCGCGTCGCTGTAGCGGACATTGAACCGCGCCGTGACCTTGGACGGGATGATGTTCACCGTCTCGTTGCCGGTATCGACGCTGGTGATCTCGAGATTGGTGCGCTCGAAATTCGCCGTGCCGTAGTCGAGCGGCTGGCCGAGCGCGTTGAGCAGCGGCAGCAGGCGGCGGATCGGATTGTCGGCCTGCTTCGGATAGGCGACATGGCCCTGCGTGCCGTGGACCGTGAGAATGCCGGAAACGGAGCCGCGGCGGCCGATCTTGATCTCGTCGCCGACGCGCTCGACGCTCGACGGCTCGGCGAGCAGGCAGTGGTCGAACGTCTCGCCGCGCGCGAGCGCCCATTTCAGGATCTTCGGCGTGCCGTTGACCGACGGTCCCTCCTCGTCGCCGGTGACGAGAAAGGCGATGGAGCCCTTCGTGGTGCCGCCGCCCTCGGACAGATAGCGCACCGCGGCGGAAATCATGGCGGCGAGGCCGCCCTTCATATCGACCGCGCCGCGTCCGTACAGGCTGTCGCCCTTCACCTCGCCGGCGAACGGCGGAACGCTCCACGCCGCGACATCGCCGGGCGGCACGACATCGGTATGCCCGGCCAGCAGCAGAACCGGGCCGGTAGTGCCGATGCGCGCGTAAAGATTGGCGACGTCGGGCGTGCCGGGCTCGGAGAAGGTCTCGATGAAGGTCTCGAAGCCCGCTTCCTTCAGCACATCGCGCAGCAGCGTGAGCGCCCCGCCCTCTTCGGGCGTGATGCTCTTGCAGCGGATGAGCGCCTGCGCCAGTTCGACGGGATTCTTGGGATCGGTCACTTATGGCCTCAGATGTCGCGGCGCAGGGTGGAATCCCCTCCCCGGCGCGTCAATCCCGCAAAAGATCGTTGATCGAGGTCTTTGAGCGGGTCTGCTCGTCCACCCGCTTCACGATGACGGCGCAATAGAGCGAGGGGCCGGGCGAACCGTCCGGCAGCGGCTTGCCGGGCAGCGAGCCGGGCACGACCACCGAATAGGCCGGAACCTCGCCGACAAAGACCTCGCCGGTCGCGCGATCGACGATCTTGGTGGTGGCGGAGATGAACACGCCCATCGACAGCACGCTGCCCTTGCGGACGACGACGCCCTCGACGACCTCGGAGCGCGCGCCGATGAAGCAATTGTCCTCGATGATGGTCGGATTGGCCTGCAGCGGCTCCAGAACGCCGCCGATGCCGACGCCGCCCGAGAGGTGGACATGCTTGCCGATCTGCGCGCAGGAGCCGACCGTGGCCCAGGTATCGACCATCGAGCCTTCGCCGACATGGGCGCCGAGATTGACGAAGCTCGGCATCAGCACGACCGAGGGGGCGATATAGGCCGAGCGGCGGACGATGGCGCCCGGCACGGCGCGGAAGCCCGCCGCCTTGAACTCGGCCTCGCCCCAGCCGTCGAATTTCGACGGCACCTTGTCCCACCAGCTGGCGCCGCCGGGCGCGCCGGGGATCGCCTCCATGTCGTTGAGGCGGAAGGACAGCAGCACCGCCTTCTTCAGCCACTGGTGGACGACCCACTGGCCGCCCTTCGGCTCGGCAACGCGCGCCTTGCCGCTGTCCAGCAGATCGAGCGCGGTCTCGACCGCCTCCCGGTCGGCGCCCTTCGTGGCAGCGTTCAGGCTTTCGCGGCGCTCCCAGGCGGCTTCGACGGCGGTTTCCAGCGCGGCATCGGTCATCGGTTTCCTCAATGTGTCCAAATTATTTGGTGGCGTCTCTCGCCCGGCATGGCAGCCCTGTCAACGCCCGAGCTTGCCCGATGCGGGAATCGCGCTAGCCTTCGCCTCGGGAGGACCCGCGCAGACGGGCCCCTGGGGAATTGCGCGATGTCGAACGATTTCGAAGTCTGCATGCTGGTGTCGGCCCCTCGGCCTGTCGCTCTGCTGCGCCTTCGCCGGACTGGTGACGGCGTTTATTTGAGATGACATGCGTGAAGAGCAGAAGCTCGGCGCGGCACGGAACCTCCGGCGGAATCAGACCGACGCGGAACAAGGCTGTGGCGGCTCTTGCGCGCCAAGCGCCTTGCCGGCGTGAAGTTCAAGCGGCAGGTGCCTGTCGGGCCGTATGTCGCGGATTTCGCATGCGTCCAGCAGAGGCTCATCATCGAGCTCGACGGCAGCCAGCATCTCGACAGCGACTATGATCGAGTTCGCACGCAATATCTGAACGAACGGGGCTGGCGCGTGCTGCGCTTCTGGAACAGCCATCTCAGCCAGAACCGCGAAGGCGTGCTGACCGTTATCGCCGATGCTCTCGGCAAGCTCTGATCCCACCTCTCCCGCTTGCGGGAGAGGTCGAGTGCGCGAAGCGCACCGGGAGAGGGGAATGTGCGGCCCCCTCTCTCCGCTCGCCTTCGGCGAGTCGGCTCTCTCCCGCAGGCGGGAGAGAGGGGCAGGCGCGCGAAATCCGCTCCCGTCTTTGGAAGCTCTGCGATCCAACGTGACACCCCTCTGGAGGGGGCGCGCGGGACGCCGGGAGATTGACCGCTCCCGCGGCGGCGTTGGCGAAAGATAAAGCCAACACCTTGTGTACTTACCTCGGGGACGGCGCTCTCGCGGCGTCCCGCGCGCGGTGGTTCTTCGGCTTGCTGCCGAGGGCCCCTGGAGGACATTGGCTTGTTCTCCTCCATTGGCGGCCTCATCGACCTGCGTGTCCCGTTGGTACGGGTCCCACATCAGGTCACCAAGGGAGGCCTCGCGCCCCCGCAGGGGGGAGCAGGACCATCGGCCTTGGGCCTCCGAAGGATCAGGGAACGTTACTCCCCGGCCCTCCGGCCACCGCACCCTTCCCCGCGATCTGGACGGTCCGGACCGCCCCCTCCGTGAGAAAGAGTGTTGTGGGTGTAGCACAGAATAGGAATATTGTCAAGAGGCCAAAGCTGAAGCCGCCAGTTTCAAACTGAGACACGACCGCATAAGCTCCCTACAATGTTCGACCATCCTGACATTCAGAAGTACCCGATAGATCAGATTCCAAAAGACCGTGATCTGTACCTGATGGGCGAGAAGTGGATGGAGGAATACGAAGCGGCCCTCAAAAGGGGGCTCGCAGGCGAACCATGGGAATATCCCGGCTATATTTCTCACGCTGCCGTTCGCGAAGCCTCTGCGACAGGACTAGAAATTTCTTGGTTCCCGAATATTTTCGACCGCTTCCACGAGGTGAGAGTGTTTCTCCCGGCGGCGGATTTCATCAAATGCGTCGGATGCAGAGATTATGATGAGAAACCTCACATATTCGTAAGTACCAATTGGCTTGAGGATCTTCACCGCCGAACGCATTCTGTCTTCGCTCTCGTTGATGCAATCGGCGTGAAAACGGCGATACTCGCAGGCACTCTTACAGCTGACAAAATTCAGATTCTTTCTCAGAAAGTGGACGAGATCGCGTCACGATATCCCGATATCGCTTTCTTCTCCTTCGCCGACAGTTTGCTTCTGAAGATGAACTGGATTTTTGGTGATGTTGAGTACCCCGTTGATCGTCAATACGATCCAGAACGTATCATCCGAGTGCTGCCGGAAATTGCGGCTGCATACTCTGAAGTTCTTGGGCTTGGCGTGTATACCGTCATCACACAGGGCCAAAACCACCTATATCCAGATGAACTCCTACGAGTTTCCGCTTCAGCGAACCACGTTTCGCTAAATAGTCTAGGCTTGCCATTCGCCCAATTGCTCGCCCTTGACGCCGCCGCCCGAGCAAACATCAAACTTGGCGAGCACGGTCCGGAAGAATTGTATATGGACGAAAGTTTCTTTCGTTCGCTTAAGCTCAAATTTGACTTCGACAAGAATGCCGAACCTCACTTCCCGTACTTGTCTCCCATGGCCCTGTCTCCATTCGACTATTTCGTTGGATCAATCGAACGCATCCTGCAGAATCTGGAATCAAAATGAGATGCTTGAAATCCAGGCGATAGTATCGAAGTACGACTTGTCGTACGTGCGAGACGGCCTCACCTCGCTCGAGGCGGTCAATAAATTCGCTCTGACCTTTTACAAAGATACCGCCGAAATTTACGACTGCATCACGCGCGTGAAGAATACAGAGCGAAACCCCACGGGTTTTGCATTGAATGACGCAGCGATTCTCGGATTGCTGGTCCGCACATGGAAGCTTTTGAAAGAGGTAATATCATACTACGAAAGGGGCAATGCAGAGATAATCGGGATTTTGGAACGCCCGCTACTCGAAGCAGCCGTCGTCGCAAGATATCTAATGACCAAAGATGACAGCATAATCCTCGACTATCGGAAGTGCTCTTACAAAGATCGCCTGCGTATTCTCCGTGATTTAGAAAGTGGCTCGGCGTTTTTTGAGACGAAGGCAGGAAAGCGTTTAATAACGTCTGTACGCGAAAAGATGGCGTTTGAGGGATTCACCAAAAGCGACTTTAGCGACCAGAAGAACAATCGTTGGCGAGTTCAAGGAAAGAGCTTTTATGATATTTTTTCTGAAGTTGAGCACGAGGATTTTTATGCCTGCACCTACGGTATGATGTCCGAGTCTATTCATGGGTCATGGAATGAATCTATGGACTGGTGCCTATTTAAGAATGAAGATGGCACATTCAGTACTAACCCCTTTTCTGCGCCAGCCGATGTCCGCTACGTAACGCCGATACTGGGATTTACGAACAAGGCGTTCGTACTTTGGCTAAAAAGGATAGATGCTCATGACGAGAACTTTGAGAGATTATTGCGCTGGGTGGAGCGCGTAAACTTCGCTTTATATGAGAAGTTCGATGCACTCTATGACTAGTTCTCTCTTCGCGGACTATGGCGTGGTCCGTAATGACGACATCGACTTGTCGGCCAGCGGTTCCAGTGCGTCTCGCCCATACCCCTCACCCCGCTCGCGCCTGAGGGCGCGAGTCGACCCTCTCCCTCA
Organism: Hyphomicrobiales bacterium; assembly: GCA_022842205.1. Lineage (GTDB taxonomy): Bacteria > Pseudomonadota > Alphaproteobacteria > Rhizobiales > Methylopilaceae > Flaviflagellibacter. The sequence goes on from JALHQA010000001.1 coordinate 303,476, forward strand.
AGGGGAGAGGAGGGGCACCGTGTCTGCGGCCATCCTTCGAGACGGCGCTGCGCGCCTCCTCAGGAACAGGTTTGAGGCCGTGGTGACGGCGCCGGGCGACCTCCCTCCCCTTGATGGGGCGGTGGACGCGGAGAGCGGAGCGAACCGCGGCCGGGTGGGGTGAAGCCCGGTACGTACGGGTAGCCCCCACCCGACCCTTGCTTTGCTCGGGCCACCCCCACAAGGAGGAGGGAGGGGACCGGCCTGCCGACTATCCTTCGACGCGGCTCGCCCAAACGCGCGAGTCCGGCTCAGGATGAGGACACGGGGTGTAATTCCCCCTCACCTCGCTCGACGCCTCCCGGCGTCGAGTCGTCCTCTCCCGCAAGCGGGAGAGGGGAACGGTTGAACCTCCCGCCCCTTCGCGCGTTTATCCGCGCCGGAGGTGTGGATTTTCATGGATCAGGCGCTCCTAAAACCCGACGACGATGCGTGCCCGGCGCACGACCCGATGCTGTCGGCGGAGAACGCCGGTCTCGTCTATGTGACCGACGACGAGCCGGGCATTTCGCGCGAGAAAGACGGCGCGGGCTTCGGCTATGCGAGGCGCGGCCAGCCCGTGCGCGACGAGAAGGTGCTGGCGCGCATAAGGAGCCTCGCCATTCCGCCGGCCTGGACCGATGTCTGGATCTGCGCCAGGGCGAACGGCCATATCCAGGCCACCGGCCGCGACGTCAAAGGGCGCAAGCAATACCGCTACCATCCGAAATGGAACGAGGTGCGCGACGAGACGAAGTATGAGCGCCTGCTCGAATTCGCCGAACGGCTGCCGCACATACGCCGGCGGATCGAGAAGGACCTTTCGGCGCGCGGCCTGACGCGCGAGAAGGTTCTGGCGACCGTGGTGTATCTGCTCGACACCACGCTGATCCGCATCGGCAACGAAAAGTACACGCGCGACAACAAGAGCTTCGGCCTGACCACGCTGCGCAACAAGCATGTCGAGGCCGGGTCGGAGCGGCTGCGCTTCGCCTTCAAGGGCAAGAGCGGCAAGAGCTGGAAGCTGACGGTCTATGACCGCCGCATCGCGCGCATCGTGCGCCAGTGTCAGGACATTCCGGGGCAGAACCTCTTCCAGTACTGGAACGGCGACGGCAACCCGCACCCCATCACCAGCGAGGATGTGAACGACTATATCCGCGCCATCGCGGGCAACGGCTTCAGCGCCAAGCATTTCCGCACCTGGGCCGGGACCGTGACCGCCGCGCACGCGCTGAACGAGGCGGGCGCCTTCGCCTCGAAGACCGAGGCGACGCGCAAGCTGAACGCCGCCATCGACACCGTGGCGGAACGGCTCGTCAATACGCGGGCGATCTCGCGGCGCTGCTATGTGCATCCGTCCGTGGTCGAGAGCTTTCTCGACGGCTCGCTGCCGCGCGCCTTCGAGCGGGCCGAGCAGAACGCCGCGCGGCGGCGCGGCCTGAAGCCGGAGGAGCGCCCCGTGCTGGCCTTCCTGCGCGCGGGCGCGAAGCGGAGCCGCAACCGCGCCGCCTGAGGCGCCTCTTCCCTTGCGTGAGAGGCCGGCAAGCGCTGAAGCCGCCGCCGGGTGAGGGGTCCGACTTATCCGGCCATGTCCGTACCCCTCACCTCGCTCATGGCCTCCGGCCATGAGTCGTCCTCTCCCACAAGGGGAGAGGAGAGCCGCTTTCCGACCGAACGGCGCTGTGCTAACCGCAAGCATGGGTTTCAGCCTTCACCCCCGCCTCGCCGCCGACACCGCGCCGGTGTGCGATCTCGATCTCTGCACCGTGCGGCTGATGAACGACGCGCGGTTTGCGTGGCTCGTTCTGGTGCCGATGCGCGAGGGCGCGGTCGAGATTACGGATCTCATCCAAGCCGACCGTACGCTGTTGATGGCGGAGACCTGCCGCGCGGCGGATGCGCTCAGGGCCGTGGCGCCGTGCGACAAGCTGAACGTGGGCGCGCTCGGCAATCTCGTGCCGCAGCTGCATGTACATGTCGTGGCGCGCGTCGAGGGCGACGCCGCCTGGCCGGGGCCGGTGTGGGGCTCCGGCGCGGCGAAGCCTTACGATGATGGGTGGATGGACAGTCTCGCCGCCGCGATCCGCGAAAAACTGGCCTAGGTCAGCAGCGTCTGCGGAATTCCGGCGCGACACGCAGGGAATGCGAGAGTTTCTCGACCACGCGGTCGTAGATGGCGCGTTCGCCGCGCGGATAGCGGATCAGGAACGAATGGGCGTAGCGCCGGCCGCAGGACAGATGGGTGCGGCCATAGACGATGTAGTCCCCGGCATAGCCGGAATACGCCATCCAGTTCTTCTTGCGGCGCTCATAGGTGACGTCGATGTCCTTGAGGAGTGAGCGGCGCAGGAAGGATTCAAGATCAGCGCCGCCAAGCTCGTCGAGGCTCAGCAGCAGCACGCCGTCGTTCTTCAGCGCGAAATGGCCTTCCGCCGCCCGCGACATGTCGCCGACATAGGCATCGGGATACGCAATCTGGAGCCCGAACTGCTTGGAGGTGAAGGTCGGCCAGTCCCCTTGCTGCGCGAATGCCGCACCGGACGCCAGAACCAGAACCGCAGCCAAACATGTCGCGCGCATGGACGCCTCCCGCAGTTCAACCGCGGGACGGCGCAAGGGTTCCGCTAGGCCTGCTTCTGCCGCTCTTCGAACCGGAACGGATGGGCCGGATAGACGCCGAGGATTTTCAGCTCGGCGGAGAAGAAGGCGAGTTCTTCCAGCGCCAGCGTGACGTTCGGGTCTTCCGGGTGGCCCTCGATGTCGGCGTAGAACTGTGTCGCGACGAATTCGCCCTCGAGCTGATAGCTTTCCAGCTTCGTCATGTTGACCGAGTTCGTCGCGAAGCCGCCCATCGCCTTGTAGAGCGCGGCCGGCACGTTGCGGACCTTGAACACGAATGTCGTGACAACCGGGCCGTTGCCGGCCTGCGCCCAGTCCGGCTCCTTGGCCAGAACGATGAAGCGCGTGGTGTTGTGCAGCTCGTCGGCGATGTCCTCGGCGATGATGTCGAGGCCGTAGATTTCGGCGGCGAGACGCGAGGCGATGGCGGCGCGCGTCTTGTCCGTGGTCTCGGCCAGGCGGCGGGCGGCGCCTGCGGTGTCGGCGGCGACGCGCGGCTCGAGCATCAGCTTGCGCAGCGTGTTGCGGCACTGGCCGAGCGCCTGCGGATGCGAATAGGCCGTCTTTACGGTGGCGAGCGTCGCGCCCTTGACGGCCATCAATTGATGTTGAAGCGGCAGGAAGAACTCGCCGACGATGTGCAGGCCCGAGGTCGGCATCAGATGATGGATGTCCGCGACGCGGCCGGCGACCGAATTCTCGACCGGGATCATGGCAAGGCCGGCCTCGCCGCTTTCGACCGCGGCGAACGCGTCCTCGAAGGTCGGCTTGGCGAGCGGCTCCCATTTCGGATAGGCCTCGACACAGGCGATGTGGGAATTCGCGCCCGGCTCGCCCTGGTAAACGATCTTCTTCGACACTCAATCCACTCCGGTCACAGCGGGCGCGCGGACAGCATCTCGCGCGCACGTTCCAGATCATGCCCGGTGTCGACACCGAGCGGCACATCCTCGATCAGAGCCGCATCAATACGCATTCCGGCTTCAAGAGCCCTTAACTGCTCCAGCCGCTCGCGAACCTCAAGCGGCGATGGTCGCAGGCGGACAAAACGCGCGAGCGCGGCGCGGCGCCAGGCATAGAGCCCGATGTGGTGAATGAGCTCGCCCTCGCCGTGAGGGGCCGTGGCGCGGGTGAAATAAAGGCAGCGGCGGCGCGCGCCCTCGCCCGAGGCGACCATCTTGACGACATTGGGGTCGGTGCGCTCGGCGGCGCGGGTGATGACGGCACCGAGGGTGCCGATATCGACGGCGGAATCGTCGAGCAGCGCATTCGCGGCCCTGATGGCGGCGGGATCGATGGTCGGCAGGTCGCCCTGCACGTTGACGACGCGTTCGTGCAGATGATCGGGATCGAGGATGTTCAGCGCCTCGAAGATGCGGTCGGAGCCGGAAGGATGCTCCGGCCGGGTGAGCACGGCGCGGCCGCCGGCCTTCTCCACCGCGTCAACGATCTGCTGCGAATCAGCCGCCACCGCGACCTCGCCGAGCCCCGATTCGACCGCGCGGCGCCAGACATGGACGATCATCGGCTCCCCGGCGATGTCCGCGAGGACCTTGCCGGGCAGCCGTGTCGAGCCGAGACGGGCCGGGATAAGTATCAGGGTGCTCATTTATATCTGTAATCGTTCTATTCGGCGGCAATAAGTAGCAGTGGGCCGCCTCTATACGAGTTGTCAGCCAAGCGCGAAAGCGGCTAGGTTCCGCCCGGCTTGGCGGGTCGGTTTTCCGGCCTGTTTGGCGTGTCTGCTCGCGTTGGAAAAAACCGCTTCCGGAGACCGGAATGGACTCGTTTGAGGTCAACAAGATCCTCGGCGCCGTACTCGGCACCCTGACATTCGTCCTGGCGCTGTCGATCGGCACCGGCATTCTCTTCAGCGCCCATGCCCCGGAAAAGCCGGGCTATGAGCTGCCTTCCCCGGCGGAAGACGCGGGCGCCGGCGGCGCCGTCGCCGAAGCGCCCAAGGACGAGCCCATCGCGGTCCGTCTCGCCTCCGCCGATCCGGCCAAGGGCGAGGCCCTGACCAAGCAGTGCGTCTCCTGCCACAGCTTCGAAAAGGGCGGCCCGAACAAGGTCGGCCCGAATCTCTACGGCGTCATCGGCAGCAAGCACGCCCATATCGACGGCTTCGGCTATTCGGCGGCAATGAAGGAAAAGCACGGCGAGGACTGGACCTTCGAGGCCATCGACGACTTCCTGGCCAACCCGAAAACCGCCATTCCCGGCACCGCGATGTCGTTCCTCGGCATCAAGAAGGCCGACCAGCGCGCCAGCCTGATCGCCTGGATGAACCAGAATTCCGACAATCCGCTGCCGCTGCCGGCTGCGCCCGCGCCGGGCGATGCCGCGGCTCCCGCGGATGGTGCAGCGCCCGCAGGCGGAGCCCCGGCCGAAACGCCGCCGGCTCCCGGCGAAGGCGCGGCTCCCGCGCCGGGTACGCCGGACCAGCCCGCTCCGGCGGCGCCTCCTGCTCCGGCCGCGCCCGCCGCACCGCAATAGGCCCGGTCACAACCCGTTCAGAACGCCGGCTTTCCAACTGGAAGGCCGGCGTTTTTGTTACATAATCGGCGGATGACCTTTTTCCGGCTTCCGGCCGCGCGCGCCGCGCTTGTTCTCCTCAGCCTCTGCTTCCTTCCGCAGCCCTCGACGGCCCAGGACGCCGCCGACACCTGGCTGCACGGCCAGTCGCTGACCGGGGACATCAAATACCCGAAGGACTTTGCGCATTTCGACTATGTGAACCCCGACGCGCCGAAGGGCGGGACGGTGCGGCTCGGCGTCGTCGGCGGCTATGACAGCTTCAACATCTTCATTCCGCGCGGATCGCCGGCCGCCGGCATGGGCGCGCTTTACGAGACGCTGATGACGCCCGCCTCCGACGAGATCTCGGGCGAATACGGCCTCCTCGCCGAAGCGGTGAAGCATCCGGCGGACTTCTCTTCGGTGACGTACAGACTGCGCGAGGGCGCGCGCTGGCACGACGGAAAGCCCGTCACGCCGGAAGACGTGATCTTTTCGCTGAACGCGCTGAAGCAGAACCATCCGCGCTATGCCGGCTATTACCGCAACGTCGTGAAAGCCGAGAAGACCGGCGAGCGCGAGGTGACCTTCACCTTCGACCAGGCCGGCAACCGCGAACTGCCGCACATTGTCGGCCAGCTGTTCGTGCTGCCGAAGCATTACTGGGAAGGCAAGGACGCCAATGGCATCCAGCGCGACTTCGCGAAGACGACGCTCGAGCCGCCGCTCGGCTCCGGCCCCTACCGCATCAAGCCCGGCTTCCAGCCCGGCCGCGCCATTACCTATGAGCGCGTGAAGGACTATTGGGGCGCGGACCTGCCGGTGCGCAAAGGGACGAACAATTTCGACGAGATGCAGTACATCTATTACCGCGACACCGATGTGGCGCTCGAAGCGTTCAAGGCCGGTCAGTACGATTACCGGATGGAGAACATCGCGAAGAACTGGGCGACGGCCTATGATTTTCCGGCAAAGCGCGACGGTCGCGTGAAGCAGGAGACGCATCCGATCCGCGATCTCGGTATCATGCAGGCTTTCGCCTTCAACACGCGGCGGGCGAAGTTCGGCGATCCTCGGGTCCGGCAGGCGTTCAACCTCGCCATGAATTTCGAGGACATGAACCGCACGCTGTTCTACGGCCAGTACCAGCGAATCCAGAGCTATTTCCAGAATACCGAACTGGCATCGAGCGGCCTGCCGCAAGGGCGCGAACTCGAAATCCTGGAGACCGTGCGCGACGAGGTGCCGCCGGAAGTCTTTACGACACCCTACACCAATCCCGTGGCGGACACGCCGCAGCAGTTTCGCGCGAACCTGATGGAAGCCACGCGCCTCCTCGCGGAGGCGGGCTGGACGGTGCAGGAGACCGGCGGACGGCGCGTGCTGGCAAACGCGGAAGGCGAGCCGATGGTCGTCGAATTCCTGCTCGCCTCGCCGACCTTCGAACGCGTCGTGCTGTCCTATGTACAAAATCTCAAGCGGCTCGGCATCGAAACGCGCATCCGCACCGTCGACAGCGCGCAGTATGAAAACCGCATGAACGTGTTCGACTTCGACATCGCCGTCGACAGCTGGGGCCAATCGCTCTCGCCGGGCAACGAACAGCGCGATTACTGGGGCTCGGCATCGGCGGACCGCGACGGTTCGCAGAACACGATCGGCATCAAGAATCCCGCGATCGACAAGCTGATCGACCGCGTGATCTACACCAAGGATCGCGACGACCTTGTCGCCGCGACGCGCGCGCTCGACCGCGTGCTGCTCTGGAATCACTATGTCGTGCCGCAATGGACCGCGGGCGACATACGTTACGCCTACTGGACGCGGCTCGCGCATCCGGAAAAACTGCCGGAATACGGCAACGGCTTTCCGACGATCTGGTGGGCGGCGCAATGACAATGGACGCCAGCCGGCGCGAGGTGCTGACACTCGGCGCGGGCGCGGCGGCGGCGATTCTCGTACCACGCCCGGCGACCGCGCAGCCTGTGGCGCGCCACGGCATGTCGGTGTTCGGCGACCTGAAATATCCGCCGGATTTTCGTCACTTCGATTACGTCAATCCCGCAGCGCCCAAAGGTGGCCGGCTCTCCTATTCTCCCACGACCTGGCTGTTCAACCAGAACCCCAGCACGTTCAACACGCTGAACACGCTCGTTCTGAAGGGCGACGCGCCGGTCGGCATGCTGGTGATCTTCGACAGCCTGATGGCGCGGGCGCTCGACGAGCCCGATGCGATGTACGGACTTGTTGCCGAGAGCGTGACGGTGGAGAAGGAGAATGTGCTGTTCCGTTTCGTGCTGCGCGAACAGGCGCGCTGGCATGACGGCACGCCGCTCACGGCCGATGATGTCGTGTTCTCCATCCTGACACTGAAGAAGGACGGCCACCCTGCCCTGACTCAATCGCTTCGCGAGGTGGTGACGGCCGAGGCGCATGGCCCGCACGAGGTGACCGTGACCTTCACCGGCAAGCAGGCGCGCGATGTGCCGCTTGGCGTCGCGGGACTGCCGATCATTTCGAAGGCCTATTATGCGCAGCACGCATTTACCGAGAGCACGCTCGACAAACCGCTCGGTTCCGGTCCCTACAAGATCGGCAATCTCGCACCGGGCCGCTTCATCGAGTATGAGCGGGTCGCCGATTACTGGGGTAAGGACCTTCCCGTCGCCACCGGGCGCAACAATTTCGATATCATCCGCGTCGAGTTTTTCCGCGACCGGCAGAGCTCTTTCGAGGCGTTCAAAAGCGGTGCCTACTGGTTCCGCGAGGAATTCACATCGCGCGTCTGGGCGCGCGGCTACGACAATTTCCCGGCGCTACGGGACAACAAGGTGGTCCGCTTCGAGCTGCCGGACGAGCGCGCCTCGGGCGCGCAGGGCTGGTGGATCAACTGCCGCCGCCGGAAATTTTCCGATCCGCGCATACGCGAGGCGCTGATCCTGGCGTTCGACTTCGAATGGACGAACGCGAAACTGATGTTCGATTCCTACCGGCGGACATCCTCGGTGTTCGAGCAATCCGACATGAAGGCGCGCGTGACCGCGCCGCCGGACGAAATGGCGCTGCTCGAACCCTACCGCGACAGGCTGCCGGTCGAGGTGTTCGTCGATCCGTTCGTTCCGCCCAAGAGCGATGGCTCGGGCAAGGACAGGCATCTTTTGCTGAGCGCGCAGGCGCTGCTGAAGAAGGCCGGCTGTACGGTCGAGGGCGGCCGGCTGCGCGACATGGACGGCAATGCATTCACCGTCGAGATTCTCGACGACGATCCGACCTTCATGCCGCACGCGCTGGCCTATATCCGCAACCTCAAATTTCTCGGCATCGACGCCAATTTCCGCATGGTGGATGCGGCGCAGTTCAACGCGCGGCAGAATTCTTTCGATTACGATCTCATTCCGCGCCGCTGGGCTTTATCCTCAACGCCGGGCGAGAGCCTGCAGCAGTTCTTCGGCTCGCGCGCCGCGGCAACACCCGGCTCGAACAATCTCTCCGGCGTGTCCGACCCGATCGTCGATGCGCTGATCGAACATGTTATTGCCGCCGCAACCCGCGAGGAACTCAACACCGCGGCGCGGGCGCTGGACCGCGTGCTGCGCGCCGGGCGATACTGGATTCCCCACTGGTTCAAGGGCACACACTGGCTCGCCGTCTGGGATGTGTTCGGCCGCCCGGAGAAGAAGCCGCGCTATGGCCTTCCGTTTGACACGGCATGGTGGTTCGATGCTGAAAAGGCCGAGAAAATCGGCGTGAGGGTCTAGATGTCCGCCTATATCGCCCGCCGTCTTCTTCTGATGATCCCGACGCTGCTCGGAATCATGCTCATCACCTTCGTCATCGTGCAGTTTGCGCCGGGCGGACCGGTGGAGCGTGTGATCGCCCAGCTTCAGGGCTCCGACACATCCGCGACCGGACGTTTCGGCGGATCGGCCGGCGGCGATCTCGGCAACGCCCCCGGAGCGGGAACGGGATTTTCCGCCGACCCCGTGATGAGCCGTTATCGCGGCGCGCAGGGCCTCGACCCGGAATTCATCAAAAGCCTCGAAACCCAGTTCGGCTTCGACAAGCCGGCGCACGAGCGCTTCTTCAAGATGCTCTGGGACTATGCGCGCTTCGATTTCGGCCAGAGCTATTTCCGCGACACGCCCGTATTGACGCTGATTGCCGAGAAACTGCCGGTCTCGATTTCGCTCGGCCTGTGGATGACGCTCATCAGCTATGCGATCTCGGTTCCGCTCGGCATCCGCAAGGCGGTATCGGACGGCTCGACATTCGACGTCTGGACCTCGGGCGTCATCGTCATCGGCTATGCCATTCCGGGCTTCCTGTTCGCGATCCTGCTCATCGTGCTGTTTGCCGGCGGCACATTCCTCGACTGGTTTCCGCTGCGCGGCCTGACCTCCGACAACTGGTCGAGCCTGCCCTGGTATCAGAAGATCACCGACTATTTCTGGCATCTTGCCCTGCCGCTGACGGCGTTGACCGTCGGCTCGTTCGCCACCGCCACGCTGCTGACCAAGAATTCGTTTCTCGACGAGATCCGCAAGCAATATGTGCAGACGGCCCGCATGAAGGGCCTGACCGAGCGGCAGGTGCTTTACCGCCATGTGTTCCGCAACGCGATGCTGATCCTGATCGCGGGATTTCCCGGCGCTTTCATTTCGGCTTTCTTTACCGGCGCGCTCCTGATCGAGACCATCTTCTCGCTCGACGGTCTCGGCCTCCTCGGATTCGAGAGCGTGGTGAACCGCGACTACCCCGTCGTATTCGCGACTGCGTACATATTTGGCCTGATGGGACTTCTGGTGGGGCTGCTGTCGGACCTGACCTATACCTGGGTTGATCCCCGCATCGACTTCGAAAGCCGGGGCCTCTGATGGCGAAGAAGAAGGTCACGCTGCCGTCCGTCAGCATCCAGCGCGACATGCCGCAGCCAGCTCCGGCACCGGCGGTTCCGCCACCGCTCCCCCCATCTGCCGCGGCACCGCAAGCGCCTGCGCCGGAGCCTGTGGCGGCGGCAAATGTGGAAGCGCCGCCGCAGAAGAGCTGGCTCGATCTTTCGCCGATCAACCGCCGCAGATGGCGGAATTTCCGCGCCAACAAGCGCGGTTTCTGGTCGTTGATCGTTTTCGCGGTGCTGTTCGTCATCTCGCTGTTCGCGGAGTTCATCGCCAACGACAAGCCGTTTCTCATTTCCTATGACGGCGGCATCTATGTTCCGGCGCTGAAGGATTATTCGGAAAAGCAGTTCGGCGGCGAGTTCGACATCGCGGACTACCGCGATCCCTATCTGCAGAAACTGATCGCCGACAAAGGCGGCTGGATGATCTGGCCCCCGATCCGCTATTCCTACGACACCATCAATCTCAACCTGCCGGTGCCCGCACCCGCGCCGCCGACCTGGCTGCTGACCGAAGCGCAATGCGAAGCGGCCAATGCCGGACCGGATTGCGAGAATATCGAATGGAACTGGCTCGGCACCGACGACCAGGGCCGCGATGTGGTCGCGCGCCTTATCTACGGCTTCCGCATTTCCGTTCTGTTCGGTCTCGTATTGACGCTGTTCTCGTCTCTGATCGGCGTCGCTGCCGGCGCCGTGCAGGGTTATTTCGGCGGCTGGACCGATCTTCTGTTCCAGCGGTTCATCGAAATCTGGACCTCGATCCCGACGCTTTATCTTCTGATCATCCTTGCCGCGGTCATCACGCCGAGCTTCTGGGTCCTGCTCGGTATCCTGCTTCTGTTCTCATGGGTTGCGCTGGTCGGCGTCGTGCGCGCCGAATTCCTGCGCGCGCGCAATTTCGAATATGTCCGGGCCGCGCAGGCGCTCGGCGTGTCGAATGCCACGATCATGTGGCGGCATCTTCTGCCGAATGCGACGGTCGCGACGCTGACTTTCATGCCATTCATCCTCAACGGCTCGATCACCACGCTGACCTCGCTGGATTTCCTCGGCTTCGGCCTGCCGCCCGGCTCCGCCTCGCTCGGCGAACTGCTGGCGCAGGGCAAGGCCAATCTGCAGGCGCCATGGCTCGGCATTGCCGGCTTTGTTTCCATCGCCTCGATCCTGTCGCTGCTGGTCTTTACCGGCGAAGCGGTGCGCGATGCGTTCGACCCACGAAAGACCTTCACCTGATGGCCCACGATCACCACGACCATATGCATGCGGCCAATGAGAAGCGCCTCGGCATCGCGACGCTGCTGACCGGCGGCTACATGGTTGCCGAACTCGTCGGCGGCATTCTGTCGGGATCGCTGGCGCTGCTTGCCGATGCCGGGCATATGGGCATCGATTTCGCCTCGCTCGCGCTTGCGTTCGTGGCGATGCGGATCGCGCGGCGGCCGGCCAACGCGCGCTGGACCTATGGCTACGACCGGCTGCAGGTGCTCGTCGCCTTTGCCAATGGCGTGATCCTGTTCTTCGTCGCCGGATGGATCATCTGGGAAGCCGGCGTTCGCCTGCTTGAACCCGCGCCCGTGCTCGGGCCGCTGATGCTGTGGGTCGCGGCGGGCGGTCTTCTCGTCAACATCGTCGCGTTCTTCGTGCTGCATGGCGGCGACCGGGAAAGCGTCAATATGCGCGGTGCGCTGCTGCATGTACTTGGCGACATGCTCGGCTCCGTCGGCGCCATCGCGGCGGCGCTGATCATCATCTTCACCGGATGGACGCCGATCGACCCGATACTCTCGGTCTTCGTCTCCGTCATCATTCTCGGCGGCGCATGGCGGCTGGTGCGGGACTCATCGCGCGTCTTGCTGGAAGCCGCGCCCGCGCATCTCGACACCGGCGAGATCGCGCCCGCGATCCGCGCCGAGGTCCCGGACATCGAGGATGTGCACCACGTCCATCTGTGGTCGATCACCGAGAAGACGAAAGCCGTGACCCTGCATGCCTGCATCAAGGAGGGCGGCGACGGCCCGGCGACAGTGCGCGCCATCAAGAGCGTGCTTTCGGCACGATTCGGCATCGGCCATGCGACGGTCGAGATCGAATACGGACATTGCGCGGACCACAGCGGAGGCCGCGGCCACGATCAGGAACACTCCCGTGTGCACGGCCACGATCACGCGCACGACCATGCACATGACGACGATCATGGCCATCAACACATGAAGGCGCTCCCGGCATGAGCGCGACTCTTCTGTCCATTCGCGATCTTTCGGTGGAGTTCGTCCAGGACGGACAGGTCACGCGCGCGGTCGACGGTGTGTCCTTCGACATCGCCAAGGGCGAGACGGTGGCGCTGGTCGGCGAATCCGGATCGGGCAAATCCGTCACCGCCTTGTCCATATTGAAGCTGCTGCCCTACCCGGCGGCACGGCATCCCTCGGGCGAGGTTCTTTTCAAGGGCGACAACCTCCTCGACCGCGACGAGCGCGACCTCCGCGCCGTGCGCGGCGCCGACATCTCGATGGTGTTCCAGGAACCGATGACCTCGCTCAACCCGCTGCACACGATCGAGCGGCAGGTCGGGGAGATTCTCGAACTGCACCGCGGCTGGTCGAAGACGAAAATCCGCGAGCGCGTGCTCGAGCTTCTGGAACAGGTCGGGATTCGCAATGCCGCCGAACGCCTCGACGCCTATCCGCACCAGCTTTCCGGCGGGCAGCGCCAGCGCGTGATGATCGCGATGGCACTGGCGAACGAGCCGGACCTTCTGATCGCGGACGAGCCGACGACCGCGCTCGACGTGACGGTGCAGGCGCAGATTCTCGATCTCCTTGATGAGCTGCAGCAAAAGTTCGGCATGGCGATGCTGTTCATCACCCACGATCTCGGAATTGTGCGCAAGATCGCCGACCGCGTCTGCGTCATGACAAATGGCCAGATCGTCGAAACCGGAACCGTGAAGCAGGTGTTCGATCGGCCGAAGCACGCCTATACGAGGCATCTTCTGGAGGCCGAGCCAAAGGGCGATCCGCCGCCAGCCAACAAGAAGGCCCAGGTGATCGTATCCGCCGACGATGTGCGCGTGTGGTTTCCGATCAAGCGCGGCTTTTTCCGCAAGACTGTCGGGCACATCAAGGCGGTCGACGGCGTCAATGTCACGGTGCGCGAGGGCGAGACGCTCGGCGTCGTCGGCGAATCCGGTTCGGGCAAGACGACGCTCGGACTTGCGCTGCTGCGCCTGATCCCGTCCGAAGGGCCGATCCTTTACCTCGGCAACCGCATCGACGCGAAGACGCGCAACGAAATGCGCCCGTTGCGGAAGGATATGCAGGTCGTCTTTCAGGACCCTTACGGTTCGCTGTCGCCGCGCATGCCGGTGTCCGACATCGTGGCCGAAGGCCTCAACGTCCATGGCGCGGCGCTGCCGGCCGGCGAGCGCCGAAAGATCGTTGCCAACGCGCTGCAGGAGGTCGGCATCGACCCGGCGGCAATGGACCGTTATCCGCACGAATTTTCCGGCGGCCAGCGCCAGCGCATCGCCATTGCCCGCGCCATGGCGCTGAACCCGAAATTCGTCGTGCTCGACGAGCCGACATCGGCACTCGACATGTCGGTACAGGCTCAGATCGTCGATCTTCTGCGCGATCTGCAGAAAAAGCACGATCTGTCCTACATGTTCATCTCGCACGACCTGAAAGTCGTTCGCGCGCTGGCGAGCGAAGTGATCGTCATGAAGGACGGCAAGGTGGTGGAGCAGGGTCCGGCCAGAACGATCTTCGAAAAGCCGAAGACGGCCTACACCAAGGCGCTGATTGCGGCCGCGCTCGATCTCGATGTGGCGAAGTAGGCCACGGTCCTCATCCTGAGACGCGCGCGCAGCGCGCGTGTCGAAGGATGGACGCAACTCCGAACTTGCCGCCATCCTTCGACACGGCTCGGCTTCGCCGAGTCCGGCTCAGGATGAGGTTGTCACCCGCCGCACGCTGGTGACAGCGCTGCCTGCGGCGGCGATGCGCGCAATGGCAACCGCCGCCTTTTCAACCGCAACCGCCATGTGATGCGCGTTTGCGTGGATCAGCGTTCCTTCGCCGCGCGCGATGGCGACATGACCTTTCCAGAACACGAGATCGCCGCGGTTCAGGCTCTCAGGCCCCTCGAACGGAACCTCGATACCGACGGATTTTTCCTGCATGTCGGTATCGCGCGGCGCGGAGATGCCCGCGGCATCCAGCGACACCTGCACGAGCCCGGAGCAATCGAGACCGAGCGATGTCTTGCCGCCCCAGAGATAGGGCGTGTTGAGAAAGGTCTCGGCGACCGTGACGAAATCGCGCTCGCGATCGAACAGTGGTTTCAGATGGCGCAGGATCGCATAACCGCGCGGCGCGATGATCGCGAGCGGCCCCTGCTCGCCGATAACCGCGACACGCCCTCCCATGGATAGCATTTCATGCGGCGGCAGCTTGATGTCGGGACCGGGAAAAACAAAGCTGCGCAGCGCGGCAACGCGGTGTGTCGGCTGAAGCGGCCCGTCGAGCGCCCATTCCGGCAGCCAGCCGACATATTTGTCGGTTGCGAGCTGTACATGCGCCCACCCGTCCCGCGCTGCGTATACCGCGACGGACTCGCCGAAGATCGCCTCGGTCAGAAGCGGCGCGTCCGGACGCGGTTCCTTGCGCAACGGAGCGGCGCCCGCCGCGATGCGGAGAAACTGCCCGGTTCCCTCAGGCGGCGTCAGGCGCGGATCAACGGACATAGCGCTCCTTCAGCAGTGCATAGATGGCACGGATGGCCTGAGCCTCGCCCCCTTCGGGACGCGCCGGCCGGCTCGACGGTGTCCAGGCGAAGATGTCGAAATGCGCGTAGGATTTCGCCTTCTCGACATAGCGCTTCAGGAACAGCGCGGCCGTGATGGCGCCAGCATGACCACCGCCGGACACATTGTTCATGTCCGCTACCTTGGAATCGAGCAGCCGGTCATAATTCTTCCAGAGCGGCAGCCGCCAGAGCGGGTCGTTCTCCGCCATACCGATGCGCACGAGGTCTTCCGCCAAACGGTCGTCGTCGGTAAAGACAGGCGGAATTTCCGGACCGAGCGCGACGCGGGCCGCGCCGGTGAGTGTCGCAAGATCGATCAGCAGCTCCGGCTCTTCCTCGTCCGCCAGCGCCAACGCATCGGCGAGCACGAGACGGCCTTCGGCGTCCGTGTTGCCGATTTCGACCGTGTGCCCCTTGCGGCTGCGATAGACATCGCCCGGGCGGAAGCTGGTGCCGGACACCGCGTTCTCGACGGCGGGAATCAAAACGCGCAGGCGCACTGGAAGCCGCGCATCCATGATCATATGGGCAAGGCCGAGCACATTGGCCGCGCCGCCCATGTCCTTCTTCATCAAAAGCATGTTGGAGCTTGGCTTGATGTCGAGGCCGCCGGTATCGAAACAGACGCCCTTGCCGACCAGCGTGACCCTGGGGTGGGCCGGTTCGCCCCATGAAAAATCGATGAGGCGCGGCGCGCGCGGGCTCGATACGCCGACGGCGTGAATGAGCGGAAAATCGCGCGCGAGATCGTCGCCGGAAATCGTACTGCAGACGACACCATGACGACCGGAGAGTTCGCGGGCGGCGAATTCGAGTTCGGCCGGCCCCATGTCGTTCGACGGCGTATTGACGAGATCGCGCGCCAGACGAACGCCCTCGGCCACGCGCAGAACCTCTTCCGGATCGACGCCTTCCGGCACAACGAGCTGGACCGTCCGGACGTCCGGCTTGCGGTAGCGGTCGAACCGGTAGCAGCCGAGAAGGAACCCGATAACGGCCAGACGCGGATCGAACAGCGGGCCTTCGACGCGATAGGCGCCCGCCGGAAGATCCCGGACGAGATTGGCCATGAGGAACGGATCGCGGCTTTTGGCATCGCGGGCCTCGACACCGAAAACGGCACCCAGAAGCGTCCCTTCCGGCCCCGGCACCGCCAGCACCTTGCCGGGTGACGGCTCGTAACCGGAGGCCGCAATCCAGGCGCGGGCAGCTTCAGGCAGATGGCCGGAATCCTGCCCCTTGGACAGCGGCCAGATGGGGGTTGCCTGGGAATCGGGAGGCAGAAGAAGGGAATACACCGCACACACTCCGCACATTGAGGACCGGAGCATAGCCCAAGCCCGCCAAACGGCCGCAACACACCCGGCAGCATCGCCGGTTTAACCATTGATTAGGGTTAACGGCTGTAAATCTTTTGGCGTCGCCACCTGTCCGGCGCAACCGCACTCCGGGCCGCTCATGCCGTTATCTACCGGACTTCGCAGTTTCAGACGGATTCTCCTCGCCGCGGCCTGCGGCGCGCTCCTCGTCGGGTGCACCACGACGAAGGATCCCGCGACGACCGGCTCGATCGGGCGCGGGACCGTGAATGCCGTCAACGACGCGGCCAAAATGCGCGAGGCCGGAAACAAGAAAGGCGCTGCCGATCTTCTGGCACGCGAAGTGGCGAAAAGCCCGAAGGACAAGGGCCTGATGCTGCATTACGGGCTGGCGCTGGCGGATGCCGGACGTTCGGAGGAAGCCCTGGCGGCCCTTTCCCGGGCGCATGATCCGAAGCGCCCGGACTGGCGAATCATGAATTCCGAAGGCGCGATCTTCGACCAGCTCGGCCGCATGACGGAGGCGCAGGCGCGCTATCAGGCGGCACTGAAGCTTAAGCCCGACGAGCCGGCCGTGCTGTCCAATCTCGGCCTGTCGCTGGCGCTTTCGAACAAACCGGTGGAAGCCGAAACCATTTTACGCCGCGCGGTCGCGAACCCGGCGGCGACGCCGAAAATGCGCCAGAACCTTGCCCTCGTGCTCGCGATCCAGGGCAAATATGCCGAGGCGGAAGCGCTGGCACGCCAGGACCTGCCGCCCGAACAGGCGGCGGCCAACGTCAAATACTGGAAAGAGAGCCTCGGAACGGCGAAAGCCCAGCCGGCCAAACCCGTAACGACGGCCAAGCCCGCCGCCGCGACCGCGCCCAAGGCGGCAAAACCCGCTGCATCTCCCGCCCCCGCCGCAGCGGCACCTCCGGCCATGCCCGATTTCGACCTGCGCTCGTAACGACGGGCCGCTCAGGTGATAGCCAGCACCTGCATGATGGCCGGGCCCATGATGACTATGAACAGCACGGGCAGGAAGAACACGATCATCGGAACGGTGAGTTTCGGCGGCAGCGCCGCAGCCTTCTTCTCGGCCTCGTTCATGCGCATGTCGCGGTTTTCCTGCGCCATGACGCGCAGCGCCTGAGCGACGGGCGTGCCGTAGCGCTCGGACTGTATGAGCGCCGACGTGACGGCTTTCACGCCATCGAGGCCGGTGCGCGTGCCGAGATTCTCGTAGGCCTGGCGGCGGTCCTGCAGATAGGACATTTCGGCCGATGTCAGCACGAACTCCTCGGCGAGCGGGATCGACTGCTCGCCGATCTCCTGGCTGACCTTGCGGAACGCCGCTTCGACCGACATGCCGGATTCGATGCAGATCAGCAGCAGATCGAGCGCATCCGGAAATGCCCGGCGGATCGAGGACTGACGCTTCTGTATGCGGTTCTTCAGATAAATCTGCGGCACCTTGATGCCGATATAGGCCATGACCGCGCCGGCGCAGAGCACGACGCCGATCGGCTGGCGAAGCAGGAACGCATAGCCGACCGCCAGCAGCGCAAGCCCGATCGGCGTGACGAAGCGGAAGAACAGGAAGACCGTCATCGGCGCCTGGCCGCGATAGCCGGCCATCACGAGCTTTTCCTTGGCGTCTTCCGCCGACAGATGCTTTGCAAGATCGAGCTGTTCGACGATGCGCTTCATATACGCCTTCGGTTCGCGCCGGAGGCTGATCTGACTGCCGCGCGCCAGACGCTCGCGCTCGCGCGCGCGCATCAGATCGCGCTCCAGAGCAACGGCCTTCATCCGGCGGCCAAGCTGGTCGCGCGACAGAAGCGGCATCGCAAGCGTCAGCACAGTCGTGGTCGCGGCGATGCCGGTGAACAGCATCAGCAGGAAATCGCGATCCATCAGTCTGTCCATCAGGGCATTCACAATGTCGTCCTCAGAAGTCGAAATTGATCATCTTCTTCATCGTCAGCACGCCGCATGTCATCCAGAGCACGGCACAGCCCATCATGATCTTGCCCGCCGGCTCGGTCCACAGCAGCGAAATGTAATCCGGGCTAACGATGTAGACGAGGGAGCCGACGACGACGGGAAGCGAGCCGATGATCCAGGCGGAGGATTTGGCCTCCATGCTCATTGCCTGGATCTTGCCCTTCATCTTCGCGCGCTCGCGCAGCACGTTGGACAGATTTCCCAGCGCCTCCGATAGATTGCCACCGGACTTCGACTGGATCGTAATGACGATGGCGAAGAAGTTGGCCTCCGACAGACCCAGGCGCTGGTACAGGCGATCGACGGATTCGCCGATCGTCACACCGACCGCCTGCATTTCAATCAACGAACGGAACTCGGATTTGACCGGCTCCTGCGATTCCGATGCGACGATGCGGAAGCAGTCTCCAAGCGGCAGGCCGGATTTCACGCCCCGCACGATAATGTCGATGGCGTTGGGGAACTCCTTGATGAAGAGCGCCTGGCGGCGCTTTTTCATATAACCGATTGTCCAGCGTGGAAGGCCGAGTGCGCCGACAAAGGCGCCGGCAAGCGCGACATAGGGTGACGCTGTAAAGAGCAGGACGAGCCCGAGCACCAGGCCCGTTACGAGGCTGAACAGATAGAATTTCGTCGCCGTCATCCGCAGTCCGGCCTGCTCGATGCGTACGCTGAGCGGCGGATTTCGGAGATTTTTCTGGCGCTTCTCGAGCTCTTTCAGGCTGTCGGCGACCTGACCGCGACGCAGAGCCGTCTCGCGTGGATTGATGGCAATCCGCGCGCCGGCATCAAAGATCGACTTCTGGCGTTTCTCGGCGCGATCGTCGGTCAGCCAGGGATAGGCGAGCACATACACCCCGCCCCCGGCGGCGAGGGCCGCCAGAGCGAAGATTGCGATCTGCTTCGCATCCATCGCCTAGCCCCGGAGTTCTTCGGCGACTTCGGAGGCGTCGAGCGCCGCCGCGAGCTTGGCTTCCTCGCCGAAATAGCGCGCCCTCTCCCAGAATCGCGGCCGGGCGATACCGGTCGATCGATGGCGGCCAATCAGCCTTCCGTTCTGGTCTTCGCCGAGAATCTCGAAAACGAAGATGTCCTGCGTCGTCACGACATCGCCTTCCATGCCGACGACCTCGGTGACATGGGTGATGCGGCGCGAGCCGTCGCGCAGACGTTGCGTCTGGACAATGACGTCCACGGAGGTTGCAATCATCTCGCGGATCGTGCGCGCCGGCAGGCTGAAGCCGCCCATGGAGATCATGCTCTCCATGCGCGCAATGGCTTCGCGCGGCGAATTGGCGTGCAGCGTGCCCATCGAGCCGTCGTGACCGGTGTTCATCGCCTGCAGAAGATCGAAGGCCTCGGGTCCGCGAACCTCGCCGACGATGATGCGTTCGGGACGCATACGCAGGCAGTTGCGGACGAGGTCGCGCATCGTGACCTGGCCCTCGCCCTCGAGGTTCGGCGGACGCGTTTCGAGGCGTACGACATGCGGCTGCTGGAGCTGCAATTCGGCGGCATCTTCGCAGGTGATGATGCGTTCGTCCTCGTCGATCGCGCGCGTGAGGCAATTCAGCAGCGTCGTCTTGCCGGAACCGGTGCCGCCGGAAATGACTGTATTGCAGCGCGAACGGCCGATAATGCGCAGGATCTCCGCGCCCTCCGCCGTGACGGTGCCGAACTTCACCATCTGTTCGAGGGTCAGCTTGTCACGTTTGAATTTTCGGATCGTCAGCGTCGGCCCGTCGAGCGCAAGCGGCCCGACGATGACGTTGACGCGCGAACCGTCCGGCAGGCGCGCGTCGCAGATCGGCGAGCTTTCGTCGACGCGCCGGCCAACCTGGCTGACGATGCGCTGGCAGATATTCAGCAACTGGGAATTGTCGCGGAAGCGGACATTGGTCAGCTGAATCTTGCCGCCAACCTCAATGTAGGTCTTGTCGTTACCGTTGACCATGATGTCGGCGATATCGTCGCGCGCAAGCAGCGGCTCAAGCGGACCATAGCCCAGCACGTCGTTGCAGATATCGTCGAGCAGCTCTTCCTGCTCGGAGATCGACATCACGAGGCTCTTCAGCGAGATGATCTCGTTGACGATGTCGCGAATTTCCTCACGCGCACTGTCCGGCTCGAGACGCGCCAGCTGCGCGAGGTCGATCGCCTCGATAAGGGCCGAGAAGATCGCGCTTTTGGTTTCGTAATAGCTGTCGGGACGACGGGCGTCCTGGGGGGGGGCTGGGGCGCGCGTGGACGACGGCGCCGACGGCGCGATCGGCACCGACCTCGGCGCGGCAACAGGAACGGAAGCCGCGGCCGGCGACGGCGCGGGAATCGCGTCCACGCCGACAGCGCCGCGTTTTCCGAAACCGCCGCTCATGACGTCAGGCCCTCTTGCGCAGCAGCGTGAATGAATCGAACAGCGTCTTCTTCTTCACGCGCGTGTCGCCGCGCCCGGTCACGGTCCGGGCAATGTCCATGAACTGCTCGTTGACTTTGTTCGAGGCGGAGATTTCCGCGATCATCTGTCCGTTGTTGGATGCCGTTCCGAACAATTGCGGTTCGAAGGCAATGACCGCAGCCGGCTCGATGTCGAGCGCCTTGGCGAATTCCGCGGTCTTGATCTCCGGCCGCTTCGGCATCCCGACCTGATTGAGCACAAGACGCGGCGGCGCATCGTGCGGGCGCTGCGCGCGCGTCAGGTCGATGATGTTCTTGGCGTTGCGCAGATTGGCGAGATCGGGACTTGCGACGATGACGATCTCGTCCGCCGCGATGAGCGCACGGCGCGTCCATCCGGTCCATCCGTGCGGAACGTCGAGCACGATGAACGGCACGTTCCCGCGCAGGATGTCGTAGAGGCCGTCAAAGGCATCGGAATGGAAATCATAGGACCGCTCAAGCGTCGCGGGAGCCGCGAGCAGGCTGAGATTGTTGGTGCACTTCGTCAGCAGGCGATCGACGAGATTGGCGTCCAGACGGTCCGGCGCGAACACCGCATCGGCGATACCCTGCGGAGGATCCTGGTTGAGATCGAGGCCGGCGGTGCCGAAGGCAAGATCGAGATCGGCGACCACCGTCGGCTGTTCGAACGCGCCCGCGATCGACCACGCTACATTGTGCGAGACGGTTGACGCGCCAACGCCGCCCTTTGCGCCGATGAAGGCAATCGTGCGGCCGACCGGCTCTGCATCCGGCGCGCGGAACAGGTCCGACAGCGAGCGTACGACCTCGAGCGTCTGCACAGGCGCCACGAGATACTCCGACACGCCGCGGCGGATGAGATCGCGGTACAGAAGGACGTCATTGACACGGCCGATGACGATGACCTTGGTGCCGAAGTCGCAGACTTCCGCGAGCTTGTCGAGACACGACACCAGAACCTCGCGGCCGCCATCGGTTTCGATGACGATCACGTTCGGCGTCGCGGAGTTGCGGTAGGCCTCGACGGCCGCGAGCGCGCCGCCCATCTGGACCTTTACATGCGCTTTCTCCATCCGGCGATCGGCCGCCGCCTGTTCCATCGCCTGGGCAACGTCCGGCGTTTCGCAGAACGCCTGGATCGACACGCGCGGAAGCGGCGCGATCTGAGCAAGCTCGGCATCGCCTGTATCCGGCAAGGATGCCGCTATCGTGTGACCATCACTCATCGGTGGACACGGTCTCCTTCTGGTAGGAGGTCGTCGTCGACTCACCCTTCCCGTATTTTCCAATGACGGTGGTGCGGCGCGCGGCCCATGCGGAGCTTTCCGCACGCGGCCGGATGAAATCTTCCGGGTCTTCAACCTGCGCCGCGAGGTTCTGCTGATAGGCACAGCCGAAGTTCCAGTCCTGCCGGTTGCGGTTCGACTCCTCGGGATCGCCGTAGCCGATGTCCCCGGGCCACTGACCGCACGGGTGCGGCAGTTTCGCTTCGAGCACAGGAAATTCCAGACGTACCGGAGCAAGATGTCCGGGCCCGTCGGCCGGATAACGCGCGGTCGCAACCGCGTTCGGCGGCAGGCCCATTGAAATGAGGATGCGGTGTATTTCCCGACTGGCGTGTGCCGCCTGCCGGTCCCGCTCGCGGGTTGATCCGGTCGGAACCTGGATCACCAATCTGCCGCGCCCGCGCGCGCGCCACTCTGCAGCGAAAGACTGGATGTCGCCGACCTGGCGATCCGTCAGCCCGCCGGGGCCGCCGCCCGGGATGAGGTCAAGTGTCGTCATCCCTTCCGTCACGTTTATGGGATGGCGCGCCCGGACATCATCGGGCAGCGAACCGGTTATGTCGGTATCGCCCTTTGTGGCGCAGCCGCCGACACTCAATGTCAGCAGGGCGAGGAGCGAGAGGGAGAAGGTCCGGGCGCGCATGATCACTCCACGATGTGGCCGATCGGCCCCTTATAGGTTCCCACCGGCGCGAGACCCGGCGCATAGATCTTGTTGAGACGACCGAGCAGAATGGTGTCGACGTCGGTCGGCGTACTGAAGCCGTCATCCGGTAGCGCGAGCTTGTCCCTTGCGGTCGAGCGCGCGATGTAGGGCGTGACGATAACGACTAGCTCGCTCTGGCCGCGCTGATAGTCGCGGCTGCGGAACAGCGTCCCGAGGACAGGAAGATTGATCAGCCCCGGCATGCCGCGAATGCTCTGCCGCGACTTGTCCTGAAGGAGACCGGCGATGGCGTACGAGCCTCCGGAGGGAAGCTCGACGGTCGTGTTGGCCCTGCGCACCGAGAGAGCCGGAATGCTGAGATTGTTGACCTCGATCGCGCCCTCGTTGCTGAGTTCGCTGACCTCGGTGCCGATCTGCAGGCTGATCCGGCCGGACGTCAGGACTACGGGAGTGAAGGTGAGGCCGACACCGAACTTCTTGAACTCGATCGTGATCTCGTTGTCGTCGCGGCCGACCGGAACGGGGAATTCGCCGCCGGCAAGAAACTCCGCGCGCTCGCCGGATATCGCCGAGAGCGTGGGTTCGGCAAGCGTGCGCAGCAGACTTTTCTCTTCGAGCGCCTCAAGTTGGCCGAGGAGCGTATTGGCGCCCCAGGTGTTTGCGCCGCCAATGACACCGATCGGCGATGCGAAATCCGTGGGATCGATGTCGACGCCAAAGATTCCGCCGTCGGTGACGCGCGTATAGTCCCATCTGATGCCGAGCTGTTTGGCGGTGTCGCGTTTCATCTCCACGACCGAGACCTTGAGCATCACCTGATCGCGATTCTCGATCGCAAGCGCATTGACGACCTTGTCAGGGCCTCCGACGAGGTTGGCGGCAATTTCGGCAGCCGTCGCAGCCTCGGCCGGAGATTTGACCGACCCCGTAAGCATGACGGATTCGCCAACGGCAGATGCCGAGACCTGGGCCCCCGGTATGGACGTCTGAATGTTATTGCGGATCGGCGACATGTCGCGCGCGACCGAAACCGCAAGGCTATCGATCTGACGGCCTTCGGCGTCGAAGAAGATGATGTCGGTTTCGCCGAGCGCAATGCCGATGACATAGGCCTTGCGCGACGAGCGCACGACGGCATTGGCGACCTTCGGATCGGCGACAAGCACCTCAGCCGCGTCCACCGGAAGATTCACGACATAGGATTTGCCGATGCCGAGCTGGACGACGCGCGCTCCGTTCGATGCATAGACGACACTGCTATCGGCTGCATGGACCGGCGCGCAAAGCTGGCCGGGCACAAGCAGCATCGCCGCCAATGCAAGGCTTTTCGCCAGAGCCCGAATACCCGACTTCATGTCCTAACCCGCCCCTACACCGCTGTCAGCGTTCAATCGAATTCGTCGCGATCCCGTAGCGGATCACTGTCATGCTGGACTCGGCCCGGCCAAACGTATCTTCGGGCCCCCCGCCCGCAAGACCGTTCGGGTTTGAATCGACAAGCGCGCGCAGCGCCAGCGACAGCGAACCGAGCTGACGCGCCAGCGTGAGAACCTCCGTCTGCCGCGGGAGAAGTTCGAGTGTCGCGGTGCGACCGACCACGACTTTCTCACCATCCTGCTCGGACACGCGCTGATCGATGGCGAGAACCCGCACATTGGTCAGGATCGTCCTGCTGGAATAACGCTCATCGCCGCCGCCATCGTCCTTACGCGTCAGGATGACATCGACGCGATCGTTCGGAAGGATGAAACCGCCGGCGCCCGTCTCGGCGGAGATTTCAGTTGCGACGGCCCGCATGCCAGCCGGCAGAATGGCGGACATGAATCCGGATCCATCGGCCTTCACGATCTTCTGCATGCGGATCGGCTCACCGGCAACGAACGGCTGGCGTGCGATCGCGCCCTTCAGTTCTTCCATCGCTTCCGGCTGTGCCGATCTTGTGATGACGCCGGCCGCGCCGGACTCCGGCCAGGGACGCCAGGCAAGCACGTCCGGCCCGATCACCTGTCCCATGCCGATTTCGGCGCCGGCCACAAGCACGTCCGATGTCGGTGCCTGTTTCTCGACAACCCGCGGCGGCGGAGGCTCCTCGCCACCGACCAACATAGCTGCCGTACCACCGGCGATGATCGCGATGGCAAGGACTGCGATACGGGCGAATTTCATACGCGTCTACCTCGGAGCCGGGACCTCTGATTCCAGAAGGTCCCAACGGCATTTGAGGCGACAAACGTCAATGTATGGTTAATGGGGCGTTATAGATTTTCGGAAGCTGCATCAAGCAACTAGCGCAGAAAAATGGCGAGCGACGGAGCCATTGCGAGAGCTGCTCCGGAAAGCGCGATTCCGTAGGGAACGCCGGTCTTCGTATCGTGCAGACGCGCGATCCACGCCTGCCCGGCGAGCGCGACCGGCAAAGGCATGCGGCGGACGAGGAGAATGAGAACAGTCAGCACGCCACCGAGGATCGTGGCGAGAATCGCCCATTCCAGTAGCGGCATGAACGGCCCGGTCCATACGGCGATGGCGGCCGCGAGCTTGGCATCGCCGCCTCCGATCCAGTTCATGGCGAACAGGGCAAAGCACAATGCCAGCACGCCGACGCCAGCGGCATAATGCTGGGCGACGGACGCCGCATCGAGGCCTACGGCAAGCGCCACCGGCAGAAAAAGCAGCGCAAGAGCGACCGGCAAGGCGTTCGGGATGCGCATCGTCAAAAGATCGCTGAACGCCGCCGCGAGAAGCAGCGCCATGAAGACGAACAGGGCGATTTGCGACACACCGGCCATAGGGCGATTTGGAGCAGAACGGGATTAAAAAAACGAAAAGCCGCCTCCCGGTGGAGGCGGCCTTCCTTGAAAACGGTCAAATTACTGGGCGTTCTGGAGCGTCGTGCCAATCGTGTTGAACGTATTGCCGAGCTCAGGGCCGACGATCTGGAGGCCGGTGATGATCGCCAGGCTGACGATCGCCGCGATCAGGCCGTACTCGATGGCCGTGGCACCGGACTCGTCCTTCAGGAAACGAGAAAACAGAGTCATGGAATGCTCCTAACTGCAGTTACACATAGACAGGTTCTTCGAGATTCCCCCCTCGAAACCTGTGCGGACACTACAGAGGTGCTCTTGCCACAATATTAATGGGCACGATCAATCTGGATTCTATTTGAAGATACAGATAGTTACGAAGAATTTAATTTGTCTAAAATCTTAGCCGTCTCCGCCGATCCTCCTGACAAAACAGGGCTGAGCGGCAAGCCGTTGAGCCGTTAGAGATTCCTTCACCTTCCTCACGCATCACTGACGAAGGCATTTTTTGAGTTTATGCGGGTGTACGCGGTATGATTTTTCTTCGCGGCTTTCTCGTCGCAGCCGCCCTGTCGGCCCTGCCTGTCGCATCGGCATGGAGCCAGGACACGCTTCCCGAACTTCCGCCCGAAGGCGAAACGGTCGCAGCCGAGGCGGCCGCACGGCTGACGGAGACGGTCTCGGTAAAGCTCGATCTTGCCGCGGTCGTACGTATTCCCGCAGGCACGGACACGCTGGCGCTCGGCAACCCCGCCATTGCGGACGTAACCCAGCCTCGCCCGGGCAGCTTCGCGGTCGTGACCGGCAAGAGCTACGGCACGACGAACATGCTGGCCCTGACGCGCGACGGCGATGTGCTGCATGAGATGACCATCCATGTGAAAGCGCCGGAAAACGTCAATCTCACCGTGCTGCGCGGCGCATCCCGCGAAACCTGGTCATGCCTGCCGCGCTGCGAGCCGACCGTAACGCTTGGCGATAACGCCGATTATTTCAACGGCAGCAGCGGACAGATCGGCAGCCGCAACGGCCTTGCCGGCGGGAGCGGCGGCGGCCAGCGTTAAGCGATCATTAACGCATACGGCAGCATGGCTCCTCGCCGCTAACGCAGCGGAAAACATTTCACCGCATCTTCCCGAGCTGAACGGGCGCCGCCTGCACGGCGGACGAGGATATGATGCTCTGGTTTCCCAACAACAGCCGAGACCGCACTCCGCGGCATCTTCTCGCGCGCTACGCAGCGGACGATCGCGGCGAGGTCGTCGAGTTCGCGCTGTTGGCACTGCCGTTTTTCGCACTGCTCTTTGCGATCATACAGGTATCGCTCGCGATGTTCGCCAGTCAGGCCCTGCAGTCGACCGTGTCCAAGGCATCGCGCCAGATCATGACCGGCCAGATTCAGACGGCGGGAACGGGTGTCGCCGGATTCCGCGCCGCGCTCTGCGCCAACTCGTTTCTGTTCGACTGCGAAAAGCTGATGATCCAGGTGCAATCCTTCGCCGATTTCAGCGCCGCCACTCCGACCGACATCAACAACGAGTGCTTCGACCTCGAAGAGGACGAGGAGGCCCCCGCTTCCTGCTTCAGCCCCGGCGGCTCGAGCCAGGTGACCCTGGTGCGCGTGTCCTACAAATGGCCGCTGGGCGTCACCCTGGAAGACTTCGGCAAGGGCACGACCCTCGTCGCGATGTCGGCCTTCCACAACGAGCCGTACTGATGCGCCAGAACCTCTCCCGCCTCAACGACCAGATCCGGCGCCTGCGGCGCGACACCGGCGCGGTGTCCGCGGTCGAGTTCGCCATTCTATTGCCGGTCATGCTGCTGCTGTTGCTCGGCACATTCGACATCGCCCGGGCGATCGAAGTTAAGAACAAGACCATGCTGCTTGCGCGCACGGTGAGCGATTTCGTCAGCGGGGCCCGTCAGGTCACGCCGGAAGAGCTCGCCAAGATCGTGCAGGCTTCCCGCACGGTCATGTATCCCTACTCGTCGGATGCCGCGGTATTGACGATCAAGATCGAAAGCATCCGCAAAGCACCCGACGGCGAGAGTTTCATCGTCGATTGGTCCTACGCTCCCGCCGATGCCACGACGGATGCCACCGTGGACCCCGACGAGTTCAGTCCACCCGACGCCTCGGTCGTGCTCACCAAGGTCGACTATACCTACAACCTGAAATTCGCGGGCTTCCTGTTCGACCGGATCGGTTTCAGCTCGATCAACATGCACTCGCAGAACTACATGGCGCCGCGCTGGGGCGTGCCGGTGGAAGCGTCGGGCTTTCCCAACTGATTATTCGGCCCGCGTGCCGGCCGTCCGCCGGATGTGGCTGATAAGATCGCGCGCGCCGGCGCGCCGCTTGGCCGAGTACAGCTCCTCGAATTCGGCCGCGGGCATCGGCTTCCCGAAGAGATAACCCTGAGCGTATGTGCAACCCTGCGCCAGCAGGAACTCGCGCTGCGCCGCGCTCTCGACACCCTCCGCAACCGTCTCGAAACCGAGATTTTGCGTCATTGTCAGAATGGTCGCGACAACGACGCGCGCCGACCCGTCGCGCACGCATTCCGAAACGAAGCTGCGATCGATCTTGAGCACATCAACCGGCATGCGTGTGAGCGAGGCAAGGTTCGAATAGCCGGTGCCGAAATCGTCGATGGCCAGCCGCACTCCCGCCGCCCTGAGCGGCGCAAGATCGCGTGCTGTTGTGCGCGGATCCAGCATGGCGACGGTTTCAGTGATCTCGATCTCGATGGCGGACGGCGGAATACCGGCTTCCTCGATCGTTTTCAGAACATCGCTGGCAAAACTTGGCTGCTGACACTGCGACGCCGAAACATTGACCGAGATTTTCGGCGTCAGCCCCTTCATGTACCAGACGCTGGCCTGGCGGCAGGACTCGCGAAGGACATGCGTGCCAATGGTGTCGAGAATGCCGGATTCCTCGGCGATGGCGATGAAATCGGTAGGACCGATGAGGCCGCGCGTCGGATGACGCCAGCGCACGAGCGCCTCGGCACCGACGATGGCGCCGTCGGTGAGCGCGACCTGCGGCTGATAATAGACTTCGAGCTGGTTCTTCTCGACCGCCGTGCGGAGCTCCTGTTCGATCATCAGGCGTCGATAGGCATAGGACTTCATATCCCGCGCCGAGAATTTGTAAGTTGCGCGCCCTTGCGATTTGGCGTCGGCAAGCGCATTCGCGGCACTGCGCAACAGCGTCGCGAAATCCATTCCGTCTTCGGGAGCCATGGCGATGCCGATAGAGCCGGTGACGGAAACCGAGTGCCCGGAAATCTCGAACGGACGGGCCAGCGCGGTGATGAGCCTGGCCGCGTACTGGCCGATGCATTCCTCGTTCACATTGCAGCTGACGACGAAACCGAATTCGTCTCCGCCCAGCCGTGCCATGAGCACATCACAGTCGTCGCCGGGGTGCTGTTTCAGATACATGCCCAGCGCTTCGGCCGTTACCGCCTTCAGCCGTTCGGCAACACCGATGATGGCAAGATCCCCGACATCGATGCCGAGCGCTTCGTTGACCCGCTTGATCCGATCGAGATCAAGATAAAGCAGCGAAGCCTTTCCCCCGCGTTCAAGGACGCTCTGGGTGTAACGCCGCATCTGTTCGCGATTGGCGAGGCCGGACGCACCGTCCGTCATTGTCAGCTTCTGCACCGCCTCGAAACTGTCGACGATGCTCTTGGTCATCGCGACGAAGGAGCGCGAAAGTTCGCCGAGTTCGTCCTTGCGGCTTTCGGGCACCGGAACCGAAAAATTGCCGGCGGCGAGCCGGCGCGTCGCGAGCGTCAGACGCCTCACAGGCGCCGTCAGATAGTTGATGAAGAAGGCGCAGAGCGGCAGCGCCAGCATGACGAAGACGAGCGCCAGCACGATGTTGCGGCTGACGGCCGACGAGATCGCCTCATCGATTGGCCTCGTGGACAGGCCGACGCGGGCGATTCCAATCAGAGAACCTTCGGACCTGACCGGCACGGCGATGTGGAGAACGCCGTCGCCGCGGCGGCTGGAAGCAACGCCACCACTGAACGCCTCGAGAAAGGCGATCGAGGCCATGGGATCGCGCAGCACGCTTTCGGGATCGGAGTTCCTCGCCGCGCCGGCGGCATCGACTTCCACCGTATAAGCGTAACGCGTGTTCTCACTGGCGGCCGCGATGCGATCGAGCACGACCTGAAGATCGGACAGGCGGCGATCCGACGGCATATCGCCGGCAACGCTTTCGACGACGGCCACGATCTGCCGGGTCTTTTCATCGAATGCGGAATTGGCCGCGCGTTCGGCCTCGCTGTTGTTGATGGTGACGAAGGCGGCGGTCAGCACGAGCAGAAGGGCGGCCACGAACAACGTAAAACGTGCCGCGAGACCCAGAGGAAGCTGCGTGTTCAGACGCCTCAGCCAGCCGATCAATTCGATGTCCAACGCCGAAATGCTGCGAGGGGGTGCGGCCGTAGGCACCCGAAATCCGGCCAGCATGGAGACGAAAGAGGTCCCGTTAACGTGATTTAAGGTGTGGTGATTAAACAGACGTTAAAAACTGCGGCGAAACGGTGGAATCCGCCGCAATTTTCGACGTTAGAACTAGGACTTCCGGCCAGGAGAGGTCAGAGAGTCTGGTTGTAGGCACCCACTTCGGGATGCGTCCGCAGCACATCGTCCACGGCTTTGAACATTTCGCGCATCCGCGCCTCGGAGACCGGGCTTTCAACAACAACAACAAGCTCCGGCTTGTTCGATGAAGCCCGGACCAGACCCCAGGTGCCGTCTTCCACCGTGACGCGCACGCCGTTGACGGTGACGAGATCGCGGATCGGCTGGCCGGCGACTTTCTCGCCCTTCTTCTGCGCGTCCTGAAAATGTTTCACGACCTGATCGACGATGCCGTATTTCGCCTCGTCGGCGCAGTGCGGCGCCATGGTCGGCGAACCCCAGGTCTTCGGCAGCGCGTTCTTGAGATCGGACATCGACTTGTCCGGCGAACGGTCCAGCATGTCGAGCACGGCGATGGCCGAGACGAGCCCGTCGTCATAGCCGCGGCCGATCGGCGTGTTGAAGAAGTAGTGGCCAGACTTTTCGAATCCGGCGAGCGCGCCGGATTCGTTGACGCGGCGCTTCATGTAGGAATGGCCGGTCTTCCAGTAATCGGCCTTCACGCCCAGCTTCTGCAATTCGGGATCGGTGACGAACAGGCCGGTCGATTTCACGTCGACCACGAAGGTCGGCTTGTCGTGCACCTTGGCGAGATCGCGCGCCAGCATGACGCCGACCTTGTCGGCGAATATCTCCTCGCCTTCATTGTCGACGATGCCGCAGCGGTCGCCGTCGCCGTCGAACCCGAGCGCGACATCGGCGCCGGACGCCAACACGGCGTCGCGCATCGCATGCAGCATTTCCAGGTCCTCGGGATTGGGATTGTATTTCGGGAAGGAGTGATCGAGCTCGGTGTCGAGTTCGACGACCTCGCAGCCAAGCTCGCGCAGCACACGCGGCGCGAACGCGCCGGCCGTGCCGTTGCCGCAGGCGCAGACCACCTTCAGCTTGCGCTTGAGCTTCGGACGATTGGTGAGATCCTTGATATAGCGATCGGGGAAATTCTCGACGAAGACATAGCCGCCGCCCGGCTTGAGATCGAAATCGGCGTTGAGCACGATCTCCCTGAGCTTCGTCATCTCGTCCGGACCGAAGGTCAGCGGGCGGTTCACGCCCATCTTGACGCCTGTCCAGCCATTGTCGTTGTGCGAGGCCGTGACCATGGCGACGGCAGGCACATCGAGTTCGAACTGGGCGAAATAGGCCATGGGCGACATCGCGAGGCCGATGTCGTGAACCTTGACGCCGGAGGCCATCAGGCCGGTGACCAGCGCCATCTTGATGGACGCCGAATAGCCTCGGAAGTCATGGCCGGTGACGATCTCGGGCTTTATGCCCATGCGGTGCATCAGAGTGCCGATGCCCATGCCGAGCGCCTGAATGCCCATCAGGTTGATTTCTTTTTCGAACAGCCAGCGCGCGTCGTATTCGCGGAAACCGGTCGCCTTCACCATGGGCCCGGACTCGTAGGCATAGGTGTTGGGAACAAGGCTCGGCTGCGGCTTCGGAAACATGGGTTCTCCTAGGATCGGGGCACGGACGCGCAGGCAGGACTTAGCATGTTTCATGCCCTGCGGTGACGACGAAAAAACGGCGAAGGGAGCCTATTGCTCCAGAATCAGACGGCCATTTTTCATCTCGACCGTTCCGAGCTTCTTGAGAAAGGACATGCCGAGAAGATTGACGCCGAGCGCGCCCTCCTGGGCGATGGTGGCCTCGACATTGGACACCGAGATACCGCCGATCCGAACCGAATTGAGCGAGACGCGCTTGCCTTTCGACTCGCCATTGGCGGTCAGAAGCTTGATGTCATAGCGATCGCCCGGGCGGATCAGCCCGAGCTCCCGGCCATCCTCATAGGTCAGGGCCACGAGGCTCGCGCCGGTATCCACCATCGCCTTGAACGGCCGGCCGTTGATGTGCAGCGGCGCCTCGAAATGGCCAAGACCGTCCGCCGACAGCATCACGCGCGCGACGGCGCCATCCGACTCGACCACGGCCGGAGGAGCCGGATCGACCAGAGCCAGCAGGCGCTGCGACAGGTCGGGCGTCGACACCGCCAGAAGCACGGCGGCGACCGCTATGGCGCTCACGAGTTTCAGCATCGGCTTCCCTTGACGAACGCAATCCTCGCCCTTGATCCCCAAGAACGCGTTAAGCGATCACGGCCAAGTGTCTTTGATCTTGGCGCGCGAGGGTGGCACGATGAATGCAGGGGTTCGAACCAAGAGGGTTTGAATGCGGCTTCTGGCTCCGATTGCCTTGATGCTCGGCCTGACCTCCGCCACGGCGCAGACGGGTCCGCCGGAACACACGGTCGATCTCGAACTCGTTCTCGCCGTCGATATTTCCTATTCCATGGATGCCGACGAACTGCGCCTGCAGCGCGACGGATACATGGCGGCCATCACCTCGCCGCAGGTGATCGACGCCATCAAGCAGGGCACGCATGGCCGCATCGCGGTTGCCTATATCGAATGGGCCGGCGTCGAGAACCAGGGAATCCCTGTCCATTGGCATGTCATCGACGGCGCGGAGAGCGCGCGGGCGTTCGCCGACAAACTGGCGGAAGCGCCGCCGAACCGTGCCTACCGCACATCCATTTCCGGCGGGCTTCTGTTCTCGGCGAAATATTTCGAGCGCAATCCCAACAAGGGGCCGCGCCGCGTGATCGATATGTCCGGCGACGGCCCCAACAATCAGGGCCATGCCGTTACATGGGCCCGCGACCAGGTCGTGGCCCAGGGCATCGGCATCAACGGGCTGCCGCTGGTGCTGAAAACGCCATCCAACATGTCGATCGACGTCAATAATCTCGAAGACTATTACCGCGAATGCGTCGTCGGCGGACAGGGCGCGTTTGTCATCGCTGTCGAGGACAAGAGCCAGTTCACCGACGCCATCCGCACCAAGCTGATTCTGGAAATTGCGGGGCGCGAACCGGAGCCGCGCTTCATCCGTACGCAGGACAAGCCGGTAAACTGCATGGTCGGCGAGAAAATCTGGCGCGATCGCTATGGCGAAAGCGGTCCCGATTGGCAATAAAGGGGCATGAGCCGCCCGCGCCTTGCCCTCGTCGCCCACGATCTCAAGAAAGACGACCTTGTCGAATGGGTCGCGCGGCATGAATCGAAAATCGCGAAATTCGACATCGTCGCGACGGGAACGACCGGCGCGCGCATTCTGGCGCGGTGCCCGGCCCTGCCGGTCCATCCGGTGAAGAGCGGCCCGCTGGGCGGCGACCAGCAGATCGGCGCCATGATTGCCGAAGGGAAAATTCAGGGCGTCATCTTCTTCGTCGACCCGCTGACGCCGATGCCGCACGATGTCGACGTGAAAGCACTGACACGGCTCGCGACGCTCTACGACATTCCCATTGCGCTGAACCGCGCCACGGCCGAGCTGATGGTGAAGGGCTACAATCCTTAACGGCCCGGCATGGCTCTCGTCGCCGCATTCTTCACGGTGAGCCGCCCGCCGCCGATCAGGTGCCCCGCGGCTTCACCCGCCTTGTCGCTTCCGCGACGCGCGGGTCTTCCGGCCACGGATGGCGCGGATAGCGGCCACGCATCTCCGCCCGCACATCCCGCCACGAGCCGGCCCAGAACCCCGGCAGATCGCGCGTGACCTGAATGGGGCGATGGGCGGGAGAAAGAAGCTCCAGAACAAGCGGCACCCGGCCGCTCGCGAGCGACGGGTGCTTGTCGAGGCCGAACAGTTCCTGCACACGGACGGCGATGGACGGCTCGGCGCCGGAATAATCCACCGCCAGGCTGGAGCCGGTCGGCGCCGTGAAATGCGTCGGCGCCTCCTTGTCCATACGGCGTTGCAGATCGTAAGGCAGAAGCGATTTCAGGGCGGCGTCGAGATCGCCGGCGCCGATCTCCGAGAGTGCGGTCTTGCCGGACAGATAAGGCGCAAGCCAGTCGACGACGGTTCCGGCGAGCGCCTCGTCCGAAAGATCTGGCCACGGGTCTCCTTCGGCGCGGCGCAGAAAGCCGACGCGCTCGCGCCATTGCGCGATGGACTTCGTCCACGGCAGACGCGCGACGCCGATCCCGGCAATGCCTTTCGCCAGCGCCAGGGCCGCCTCGTCATTGCGCGGCGCAGGCAGCGGTGCATCGGACAGAACGAGCGCGCCAAGCCGCTTAACCGCGCGTGCGCGCAAGGCCGCCGCTTTCGGATCGAACGTGACTTCATCGCGCGTCGTGATGCTGTCCGCAAACATCTCCTCGATCTCTTCGCGCGACAGGGCCGCCGCGAGACGGATGCGCGCGGAACCGGCCGCGCCGGCGATATCCGCCACCGCAAGAAACGGCTCGCGTGCCAGGGCGTCCGCCGCTTCGACGCTCGCGCCGCGGCCATTCGCGAGCCGGAATTCGCCGGGCTTGCCGCGCGCCTGAGCGATGCGATCCGGATAAGCACGCGCGAGCAACGCGCCGGCGCTGTGATCCGCATTTGCCGTCGGCGGGTTGAGCCGCTCGGCCTCGCGGGCCCAGTTTTCGGCAAGACGCCGCGCATCTTCCGCGCGGCGGGATTTGTCGCGGCGGAACTGGTTCATGCGGTGAGCGACGTCCGTACCATCGCCACCGAGGCCACGCTCGACGAGAACGACCGCGATCTCGCAAGCGCGCTGCGCGGCTCCTTCGCCCGCCGCATCGACCAGCATGGCGGAAAGACGCGGCGGCAGAGGCAGTTTGCGGATGTTTTGGCCGCGCGGCGTGATACGGCCGTCGGCATCCAGCGCGCCGAGATCGGTCAGCAGCTTGCGCGCCTCGGCAATGGCGGGCGCCGGCGGCGGATCGAGCCATCGCAACGACGAAGCATCGGTGACGCCCCAGGCCGCGAGATCGAGCACAAGGCCGGACAGATCGGCGGCGAGGATTTCCGGCGTTCGGAAGGCCGGCAGGCTGGCGGTAGCGGCTTCTTCCCACATGCGGTAGCAGACACCCGGCTCGGTGCGGCCGGCGCGACCGCGCCGCTGGTCGCCCTCGGCACGCGAAGCGCGCACGGTTTCGAGACGCGTCAGGCCCGTCGCGGGTTCGAACACCGGAACGCGCGCGAGACCGGTGTCGATGACGATACGTACGCCTTCGATGGTGATCGAGGTCTCGGCGATGGATGTCGCCAGCACGATTTTGCGCCGTCCCGCATCGGCGGGGCGGATGGCGCGGTCCTGCTCGCGGGCATCGAGACCGCCATGCAGTTCCACAATATCGGTGGCGGTATTGACGACGTCGCGCAGCCGCTCGGCGGTGCGCCGTATCTCGGCCTGCCCGGGAAGAAAGACAAGCGCGCTGCCGCCCTCTTCCGCCAGCGACCTGCGTATAACGGCCGTCGCTTCCTCCTCGATGCGCGCGCGTGCGTCGCGCGGGATGTGGCGCGTGTCGACCGGGAAGCTGCGGCCAAGACTCTCGATCACCGGGGCATCGCCGAGAAGACCGGCGACACGCGCGCCGTCGAGCGTCGCGGACATCACGAGAATGCGCAAATCCGACCGCAGGCCCGATTGCGCATCGAGCGCAAGCGCAAGACCGAGATCGCCATCGAGCGAGCGTTCGTGAAATTCGTCGAACAGCACGGCCGCGACACCCGCGAGCTCGGGATCGTCGAGCACCATGCGCGCGAACACGCCCTCGGTGACGACTTCGATTCGTGTCTTCGGGCCGATCTTCGATCCGAGCCGCACGCGCAGGCCGACGGTTTCGCCGGTTTTTTCGCGAAGCACCGAGGCCATGCGGTCGGCCGCCGCGCGGGCAGCGATGCGGCGCGGCTCGAGTACGATGATCTTGCCGTCGCCGCGCCAATCCTGGTCGAGCAGGACAAGCGGAACGCGCGTCGTCTTGCCGGCACCAGGCGGAGCAACGAGAACGGCATTCGTGCCGGCGGCCAGCGCCGAAACCAGCGCCGGCAGCGCCTCATCGATGGGAAGCTTCTCGGAAAATGTACGCACTGGGGGCATCAACCCCAGACGAGGCTCTCTGGCAAGCCCTAGAAGCCGCCCATGAGCAATATCAGCGCGATCACGACACCCGCGGCGATCAGGATCATGGCCGGGCCATAGGCGTTCCAGATATCGGCGATGGCGGATTCGGAGGGCACCACGGGGGGAACCGGCGGGTGCGTGGACGGCGCACCGGGCACATCGACATGGTGATCGGGCTCAGGCACGTCGCCGTGAAGACCGGAGTGGTCTCCGGTCGAAAATTCGGGGGAAAGAGTCGTCTTGTCCTTTGCCATCACACGAGAAACCGACGGGGGGTTAGAGACGAAACGCGCTCCGCTCCCCCGTCGTTCCCGGTTCCGGGACATTAGCTTATAGACCCCACTGCCCCGCAGGCCGGCCACCAATCCGGCTATCGTCAGCCCCGGCATTCCCGCGCTTCGGTTTAGGCCGGTACTTTATTAAGTGCATCCTTTTCAGGAAGCGCGCACCGAGC
This sequence comes from Hyphomicrobiales bacterium, assembly GCA_022842205.1. Taxonomy (GTDB): domain Bacteria; phylum Pseudomonadota; class Alphaproteobacteria; order Rhizobiales; family Methylopilaceae; genus Flaviflagellibacter. Next base: position 339,873 of record JALHQA010000001.1, read on the forward strand.
AGCCCCTGGCAGGACGACGGCGTGGGAGAACGCCGCTGCGGACACAACAGGAAGCTTCGGGCAAGCCCGAAGCCCCAAATCCGTCGCGCTTTACTCACGGCGCGATTCTCAGATGACTCGATGCTGCTCAGTCATGCGGCGCACGGTCAATACAGCAAACGCGGCGTTAACCGATTTCCGCGACTATCCCCCTACAAAAGTCTAGGGGGACTGGGGCATCATGGGGATCAAGGTGAAGACGGCCGGGGCGGTTGCCGTTCCGGGGCTGATCGCGCTCGGCGCGACGGCCTATGCGGCGGCGACGCTGGGCGGCGCGCAAGGACTGCCGGCGGAAGACTTCTCCGCTCTCGCCAGCTCCACGCTCATGATGTCGTGCGGCGCGGTGCTTGCCGCCACGGCGGCGGCGGCTTTCTTCGCGATACGGACGATCGCCAATCCGATCGCGGCCGTCAGCGACGCGCTGGACCGCACAGCGAAGAGCGATCTGTCCTTTCCCCTGCCCGACTCTCTCGGCGAAGACGAGATCGGCCGCTGCTGGACCGCGGTCGCCTTCTTCCGCGACTGGCGCGCCGATTCGGCGCGTCTGCGCGCCGAACGCACGGCCGACGCCGCGCAGGGAGAGCAGGCAAAGCGCGAAGGCGTGATGGCACTCGCCGCGGAATTCGAAACGGTCGCCGGCGGCATCATTTCCGGCGTGTCGAAAGCCTCCAGCCAGCTCGTCAAGGCATCCGAAGCGCTGATGGCCAATGCGACGGACACGACCGACAAATCGGTCCGGGCCGCCTCCGCCGCCGAGCAGACCTATGCCAATGTGCAGGCCGTCGCGAGCGCGTCGGAAGAGCTGTCGGCATCGTTCCGCGAAATCGGACAGCAGATCGCGCATGCGGCGAAGCTGATTTCCGCCACCGCCGATAAGGTCGACGCCTCCGACAGCGACGTGCAGGAGCTCTCGCAGAGCGCGCAGCGCGTCAACGCGATCGTCGGCATCATCCGCGACATCGCCGAGCAGACCAATCTTCTGGCGCTGAACGCGACGATCGAAGCGGCGCGGGCCGGCGAGGCCGGGCGTGGCTTTGCGGTCGTCGCCTCCGAAGTGAAGGCGCTTGCCAACCAGACCGCGAAGGCGACGCAGGATATCGAGATCCATATCGGCTCGATCCAGCAGGCGACGACGCGCACGGTGAGTTCGATCCAGGAGATCGGCGCGCAGGTGCGCGAGCTGAACGAGGTCGCGACGGTGATCGCCGGCGCGACGGAAGAACAGGGCACGGTTTCGCAGGAGATCGCCCGCAATGTCGCCGAGGCCGCGACCGGCACCGGCGAGGTGTCCAGGAACGTGCTGGGCGTGAAGGAAGCGTCGGACCTGACGGACGACGAGGCCGAGCATGTGCTGCAGTTCGCGCAGGAGCTCGAAACGCAGTCGTCCGAGCTTCGCGGTCAGGTCGACCGGCTGCTGGCGACCATGCGCGCCGCGTAAAATCCGGTTGGCACCGGAACAGAAAAGGCCGGGCAGAAGCCCGGCCTTCTTGCTTACACGAAGCGCCGCGCGATCAGATGGTCGGCGGACAGGACGCCGGGCCCGCGCGCAAGGATCAGCAGAAGGCACGCGGCCCAGGTGCCGTGCGTCGGCCAGGCATCCGGATAAACGAAGATCTGGATGACCAGCGTCATGACGAGCACCGCCGCGGCGGCGAAGCGGCTGGCCAGACCGACCACGAGCAGCACCGGGAAGAAATGCTCGGCGAAGGTCGCGAGATGCGCGGCAAGCGCGGGATCGACCAGCGGCAACCGGTATTCATCCTGAAACAGCGCGACGGCCGTTTCCGAAACATGCCAGCCCTCGAGCTTGGTCTGGCCGGAGCGCCAGAACACGCCGGCGATCGACACGCGGGCGATGAACGCGACGAGGCTGTAGGGAATGGCTTGGGCCCATGAAATCGCGGTACTCACAGCGCGAAGCAAGGGGGAATCCTGATGCGGTGCGGATGCGATATTGCTCATTGGATGCTCCCGGCCGTGTCTGTTTCGATGCTTGCGACGAGGTGATGGGCGAAAAGATCGGCCACCGCTTGCGTGGTGTTGAAATCCGTATCGTCCGCGAGTGCGCTCTCCACGGCGACACCGAGCGACTCACCACGACGCAAGGCCGCAATGAAGCTCGCGGCGCCACCGTCGATCTGCCGTACGACGACATCCCTGCCCGGACGCACGATCAGCGCGCATTCGCCGGCCCAGTTCACGATCTCTTCGACGGGCCGCTCGCCCGAATTCATCGCCCAGATCGTAACGACGGGATGGACCGAGCGCACGACGGCGACGGCATCGCGCAGGATGAGGCGCGTTGCGGGCAGACGATCCGGCGCGACCGAAACCAGGCCGGACGCGTCGCACGCGGTGTCGTCGGCCGCGTGGTAGGCGCGCACCCGCGCGCTTTCGATGCGGGCGACATCCGGCAGGTAGGGAATTTCCCGCGCCGGCTCGAACCGCTCGAGGAAGGCCGCGAAGTCGTCGCCGTATTCGAGAAGTACCGGCGAGCGCGGGGGATGACCCGACACGAAGACGCGTGCCACCGCGGCGAAATAATCAACGCCGACGATCTTCTCGACTGCGGGAAAGCGCGACCGCAATGCGCCGACGAGCCCGACAATCACATTGTTACGATAGATGGCGAAACGTTCGGTCGCGGCCGCCGTCCGCGCGGTGACACCGGACGGCACGACATGATCTGGATCGAGCAACGCGTTCGAGAAGTTGCGCTGAAGGTCGGTGAACATCAGGCCGCTTTCCTTTCCGCCGCGTCGAGGACGGCTTGCGCAAGACGCGCCTCGCGCTTCAGCACCTCCCATGAGGGAACGTCATTGTCCCATTCCACGAGGGTCGGCACCGGCCCGGTTCGGGCAATGACTTCAGTATAGAGTGTCCATACCGGATCGGAGACAGGCGAGCCGTGGGCGTCGATCAGGACCTTGTCGCCGTTCGCGTCCTCGGCCTCGTCATGACCGGCCAGATGAATCTCGCCGACGCGTTCCAGCGGAAAGGCCGACAGATAAGCCCTCGCGTCGGTCTGATGATTGACCGCCGACACGAACACATTGTTGACGTCGAGCAGAAGGCCGCAGCCCGTGCGGCGCGCGATCTCTTCGAGGAACACGGTCTCCGGGATGTCGCTCTCGGCGAACACGACATACGTCGCCGGGTTTTCAAGCAGCATCCGGCGGCCAAGCGCAGTCTGGACTTCGTCGACATGCGCGATCACGCGCGCAAGCGTTTCCTCGGTGTAAGGCAGCGGCAGAAGATCGTTGAAATAGGCGCTGTCATGCGTCGACCAGGCGAGATGCTCCGAAAAGCTGTCCGGCTCGTGGCGCGCGCAGAGCGCTTTGACGCGCGCGAGGTGCTCCCTGTCGAGCGGTCCGGCAGAACCGATGGACAGCCCGACGCCGTGTATCGACAGCGCGTAGTCGTCGCGCAAGGAGGCGAGCTCGGCGTGCGCGCTGCCGCCCGCCCCCATGTAGTTTTCCGCATGAACCTCGAAGAATCCGACCGGCTGACGCGCGGCGCGGATATCCGAGAAATGCTCTGTCTTGAAGGTGGCGCCCGCGGCGCGTGGAAGACCGGTCACATCTGCCTCCTTAAAAGGAAAAATGCGGAGCGCGGAGGAATGCGCTCCGCAGATGCCGTTACGACTTGGTCGGCTCGAGCGAACCCATGCCGCCCGGCGTCTTCATGGTCGTGCAGGTGCCCTTGGCCACGTATTTCCAGGCATTGCCCTGGTAGTCGACCTTGGATGTGCCGGCACAGGTCGTGCCCGGGCCGGCGGCGCAATCGTTCTGGCCCTTGAGAGAAACGCCGTAGCATTTCTCCTTCTCGGCATCCTTCTGCATGCCCTGCGCCGAGACGGCGAGAGGGACCAGCGCCACCGCGGCGGCGACCGAACCGGCCAGAGCAAGATTGACGGACTGAACGGACATAATGTTTCTCCCTGCTAAGCTGCGGACCTTCCGGGCCCGTAACTGCTCTTCGCGGGCAGACCGTCTCGCGTTACGCTGATCACGCAGGCGTGAAGACGCCCTGTAACGAAACACCGCGACGGAACGTAGAAAGAGTGAGCCGCGACACCGAGAACCGATGGTCGGAGCTGATGCGCGCGGCCAATGCCGGCAACGAGGGGGCCTATCGGGCGCTTCTCGGCGATCTGGCGCCGCTGCTCCGCAAGATCGCGGCGCAGGGCTTCAGCCGTGCCGGAGCCGGCAATGCGGATGTGGAAGACGTGGTGCAGGAGGTTCTGCTGGCGGTGCATCTGAAGCGGCACACCTGGATCGAGACCGAGCCGTTCTCGCCATGGCTGCACGCGATCGCGCGCAACAAGGTGATCGATTGCCTGCGCCGCCGCGGGCGGCGGGTTGTTGTCGAAATCGAGGATGTCGCCCATCTGCTGGCGGCGGACCCCGTGCCCGACGCCACCGTCCGGCGCGACGTCAAGCGCATGGTCGGCAGCCTGAACGGCCGCCAGCGCGACGTCGTCGGAATGATATCCCTTGATGGCGCGTCCATTGAGGAAACCGCCGGCCGGCTTGGAATGACCGAAGGCGCGGTGCGCGTTGCGCTGCATCGCGGGATTGCCGCCCTGTCCGCACTTTATGGAAAGGCACAGTTGTGAAGACCGATGCGCTGATTGACCTGTTGTCCCGCGACACGCGGCGCGGCCCGCCATTCGGGCGCGGCGCGGTGGTGGCGCTCGCCTGCGCGCTGATTGCCGCCTGGGCGGGCATGCTGCTGACGATCGGTGTTCGTCCGGACGCCGCGGCAGCCCTCGAAACCGTGCGCTTCATGCTCAAATTTGTCGTGACAGGCGCGCTCGCCGTGGCGGCGACATGGTTCGCCGTTCGCGCCGGCCGTCCCGGAGCACGCCTTGCCCCGGCGGCAATGGCGCTTGTCGCCGCTGCCGCAATCCTTGTGGGCGCGGTTGTCGTGGAACTTGCGGTCGTGCCGGCGGATCAGTGGGCCGCGCGCATGATCGGGACAAATGCGATGGTCTGCCTCATGGCGATTCCGCTGCTGGCCATCGTGCCGCTCGGTGCATTCCTGATGTTCATGCGCCGTGGGGCGCCCGCATCGCCCGTTCTGGCCGGCGCCGTGTGTGGCCTGGCGGCGGGCGCGGCGGCCGCTACCGCCTATGCCGCACATTGTACGGACGACAGCCCGCTTTTCGTTGCGCTCTGGTATGTGCTGGCAATCGGCCTTGTCACCGCACTTGGCGCGCTGATCGGATCGCGCGCGCTGCGCTGGTAAATAAAAAAGGCCGGGCGCTGGCCCGGCCTTTTTGATTTTTCTTCGCGATCCGCCGTTACTCGTCGCCCTTGATCGAGGTCGCCTGACGGCCCTTCGGGGTCTCGACAACCTGCATGGACACTTTCTGTCCTTCGAAGAGATTGCTGAGGCCGGAACGCTGCACGGCGGAGATATGGACGAAAACGTCCTTGCCGCCATCACCGGTCTCGACAAAGCCCATGCCTTTATCGACCGAGAACCATTTCACGGTTCCCGCCATTTCGGTCGCGGGGCCAAGATCGGGCGGCCCACGGCGGGGACCGCCTGCACCACCGCCAAAACCGCCACCACCGCCGCCGCCGAAACGTTCACCGCCACCGCCTGGACGCGGTGCGCGCGGCGCTTCGGCCGTCGCCGTCGAGTCATCGACCGAGACCACCTTGGTGATCTGACGGCCCTTCTGACCCTGACCGACATAGACCTGAAGCGTGGCGCCCGGAGGCACGGCCTCGCGCCCGAGAGCCTGCAGCGCAGCGATGTGAAGGAATGCGTCGCCAGACCCGTCCGAGATCTCGGCGAAGCCATAGCCCTTCTCACCGTTGAACCATTTTACCGTGGCCTGGACCGGATCGCCGGTCGGATCGGGCAAAGGTCCGCGGTTGAAGCTGCTGCCGCCGCCCGAAAAGCCGCCGCCGCCGCCACCAGCCCCACCACCGCCGCCGTAAGGCGAGCGCGGCTGATAGCTGTCCTGCGGGGGGAAATCGTCGTCGAACCCGCGTCGACCGCCGCCCTTTTGCCGGAAGTCCTTACCCCTACCCATTTGCCTGTCCCCCAAAACCCGGGGTACCGGCCCCCTGAAATGCGGCCGCGCGCTCTGCCGTCATATACTCACCAAACCCTGCCGCACATGCGCGTTCCGGCGGCAGCCGATAGTCAAACATTCACCTGTCCTAAGATGCCTTCCAGCAGGTAGCATAACTCCGACTCCCTTTAGGATGAAGCTGATTCTTCATTCGGAGAGGGTGAAATGCGCGCTTAACGCGAAAAATTTGTCACGAGTCGTCATCTTTCGGGCCGCCGCGCAGCGACTTCGTCCGTGAGCGGCGCACCTTCGCGTCCAGTCTTTTCCGCTTTTGAGACAAAGGCGTTCTTGTCTTCACGCGTTGTACGGGCGGTTTGGCGGCACGCCGGACGAGTTCCACGAGCCGGTCCAGTGCATCCTTGCGGTTGCGCTCCTGGGTCCGGTGGGCGCGCGCTACAAGGACGATTTCGCCCTCTTTCGTCAGGCGGCTGCCCGCCAGGCGCGCCAGCCTCGTCTTTACGGGGTGCGGCAGCGAGGCCGACCGCCAGACATGGAAACGGAGCTGGACCGCCGTCGCGACCTTGTTGACGTTCTGGCCGCCAGGTCCCGCCGAACGGACGAAGCTCTCCCCGATTTCAGACGGGTCGAGAAAAAGTGTGGGCGTGACGCGGATCATCGACGGCTGTTGTGACGCCAGGCGGGTCAGCCGTCCAGCCGTTCGATCAGGGCCATCGCCGCGGCGGGATTGCGGACCTTCGCGCCCGATATGAAATAGAGGAAGACATCGCGCGGCTTCGCCGCCGGCGCCCCGGACAGGAGCGGCAGGTCCTCCGGCGCTCCGCCCGCGGCCCAGACCCGCGCGCGCCCCGCCCACTCATCGAGTTCCTTTGGCGGGTAGCCAGTGGCGGGCTTGTCCTTCGATTTCTGCAGGCGGGCATAGACGAAATCCGCGGTGACATCGGCGATCTCGGGATGTTCGTCCGAATGCGCGTAGACGATCGCGACGCCGTGCTTGCGCGCGAGATCGACGAATTCGGGGACCGCAAAGCTGGCGTGCCGGACCTCGACCGCATGGCGCAGCTTCACGCCATCGACGGTCTCCGGCAGCAAAGCGAGGAAGGCCGCGAAGTCCTCCGGGTCGAATTTCTTCGTCGGCATGAACTGCCAGAGGATGGGCCCGAGCTTCGGCCCGAGCTCGGCAATGCCGCTGGTCACGAATTTTTCGATGCTGGGGCCGGCCTCGGCCAGGACGCGCCGGTTGGTGGTGTGGCGCGAGCCCTTGAGCGAGAAGACGAAGCCTTCAGGCGCCTCGTCCGCCCATTTGCGGAAGGTCGCGGGCTTCTGGCTGCCGTAATAGGTGCCGTTGACCTCGATCGAGGTCAGGTGCTCGGCGGCATAGGCCAGCTCCCGCGTCTGCGGCAACTTGTCCGGGTAGAAGACGCCGCGCCAGGGCTCGAACGTCCAGCCTCCAATCCCCACCTTGATCATGCTGGAAACCTCGCTTGGCCTGATGGTTGCATGGTTTTCGGTATGGAACTTCAGGTAACCGTTCAAGCATTGGTATGCGGTATACGCATGTCTCATTTGCATGGCTCGGTCTGTACCCCCAGCGGGGTATTACCTATAGTTCCTGGGTAGCGACTCTTTTGTTGCTGCTGCCCTCTTTGGGCGTTTCCTCCCTAGACTTGGGCCGTTCGCTTTTGCGGACGGCCTCTTTCTTTTCCGGGAGGCCCTTCCCTGAAATGCCTGTTATCGCGCCATGATCACAGTCTAGAAACGGCTGAGCCATGCGCGGGTTGCTGACATCCCTCCTTCTTTTGCCGTTTTTTGCGGCAGGCCCGGCATTTGGGCAAACCGCCGATTCCGCCGTGCGGGCCGAAGCCCTGCTCGGCAGAATGACACTCGAAGAGAAAGTCGGCCAGCTGGTGATGACCGGCTTCGACGAGGCATTCTCGACCGACATCCTCGAACGCGGCGGCGCTGGCTCCGTCATCAGTTTCAATGATCCCGCAGCCATCGCTCGCGCGCAGGAGAAAGCCAGGGCTTCCCGTCTCGGCATTCCGCTTCTGATCGGGCTCGATCTGCTGCACGGCTTCCGCACTCTCTTTCCGATGCCGCTGGCTGAAGCAGCCAGCTTCGATGCCGAGCTTGCCGCGCGGAACGCGGAACTTGCCGCGCGCGAGGCAAAGCCCGCCGGACTGAACTGGACCTTCGCGCCGGTCGCCGATGTGGCGCGCGATCCGCGCTGGGGCCGGATGATCGAAACCAACGGCGAGGATGCGCTGCTCGCCAGAGATTTCACGCGCGCCCGCGCGGACGGATTTCGCCGCGGCGGTCTCGCGCCGACGCTGAAACATTTCGCCGGCTACGGCGCGGTCTCCGGCGGACGCGACTACGACGCCGTGTCGGTGTCGGATTTCGAACTGCAGAACATCCATCTTCCGCCGTTCCGCGCCGCGCTCGGCCCGATCACCACCGTTATGACGGCGCTGACCGTGCTGAACGGCATGCCCTCGTCCGCCAACACGCAGCTTCTCGGCACCACGCTGCGCGGAAAATGGGGTTTCGACGGCGTCGTCGTCTCGGACTGGAAGGCGATCGGCGGGCTGATCGACCAGGGCATCGCGCAGGACGAGGCGGAAGCGGCGCGAATTGCGCTCAAGGCCGGTGTCGATATCGACATGATGAGCGGGATCTATGCCCGGTATCTCGCGGCGGAAGCCGCGGCGGGGCGCGTGTCCATACAGGAGATCGACGGCGCGGTGCGGCGGGTGCTGGCACTGAAATTCGCGCTCGGCCTGTTCGACACGCCGCCGCCAGATCCGAGCGAAGCGGATCGCGCGGCGCTGACGCCGGAGCTGCGCGCGGCGGCGCGTGCCTCGGTGCGCGACACAAGCGTGCTGCTGCGGAACGAGGACGGCGTGCTGCCCCTTCGCTCGGGGAACATCGCCGTCGTCGGGCCATTCGCGGACAATGCGTTCGACCAGCTCGGCCCGCATGAGGCGCGCGGCATGCCCGAGGATGCGGTAACGGTGCTGGAAGGCATCCGTGAACACGCGGCGAAGACCGGCGCGCGGGTGCACTACGCTGAGGCATGCGATGTCGCATGCGAGGACGCGAGCGGTTTTGAGGCCGCCGTTGATGCGTCGCGCACTTCCGAGGTGACGATCGTCGTGCTCGGCGAAAAGCGCGAGCACTCCGGCGAAGGGGCGAGCCGCGCGACGCTGGGCTTTCCCGGCAAGCAGGACGAACTGCTCGAGGCACTCGCGGCGACGGGCAAGCCCATCGTGCTCGTCGTGATCGCCGGACGGCCACTCGACCTGAGGCGCGCCGCGGAGACAGCGCCCGCCATCCTCATGGCCTGGTATCCGGGCACCGAAGGCGGGCATGGCGTCGCCGATCTTCTGTTCGGCGATCATGCGCCGTCGGCGAAACTGCCGATCAGCTGGCCGCGCAGCGTGGGCCAGGCGCCGCTGTCCTATGACCGCCTCGCGACCGCGCGCCCCTACGAGCCGGCCGCCCGGTACACCCAGCGTTTTCTCGACGAGAAGATCGAGCCGCTGTTTCCGTTCGGATTCGGCCTGACCTATACGAACTTTCGATACTCGACCCCCGTCGTGACGCCCGGCACGGACGGCGCGGCGGCCAATGTGTCGGTGACGGTTACGAATGAAGGCGCGCGCGCCGGCACCGAGATCGTGCAGCTTTACATGCGCGACGATGTGGCAAGCCGGGTGCAGCCGGTGAAGCGTCTCGTGAGATACGCACGCATCGCGCTGCAGCCGGGCGAAAGCCGGACGGTTGAATTTGTGCTGCGGCGCGACGATCTCGGCTTTTTCGACGAAGACGGGCACCTGATCGTCGAGCCCGGGACATTCCGCTTCGGCGCGGGTCCGGACAGCACCGTGGCTCTCGACGCCATCTTCACACTCGCGCCGCCATAACGAAAACGGCGGCCCGAAGGCCGCCGTTCGTTGTTCCCGAATCCGGCTGTTGGATTACGACTTCAGGAACGAACCTCTTTTGGCCGCCGCGCCTTCCCGCTCCTCACGGGTATTTTCGCTGCCGGACGACACACGCAGATTGTTCTGCACATGCGTCACGCCCGAGCAGCGCTCGGCCAGATCTTCCGCGCGGCGACGCGCCATACGGCTTTCCACCAAGCCCTCGAGCGTCACTTCGCCATTGGCCACCGCAACCTCGACATCGGTCGCATCGATGAACGGATCGTCCGTGAGTTTGTCCGATACATCCTCACGAATACGCTCGTCGGAACGGCGATAGCCCTTCGGCCCGCGCCCTTCGTGCCGCGCATCGAGGTCACGCCGCCGCCGCGCATCGTCATCGCCGAACCAGGACGAGACCTCGTCGCCCGCACGCTCCCAGAAGCCACGCTCCTGTTCACCGCCACGCCAATCGGACTCATCATCCCAACGCCGCCCGCGCGAGCGTTCGCCGCCACGACCGTAGAACTGGCGGCTGCCATACTCGTTGTCGGACGAAAAGTCACCAGCAAAATCGCGCGTGTAGTCGCGGCGCGGATAACCATGACGGCTGTGAGGCGGGCGTGCATACGGATCACCGGGCTCGCCAAGCCGCCAATAACGCGGGCCTCCACGCACTTCGCGCAGACGATAATTCGTCAGGCCTTCTTCGCCGTAGCCCGTGCCGTAATCATCTTCGCCAAACTCGTCGCGCCGGTAGAAATCGCGTTCACCGCCGGGGCGCCGATAGCTGCGTTCGTCGCGCCACCGATAGTCACGGTCCGCCATAGGAAACCTCCCTCGATTTTCATGGTGTTCCGGCGCGCCCGCGCGGCCCGCCGCCTCGGAATCAACGCGGGCATGCCAGCGGGGTTCCCGGCCCGGGAATGGCGCTTGGCTAGAACAGATTTCTGGATCGCCGCGCGGCGATGGCGCGCTACGCTAAGGGCTCGCCCAGTTCTCGCCGGCGATGGCGTTCGCGCGGAGATATTCCAGCACGCGCTCGGCAAGCGCCTCCGCATCGGCCTCCAGGGTCTTCAGATGAAGATCGGGATTCTGCGGCGCCTCATAGGGCGAGGAAATGCCGGTGAAATTGGGTATCTCGCCCGTCCGGGCGCGGGCGTAGAGACCCTTGGGATCGCGCCTGATGCACTCCTCGACCGGCGTGTCGACGAAGACCTCGATGAACTCGCCATCGTCGACGATGGACCGCACGAAATCGCGCTCACGCTTGTAGGGAGAGATGAAGGAGCACAGCACTATCAGGCCGGCATCGACGAACAGCTTGGCGACCTCGCCGACACGGCGGATGTTCTCATGCCGGTCTTCCTCGGTGAAGCCGAGATCGCTGTTCAGCCCGTGGCGGAGATTGTCGCCGTCAAGCATATAGGTATGGTGGCCGCTGGCCGTGAGCTTGCGTTCGATCAGACGGGCAATCGACGATTTGCCGGAGCCGGACAGGCCGGTGAACCAGAGGATGACCGGCTTTTGGTATTTGTTGCCGGCGCGCGTCGCCTTGTCGACCGCGAGCGTTTCGCGATGGACGTTGGTGGCGCGGCGCAGCGAGCGCACGACCATGCCGGCGGCCGCCGTCTCGTTGGTCAGGCGATCGACCAGGATAAACGCGCCGGTGCCGCGGTTTTCCTCATAAGGATCGACGGCTATCGAGGTCGCGGTGCGGATTTCGACCTCGGCGATCTCGTTCAGCCCGAGATCGCGGCCCTCGACCTGCGCAAGCGTATTGACGTCGATCTTGTGCGAAAGGGCGCTGACGGTGGCGGGCACCCAGCGCGTGCCGATGCGCATGAAATAGGACCGGCCGGGCGTGAGCTTCGTTTCGCTCATCCAGATGACGTGGGCGGAGATGGCGTCTGTGACGTCCGGGCGGTCCTTGGGATCGGACAGCACGTCGCCGCGGGCGATGTCGAGTTCCTCGGCCAGAACGAGCGTGACGGCGTCCTGCGCGACCGCTTCCGGCAGATCGCCGTCGGCCGTAACGATGCGTGTGACTTTCGTCGTGCGTCCGGACGCGGCGACCGTGATGTCGTCGCCGGCGCGAATGCGGCCGGAGGCAAGCGTGCCGGCGAAGCCGCGGAAATTCAGATCGGGCCGGTTGACCCACTGCACCGGGAAGCGGAATGGCGCCTGGCCGAGCTTGCTGCCGACCTCGACCGTTTCGAGATGCTCGATAAGACTCTTGCCGCGATACCACGGCGTGTTCGGCGAAAGCGCGGTGACATTGTCGCCGAACCGCGCGGACAGCGGGATCGGCAGGATCGAGGTGAAGCCGAGATTGGCGGCGAAGGCCGAAAAGTCCGCGACAATGCGCTGGAACAGCTTCTCGTCATACTCCATCAGATCGATCTTGTTGATCGCAAGAACGACATTCTTCACGCCGAGCAGCGAGCAGATGAAGGCGTGGCGCTTGGTCTGTACGAGAACGCCCTTGCGCGCGTCGATAAGAATGATGGCAAGATCGGCCGTCGAGGCGCCGGTCGCCATGTTGCGGGTGTATTGCTCGTGGCCGGGCGTATCGGCAACGATGAAGCTGCGCCTGGGCGTCGCGAAGAAGCGGTAGGCAACGTCGATCGTGATGCCCTGCTCGCGCTCGGCCTCAAGGCCGTCGACGAGGAGCGCGAAATCGATGTCCTCGCCGGTCGTGCCGTGCTTCTTCGAATCCTTTTCCAGCGTGGTGAGCTGGTCCTCGAAAATGGTCTTGGATTCGTAAAGCAGGCGCCCGATCAGCGTCGACTTGCCGTCGTCCACCGAGCCGCAGGTGATGAAGCGCAGAAGATTGCCGTCGCCGGCGGCGGGCGCGGCGGACAATGCGATGCGTTCGGCGAGCGCGGCGTCCATCAGAAATACCCCTCGCGCTTTTTCTTTTCCATCGACGCGCTCTCGTCGCTGTCGATCAGGCGGCCCTGGCGTTCGGATGTGCGCGCCAGCATCATTTCCTCGACGATGTCGTCGAGCGTCGCGGCCTCGCTCTCGATGGCGCCGGTCAGGGGATAGCAGCCGAGCGTGCGGAAGCGCACGAGCTTCATCTCCGGCGTCTCGCCCGGCTCCAGCGGCAGCCGTTCGTCATCGACCATGATCCAGGTGCCGGAACGCTTCACCACCGGGCGCTCCTTGGCGAAATAGAGCGGCACGATCGGGATGTTCTCCGCCTCGATGTATTGCCAGATGTCGAGCTCGGTCCAGTTCGAGATCGGGAAGACGCGGATCGACTCGCCCTGCTTGATGCGGGTGTTGAACAGGTTCCAGAGTTCGGGACGCTGGCCGCGCGGATCCCACGCATGATTGGCGTTGCGGAACGAGAAGATGCGCTCCTTGGCGCGGCTCTTTTCCTCGTCGCGCCGCGCGCCGCCGAAAGCTGCGTCGAAGCCGTACTTGTCGAGCGCCTGCTTCAGGCCCTCGGTCTTCATGACATTGGTATGGACCTGCGAACCCGAGGTGATCGGATTGATGCCGCGCCGGACGCCGTCCTCATTGATATGGACGATGAGGTCGAAGCCGTAGCGCTTCGCCATCTCGCTGCGAAACGCGATCATCTCCTTGAACTTCCACGTCGTGTCGACGTGCATGAAGGGAAACGGCGGCTTGCCCGGATAGAACGCCTTCATGGCGAGATGCATCATCACGCTCGAATCCTTGCCGATCGAATAGAGCATGACCGGGTTCGAGAATTCGGCCGCGACCTCGCGCATGATGGCGATGGATTCGGCTTCGAGGCGTTTCAGATGGGCGTGCACGCGGCAATCCAAGGCTGCAGATCGAGCCGTGGATGTAGATCAGTCTGGCACTACATGCAATGGGAGGATAATTCCATATTGTACTTTTTGTACGCGTATTTTCTAGTTTTATGGAGTTGGATCAATAGGTTCATCCGTCTTCCGGTGCCCGCTCTGCGACAAATCTAGCCGCCGCCGCGCCGCTCGAGGATGACCGTCGAGAGCGGCGGTAAAGTGAGCATCAGCGAACACGGGCGCGCATGGCTTTCGACCGGATCGGCGAACAGACCGCCCTGGTTGCCCATATTCGAGCCGTCGTAGATGGCGGCGTCGGTGTTGAGTGCTTCGCGGTAGAAGCCGGGCAAGGGCACACCGATTCGGTATCCGGTGCGGGGCACCGGCGTGAAATTGCAAACGACGACCGCGATGTCGCCTTCCTTCTCGCCCTTGCGCAGCCAGGCGATGACGCTGTTGTCGCTGTCGTCCGACAGGATCCACTCGAAGCCGGAGTGCTCGCAGTCGCGCTCATGCAGCGCGGGGATTTCGCGATAGACGCGGTTGAGATCGCGCACCAGCTTCTGCACGCCGGCATGCACGGGATATTGCAGGACATGCCAGTCGAGCGAGGCGTTGTGGTTCCACTCGCCGACCTGGCCGAACTCGCAGCCCATGAAGAGCAGCTTCTTGCCGGGATGCCCCCACATGAAGCCGAGATAGGCGCGCAGATTGGCAAACCGCTGCCACTCATCGCCCGGCATGCGGCCGAGCAGCGAGCCTTTGCCGTGCACGACCTCGTCGTGGCTGATCGGCAGGATGAAGTTTTCGGTGAATGCGTACAGGAGACCGAATGTCAGGTCGTTATGGTGATAGCGGCGATGGATCGGATCCTGCTGCACGTAGCGCAGCGTATCGTGCATCCAGCCCATGTTCCATTTGAAGCCGAAGCCAAGGCCACCGGCATAGGTCGGATGCGAAACGCCGGGCCATGCGGTCGATTCTTCCGCGACCGTAATCACGCCCGGCGCGACGCCATAGGCGGTCTCGTTCATGCGGCGCAGGAAATCGATGGCCTCGATGTTCTCGTTGCCGCCATAGCGGTTCGGCACCCATTCGCCGGATTTCCGCGAATAGTCGAGATAGAGCATCGACGCGACGGCATCCACGCGCAACCCGTCGAGATGATATTTTTCGAGCCAGAAACGCGCATTTGCGACGAGAAACGTCGCGACCTCCGCCCGCCCGAAATTGTAGATGTAGGTACCCCAGTCCTGATGGAAACCCTGCCTTGGGTCCGCATGCTCGTAGAGATGCGTGCCGTCGAACCGGCCGAGGCCGTGGCCGTCGATTGGGAAATGCCCCGGCACCCAATCGAGCAGAACGCCGATGCCGTTCCTGTGCGCGGTTTCCATGAAATCCTTGAAGTCGGCGGGCGATCCATACCGGCTCGTCGGTGCAAACAGCGAGACCGGCTGATAGCCCCACGAACCGTCGAACGGAAACTCCATGATCGGGAGAAGTTCGATATGGGAGAAGCCCATGTCCTTCACATAAAGAATGAGCTTTTCAGACAGCTCGCGATAGGACAGCGGCTGGTTGTTCTCGCCCCGCATCCACGAGCCGAGATGCACCTCGTAGATCGAGATCGGCTTCTTGCGCGGATCGCCCTGCGACCGGGCGTCGATCCAGTCCTGATCGTTCCACTGAAAATCCGGCTCGCCGTGAAGTACGGACGCCGTCTCTGGCCGGATCTGCCCGGCGAACGCAACGGGGTCTGCCTTCAGGGGAAGAAGATGACCGTCCGGGCCCTCGATCTCCAGCTTGTAGTGCTCGCCGGCCTTGAGGCCGGGGATGAACTTTTCCCACACGCCGCTGTCGCCGCGATGGTTCATGACATGGGCGCGGCCGTCCCAATTGTTGAAATCGCCGACCACGCTGACACGGCGCGCATTCGGCGCCCACACGGCAAAGACGAACCCCGCCTGCCCGTCGCGCTCGACGGCATGCGCGCCGAGCACCCGGTACGGCGCATCGGAACCCATGTGGGTTATGCGCCACAAATCCTGATCGGGGATCACGCCATGCATCAGCTGTCTTCCTGCTCGAGCGCCGCGAGGACGCCGCGTACCGGCGTTCCGATCCAGTCCGGCCGATTATCGGCCTCATAGGCTATCTCATAGAACCCCTTGGCCAACAGATGGAGCTGCAGAAGGTTCCGACGCGTCTCGCGATCGTCAATCCAGACCGGCGTGCCGCGCGCGGCACGTTCGTAGCCCGCAAAGAAGGCTTCGGACACGAGAATGCGGAATTCGTCGGCCGCCATGCGCACGCGCGGCGCAACATGCGACAGCCGCCCGCTGACATCCATGCAGGCCGTTTCGGCCGCATAGGCGAAGCTGCGGAGCATTCCGGCGATATCACGGAGCGGCGAATATTTCTCGCGCCTGTCCGCGGCGGAACGCGACGGCTCTCCCTCGAAATCGACGATGTAGAGATCGCTGTCGGCGACAAGCACCTGGCCCAGATGGAAATCGCCATGAATGCGCGTCTTGATCGCCTCCTTCGGCACGAAGGACAGCGCATCGAGCGCGCCCAGCGCCTCCTCCCGCCGTGCGAGCAGCCTTTCGATTTCCGGAGTCAGCGCGGACGCGGGTACACGCGAGAGCGCGGCAAAGGCACGCTCGGCCTGGGCGCGCGCGTCCTTCGCCGCCGTCTCGACATCGTCCGCCGTCAACGGCTCCGCGGCAAAAGCCTCGTTCTCCGTCGGCGTGGCGAAGGCACGATGAAGCTCCGCCGTGCGTACACCGAGAAGATCGCCATACATCAGGAAGCGATCGAACACCTCGTGGACCGGGGGCGCGTCGCTGTCCGGCACCAAGGCATAGGTTTCAAGCTCGCGCTTGAGCGCCTCCATCGTCATCGTCCAGGCATCGCCCTGATGCGGCACATAAGCCTGCAATATGGCGAGCGCGGTGGGCGAGCCGTCCTGCGCGATATGTTCGACGGAACCGAGCAGCGCCGGCGTGTTCCTGTACTGCGCGACTTCGGTGAGGAACCGCCCGACCTCAAGCTCCGGATGCACGCCGGGCTGCAGACGCCGGTAAAGCTTCAGCATCATCTTGCCGCCGAAAATGATCGACGTGTTCGATTGCTCGCCCTGATAGCGGCGCGGAGCATTGTCGCCCTCGGCGGGGTCGCCAAGCTCCGTCAGCGCCGGGCCGAACGCCGCCGTCTTTTCGAAATGCACGCGGCCGCCGTCGCGTGTCGAGAAATTCGCCTCGCGCTCCAGCGCCGCCAATACGGCAAGGCCGAATTCGGGCGAGGCGGCGGCATCGTAGAGAAGGCCGACACGCGGGCCGCGGCGCACACGCGCGAGCGAGCACGGAACGAGCGCCTCGTTCTCGCGCTCCTCGATCGCCAGCGGCAGGGAATAGATTTGCCTGTCGCCGTTCTTGAACTCGACCGCAATGCGCGGCCATGTAAACGCGTCCGCGCCCGCGCGGTCGCGCATGACGGTGTGATCGATGACCTCGACGCGCGCGATCGGCTGGCTCTTGCCGGCGAACCAGCGCTGATGCGGCAGGAAGGCGGGAGCCGCGGTTTTTTCAAAGGCGATCTGCTCGCGCGCACGGAACAGCGAGTCCGGCGAGCCCTGCACGACGAGCGTGAACAGTTCCGGAGCGGCGCGTGGCGGCGGCACGGCCTCCACCCTCTTCTCGGTGAGCGAGAACCAGTAGAAGGCATAGGCCGGCAGCGTCAGCAGATAAGACAGCTCGCCGATGGCAGGGAATTCCGTGCCGCCTGACAGCTCGACCGGCACGCGGCCGTTCATGTCCGCAAGATCGAGTTCGACAGCCTGCGGCGCGCGCGAAAGGTTTGCGACGCAGAGAATGATCTCTCCATCATATTCACGAAGATAGGCGAGAACCTTGCGGTTCGACGGATAGAGGAAACGCAGCGTGCCGCGGCCAAACGCGCGGAAATTGCGCCGCACGGCGATGAGGCGGCGCAGCCAGTTCAGCCGGCTCGACGGACTGCGCAGCTGGGCTTCAACGTTCACCGCCTCGTATCCGTAGATCGGGTCCTGAATCGCGGGGAGAAACAGCCGCGCGGGGTCGGCGCGCGAGAAGCCGCCATTCCTGTCCGGCGACCATTGCATCGGCGTGCGCACGCCGTCGCGGTCGCCGAGATAGATGTTGTCGCCCATGCCGATCTCGTCGCCGTAGTAGAGGAACGGCGTACCGGGCATGGAGAACAGGAGCGAGTTGAGAAGCTCCATCTTGCGCCGGTCATTCTCGAGCAAGGGCGCGAGGCGGCGGCGAATGCCGAGATTGATGCGCGCGCGGCGGTCTCCGGCATAGAAGGACCAGAGATAATCGCGCTCGGATTCGGTGACCATTTCGAGCGTCAGCTCGTCGTGGTTACGCAGGAAGATGGCCCATTGGCAGTTGTCCGGGATTTCCGGCGTCTGGCGCATGATATCGGTGATCGGATGCCGGTCCTCCTGCGCGATGCCCATATACATGCGCGGCATCAGCGGGAAGTGAAACGCCATGTGGCATTCGTCGCCTTCGCCGAAATAGGGGGCGGTGTCCTCCGGCCACTGGTTGGCTTCGGCCAGCAACATGCGATCCGGATACGATCTGTCGAGCGCCTGGCGGACGCGCTTGATGACCTGATGCGTCTCCGGCAGGTTTTCGCAATTCGTGCCGTCGCGCTCGATGAGATAGGGAATGGCGTCGAGGCGCAGGCCGTCGACACCCATGTCGAGCCAATAGCGCATGACCTGAAGTACGGACGCGAGAACGCGCGGATTGTCGAAGTTCAGGTCCGGCTGGTGCGAATAGAAGCGATGCCAGAAATAGGCTTTCGCTTCCTCATCCCACGTCCAGTTCGATTTTTCGGTATCGAGAAAGATGATGCGGGTGTCGGAATATTCCTTCCCCGATTCCGACCAGACATAGAAATCGCGATAGGGCGAACCCTTCTTGGCGCGGCGGGCGCGCTGGAACCAGGGATGCTGGTCCGAGGTGTGATTGATGACGAGCTCGGTGACGACGCGCAGATCGCGGGCATGGGCCTCGCGCACGAAGCGGCGGAAATCCCGCATCGTGCCGTATTGCGGGTTGATGTCCTTGTAGTCCGCGATGTCATAACCGTCGTCGCGCAGCGGCGACGGATAGAACGGCATGACCCAGAGCGCGGTTACGCCAAGGTCCTTTATGTAATCCAGCTTCTGCGTGACGCCTTCGAAATCCCCGACGCCATCATTATTGGCGTCGAAAAACGACTTGACGTGAATCTGGTAGAAAATCGCGTCCCGATACCATTGCGGGTCGCTGCGGTCGATCATGGTTGGCTCTATGGGGCGGGCGGGATCAGCCGCCAGATGAGAACGGGACGTTCAATCGGGTCGAGGGCTACGGTCTGCACTTTGCCATGGAGGGTGAAGCGCGAATCGTGAAGCAAATCCTGGGCCTCGATTTTGGCATTGTCGGGGAGACCGAACTCCCAGAGCGGAATTTCAAGGCTGGCGTCCTGGCGGTTGTGCGAATCGAGATTGACGATGACGACGACGCAATTCTTGCGGTCAGGGGTGAGCCGGGCATAGGCGAGGATGGCGTCGTTCCAGGCGTTGAGGAACAGGATGTTGCGGAAATCCTGGAGCGCCGGATTTTCGCGGCGGATGCGGTTCAGCGCGGCGATGTGCGGCCGGATATTGCCGGGCCGGTTCCAGTCCCAGGCCCGGATCTCGTATTTCTCGGAATCGAGATATTCCTCCTTGCCGGGGATTGGCTTCGCCTCGCACAGCTCAAAGCCGGAATACAGACCCCAGGCGCCGGAGAGCGTGGCGGCGAGCGTGGAGCGCGCGATGAAGCCGGCGCGGCCAGACGTCTGCAAGGGGACCGGGTTGATATCCGGTGTATTGACGAAGAAATTCGGCCGGTAGTACTCGCCCATCTCTCCCGCGAGCTCGGTCGAGTACGCCGTCAGTTCGGTCTTGGTGTTGCGCCAGGTGAAATAGGTGTAGCTCTGCTGGAAGCCGATCTTCGCCAGCGCGCGCATCATCTTCGGACGCGTGAACGCCTCGGCGAGGAAGATGGCGTCCGGGTACAGGAGATTGACCTCGCGGATCATCCACTTCCAGAACGGCAGCGGCTTGGTGTGCGGATTGTCGACGCGGAAGATCCTTACGCCTTCCTTCGCCCAGAGCAGAACCACATCGCGCAGCGCGTACCACAGCGAGGGGAATGCGCCCCCGTTGTAGAAATCGACATTGACGATGTCCTCGTATTTTTTCGGCGGATTCTCGGCGAATTTAAGTGTGCCGTCCGGGCGCCAGTCGAACCATTCCGGATGCTGCTTGATCCACGGATGATCGGGCGAACACTGGATGGCGAAATCAAGCGCGATTTCGAGGCCGTGTTCCTTCGCGGCTTTCACGAGACGGCGGAAATCCTCGAACGTGCCGAGTTCCGGATGGATGGCGTCGTGACCGCCGTCCTCGGCGCCAATGGCATAGACGGAACCAGGATCGCCCCGCTCGGCCTTCAGCGAGTTGTTGCGGCCCTTGCGGTTCGTTCTGCCGATGGGGTGTATGGGTGGAAAGTAGAGAACGTCGAAGCCCATCGCCTGCACATAGGGGAGCTTTTTTATGACGTCGTCGAATGTGCCGTGGCGCGCGGGATCGTCCGACATCGAGCGCGGGAAAAGCTCGTACCATGACGAATAGCGCGCCGCGATGCGGTCGGAGATGACGACGAGCTCGCGATCATAGCGCGAGAGATTCGTGCGTTCCGCCGAATCCGACACCGCCTTCGCGGCAAACGGATCGAGCAACATGCCGAGTTGCTCGTCGGAGCCTCCCGCCGCCTTGCCGACGCGATCGAGAATGCGGTCCAGCACCGTGGTGCGTTTTGCGGCCTTGATGAGAAGGCCGACGCCTTCCTTGATCTCGCTGGTGACGATCTGGCCGGCGGCTTTCTTTTTCTGGACCTCGGACACCCAGGAGCCGAACACATCGCGCCAAGCTTCGATGGTAAAGAGATAGCGCCCGTTCTTCGCGACCGGGAACGCGCCCTTCCAGCGATCGTTTTCGACAAACGACATCGGTGAACGGCGCCAGTCCTTCTCGTCCTCCGCGCGGTAGAGGACCTCGGCGCGAATGATGTCATGTCCGTCCGTGAAAATATCGGCCCAGACCTCGACCTCCTCGCCCATGACGCGCTTGACCGGCGTGCGGCCGCCGTCGATCTCCGGCCAGACATTTTCGATGATCACGCGCCCGGAGCCGTCCGGCGCGGCCATATCGCCGAGCGGCCTGAACGCCTGGGGAGCATTATCCTGCATCAAACGACCTTCCTCATCTTACGCAACGCCGACAGAAGGCATTCGGGTTTCACGGCGAGCATAAAGGCAAGATGTTGAGATTTCATGCCCGGCCCCGCCCCTCTCCGCGCATCAGCCCGGCCCAGCGGGCCAGCTGGCCGCCCGGCTTGGTTAATTCCTCAACGCTTTGCGACAAACGGCGGCGCCAGTTGGGATGTCCCTGCTCGATGCCCGGCAGATTGGCCTGATCGACCTCGTGTCCCGCGTCCTCGAACTGGATGGCGGTGAGGGCCGACGGCGCGCGGGCGATGAAACGCACCGCGGCATCGAGCGGCGGCTCCGGCGGAACGGAGCCGTCGGACAGCCCCTCCTCGCGCAGAGCTTCGCAGAATTTCTGAACATCGTGGCGGCGGCCCGCGCGCTCGTTCTCGGCGCGCGCCGGATCGAACACATCGAGTTTCTCGCGCAGATCGATGTCGAGGCCGCGCCACCAGCCGCGCAAGGTCGGCAGATCGTGCGTCGTGAACACCGACATCGCCTCGCGTGGATATTCGCCCGGACGCTTGAAACGGCCATGCGCGCCGCGCTCGAAATACATGACGCGGTAGGACAGCAGCCCCGCATCCATGATGGCGTCGGAGAAACCTTCCGGCGCGGTGCCGAGGTCTTCCGCGATGACGAGGCATTTCGCACGATGGCTTTCGATGCGGAGCGATGCCAGCATCGCCTCGAACGGATAATGTATGTATGCGCCGTCCGGACCGCTCTTGCCTTCCGGAATGAGATAGAGACGCCGGAGTTGAAAAGCGTGGTCGATGCGGATCGCGCCGGCATGGCGCATATTGGCGGAAACGAGAGCGCGGAACGCCTTCAGCCCGTGCCGCTCCAGCGCGAACGGATCGAGTGGCGGAAGGCCCCAGTTCTGGCCCTGCGGGCCGAGCGGATCCGGCGGCGCGCCGACGGACAGCGTGTTCGAGAACTGATCGGAGGCGGCCCAGACCTCGGATCCGCCACGATCGCCGCCGACGGCAAGATCGCGGTACAGACCGATCCGCAGGCCGGATTTCTCGGCCTGAAACGCTGCCTGTGCAAGCTGGACATCCGCCACCCATTGCAGCCAGGCATGGAACGTCACGCGTTCGGCCTTCTCCTCGCGGAACCAGCCGACGACGTCGGAGTGCGGCGACCGGAACTCCGTCGGCCAATCACCCGGCCATACGCGGCTTTCGGCGATGAAATGTTCGGACAGGGCTTCGAAGGTCGCGTGCAGTTCAAGCGGCTCGCCGCCGCCCTTCCTGAACTGCCTGAACTCGGCCGGAATCCCGCGGGCGATAAAGTCCTCGAACAGGAGGTCGAGCAGCGGGCGCTTGACATCCCACACCGCCTTGTAATCGACCAGCGGCGCTGCGCGAAGCGCCGCGATCTTGCGCCGGAAATCCGGATCTGCGGCGAGCGCGGAAGCACGGCTGCCGGAAAATCCCGGAACGGCCGATATGTCGATGTACAGACTTTCCAGGAAAAGACGGGAAGACGGCGAATAGGGCGAGTATTTCGAACGATCCGCGGCAAAAAGCGCGTGCAGCGGGCTAAGGCCGAGAAAATCGCCGCCAAGAGCGGCGCTACCGGCGGCGGCATCGCCGACATCGGAATATTCGCCGATGCCGAAATTGCGCGGCGACCGCAGTCCATAAACCTGCGTGACCGCGCCCCACAATTTATCGCCGTGTGCCATGAACGCGGGTTCGTAACAGCGCGGTGGAGCGGAGATGATCGTCGACACCGAAACGGCATCGCCCGAACGAAGCACCAGTTCGTAGTAGCCCATGCCGAGCGGCGGCAGCAGGACATGGCCGTCCGCAAGCGGCGCGCGGCCCTCACGCGCCTCCCCTGCTTCGTTCGTCAATACCCATTCGGCGCCTTCGCCGGGAAGGCCGCAGCGCACCGATGTCGGCGTATCCGCAACCGCCACGATGAGCGGCGGGAGCGCAGCCTGCCGCAAGGCTTCCAGAATTCCTATGCTCTCGCGCGCTTCCTCGATCGTGCCGCTTTTCAGGCCAAAGCCTTCGAGCACATCGCGGCGCGCCAAGAGTGACGTTTCAATCCAGTTGCCATGCTGGTCGCGAAACCCCGGCGCCATGCCGCCAAGCTCGGCAAGACGTGCGGTCAGTTCGTGATGCTCACTCATGCCGGCCAGCCCTAACCCGCATGCTTGAACAGAACGAGCGTGCGGCCGGGAACGGTGTACTGCCCCCCCGGCTCAAGGACCGGCGCATTGTCCTTCACCAGCCCTTCGTCGGCGCGCGTGTCGAACAGCACCGCCCATTTCGTGCAGGGGAAATCCGCCGGCAGATGAAAATCAACGGGATCGTGGAAGGCATTCAACATCAGCAGAAACCGGTGGCCGTCGGGTGAATCATTGCCGAACTGCATGGCAATGGTGCGGCGAAGCCCGTCATGCCAGTCTTCCGTCGTCATCTCGCGGCCTTCCGGCACGAGCCAGTAGATGTCCTTCAATCCGCTGCTGCCGGCCGCCGGAGCGCCGCTCATGAAGTTCTTCCGCCGGAAGGCGCGATATTCGCCGCGGATTTTCATGGCATTGGCGACGAACGTTTCCAGACCGGGATCGAACGCGCGGCCCTCGCGCCAGTTGAGCCAGTTGGTCTCGTTGTCCTGCGCATAGGCATTGTTGTTGCCGTTCTGCGTACGTGACAGCTCGTCACCCATCAGAAGCATCGGAACGCCCTGCGCGAAGATCAGCGTCGCGAGGAAATTGCGCTTCTGCCGCGCGCGGCGCCCGTTGATCTCGGGATCGGATGTCGGTCCTTCCGAGCCGTGGTTCCAGCTGAGATTGTGGCTGTGGCCGTCGCGGTTGTCTTCGCCGTTCGCCTCGTTGTGGCGGTCGTTGTAGGAAACGAGGTCCTGCAGCGTGAACCCGTCATGCGAGGTTATGAAATTCACCGACGCCCAGGGGTGGCGGCCCGAGGGCTCGTAGGTCTCGCGCGAACCTGTCAATACACGGCCGAGGGAGGGCAGCTGCGCTTCGTCGCCGCGCCAGAACGCGCGGACCGTGTCGCGGAACTGGTCGTTCCACTCGCTCCAGCGGTGAGGAAAATGCCCGATGCGATATCCGCCCTCGCCGAGATCCCACGGCTCGGCGATGAGCTTCACGCGCGACAGGACGGGGTCTTGTCCGACGGCCTGAAGGAAACCGGACCGGCTGTTGAACTCGTACGGATCGCGCGCCAGCGAGGGTGCGAGATCGAAGCGGAAGCCGTCGATGTGATAGTGTTCCACCCAGTGGCGGAGAGAATCCAGCGCGAGCTGAAGAACGCGCGGATGCGACAGGTCGAGCGTATTGCCGGTGCCGGTCGAATCCCAGCAATGGCGCGGATCGTCTGGCGGGGCCTTGTAATAGACCTGATTGTCGATACCGCGGAAGGACAGCGTCGGACCCAGATGGTTGCCCTCGCAGGTGTGATTGTAGACGACGTCCATCAGCACTTCGATGCCGGCATCGTGGAGCGCGCGGATCGCGGCCTTGAAGCCGTTGACACCTTGGTCGCCGAGATAACGCGGCTCCGGCGCAAAATAGCCGAGCGTCGAATAGCCCCAATAGTTCTTGAGGTTTTTCTCGACGAGAAAACGGTCATCCACGAAGGCGTGGATCGGCAGGAGTTCGATGGCGGTGACGCCGATCTTGTGCAAATGCTCGATGACTTTCGGGTGGCTGAGCGCGGCGTAGGTACCGCGCGCGGCTTTCGGCACATCGGGATGGAGCTCCGTGAGGCCCTTCACATGCGCTTCATAGATCACCGTGTCGCGCCACGGCACGCGCGGATGACGATCCTCGCCCCAGAAATGCGCAGGCTCGTCGACCACGCATTTCGGCATGTAGCGAGCGCTATCGCGCCGGTCCATCGTGAGATCCGCGCGCTGCGATCCGATGCGATAACCCCACATGGAATCGTGCCAGCGCAGCCGCCCCGAAAGCAGGTGCGCATAAGGGTCGATCAGCAGCTTGTGCGGATTGAAGCGGTGGCCATGGTTCGGATCATACGGGCCGTGAACGCGATAGCCGTAGAGCTGGCCGGGCGCGAGGCCATCGACATAGATGTGCCAGACGTGCTCGGTCTTGTGCGGCACGGCGATGCGCAGGCTTTCACGTTCGCCTTCCTTGTCGAACAGGCACAGCTCGACCCCTGTCGCGTGCTGCGAGAACAGGGCGAAGTTGACGCCCTTGCCGTCATAGGAGGCGCCAAGAGGACTTGGCGCCCCTTCGGAAATGGAATGCATGCGGTTCAGCCCCGGAACGGAAGAGGTCAGTGCACGAGCACTTCTTCCTAATGCCCGAGACCACCTGGAAGGTCCTGCCGCGTTCAAGGTTTTGCGCGCTCCGTGTTTGTCGTCCCGGATATAAGCACAGGCTGGGCCAGAGGGCCTATCCGGACCGACATTCTTAATTTCCGCTAACGCTTTAAACACCGTTTGCGGCGGATTTTCCCGCGCGCCGCCCGCCCGGCGGTAGAACACAGACGCAATGCTTCTCAACCACAGTTCCTTATTGCTGGCCGTCGCTTTTTCGGGCGCGGCGTTGAGCGCAACTCTTCTTGCGAGTTGGCTCTCATGGCGCAGCGAGAATTTTCTGCTGACATGGGCCATCGGAGCGATCTTCGTCGTTCTGGCGGCATGGGGCTATGGGATCTATGTGCTTGACCCGAGCCTCTGGCTTGCGATCGGCTTTGCGACCTGCCTCGTCATAGGACTTGCCTTGGCGCATGCCGCGGCCTGGCAGTTCCGCTCGCACCGCTTTCCGCTGCAGCGGACCCTGCTCGTTGCCTGCATGCTTCTGGCGCCCATGAACGCGGCGTTTCTGCTCGGCTTCGACGCCCTGGGCATGATCCTGGCCAACCTCAATGCCGCGATCCTGCTGTTTGCGACGGCCGCGGACTATTGGAACGTCCGGCGCGAGGCACCGCTGCCGATCCATGCGCTTGCCGGCCTCTATGGGATCACCGGCGTCAGCTTCGCGGTCTGCGCGGCGATGATCGCGATCCAGAACCCGCTGGTGCTCGCCGCTCCACCGGAGGGATGGGCCGAGAATATCAACGCCATCGTATCGCTCATTGCGATCACGAGCATCGGCGCGCTATCGTTGGCGCTGCACCAGTTCCGGCTGGCGATGCGCCATCATTCGGATGCGCACACAGATTCGCTGACCGGGCTTCTGAACCGCCGCGCCCTGTTCGAGCGCTCTGGCGAACTGGAGGACAAGACGGGCGTCGTTCTGTTCGATCTCGACCATTTCAAACAGGTCAACGACGTTCACGGCCATGCCGTGGGCGACAGAGTGCTGCGACAGTTCAGCAAGGTGCTGCGAGACAATCTTCGTCCGACCGACACGGCGGCGCGGCTTGGCGGCGAGGAGTTCGTTCTTGTGGTGAAGCAGGACAATCCGGGCATCGCGTTCCTGATGGCCGAAGTCGTGCGTACATCTTTCGCGGCGCAGGAGATCGCAACACCAAGCGGACGCCTCTGCTGCACGGTGAGCGCGGGAATTGCCACGGCTAGGCACAACGAAACACTTGATGCGGTGCTGCGGCGCGCCGACCGGGCGCTTTACCTTGCCAAGAACGAAGGGCGCAACAGCGCGCGCCTCGCCGGCGACGGGCCTATTTCCGCGGACGTCCTGCCGCTTTCAGTGCGCTCCTTAAGGACTGGCGCGCTTTGAAGAAACCCTCCCACGGGTCATTCTTCAGGGCATCGAGCCGTTTGCGCACATTCGCAACGCTGAAGTGATCGCCCTTCACATCCGGACCGAGCTCCTTCCACGATAGCGGCACCGCGACCGGCGCGCCTTTGCGCGCGCGCGTCGAATAGGCGGCAATCGCGGTTGCCCCCTGCCCGTTGCGCAGATAATCGATGAAGACGCGGCCCGTGCGGATCTTCTTCGACATTGTGGAAACGTAACGGCTCGGGCTGTCGCCAGCCATCTGCTCGGCAACAGCCTTGGCGAAGGCCTTGGCGATATCCCATTCGACCTCGGGCTCGAGCGGCACCACGACATGAAGCCCTTTGCCGCCGGTGGCTTTGACGAAACTTTCGAGTTTCATCTCGGCAAGCCGCGCGCGAACTTCATGCGCGCCTTCGACCACCTGCAGCCATTCGACGCCGTCGCCGGGGTCGAGATCGAAGATCAGTTGGTCGGGCATGGTCAGCTTCGGCAGCCGTGCACCCCAGGGATGGATTTCGAGAACACTGGACTGAACGAGCGACACGAGGCCGGAGATGTCCTTGATGGCGAGCATCTTCTCGGTGTCGCCCGGAACCTCGATCTCCCTTATGCCCGGGCCGAGCCCGGCCCAGGCATGTTTCTGGAAAAAGCATTTCGCACTCGTGCCGGACGGGCAGCGCACGAGCGACAACGGCCGGTCGACGATGTGCGGGAGGATCCAGTCCGCAATCGCCTCGTAGAATTCGGCGAGGTCCTGCTTGGTGACGCCGGCGTCTTTCCACAGCACGCGCTCGGGATGGCTGAGCGGGACCCCCGCCACGGCGACGCCTTGCTTTGTTTTTGTTTTTGTTTTTGTCCTGACCTTTGCCGGAGCGGGTTTTGTGCCCGTCCCCGGTGCCGGTTTTGCGATCTCGCGGCCCACCTCCTCCGCCTGCTTGTCTTCCCGCAGACCCTTGAAGCTGGCGTGGCGCAGCGATCCGTCATGGGTCCAGCCGCGAAATTCGATTTCGGCGACGAGCACGGGCTTTGCCCATCTGACGCCGCGCCGGGCATCGGCGGAGAGCCTTTCGGCGAAAGGCGAGGTGTCGGACGCGACCTTCTCGATGCGCTTCTTCAGATCCTGCGCGATGGTCCGCGTGAAGCCCGTGCCGACACGGCCGATGTGGATGAGCTTGCCCTTGTCGAAATAGCCCATGACGAGGGAACCGACCATGCCGGGCGACACGGTGGACGGCACATAGCCGGCGATGACGAACTCGCCACCCTCGGTGCATTTCAGCTTCAGCCAGCTGTCGTTACGGCCTGATTTGTAGGGTGCGTCCATGCGCTTGGCGATGATGCCCTCAAGGCCGAGCTTGCAAGCATGCTGCAGCATGGCGGCCGCATCGGTCTCGAAATGTTCGGACAGATGCACCATCTCGTTCGGTGCCGCGGCCAGCAGCGCCGCCAGGGCTTCCTTGCGCTGAACAAGCGGAAGGGACATCAGGTCATGCCCGTCGAAATGCAGGAGATCGAAGGCGTAGTATATCGACTTGCCGGACACGAGCTTCCCGCCACGGCCGCCGAGATCCTGCTGCAGCGCCGAGAAACTCGACACGCCGTTTTCGTCCTCGACCACCGCTTCGCCGTCGATGATCGCGCTTTTGACCGGCAGCGATGCGAGGCCGGAACAGATGTTCGGAAAGCGTTTCGACCAGTCGAGGCCGTTGCGGGTATAGAGTGTGACCTTGCCCTCTTTCAGATGCGCCTGAAGCCGGTAACCGTCGAACTTGACCTCGTGAATCCAGCGCCCGCTCGACGGCGGCTTCGCGACCAATGTCGCGAGTTGAGGTTCGATGAATTTGAGGCGGCCCTTTTTCGCCGTCTGTACGATTTTATCGACTGATTTCGACGGCTTGTTCGGCTTGGCGGCTTTCGGCGTGATCTCGACCGATTTCGATTTGTCGTCGCGGTTCGACTTCCAGACGCGATCCTTGTCGGCGGCGATCTCGGGAATGGTGCGGCCGGAGACCGCGGAGCGGTCCATCTCCTCAAGAATGTCGGGCTGCCTGGCCGTGCGCGCCTCCTCGTCGTCGGACTTGATGAGAAGCCAGGGCTCGGCCTTCTCCCGCGGCTTCTTCTTCATCTTCACGAGATGCCATTTGCCGCGCAGCTTGTCGCCTTGGAGGGTGAATTCGAGATGGCCTTTCTTCAGGCCCTTGTGCGGATCGCCCTCCGGCGTCCATACCCCCTTGTCCCAGATCATCACGGTGCCGCCGCCATACTGGCCTTCGGGAATGATGCCCTCGAACTTGTTGTAGTCGATGGGATGGTCCTCGGTCTGGACCGCGAGGCGTTTTTCGGTCGGCACAAGGCTTGGCCCGCGCGTGACCGCCCAGCTTTTCATCACGCCGTCGAGTTCGAGCCGGAAGTCGTAGTGCAGCCGCGTCGCATCGTGCTTCTGGATGACGAAGGCATGGCCCTTTTTCGCGCCGCGCTTGGGGCGCGGCTCGGGCGTCTTGGAAAAATCGCGTCGTTTTTTATAGGCGTCGAGCGGCCGGGGCATGATCCCGACTCAATGCCACGCCCCCCGCAAGGGTTCCAGCATGCGTCAATGCGAGGCTTAATTGATCGCTACGAGGCCGCGCATGCGGAAACGGCATTCGACCGCCTTCTTGCGCGCAAGCTCGGCGTCGGCCGTGCCGGGCTCGATGGCCATAAAATGCTCCCAGACCGGAAGAGCGTCCGAGAAACGGCCCGTCTCGTGGAGCAGGAGCGCGAGATTGTACGCCGCGTCGGGATAGTCCCCGCAGATGGAAAGCGCGCGGCAGTAATGCGTCACCGCGGCGTCCTTGTTGCCGGCCTCTTCCTCGGCAACCGCAAGATTGAACCAGGCTTCGGGGAAGCGCGGCGCGCGGTCGATGGCTTTTTGCCAGAGAATGCGGGCTTCCGCGCCGCGCCCCTGCGCGTCGAGCACATTGCCGAGATTGAACGCCGTGATGGGATCCTCGCGGTCGATCTTCATCGCGAGATCGTACAAACGTTCGGCGGCGGCGAGATCGCCGAGAAACTCCGCCTCTTCGGCACATTCCAGAACATCGTCGATGCGCTCCGGCGGCGCATCGAATGGCAGCGCGAACTGGCCGTCGAGACGGGCCGGCACGCCCTCGATCTCGCGGCAGACAGAGCCGTCATTGCCGACCGTGAGCCGCACCTCACTCAGCCGCACACCATCGCGCCGCAGCATGACGGCGGCCTCGACCAGCGCCGCGAAATCGCAGCCCTCGCGCATCAGCCGCGCGACTTCCTTGGCCGAGACGAGATCGCGATAGCTGAAGAAATCATCGACGGGTTCGATGACATCGAACAGCGCGAGCCAGAACAGGAATTCCTCGTGCAGACCGGACAGCCGCGCGACGTCCTCGGACTTGAGGGTACGCGGTTCCTGCGCCGGCGGCGGCGCGAGGCCGAGGCTGCGCTGGAACGACAATTCGCTGATGAGCGCCGCATGATCGGGCATGCGCTCCAGCACGTTGATCATGCGCGAGCCGGACAGCAGCGCATGCGCGGCGCCGGAGCCGATGGCGACCAACGTGACTTTCTTTTCGATTCGGGAGTGAAGCCGAGCGCCCGCTCTGGAGACGGCGGCGCCGAGTTCTCTGCGCGTCAAACCATGGACGCGGCCAAGGACAAAGACCGAAGCGTGGTCGAGGTTATACATCCCCACCCTCACGGACGCCGGATACGAATCAGGTCCGCCGAGTTCGAGTCTCGGGTGAAAAGGTTAAGATTGCGAAACCTTTTTGAGTTTTACCCGGCGGCGCGCCGCTTTGCGGGTTTTTTCGCAACAGTCTTTTTCGCGCCGCGCGTCTTGCTCTTGGCCTTCGCCCGCGCGGGAGCCTTGGAACTCTTGGCGGCTTTTCCGCCCTTGTCGGCCTCGATCGATTTGCGCAGCGCATCCATGAGATTGATGACATTGGACGGCCGCTCTTCCTTCGGCGTCTTGATTGCGCGGCCTTCCTGCTTGGCAGCCAGCATTTCCTTCAGCGCTTCCTCGTAGCGGTCCTCGAACCTGTCGGGATCGAACTCGCCCTTCTTCTTGTCGATGATGTGCTCGGCGAGATCCATCATCTCCTCGGGAATCTTCACGTCCTTGATGTCTTCGAAATAGGCCGTGTCGCTGCGCACTTCGTATTTGTAATTGAGATTCTGGACGAGAATGCCCTTGCCGCGCGGCGACAGCGCGACGATGCGCTCGCGCCGGTTCAGCACGAGCGTGCCGATGCCGACGACTTTCTTCTTCCGCATCGCCTCGCGAATGACGGCGAAGGCTTCCTCGGCAACCTTGTCGTCCGGCGCGAGATAGTGCGCGCCGTCGACATAGACGGGATCGAGCTGGTCGGCGGGCACGAATTGCTGGATGTCGATCGTGTGCGTCGCCTCGATCTGGACCTTCTCGAGATCCTCGTCCTCGACGGTGACGTAGTTGCCCTTGGCGAACTCGTAGCCGCGAATGCGATCCTCGCGTTCGACGACCTCTTCCGTCTCGGAATCGATCATCTGCTGCTTCAGCCGGTTGCCGGTTTCCCGGTTCAGCATGTTGAAGGAGATGCGTTCCGAGGCGTTCGACGACGGGAACAGCGCCACCGAACAGGAGACGAGAGACAGCTTCAGATAGCCTTTCCAGGACGCACGCGGGGCCATGAGGGGTTCCTTAGAGACGCAAGGTTCCTATCCAACGGCGAATAATACCGCGGGTTCCACATCCCCGTCTTGGTTAAAAAGAAAAAGCCGGACAGGGCTTTCGCGCTGTCCGGCTTAAGAGAAGACTTCCGCGGCGAGGGGCTGGGGGGCTGAGAAGTCGCCGCGTCGGTCTTGCTGAAATAACGTGTAGCCCCGGCTGCGGTTCCGGACGCCGAGAAAATAATTTCAGCCGCCTTCGCCCTCCGACATCAGCGCCAAAAGACCTTCCCGATATGTGGGATAGAGAAGGTCGACGCCGAGCTCGGTCTGGATCCGGCGGGCCCTGACGCGCTTGTTTTCCGACCAGAAGGTCTGCGCCATTTCCGAAAGCCCGGCCTCGGCCAGCGGCACGAGCGGCGGCGGCTCGCGGCCGAGCAGCTTGGCGGCGAAGGCCACGACCTCCTCGCTTGGCGCCGGCTCGTCGTCGGCCAGATTGAACACCGGACCAGCGTTCGGCTTTTTTACCGCCGCCGCGAGCACCTGCGCGATATCGTCGACATGAATACGGTTGAACACCTGGCCGGGCTTGGCGATGCGCCGTGCCTCGCCGGCCTTGATGTCGGCCAGCGGATTTCGCCCGGGACCGTAGATTCCGGACAGCCGGAAAATCTGCACCGCGCGGGTTTCGGTCGCGAGCACGCGCCATGCCTCTTCGGCTTCGGCGCGGCGCTTGCTGCGCTCGTTCGCCGGCGCAACCGGCGTATCCTCATCGATCCACTTTCCGTGATGATCGCCATAGACGCCGGTCGTGGACAGATAGCCGATCCAGGTCAGCGCCTTGTTCGCGCGGAGCAGCGGACGCAGCGCGGCCAGCGCGGGATCGCCCTTCTCGCCCGGCGGGATCGAAACGAGGACATGGCTCGCTTCGGCTGCCGCGACGACCAGCCCCTGCGACGGCTGGCCGTCGAACTGGAAGGCATCGATGCCGCCGGCGATGAGGCCCGCGCCCTTGTCCATACGCCGCGTCGTCGCCGCGATCCGGCCGAACAGCGACCGATGGCGCTGCACGAAGCGCGCGGCGCAATAGCCCATGCCCAGAACGAGCAGATAGGGCCGCTCAGAAGTCGAGGTCGGCATATACGGCGGATGGCGGCATGCCCGCGACGCGGTCGGCGATCAGGGGACGGAAACTCGGACGCGACTTGATGCGCGCATACCATTCGCGCGCCGTCTTGTCCTCGTCCCAAGGGATGTCGCCGAGATAATCGGCGACGGATATATGCGCGGCCGCCATGAGGTCGGCATAGGTCAATACATCCCCCGCGAGCCAGTTCCGCTGGCGGATGAGAAAGCCGATATAGCGCAAGTGATAGCGGACATTGTTTTTCGCGGCGCGGATGGCCGTGGTGTCGGGCGAGCCGCCGCCGGAAAACCGCTTGTAGATTTTTTCCTGCACCAGCGGCCCCGCGACCTCCTCGGCGAACTTCTCGCCGAACCACGACATCAGCCGGCGGACCTCGACGCGCTTCAGGGGATTGTCGGGCAGAAGCCGGCGCTCGCCGAGCGCAAGGCCGCGCGTTTCATCCAGCCATTCGGCGATGACGGTCGCGCCCGGAACCGCCGTGACCTGTTCCTCGGACAGGACCGGCGTCGTGCCGGCGGGGTTGAGCGTCAGAAACGCTTCGCGGCGTTCCCACACCCTCTCCTCGATCAGTTCCATCTCCATGCCCATCTCGGCCATGACAAGCCGGACAAAGCGGGAGCACGGGCAGAACGGATGATGATGGAGGACCGCCATGAACCGCCTGGTTGGAGGGGTGAGAGGACCGCGCGACAGGCCGGACAGCGGGTGGCGCGCAGCGGGGCCACCGTATAGAACCCCGCCCGGCCCCGGGCAACAGATTCGGGGTACGGGGGCTTCTCACATGGATATGAGCCGAATTCTTGACGCGCTGATTCTTGGCGTCGTCGAAGGCGCAACCGAGTTCATCCCGGTGTCCTCGACCGGGCATATCCTTCTAATGGGCCATTTTCTCGGGTTCGAATCGACCGGAAAGACTTTCGAGGTCCTGATCCAGCTCGGCGCGATCCTGGCCATTCTGTCGGTTTATTTTTCGCGGCTCTGGAACATCGCCCTCGCTTTGCCCTCCGATCCGGCGGCCCGGCGGTTTGTCATCGGTGTCCTGATCGCCTTCCTGCCGGCGGCGGTGATCGGCGCCTTCGCGCACGGCTTCATCAAGACCGTGCTGTTCGAAACGCCAGCCGTCGTCTGTGTCGCACTGATCGTCGGCGGCATCATCCTGCTCTGGATCGACCGGATGACCCTGACCGTGCGCTACACGGACGCCACGAAATTTCCGCTGACGACCTATCTCGCCATCGGCTTCTTCCAGTGTCTGGCGATGATCCCCGGCGTCTCCCGCTCGGGTTCGACCATTGCCGGCGCGCTGCTGCTGGGCGCGGACAAGCGATCGGCGGCGGAATTCTCGTTCTTCCTCGCCATGCCGACCATGGCCGGCGCCTTCGCCTACGATCTCTACAAGAACCGCGACGTGCTCTCCGCCGACGACCTTGTCATTACCGCGATCGGCTTTGTCGCGGCGTTCATCATGGCCGTGATCGTCGTGCGCTCGGTGCTCGACTATGTGTCGAAACACGGATTCGCGCTGTTCGGCTGGTGGCGGATCGTCGTCGGTACGCTCGGCCTGATCGGGCTTGCGCTGGTCGGCTGACGCAGGTCAGACGGCCGGCGTCAGATCGGTGAACTGGCCAGCCTTGCGGTAGCGGTAGAGATAGGACGGCACGACCGTTTCGATCGCCGTCGGGCGCACGCCGAGATTTTCCAGAACCCGGCCCTCTTTCGCGGCCACGCCCGACACGACATTGTCGGACTTCAGCAGCACGACCTGATCCTTGGTCAGGATCGGATTCGGCAGCAGCTCAAGAAAACCGGCCTTGAAGCTCGCGGCGAAGAACGGCAACGGCAGCAGCAGGCGCTTGCGGCCGGTCACCTTGAGTATGTACTCGAACACCTCGCGCAGCGTTTTGATTTCCGGCCCGCCGAGCTCATAGGTGCCGCCCTTCAGAGCCTTGCCGGCAAGCGAGACGGCGACCGCCTCGGCGACGTCTCCGGCGAAGATCGGCTGGAAGCGCGTATGGCCGCCGCCGATCAGCGGCAGGGCCGGCGTGAAGCGGGCCAGCGAGGCGAAGCGATTGAAGAACTCGTCCTCGGGGCCGAACACGACCGAAGGCCTGAGCACCACCGCATCCGGAAACGCCTTCAGCACGGCCTGTTCACCCGCGGCCTTGCTGCGGGCGTATTTTGACGCCGATTCCGCGTTGGCGCCGAGGGCGGACATGTGGACGAACGATTGCGCGCCCGCAGCGCTCGCGGCCTCGGCGATACGGCGCGCGCCCGCGACATGAATGTCGTCGAAGGTCTGCCGGCCGCTCTCATGCATGATGGCGACGAGATTGATGACGGCGTCGGCGCCGGCGCAGGCAGCGCGCACCGAGGCCTCGTTGCGGACATTGGCCTGGACCGAGACAACCTGCCCGACGGAACCGAGCGGCTGAAGATGCTGGGCGAGGTCCGGCCGGCGGCAGGCATTGCGCACCCGCCAGCCGCGATCGGCCAGAGCGCGAATGACATGGCGGCCGATAAATCCCGAGCCCCCGAACACGGTGACGATCCGGTCCGAAACCATGACGCGCGGCATTTTCGACCTCTTCAAAACAATCGGGATGGGCCTAACTAAGCCAAGGCTTGGGAGCCGTCCAGCGCGCCGTTGACCGCAGGGTCCGAGGCCTCTATGAACAGCGCCCGTGCCCAGATGGCGGAATTGGTAGACGCACCAGCTTCAGGTGCTGGCGGCTGCAAGGTCGTGGAGGTTCGAGTCCTCTTCTGGGCACCACTTTTCCCCGAAAGGGGTTTATCCTCAGCAAGTTATTGATTACTCAGAACATCCCGCCTCGCCGACCGGTGCACAAAGGTGGGGTACAATGCTGTTCAGAATCGTCCGTCCGGTGAAGCGTTCCGACTCCTCTAACTTGCAGTTCACCCAGCGTATCCCGGCCGATGTTCGCTCGAAGGCGAGCGGTCGAACGCTGTCGATCCCGGTGGGCGACGCGACGATCACACGAGCGATCAGTGCGAACGCCGAGGTGATCAAGCTGTCCTTACGAACGAGCAATCCGCGCGAAGCGAAAATCCGACAAGCGAAGGTCGTCACCTACCTCGAAGCCTATTGGGATTCCCTTCGACAGGGACCGGCTCCCCTCTCCCACAAGCAGACCATCGCCCTGGCGGGACAGGTCTTCAAACGGTTCACCGCGGCCCTCGAGGACAACCCGGGATCGGCAGAGCTGTGGTTGAAGGTCCGCGAGGAGAACGAGAAGGCCATCCAAGGGAACTTCGGGATAGGTAGTCTGCTCATCGACAAGACCAGACGGGTCCAGCACAGCTTGGAGGAACGGTTCGGCCCGTTCGTTGATGTGGAACTGGCGCACGAAAGTCTGGTGATCGACGAGGAGAGCCGCGAACGGCTGCTCCATAAAGTTGCCGAGGCGATGAATGACGCGGCTGACCGCATCCATCGCTTCGCGGAAGGCGACTACGCCCCGGCTCCATACGAACGCCGGTTCCCCAAGTTGGAGCTTTCCAAGACCAAACCGGAAGCTCGGCGTTCAGGCGGAGCCGGCATCCGAGAACTGTTCGATGGCTGGTGGCGTGAAGCGCAGGCCACGCAGTCAACGAAGCCCAGCACCCATGATAGCTACAAGCGCACAATTGAGAAGTTCGTCACTTTCTTGAAGCACGACGACGCCGCACGGGTCGCCCCGGAGGATGTGGTTCGTTTCAAGGATTACCGGTTGTCACAGGGGGTTTCGGCGAGAACCGTCAACGGCAGCGATCTCAGCGCCCTCAAGAGCATCTTTGGCTGGGGGGTGATGAACCGCAAGGTTACGAGCAATCCCGCAGAGGGCATCACGATCAAGTTCAAGAAGAAGCCGCAGCTTCGGGCAAAGGGTTTTTCGGACGACGAAGCTCTGGCGATCCTATCGCAGAGCTGCATGTACAAACCCGGCAGCCGGGAAGCCGCGAAGATGTCGGCCGCAAAGAAATGGATTCCTTGGTTGTGTGCCTTTACGGGTGCACGGGTTGGCGAGATGCTCCAGTTGCGCAAGATGGACATCCGCCAGAAGGACGGCTTCTGGATCGCTCACATCACCCCGGAGGCTGGAACGGTCAAGGACGACGAACCTCGCAACGTGGTGCTGCACCAGCAACTCATCGATCTCGGATTTCTTGAGCTTGTCTCAGCCTCCAAAGTGGGGCACCTATTCGTCACGCCGCGCAAGGACGGGAACGTACTGAAGCCAATTAAGACTGCGCAGAACCGTCTACGGGAGTTTGTGCGCAAGGCGGTCACTGATCGCCACGTGAATCCGAACCACGGTTGGCGTCACCGCTTCAAAACAGTTGGCCTCGAAGAGGGCATCGACGCGAGGATACTGGACGCCATTGAGGGCCACGCAGGGAAAACCGTCGGGGACAGCTACGGCGATGTAACGCTGAAGGCGCAAGCTGCCGCGATGGCGAAGTTTCCTTACTATCCGGTAGCAAACCCTCGCACGTAACTTCAGCGAATGGCAGCAGCTCGGAGCCGCATGTGGCAGGAGGCCCGGCCCCGAAACGCGCAAATACGGCTCTAGCCACGTTCTAGATCACGTCGAGGACGCTGCGCTTGGCGGCAGATGCTGTAGGGCACTCGAAATGAAGCGCTGTTTCGATTTTACGAAAAACACCTTATCGGCATCAATCCGATCAAGCTTTCCGCTCCCGATGATCCAGAAAAGCCTGTCCGTTTCGTATGGCGTCCGTTCGGCATTTGATGAAACGCGCAGCAAGTCTCGGAACAGCGAGACGTCGTTCTCTTTCCGATACGGATTGCGCACCCGCAGACCAAGCGCGTTGAAAATGTCCCGTATGTGTACGTCTGGTTTTCCATAGTTATTGAACCCAACTTCCTTCAGGAAGTCGCAAGCGAGAGCAAACCCAAACCCCCGTACTTCACTTGAGATAATCAAAGGGAGAGCCTCGCGCGACCGCTCGTCGCGGCTTAAGTGGTCTGCCCAGAGGTAGAAATCCGATGCACTTAAAAACTGACTGAGGAATCCGGCGGCCGAGATCGCGGAGGCACAAAATTGCGGCCAATGCGATCGCGCAGCTGTCCGTGGCGCGGTCGAGGGAATTGCGTCGGCAAGAGCGCGTTCTAATAGCATCTCCGCAGTCGCGTATTTATTCATGACCGCACGGGGGTCAAACTGCATAAGAGCAGCACGCAGAGAGCTAACGGGTTTCTTAGACAGAATAACGCTTCTCATGTCTCTTCGATTGATCGAGGACTCGACCATCCGACAATACAGTTCCGCGAGGTCAGCGCAGCGGTCGTTTCGGAATGGTAGCAGATGCTTCTCGACCTGCTCGGGACCTTTATTGCCGAACACCCGAAGAGCGTCGTCTTTCAGCCAACTCTCCGCAAAGGCCACGATCTGCCGGTCGCGATCCCTTTGCGTCTGTGTGTGGAGCATCGTCCCCTCCAGCCCCGTTTCCAATCGGAAACACCCCTGTAAGGCGCATCGTATAGGTTGCCTCAGGGGAGAGAACACCCTTGTCTGAAAAATGTGGGCGTAGGCACGAAGAAAAAGATTGCCCCCACGAGTCGCTTGTCAGGCGTTCGCGAGGGCATTCGAGGTCATGCAGCGAGCACCGTGGCAGGAGCCGCCGCAATGTCATGCGGCAGGCATAGTACCTCCACTACGTCTCGCCGGACTCCTGCCATGGTCTCTGTCGATTTGCGGGGGCATTCATCCGCCGGGGTGGCCCACGGGTGAATCTCGGGGAGAGCTTCGAAGGTTGCACGAACCTCGTTCTCCAGTTCGATGCCGAGCGCATCAACACGCCGAAGAAGGCTCTCCTTGCAACGGATGAACTTGAGGGGCCGCCACCGGCCGCCGACTCGTCTCTGGAGAATCCACTGGATTTCCTTGCGGCAGGTTATGATGCGGAAAGTGTCGGAAAGGGTGACTACGACTCGTGCGTAATCGTCCGCGTGTTCGCGGGTGACGTTCATTGCAGACCTCGAAATGGGGAATTGGGTAAAGGGCGTGGCAGGAGCCGCGCGAGGGAGCGTCAGGTAGGCATGTAGCTAGGATAGCGACGAAGCGACTCCTGCCACGGTCTCTAGCGGTCTAAGGGTGGTTCAGAAGTTGGGGCGGACCCTAAGGGACTGCCGGTAGTAACCGGCTGGTTGTCCGCAAGATTACCGATGTTGAACAGGCAGTGCACTGCCGGGGAACCCTAGGGTAACCTCTACTACAACACCTCCAAGGACTACCTTAGGGACCCCTAGAGTGGCCCTAGGATACCTAGGTGTCTCTTAGACAACCTAAGGGAGCTCTTAGGTTTCTCTGTATGGGAAGGAATCTTGGGGTCTCTCTGTATGGAGGGTAAACAGGCTGCGCTTTTCGTCGCCGAGAGACGTCGCCATCGAAGTTTTGTGTCTGAAAACGTAAACCTTTCTGGCACACGTCTCTTGAGTGTACCGTTTCAGTACATTAATACTTGGCCCTCTATTGTCTTAGGGGAAAGGGTACGAAATGGCTGTGGTGGGGTATGCGAGGGTCAGCACCAGCGGACAGGATTACGAGACCCAGATCGAACGTCTGACGGCCAATGGAGCCGACAAGATCTTTAGCGAGAAGAAATCTGGTCTCGACGGCAAGCGGCCGGAGCTGCTTCGGTGTCTTGAGTATGTCCGCGAGGGCGACACCCTGGTCGTAACTAAGCTGGACCGTCTCGCCCGAAGCACGGCCGATCTCTATCGGATGGTCACTGAGCTTGGAGACAAGGGCGTTGCCTTCAAGGTTCTAGACGACCCTCTCGTGGACACCACCAGCCGCACCGGAAAGCTCGTCATGGGCGTCCTCGCCCTGATCGCCGAGTTCGAGGCCGACATCCGCAAGGAACGCCAGATGGAGGGGATCGCCAAGGCGAAGGCCGAAGGCCGGGTTGGCGGTCGCCCCAAGATCATCAACGATGCGATGGTGGCTCGGATCGTGGAGCTTCGTCGCGGCGGTGATCTGAGCATACGCAAGATCGCGGCGGAGGTTGGCCTGTCGAAGGCATCCGTTCAGAAGGTGCTGGAGAAAATCAGTTAGAGCACGCTGGATACCCCCCAAGGGGGGAAATCAGCGGTGAACATATATATCACACCGACGTACAGACATTTTAAAAAAAGGTCCGCTAGCGGTGAAGATCAAGGATGACTCTGGCGACAAGCCACCAGGATCATCGACTGAATAGAAAGAATGCACTACGCTCTAGTCTTTCCATCTGCGACGGCTGGAGACGGATGCCTCAGAATCTTGTGGTGTTCTGTGATGGGACAGGCAACGAAATTGGGAGCAATCTCTCAAACGTCTTCACCCTGTTTCGGATCGCTACCCGAAACAAGGATCAACGAACCTTTTATCAGCCTGGAATAGGAACGGTCGGTCTCCACGACCCCTGGAACAACGTTCGGCAGAATTTCAGATCAATATTTGGGCTTGTAACCGGCTGGGGCTTAGACCGAGACATACTCCAGCCGTATCAGTTTTTGTGTAAGCACTATCGGGATGGAGACCGAATTTTTTTGTTCGGGTTCAGTCGGGGTGCATACACCGTAAGAGCTCTTGCGGGTTTCATCCATATGATGGGGCTACTGCCCGAAGATCAACGCAATATAGCGTCATATGCCCTCCGGGCCTATAAGGCAGCTGCCGAGGAAAAGGATTTGGCAGTCGCTTGGGATTTCGCCCAAGTTTCTGGAGGACGTAGAGCCACAATACATTTTTTGGGTCTTTGGGATACCGTCTCGTCCATACTGGTCCCCCGGCCTGAGCGGATTATACCTACACTCCAAACTCT
Source organism: Hyphomicrobiales bacterium (assembly GCA_022842205.1). Taxonomy (GTDB): domain Bacteria; phylum Pseudomonadota; class Alphaproteobacteria; order Rhizobiales; family Methylopilaceae; genus Flaviflagellibacter. Next base: position 380,350 of record JALHQA010000001.1, read on the forward strand.
CCCGTACACGCGAAGAAACCCAAGCGTCAGAATTGTACGTCACGCCGTCGCACTTGACGAAAGAAGGCGGATGTTTCGCCTCAATCGATGGCAGATGAATCAGATGTACATGCCCAATAGATTCGCCAAGAAGGCCGCAATTAAACAGGACGCGCTAGAAGTCTGGTTTCCAGGTGTCCACGCCGACGTCGGCGGCGGTTACCCCGAGGAAGAGAGTGCGTTGTCCAAGCTGGCGTTGGATTGGATGACGCGTGAGGCGCACACTCACGGTCTCCATATAAGGACGGCGCTTTTCAACCAGTTAGTGCTTGGCAGACGAAGGAAGAAAAGTAGCGCCCATTATGCGCCGCCCGACCCGGCCGGACCTGCTCATATATCCTTGAAGGGAGCTTGGCACATCCTCGAATGGCTTCCCAAGAACTGTCGATGGCGTGAAGGAGCGTCTCCAAAATCGACGGGGCTTTACTTCCCTCGCGGCGAGCATCGAGAAGTCGATCTTTCTAGTCAGCTAATACATAATTCGGTTTTGAAGCGCCGAGTGTGTGTCATCGGCTATAAGCCCCCGAACTTACCTCCTGACAGCGAAATCGCATTTACCGTGTGATTTCCACCAAGGGACAGGCGCCGTCCAGCAACTCAACTACTGGATCAGCGTCACCTACGCGCTGTCGGAAGCGAACGTGGCCAGTCATCGGCAGTATCGCGGTAGTTTGTCCAACGGTTTCTCTGATTGTGCGCTCCACCGAATGCGGTCTGCTTTTACGGAATTTGCCAGCCTTCAGTCGGCTGGTTGTAAATGCCTGGTCCGTCAAATTGCATATCCGGTCAATGTCCGGGTCTTTAGGCAATCCATACTTCTTATTCCAAGGCGTAAGTATCGAAACGACATTTCTGGCGAGCATATCCGACCACACGTTATCATGATGACCATTCTCAGAACCGTGGTGTGGTATCTTGAAAACAATTGCCTTGCCGTGGCTTTGGGGACTTGCTGTCGAATTCAAAACAGCTGACCAACCCAGATCAGCTTTCCCCTGCTTTTCCTCAAGGTCCGCTCCAAGCAGAACCGATAGGTCGCCTACCGTAAGCCAACAGACGACCGACAGGTCGTTCGGGTGATCCACGGCACGTTTCTTCGTTCCAGACGCGACATCTGGAATCATTGTAGCCAGTTGCTGCAGTGACAGTAAAAACTGTGCATCAGACGGCGACAATGCCCATACGGAACAAGCTGTTGACCCAGCCTTTTGCAACAAGAGTTTTGAAGCAGTTGCGGGAACCGGCTGTCTGTTCGTTCTGACGAGCGTGGCTATAACCGAACTTATCTCGTCCACTCCTGAGGTTACTTCAACGCCATTGGCCGTTGAATACGCTTCAATAAACTCCAGGAATTCGCCCTTGCCAAACGCGGCTGGCATACATACACGAGCAGACGAGCAGGTGCTGACGAGTTGCTCCATGCCCCTAATGTGATCGTCATGCCAATGGGTAATGATGATCAGTCTGACCGCGCTAGCCGGGTCGACGCCCATCGACTCCAGATAGTTCAGCGCCGCTGGCTTGGACGAAGAGCCTTTTGTTAGACAGCAGTCGATTACGACCCAGTCCCCATCACCAATGTGAGCGACGATGCATTCGCCAAAGCCCGGCCCAAAAACGCTCACCTCAAGAACGTCTGCAGCTGGCTGATCCATCAGTCTTCCCAGACAAGCTCTTTTTCAATCCGCTGAGCGCGGCTCTTCACTTGGCTCAACTCCCTTGCCGTCCAAGCAGGTCGTCGCCGAAAAACGATTTGTGATACGCGGCGCTTCGAGCCAGATCGATCTCTTAAATAACCGATCACCCAACGGAAAACCGCCCCCTCCACTAGTAGATACATGTCCTTCTCGGCGACGTCGTCCAAAGGGAAGGTCGCGGCTTCTTCTTCAATCTCGCTTCTCGCAGTAACATCTACCAACCGAGCATGGAATTCATGGTCACCAACCGCAGTGACGTATCCTTCCCATTCCTGCAACGGCTGTAAGGACTGAAGCGCGGCCTGAGCTACTACTAGCGGCACTATGGAGACCCTACTTTCTTCTGGGCTATCAGCGCTAGTTTCGGATGCGTACTTAAGAATCTCAAGGCTGTCGATGTTCGCGTCGCCCTTCTTCATAACTGCGCGGTCCGCAATGCCCTGACTAGCATTCGTCCGAGGCCGCAGTTGATCATACATTGCCTCTTGCGTATCGAAATCGAAGGCTAAACTCATTTCACGCCCTCGCGCAAAGACATGATTTGATCGATGACTTCTTCTGCTCTTTGCAAGGCGGCCTCAAAATTTTCGTTCGCGAAGCTTACGATCGGGAACGCCCCATCACGCTCGACGTTTACAAGTTCGGCATGATAATTCACGTTCATAAAAATTCCCGAACCACCTGTAATCTTGCTAGATGGCTGAACGGTAACGTTTCGATTACCCTTGAACCCATCGCTTTCCCAATTCTCGCGCATGGTGATGTTAAGCAGTCCGCTTCTCGCTGGTGAACTGCTCTGGTCAATGCAATGGCCGAACGACCCCCAAGGCTCCAACGGCGCCAGCATCCTGCCGATCTTGTCCCGCGTCTCTTCAGCTCCCACGCCAAAGTGAACTGTCCGGTTGATTCCAACTGCCGTTAGTGGCGTATGGACCAGAATCTCGCCGAAAACTTTCGTAATAAGATCAAGTATCGAAACCCACGGAGCTTGCGTCGTTTCAACTTGAAATCGCGTATGGTCCACTTTTATTGCGAACGTGGCGGCGCGAAATTGAGTGAGCTCGGGATGGATGACATTGACTTCCGAATCCGCAAGCTCCGCGTCCGTGATCGCTCCACCACGATAAAGCCAATCCGGATTGTAAATCGACGGATTCAAGCTGCCGATCAATACGATCGAAGCGCCGCCGAGTTCAGGGTCAATTCTCATTGTGGAAGTTACCGCGAGAGAATTTTCTATAAAACGCATTGGGAGCGCAGTTTCAATAGGGGCATACCACGATGATTCGTGCAGTCTTGATCAGCCTTCTACGGCATCAAAATGGTGAATTCTTCAAACGACGCCGCGCCGAGCAGAAGCACGCCCCGCTTGAGCGTGAGCTTGCCAACGGGCAACAGAACCGGTACACAAGTTGAAATGGGGTGGAGTTTTACTGTTTAGAATCAGTATCTTGCCTGATCGATGGGCCGTCCTCTTCTGGGCACCACTTACCCCTTGCGGGCTTGACCGGCGAGCGCGGGGATTGGCATCGGAGCGAAGCAGGGTTTCGACACATGCTGATGCCACGTCTCAAACCTCTCTTCGTTGGTGTTCTCGTCTCTTTCCTGGCTTCGGGTGCCGGACGCGTTCCGGAAGCCGCGAGCGAAACCGGCATCGCCACTCCTTCCGACATCAACGGTATCTGGCGTTCGCAGGGCTATGGCTGGATCTGGGCCATTGATGGCGAGAAGATCACCCGATACGACGCCGGCGACGGCTACTGCATCGCCCATCCCGACGACGAGGACGATGACAAGGCCGGCCCGATCAGCAGCCCGTCGCTGTCGGCCGACAAGGATACGCTCAGCCTGAAGCGCAGCGACCCCGACTATATTTACACCTTCGACCGGCTGGCCGAACTGCCGGAAGAGTGCAGCGAGACGCCGGACACCGACGCCGAGACGGTGTTCGAAACCGCCGTGAAAATGTTCGACGAACATTTCATGTTCTTCAAGGAACGCAAGACCGACTGGCCGAAACTGGTCGAGAGCCTGCGCGAGGATGTCGACGAGGACACGAGCGAGGCCGAACTGTTCGTCATTCTCGAAGATCTCGTAATGCCGATCGGCGACAGCCATATCGGTATCCAGGGCACCGTCGAGGAGGAAGCCGGCAGCATCGAGGTCTCGAATCCCAAGCCGCGCGAACAGCCGGCAGGCGCGCCGGTGGTGCCCGGATCATGGAACACCAACGCCGTCGACGCCATCATGGGAGCGTCGTTGCAGACGTCCGGGGAAATCAGCTGGGGCCTGCTGCGCGACGATATCGGCTATCTGCGCGTACGTACCATGACCTATATGGAACCCGACGATCTGGAAAATGCTCTGGACGACGCCATGACCGCGTTCGAGGGCGCCCGGGCGGTCATCGTCGATGTCAGCATGAATCGCGGCGGAGACGACAGTTTCGGCCGCCGCGTCGCCGCGCGTTTCACCGAGAAATCGACGATGGCCTATTCCAAGCGCGCCGGCGACTACAAGGATTCCGAACCGCAGGAGGTTCTTCTTCAGCCTTCCAAGCGTCCCAGCTTCCACGGCCCGGTCTATCTGATTACAGGCCTTGAAACACTCAGCGCCGCCGAAGTCTTTACGATCGCCATGCGTGCCCTGCCGAACGTCACCCATATCGGCGAGACGACGGACGGCTCGCTGTCCGACGAGCTCTGGAAGCGCCTGCCGAACGGCTGGACGATGAGTCTTTCCAACGAGATTTACGCCGACTCGAAGGGCGAAGTGTGGGAAGGCCGCGGCATCATTCCGCAAAGGGCGCTGAGGGTGGAGGACCGCGAGGTGACGGCGGAAGACCGCTGGACCGTGCGGCACGTCGTCGATTTCGTCCGCGACCACGTTCAATAAATCCCCCGTGCGAATGCACGGGGGATTTTTGTCACGGCTCAATCATCCCAGCGATCATCGTCATCATCATCGTCGTCATGCTTGGAGCGCAACACATCGCCGCTGCGGCTGACTTTCAACTCGACGCGGCGGCCGTCGGGATTCCGCGCTTCGACCTCATAGCGGCCGTCGTCCCGCTCGATCTCGCGAATACCCGTATAGCCGAGGGTTTTGAGATGCGACGACAGTTCATCGACGCTCATCCAGCCGCCGGTGTCGCGTTGCATGCCGCGGCGCCCGTCATCGTCATCGGCGACAGCGGGAAAAGCAGCGGCGGCGAAGCCGGTTAAAGCCAGCGAAACAAGGGCGATCTTTTTCATCAGAAGCATTCCTTCCGGTTCGGGCCGGCCCGGAACGGGCAGGCATTTGCTTTTTGCCGGAAGCGCGATGACAGTCGGCTGATCGCTCTTTTCAGCGTTTTGTCATCTTCGAAACGGCATAGCCCCTGAGTGGAAAAGACGCTTCTTGTTCTCCTGTTCGCGGTGACGCTCGTTTCCGGTCTCGTTATCGGCGGCGGCGCGGTCTATATTTTTCACAGCGTCCCGAACATGCAGACCGCCGCGCCTGCCCCCGCGATTTCCGTCACGTCGCCCGCTCCGCCCGTTTCTCAACTGCAGCCCGCCGAACCTGCTCCGTCGCGGGCCGCGAGCGACGCCGAGCGCGCGCGCGCGCATGTGGAGCGTGGGGACTTCCTGCCGCTCGAAACCATCACCGCCGCGCTGCATGAAAAATTTCCCGGCGACATTCTCGGTGTGAAACTCGGCGAGGATGACGGCATCACCTATTACGAGTTCAAGATCATGACGTCCGGCGGGCGGGTGATTGAAGTCGAGGTCGATCCGAAGACCGGCCGCGTGGTCGATGTGGATGACGACGACTGACATGCGTATCCTTTGTGTCGAAGACGATCCGAAAATCCGCGCTGCCCTTGCCTCCGCCATCGAGGCCGCGGGCTATGTCGTCGATACGTCCCCGGACGGCGAGGACGCATGGTTCCGCGGCGACACCGAAAACTATGCCGCCGTCATTCTCGATCTCGGCCTGCCGGGCATGGACGGGCTTTCGGTGCTGAAGCGCTGGCGCGAAAACGGACGCACATTCCCCGTCATCATTTTGACCGCGCGCGGCTCATGGCGTGAGCGCGTCGAGGGCATGGATGCCGGCGCCGACGACTACCTGCCCAAGCCGTTCGAGATGGAGGAGCTGCTGGCGCGCCTGCGCGCCGCGCTGCGGCGGACGGCCGGTATCGCGAACCCCGTAGTGACGCATGGCGGGGTAGCCCTCGACACGCGGCAGATGCGCGTGACGCGAAACGGCGCCGCCGTCGCGCTGTCGCCACAGGAATACCGGCTCGTCGCCTATATGCTCCACAACAGCGATCGCGTCGTTCCCCAGCACGAACTGGCCGAACATCTGCAGGGCGAGTATGGCGACCGTGAATCCAACGCCGTCGAAGTTCTGGTTGGCCGCGTGCGGAAAAAGCTGGGAGCCGATTTCATCGAAACGCGCCGCGGTTTCGGCTACGCGCTGGGCGGACCATGAACGCGTTCCGCTCGCTCCGGCTCCGGCTGTTTCTGTTTGCATTCGCCGGCGTGCTGGCGGCGCTGGCGCTTGCTGGGTTCGGCCTGACCGCGCTGTTCGGTCGCCATATAGAGCGACGCGTGGCGCAGGACCTCGATGTCGCCATCGTACAGATCGCCGCCAATCTCGACATCGGCCCAGCGGGAAAACTGCGCCTCTCCGCCGAGCCGTCCCAACCGCGTTTCCAGCAGGTCTATGGCGGCCTGTACTGGCAGGTTCTGGACGAAACCACGAATGAACGTCTGCGCTCGCGCTCACTGTGGGATTTCGAGTTGACCCCGCCCGCGTTCGACGCGCCGCCCGGCGAAAGCGTTTCGGCGCGCGCGCATGGCCCGGAAAACCAGGACCTTCTTCTGCGCGAGCGGCGGTTGACACTTGCGCTGCGCGGCGCGCAGCGGCCGGTGCGCATAACGCTGGCGGAAAACGAGGCCGACATACGCCTGCAGCAAAGAGAGTTCGCGCGCGATCTCGTGCCGGGGCTCGCCATTCTCGGCCTGGTGCTTCTCGCGGGCGCCTGGCTCCAGGTCGGCGCGGGGCTTCAGCCCTTCGCCGCCATCCGGCGCGGCATTGCCGAGATTCGTACCGGACGGCGCATGCGGCTGGAAACCGGTGTACCGACGGAGCTCGAACCTCTGGTCTCCGAGGTCAATACGCTGCTCGACGCACAGGACAAGTCGATCCTGCGTGCCCGCGACCGCGCCGCCGATCTCGCCCACGGGCTGCGAACCCCTTTGACCGCTCTCGCCGCCGACCTGCAGCGCCTGAGGGACCAGGACAAGAGCGACATCGCGGACGACATCGCGGTACTCTCGACACGCATGCACCGCACCATCGAGCGAGAGATCGCGCGCTCCCGCGCCCGGCATGCGCGCGGTCATTCGGCGATCTCCATAGCGAAGATCGCCGATGGCATCAGCCGTACTCTCGCGCGCACGCCGCACGGAGAGTCGATTTCCTTCATGACCGAAGGCAAGGACATCAAGGTGCTCGCCGACGCCGACGACGTTTACGATGTGCTCGGAAATCTTATGGAGAACGCCGCACGCGCCGCCGAAACCCGCGTAAGGGTGACGGTCTCCCGCGACGGAGACACGGCGATCATCGAAGTCGCGGACGACGGCGCGAATGCCGACGCCGAACATATCGCAACGCTTGCCGCGCGCGGCGCGCGGCAGGACGAAAGCCGCGGCGCGGGCCTTGGTCTTGCCATCGTGTCGGATGTTCTCGCGGCTTACGAAACCGCGCCGGAATTCTTAAGGTCCGAGCTTGGCGGGCTCTCGGTGCGGTTTCGACTCAAGGCGTCACAGCCCGACGGCGCAGAAGAACCATAACGATAAAGACAATCGTCGTGGCGGCGATGACGGCGGGAAACAGGATCGTCGTCAGCGAATAATTTTCGAGGGCCGCGATCGCGATCAGATTGCGGAGCGTCAGCAGCCCATAGAATGTCAGGTTCTCGGAGAAGGGCCAAAGCCACGATTTGCGGAACGTTGGCGCGTAGCCGAGCGTGTCCGCTGCGGTGAGAATGACCACGGCCCACAGAGGATCCGACGTCAGGTACCACGCCGGCAGCGATGTCAGGGCAAAGCCCAGGAAGAGCCAGTCGGAGCGGAAAATCGTCGTGTCGCCGCGACGCTGATAAGCGAGCGCGGCAACATACAGGGTGATCGTACCCGAAACGAGGATTGGCCAGGCTCCGACTCCGCCGCCGTCGGCCAGCTGTGCGAACGACACCACGACCGTGACCATGCCCCATACGACCCATGAAAAGACGTGCGGCTTTGTCTGCCCCCGGCGGATCGATCTGATGTACGGAAAATAGCCGGCAAAGGTGAGCACGATCGCAACCGCGCTCAAAATCTCGTTCGTCATAAGCCCTACCCCGCCCCTTGTCCTCGATGGCCTGGCAGGGCATCGGCTTCATACGCCCGTGATCTCGGCCGCAACAAGACCTATATAGGCGCCAGTCACCCCGGAGATGCCATGCCCGCCGACACAAACCCCCTCCTCGCCCCCTGGACCGCGCCCTTCGAAACCCCGCCCTTCGCGGACATCACGCCCGATCATTTTTCCCCGGCGTTTGAAACCGCGCTCGCGGAACACAGGGCTGAGATCGAACGGATCGCGTCATCGCCTGATGAGCCGGACTTCGCCAACACGATCGAGGCGATGGAACGGAGCGGCGATCTGCTGGACCGCGTGTCATCGGTGTTCCACAATCTTGCCGGGGCGAACACCAGCGCTGCCATCGAAAAGATCGAGCGCGATCTGGCTCCCGTCATGGCGCGGCATTTCAGCGAGATTTCGCTGAACGATCCGCTGTTCCGCCGCATCGCTTCGGTTTACGCCAAACGCGAAACCTTGGGCCTGGCAGCCGAGCAGATGCGCGTTCTGGAGCGCTATCACACCAATTTCGTACGCTCCGGCGGCGGACTGCCGGAGGAGAAGAAAAAGCGCCTCGGGGAAATCAACGAGCGGCTCGCGACGCTGTCCACGCAGTTCGGCCAGAACGTGCTGGCCGACGAGCGCGAGTGGAAGCTCGTTCTCGACAAGAAAGATCTCGCAGGACTGTCGGACGCGGAGATCGACGCCGCGCAGAAAGCGGCCGAGGATCGCGGACTTGCCGGCAAATATGCGATCACGCTGTCACGGTCGTCGGTCGAACCGTTCCTGCAGAACTCCACGCGGCGCGATCTGCGCGAACAGGCGTTCCGTGCCTGGACCTCGCGCGGCGAACATGACGGCGCATCCGACAACCGTCCGCTGGTCGCGGAAATGCTCAAGCTCCGCGCCGAGCGCGCGAAGCTGCTGGGCTATCCGGCCTTCGCCCATTTCAAGCTCGACGATGTGATGGCGAAGACGCCGGATGCCGTGCGAGGCCTCCTAGAATCCGTATGGGCGCCCGCCAAGGCGCAGGCGGCGCGAGAGGAAGCCGACCTGCAGAAATACGCCGCCGCGCAAGGCGACAATATCGAGATAGCGCCGTGGGACTGGCGGTTCTATGCCGACAAGGTGCGCACCGAGCGCTTCAGCATCGACGACAGCGAGATAAAACCCTATCTGCAACTGGACAGGATGATCCTTGCTGCATTCGACACCGCGACAAGACTGTTCGGCCTGCACTTCAACGAACGCACGGACGTTCCGGTCTATCACCCGGATGTCCGCACATGGGAAGTGACCGACGACGCCGGCGGGCATGTTGGTCTGTTCTTCGGCGATTATTTCGCGCGGTCCTCCAAGCATTCCGGTGCGTGGATGTCGGCCTTCCGCAGCCAGGAGAAGCTGCGCGGTGATATCAGCCCGATCATCGTCAATGTGATGAACTTCTCGAAGCCGCCCGAAGGCAAACCTGCCCTGCTGACGATGGACGACGCACGAACGCTGTTCCATGAATTCGGCCACGGGCTGCACGGGCTTCTGTCCAACGTCACCTATCCGCTGATTTCCGGCACATCGGTGGCGCGCGATTTTGTCGAACTGCCATCACAGCTCTATGAGCACTGGCTGGAGGAGCCGGACGTGCTGCGGCGCTTTGCGGTGCATGCCGAAACCGGCGAGCCCATATCCGCCGATCTTCTGGAGCGGCTGCTCGCGGCGCGGAAGTTCAACCAGGGCTTTGCGACGGTGGAATACACATCGTCGGCGCTTGTCGATCTCGAATTCCATCTCCTGACCAACACGGAAAGCCTCGATCCGGCCCGCTTCGAGCGCGACGTATTGACGAAAATCGGCATGCCGAAGGCGATCACGATGCGCCACCGCACGCCGCACTTCCAGCACATTTTCTCCGGCGGCTATTCGGCCGGCTACTACTCCTATCTCTGGTCGGAAGTGCTCGACGCCGATGCCTTCCAGGCGTTCAAGGACGCGGGCGACATTTTCGACGCGGAGACGGCAAGGAAGCTCAAGGAGTACATCTATTCCGCCGGCGGCCGCTCGGACCCGCGCGAGCTATACCGCGCGTTCCGCGGCCACGAGCCCTCGCCCGAGGCGCTTTTGAAAAAGCGCGGCCTCGACGGGGTCGAACTGCTCGCGGGCGAGGTCTAGTTCTTCAGCCGGTAGCCGGTCTTGAATATCCAGGCGACAAGACCGAGGCAGACGACGAGGAAGATCGCCGTCATGCCGAGGCTGACGCCGACATGGACATCGGACGTGCCGAAGAAGCTCCAGCGGAAACCGTTGATGAGATAGACGACCGGGTTGAAGAACGAGACCGCGCGCCAGAACGGCGGCAGCACATCGATCGAATAGAACGATCCGCCGAGGAAGGTCAGCGGCGTCACGACGAGAAGCGGGATGAACTGCAGCTTCTCGAAACCGTCCGCCCACACGCCGATGATGAAGCCGAACAGGCTGAAGGTGAAGGCCGTCAGGAACAGGAACAGCAGCATCACCAACGGGTGTGCAATCGTAAAGTCCACGAACAGCCAGGCGGTCGCAAGCGTGATGAGGCCGATGATGATGGATTTCGTCGCGGCGGCACCGACATAGCCGGCAACGATTTCCAGCGCGGAAACCGGCGCGGAGAGAATTTCGTAGATCGTGCCGACAAAGCGCGGAAAATAGATGCCGAAACTTGCGTTTGAGATGCTTGTCGTCAGCAGCGTCAGCATGATGAGGCCTGGCACGATAAATGCGCCATAGGAGACACCGCCCATCTCCGCCATGTGGCTGCCGATCGCCGCGCCAAACACAACGAAGTAAAGAGACGTGGAAATGACGGGCGAGACGATGCTTTGCCACAGCGTACGGAACGCACGCGCCATCTCGAATCTGTAAATCGATATCACGGCACGGGGGTTCATTTTTTCCTCCGCACGAGATCGACGAATATGTCCTCCAGCGAGCTTTCCTGCATCTCGATATCCGTGTAGCCGAGCCCTGCCTCGTCGACGCGTTTCAGGAGCGCGGGAATGCTCGCCGTTTCCTTGCTGCTGTCGAATGTATAGACAAGCTGCGATCCGTCCTCGGCGAGATCGAGGCCGAATTCCTTGAGCTTCGGCGGCACCTTGTCGAGCTTGTCGTTCAGCGTGAGCATGAGCTGCTTCTTGCCGAGCTTCTTCATGAGCGCGGCTTTTTTCTCAACGAGAATGATCTCGCCGTTGTTGATGATGCCGATGCGGTCGGCCATCTCCTCCGCTTCCTGGATGTAATGCGTCGTCAGGATCACGGTGACGCCGCCGGCGCGCAGCTCGCGAACCACATCCCACATGCCGCGGCGCAATTCGACATCGACGCCGGCCGTCGGCTCGTCCAGAAACAGAATCTCCGGCTCGTGCGACAGCGCCTTGGCGATCATGACGCGGCGCTTCATTCCGCCCGACAGCGTCATGATCTTCGCGTCCTTCTTGTCCCACAAAGACAGCTGACGGAGTATTTTTTCGACCATCTCGTCGTTACGCGGCTTGCCGAACAGCCCGCGACTGAAACTCACGGTCGCCCAGACGCTCTCGAACGTATCGACCGTCAGTTCCTGCGGCACGAGCCCGATCCGGGCACGGACATTGCGCCAGTCGCGTTGCCAGTCGTGGCCATCGACCATGACCTTTCCCGCGGTTGCGTTAACGGTGCCGCAGACAATGCTGATCAGCGTCGTCTTGCCTGCGCCGTTCGGGCCAAGGAGAGCGAATATTTCTCCCCTCTCGATGTCGAGATTTACGTTTTTCAGGGCAGTGAAACCGGACGCATAGGTCTTTTGCAGGCCGGAAATGGACAGAATGGGCACGTATGGCTCTTCGACAGACCGTGGGGCGCTCAACCTATTCACGCCCGGTTCAGAAACAACCCACTTAAATCCGATTATCGGAACCCCGGATGGCTGGGCGGGTTTCCCAACTGCTAGGTAAGGAAAACCCGATGGACAGACGACTTTTCCTAACAGGACTTTTGGGAGCGGCCGGTGCTGCGGCAATGGTTGCCGCCCTGCCGCGCCAGGCCGAGGCACTTGCAATCGGCCCGCTTGACGACACGACCCCCGACGTCGGGGTGAATCCCGAAGCGGCCGCCGAAGAGGCGACGGGCGCCGACGGTGTGGAGACAGCATGGCATCGAGGCCGGCCACATGGCCCATATCGCCGTCGCCGCCGCCGGGTCCGCCGTCGTCGTTTCCGGCAGGCTTGCCGCCGGTACCGCAACCGGTGGGGCCGCTGGGTTCGCCGCTGCCGCCGCGTGCCCTACTGGGCCTGGATCTGGATCTGATCCAGTAGTCCTGCAGATCACGAATGGGCGGGACCAATTCCCGCCCATTTTTTTCGACCAAAGTCGATGTCACGGCGAAGTGAGCGAACTCTCTCGGTCGCGGCCTGTTTCGTTTGCATAAGCGACAGGCAGGGAGATCCGCCGTGGACAGACGTTCCTTTCTAACCGGCCTTCTTGGGGCCGCCGGCGCTGCGGCCGTTGCAACATCCCTGCCGCGCGAGGCCCGCGCATTGGCCGGCGGGCTGCCTGACGACCTCGCGCCTCGCTCCGACTTCCTGCCTCCCGAAGTCGAAACCGCCATGGAGGAAGACGAGGGCGTTGAAGTCGCGCAGTCCGGCACCGAATGGCGCCGCCGCAGACGCAGAGGGCGCCGCAGATACCGCCGCGGCCGCCGCAGACATTATCGCCGCCACCGGCGTTATTATGGCCGGCGCCGACGCGTTCGCCGCCGCCGCTGGCGCCGCAGCTGCCGGGGCTATTACGACCGGTGGGGCCGCTGGAGACGCAGGTGCCGCCGGATTCCTTACTGGTTCTGGCTCTGGATCTGACGCCAGCCAGCTAGCGTTTTTAAAGGGCGGGACCTTGTGTCCCGCCCGCTTGCCTTTTCCTTGCCGCATCGGCCTTGGCAATGGTACGCCCGTCCAACACATTCACAGGCGTTTCCATGACCTTCCGGCTTCACCGCGGCGATCTTCCTGACGGACTTACGTTTTCGGGTTCGGTCGCCATCGACACCGAAACCCTGGGGCTCAACCCCAATCGCGACCGCCTGTGCCTTGTGCAGATTTCCAGCGGCGACGGCACCGCGGATCTCGTGCAAATTCTTCCGGGCCAGAATCGCGCCCCGAATCTGGAAGCGCTGTTTCGCGACCGCAGCGTCCTCAAGCTTTTTCACTTCGCGCGCTTCGACCTCGCGATCCTGTTCAAGACATTCGGCGTGATGCCGGAGCCGGTCTGGTGCACCAAGATCGCGTCGCGGCTGGTGCGGACCTACACCGACCGCCACGGCCTCAAGGATCTGACCCGCGATCTCCTGGGCGTCGAGATATCGAAGCAGCAGCAGAGTTCGGACTGGGGCGCGGAAACCCTGACCGACAATCAGCTCAATTATGCCGCATCCGACGTGCTTTATCTGCACGCGCTGAAAATGCAGCTGGAGGGCCTGCTTGCCCGCGAGGGACGCACCGCGCTCGCGGAAGCCTGCTATGCCTTTTTGCCGATCAGAGCCGCGCTCGATCTCACGGGTTTTGCGGACGAAGACATTTTCGCGCATTCGTAGCACCGGCTCCCGCCGGAACGGAGGGGCGTAGAACGTGGCGATGACCGGAACCGCCGGCGGGCAATTCGCGGAGTTGCGGGGCACCCGCAAGGCCGCGCTGGAAGCCGCTCAGCGGCATTCCAGGCTGGTACGCATTCTGCGGATTGCGCTGCCGGCTACCGCGGGAGCGATCATGCTCGGCATTACCGGCGTCATCGTGTTCGATCCACGCGTACTCCTGGCGGAAGTCGATGCCGAAAGCATGGGCATCAGCAATGCCAAGATCGTCATGCAACGGCCGCGCCTGACCGGATACGGCACGGGCTCCGACGGCAAGCCCAAGGGTTATGAAGTAACGGCGGAGCGCGCGGAGCAAGACATCGGCAATACCGAAGAGGTGGATCTGTTCGGTCTGACAGCAAAGATGGCGATCCGCGACGACGGCTGGGCCGAGCTCAAGGCGGTGCGCGGCCACATGAACAGCAAGGATGAAACGCTGCAGCTTTTCGAGAAGATTGACATCACCACCGATCTCGACGACCGCGCGGCGTTGACCGAGGCGGATGTCGATCTCACCGCCGGCCAGGTGATTTCGGACAAGCCTGTGGCGCTAAGTTTCCAGCGCGCCGATCTCACAGCAAACAGCATGCAGCTCTTCCAGAACGGCGAACGCGCCGTCTTTACAGGCAATGTCAAAATGACCCTGAAGCCGGATACGGCGGCGCCGGTCGCGCCTGCACCCGAAGGTATGCAATGAAAATCCCGAGCGCCCTTGCGGCCATCCTTCTTCTCTCAAGCCCCGCATTTGCGCAGCAGGGCGTCACATCCGCATTCGAAGGTTTCAGCGGACGTGGCGACCAGCCCGTCAACATCGAGGCGGACAATCTCGAGGTGAAGGAAGGCGAACAGACGGCGATCTTCTCGGGCAATGTGCTCGTCGTTCAGGGCACATCCGCGCTCCGGACCGCCAAGCTGACGATCTTCTATGAAAAGGATGGCGCCGCAGCCCCTGCGGCACCGGGCGATGTCGTGACAGGACGCAATATCCGGCGGCTTGAGGCCGACGGCAATGTCATCGTGACGTCGGGCGACCAGAAGGCGACCGGCAGCAAGGGCGTGTTCGACATGCCGTCGAACACCGTCACGCTGACCGGCAACGTCGTTGTTACGCAAGGCGTCAACATTCTCAAGGGCGATCGGCTGGTGGTCGATCTCACCACGCAGAAATCCCGGGTCGAAAGCGGCAGCGGCCGTGTCCAGGGCGTTTTCGGACAGAAGCCGAAGACGCAATGAGCCGGTGGCGATGAACTTCTTCTGGAAGAAGAAACGCAAACTTGCGCGTGGCGCGCAGGGACGCGCGCCGATCGCCGGCGAAGGCTGGCTCGTCGCCCATGGCCTCGTGAAAAGCTATGGCGCGCGGCAGGTCGTGGAGAATGTCTCGGTTGCGGTCGGGCGCGGCGAGTCGGTCGGCATTCTCGGACCCAACGGCGCCGGCAAGACGACCGTGTTCTACATGCTGACCGGCCTCGTCCCGGCGGACGGCGGACGCATCGAACTCAACGGCCAGGACGTCACCGATCTGCCGATGTACCAACGCGCGCGGCTCGGCATCGGCTATCTGCCGCAGGAAGCCTCGATCTTTCGCGGTCTGACGGTCGAGGACAATATCCGCGCGGTGCTCGAAGTCGTGGAGCCGAACGCCAAGAAACGGGCGGAGGAGCTCGACAGCCTGCTCGACGAATTCGGCATCAAGCGCCTCAGAAAATCTCCGGCGCTGGCGCTGTCCGGCGGCGAACGCCGGCGTGTCGAAATCGCCCGGGCGCTCGCGAGCCGGCCGGATTTCATGCTGCTCGACGAGCCCTTCGCCGGCGTCGACCCGATCGCGGTCAACGATATCCGGCTTCTGGTGCGCTACCTCACCCAGAGGGGCATCGGTGTTCTGATCACCGACCACAATGTCCGCGAAACGCTCGGGCTGATCGACCGGGCCTATATCGTCCATTCCGGACATGTGCTGATGCACGGGACCCCGGACGAGATCGTCGCCAACCCCGACGTGCGGCGCCTTTACCTAGGCGAGGAATTCAGGCTGTAAATTCCGCCGGGATCGGTATCATGCAAGAATCGTCCCACTTGCAAAAAAGCCCTTCGATCCGCGCCCATGTCCCTGTCACCCAAGCTCCTTTTGCGGCAAAGCCAGTCTCTGGTGATGACCCCGCAGCTCATGCAGGCGATCAAGCTGCTGCAGCTGTCGAGCATGGATCTGCAGACCTATATCGCGCAGGAAATCGAGCAAAACCCGCTACTTGAGCGTGCCGACGGCGAGGCGCCAGCGCCTGTCGAAGGCGAGGAAATTCCCGAAACGACGCCAGAGTCCTTCGAAGCCCGCGACGGCGACTGGATGGAGGAGCGGCTGCCCGAGAGCCGGGCCGATATCGAGGAACGGCTCGACACCGATCTGGGCAATGTTTTTCAGGACGAAGCGCCGATGTCGATGGGCGGCGGCGAAAGCTACACCGCCTCCGCATGGTCGGGCGTCGGCGCGGGGGGCGACGCAGATGGCGAAAATTCGCTGGAGACGCATGCCTCGCCCGAACTCAGCCTGGCCGACCATCTCGACGCACAGCTCGCGTTTCTGACGTCCGACCTCGCGCTCCGCCTGATCGGCCGCGGCGTGATCGATTGCATCGACGAAACCGGCTATCTGTCCGAGCCCCTGCCCGACATCGCCGCGCGCCTCGGAGCGCCGCTGAAGCGGGCCGAGGAAGCGCTCGGACTGATCCAGACCATGGACCCTCCGGGTATCGGGGCACGCAATCTTGAGGAGTGTCTGGCCATACAATTGCGCGACCGGAACCGCTTCGACCCTGCGATGGCGACGCTGGTCAAGCATCTCGACCTTCTCGCCAAGCGCGACCTGCCGCAACTGCGCAAGATCTGCGGCGTCGACGGCGAGGATCTTGCCGAGATGATCACCGAGATCCGGCAGTTGACGCCGAAGCCCGGACTTGCCTTCGGCGGATCGCCCTTACAATCGGTTATTCCGGATGTTCTTGTACGTGCGGCGCCGGACGGAACGTGGCTGATCGAGCTCAACAGCGAGACCTTGCCGCGCGTTCTGGTCAACCAGACCTATTACGCCAAGGTGTCGCGCACCACGAAAAACGCCGGGGAAAAGGCCTTTCTCGCCGAATGCCTGCAAACGGCGAACTGGCTGACGCGCAGCCTCGAGCAGCGCGCGCGCACGATCCTCAAGGTCTCGTCGGAGATCGTCAAGCAGCAGGACGCGTTCCTGACGCACGGCGTGCACTATCTCCGCCCGATGAATCTGCGCGCCGTCGCCGACGCCATCGGCATGCACGAGTCCACGGTCAGCCGCGTCACCGCGAATAAATACATCGCGACGCCGCGCGGCACGTTCGAGATGAAATATTTCTTCACGGCGGCCATCTCTTCAACCGGGCGGGCGGAAGCGCATTCGGCGGAAGCCGTGCGGCATCGCATCAAGGAAATGATCGAAGCCGAATCGATCGACGATGTGTTGTCCGACGACGCCATCGTCCAGGCCCTGCGCGACTCGGGAATCGACATCGCCCGCCGTACGGTCGCCAAGTACCGGGAGGCGCTGGGAATCGCGTCGTCGGTGCAGCGGCGTCGCGAAAAAGTGACACCCCTTTGAAACACTCCAAACTCACTGCTGTCCCCAGTTCGGCGCTGTCAAGATTTGACTTCCCTCGGGGGTGTTCGTAGGTCTTTTGCGTGCGGCTGGCGGTCACAGGGTCCGGCCGCGGGGGGCTTCCAGAAGGACGTGACCTCGATCGCCGTCGCCCTATTTGCAGCGGGCATCCGGCATGCCGGAAACAGCAAAGAGTCGTCCTCATGTTGAGTGATCTTCTTGCACCCGGAGCGGTCCTTTCCTCGCTCAAGGTGAACTCCAAGAAGCAGGCGATCCAGGAGCTCGCGGAAAAAGCCGCGGAGCTGACCGGCCTGCCGGAGCGGGAGATTTTTGAAACACTCCTGCAGCGCGAACGGCTTGGCTCCACCGGGGTCGGCAACGGCATTGCAATTCCGCACGGCAAGCTGCCGAAGATCGGCCGCCTGTTTGGCCTGTTCGCCCGGCTGGACCGGCCCATCGACTTCGACTCGCTGGATTCCGAGCCGGTCGATCTCGTGTTCCTTCTGCTGGCCCCGGAAGCGGCGGGCGCCGACCATTTGAAGGCGCTGGCGCGGGTGGCCCGAGTTCTGCGTGACCCGCAAACAGCGGCAAAATTGCGTGCCACGCGCGATGCCACGGCGCTTCACGCACTGTTGACCCAGACGACCGAAAAGGCGGCCTGATCGCTTTCCCCCATTATAAAAGGGGAAACCATAACCGCTTCAATTTTACGGGTTTTCCGGAACAACTTCCCAGATCGCCTCGTTGGCTCTTTGACCGGATCGCACGAAAGCCGCGATTTCGCCACAGGAGACAAAAAATGCGAAGCGTTCTTGTCGTGGAGGATGAAGCCCTGATCGCCCTAGATCTGGCGTGCTCGCTTGAGGCACTGGGCTACAGGGTGCTGGGTCCGGCATCCAGCGGCGAGGACGCTCTGCGTATCGTCGAACGAGAGCGGCCGGATCTCCTTCTGATGGATGTCACCATCAAGGGAACGGCGGACGGCATCGACACCGCGATGGCCATTACGGCGGAGCATCCGGCCAAGGTCGTGTTTCTGACCGCGCACAGCGATCCCGTCACGCGGCGCCGAGCCGCGACACTGAACCCGGCTGCATTTCTGCAGAAGCCGTGGACGGCAAGACAGGTGCAGAAAGTGCTCGCGGACGCTTTTTCGGCGGCCTAGTCCGACGCGAGCGCCGTCACAGGATCGAGCTTCGCGGCCTTCAGCGCCGGCATGAAGCCGAACACGACACCGGTCATGACCGCACAGCCGAAAGCCGCAGCCGCCGGCAGGACCGTGAATTTCAACGGCAGCCCGGCAAAGGAAATTGCGAAACCCGCAGCGAAGCCCAGCGCGACGCCCAGCACGCCGCCAAAGGCCGCGACGACGACCGCTTCCGTCAAAAACTGTTGAAGAATATTCCGAGTCGCGGCGCCGGTCGCCATCCGGATGCCGATCTCCCGGGTTCGCTCGGTCACGCTCATCAGCATGATGTTCATGATGCCGATGCCGCCGACGATCAGCGAAATCGAGGCGATCGACGCCAGGAGTATGGACAGTGTCTGCTGCGTCGCGGACATGGTCTCAATGATCGAGGCCATGTTGCGGATCTGGAAATCTTCCGTCCGGTGCCGCTCGATCAGAAGCTGCTTCACGGCGGCTTCGGTCTGATCAAGCTGCGCCAGATCATCCACCGCGACCGTGATCGAGCGCACATGGCGCTCGCCGAACAGCCGCAGACCGCCGGTGGTGATCGGCACAAATACCGTATCGTCCTGGTCGGTGCCGAAACCGGTCGCGCCCTTCGCCGACATGACGCCGATCACCTGGAACGGCACATTGTTGATGATGACGAAACTTCCGAGCGAATCGGCATTGCCGAACAGATTGCGCTCGACCGTCTTGCCGAGCACCGCGACCGCGGTTTGCGCGTTGACATCCTCATCGGTGAAGAACGAGCCCCGCTCGACCGGCCAGCTCCGCACTTCGGGAAGCTCGGGTGCCGTCGCCGTCGCCTGCGTGGCATAGTCACGATTGCCGATGCGTATGGTGACATTGCCCTGCCGTTCCGGCATGGCGGCCGAAACATTCGGCAACTGGGCAAGCGCGTCGGCATCCTCGGGCACGAGCGTGCGTACGCTCGATCCGGCGGCAAAGCGCTGGTTCGGCGCGCCGGGGCGCACAACAAGAAGGTTCGAGCCCATTGAGCCGATGCGTTTCATGACGTCTTCCTGTGCGCCCTCGCCGACCGCCAGCATGGCGACCACGGAGGCGACACCGATCATGATGCCGAGCAGCGTCAGTATCGTGCGAAACATGTTGGTCTTCAGCGCGCGGAACGCGATCTTGACCGCCTCGGAGGCTTCGTCGGCCAGCGAGGTCGACGCCACCGCCGCCGGCGTCATCGGCTCGGCGCGCGCCTCGATGTCCGTGCCGCTGTCGGACACGATTTCGCCGTCGCGGATCTCGATTATGCGGCGAGCATGTTTGGCGACATCGCGATCGTGGGTGATGAGAATGACGGTGTGGCCGCGCGCCGCTAGACCGCTCAGCAGCGCCATGACCTCGGCGCCGCTCTTGGAATCGAGCGCGCCGGTCGGCTCGTCGGCGAGAATGATGCGTCCGCCGTTCATCAGCGCACGGGCAATGGAAACACGCTGCTGCTGACCACCCGACAACTGGGTCGGACGATGGTCCATACGCTCTTCCAGGCCGAGCGTCTTCAGGAGTTCCGTCGCTCGCGCGTGGCGCGTCGCGGGCTCGATGCCGGCATAGATCGCCGGAACCTCGACATTCTCGATCGCGGTTGCGGTCGGGATCAGATTGTAGCTCTGGAAAACGAAACCGAAATCGTCGCGCCTCAGCCGTGCGAGTTCGTCGCGATCGAGATGCGAAACATCCCTGCCGTCAAAACGGTAGGTACCCCTGCTCGGCCGGTCGAGGCAGCCGAGAATGTTCATGAGGGTGGATTTTCCCGACCCCGACGCACCCATGATGGCGACGAACTCGCCCGGCATGATCCTCAGCGAGACGCCCTTCAGCACCTCGACCGGAACTTCGCCGCCATAGGTCTTGCCGAGATGTTCGATCTCGATGAGCGGTTCGGCCGTTTTCAGTGTACCGAGCCGGAAACCCTGGACGTTCATCGGAGGCGCAGGCCCATGCTGCGCTGGCCGCGGCGCGTGCCACCCGCGGAGGATTCGGAGGCCGCGGGCAGAACAACCACATCGCCCTCCTCAAGCCCGGACTTCACCTCGGCGAGCACGCGTGTGCGCACGCCGATCTCCACCTTGCGTTCCTCAGTTCCAAATGCCGTCTTCACATCGGCTGAATAGTCCTCGCTTCCCGGCCGCGACTCCTGCAATGCGGCGACTGGTACGGTCAGCACGTCGCGCGCCTCGGCGACGACGAAGAAGACCTGGGCGCTCATCTGCGTCATCAACTCGCCCGACGCGTTGTCGACATCGAACAGCGCCGTGTAAAGCACGACATTGTTGACGACTTCCGGGGTCGGCAAGACCTGCCGCAGGGTGCCTTCCCAGCGCCTGTTGCCGGAGCCGAGCGTCGTGAACTCGGCCTTCATGCCGAGCTTGAGCTTCGGCACGTCGGCCTCGGCAACCTGCGTCCATACCGTCATTTTCGACAGGTCGGCGACGCGCATCATGATCGGCGCGGACTGGTTCGTATTGAGGGTCTGGCCTTCGCGGACATCGATGGAGACCACCGTGCCGTTCATTGGCGCATAGATCTTGGTGTAGCCGAGCGTTGCCTCATCGCCTTTCAGCGTGGACTGTGTCTGCGCGATCTGCGCTTTCAGCATCTCGACCTGCGCTTCGGCCGAACGTGCCGCGGCTTCCGCGGACTCGAACGTCGTTTCCGACACGGAGCGCGTGGCGACCAGCTTCCGCTGACGTTCCAGCGTCTGGCCGGCGAGATCGCGCTGCGCTTCCTTATCGAGAAGCTGCGCCTTCTGGCTGGCGAGCGAGGCACGGCCTGCCTCGACCTTGGCATTGAGCACCACCGGATCGATCTCGGCCAGAAGATCGCCTTTCTTTACTTCCTGGCCGATCTCGACATGGATCGTCTTGAGCTGTCCGGACACCTGGGCGCCGAGATCGACATATTCGCGCGGCTGAAGGTTGCCGAGAGCCGAGACGGTTTCCAGCACATCGCCGCGCTGGACCGTCGCGGTCTGCACCGGGGCGGCGCTCGTGCCCGGCGACGCGAATTGCCAATACGCAACAGCCGCCACACCCAGCACCGCGGCGGCAATGGCAATCGTCAGCCAGCGCGGACGTACCGGCTTGCCGGCGGGTGTGGTATCTGACTCTGCGGGACGGACCCGGGTCGCGGTCGTGTTGTTCAAAGGCACTCCAAGCGTAATGTTCTTGCTAGAAATCGGCCCGGCGGGCTGAACATTAGCTGAACGCCGCATCGCATCCGGATTAACTTTTGGCAATCTGGCCGCTGCTTGAGAACGGATTCTGCCACACTCGGGAAGCATTATAGGACCATGCGCTGTCTCACCGCCGCCCTTGTCCTGGTTCTCGCTGCTCCCCCTGCGCTTGCCGATCCGGCCGATCCGGTGGCGCTCCGCGTCATGGTCCGGACGGAGGCGGCGAAACGCGGGCTGCCGCCGGAAATCGCCGATGCCGTGGCGACCGTGGAAAGCGGTTACCGGGCGAGCGCCATCGGCGCTGTCGGCGAGATCGGCCTGATGCAGGTGCTACCCTCGACGGCCCGGATGCTCGGCTTCGCCGGCACAAACCGCGAGTTGGCCACGCCCGAAATCAATATCCGCTATGGCGTCGATTATCTTCATTCAGCGTGGCGGCTGGCCGGCGAGGACCTCTGCACCACGGTGATGAAATACCGCGCGGGACATGGCGAGAGCCGCTTCTCGCACAAATCGGTGGCCTATTGCCGGCGCGTGCGGACGGTGCTTGCCGAGCAGGGCTATCCGGTCCGCGGGAAGCTGCCTGTCGCGACGTTCGGAGGTCCAGCGCCCGTGGTGGCGTCAGGAGGCGGGAAGAAGCGCGCGCGCAGCGCCGTCAACTGGTCGGCCTACGACCGGCGCATCAAGGCAATTCAATCGCGGGTAACGGACGCCAGCCTGACGATCATGCGCTGACGCGCTCCGTTCCGCCGCGCCGGGCCGGCGGCGAACGGCCGATTACGCGCGACAGATCCGCGACCTGCGCGCCGGCATCCTCGACCGCACGCCGGATGGCCCGCGCGGTCATGACAGCCGTCGGCTCGTCTCCATGTACACACAGCGAGTCGAACCCGATCGGCAGCACCTTGCCGGAGACGGAGATAACCGTGCCGTCGCCGATCATGCGCTTGACGCGCTCGGCGACATCTTCCGGGCTGGTGATGACGGACAGCGGCAGCGTGCGATCCAGAAGCAGACCGTCGTCGGTGTAGTGACGGTCCGGAAACGCCTCGGCCACGAAGGCAAGCCCGAGCTTGTCGGCGGCCGTGCGCATGGCGGAGCCCCCGAAGCCCAGATAGATCATTCCCGGATCGGCCGACTTGATGGCCCGGCCTATCGCCAGCGCATGGGCCTCGTCGACCGTGGCGATGTTATAGAGCGCCCCATGGGGCTTTACATGTTTCAGCTCAACGCCGGATTCGGCGGCGGACTCGGCCAGAAGGCCGATCTGGTAGGCGACGAGCGATTCCAGCTCGTCCATGCTGATGCGCATGACGGTGCGGCCGAAATTGCCGAGATCGTCGAAACTGGGATGGGCGCCGACGGCCACGCGAT
This sequence comes from Hyphomicrobiales bacterium, assembly GCA_022842205.1. GTDB lineage: Bacteria > Pseudomonadota > Alphaproteobacteria > Rhizobiales > Methylopilaceae > Flaviflagellibacter. The sequence continues at coordinate 403,489 of JALHQA010000001.1, forward strand.
TCTGGCCGGCAAGACGGCTGACATTGCGCATTGTGCGCGCATCGCCAGCATGAAAGCCGCAGGCAACGTTTGCGCTGGACACCACGCCAAGCAGGGCCTCATCGGTGCCGTAGCCTTCACCGAGATCGGCATTGATGTCGATAACGCGCACCATGATCGTGTCCTTCACGATCTATCAGCAGACTTAATGAACTATATAGGGCGTGCGCCGCGCGGATAGAGCAAATGCAGGCCCAGACCAAAATAATTCACGCAGCATCCATACATTCGCTCGGCGACACCGCCGTGACCGTGGAATTTGGAGATGGCATCGACCGCGCACTGAGCAGCCGGGTCTTTGCGGCACGCGCGGCGATCGCCGCGGCCCACATTCCCGGCATCCGCGAAACCGTACCGACCTTCCGCGCACTCGCGGTTCACTTCGACCCCGACAAAATAAGGCAGGAACAGCTGATCGCGGCGCTGGGCGACGTCGAACTGCCGTCTCGTCCCGATACCAGCCCCGGGACAACATGGCAGGTGCCGGTGCTGTACGATGGCCCCGACCTTGCGGACATCGCGCGAGCGTCGGGAATGTCGCCGGAGGAAGCCGCCGCGCTGCATGCGTCCGCCGGTTACCATGTCTACATGCTCGGCTTTCTGCCGGGCTTTGCCTATCTCGGCGATCTTCCGGAAAAACTGCGCCTCCCCCGGCTGAAAGAGCCGCGTACGCGTGTGCCGAAAGGCTCCGTCGCAATCGCCGATCAACTGACCGCGATTTATCCGTCGCAATCGCCGGGCGGATGGCGATTGATCGGCCGAACGCCGCTGGCCTTGTTCGATCACAGGCGAAACCCGCCGAGCCTCTTTCAGCCGGGCGATGACATACGTTTCCATGCAATCGGACCGGATGAGTTCGACCATCTCTCGAGGGAGGCGGGGACATGAGCGGCTTCACGGTCCTTGACGGCGGGCTGCAGACAACGATCCAGGATGTGGGCCGCGCGGGCCTGCTGGCACTCGGGGTCCCGCGCTCGGGGGCGCTGGATGCGCTGAGCTATCGCCTCGCCAATCGCATTGCCGGAAATCCGCCGGGAACGGCGGTTCTGGAACTGCGCTCCCCCGGCCCCACGCTGCGGGTGGATGCGGAAAACGCGCGGATCGCGCTGACCGGCACCGCCGCGCTGACAATCGAGCGAAATGGCGATGCGCAGGAGTGGCAGGCCTGGCGCGCGATCGACCTCGACCAGGGCGACATCATCCGCGTGGCGGGGTTTTCCGACACCGCGGTCGCCTATCTCGCAGTGGCAGGCGGCTTCGAATTGCCGGAGGTGTTCGGATCACGCGCCACATTCCTGCGCGGCGGGTTCGGCGGATTCGAAGGACGGGCGCTGAAAGAAGGCGATTTTCTGAGGCTCGCCGCGCCCCATATTCCGGACACGCCCTGCCTGACCCTGCCGGCGGCTCCGCGATTCGTGACTTCTCCGGTTTTGCGGGCGATACCCGGCCCGCAGGCGGATTATTTTACCGTCGCCGCACAGACGGCTTTTTTCGAGAGGCCCTTCACCGTGACGCGCGATCTCGACCGGATGGGCATGCGCATCGAAGGTCCGGAGCTGGAACATGCAAAAACCGGCGATTTCGCCTCCGACGCCACGGTTCCGGGCGCGGTGCAGGTTCCAGGGGCGACGCGGCCGATACTTTTGCTGAACGACTGTCAGACGACTGGCGGCTATCCGAAGATCGCGGTGGTGATCTCGGCGGACCTGCCGAGCGCCGGGCGGCTGATGCCGGGCGCCGAAATAAGATTCAGGAAAGTCGGGATCACGGAAGCGGAGGAGGCACGGGCGGAAGGCGAGCACGCCTATCGGAGCCTCGCCAACACGCTGATTGCGGTGCGCGGCTAGGCCAGCCGGGAGAAAACGTTCTCGATTTCGCTGAGGCCGAACGGCTTGCGGAGGAAGGCCTGTGCCCCGGACTCTTCGGCCTGGAGAAAGGTCTGGCCGTCGCGATGACCGGTAATGACCACAGCCCGGGCACCGTATTTTTCCGCTTCCCGGACGACCTTGAGACCGTCACCGCCGCGCACAAGGTGGATGTCGGTAACGATCAGATCGGGCCGCTCTGTGGCGACGAGGTGCATCGCCTCGGCCTCCTCTGCAACAATGCCGACCACCTCGTGGCCAAGCCTCTCGAAAATGCTCTCGAGATGAAGGCCAACAATAAACTCATCTTCTACAATGAGAATCCGCCATTTCGGCTTGTTGCCGACCATGCTAGCAGCCATGTCTTGGAACTCCACAACCCCCGGAATACGACACCTCAACGACAAAACCCGCTTCGGGTTCCATCCCTTGCGATATGAACCCGGTCTCACGCTAAGTTTGGTGCGAAAAGGATGAACGCGGTGGCGGACACTCCGAAGACGATCGGGGCCCTTCTGGCCGGCGGCCTGGCGCGGCGGATGGGCGGCGGCGACAAGCCGCTGGTCAGGATCGGCGGGGTCACCATCCTCGACCGGGTGATCGGTATTCTTCGGCCCCAATGCGAGGAACTGATCCTCAACGCCAATGGCGATCCCGAACGCTTCGCGCAGACGGGCCTGCCAGTCGTGGCCGACAGCATCCCCGATTTTGCCGGTCCGCTGGCTGGCGTCCTGGCCGCGCTCGACTGGGCGGCGGGGCACCGGCCGGACGCCGAATGGGTGGTGACGGCGGCGGCCGACACCCCTTTCCTTCCGGACGATTTCGTCGCCCGCCTCCACGAAGCCAGGATCCGGGCAGGCGTGCCACTGGCGCAGGCCGAAACCAATGGTCGCACCCACCCGGTCAATGCGCTTTGGAATGTCGGCCTCCGGGAGGATCTGCGCAGTTCGCTCGAAGGCGGCCAGCGCAAGATCGACGCCTGGACCGCCCGGCACGGCATCGCCTCCGCCGTCTGGCCCGGTGCACCGCTCGACCCGTTCTTCAACGTCAATACGCCTGAGGATGCCGCGGAGGCGGAACGCCTTCTCGGCTGAACCAAAACCTCGGCCGGCGCGACACAAGCCCGGGCACGGCTCCCTTCGCCGCGAGACTCCTCCGGAGGAAACGACGGGATCGTGCCTCCCCGGCCGCGTCCGCACAGGCGCGGCCGGGTGCTTTATTTCAAGACCGCGGCGCGCGCGAGAACGATATCGGCGATGGCCGTGGAATCGTTGAGATCAACGACCGGCACAGGGACGCCGTCCAGCTTCTCATCGGCAGCGACGGCAACGATGGCCGGATCGTCGGGGTAGAGGAAGGACTTGCCGTTGGCGCGGCGCCAGACCTCGATCTTGGGGTGCCGGTCGCGCTTGAAGCCCTCGACGATGACGAGATCGACCGGCGACAGCCGCGTGAGCAGTTCTCCCAGCGTCGGTTCGGGAGCCCCCCGCAGTTCGTGCATCAGCGCAAAACGGTTGCCGCTCGAGACGAGAACCTCGGTTGCGCCGGCCTGGCGGTGGACCCAGCTGTCCTTGCCCGGGCGATCAACATCAAAATTATGGTGGGCGTGTTTGAGCGTCGAGACGCGCAGGCCGCGCCTCACAAGCTCGGGGATGAGCTTTTCGAGCAGCGTGGTCTTCCCAGCGCCGCTCCATCCCGCCAATCCGATCAGACGCATGTTCCCGCTCATGGCGCCGTAACTTATTGGCCTTAAACGCGTGCCGCCAGAGCCAAGGCGTCGCCTCCACCACCGCGCGCGGTTACCAAGAGTCTCCGCCACGCTAAATATCTTATAGATTTTGTAGAATACTTCTCAACACGAATGCTATATGTGGACTACCTCTCCGGAGCCTGAGAACAGATGACTAGTGCGCCGATCCCGAACACGGCCCCGTTCAGTGAAGACGAAATCGCGATCCTCAATCGCGTCATCGCGCCGGCGACTGCCCTGCAGCGCGCCTGGCTCGCCGGATTCCTGACGGGCCTCGACGCCGCCGCCGGGGGGCAGCCCCAGACCGCGGCGCCGCCAAAAGCCTCCGAGCCCCTGACCATCCTGTTCGCGACCGAAAGCGGCAATTCGGAAAAGCTGGCGGCCGATATGGCCAAGGCCGCGCGCAAGAAGGGCTTCAAGCCGACGGTCATCGATTTCGCCGATCTTACCCCCGCCGACCTGAGCAAGGCCAAGAAGCTGATCGTGATCGCCGCGACATGGGGCGAAGGCGATCCGCCGGCTCGGGCGGTGCGTGCATACGAAGAACTGATGGGCGATGCCGCGCCGCGCATCGAGGGCGTCGAATTCGGCGTGCTCGCCCTGGGCGACACCGCCTATGTGGATTTCTGCGGCATCGGCAAGAAGATCGACGAGCGGCTCGAAGCGCTCGGCGGCAAGCGCGTGGTCGACCGCGTCGATTGCGATCTCGACTACCAGACGCCCGCCGCGGGCTGGATCGAGGCCACGCTGGAAACCATCGCGCCGGCACAGGCCGCCGGCGGCCATGTCATCGAGGTCGATTTCGGCGCGCGGCAGGCGGTCGTGTCCGACGTCCCGGTCGCAGGCGAAATCGTCGACCATATCAATCTGAATTCGTCGCGTTCGAACAAGGAAACAGTCCACGTCGCGATCGGCTTCGAGCAAGTTCCGCCCTACGAGCCGGGCGACGCGCTCGACATCTATCCGGAGAACAATCCGGCGCTGGCCGAAGAAGTACTGACGCTGACCGGCCATGCCGGCAACGGCGAGCTGCGCGACGACCTGATCAAGGACCGCGATATCACCACCCTGTCCATCAAGACGGTGGAAAAGTTCGTCGCCGCGACCGGTCACAAGGACGCGAAAGATCTTCTCGACGGCGGCAAGGCACGCGAGTGGATCGCCGGCCGTCAGTTCATCGACCTTCTGGCCGAATTCCCCGCGAAACTGTCGGTCGAGCAGATCTACGACGTGACGCGGGCGCTGGCACCGCGCGCCTATTCCATCGCCTCCTCGCGCCGCGAGTTCGAGGACGAGGCGCATCTTCTGGTCTCGGCCGTGCGCTACCAGGCCTTCGGCCGCACGCGCGAGGGCGTAGCCTCAAGCTATATCGCCGACCGGCTGAAGCGCGGCGATGCCGTTCGCACAAGGTTGAAGCAGAACAAGCATTTCCGCCTGCCGGAGCCCGACCGCGACATCATCATGGTGGGACCCGGCACCGGCGTCGCACCGTTCCGCGCCTTCGTGCAGGAGCGCCGAGCCATTGAGGCCGCGGGCCGCAACTGGCTGTTCTTCGGCGACCGTCAGTACACGCACGATTTCCTGTATCAGCTCGACTGGCAGGAATATGCCAAGGACGGCTATCTGCACCGCATCGACGTCGCCTTCTCGCGCGACCAGCCTGAGAAGGTCTATGTGCAGGACAAGATCTGGCTGCAGCGCAAGGACGTGGTTGAATGGCTCGACGGCGGCGCCAAATTCTATGTGTGCGGCGACGCCAAGAACATGGCGAAGGACGTCCGGGCGACGCTTGTCAAAGCCTTTGCCGATGTGAAGGCGCTGTCGGCGGAGAACGCCGAGGCCGCCGTGCGCGCGCTTGAAAGCGAAAAGCGCTACCTGACCGACGTGTATTGAGATCATGACCGACAAACCGCCGCTGGCCCGCAATGAAGGCCTGAAAACCCAGTCCCGCTATCTGCGCGGCACGCTGTCCGAAGGACTCGACCGCGAGATCACCGGCGAGATCACCGAGGACGACCAGCAACTCGTCAAATTCCACGGCATGTATCTTCAGGACGAGCGCGACCTCCGGCATGAGCGCGCTAAGAAGAAGATGGAGCATGCCTTCTCCTTCATGATCCGGGTGCGCATTCCGGGCGGCGTCGCGACACCGAAGCAGTGGCTGGCGATGGACCAGATCGCCCGCGACTACGGCAACGGCACGATGCGGCTGACGACGCGCGAGACGTTCCAGCTGCACGGCGTCATCAAGTTCAACGCGCGCTCGGCGATCAAAAAGCTCGATTCCGTGCTGCTCGACACCATTGCCGCCTGCGGCGACGTCAATCGCAACGTCATGTCGGCATCGAACCCGAACCTGTCGTCTGCGCATCAGGCGGCCTACGAGCTCGGCAAGAACATCTCCGACCATCTTCTGCCGCGCACGAAAGCCTATCGCGAGATCTGGCTCGACGGACAGAAGGTGATGGGCGGCGAGGAGGCCGAGGAAGTCGAGCCGATCTATGGCCAGACCTACCTGCCCCGCAAGTTCAAGACCGTCGTCGCGGTGCCGCCGGAGAACGATGTCGACATCTTCGCGCACGATCTCGGCTTCATCGCCATCGTGAACGACAAGGGCGAACTCGAAGGCTGGAACGTCACGGTTGGCGGCGGCATGGGCATGACCCACGGCAACACAAAGACCTATCCGCGCACGGCGGACGTGCTCGGCTTCGTGCGGCCCGAGAACGCACTCAAGGCGGCCGAGGCCGTATTGACGGTTCAGCGCGACTGGGGCGACCGCACCAATCGCGCCCATGCCCGCGTGAAATACACGGTCGAGGACCGCGGTCTCGACGCCTGGCGCGCCGAGGTCGGCCGCCGCATCGGCACCGCGCTCGGCGAACCGCGCCCGTTCAAATTCACCCATACCGGCGACCGCTATGGCTGGACCGAGGGCGAAAACGGCAAGCATCATCTGACGCTGTTCATCGAGAACGGCCGCATCAAGGACTGGGACGGCGGCGCGCAACTGATGACCGGCCTGCGCAAGATCGCGGAGGTGCATGACGGCGAATTCCGCATGACGTCGAACCAGAACGTCATCATCGCCAATATCTCGAAGAAGAACCGCAAGAAGATCGAGGCGCTGGTCAAGGAACACGGGCTGACCGACACCGCCGGCGCGATCCGCCGCAACGCCATGGCGTGCGTCGCGCTGCCGACCTGCGGCCTCGCGCTCGCCGAGAGCGAGCGCTATCTGCCGACACTGGTCACGGCGATGGAGGACCTCGCGGCCAAACACGGCCTCTCCGAGGAGGAGATCGTTGTGCGCATGACCGGCTGCCCGAACGGCTGCGCGCGGCCTTACCTCGCCGAGATCGGCTTCGTCGGTACGGGGCCAGGCAAGTACAATCTCTATCTCGGCGCGGCGTTCAACGGCGAGCGGCTGTCGAAGCTCTATCTGAAGGACGTCGGCCACGACGAGATCGTCGCGGCGATCGACCCGCTGTTCGCCGACTTCTCGAAAACCCGCGAGAGCGGCGAGCACTTCTCGGACTTCGTGATCCGCAAGGGCTATGTCGCCAAAACCGGGAATGGCGCCGATTTCCACGCCAACACCGGGCCGCTACAGGCCAGCGCCTAGCTCCACACCTGCGTCAAAACGCGCAGGTGCGGCGCAGCGCGACGCACCCCACTCTTCCGATGTCGTTCAACCATCGAAAGGAGGTGATCCAGTGTCTCATTGTCGTAATCAGCGGGTGCTGGTCACCGCGGACCGGAACTTCCTCACGGGGTGCCGGACTGCGTGATTCCCGCACGGGCGGCGGGGGAACGATCCTGAGCCGTCTCCGCGGATGACAATGGAAGGGCTGCCCTCGCGGGCGGCCCTTCTCGTTTTCTGGAAACTTCATGACGGCAACGCCCATCACGATCTACATCGACGCCGACGCCTGCCCGGTGAAGGACGAGATCTATCGCGTGGCCGGGCGCTACGGGCTGAAAGTGTTCGTGGTCGCCAACGGCTTCATCAACGTGCCGAGGGACCCGCTGATCGAGCGGGTGATCGTGCCGGCCGGGATGAATGTTGCCGACGACTGGATCGCGGAGCGCGCGGCCCCCGGGGCGATCGTCATTACCAGTGATATTCCGCTCGCCGACCGGGCGGTGAAAGCCGGCGCCGAGGTGCTCGGCGCGAACGGCCGCGCCTTCACGGCCGAAAGCATCGGCATGGCGCTGGCTACCCGGAACCTGATGGACGATCTGCGCTCGGCCGGTGAGACGACGCGCGGCCCGAAACCGTTCGCGGCCAGGGACCGTTCGGCCTTTCTGCAGGCGCTGGATGCGGTGATCGTGAAGCTGAAGCGGCGGGGATTTGGGTGAGGTTTGCACCTCTCCCCTTGTGGGAGAGGTCGGCAAGCGGCGAAGCCGCTGCCGGGTGAGGGGTATGGATGTGCGGATATAGACCCCTCATCCCGCTCGCTGCTCCGCAGCGAGTCGGCCTTCTCCCACAAGGGGAGAAGGTGGGCACCGAGTCTGGACACTCTGTTCTAGTACATCCGGCCCGGCGGGCCGGCCTGCCATCCGGCTGACGCGGCAGGAGTCGTGGTCTGCGGCACTGCGCTGTAGACCGGCGCGGCTCGGGGCGGAGAAACGTAGGCACGCTGCGGCGACGCATAGACGGGCTCGTCGGCGGGCGGCGGAACCGCGACGGGCTGGGCGGCGATCATGGTCGTCTCCTGCAGCGCGACCATGTCCCCGATGCTGGACGGCCCCTGACGTGCGATGCGCACGAGATTGCCGGTATCCTCACCCTTCTTCACCTTCTCGTAGAAGGCGTTGCCGCCCTCGATCGAGACATAGCGCATATTGTTATAGCCGGGCTCGTAGTTCGCGGTGTGGAAGAACTCGGCCTTTCCGACCTTCGGGTGGCGCTTGCCGCCGAGCACGCGGTCGGCGGCGCGGTAGGCACGCTCCTTCGACTTGCCTTCGGTCATGGATCGCGTCAGCACGCCCGGCGCGAACTGACGCGGCGCGCCGACGACCTGGCAAACGGTCTTGCCGTATTTGCCGCTCTCGTAGCGATTCATCACGACCGTGCCGACGGCGAGCATGCCGTCGTCCGAGGAGCGGTTGGATTCGAAATACATCGCGCGCGCCAGACAATCGCGCGAGGACATGCCGGCAGCGGCGATCTTTGTGCGGGTCTTGGATACGGTCTGGCAGCCGGCCAGAGCCGTGCTCATGGCGGCAAGCAAAATCACGGCGCGCAAACGCGGATACGCGGACACAGGGCTACTCACATACACATGCCGGTACGCTGGCACGCCCTGGTCATAGCCGATCAAACTTTACGAAAACTTTACTCGCCTCTCCCGTTCACGGGAGAGGCCGAGAGCGCGAAGCGCTCCGGGAGAGGGGAACAATCGGGTACGCACCCGTGACTCTCCCCTCACTGCGCTCGGCGGCTTCCGCCGCCGAGTCGTTCTCTCCCGCAAGCGGGAGAGAGGAAACCGCCGTCACCCGAACGCGCCAACCTCGTGGGTGATCGCCGTGCCGATCTCGCGGACCTGGGCGAACAGGCGCCCGATCGGATCGAAAATCTGCTCGTGCTCCTTGGCGTAGGAGACGGCGTTGCGCGGACCGTGCGGCTCGCCGAAATCGCGGCCGGCCGTCGGATCGGCCTCGTTCGGAAAGACTTCGTCCATGAAGGCGAGCGTGGCCGGCACGTCGAGCTGCAGAAGGCGGATTTCCAGTGCCTGCCGGGTGATGCCGTGGCGGGGCGAGAAATCGGGGATCTTGGTTGCCGTGATCCAGATGCGCTGGATGAGCGCGAGCCGCAGCGCATGCAGCAGCATTTCGCGTGTCTGCATTTCCGGGGCGTTCGGCCAGGCGGCGCGCAGCTGCACATAGTCGGTCTGGATGCGGTGGAACATTGCCTGTACGGGCGCCCACAGATCGAGCGTCTCGAGCGCGCGGGCAACGCTGACGAGCTGGCGAGCGCGTTCGGCGGAATCGACATGGGCGGCGCGATCGAGCCAGGAACCCGGATCGAGCAGCGCGACGCCGGCGCGCAGCACGTCGATGTCGGAATGGCGCAGCGCGTGGCTGACGAAATCGAGCGCGCGGCGGAAGCGGTCGCTCTTCTCGCGCATCTCCGAAAACAGTTCCGGTTGACGGGCGGCGGCGGCGCCGATGCCCTGCAGCGTGTTGGCGCACCAGCCGAGCTGCTGGAGGATGGCGTTGTTCAGGATCGCGCGGAGCTCGCGCGGATGCTTTATGACGGACGCGCCGATGCCGCCGTCGGACTGGCGCATTGGCGGGCGCGAGCCGGTCGGATCGAGCAGCGCGGGGCCGAAGGCGCCGAGCAGCGACGCATAACCGGGATCCTCGACGAGTTCGTGCATGGTCGCGCCGATGGTGGCAAAGAAATCGGCGGCGAAATCGGCTTCCTCGTAGATCGGATCGACAGCAGTCGGCAGGTCGTCGAACGCATGCTCGGCAATGCGGGCGATGGAGGCCTTCGCCAGTTCCGGCGTGTCGAACAGAAGATAGCCGTCGCCACCCTGGAACGAGGTCTCGTCGCGCTGGTTGATGCCGGCCTTGGCGAACATCGCCCGCATCGCCGGCGGCGACAGATATTTCAGCCGGTCGGCCAGCGAGCCGGGATGCGCGCCGCGCCCGATGGAATCGCCGTGGGTGTCGAACAGGACCAGTTCGACATGATCGGCGAGACCATATTTCTGCATCAGATCAGCAAGCTTGATGCGCAGCCGCTCGATAAGGAAGGTGGCGTCGAGCTGGCCGACATAGCGGCCGGAATCCGAATAGCCGAACTCGATCGCGAGCTTGCCGGTCTCCTTCAGATAGGCGCGGTAATGCGGCGAGCGGAGCGCCTCCTCGATGGCGCGGGAGCCCTGCTCCAGCGCATCCGCCGTCTCGAACAGCGGCGAAATCTCGACATGCTTTTCGACGCCGAACAGCTTCGCCAGCCACAGTATGGACAGCAGCGTATAGCCCGACTCGGTTTCGGCAATCAGGAAGCGGATCGGCGCCGTGCCGTCGATGTGCTTTGCGATCTGCGCCACCGTCATCATCAGACGGGTCGCGGAGGCCTGCTCGGCGAGGATGGAGCCGAAATCGACCGGCACAGCCGACACCTTGTCGAGCGCGCTGTTGATGGCGCCGAGCAGAACGCGGCGGCGGAACGGATCGGCCGGCGGATCCTGCAGGCCAAGACGCAGGCGCACCGCGTTGTGAACCTGCGCCGCGTTCAGCCGTACATGCGTATGGGCGAGCGACATGCCATGCGAGGCAAGGCCGGCGCGGGCGACGGAGAGCTTGAGCTGATCCTCGGGCGACGCGGCGGCGATGGCGGCATCGAACAGCTTCATGAGCGGTTCGGTCGTGACGAGCGCATCCTCGCGATGCTCGATCAGTTCGGAGGCGAATGCGGCGACCGACTCCGGATCGCCCTTGGCGGGCGCCGCGGCAATCTGGCGGTCCACGCAGCCGATAGCGGTTTCGATGCGGGCGGCCAGATCCTTCGCGGCGGGAATGCCGGCGACCTGTGCTTCCAGACGCACGAGCTGCAGCCGCTTCATGCGCAAGCGCAGGCGCAGCGTGTCCCACCAATTGATATCGACACGGCCGTCGGTGTCGTAGCCGACCCAGCTTGCCAGCGCGACCGCCTGCGGCACAAGCTGTGTCCACTCCTGGGGCCAGGACTTGCGCGCGGAGGACAGAAGCGCGGCGTTCAACTCGTCCAGCGCATCGCGCCCGTTCTTGATGGCGTGGATGGCCTGGGTGAATTCCTGCTCGAGCGTCGGCGTCGAAGGCCGGTGCGAAGCGAATTTTTCCGTGGGCTCGCGACCGCAGGCCAGACCGGCCAGCGCCTCGAATATTTTCGGCGGCGCCGAGAAGGTCGGATGCGCGGTGAACACAGCGACGAAACGGGTGCGTTCATATTCCTCGCGGTTCGACGCGAAGGAGCCGGGCTGATCGGAGCCCGCAAGCTTCTCTCCGATGCGGGCATAGCTTTCTTCCGACGCGGCCGGGTTGGTGCCGCCGACATAGGACGCGAGCCGCTCGGCGCGGCCGCGGAAGGCCTCGTCGCGCAGTTCGGCGATGACCTCGTCGATCTGGGCTTCCGTGAGCTGGCCGCGCTCCATCTGGCGCAGAATCTGCCGGGCAGTGACCAGCACCGCATTGCCGAACGGATCGTCTTCGGCACGGGCGCGCCCCTCCTCCATCAGCGCCAGCAATCCGGCGGTGGTCTTGGAAGGTTTCGATCCGCGATTGGTTTCGTCCAGCATCAATGACTCCCCGCCACCGGCTGGGAGATGCCGGTCCGGTGATTTCAGGAAAGCGCCGGCCCGCACCGGCGCAATATTCGGGCATTTGAGACACGGCCTCGCCCCAAGTCAAAGCCTTGATGGCGCGGGAGGACTATTAGTATCCGACCTATGCAACTTTGGTTATCAGGGTTGCATCCCGTGCAGGAAACGGTTTTTTGGCGGCATGACTGACCTTTCCCTGTTGTGGGGCCTTCCCTTCGCCGGCCTGCTCCTCTCCATCGCCACGCTTCCCCTTCTCGCGAGCCATTTCTGGCACGCGCATTACGGCAAGGTGGCGCTGTTCTGGGCGCTGGCTTTCATGGTTCCCTACACGGCGACCTTCGGGGTCTCCACCGCGGCGCATGACCTGGTCCATGCCGCGCTGCTCGAATATTTCCCCTTCGTCATTCTTCTGTTCGGCCTGTTCACGATTTCCGGCGGCCTTCTCATCGTCGGCAACCTGCACGGCAGCCCGGGAACGAACACGGCGCTGCTGGCGACCGGCACCCTGCTCGCGAGCGTGATCGGAACGACCGGCGCCTCGATGGTGCTGATCCGTCCGCTGCTCCGCGCGAACGACGACCGGCGCCACAACGTCCACACCGTCGTCTTCTTCATCTTCCTCGTGTCGAATATCGGCGGTTCACTGACGCCGCTCGGCGACCCGCCGCTGTTTCTCGGCTTCCTCAAGGGAGTCGATTTCTTCTGGACCACCACCAATCTCGCGCCCGAGACGTTCTTTCTGGTGGCGATCCTGCTGCCGCTTTTCTACGCGCTGGACACCTGGTTCTACGCCCGCGAGGGTAGGCCCGGCCCGAAGGATCCGACGCCGGACACCAGAACCATCGGCCTGCTCGGCCTGTGGAACGTGCCGCTGCTGCTCGGCGTGATCGCCGCCATTCTGATGAGTGGCCTGTGGAAGCCCGGCATCGCCTTCAACATCTACGGCACGCCGGTCGAACTGCAGAACCTGATCCGCGACGCGATCATCGTGACGCTGGCCCTGGTGTCCATCCGGGTCACGCGCGCCGAGATTCGCGAACGCAACGGATTCGAATGGGAGCCGATCAAGGAGGTCGCCAAGCTGTTCGCCGGCATTTTCACGACGATCATCCCGGTAATTCTCATCCTGAAGGCGGGCCTGAACGGCGCCGCGGCACCGCTCGTTTCCCTGGTCAGCGACGCGAACGGCGCGCCGGTCGACAACGCTTATTTCTGGCTGACCGGACTTCTGTCAGGTGTTCTCGACAACGCGCCCACTTATCTCGTCTTCTTCAATATGGCGGGCGGCGACGCCCAGACCCTGATGACGACCTATGCCTCGACGCTCGCTGCGATCTCCGGCGGCGCGGTGTTCATGGGCGCCCTCTCCTATATCGGCAACGCGCCGAACTTCATGGTGCTGGCCATCGCCAAGAATCGCGGCGTCGCGATGCCGAGCTTCTTCGGCTACATGGTGTGGTCGGTCGGCATCCTCATTCCGTGCTTCTTGCTGCTGACCTGGATTTTCTTCGGCTTCAGCTGAGCCTAGGCAGCGGCGACCGGAACATCGCTGGCCGGAAGCTTCGCGATCGCCCGTTCCAGGGCCGCGAAGCAATCGGCATCAATCGCGGATCCGACATCGCCGCTCATGATTCGAAGCGCCTTCGAGATGGGCATCGCCGCGCGATAGGGCCTCTCGGCGGTGAGAGCATCGAAGATATCGGCGGTCGTGATAATCCGCGTTTCGCGGCAAATCTCGTCGCCCGACAGACCTTTCGGGTAGCCCCTGCCATCGATTCGCTCGTGATGGGCCCCGGCGATCCGCGCGAGGTCGGAAAAGGCGGTGATCCGCCCGAGAATGAGCTCCGAAAGGGCGGCATGATGTTTCATGGCCGCCCACTCTTCGGCGTCCAGCTTGCCCGGCTTGTCGAGAATCGCGCTGGACACGCCAAGCTTGCCGATATCGTGGAGGAGCGCCGCACGCCTGATCCAACGGCGCGCCTGCTCGTCCATGCCAAGTTCTTCCGAGATCATATCCGTGAACAGCGCCACGCGTTCGCTGTGGCCGCCGGTGTAGGGGCTCTTGGAGTCGATGACCTGCGCGAAGGCTTCCGCGATGTCATCGAGATAGCTGTCGTCCAGCGGCTCGGTCTGGTTGGCCGGCTCAAGAAGCAGGATTTCCCGATCGAGGTGGCCGGAGGCCAGTATTTCCCAGAACGAAGCGCGGTGCGCGACCCGCTTGAAAGCCGCGACGATGTCCGGGTCGAACCATGTCCCCGCGCGGGCCTCCGCTTCCCGCCGGGCGGCATCGGGGCCCGACGACGAGTGAAACACATCCACGATCTGCGCCAGCAGCGCGATCCGCGAAGAGACAGGAATGGCGGCGCCCCGAAGGCCCGCGGCGTGGCCGCCTCCGTCCCAGTGCTCGTCGAGGGACTGGATGCCGACGGCGACTTTTTCCGAGAAGCGCATCTTGCGGGCGATTTCGGCGCCGCGCTGGCACCGTGTTTCGATCAGCTCACGCGCGATGGTGCCGCCATTCTTCATGATGTTGAGAACGGCGCGCAGACGCTCGACCGGACCCGCCTGCGCTCCGGTATGTGAGAGCACGAAGCGCAGGACCTGCGGCAGGCTGCTGTCGATTTCCTTGAAATCGCGTTTGAAGGAAAGGTCATCGGCGAGATAGAGCTGGCAGATTCGGGCGGCGTTGCTTGAGCAGCCGAGATCCTTCAGCAGCAGCACATAATAGAGTTCGCCCAGCTCCGCCTCGGACAGACCCATCTCGCGCCCGATATTGGTGCCGATCCAGCAGCAACGGACGCAATGCCCCTCGGGCTGACCTTCGGTGATATCGAGGGCGTGGCTGAGCGCTCCGAGCAGCTCGCCCAGCCTGAGACTCGACGGCCGGGAAACCTGCGCATCCACCATGATAACCTTCGGCTGCAGGACAGCAGGCGGGAGTTAAAAAACCGTGCGGGAGCATTTGCTCCGGGATGGTCCAGAACGTCCCCGCCATCCCCGCCATCCCCGTAGTTCACATGGCGCGCGCGAGCCGAAAGCGCGCTAGGAAAGGCTTGGACGCGGGGCGCAAATGCCCCTCGTCAACCGTTCATTAAATACTATATGTTGTGGTGTGAGTAACGCTTTCCCCCTGCAGGTATGCTTTTGTCGCATGGGGAAAAGCGGAAAAGCGCGGGTTTTGGGCATGGCCAAAGGAGCCGACTCAGATACCGTGAACGCTCCTTGGGTGGGGGCCCGGGAACGCACCTAAACCATATGCCGTTGCCCGGAAGGGAGCGGCATGGTGCGCTCCGGAAGGACGCCCCGCCCGCAACATGAAGATGGGTCAGGCCGATGTCACTTGCAGCAGTCGAGACGGAGCGTACAGGCGTATCCCCGGCGGGTCATGAATCGCCGGAAGAACGGCACGCATCCGAACCTGGCTACCAGGTGATCAGACGCAACGGCTCGGTGACGCCGTTCGACCTCAGCAAAATTCAGGTCGCCGTGACCAAGGCGTTTCTGGCCGTCGAAGGTTCGACCGCCGCCGCCTCGCGCCGCGTGCACGACCAGGTGGAAGACGTTGCGAAGAATGTATGGCAGGCGCTGACGCGCCGCGTCGGAGAAGGCCGCACCTTCCACATCGAAGACATTCAGGACCAGGTCGAGCTCGCGCTGATGCGCGGCGAGCACCACAAGGTCGCGCGTGCCTACGTTCTGTATCGTGACGAGCGCGCGAAGGCGCGCCGCGAGGAACTTGCGGCCAAGGCCGAAGCGGACGCCACGCCGAAGCTGAAGGTGAAAGGCACCGACGGCGTGCTGAAGGCACTCGATGAAAAGCGGCTGCAGACCCTCATCAAGGAAGCGGTCGCCGGCCTCGACGGCGCATCGGCCGATCCGGTCCTTACCGAGACACGCCGCAATCTGTACGACGGCATCACGCAGGACGAACTGGCGCTGGCCTCGATCATGGCGGCGCGCACCCTCGTCGAGCAGGAACCGAATTACGCCTATGTGTCGGCCCGCCTTCTGCTCGACAAGCTGCGCCGCGAAGCCCTGACTTTCGTCAATGGCCGCGAAACGCAGGCCACGCAGAAGGAAATGGACAAGGCCTACGCGCCCTATTTCGAGGCCTATGTGAAACGCGGCGTCGAGCTCGACCTGCTCGACAAGGAACTGCTGCAGTTCGACCTCAAGAAAATCGCGCAGGCGCTGAAGCCCGAGCGCGACCAGCTGTTCCAGTTCCTCGGCCTGCAGACGCTGTACGACCGCTACTTCCTGCACTCGAACAATGTGCGCTTCGAACTGCCCCAGGCCTTCTTCATGCGCGTCGCGATGGGCCTCGCCCTGCGCGAACTGAAGCGCGAGGAAAAGGCGATCGAGTTCTACAACCTCATCTCCTCTTTCGACTTCATGTGCTCGACGCCGACGCTGTTCAATTCGGGCACGCCGCGGGCGCAGCTGTCGTCGTGCTTCCTGACGACGGTGCCGGACGATCTCGACGGCATCTTCAAGTCGATCAAGGACAACGCCCTGCTCGCCAAATATTCCGGCGGCCTCGGCAATGACTGGACGCGCGTGCGCGGCCTCGGCGCCCACATCAAGGGCACCAACGGCGAGTCGCAGGGCGTGGTGCCGTTCCTGAAAGTCGCCAACGACACCGCCATCGCGGTCAACCAGGGCGGCAAGCGCAAGGGCGCTGTCTGCGCCTATCTCGAAACCTGGCACATCGACATCGAGGAGTTTCTCGATCTTCGCAAGAACACCGGCGACGACCGCCGCCGTACGCACGACATGAACACTGCGAACTGGGTTCCGGACCTGTTCATGCAGCGCGTCGACGAGGACGGCCAGTGGACGCTGTTCTCGCCCGACGAGACGCCGGACCTGCACGATCTGACCGGCAAGAAATTCGCCGAGCGCTACGCCTATTACGAAGACCGGGCCAAGCGCGGCGAGATGCATGTCTACAAGCAGGTGCGCGCGCAGGATCTGTGGCGCCGCATGCTGACCATGGTGTTCGAGACCGGCCACCCGTGGATCACGTTCAAGGATCCGTGCAACCTGCGTTCGCCGCAGAGCCATATCGGCGTCGTGCACTCCTCGAACCTCTGCACCGAGATCACGCTCAACACCTCGGACAATGAAGTCGCGGTCTGCAATCTCGGCTCGGTCAACCTCGCCAACCACATCAAGGACGGCAAGCTCGACCACAAGCAGCTCGAGAACACCGTCACCATCGCGATGCGCATGCTCGACAACGTGATCGACGTGAACTTCTACACGATCCCGGAAGCGCGCAATTCCAACATGCAGCACCGCCCGGTCGGCCTCGGCCTGATGGGCTTCCAGGACGCGCTGAACATCATGCGCATCCCGTACGCATCGGACGCGGCGGTCGCGTTCGCCGACGAGAGCATGGAAGCGATCTCCTATCACGCGATCTCGGCCTCGTCCGACCTCGCGGCGGAGCGCGGCAAGTATCCGAGCTTCGAAGGCTCGCTGTGGTCGCAGGGCATCCTGCCGCTCGACTCGATCAAGCTCGTGGACGAAGCGCGCGGCGGCGAAGTGGCCGTCGACCGTTCCTACAAGCTCGACTGGGAGAAGCTGCGGGCCCGCGTCAAGAAAACCGGCATGCGCAACTCCAACACGATGGCGATCGCGCCCACGGCGACGATCTCGAATATCTGCGGCGTCATGCAGTCGATCGAACCCGCCTACCAGAACCTGTTCGTCAAATCGAACATGTCGGGCGACTTCACCGTCGTGAACGAGCATCTCGTCCGCGACCTGAAGGCGCGCGGCCTGTGGGACGAGGTGATGGTGTCGGACCTCAAATATTTCGACGGCTCGGTCGGCTCCATCGACCGCGTACCGGACGATGTGAAGGCGATCTATGCCACCGCGTTCGAGATCGACTCGGCATGGCTGATCGAGGCCGCCGCACGCCGGCAGAAATGGATCGACCAGGCGCAGTCCCTGAACCTCTACATCGCCAATCCCAACGGCAAGAAGCTCGACAGCCTCTACCGTCTGGCGTGGAAGCGCGGCCTGAAGACGACCTATTACCTGCGCTCGCGGTCGGCGACGCATGTCGAGAAGTCGACGCTGAAAGGCACCGACGGCAAGCTGAACGCGGTGTCGGCCGGCGTCAGCGCGGCGGCGGCTCCGGCGGCGGAGTTCATCCAGGTCGGCAAGGCCTGTTCGATCACCGATCCGGAATGCGAGGCTTGCCAGTGATTGGCCAGTAAGCCGCGGACAAAAAGATTTCAGGAGACAGAGAGATGCTTGACTGGTCGGAGACGACGCCGAACAACGACCCCAAGAAGTCCGTACATCCGGCCTTCAACAAGGACGCGCCCGTGGCAGACGCCACGGGTCTCGGCGAGATCGAGCGCGGCGGTGCCCGCGTTTCGGTCGACGACAAGGCAATGATCAATTGCCGCGCCGACGTGAACCAGCTCCTGCCGCTGAAATATAAATGGGCGTGGGAGAAATATCTCGCGGGCTGCAACAATCACTGGATGCCGACCGAGGTCTCGATGCAGGCCGACATCGCGCTCTGGAAATCGCGCGACGGCCTGACCGACGACGAACGCCTGGCGATCAAGCGCAATCTCGGCTTCTTCGCGGCCTCCGAATCGCTCGTCGCGAACAACATCGTGCTTGCGATCTACCGCCACCTGACCAACCCCGAATGCCGGCAGTACCTCCTGCGCCAGGCGTTCGAGGAGGCGGTGCACACGCACACCTTCCAGTACATCGTGGAGAGCCTGGGCCTCGACGAGGGCGAGTTGTTCAACATGTACCGCGAAGTGCCCTCGATCACCGACAAGGCGGCCTGGGCGCTGAAGCACACGAAGAACCTCGACGACGCCTCGTTCCAGACCGGCACGACGGAAGCCGACCAGAGTTTCCTCAAGGACCTCGTCGCCTTCTACGTCGTGTTCGAAGGCATGTGGTTCTACACCGGCTTCGCGCAGATCCTGTCGCTCGGCCGCCGCAACAAGATGGTCGGCATCGCCGAGCAGTATCAGTACATTCTGCGCGACGAGAGCATCCATCTGAACTTCGGCATCGACGTCATCAACCAGATCAAGATCGAGAACCCGCATCTCTGGACCAAGGCGTTCCAGGAAGAGCTGCGCGGCATGCTGAAGGAAGCGGCGGAACTCGAAGCCGCCTACGGCCGCGACACGATGCCGAACGGCTTTCTCGGCCTCAACGCCCAGCTCTGCGAGCAGTACATGCACTTCATCGCCAACCGGCGCTGCGCGCAGATCGGCCTCGCCCCGGTGTTCCCGGAAACGGAAAATCCGTTCCCGTGGATGAGCGAGGTCATGGACCTCAAGAAGGAGAAGAACTTCTTCGAGACGCGCGTGATCGAATACCAGAACGGCGGCGCGCTGAGCTGGGAGTAAAACTCGCTTCCGGCGCAAAAAAGTCATCAAATTCAAAAGGGCCCGGCCAAAAGCCGGGCCCTTTTCACGTATCGGCCCTCTCATCGCCGCGATTGGCTGGCATGAACCGGGCCGTTCCGACTTTCCCGCTATAGAGGCTGGCTCCGCCCCCGCGGCGCCCGATCCCGCGTCTTATGCATTCAGCTCCGGTTTCCCGTCTTTGCGCTCTCCTGTTTGCCGCGATCGCCATCTCCGGGTGCTCGGGCACCGGCAGCGGCTCGACATCCGCGGAGAATTACCCGTCCGACATCGCCGGACAGCCGGAACTTGTGGCCGTCACCACGCGCAAATCGGTCGGAGCGGAAAAACCCTGGTTCGGCGCGGAGCGCGCCGATGCGAGCATGGTCCGGGTCCGGCTGGCTTCGCCGCATCAGGCCGGACGCTTCTCGCTCGCCGCCGCCGGGCTGCGCGACTGGACGATCACGGGGGTGGAACCGGTTTCCGCGCTCGACCTCGCCGGCAATCCCGGCGGCACGCGCGATGTGCTGGTCTATGTCCACGGTTTCAACGAGAGCTTCGAAACCGCGGCCCTCGATGCGGCGCGCCTGTCCGACGCGTTGAAATTCCGCGGCGACACGGTGCTGTTCAGCTGGCCCTCACGCGACAGCCTTTTCAATTATCTGGCCGACCGGGAAAGCGCGGTCTGGTCGCGCGATGCACTCGAAAACACGCTCGCCACCCTCGTCACGAAACCGGGCGTCGGGCGGATCCATATCGTGGCCCACAGCATGGGCAGCATGCTGACAATCGAAGCGCTGCGTCAGATGCACGCCAGCAACAGAGGCAATATGGGCCGCTTGGGCGCCATCGTGTTCGCCGCTCCCGATATCGACGTCGACAGCTTCTCGGCGTCCGTTCGCCGGCTGGGCGGCCTGCACCGGCAGATGACGGTCATCGCCGCGCAAGACGACCGCGCGCTGGCGATCTCCGCCGGTCTTGCGGGCGGAAAGCGTGTCGGCCGCGCCGACACGGCGGCTCTCCAGAAGCTCGGAATCGACGTCGTCGATACGTCGGGCATGGGCGGATTGCTGCGCCATGACACCTTCCTTCACGATACCGGCGTGCAGAAGATCGTCATCCAGGCGATCGCCAGGTCGCACAGCGGCACAATGAATGCCGCTCCCTCTCCCTTCCCGGTGTTTCAGCGCGACCTGCCGATGACGCAGCAGCCGCTGGCGGCTCCCGCCGCTCCGCCGCCTGCCTCTGTGCCCGAAGCGGTCTCGACCCCGGCCACCGTTCCACCGCCTGCCGACATGCCGGTGGCCGCGACAACTCCCGCCCCAGCCTCGGCCCCGGCGGCCTCCTCCGTCTATTAAACGTCCCAATCTCTCCGCCGAGGCGGCCTGAAAGCCTGTCCACGAATCAGGCAAGCAGCCGCTTCTTTGACCGGATGATGACGCCAGCCATGCTTGAAATGCTTAACGGAATTTAACCATTGGCATGGCTCGAAGGTTAAGGCATGCGCTAAATGCATGGCCGGTGGTATACCAAGACCCTACCTAAGGGTGCAATCAAGGGGCATATTCCCTTTCAACAGCAAAGGGGAACCACCATGATCGCTTTCATTCTTTACTTCTTCCAGTATGCCGGCGCTGCCCAGCGCGTTGCCGAGGCCGCCCGTAATCACCGCATTCCTGCCAAGGAAGATCTTGCGGTTCTGGACATTCCGGCGAGCGCTTTCGCCCGCTGATCCAGACTGGATTCAGGTAAGTCAGTAGGAGCGGCCGAAAGGCCGCTCTTGTGTTTCAGGCACCACCTGTACGTGTGCGGGCGATGGCATCCTGCCATCCGGCGAGCTTGTGCTCCCGCACCTCGCCCAGGTGCCCCGGCTCGAACCGGCGTTCCAGTTTCCAGGCCTTGGCGAACTCGGCCGGCGGCGGGCAGACGCCCGATGCGTAGCCCGCCAGCCAGGCGGCGCCGAGCGCCGTCGTCTCCGTGATTTTCGGCCGGTCGACCGGCGCGCCGAGAATGTCGGCGACGAACTGCATGGTCCACGAATCGCGAACCATGCCGCCGTCGACCCGCAGCACCGTTTTAGATCCCTCCGTCCAGTCCGCGCGCATGGCCTCGTAAAGGTCGTTGGTCTGATAGGCCATACTCTCCAGCACGGCCCGGGCGATCTCGGCACGGCCGGTACCGCGCGACAGGCCGCAGATCAGCCCGCGGGCCGTCGGGTCCCAATAGGGCGCGCCAAGGCCGGTGAAGGCCGGGACGAAAAAGACTCCGCTGTCGGGGTCGGCCTGGGCCGCAAGCTCCTGCGTCTCCGGCGCGGCGCGAATCATCTTCAGCCCGTCGCGCAGCCACTGCACCGCCGACCCGGCGACAAAGATCGCCCCTTCCAGTGCATAAGTCGGCTTGCCGTGGAGCTGGTAGGCGATGGTGGTGAGAAGCCGGTTCTTGGACGCGACGGGCTTGTCGCCGACATTGAGCAAAGCGAAAGCGCCGGTGCCGTAGGTGACCTTCATCATGCCCGGCTCGAAACAGGCCTGGCCCACGGTGGCGGCCTGCTGGTCTCCGGCGATGCCGGCGATACGCACCGCCGAGCCGAACAGGTGGGATTCGGTTTGGCCGAAATCTCCCGAGGAATCGCGCACCTCCGGCAAGAGCGATGCCGGAACGCCGAGCGCCTTCATCAGATCGGCGTCCCATTTTCCCTTGCCGATGTCGTACAGCATTGTGCGCGCGGCATTCGTCGCATCGGTGGCGTGGACCTTGCCGCCGGTCAGCCGCCACAGAAGAAAGCTGTCGACGGTGCCGAAGGCGAGTTCGCCCTTTTCGGCGGCGGCGCGGGCGCCTTCGACATTTTCGAGAATCCAGGCGATCTTCGTCGCGGAAAAATACGGGTCGATGATGAGACCCGTCTTGGTCTGTACTTCCGGCTCCAGCCCGTCCTTGCGAAGCTGCGCACACATATCCGCCGTCCGCCGGTCCTGCCAGACGATGGCGTTGTGGATTGCCTTGCCGGTCTTCCTGTTCCAGACGACCGTGGTTTCGCGCTGATTGGTGATGCCGAGCGCGGCGACCGAACGGGCCGAGATGTCGGCGCGCGCGAGAACCTCGTTCACGACCGCGATCGTCGTCGCCCAGATGTCCTCCGGGTCGTGTTCGACCCAGCCGGATTCGGGGAAATGCTGGGTGAACTCCTTCTGGGCAATCGCGACGACGTCGAGCTTCGACGAGAAAAGGATGGCGCGCGAACTGGTGGTGCCCTGGTCGATGGCCAGCAAATGCCCGATCATGCGCGTTTTCCCCCGGTGCTTTTGTGCCGGTCGGGCCCCGCGCGGGCGATGCCGGCTTGGCCCAAGCATGACCTATGTATGAGAAAGCGCAAAGCCTCCGGCGGTTGAGGGCGTGTATGCGCCTCCCTACATGCCGACAATGACCGCATTCTCCATTCTCGATCTCGCGCCCATCACCGAGGGCGGAACCGCCACCGAGGCGCTCAACAACAGCCGCGACCTCGCCGGGCTTGCCGAGAAACTCGGCTACACGCGGTTCTGGCTCGCCGAGCATCACGGCATGCCCGGCATCGCCTCCGCGGCGACGTCGGTCGCCATCGCCCATGTCGCCGAAGGCACGAAGACGATCCGCGTCGGCGCCGGCGGCATCATGCTGCCGAACCATTCGCCGCTCGTCATCGCCGAACAGTTCGGCACGCTTGCCGCGCTCTATCCCGGCCGCATCGACCTTGGCCTTGGCCGCGCGCCGGGTTCGGACATGGTGACGAACCGCGCGCTCAGGCGCGACCTGCAGACGGACGTCAACCAGTTCCCGCGCGATGTGATGGAGCTGATATCCTATTTCCGCGGGCAAGGCCCGGTGCCGGCGGTGCCGGGCGACGGCGCGGATGTGCCGGTGTTCATTCTCGGCTCATCGACCTTCGGCGCGCAGCTCGCCGCCCATCTCGGCCTGCCCTACGCCTTCGCCTCGCATTTCGCGCCGGGCGACCTTTATCCCGCGCTCGAAATCTACCGCGAACGATTCCAGCCGTCCGAACAACTCGACAAGCCGTATGTCCTACTCGGCTTCAACATGTTCGCCGCCGACACCGACGAGGAAGCGGAGTTCCTGATGTCGAGCCGGGACCAGAGCTTCGTCGCGCTGCGCAGCGGGCGGCCGGGCAAGCTGCCGCCGCCGGTGAAGAACTACCGCGCGACGCTCGAGCCCGGCGCGCGAGCCATGCTGGAAACCATGCTGTCGGCGACCGCCTGCGGCTCGCCGGACATGGTGCGGCGGCAGACCGAAGAGTTCATCGCCAAAACCCAGGCCGACGAACTGATCCTGACCTCGATGATGTTCGACCATCAGGCACGGCGCAAAAGCATGGAGATCGCCGCGCGCCTGATGACCGTGGACGCCGCCGCCTAGTCCTTGCCGCGATATTTCTCATGGCAGCCGCCGCACTGCGGCTGGATGGTCGCAAAGGCGGCCTTGAATTCCGCCTCGCCTTTTGAAGCCTCGGCGGCTGCCGCCTTGGCGCTCGACGCCAGCTTGGCAACGCGCGCATCGAAATCGGCCTTGTTTTCCCAGATCGACGGCAGTGCGGTCGCTGTCGGGCTGGGCGCGCCCTCGAACAGCGTCGCGAACTTGGACGCGGCGGCCGCGATCTTCTCGAAATTCGCCGTCGCCTCGGCACCGTCAAAAGGCGCCTGGCCCCGGTTCATGCGATTCAGCGGCCCGAACGCGCCGCCGACCTCTTTCATCGTGGGCTCGCGCTGGTCGGCCTGAGCAAGCACAGCCGTGGCGCCGGCAACGACAAGCGCCGCGCCGAGAACAATCTGAAACCGCATAAAAACTCCTGATAATTCCCAAGCCTGTTTGTAACTTCTCCAAAGAAGCCGGCAGCGTCAACTCACGGCGGCGTCAGACAGCAGCGCCTCAAGATGCTCGATGCGGTCCGCCTCGCGGGGCGGCTTGTCCCAGCGGATGCGGGAAATGCGCGGAAAGCGCATGGCGACCCCCGACCGGTGCCGCGTCGAGCGCGAAAGCCCCTCGAACGCGACCTCGAAGACAAGACCCTCATCGGCCTCGTGGGTGACTTCCCTGACCGGACCGAACCGGTTGATCGTGTTCTTGCGCACGAAGCGGTCGAGCTCGACCAGTTCCTCGTCGGTGAAGCCGAAATAGGCCTTGCCGACCGGAACAAGTTCGTCGCCGTCCTCGCCCGGCGCCCATACGCCGAACGTGTAGTCCGAATAGAACGACGACCGTTTGCCGGAACCACGCTGTGCATACAGAAGAACGGCATCGACGATGTACGGATCGCGCTTCCATTTGAACCATTCGCCTTTGGGGCGGCCGGGAACGTAGATCGACGCGTTGCGCTTGATCATGACGCCCTCGACGGCCTCGGCATCGATGCCAGCGCCATGCGACGCCGGATCGGCCCGCGCGGCGGTGAGTTCCTCCCATGTCGCGAAATCGATCTGCGGCGAGAGATCGAATTTCTCCCCCGCCTCCTCGATGAAGCGTTCGAGCCTGAGCCTGCGTTCGGCGAAGGCCAGCGCGCGCAGATCCTCGCCGGCCTCGGTCAGAAGATCGTAGGCGCGGATATGCGCCGGGTATTCGGCAACGAGCTTCGGCGTGATCGCTTTCCTGTTGAGGCGCTGCTGCAGCACGTTGAAGCTCTGCACGCGGCCGTCGCGAACAATCAGCAGTTCGCCGTCGACCGCTCCGGTGAAATCAATCGCAGAGATGATATCTGGAAACGAGTGCGAAATTTCCTCGCCGGTCCGCGAGTACAGACGCGCGGCGCGCTGCCCGTCTTCGTCGATGCCGCCGACCGCCTGGACGCGGATGCCGTCCCATTTCCATTCGGCAGAAAAATCGGCGGAATCGAGAACATCTCGCCAGTTCGCGGTGTCCTCGATGGCGGTCGAGAGCATCGGCGTGTGAAACGGCGCGGGATCGGTGTTCTCCGGCATCGGCCCGCGGCCCTCGACCCAGGCGAACAGGTCTTCATAAGGCGGCTGCAGGCCGGGCCAGACATGTTCGACATCGTTCGGCGCTATATTGTCGCCGAGAGCGGCGACCGCTGTTTTGGCAAGGCGCGCCGACGCGCCGATGCGCAAGCTGCCAGTTATGAGCTTCAGCAGGGCCCAGCGCCCGGTCTCGTCGAGCGCATCGAGCCATGAGGCAAGACGGCCCGGCAGATCGAGCTTCGAGGTTTCGTTCAACCCGGCGACGATTTCGGTCAGTGTCGGTACGTGGTTCGCGCCGTGCGAGACAGGCCACATCAACGCAACCGTTTCCGCCATGTCACCCACATAATCGCGCGACATCTGGAACAGAAAAGGGTCGGTGCGTTTACCGATCAGCGTGCGCACGAGGTTGGGCTTGGCATGTTTGAAGCTCAACGCACCGGTCAGGGCCGCAAGCGCCCAGCCGCGTTCGGGATCGGGCACCTCGCGGAAATAATCCGCCATCAGCCGGATTTTGGCGTTGCGGCGCGGCTCATAGGCCAGACGGTCGAGGAGCGCGGCGAAGCGGTTCATGTGTTTTCAACCGGAGCCGCGACATCCTCCGCCTCCTCGTCGCCATAGCCGACGAGATGCAGCGGGCGCGCGCGCAGCCCTTGGCTCTCGCACCAGTAGACCAGCGCTTCTTCCGCGCCGTGCGTGACCCAGATTTCGCTCGCGCCGGTCTCGATGATCGTCTTGCCGAGATCGTCCCACCCGGCATGATCGGAAATCACCAGCGGCAGTTCCGCGCCCTGCTGGCGCGCGCGGGCGCGCACGCGCATCCAGCCCGACGCGACGGCCGACACGGGATCGGGAAATTTGCGCGACCAGATTTCCTGCAATGTCGAGGGCGGGCAGATGACGATCTCGCCGCCGAGATTCTTGCGCTCGTCCGGTGCGACATGGCGGATATCGCCAAGCGGCACCCCTTCATCGATGTAGAGATCGGTCAGCGCGACCATGGCGCCGTGTACATATATCGGGCGCCCCCACCCGGCCTCGCGCAGCATCGCCATCAGACGCTGCGCCTTGCCGAGCGAATAGGCGCCGACGAGATGTGCGCGTTCCGGAAAGAGTTCGGCGGAATCGACCAGTTTCGCGATCTCGCCTGCAGCCAGCGGATGGCGGAACACCGGCAGGCCGAACGTCGCCTCCGTGACGAACAGATCGCACCGGACAAGCGCGAACGGAGCGCAGGTCGGATCGCGCTCGCGCTTGTAGTCGCCGGAGACGACCGCGCGGAAACCTTTCCATTCGAACAGGATCTGCGCCGAACCCAGCACATGGCCGGCGGGATGGAACGAGATATCGACCCCGCCCTTCAGCGTGACGACCTCGCCATACTCAATGGCCTGCACCGAGCCGGCGAAATCGCGTCCATAGCGCGCTTCCATGATGCGCAATGTCTGCGGCGTTGCCAGAACATGGCCATGCCCGGCGCGGGCGTGATCGCTGTGGCCGTGCGTGATAATGGCGTAGTCGACAGGCCGCGTGGGATCGACATGCACGCCCGAAGGGCGGCAGCATAAACCTTGCGGTGTCGGGCAAAGAAGATCTTCCGGACGCATGCGCGGTAGAAGATATGGTGCCGGAACAGGACGGAGAACAGAGATGGCGGCAACGAACTGGCGGCAGATGACGGCGGCGGACCTGCCGGAGCTTCTGGCAATCCAGGAGGAAGCCTACCCCTGGCACCAAGAGACGGCGGATGTGTTTCTCGACCGGCTCGCGATCTATCCGCAAGGGTGCCTTGCGCTGCGCGGCGAGACAGGCATCGACGGCTATATTCTCAGCCACCCATGGGCAGCCGACGAGCCGCCGCCGCTCGACAGCAAGCTCGGTGCCCTCCCGAACCGTCCGGGCACTTATTATCTGCATGATCTCGCGCTGCTGAAGCGCGCTTATGGCAAGGGGCATGGCGCGCGCGTCGTGCGCCATCTCGCGGAGGCGGCGGGAACGAACGGCTTCCGCACGATGTCGCTCGTGGCGGTCAACCAGTCGCAGCCTTTCTGGGAGCTTCACGGCTTTTCGGTGCGCTCGACGCCGGAACTGGATGCCAAACTGAAAACATATGGCGGCGGCGCCGTTTTCATGACACGCCCGCTCAGTCACGCTTAAGGAGCAGCTTGGGTTTCGCACGCAGTCATGACGATGAGCCCGCGCTCCTGCCGTCCGTTTTCGCGGACTGGTTTGCCCGGCGCGGCTGGACGCTGCGCGAGCACCAGGGCGCGCTGCTGGAACAGGCACAGCGCGGCCGCTCGACGCTGCTGATCGCGCCGACCGGCGCCGGCAAGACCTTGGCCGGTTTTCTGCCGAGCCTGGTGGAGCTTTCCGAGAACGGAAAGCGTAGGACAAACGCGCTCCGGCGCGGCGTGCATACGCTCTACATCTCGCCGTTGAAGGCACTCGCCGTCGATGTAGCGCGCAATGTCGAAACGCCCATCGCCGAAATGCGGCTGCCGATCCGCATCGAAAGCCGCACCGGCGATACGCCGCAATCCAAGCGCCAGCGACAGAAGCTCGACCCGCCCGATCTTCTGCTGACGACACCGGAACAGGTGTCGCTCCTGATCGCGAGCCGCGAGGCGAAGCTTCTGTTCGGGGATCTCCGCCGCATCATCATCGACGAGACCCACGCGCTGGCACCGAACAAGCGCGGCGATCTTTTGTCGCTCGCTCTCGCCCGGCTGCGCAGGCTGGCGCCGGAGGCGACCATCACCGGCCTGTCCGCAACGGTCGCCAATCCCGATGATCTCCGCCGCTGGCTGACGGGCGGCGAAATGTCCGATCTCGTCCATATCGAAGGCGGCGCGCAGCCCGAGATCATCATCCACGACACAGAAGAACGCCTGCCCTGGTCCGGCCATGCGGCGAAACACGCCCTGCCGGCCGTCTACGACGCGATCAAGGGTCACAAGATGACGCTGATCTTCGTCAATACGCGGTTTCTGGCGGAGTTCGCCTTTCAGGAACTGTGGCGCATAAACACGGACAATCTGCCGATCGCGCTGCACCACGGCTCGCTCGATGTTACGCAGAGGCGGCGCGTCGAGGCCGCCATGGCGGCCGGGAAGCTGCGTGCGGTGGTGGCGACATCCACCCTCGATCTCGGCATCGACTGGGGCGACATCGACCTCGTCGTCCATCTCGGCTCGCCGAAAGGCTCGTCGCGTCTTCTGCAGCGCATCGGCCGCGCCAATCACCGCATGGACGAGCCGTCGAAGGCCATCATCGTCCCCGGTTCACGCTTCGAGCGCGTCGAATGCGAGGCGACACGCGCCGCGGCGCTGGCGGGAGAGCAGGATGCCGAGATGCTGCGCCGGGGCGCGCTCGATGTGCTCGCGCAGCATATGCTCGGCATGGCCTGCGCCGAGCCGTTCGATGCCGATTCCCTGTTCGACGAGGTAACGGGCGCCGCGCCCTATTCCGGACTTGCGCGCGCGGATTTCGACGGGGTCCTGAATTTCGCGGCGACCGGCGGCTATGCGCTCAGAACCTATGAACGCTTCGCCAAGATAAGGCGCACAAAGGAAGGGCTTTGGCGCATCGCCAATCCTCCCACCGCCCAGCGCTATCGCATGAATGTCGGTACGATCGTCGAGGCGGACATGGTGCGCATCCGCATGATGCGCGGCGGCATCGTGGCGGCCGGAACGACCGGGCGCATAAGCCGCGGCGGGCGTGTGCTTGGCGAGATGGAAGAAGGCTTCGTCAACATGCTGTCGCCGGGAGACACATTCGTGTTCGGCGGCGAAATCCTCGAATTTCACACAGTCGACGAGGACGGGGCGTGGTGCACGCGCTCCAGCGCCAGCGACCCTAAAGTGCCGAGCTATGCCGGCGCGAGAATGCCGTTCACGACCGGCGTTGCCGCGCGCGTGCGCACCATGATCGCCGATCCGGGCAGCTGGCATGTGTTTCCCGAACAGGTGCGCGAATGGCTGGAGATCCAGCGCGAACGTTCGGTGCTGCCGGGGCCGGACGAGCTGCTTGTCGAAACATTTCCGCGCGCCGATCGATTTTTCCTGACCTGCTATCCGTTCGAGGGACGCAACGCCCATCAGACGCTCGGCATGCTGCTGACGCGTCGCATGGAACGCGCGAAGCTGCGGCCGCTCGGTTTCGTCGCCACCGACTACGCCGTCACCATCTGGGGACTCGGCGACGCCGCGGCGCGCGTCAGGGCCGGAACGCTCACCATCGAGGAGCTTTTTGCCGAGGACATGCTTGGTGACGATCTTGAGGAGTGGCTCGCGGAATCGAGCCTGATGAAGCGGAACTTCCGCGATTGCGCCATCATTTCTGGGCTTATCGAGCGCAACTATCCGGGACAGAGGAAAACCGGCCGCCAGATGACGATGTCGTCCGATCTGATCTACGACGTGCTGCGGCGCCACGAGCCGGACCATGTGCTGCTGCGCGCGGCGCGCGCGGATGCCGCGCGCGGACTGCTCGACATCAGCCGCCTGTCGGCAATGCTGGTGCGCGTGAAGGGGCACATCGTCCACAAGCCGCTTGATCGCGTGTCGCCGCTTGCGGTTCCCGGTATACTGGAAATCGGGCGCGAGCAGGTTTCCGGCGAGGCGCGCGACTCGCTCCTGATCGAAGCGGAAGAGGAACTTGCGGCGGAGGCGATGGGGAAGGCGTGAGCGCGGCGGAGCTGACCATACAGGGCGAGATATTCGCGATCGTCCACGAGGGCGCGCTGTGGCACGAGCGCGAGCGCATGCTCATCGTCGCCGATCTCCATTTCGAGAAAGGCTCGGCCTTCGCCGAACGCGGGCGTGGGCTCCTGCCGCCCTACGACACCCGCGCAACGTTGGGGCGGCTGGCAGCCCTGATTGCCCGCCTCGAACCTGCCCGCATGGTCGCGCTCGGCGACAGTTTCCATGACCGCCGTGCCGGAAGCCGTATTGACGGCGCAGACCTGGCGCAGCTGCGCGATCTGCAGCGCGGCCGCGACTGGCTGTGGGTCGCGGGCAACCACGATCCCGACGCGCCCGAAGGTGTGGAGGGCGACTGGCTGGCCGAATACGGTTTCGGCAATATCGTGCTGCGGCATGAGCCCAGCGCAGGAGCGGCGCCGGGCGAAATCGCCGGGCATCTGCATCCTGTCGCGAAAATCCGCATGCGCGGCGAGAGCGTGCGCCGGCGCTGCGTTGCATCCGACGGGTTGCGCGCGGTTCTTCCCGCCTTCGGCACCTATGCCGGCGGGCTCAATGTGATGGATCGTGCCTTCGACATGCTGTTTTCGCGTGGCGCGATGAATGCCTGGATGCTTGGAGCCGGCCGCGTCCATCGCATGCCGGAGAACCGTCTCATCGCCGACCTCTAGCCGGACGGCGGGAAAGCAAAGGCCCCTTTCGGGGCCCTTGCGTCAGGATCAGACGGCGTCCTTGACGGCCTTTACAGGCCGCGCCTTGATGACCTTGCGGGCCGGCTTGGCCTTGAAGGTCGTCGGCTCGCCGGTGAAGGGGTTGATGCCCTTGCGCGCCTTGGTGGCCGGCTTCTTGACGACCACGAACTTGGCGAAGCCCGGAACGACGAACGCGCCCGCCTTCTTCAGTTCCTTGTAGCCGTGAGTGGCCAGCGACTCGAGGACGCTTTTGACTTCTTTCTTCGAAAGTTCGGTAGCCGTAGCGATCTTGTCGATCAGCTGCGACTTGGACATTTGCGTTGCCACTTGGCACCTCCAATGATTCGTGCGCGGGCACATTACGCCTAATGCCGTGAGCGCAAGAGCCTGAAAATAGGGGGTGCACTGCGGTTTTTGTGGGAAAGATGCGAAAAAACCGCAGTTTTTGACCCAAAATCGTCCCGCTGGTCGCACCGTGCCGGTTTTCAGGCTCCGCCGGGCCTTCCCAAATCGACTCTTGGCTAGTGCCGGTGGCGTGCGGATGCCGGTAAAGTCTCCGGAAAGAAGGAGACGCCATGACAAAGCCGGACCTGTTGATGCTGACCCCGATGCGCCCTCTCGTGGAGGCTGCGCTTGAACCGCATGCCACCCTGCACCGCCTTTGGGAGGCGCAAGACAGGGACGCATTGCTGGCGGAGGTCGGTCCGCGCGTTCGCGGCATCGTCTCGTTCGTCGCGTCCTGCCCGCGGACGCTGATCGAGAAGCTGCCGGCGCTGGAGATCATCGCGACATCCGCCGTCGGCTATGACGGGATCGACGTCAAGGCCGCAGCCGAACGTGGCGTCGTCGTCACCAATACGCCGGATGTGCTGACGGACGAGGTCGCGGATCTCACCATCGGACTGCTGCTGGCGACCATCCGGGAAATTCCCCGGGCCGAGCGCTATCTGCGCGGCGGGCATTGGCCGGAGGCGCCTTATCGCCTGACCGCGACGCTGCGCGGCCGCACCGTCGGCATCATCGGCCTCGGCCGTATCGGCAAGGCCATTGCCCAGCGGCTGGAAGGGTTCGACGTTGCGATCGCCTATCACGGACGCCGTCAGCAGGCCGATGTGACGTACAGCTATTATCCGACGCTGACCGGCATGGCCCAGGCGGTCGATACGCTGATTGCCATTACACCCGGCGGCGCCGAAACGCGGCATATGGTGAACAAGGAAACATTCGAGGCACTCGGCCCAGATGGCATCTTCATCAATGTCGCGCGCGGATCGGTCGTCGATCAGGAGGCGCTGATCGCGGCGTTGAAAAACGGAACAATCCTCGCGGCGGGCCTCGACGTCTACGACAACGAACCGCATGTTCCGGCCGAACTGATCGCGCTGGAAAATGCGGTGCTTCTCCCGCATGTGGCTTCGGCATCGGGCCATACGCGCGATGCGATGGCCCAGCTTGCCGTGGACAATGTCATGGCATGGCTCAAGGGCGAGCCGCCGCTGACACCAGTGCCGGAAACGCCGTGGCCGCACGCCAAACGGCCTGTATAGACAACAGGATCGCTAGGTTCGGGTGCCGTTCGTCCTGTGAAAGAACAGGTCGTAGCCGCACAGCAGCAATGTCACCAAGACCACAAGCCCGAGATCGAGGCGCGGCACCCGCATCACGAGGATTGCGAGGAACCCGCACATGGTGACGAAGGCCAGAAGCGAAAGTCCTCTTTCGAGCGTCATCGTCAGCCTCCGTAGAAGTGGTTCGGGAGATAGTAGATCGTCTGCGGGAAGGCGTAGATCAGCGCCATGCAGATAAACACCATTACCAGGAACGGCAAAACGCCCTTGAAGATGTCCGTCAGCTTCACATCAGGCGGCGCGATGCCTTTCAGATAATAAGCCGACATCGCCATTGGCGGCGTCAGGAACGATGTCTGAAGATTGACCGCGACGAGCACGCCGAAGAACAGCGGATCGATGTCGAAGATCGCCAGCAGGGGCAGGAAGATCGGCACGAAGATGATGATGATCTCCGACCATTCCAGCGGCCAGCCGAGCAGGAAGATGATGAACTGGGCGAGAAGCAGGAACTGGAACGGCGTAAGATCGAGGCCGCGCACGAATTCCGAGATGACTGTCTCGCCACCCAGATAGGAGAAGACGGCGGAGAACACATAGGAACCGACGAACAGCCAGCAGACCATCGCCGTTGTGCGTACGGTGAGATAGACGGACTCCCGCAACCTCTGAAATGTCAGCGCACGATACGCCACGGCCAGAACAAGCCCGCCCATTGCGCCGATCGCCGCCGCCTCGGTCGGCGTTGCGAGCCCGAACAGGATGGTGCCGAGAACGGCGAGAATGAGCACCGCCAAAGGCAGGAACGACGTCACGATCATGAAGATCAGCCTGCCGTACGGCACATCCGGCACTTCGTCCTTGGTCGGACGTGGCGCGACCGACGGCTGCAGGATCGAGCGGCCGACCACATAGACAAGATACAGGCCGACCAGGATAAAGCCCGGCAGAAGCGCACCGGCATAGAGCCTGACGATCGACACGCCCGAAGACGCCGCATAGACGATCAGCATGATCGAGGGCGGAATGAGAATGCCGAGCGTGCCGCCCGCGCAGATGATGCCAGAGGCAAAGCTCTTGTCGTAGCGCGCTTTCAGCATGGCGGGCAGCGCCAGAAGCCCCATCAGCGTAACGACGGCGCCAACGATGCCCGTGGCCGTGGCGAAAAGCGCGCAGGTGATGAGCGCTGCAACACCCATCGAACCCGGGACATTCTTCGACGCGATGTTCAATGTCGTGAACAGGCGATCGACGATGTTGGCGCGCTCGACGATGTAACCCATGAACAGGAACAGAGGTACGGCCGTCAGCACCTCGTTGCTCATCACCGTATAGGTCTGGTTGATGAAGAGGTCGAAGATGCGGTTGTTGAAGAAGCCTTCTATCCAGAGCGATATGCTCTGGAAGGAACTGGCGGCCTCGTCGAGCCGGTTGAACGCGCGCCACATGCGGTCGGGCTCGAAATAGGCGTAGTAGCCAAAGCCGATGCCCATCGCCATGAGCGTGAAAGCAATCGGAAAGCCGAGGAACACCAGAAAGATAAAAAGCCCCAGCATGAACAGGGCGACTTGCGGGTCCGTCATGGGTGAGCTCCGCTCTCCGCCTTGTTGGCTTGTTCGATCAGCGCTTCTTCGGTCTCACGGACGTCATCTTCCGGGCGCATCCAGACCCCGGTGCGGATGCACTGAATGCACCGGCACACTTCCGCAATGCCCTGTATGAACAGAAGCGCGCCAGCGACGGCCATCGCCGCCTTGAACTGATAGATCGGCACACCGGCGGGGCTGTTGATGCTGACCTCGCCGTAACGCCATGACCGGGCGGCATAGCCGCCGCCGACAATGATGAGAGCCGTGACGCCGGGAAAGAAAAAGAAGAGATACAGGATGAGGTCGATCCGCGCCTGCGTCCGGGGTTTCCAGAGCCGGTAGACGAAATCTCCGCGCACATGGCCGCCGCGCGACAGCGTGTAGGCGCCGCCCATCATGAACAGCGTGCCATACATGATGAACGACACGTCGAACGCCCATGGGGTCGGGCTGTTGAATATGTAACGGACGATCACCTCATAGGTCGTGCCAAACGTCATGAGAATGATCAGCCACGCGAATGTCTTTCCGAACGCGGCGGAAAGGGAGTCGGCAAAGCGGATGAACGATGTCATTGCGGGATCCCGGGAGGGATCGCCCGGCAGTTTTACCGCCGGGCGATGTTCATGTCGTTACGATTACGCCTTGGCGGGCAGCTTGCCCGGGAAGAAGTGCTCGTAAGCAAGACGGTAATCCGGCGAGTTCAGGATTTCGTAGTAGGTGACGCGTTCAACCCAGGCGCGCTGGCTGTCGAGCACCTTCTTGATGAAGGGATCGGACTCGAGCGTGCCGATCATCTTCGTCCAGGCTTCGAGCTGCGCCTTGAGGATTTCGGACGACGTCTGGTGAATCTTCACACCCTTCTCATTCTGCAGCTTCTGCAGGTCCGCCGAATAATTGTCGAGCGCGAAAGCGGTGTTGTAGGTCGAGACAGCCTCGACGCCGTGTTCGACGATCGCGCGAAGGTCATCCGGCAGATCTTCGAGGAAATCCTGGTTGAACAGGAATTCGAAGGCTTCGCTCGCCTGATGGTAGGAGCCGAGATAGTAGTTCTTGGCCACATCCGCCGAACCGAAGCGAAGGTCCGACGACGGGTTGTTGAACTCGAACGCGTCGATGACGCCGCGCTCCATCGCCGGAACGATTTCGCCGCCCGGCAGCTGGGCAACGCTCATGCCCATCGACTGGAACAGATCGGCTGCGAGACCGACGGTGCGGTACTTGAAGCCCTGAATATCGGCGACCTTGTTGACCTCGCCCTTGAACCAGCCGAAGGGCTGGGCCGGCATCGGGAAGCCAAGAAGGCCGACAACCTTGAGGCCCATGTTTTTCTGCGTAAGCTCCTGATAAAGCTCACGCCCGCCGCCCTGGTAGAACCATGACAGCATCGTGGTCGGATTGCCGCCGAACACCGGGCCGGTGCCGAAGAGCGACGCCGCCTTGTTTTTTCCGTACCAGTAGGCCGAGACCGAGTGTGCCGCATCGAGCACGCCGTCATTGACCGCGTCCATCACCTGGAACGCACCGACCACGGCGCCCGCCGGCAGAAGATCGACCTTCAGCCGTCCACCGGACATCTTCTGGATGCGGTCGGCATATTGGCCGGCCATGGTCTGCCAAATGTCGGATGCGGGCCATGAGGTCTGCATTTTCATGGTGATTGGCGACTGCGCGCGTACCACATGCGGCGCGGCGACGACGGCGGCACCAGCGAGAGCGGCGCCGGTTAGGATGTCACGACGCTTCAACGTCGTGCGCTCCTTTCGATCTTCGGTTTTCGGAAGGTCACTCATGACAAAAAGCCTCTCGTTGGCAGAAAACGCGTGGAGCGTCCTGCTGGGGTCGTTTCCTGTTCCCGTGCGCCGCAGGCGGCGCATTATTAGACCCGGCCGCTATTTTTGCGGCCTTTGAGCCGGCCGCTTTTTTGCGACCTAAGTTGAATTATGAATCTACTTTAGCAAATTACGCTAGTGCTTCCATAGACTAAGATGCGATCAAATTGTGGGCACCGGGTATTTCGCGCTGACCGTCGTTACGCCCGGCACGACAAAACCCTGCCCCGATGAAGGAAATGGCGGGTATATCGCCGCACTATGGCCCGGAACCGGGCAAAAACAGAGAGGAACGCCGTGACACTGTCGCTGGACAAGGCCCAAACAATCGTCGCCGGTGCGCTGGATTACGCGCGCCAGAACGGCATGAAGCCCGTTGCCATCATCGTGCTCGATGACCGGGGGGCGCCGAAGGCGATGGCCGCGCAGGACGGAACAAGCCTCCGCCGCGCCGATATCGCTTTCGGTAAGGCGCATGGCGCCGTTTCGCTCGGCATGGGATCGCGCTCGCTGTTCAAGCGCGCCAAGGAGCAGGCCTTCTTTATCGCGGCCGCGACAGAAGCGATCGGCGGCAAGCTCATTCCGGTGCCGGGCGGCGTTCTGATCCGCGATGGCGGCGGCGCGCTTCTCGGCGCGGTCGGCATTTCCGGCTGCACCTCCGAGAATGACGAGGCGGCGGCGATGTCGGGTATCGCCAAAGCCGGTCTTGCCGGCGATCCGGGGGCCGATTGAAGCAGATGAACTCCGTCACATCGATCGCGGATCTTCGCGAGATCGCAAAACGCAGAATCCCCCGGGCGATCTTCGACTATGCCGACTGCGGCTCCTATAACGAGGCGACGCTGCGCGCGAACCGCGCGGACCTCGACGCCATCGGACTTCGCCAGCGTGTGCTGATCGATGTCGACAACCGCAGCACGGCCAGCCGCTTTCTTGGCCAACCGGCGACCATGCCGGTTGCCATTGCGCCGACAGGCCTGACGGGACTGTTCCATCGCGACGGAGAGATCTTCGGCGCGCGCGCCGCCGAGAAATTCGGCATCCCGTTCTGTCTGTCGACGATGTCGATCTGCTCGATCGAGGACGTACGCGCGAGCGTCGGAAAGCCGTTCTGGTTTCAGCTCTACGTGATGCGCGACCGCGGCTTTGCGGCATCGCTGATAGAGCGCGCAAAAGCCGCGGAATGTTCGGCTCTCGTATTGACGCTCGACCTGCAGATCCAGGGCCAGCGCCACCGCGATATCAAGAACGGTCTCGCGGTGCCGCCGCGGCTGACACTGGCAAATGCGATCAATATCGCAACGAAGCCAGGCTGGGCATTGTCCATGCTGCGCAACAAGCGCAAGAGCTTCGGCAATCTGCAGGAGCGCGTGCCGGGCGGTGACAGCCTGACCACGCTGTCCCAATGGATCGCCAGCCAGTTCGATCCGTCGCTGTCGTGGAAAGACGTCGAATGGGTGAAGAGTCTGTGGCCGGGCAAGCTGATCCTCAAAGGCGTTCTCGACGCCGAGGATGCCAGAATCGCGGCGGACTGCGGGGCGGACGCCATCGTCGTTTCCAATCATGGCGGCCGGCAGCTCGATGGCGCACGCTCCTCGATTTCGGTGCTACCGGGCATTGTCGATGCCGCGCAGGGCAAGGTCGAAATCCTGTTCGACGGCGGCATTACTTCCGGCCAGGATGTGCTGAAGGCGCTCGCCTCCGGCGCCCAGGGCTGCCTGATCGGCAAGGCCTTCCTGTATGCGTTGGCGGCGGGAGGAGAAGCCGGTGTCACGCGCGCGCTGGACATCATCCGGCGTGAGCTCGACGTCTCCATGGCCCTGACCGGCACGCGGACCATCGACGAAATCGGGCCGCATGTTCTGGCCTGAGGATTTTGCGGCGGTGACGCTCAAGCCGGGTTTCTGTTGCGGACCTGCGAGGCTTGGGCTTACTACGATAGAATGCTCACGGCCAAAGCGAAATACGGGCTGAAGGCGATGGTGCATCTGGCGGGGTTGCCGCGCGGCCGCTCCGCCCTGATCGCCGACATTGCCTCCGAAAACGGCATCCCGAAAAAGTTTCTCGACGCCATCCTGAACGAGCTGCGCCAGGCCGGCTATCTGATCAGCAAGCCCGGCCGCGGCGGCGGCTACACGCTCGGAAAACCCCCAAGCGAAATCATTGTCGGCGACATCATCCGCAAGCTCGACGGCCCGCTGGCCGCCGTTCCCTGCGTCAGCCGCAATTTCTACGCGCGCTGCCAGGACTGCAAAAGCGAAGCGGAGTGCCGGGTACGTCTTCTGATGCTGGAAGCGCGCGAGGCGCTCGCACGGGTGCTCGACAAGACGACGCTCGAAGACATGGAAGCGCTTGGCCGCGATCCGGTCGACAGGATCGACTACGTTATTTAACCCCGGATACACCGCATGGTGGTGCAGCTCAATTTCCGTCAGCAGGCCATTCTCGATCACGCGCGCCTGCACGGCCGGGTGACGGTCGAGGATCTCGCGGTCAAGTTCGACGTCACGCCGCAGACAATCCGCAAGGATCTCAACGAGCTCTGCGACATGCATCTGCTGTCGCGCGTGCATGGCGGTGCGATGATCGCCTCCGGCGTCGAGAACCTCGGCTATGCCGCGCGCCGCCAGATCGCAGCCGCCGAAAAACGCGCCATCGGCGAGGCCGCTGCCAAGCTTATTCCGAACAATTCCTCGCTGTTTCTCAATATCGGCACGACGACGGAGGAAGTGGCGCGGGCACTGACCGGACATGAAGGCCTGCTGGTCATCACCAACAATCTCAACATCGCAACGCTGCTCTATCC
Source organism: Hyphomicrobiales bacterium (assembly GCA_022842205.1). GTDB lineage: Bacteria > Pseudomonadota > Alphaproteobacteria > Rhizobiales > Methylopilaceae > Flaviflagellibacter. The sequence continues at coordinate 442,011 of JALHQA010000001.1, forward strand.
TCACCCGAAGATCGACGTCATCGTCGCCGGCGGGCCGGTGCGACGTACGGACGGCGGCGTGATCGGCGGCGCCGCCGTCGACTTCATCAAACAGTTCAAGGTCGATTATGCGGTCGTCGGCACCTCGGCGATCGATTCCGAAGGTGCGCTGCTCGACTACGATTTCCGCGAGGTGAAGGTCAGCCAGGCGATCATCGGCAATTCGCGCCAGATTATTCTCGTTGCCGACCGGTCGAAATTCGAGCGCACGGCGCCCATCCGCGTCGCGCACATGTCGCAGATCAACGTGTTCGTCACCGACTGGCTAAGCTCCGGCACGATCGCCGGAATCTGCCGCGCCCACGAGGTCGAGGTGGTGGAGGCGACGGGCGAGCCGGACGATCCGGATTAATCAAAACTAAGATAATTTTCGTTTTTTGTTTCGTTTTTGCCGGATTGCGCGCGCTTTGATTTTCGTTTAGCGTCTTTCTACGGGCGCGGACGAAGAAGCTGCGCTATTGGGCGAGGACGCGAATTTGGCCAGCACGGCCTACGACATCGCCGTCATCGGCGGCGGCATCAACGGATGCGGCATCGCGCGCGATGCCGCCGGCCGGGGCCTCTCGGTCTATCTGTGCGAGCAGAGCGATTTCGCCTCCGCGACCTCCTCCGCCTCGACCAAGCTCATTCATGGCGGGCTGCGCTATCTCGAATATTACGAGTTCCGGCTGGTCCGCGAGGCGCTGATCGAGCGAGAGCGGCTGCTGAAAATCGCGCCGCACATCATCTGGCCGCTGCGTTTCGTGCTGCCGCATCACGAGGGCCTGCGCCCGCGCTGGATGCTGCGCCTTGGCCTGTTTCTCTACGACCATCTCGGAGGACGGAAAATTCTTCCGCCTTCACGCAGCCTTGAACTTCGCGCGAGCCCCTACGGCGCACCGCTGAAAAGCACCTACACCTCAGCATTCGAATACTCCGACTGCTGGGTTGAGGATGCGCGGCTGGTCGTGCTCAACGCCATGGACGCCGCGGCACGCGGCGCCGATCTCAATCCGCGCACGAAATGCATCTCGGCGCGGCGCGACGGCGGTCTGTGGCGGGTCGAGGTTGAGGGGCCGCGCGGACACGCAACGATTCTCGCGAAATGTCTCGTCAATGCCGCCGGCCCCTGGGTCGGCGATGTGCTGCACGACCAACTGCACATCCCGGTGCCGGCACCGATACGGCTCGTCAAAGGCAGCCATGTTGTCGTGCCGAAACTCTTCGACCACGACCACGCCTATATTTTCCAGAATGCGGACAATCGCATTATCTTTGCAATCCCCTACGAGCGCGATTTCACGCTGATCGGCACGACCGATCAGGACTACAAGGGCGATCCGGCCGCCGTCGCGGCAACCGGCGCCGAGATCGAATATCTCTGCGCGTCCGCCAGCGAATATTTCGCAAAGCCTGTCAAGCCGGGCGACGCGGTATGGACGTATTCCGGCGTACGGCCGCTCTATGACGACGGTGCGTCCGACGCACAGGAAGCGACGCGCGATTACGTCCTCAATCTCGACGCTCCCGAGCAGCAGGCGCCACTGCTGACGATTTTTGGAGGCAAGATCACGACCTATCGCCGCCTGGCGGAAGAGGTTCTGGAGCGGCTGTCCCGTCATCTCCCTGCGGGCAAGCCCTGGACCTCGACGGCAGCACTGCCGGGCGGCGACTTTCATCACGATGGCGTGGATAGCCTGATCGCCGTGCTGTCCGCGACTTATCCTTTTATTGGACAGGACTACGCGCGGCGTCTTGTCCGTGCCTACGGCACGCGCGCCGAGCTCATTCTCGGCGGCGCACGGCGGATGGAGGACCTCGGCCGCGTCTTCGGCGCGGACCTGACAGAAGCCGAGGTGCAGTACCTCATGCAGAACGAATGGGCGCAGACGCCCGACGATGTGTTGTGGCGGCGCAGCAAGCTCGGGCTTCGCATCAGCACCGAGGATCGTGCCGCACTCGACATGTTCATGCGCACCGGGCGGCGCGCGGCCCACAGCGCGGCGTGAGGAAACACCGATGTCGCTCACGCTTCAGAACGTAACCAAAAAGGCCGGCGCGGCGACGCACATCTCGGATGTGTCGATCGAGCTTGCGTCCGGCTCGCTCAACGTTTTGCTGGGCCCGACGCTTGCCGGAAAGACGACATTGATGCGGCTGATGGCCGGGCTCGAAGCACCGACGTCGGGCCGCGTGCTTTTCGACGGCAAGGACGTCACGGGAGTTCCCGTCCAGAAGCGCAATGTGGCGATGGTCTATCAGCAGTTCATCAATTACCCGTCGCTGTCCGTTTACGAGAACATTGCTTCGCCCTTGCGCGTTGCCGGCCTTGCAAAGGCCGAGATCGACACGCGCGTGCGCGAGGCCGCGGCTCTGCTGCGGCTTGAGCCCATGTTTGGACGGACACCGCTCGAACTCTCGGGCGGACAGCAGCAGCGCACGGCGCTGGCGCGCGCGCTTGTCAAACGCGCGCCGCTGGTCCTGCTCGACGAACCGCTGGCCAATCTCGACTACAAACTGCGCGAGGAATTGCGCGAGGAACTGCCTAAGATATTTTCGGCATCAGGCGCGGTGCTGGTCTACGCGACGACGGAACCGTCCGAGGCGCTGCAACTCGGTGGCAATACGGCGACGCTCGATCGCGGGCGCATGACGCAGTTCGGCCGGACCATCGATGTGTACCGCCGCCCTGTTGACCGCATCACGGCCGAGACGTTTTCCGATCCTCCGATGAATTTCGTTTCGGCCGAGATTGGCGCCGGCGTGGCGCGGCTGCCCGGCGATGTCGTGCTGCCCTGCCGCGGCCCGCTGTCCGGCCTGCCGGACGGTCCGGTGACGCTCGGCTTCCGGCCGAACCATCTGCATCTGCGTCGTACCGACGGCGACACCGCATCCGTGCACGCCAAAGTCGCCGTGGTGGAGATCACGGGTTCGGAGAGCTTCATCCATGTCCGCCATCCCGGCGGAGACTGGATCGCGCTGACGCATGGCGTGCACGAGCTGAAGCCCGGATCGCCCGTCGAACTCTATCTCGATCCACACCACATGTTCGTATTCGGCGCGGACGACCGGCTCGTCGCCGCACCGAAACCCACCGCAGCGGCGGCCTGAGGAGACCGGAATGGCTGCGATCACTCTCGAACGTCTTGCTCATTCCTACCTGCCCAATCCGCGCAGCGACGCGGACTATGCGCTGAAGCCGCTCGACATCACATGGCGCGACGGCGGTGCTTACGCCCTGCTCGGCCCGTCTGGCTGCGGCAAGACGACCTTGCTGAACATCATTTCGGGGCTTGTGAGGCCGAGCGCGGGCCGCGTGTTGTTCGACGGCACCGACGTCACCCATACGCCGACCGAAAGCCGGAACATCGCGCAGGTCTTCCAGTTCCCGGTCGTCTACGACACGATGAGCGTCTACGAGAACCTCGCATTTCCGCTCAAGAACCGCGGACTGTCGCGGAGCGCGACCGACGCGCGCGTGCGCGAAATCGCGGAAATGCTTGGCCTGACTTCCGATCTTGAACGCCGCGCGGCCAGGCTGACGGCCGACGCAAAGCAGAAGATTTCGCTTGGGCGCGGGCTCGTGCGCGCCGACACCAATGCCATTCTTTTCGACGAGCCGCTGACCGTGATTGATCCGCTGCTGAAATGGGAGTTGCGCGCCCATCTGAAGCAGCTACACCAGAAGGTGGGCCGGACCATGATCTATGTGACGCACGACCAGACGGAGGCGATGACCTTCGCCGACACCGTCGTCGTGATGTATGACGGCGGCGTGGTGCAGATCGGTACGCCGGCAGAACTGTTCCTCCGTCCCGCCCATACATTTGTCGGCTACTTCATCGGCTCGCCGGGCATGAACGTCCTGCCCGCGCGCGTCGAAGGCGATGTTGCCCATGTCGGCGGCACGGCGATCAAGCTCGCGCGCGGCTACCCTGATCTCCCGCCCGGCCAGAGGATCGAAATCGGCATCCGCCCCGAGGACATGCGCCTCAAGGCGAGCGGCGAGGGACTGCCCATCCGCATCGGACGCGTCGACGATATCGGACGCATCAAGATCGCCCGCGCGCGCTTCGAGGAACACGACATTAACGTCGTCGTGCCCGAAGACGCGATCATCCCCGGCGAAACGGCCAAAGCCGTTCCGGCGCCGGAGCGCGTGCATGTCTATGCCGACGGCCATCTCGTCGAAGGAGCCGCGTGATGGACAAGCCATTCAACAACCGCGCCTGGTTCCTCGTTCTGCCGGTGTTCGCGCTGGTCGCGTTCTCCGCCATCCTTCCGCTGATGACGGTCGTGAACTATTCGGTGCAGGACACGTTCGGCAGCAATGTCTTCTTCTGGGCTGGCACCGACTGGTACGTGCAGCTTCTGAACTCCGAGCGCTTCCATCAGGCACTCGGCCGTCAGCTCATGTTTTCGGCCATTGTCCTGATCATTCAGATCCCGCTCGGAGTCGTGATCGCGCTCTGCATGCCACGCAAGGGCTGGGGCGTGCCGGTCTGTCTTGTTCTGATGGCGCTGCCACTGCTCATTCCGTGGAATGTTGTCGGTACGATCTGGCAGGTGTTCGGCCGCGGCGATATCGGCCTGCTGGGCTACACGCTGAATCGAATGGGCTTCAGCTATAACTACGTCAACGACGTCGGCGACGCCTGGTTGACGATCATCGCCATGGATGTCTGGCACTGGACATCGCTCGTCGTGCTGCTCGCCTATGCCGGGCTGCGCTCCATTCCCGAAGCCTATTATCATGCCGCGCAGATCGATGGCGCCTCGCGCTGGTCGGTCTTCCGGCTCATCCAGCTCCCGAAGATGAAGCACGTCCTCATCATCGCGGTCCTGCTGCGCTTCATGGACAGCTTCATGATCTACACCGAGCCGTTCGTTCTGACCGGTGGCGGCCCCGGCAATTCGACGACCTTCCTGTCGATCGACCTCGTGAAGCTGGCGCTCGGCCAGTTCGACCTCGGACCGGCGGCAGCCATGTCGATCGTCTACTTCCTCGTCATCCTGCTTCTGTCCTGGGTGTTCTACACCGTCATGACAAACGATCCCGACCGGCAGGGAGGCGCGGCATGAGACGGCTGATTCTCGCGCTCTACATCCTGTTCCTGCTGGTGCCGATCTATTGGCTCGTCAACATGTCGTTGAAGACCAATACCGAAATCGTCACGACGATGAACATTCTCCCGGCGGCGCCGACGCTGGACAATTACCGCGTCATCTTCACCGACCCGGCATGGTATTCCGGCTATATCAACTCGATCACCTATGTCGTGCTGAACACGATCATATCGATCACGTTCGCCCTGCCCGCGGCCTACGCGTTCTCGCGCTACCGCTTCCTCGGCGACAAGCACATGTTCTTCTGGCTGCTGACCAACCGCATGGCGCCGCCGGCGGTTTTTGCGCTTCCGTTCTTCAATCTCTATTCCGCCATCGGCCTGTTCGACACGCCGCTTGCCGTCGCGCTGGCGCACTGCCTGTTCAACGTACCGCTGGCGGTTTGGATTCTCGAAGGCTTCATGTCGGGCGTACCGCGCGAGATCGACGAGACCGCCTATATCGACGGCTATTCCTTCCCGACCTTCTTCGTGAAGATATTCATGCCGCTGATCGCGTCTGGCATCGGCGTCGCGGCCTTCTTCTGCTTCATGTTCTCGTGGGTCGAGTTGTTGCTGGCGCGTACGCTGACCGCCGTTCACGCCAAGCCGATCGCCGCCACCATGACCCGAACGGTCTCTGCATCGGGCATCGACTGGGGCGTGCTGGCCGCGGCCGGCGTGCTGACCATCATTCCGGGCGCAGTCGTGATCTATTTCGTCCGCAACTACATCGCCAAGGGCTTTGCCCTCGGGAGGGTGTGATGGAAGGTTTTGCCCAGAGCTTCGCGTGGATGGCGTGGACGTGGCAGACGGCCACGTTCTTCGCGACCATCATCCTGATCCTGATCGGCATGACGGTGTGGGAGACAGTCTCGCCATCCGGCGAGCGGCTCGGTGTTTTACGCATCACGACAACGCGCGGCGACCGGCTGTTCATCTCGCTGCTCGGCGCGGCCTATATCCATCTCGCATGGCTTGGCCTGATCGGCCCCGATGTTCCGCTCTATTGGGCAACATTGATTTCGTTCGTCTATGCACTCGGCGTGTTCCGCTGGGTCTGAGACGTCGCTGAATTCCGCCGGACATGCGTCCGATCCGGTGGTGCATACAAACGGACGCGGGAGGAAACCAGATGCGTAGCAACCTGACAGCCACGGCGACGGCCCTGGCGCTGGTGCTCGGAACCGTCCCGGCCTTTGCGGACATGGACGCCGCGAAGAAATGGGTCGACAACGAGTTCCAGCCTTCGACGCTGTCGAAGGAAGACCAGATGAAGGAAATGGAATGGTTCATCAAGGCGGCGGAACCGTTCAAGGGCATGGAAATCAACGTCGTGTCGGAAACGATCACGACGCATGAATATGAAGCGAAGACCCTCGCAAAGGCTTTCTCTGAAATCACCGGTATCAAGCTGACGCACGATCTCATCCAGGAAGGTGACGTCGTCGAGAAGATCCAGACGCAGATGCAGTCCGGAAAGAACATCTACGATGCGTGGGTCAACGACTCGGACCTCATCGGGACGCATTTTCGCTACAAGCAGGCGGTAAACCTCACCGACTGGATGGCGAACGAGGGCAAGGACGTCACTTTGCCGACGCTCGACATCGACGACTTCATCGGAAAATCCTTCACCACCGCACCAGACGGCAATCTGTACCAGCTGCCCGACCAGCAGTTCGCGAACCTTTACTGGTTCCGCTACGACTGGTTCACCGATCCGAAGAACAAGGAGGCCTTCAAGGCCAAGTATGGCTACGAGCTCGGCGTGCCGGTGAACTGGTCGGCCTATGAAGACATCGCCGAGTTCTTCACCAACGAGGTGAAGGAAGTGGATGGCCAGAAGATCTACGGCCATATGGACTACGGCAAGAAGGATCCTTCGCTCGGCTGGCGTTTCACCGACGCCTGGTTGTCGATGGCCGGCAACGGCGACAAGGGCATTCCCAATGGAAAGCCTGTCGACGAATGGGGCATCCGCATGGAGGGCTGCAATCCGGTCGGCTCGTCTGTCACGCGCGGCGGCGACACCAATGGTGCCGCGGCTGTGTACTCGATCGAGAAATACATCGACTGGATGAAGAAGTACGCACCGCCGCAGGCCAACGGCATGACTTTCTCGGAATCGGGCCCGGTTCCGGCGCAGGGCCAGATCGCCCAGCAGATCTTCTGGTATACCGCCTTCACCGCCGACATGGTGAAGGACGGGCTGCCGGTCGTGAACGCGGACGGCACGCCGAAATGGCGCATGGCCCCCTCGCCGCATGGCTCCTACTGGAAGGACGGCATGAAGCTCGGCTATCAGGACGCCGGTTCGTGGACGCTTCTGAAGTCCACGCCGGTCGACCGCCGCAAGGCGGCCTGGCTGTATGCACAGTTCGTGACCTCGAAATCGGTTTCGCTGAAGAAGAGCCATGTCGGCCTGACCTTCATCCGCGAGAGCGACATCTGGGACAAGAGCTTCACGGAACGGGCGCCGAAACTTGGCGGCCTCGTCGAATTCTACCGCTCGCCAGCGCGCGTGCAGTGGACCCCGACGGGCGTGAATATCCCCGACTATCCGAAGCTCGCGCAGCTGTGGTGGCAGAACATCGGCGATGCGTCGTCGGGTGCGAAGACGCCGCAGGCGGCGATGGATGCTCTTGCCGAAGCGCAGGACCAGGTGCTCGGACGTCTTGAGCGCGCTGGCGTGCAGGGCGAGTGCGGTCCGAAGCTGAACAAGGAAGAGACCGCCGAGTACTGGATCGAAAAGGCGAGAAAGGACGGCAATATCGCGCCGCAGGCCAAGCTTGAGAACGAGAAGCCTCCGGGCGAAACGGTCGACTACGACACGCTGATCAAGTCCTGGCCGGCAACGCCGCCGGATGCGCGCGCTTCGACCGGAGGGGCCGCGACCGAACCGGCCGTCGCCAAGTAAAGAACTTCCGCAAACAAAAGAGGCCGGGAGCGATCCCGGCCTCTTTTCATTTGGTCCGTTGGATCAGGCGGCCATACGCGCTTTGAGAGCTTCGAACTTTTCCAGCTGCTCGGGCAGTAGATTGCGTTCCTTGTCGCGGCGCACGAACACCTTGAACATCGACTCGCCCTCGCCGTTGAAGAACTGCACCGAGCAGGAGCGGCGGCCATGGAACAGCCGGTCGATCAGAAAGATCTCCTTGCAGTTGGCCGCCCGGATATGGCCGCCGATCGGGCTGTCGCCGTGAATGTTGAAATAGCCCTGGCCGTGCGTACCGGCCGGCAGGCTGCCTTCGACTTCGGCGACGATATCCTTGGTATGGATCAGAAACAGGACATTCCCCCATGAGGTGAGTTCGCCCCAGATCTCGTCGAAGCGCGCGCCGTCCACGAACACCGCTTCGCCGGCGGGAAGTTCGGAGAGTACCGCGCGCAGCGGAACGTTCTCCTGCCGGGCGATGGCCTCCAGAACACCATCGGGTTTCGCCGCAAGCGCGGCACGAATCTTCTCGACGTCAACCGCAATGTTCATCGCGTTCACTCCGCCGCGACCGGCTGCTGGTTGACGATGTGCTGGAACACCTCGAAGCCCTCGAACTGCGGATGGCCGAGATAGGTCGGCTTCGGCCGGTCGCTTGTATTGGCGCGCGCATGCGAGGCGCGGAACTGGTCCGACTTCGTCCAGGCCTCGAAGTCGGCCTTGGTTTCCCACACCGTGTGCGAGGCGTAGAGGATATGATCCTCGTGCTCCGGACCGCGCAGCATGTGGAATTCAACGAAGCCTTTCAGTTCGTGAAGCGTGCTCTGGCGCGTCAGCCAGATCTCCTCGAATTCCTTCGTCGTGTCCTTACCGACTTTAAAGCGGTTCATCGCGATAAACATTGAACTTCCTCTTGTTTGGCTGGGAACGCGAAGAACCTTTGACCTCCGCGCCTCCTGGCTGGTTGTCAGAATTTGTAGGTTGCCGTTACGCGGTAATTGCGTCCGGGCTCGGAGAAATACTCCTGCGGCGGGCGCGGATTCGACGGATTCTGCGGCGGCAGGTCGAACGCATCCTCGTAATGCAGCTCGTCGAAGATATTGTAGACGCCAGCACGCAGCGTAAAGCCCTTGAGCTGTCGCGGCGACCACCACGCCGTCAAATCGAGCAGCTGATAGGACGGTGTCGCCGAATCTTCATTCTCGACGTCGTTTTCGTCGCGAGCGGCAGCCGCCGTGAAGATGAGGTCCGTTCCCCATTCATCCGCGGCATAGCCGACGCCGAGCACCATTTTCGCTGCCGGAATGCTGTTGAGATGAAGGTTCTCGTCGATGTCCCGGCCGACATAGGCACCGATCTGCCCCCATGTATGCCACCCCGATTCGTCGCGATAGTGGGCGCTGAGTTCCGCACCGTAGATTTCGACATTGGCGCGGTTGATATACTCGGTCACACCCCAGGGATAGATGGGATTGAAATCGGGACTGGCTTCGTCGTCGATGAAGTTTTTATAGCGGTTGTAAAAGGCCGACACACCGCCGCCGAAATCGGAGTCGCCGGTGCGCATGCCGATTTCGAAGCCGTTGCTGGTTTCCGGCTTCAGATTTTCATTGCCCCGGATCAGGTAGGTGCCGGGCGAGCCGTAATCGAGATAGAGCTCGGTTGCAGTCGGCTGACGGAAAGCCTGCGCCCATTGCCCGTACACCATGACTCCGTTGACGGCATCGGCTTCGATGCGCAGCTTGCCGGATATGGCGTCATCGCTCGACGACGGCGGCAGCGCGCCGCCGGAGTTCGGGTTTGCCAGATATTCGGGCGTGCTGACCGGCTCGAATTCGTACCAATCGTAACGGATACCCGGGATCACGCGGACCCGGTTGTCGAGGAAGCCGATCTGATCCTGGATGAAGAGACCGAGTGTCGTGCCTTCGACATCCGGCATGTCGGCCTGATTGGTGTGAAGGGTCGAGCAGGGTGGGAATGCATGCGACACACAGGCGTCGTAGCCGGCCGAGTACTCGGAGGTTTCGCTCGCGAAAAGTTCGCCGCCGAAGCTGACTTGGTGTTCGATCGTGCCCGTGTCGAAAATCTTCAGCGCACTGCCGGTCGTGCCGTAAATCGTCTCGTTGACTGTGGTGGTACGCGAGAAGGGCCCAACCGGATTAACGGCGCGGTAGGCGTCAAACCCGTTTTCGATCTCCTGCTGTTGCCAATACACGACCATATCAGCTGCATCGAGGAAGCCGCCGCCATCGTAGGAATAGTTCGCGGAAATGCGATCGCGCTTGTTCACGTCCGTGCGCCAGGCGGTACCCGGCGTATAACTCGGCGATCCGGTGACAGGTGCCGAAAGCGCGTGGATTTCCTCGTCCCGATCGAAGCGCTCGCCCGTAATTCCGAAGACGTGGCCGCCATCGACATGTTGTTTGAGTTTTACCAGCAGGCTTTCCTGGGTGTAGTCAGAAGGATCGCGTTCGGTGCGCGTGACGCCATAGCCGCCGACATCGCCCGTGTTGTCCGTCTCATGGCCGTCGCGATAGCCGCCCTGCACCATGATGAAGGTGTTATCGACACGGCCAGCCAGAGCTTGATCTGCGGTCCAGCTATTGTCACGGCTGTCGAAGCGGCCGCGCGTCAAACCACCGAAGGTGTTTCCGGGCTCGATCAGATCTTCAGGTTCAAGCGTCCGGACGGCGACCACGCCGCCGAGAGCGCCTGAACCGAAAACCGTCGAGTCGGCCGACTTGAGAAGATCGATCTGCGAAAGCATGTCGAAATCAAAGCTGGCGCTGCCGCCCGTAAGACCGCGCGAGCCGGAATCGAGCCACGGAATGCGCACGCCGTCGATGGTGGTGAGCACGCGGGCTCGGTCGAGTCCGCGAACATTGAAGCTGCCGCTCTGCGAGGAGTAGGAAACGCCGGGTGTAATGCGGCTTATGTCCCCAGGCTCGCTGATTTGTTTGCGGTCGAGTTCCTGGCGGCTGGCGCGCGTCGTCAGCGGCGTCTTGGCCTTCGTCGCAACGGTCGGCTGCTCATCGCCCGTGGCCGACGCGCCCGTTCCAGCCGCGCCTTCGACATTGATCGTGTCGAGTTCGACGCTTGTCTGCTCGTTCTGCTGCTGTGCTGCAGCAGGCGCGGCGAGCACCGTCAATACGGCGAGCGCAACGCCCAAATACAATGAGTTTCTCATAATCCTGACCCCACCCCTGAATCCCTTGGAAACAGGCTGCGCTGGCTGGGGTCGGGTCTCGTTCCGGAACCTGGCTTGCTTACGCCTACCGCGGTGTCGATGTCCCTACCGACGTTCCGCTTGGTTGACGCTCGTATAGAAAGCTGACAATTGATGCAAATGAAATTGCAGGACTTCTGCAAGTTAAAAAGTATTCTAATTCTAATGTACAAGCAAATTAGAAAAAATGCAGGCGGCATTACTAGTAATGACTCTAGTAGTTTTCAGTCTTCTTCATGGCCCGGCGCACCAAAGCGCGTTGTTGAGGCCCGCGAACTGTTTGGAGACGAGACGGAAGTGGGAATTGTTCACAACGGATCGATGTATCGTCTTCGCGTAACGCGCGGCGGCAAGCTCATCCTCAACAAGTAGATCAGGCTACAGACGGAGTTCTACGACCGTGTCACGTTTTGTTACTGCCGTTGTATTTTCGGTTGGTGCATTGCTCGCCGCACAAATGTCTCCCGTTGCAGCCGAACCGCGGCGCATCGTTTCGATCGGCGGCGCCGCGACGGAGATTCTCTATCGGGTCGGACAACAGGACCGGATCGTCGGCGTCGACACGACGAGCCTGTTTCCTCCCGAGGCGCTGAAGACCAAGCCGAATGTCGGCTATCTCCGCGCGATCTCCGCCGAAGGCGTTCTCAGTCTGTCGCCGGATCTCATCCTGATGGAGAAGGACGCAGGACCGCCGGAAACCGTCGCGCTGCTCGAGCAGTCCGGAATCCGGATCGTGCGCGTTGCTTCCGGCTATGAGATGGAAGCCCTGCCGCAGAAGATCCGCCAGGTGGCCGAGGCCGTCGGCAAGACCGAGGACGGGGCGCGCATCGCGGCCAAAGTCGAAAGCGATCTGTCCGCGCTGAAGAACACTCTCGCCGTTGTAAGGACAAAGAAGCGGGTGCTCTTCATTCTGTCGATGGTCGACGGCCGTCCGATGGCGGCCGGAACAGGAACGGCGGCCGACGCGATCATCAGGCTTGCCAACGCGGAGAACGTGTTCGGCGACGTCAAGGGCTACAAGACGATATCGCCTGAAGCGGCGGCCGCGTTGCAGCCGGAGGCCATCCTCATGATCACGCGCTCGGGCGCGCCCGAGGAAGGAATCGATATTCTGAAGCAACCGGCGTTCGTCGAAACGCCCGCGGCGAAGACCGGCTCGTTCATTAAAATGGACGGTCTTTACCTTCTCGGCTTTGGCCCGCGCACGCCCGAGGCCGCGCGCGAACTTGCGGCCAGGCTGTACCCCGACCTCCATCTCGACAAGACGCAGTGAGCATCGCGACACCTTTGCCCATGCCGATCGCGGAGGGCGACCGGTCCCGGAAAGCCGCGTTCGCCATTGCCTGGCTCGCGGTTGCGCTCGGCGCTCTCGCCGTGGCATCCCTCGGCGTCGGCGCTTCCAAGATGCCGCTCGGGGATGTCATTACGGTACTTCTCGCCGGACCGAACGCGAAGCACCTTCCGGCTGGTGACGTTCTCATCGTCTGGCAGATTCGCATGCCGCGCATGCTGCTCGGCGCGCTGATAGGTGCCTCGCTGGCCACCGCCGGCGTCGTGCTGCAGGGCCTGTTCCGCAATCCGCTGGCGGATCCCGGTCTTGTCGGCGTGTCGTCGGGCGCTGCGCTCGGCGCCGTCACGATGATCGTGCTTGGCCCCGGTCTGTTCGCCGGCGCTTTCAGGCTGTTCGAGATGTTCGCGCTGCCGGTCGCGGCGTTTGCCGGCGGCCTGATCGCGACAATTCTGCTCTATGCGATCGCCACGCGCCGCGGGCGCACATCGGTCGCAACCATGCTGCTCGCCGGCATCGCGCTCGGCGCATTCGCGGCCGCCGGTAGCGGGCTTCTGATCTATGTCGCAAGCGAACAGCAACTGCGCGAGATCACGTTCTGGTCTCTCGGCGCGCTCAGCGGCGCATCCTGGATCAAGCTCACCGTCAGCGGCCCGATCATGCTTCTCGTTCTTCTGGCCGCGCCGGTCCTCGGCCGCGGGCTGAACGCCATCGTGCTCGGCGAGGCCGAGGCCTTTCATCTCGGCATCAACGTCCAGCGCCTGAAGCACCTTGCGATCTTTCTTGTCGCCGGCGCGACCGGCGCGGCGGTTGCCGTGAGCGGCGTCATCGGCTTCGTCGGCATCGTCGTGCCGCATCTTCTGCGGTTCGCCATCGGCGCCGATCACCGCGCGCTGCTGCCGGCGAGCGCGCTGCTCGGCGCAACCCTGCTTCTGCTCGCCGACATGTTCGCGCGGACGATCGTTGCGCCCGCCGAACTGCCCATCGGCATCGTCACGGCCGCCGTCGGCGCACCATTCTTCCTCGGCATGCTGCTGCGGCGGCGCGGCATCGTGGACCTCTGACATGCTCGAGATACACGATGCATCCGTCCACATCGGTGCCCGGGCGATCCTGAAGTCGGTGTCGGTACGGATGCCGCCTGGCCGCCTGACCGTCGTCGCCGGCCCGAACGGCGCCGGGAAATCGACACTTCTCAAAGTAATGACGGGTGAACTTCGCCCGCATGAGGGCTCCGTGCGCTTTGACGATCGCGCGCTGGAGGAGTTTCAGCCCCACGAACTTGCGGCGCGGCGCGCGGTGCTGCCGCAGGCCTCGCAACTTGCCTTTCCGTTCACGGTGCTGGAGGTCGTCCGCCTCGGTCTTGAGTGCCGGCCCGGCGTCTCGAAGGCTCTGCGGTTTTCGGCGCCATCGGCCGCGCTCGCACGGGTCGATCTCGCGGGCTTCGGGGCGCGCCATTACCAGGAGCTGTCGGGCGGCGAACAACAGCGTGTCCATCTCGCGCGCGTGCTGTGCCAGATCGGCGAGCCGGTAACAGCCGGGCGGCCGCAATATCTGTTTCTCGACGAGCCGACATCGAGCCTCGATATCCGCCACCAGATCGAAACCCTTGAGATTGCCCGCCGCTTCGCGCGAGAGGGCGGCGGCGTGCTGGCGATCCTCCACGATCTCAACCTCGCCGCGGCCTTCGCCGACCATCTCATCGTGATGCACGAGGGCGAGGTTGCAGCCCAGGGGACCCCGCGGGACGTCATTTCCGACGACCTGATGCAGCACGTTTTCGGCCTGCCGCTGCGGGTGGGCCGTCTGCCCGACGGCGACCTGCCCTTCATCCTTCCGCAGTCGCTCGAAGGCTTTCCGGCCCGCGCCTAAACCATAGCGGTGCCGCGCCCGGCCCCCCGGCGGCTGCTTCAAGCCGGCTTTTTCCCGGAATGCGAGCAGACGGCACACTTGCCTACCGCAAGCATATATTAGATGAATTGTCGGACTGTTCCGTGCTTTGCATTTTGCATTCAAATTCGGATGTGCAAAGCTCGGACGGTGGGCGAATCTCGAGGACATTCATGGCCGGGAATGACGTTATCAGCCGCCGCAGCCTGCATGGCGAACTCGTGGACCTGCTGCATGACATGGTGCTGGACGGCGAATTGCGCCCCGGCGACAAAATCAACGAACAGGCGCTCTGCGTTCGATTCGGCGTGTCGCGCACGCCGTTGCGCGAAGCGCTGAAGGTTCTCGCGTCTGGCGGACTTGTTATTCTTGCCCCGAACCGCGGCGCGCGCGTCGCGCGGATCAGCCCGCAGGAAATCGACCAGTTGTTCCCCATCATGGGCGCGCTTGAGTCGCTCGCCGGCGAACTCGCCTGCCAGAACATCTCGAATGCCGACATCGCGCGTATCCGCAAGCTGCACGACCAGATGGTGCACCATTACGAAAAGAAAGAGTCCGCGCCTTATCTGAAGCTCAACCGCCAGATTCACGAAGCGATCTTCGACGCGGCGAACAATGCGGAGCTGACACAGCTTTACCACACGATCATGGTGCGCACCCATGCGGTGCGCTTCACCGCCAAGAAGTCGCCGGCGCGCTGGCACGAAGCCGTGGAGGACCACGTCAAGATCATGGACGCGCTGGAAAAGCGCGACGGCACGCGGCTCGGTGTCCTTCTCAAGGACCATCTGCGGCACAAGGCCAGCATGGTGCATGAAAGCCTGACGGAGATGTCGGCCGAAGCGGCCGAGTAACGACATGGCTTCTCCCCCGCCCGCGCGGCCGGGCGATCGGATCGAGACGATCAGCACGCCTGCCCTGCTCGTCGATCTCGTCGCGCTCGAAGCAAACATTGCCGGCATGGCGTCGCGCATGCGCGCGTCGAACCTCGCACTGCGGCCTCACGCCAAAACCCACAAGAGCGTCGAGATCGCGCGGCGGCAGCTTGCGGCCGGCGCGGTCGGACTGTGCTGCCAGAAAGTGTCCGAGGCCGAAGCGCTGCTGCCGAGCGGCGTCGCGGACATTCTCGTGTCCAACCACATCGTCGGCAACGGCAAGCTCCGGAACCTTGCCGCGCTGGCCGAAAAGGTCCGCGTATCGACGCTCACCGCGGATACGGAGCATGTCGCGCAGCTGTCCGAAGCCGCCAGCGCGGCCGGTGTCGAGATCGGCGTGCTGATCGAGATCGATGCCGGCGATGCCCGCATGGGCCTCATGGACATGGCCCAACTGGTGCCGCTCGCGAAAGCCGTGGAGCAGGCGCCTGGACTGACGTTTCGCGGGCTGCAGGTCTACAATGGGCCGTTCCAGCATCTGCGTGCGCAGGCCGACCGTGCAAGGGCATCGCGCGACGCGGCCCAGCGTGCCGGCACCGCGCGGGATCGTCTCGCGACGGCCGGCATTGCCTGCGAGATCATAACCGGTGGCGGCACCGGCAGTTTCGCGGAAGACGCCGAGATCGGTGCCTTCACCGAAATCCAGCCGGGCTCCTATGTCTTCATGGATGCAGACTACGGCCGGAACTTCGATGCCGCTGGTGAACCCTACCGCCCCTTCCGCCAGAGCCTGTTCGTACTGACGTCGGTCCTGCGCCGCTCGACGCCCGAAATTGTTTATACCGATGCGGGGGTGAAGGCGCTCAATCTCGATTGCGGCATGCCGGATATCTTCGAACGCCCCGATCTTGTCATGACAAAGGCAAGCGATGAGCAGGGGCGTATCGAAGTGCGCGGCTCGGGACCCGCGCCGGCGCTGGGCGAACGGCTAAAGCTCGTCCCCTCGCATTGCGATCCCACGGTCAACCAGTATGACTGGATGGTCGCGATGGACGGCGACGCCGTTGCCGCGGTATGGCCGGTCGATGCACGCGGATGCGTGCTCTGAGTTTACTCGGCGGCTTCCTGTAACGGCAGGCTTTCGCGTCCCGCCTCAAGGCTTTGCGCCAGCACGCGGCTGACATGCACGGCATCGCGCCGCGCTCCGTCGTGAATCTGGTGGCGGCAGGAGGTGCCGTCGGCGACGACGATCACATTATCCCCTGCCTTGCGCACGGCCGGCAACAGCGACAGTTCGCCCATCGCGCGCGACGCGTCGATTGTTTCCACGCCGTAGCCGAAGGCACCGGCCATTCCGCAACAGCTCGATTCGACCGTCTCGACAGCAAGGCCGGGAACAAGGCGCAGCGTTTTCTCGACGGCGCCCATGGCGCCAAAACTTTTCTGGTGGCAATGGCCGTGCAGCAGCACTTTGCCCTGGATAGCGCCGAGCGGCAGCGACAGGCGGCCCTCCGCGTGCTCGCGCGCCAGAAATTCCTCGAGGAGGAAGGAATTGGCCGCCATGCGCCGCGCCAGCGGATCCTTCATGAAGGCGGGAACCTCGTCGCGGAACGACAGGATGCAGCTCGGCTCCAGTCCCACGACCGGCACATCGCTTTCGATGAACGGCTTCAGCGCTTCAAGCACACGTTCGGCTTCCCGCCGCGCCTGATCGACACGGCCGACCGACAGGAATGTGCGGCCGCAACAGAGGGGCCGCTTGCTGCCGTCATTGGGCACCGCGAGATAGACGCGATAGCCGCCGCCCAGCAGAACCTCGAGCGCGGCATCGAGATTCTCCCGCTCGAAATAGCGGTTGAACGTATCGGCGAACAGGACGACGGGACGCCCGTTCTGCTTTCCGAACGCGGGCACACGATCCTTGAAGACATCGCTGCGCCAGCGCGGCAGCTTGCGCTGCGCGCTAAAGCCCGTGATGCTTTCGGTCAGTTTGGCTGCGAACGGCAAACCATCGCGCAGATTGAGAAGCCACGGAACGCGCGCGGCATAGGGCGCATAGCGCGGCATCCAGCCGACCAGGTAGTCGCGCAGCGAATGCCCATACTTCTTTGCGCGCGCGGCGAGAAACTCGATCTTGAATCGCGCCATGTCGACGCCGGTCGGGCATTCGCGGCGGCACCCCTTGCACGACACGCAGAGTTTCATCGCGTCCGCCATGCCGTCGGATGTGAAAGCATCGGGGCCGAGCTGTCCGGAAATCGCCAGCCTCAGCGTATTGGCACGGCCTCGCGTCAGGTGCTGTTCGTCGAGCGAAACGCGATAGGACGGACACATTGTTCCGCCGGCAAGTTTCCGGCACGCGCCATTGTTGTTGCACATCTCGACGGCGCCCTGGAATCCGCCGCCCTTGCCGGAGAAAGCCGACCAGTCCAGTTCCGTATCCATATCGACGGGCGCGTAGTTCGGGCCGTAGCGGAACAGCGACTTGTCGTCGAATTTCGGCGCATGGACGATCTTGCCGGGATTGAAACGGTCACCCGGGTCGAACTCTTCCTTGACCTCCTCGAAGGCGCGCGTGATGCGGCTGCCGAACATGGGCTCGTGAAACTCCGAACGGACGATCCCATCGCCATGCTCGCCGGAATGCGAGCCCTTGTACTCGCGGACCATCTCGAATGCAGCCTCGGCGATTGCGCGCATGCGCTTGACGTCGAGATCCTGCCTGAGATTCAGCACCGGGCGGACATGCAGACAGCCTTCGGACGCATGTGCGTACCAAGTTCCCCGCGTTCCGTTGCTTTCGAATATTTCGGTCAGGCGTGCCGTGTAGTCGGCCAGATGCGGCAGCGGCACCGCGCAGTCCTCGACGAAGGATATGGGCTTTCCCTGATCTTTCATCGACATCATGATGTTGAGGCCGGAGGTGCGCAGATCGGAGATCGCCGCCTGCAGAACGGGATCGTAGACATCGACCACGCCGCCCCATTTCGCGCCCTCGTTGCCCCAGGCAAACCCGAGATCGGCCATCACATCGTGCAGCTGCGCGACACGGCGCACATTCTCGGCTTCGTCCTCGGCGAATTCGACAAGAAGAATCGCTTCGGGATTTCCACGGACGAACTGTTCGAGCGTCGGCCGGAAGATCGCGATGTCGCGCGCCAGCGTCAGCAGCGTATTGTCGACGAGTTCAACCGCGATAGGCTTCAGCTTGACGAGATGCTGCGCGGCATCCATCGCCTCGTAGAAAGAGCCGAAATGGCATGCGCCGACGGCACGGCGGTCGAGCAAGGGCCACAGTTTCAGTTCGACGCGCGTCGAGAAGCCAAGCGTTCCCTCCGAGCCGACAAGGATATGAGCGAGATTGTTTGTTCCGTTCGGAACCAGCGCGTCCAGATTGTAACCGCCGACACGCCGCTGCACTTTCGGAAAGCGCGCATCGATCTCGTCCGCTTCGCGGGCACCGATTTCCAGCAGCGACTTCGCCAGCGGGCGCAGCGGCGAGGAGTTCGAAAGATCGCTAAGATCGGATCGTACCTCGCCGAAATGCGCTTTCGCGCCGTCGGACAGGATCGCGTCGATGGAGATGACGTTGTCGCGCATCGTCCCGTAGCGCAGCGAGCGACCCCCGCATGAATTATTGCCCGCCATGCCGCCGATCGTGCAGCGCGAGGCCGTCGAGACATCGACCGGGAACCACAGTCCGTGCGGACGCAGCTTGCGGTTCAATTCGTCAAGCACGATGCCAGGCTCGACCAGAGCGCGGCGTCCCTCGACATCGAGTTCGATGATGTTGGTGAGATATTTCGAGCAATCGACGATCAGGCCCGTATTGATCGTCTGTCCGCACTGCGAGGTGCCGCCTCCCCGTGCCGTGACCGGCACTTTCTCCTCGCGTGCGATGGCGATGGCCTTTTCGGCCTCGTCCACCGTCTTCGGCACGACCACGCCAGCGGGCATCATTTGATAGAACGAAGCGTCCGTCGCGTAGCGGCCGCGACTGAAACCGTCGAACAGGATATCCCCGCCGACTTCCGATTTCAGACGCCGTTCCAGACCCGGATGAAGGCTCGCGCCCATTTTCGATCAACCTGCGACAAACAAACTTGACAGATGAATTGCATTCATAATTCAAATTTGCAAGAGTGACCGCCGAAATTCAGAGGCTTCAGGGAGAGCTAGAACATGCCGGCCAATTCATCCCGCACCGCGGGGCGTCATTTCCTTCAGATTCCGGGCCCGACCCCGGTGCCCGACCGTATTCTGCGGGCGATGGACATGCCGGTCCTCGACCATCGCGGCCCGGAATTTCAGCGGCTTGGCCGCCGTGTGCTTGAGAACATCAAGGGCGTTTTCAAAACCCGCAGCCATGTCTTCATCTATCCGGCGTCCGGCACCGGCGCCTGGGAAGCGGCGCTGACCAATGTCCTGTCGCCCGGCGACAAGGTGCTGATGTTCGAGACCGGTCATTTCGCCACGCTGTGGAAGAACATGGCGATCAAGCTCGGCATCGAGCCGATCTTCATCGAATCCGACTGGCGCACGGGCGCCGTCCCGGAAGAGCTTGAGAAGAAGCTCCGCGAGGACAAGAACCACGAGATCAAGGCGGTCTGCGTGGTGCACAACGAAACCTCGACCGGCTGTGTCTCGCCGATCGGCGCCATCCGCAAGATGATCGACTCCACCGGCCACCCGGCTCTGTACCTGGTCGATACGATTTCCTCGCTGGCCTCCATCGATTACCGCCACGACGAATGGGGTGTCGACGTCACGGTCTCCGGCTCGCAGAAGGGCCTGATGCTGCCGCCGGGCCTGTCGTTCAACGCGGTCAGCGACAAGGCGCTGAAGGCGTCCAAGACCTCGAAATTGCCGAAGCTGTTCTGGTCGTGGGAAGAGATGATCACGCCCAACAGCAACGGCTTCTTCCCCTACACGCCGGGCACAAATCTCCTGTACGGACTCGATGCGGCGATCGACATGCTGAACGAGGAAGGCCTCGACAATGTCTTCGCCCGTCATGACCGTCACGCCGAAGCCACGCGTCGCGCAGTGCGCGCCTGGGGGCTCGAAATACTCTGCCGCGTGCCGGAGCACTATTCGTCGTCGCTGACGGCGGTAATGATGCCGGCCGGGCATAATGCCGACCAGTTCCGCAACCGCACACTCGATGCGTTCGACATCTCGCTCGGCGCGGGACTTACCAAGCTGACCGGCACCGTGTTCCGCATCGGCCATCTCGGCGACACCAACGATCTCACCATTCTCGGCGCGCTTTCGGGCGTCGAGATGGGTCTCGATCTTGCCGGCGTGCCGCACAAGAAGGGCGGCGTCGCTGCGGCTATGGAGTACTTCACCGAAAAAGCCAAAGTGCTCAAGGCAGCCTGAGGACAGATGCAATGGCCGGCGGCCGCCACATCTTTGTTAGTGGACGCTGGGATAGCAGCATCGCCGTGGTCGATATCGACGCGGCGCTGCAGGCGGAACGCAATGCGGGCGCGATCCTGTCGCGCCCGCGTGTAACACCGGATATCGACGGCGAGCCGGCGGTTGGTCTTCCGGTCGCAATCGTTGTGGCACGAAAGCTCGGACGCCTGGCCGTGATCAATCATGCGGGCAACGCGAGAGCCTCCGATGTCGACGACATGCCGCACGGACACGCCGGTGCGGTTGCGGTGCTCGATCTTTCGCGCGCCACCGATCCTTTGTGTAGCGACACGACAAATGCTCTGATCGGAACGATTCCGGTCGCGCCGGGCCCGGTCGGTGCGATTCTATTGCCTGACGAAAGGCACATTCTCGTCAGCTCGAGCGAGGGCGATGGAAACGAAGACGGCGGCTTTCGTCTGTCACTCGTCGATCTCGTTACCTGTACGCATGTCGCGGATTTCGGGCTGGAACATTCCGGCGCACCGGCAGCAGCGCCCTCCCCATCGCCGGATTTCGGCCGTTATCCCAATCCGTGCGGGATCGCTTTCTCGCCGGCTGGCGGCGGGACCATATTTGTCGCCAATGGCGGCACCGCGGACGTGTCCGTCATCCCTCTCGCCCATATTCTCGAACGCAAACCAAAGCCTGAGATTGCGCGCGTTGCCATTTCCTGCGGCGGCTTCGGCATCGACATGAATGCCAATGGCTCTCTGGCCGCCGTCTGCAATCGCGAAAATCCGCGGACCGGAAAGAACGGCGAAAGCATAACCCTGATCGACACCAACAAGGCCCTTCGCGACCCGAAAAACGCGGCGCTCGCCGAGATCGCGGTTGGCGGCAAGGGCAGCCGGCCGACCGGCATCGCCTTCTCGCCGGACGGGGAGGCAATCTATGTCGCGTGTACGCACGCAGGCTCGGTGTCGAAGATCGATGTCAACGCCGGCCGCGAGACCACCCGCCGGGAACTGGATGGCGACGCCTCGATGCCGCGCGGTGTCCACCTCACATCCGACGGCCGTCACCTGCTGATCGCCGGCGGCCGCAAGGCCTCTCCCGGCAGCAGCATGCTGTGGATCCTTGATCCCGAAACGCTTGAAATCCAGGCGCAGGTAAGCGGCGTCGGCAACGAAACCTATTTTCTGACAGGAGGTTAGCACACACGGACAACGGATGTTGCAATCCACGGTAAATCTGCAAAACTGAATTCATAATTCAATAAAGCGGGCATATGCCCCTAGGGAGGAAAACAATGAAAATTACCCGCAGATACGTTCTGGCGGCCGGCGCGGCCGTCGCCATGACCATTCCGGCCGGTGCGAGCTTCGCCCAGGACTGGAAGCCTACGCGCGATGTCGAACTCGTCATTCCGTTCGGCGTCGGCGGCGGCTCGGACCTGATGGCCCGCGTCATCGGCAAGGTCATTGTGGAAGAGAAGCTGCTACCCGTTCCGCTCGTCATCAACAACCGTCCGGGCGGCGGTGGCGCCGTCGGCATCGGCTATGTGTCGGCGAGCCGCAAGGAGGACCCGCACACCATTATCCTTGTCAACGGCACGACGCAGATCACTCCGATCCTGACGCCGCAGGCCAAGACACTGACCGAAGTGCAGCCCGTCGCGAACTTCATGCTCGACGACTTCCTGCTCTTCGTGAAGGGCGACTCCAAGTACAAGACGATCAAGGAATTCGTCGACGACGTGAAGTCGAAGCCGGACAAGACGTTCAACTTCGCAACCGGCGGCACGACCGACGTCATGGCGATTACCATCTTCTCCAAGGCGATCGGCAAGGAGATCAACCCGGTCAACTTCAACTCCGGCGGTGAAGCGCTGACTGCTCTCCTCGGCGGCCATGTCGACGGCGTGATCGGCAATCCGCTTGAGTTCATGGGTCACCTCGAGTCGGGCGCAGTACGTGCACTCGGCGTTTTCCGCGACGACCGCTTCGCGGCCTTCAAGGACGTTCCCACCATGAAGGAGTCCGGTATTGACGCGCCGAACTTCCAGATGTGGCGTGGCATCGCCCTGCCGAAAGGCGTCGACGAGAATGTCCAGAAGTACTGGCAGGGCATCATGAAGAAGGTCGCCGAGTCGGAGACGATGAAGAAGTACATCGCCGACAACGTCGCCAGCGAAGCCTACATTTCCGGCAAGGACTTCGAGACGTTCCTCGTCAATCAGGAAAAACTGTACCGGGACCTGCTCGGCAAACCCGCCGCACAGTGAGGATTTATGAAACTGCATGCGATTAAGGGCGAACTCGCGTTCGCCGCCTTCTTCGCCGCCGTGGGGCTGGTCTGGATCGTGAAGGCTTCGAGCCTTCCGTTCTGGTCCGGCTTCGCGCCGGACTCCGGCTTTCTGCCCGTCATCTACGGCACCCTTTTGCTTCTGCTTTCGGCAGGGGTCATCGGAACGCTCCTTCTCAACCCTCCGGATGGAGAGGTTGAGCGGGAGCCGCTTTCGAAGTCCTTCAAGCTCCTGGGCATTCTCGTACTGACGGTCGGCAGTCTCGGATATGTCGGGTTTGCGGCGCCGCTCTTCCTCATGATGTTCGCCATGTTCGCCTATGTTGAACGGCTTCCGATTGTTCGCTCCGCGATCGTGTCGGCGGTGGCTACCGGCATCTTCCTGCTTGTCTTCCAGCATTGGCTCAAGATCCCGGTGCCCATCACTCCCTGGAGCTACTGATTATGGAATCCCTCGTCGATCTCGCCGGTGGCTTCGCTACGGCAATCTCGCCCACCAATCTCCTGATGTGCTTCCTGGGCGTGTTTCTTGGCCAGCTCGTCGGCGTTCTGCCCGGCATCGGCCCGTCGGCCGCCATTGCTTTGCTTCTGCCGCTGACATTCGGCGCGGATCCAACCGCCTCGCTCATCATGTTCGCCGGTATTTATTACGGCGCGCAGTATGGCGGCACGATCACCTCGGTTCTGCTCAGCGTGCCGGGCGAATCCACGACCGTCATGACGAGCATCGAGGGCTACCAGATGGCCAAGAAGGGCCAGGCCGGCACCGCGCTCGGCATCGCCGCCATCGGTTCGTTCTTCGCCGGCACGGTCGGCTCTCTCGGCCTGACGCTGCTGGCTCCTCCTCTGGCGGAGGCCGCGCTGTCCTTCGGGCCGCCGGAATATTTCTCGCTCGTCGTGCTGGGCCTCATGGCCCTCGCGGCGGTCAGCGGCGCCTCGGTGCTGAAGGGCATTGCGGCGGGTATTGCGGGCCTCCTCCTCGCCACGATCGGCATCGATCCGCAGACCGGCGTTTCGCGCTTCGATTTCGGCGCTGTCTGGCTGCTCGACGGCATCGAGTTCATCGTATTGACGGTTGCACTGTTCGGCATCGGCGAGGTCCTGGCCAGTTGCTCGCAGGCAACGGAAGCACCCGTCGCGGAAGTAAAGAACGTACTTCCCAACCGAGAACAGATGCGCCGCAGCGCCATGCCGATCGTGCGGGGTTCCTTTGTCGGCTTCCTGATCGGCGTTCTTCCGGCGACCGGCGCCACCATCGCCAGCTTCGTCGCCTACATCATGGAAAAGAAGATCTCGAAGACTCCGGAGAAGTTCGGCACCGGCATGATCGAGGGCGTTGCGGGGCCTGAGGCGTCGAACAACGCCGCCGCCGCCGGCGCCATGGTGCCGATGCTCGCGCTTGGTATCCCGGGATCGGGCACGACCGCCATTATTCTCGGCGCGCTCATCATGTTCGGACTCAGGCCGGGTCCCGAACTGTTCACGCAGAACTCGACGCTGGTCTGGGCGGTCATCGCCAGCATGTATATCGGCAATGTGATGCTGCTCATCATGAACCTGCCGCTCGCCGGCGTGTTCGCGCAGCTTCTCAAGGTGCCGTACAAATGGCTTTACCCGCCGATCATCACGCTGTGCATCGTCGGTGTGTTCTCGCAGGCCAACAGCCTTGAGGACTGCTGGCTTCTCGCGGGCTTCGGCGCGCTCGGCTGGGCGATGAAGCGCTATGACTGGCCGGCGGCTCCGATGATCCTCGGGCTCGTGCTCGGGCCGATCTTCGAAAGCTCGCTGCGCCAGTCGTTGACGATGGCCCACGGGTCTTTCGACATCTTCTTCACGCGCCCGATCTCGGTAACGCTCCTTGTCTGCGCCGTCCTGTTCGTCAGCCTTCCGGTTCTGGCGCAGATTTTCGGCAAGCGTCCTCCCGCATCGGTTGGTGAATGCGCATGAGCATGAAGGAAAGAATCGGCATCGATCTCAACACGAGGATGGCGCTCGAGCCTGGCCTCGACTTTGCGATCGAAAACGGCGTCCGGTATCTGAACATCTGCCTGGATCCGGATCCAGAGCTGCTGGATCCCAAGAACCCGCGCCTGGCCGAGGCCAAGGCGCGGCTCAAGGACAGCGGCATCACGCTTGGCCTGCACACTCTCTCGGCGATGAATGTCGCCGAGGGAGCGCCGTTCCTCGCGAAGGCGGCGGACGATTATCTCGCCGCCTATATCCGCGCCGCCAAAGCCATCGGTGCGAACTGGGTCATCATGCATGGCGGTTACCACTTCACCGCCGACAAGCAGATGCGCATGGATCTCGCAGTGGCGCGCCTTGAACGGGCCGCCAAGATCGCCGAGAGCGAGGGTATGACCATCCTCCTCGAAAACATGAACCCGGAGCCGGCAGGCGCCGAGGTCAAGTATCTCGTCCACGACGTCGAGGAAGCGATCTACTACTTCCAGCGCCTCACATCACCCGCGATCCGCTGGGTCTTCACGACCAACCACGCCCACATGCTGCCCTACGGCATCGCCGGCTTCATCGAGCAGATGGAGAAAGCGGGCATCGGCATCGACCGCATCGGCGAAGTGCGCCTTGCCGACAATCGCGGCGAGATCGAGGAACACCTCTATCCCGGAACCGGCAATCTCGATTTCGCCGCCATGTTCAAGCTGATGGAAGGCCGCGGCTACCGCGGTCATTACATGCAGGACTACATGAAGGTTCCCGACATGCTGAAAGGCCGCGACATCATCGCGGACATCGCCGACAAAGCGCTTCGCGGCTGAGTCCCTCTCTCCCCGGAGCACCACTGCCGCGCGGCTTACACCGCGCGGCTTTTTTGTGGGTCACACCGCCCGAACAAAAAAACACCTCGGCTCATGAAAGAAACCGAGGTGTTGAGGTGCGGCCGAGAGGGCGGCCGAAATTGCAAGCTGGCGCGTCAGGCGGCCTTCTGCCGGTTCAGCTCCAGTCTCGAATTGATGAGGGCGACGGTTTCGTCGACCACCGGGTTGTTCATGCCCATCTGGGCAGCAACACCCTGCACCAGAAGATCGACCCGCTCGATGTTCGGCGCGCCGGCAAACAGCGCGCGAGCGGCGGACGACGGCTTTGTCAGGCCCTCGGCGGCGCGGGCATATTTCTCGAACGGAACCATGTCTTCGGGCGCCGCCCCGGCGGCGATGCAGACTTCCTGCACCCATGCATAGATCGCCCGCGACTGCGCGATGTCGGTATGGACCGCGTCGCGGATCGAGCGCGGGCCGTCCTTCTGGACGCAGCGGTAATTGCCGGTCAGCAGCATCGCCCACTTCGCCAGCGGCACGAAGATCGAGTCATGCACTTTCAGTTTCACCGGAAGCTCGATCTCCCTGCCATTGTGCGGATAGCGTATGGCGTCGACGCTTTCGCCGATGCCACGCAGCATGGCCGTGAGATCATCCGAGTCGAAGCGCGCTGCCTTGAAGTTCGTCGGCAGCGTGACCTGCAGCACGTTCGCCTTCTCCTCCGGCGGGCGGAACGCCTGCGGGTCAGGGCTGCAGAGCGTGAGAAAGGCGGGGTCGAAGCTGTCCCATAATTCGGGTTTGGTGAAGCAGTGTCGGAGCTTCTTCACGTCGAGCCCCGGGATGCGTGCGAGATAGGGCAGCGGCGGCATGTTCATGATCGACATGCAGGGCTTGCGCGCCTTTGCCGCCTTCTCAAGCAGCTGCTGGATCGCGGGATGACCGTATTGCGGCTCCTGCATCGCAAGGCCGATGAGATCGTAAGCCAGCGGGTCGCACGTCTCGGCGGTTACCGCCGCGACCTTGCCCTTCAGCGCGCGTGAGCGGATTTCCACCTGGTCCGGCCCCGTCTCGGTGCGAACCGGAAGGCGCACGATGGTGCCTTCGGCATTGATGACGTCGGCTTCGGCCGGCAGGCACAACAGATCGACATTATGGCCGGCAAGCGCGAGTTTCGTGGCGAGCAGCGACCCGTAGGACGCGCCGAAAATAAGAATCCTGGCAGACATGGCTGGTCCCTGCCTCCGTTGCTGGGGTGAGCAATTTGAATTCATAATTCAAAAGAGGGCGCTTACCAAGGTCGCCTTTCGGCGCATATCGCCAATGCCGCGCTTTGCCCTGAAGCCGCTCGAAAGGCACGCGATCACGTGTGCGCGAGGCTCCGCGATCGAGCGCAGGTTGTCGGGTCCACGATTGTGAATTCCGGGAAATGACGCCGGTGACCGCGGTTGCGGTGATGGCCAGCGTTCTGGCGATCCGGTCAGAGGTTGCGCGGGTCGTAGTTCAGATTTGGCGCGAGCCAGCGCTCCACGTCCTCGACGCTCATGCCCTTGCGTCGTGCGTAGTCCTCGACCTGATCGCGTTCGATGCGCCCGACGCCGAAATAAGCCGCATCCGGATGGCTGAAGTAGAAACCGGACACCGCCGACGTCGGATACATCGCCATGCTTTCCGTCAGTTCGAGGCCGGCATTTCGTTCGGCATCGAGCAGTTTGAACAGAAACGTCTTCTCGGTGTGATCGGGACAGGCGGGATAGCCCGGCGCAGGCCGGATGCCGCGATATTTTTCTCCGATCAGATCCGCGTTCGAAAGATTTTCGTCCTTCGCGTAGCCCCAGAATTCGCGGCGCACGCGCTCGTGCAGACGCTCGGCGAAAGCCTCGGCAAAACGGTCGGCGAGCGCCGAGACAAGGATTGCGTTGTAGTCGTCCTTCTGGGCCTTGAACTCCATGACGATGTCGTCGATGCCGACACCGGCGTTCACCGCGAACCCCCCGATATAGTCGGGCACGCCGCTTTCCTTCGGCGCGATGTAATCCGCAAGCGCGAAGTTCGGCCGGTCGTTGTCGCGCAGCATCTGCTGGCGCAGAGTATGGTTATGGCCGAGGACGTCCGTGCGGCCGTCGTCGGTGTAGATCTCGATATCGTCACCCACGGAATTGGCAGGCCAGAAGCCGATGACGCCGCGCGCCTTCAGGCGCTTCTCCGCGATCAGCCGCTTCAGCATGGCCTGCGCATCGGCGTAGAGCGGGCGCGCCGCCTCGCCCACCACCTTGTCGTCGAGAATGGCCGGGAACGAGCCTGCAAGTTCCCAGGCCTGGAAGAACGGCGTCCAGTCGATCCGCTGCGCAAGTTCCGACAGATCGTAATCGTCAAAGGCGCGCACGCCGATAAACGACGGCTTCGGCGGCGTATAATTCGCCCAGTCGAATTTGAAGCGGTTGGCGCGTGCGCCTTCCAGTGTCTGCCGCGGGCCCGTGCGTTTGCTGCGTCCGTGCTTGTCGCGGATGTCCTGATACTCGCGTTTGATCTCGGCGGAATAGGCCGCGTTCTGCGCATCGCTGAGCAGATTGCCGACAACGCCCACGGCACGGCTGGCATCCGGCACATAGATCACGGAATTTTCGTAAGCCGGATCGATCTTCACCGCCGTATGGACGCGGCTCGTCGTGGCGCCGCCGATCAGGAGGGGCAGTTTGAAGCCTTGCCGCTGCATCTCGGACGCGACATAGACCATCTCGTCGAGCGAGGGCGTGATAAGGCCCGACAGCCCGATCACATCGCACTTTTCGGCCTTTGCCGTTTCCAGAATCTTCGCCGCCGGGACCATGACGCCGAGATCGACGACATCGTAATTATTGCACTGCAGGACGACGCCGACGATGTTCTTGCCGATGTCGTGGACATCGCCCTTTACCGTCGCCATCAGGATCTTGCCCTTGGCTTTCTGTTCGGCGCCTCCGGCTGCCTTCTCCGCCTCGATGAACGGCAAGAGATAGGCGACCGCCTTCTTCATCACCCGCGCCGACTTCACCACCTGCGGCAGGAACATTTTTCCCGCGCCGAACAGATCGCCGACGACGTTCATGCCGTCCATCAACGGGCCTTCGATGACATCGAGCGGACGGCTCGCCTCCTTGCGCGCGAGTTCGACATCCTCGTCGATATATTCGGTGATGCCGTTGACGAGCGCGTGCGACAGACGCTCCTTCACAGGCTTTTCGCGCCAGCTGAGATCGGCGGTTTCCTTCGCCGCGCCCGCCTTGAAGCGGTCGGCAGCTTCGAGCAGGCGGTCGGTCGCGTCGGGACGGCGGTTGAGCAGCACATCCTCGATCAGTTCACGCAGATCGGCCGGGATGTCTTCATACGGGATCAGCGCGCCGGCATTGACGATGCCCATATCCATGCCCGCGCGGATGGCGTGGTACAGGAAGCAGGAATGCATCGCGGCGCGCAAAGGCTCGTTGCCGCGGAACGAGAACGAGACATTCGATACGCCGCCCGAGACATGGGCGTGAGGCAGGTTCTTGCGGATGCGGCGCGTGCCCTCGAAAAACTCGACGGCGTAATTATTGTGCTCCTCGATGCCGGTCGCGACCGCGAAAATGTTCGGGTCGAAGATGATGTCTTCCGGCGGGAAATCGATTTTCTCGGTGAGCAGCTTGTAGGAGCGTTGGCAGATCTCGAACTTGCGGTCGGCGGTGTCGGCCTGGCCCTTCTCGTCGAACGCCATGACGACGGTCGCGGCGCCATAGCGCAGGATCTTGCGGGCCTGCGCAAGAAAGGCGTCCTCGCCTTCCTTGAGGCTGATCGAATTGACGATCGACTTGCCCTGAACGCATTTCAGGCCGGCCTCGATGACCGACCATTTGGACGAGTCGATCATCAGTGGCACACGGCTGATGTCAGGTTCGGCGGCAAGCAGGTTCAGGAAGCGCGCCATCGCCGCTTCCGAGTCCAGCATCGCCTCGTCCATGTTGATGTCGAGCACCTGCGCGCCGTTCTCGACCTGCTGACGCGCAACCGCGAGCGCGGCGTCGAAATCGCCCGCCATGATGAGCTTCTTGAACTTCGCCGAGCCGGTAACATTGGTGCGCTCGCCGATATTGATGAAGCTTGCCGTCTGTACGCCGGTCATGACTGCGCCTCGAACGGCTCGAGCCCCGAGAGCCGCAGCTTCTTTCCGATCTCTGGAATGTGGCGCGGCGTCATTCCCTTCACGCCTTCCGCGATGCAGCGGATATGGCTGGGCGTCGTGCCGCAGCAGCCGCCGACAATATTGACGAGGCCGTCCTTGCCCCAGTTATGGAGATGGCCGCCGGTCTGTTCCGGCGCCTCGTCATACTGGCCGAACTCGTTGGGCAGACCGGCATTCGGATAGGCCGAAACGTATGTATCCGCGACGCGCGACAGCTCGGCGACGTAGGGCCGCATCTGCTCGGCACCAAAAGCGCAGTTGAGACCGATCGAAAACGGCTTCACATGCTTCACGGAGTTCCAGAACGCTTCCGTCGTCTGACCGGACAGCGTGCGGCCAGACAGATCGGTGATCGTGCCGGAAATCTGGATCGGCAGTTTCTCGCCGATTTCCTCAAACAATTCGAGAATGCCGAAAAGACCGGCCTTGGCATTCAGCGTGTCGAAGATCGTCTCGACCATCAGCGTGTCGGCGCCGCCGTCGATCAGCCCGCGCGCCGCTTCCTTGTAGGCCTCGCGCAACTCGTCGAACGTGACATTGCGGAAGCCGGGATTATTGACGTCGGGCGACAGCGATGCGGTGCGGCTCGTCGGGCCAATGGCGCCGGCGACAAAACGCGGCTCGTCCGTTTCGGCGGCAACTTCGTCGGCGGCGGCGCGCGCGAGCTTCGCACCCTCGAAGTTCAGTTCGTAGGCAAGCTGCTCAAGCTTGTATTCGGCCTGCGAGATGGATGTCGAATTGAACGTGTTGGTTTCGATGATATCGGCACCGGCCTCGAGATATTCGCGGTGGATGGCCTTGATCACATCCGGCCGCGTGAGCGTCAGGAGATCGTTGTTGCCCTGCAGGTCGACCGGATGATCCTTGAACCTCTCGCCGCGGAAATCCTGTTCCGTCAGCTTGTGGGTCTGGATCATCGTGCCCATCGCGCCGTCCAGAATGAGGACGCGGCGGGCGGCGAGAGCTTTGAGCTGTTCGAGGCGGATCTGGCGGGAAGACATAAAGCTTTCGTTATATGGGGTGCCATGCTAATGCAACCCGGACGGTTCCCTTCGGGGATCAAAAGGGAACGCAGTGAGGGGCCTTTATATAGGTGCCCGATGCTGCGGCTGCCCCCGCAACTGTGAGCGGCGATTTCTTCGCCTCGTGCCACTGGGACAGAGCGCCCGGGAAGGCGGCGAAGGGAAACGACCCGCAAGCCAGGAGACCTGCCGTCAGCGTTGGTCATGCGCGGGAACATCGGACGGGGTGTGCCGATGGTGGTTTCGGGGCTTTGCAGCGCAAGCTGCGAAGGAACGGGGACTTCGCTCGCGGTGATGCCAAAGCATGCGTCCCGTTTGAGGTCCTTATGTTCCGTTCCGTTCTGTTTGCGTCCGTTGCGGCCGTCGCCGCCCTTCCCGCCGCCGCCCAATCTCCCGCAGCGCCCAGCATTGAGCTTGAGGAAATCTCCGTCACGGCGAATCTGACGCCGACGCCGACCGGGGCCGTCGGCAGCGCGGTGACGATCATCACGCGCGAGGAACTGGAGCGGAAACAGGTCCGGCTTGTGTCCGACGCGCTGCGCTCGGTGCCGGGCGTTTCCGTCGGCCGCACCGGCGGCTTCGGCGGGCTGTCGCAGATCCGCATCCGCGGCTCGGAAGCGAACCACACTCTGGTCCTGATCGATGGCGTCGAGGTCAACGATCCCGCAAGCGGTAGCGAGTTCAACTTCGCGCATCTCATGGTGCAGGACATCGCGCGCATCGAGGTTCTGCGCGGCCCGCAGAGCGCGCTGTACGGATCGGACGCCATCGGCGGTGTCGTCAATATCGTGACGCGCCGGGGAGAAGGCCCGCCGCGCATCGGCGGGTTCGTGGAAGGCGGCAATCGCGGCACGCTCGCCGGCGGCGCATCGCTCAGCGGCTCGACCGAACGCGCCGACTACCTGTTCGGTTTCGCCGGCATGCGTACGGACGGTTTTTCTTCCGCCGCCGAATGGCGTGGCAACACCGAGAAGGACGGCTACGAAAATATCGGCGCCCACGCCAAGATCGGCTTCCAGGCCACCGACAATCTCCGTTTCGACTTCGTTGGCCGCGGCAATGACTATTATGCGGAAGGCGACGACCAGTGGTACGGAATGCCGGCCCACGATTTCAAATTCGATCTTGGCGGACAGCAGGCCTTCGGCCGCGCGCAGGCCAGACTCGATCTGTTCGACGGAAAATGGCAGCAGGTCGTCGGAGCCAGCCGGTTCTTCCACGATTTCGACAGCTTCTACGATGTCTTTGCGCCAACGCATTATGAAGGCGACAAGTCGAGGCTCGACTACAAAAGCAGCCTGTTCCTGAACTCGGACCAACTTGACCATACGCTGACTTTCGCCGCCGATCACGAGATCGACGCCATGCAGGGCGGCTTCAACGCGTTCGACGAAGATGTTGCCCAGACCGGCATCTCCGGCGAGTACAAGCTCGACGCCTGGGACAAGCTGTTCCTGACCGGCAGCGTCCGTCAGGATTTCAACGACCGCTTCGACGACGCAACCACATGGCGCGTTTCCGCCGCCTATCTGATCGAAGAAACGGGCACGAAGCTGCGCACCTCCTACGGCACGGGCGTCAAGAATCCGACGCTGTTCCAGCTTTACGGACAGCTGCCGACCTTCGAACCCAATCCCGACCTGAAGCCCGAACACGCGCGCGGCTGGGATGTCGGAGTCGACCAGGCGCTGCTCGACGGACGGCTGGATTTCGGCATCAGCTATTTCGAGCAGCGCATCGAAGACATCATCGTCCCGGACGGCGACACCGTGATCAACAGCCCCGGCACGTCGGAGATCAACGGCGTCGAGGTTTCGCTGTCCGCACGCCCGATCGACAATCTGACCCTGCAGGCCTCTTTCACCTGGCAGGACCCGCGGGACGCCGATGGTGTGCAACTTATCCGGCGTCCGGAAGTTCTCGGCAGTTTTGACGCCGACTATGTCTTCGCCGACGGACGCGCAAGCGCCGGTTTCAGCGTGGTCTATAACGGCGACCAAGCCGACGAGTATGGCCCGTACTATGTTTACCTCGACGACTTCGTGCTGGTTCACATGCGCGCCGGGTACAAGCTGACCGACGATGCAGAACTCTACGGCCGGATCGAAAACCTGCTCGATGAGGAATATGAGGAAGTATACAGCTATGGCGGCACGGGACGCCTGGGCATCGTCGGCATGAGGGTCACATTCTGAGGAAACGCTTCTTCGTTCTGTGCGCGGCGCTGGCATCGGCATTTCCTGCCGATGCCGACACGCCGCCGCGGCGCGTGGTCTCGCTCAATCTCTGTACGGACGAGCTTCTGCTGCGTCTGGCGCCGAGGGACCAGATCGCCTCGGTTACCTGGCTCGGCAAGGACAGCCGGCGCTCGACGGTCGCGGCGCTTGCGGCGGATGTGCCCGCCAATCGCGGGCTCGCCGAGGAGATCGTGACCCTGAAGCCCGATCTCGTGCTCGCCGGCGCCCATGACGCGCGCCCGGCCGTGGCGTTTCTGAAAAGCCACGGCACGGAGGTGCTCGATCTCGCCATTCCGCAAAATCTCGCGGAAGTGCGCGACCAGATCCGCGGTGTCGCGTCCGCTCTCGGACGGGGCTCCGCGGGAGAAGATATCATCGCCCGGATGGACGCAAAGCTTGCCGCAACCGTGCCGCGCGCCTCGGCCCGCCCCAGGGCGGTGATGCTCGGTCCGAACGGTTTTGCGACCAGCTACAGCCCGCTCATGAACGAGGTGTTCGCGCGGGCGGGACTGGACAATCTCGCCGCCGAACCCGGCACGCCGGAGCGCACGCACATACCGATCGAGCATGTCCTTATGGCCGGCGTCGATATTGTCGTCATCGAGGATGCGGAGCGCGGTCCCGCTCTGGCGCAGGAATTGATGCGCCATCCCGCAATCGCGGCGCTCCGAGAGCAGGCGACCGTTGTGGAGCTTCCATCGCGGCTCTGGGCCTGCGCCGGCCCCCAGCTTTCCGATGCGGTTGAAATTCTGGCGAAGGCGCGAGCGGAGCACAGGGCGAACTGATGCGCTATCCGCTCCTTCTTGTCCTCGGCCTCGCGACACTCGTACTGACGCTCGCGTCTCTCGCCGTCGGCTATGCACCGCTCGATCTCGGACAGGCTTTTGCCGACTGGTTTTCGGGGTCGGATACGCTGGCGCGCGTTGTTCTTGTCGAACTGCGGCTGCCGCGCGCAGTGCTCGGCGCTGCGGTCGGCTTCAGCCTCGGCATGACCGGCGCGGCCATGCAGGGCTTTTTGCGCAATCCGCTGGCCGATCCCGGCGTAATCGGCATATCGGCCGGAGCGGCATTCGGCGCGGTCGTCGCATTCTATTCCGGCCTCGCGCATGTCTTCGCGCTTGCGCTGCCGCTCGGCGGCATCGCCGGAGCGGCAGTCGCGGCGGCGGCGGTGTTCTGGCTCGGCGGCCGGCAGGCATCGACGACCGGACTTGTGCTCGCGGGTGTCGCTCTGTCCAGTCTGTTCGGCGCGTTGATCGCGCTTGCGCTGAACCTGTCGCCCAATCCATACGCCGCGCTCGAGATCGTGTTCTGGCTGCTGGGCTCGCTGGCGGACCGCAGTCTCGATCATGTCGCTCTCGCTTTGCCTCTGGCGGCGCTCGGCTGGATCCTGATCGCCGCTGCAGCGCCTGCGCTCGATGCGCTGTCGCTTGGCGACGACACCGCCGCGAGCCTCGGTTTCGATCTTGGCCGCCTGCGCCTGCAGCTCGTCGCGGGCGCCGCGTTGAGCACCGGCGCCGCTGTAGCCGTCAGCGGCGTCATCGGTTTTGTCGGTCTCGTCGTGCCGCATCTCCTGCGCCCGTTCGTCGGCCACAGTCCGGGGCGGCTGCTTGTTGCCAGCGGTTTCGGCGGCGCGATATTGATGCTGGCTTCCGATATACTGGTACGCATTCTGCCCACCGCCCCCGAGTTGAGACTTGGTGTCGTTACCGCGCTCATCGGAGCGCCGTTCCTGTTCTGGCTGCTCTACCGGCTGCGGAGGGAGGCCTGATGCCGATCGAAACATCCTCGGTATCGGTGCGGTTCGGGGCGCGCGATGTGCTTCGCGGCGTCGACATCACCATCAAGGGCGGTGAATTCGTCGCACTCGTCGGACCGAACGGCGCCGGCAAGACCACGCTGCTGCGCGTGCTTGCCGGCTTGCAGGCGCCGGCGAGCGGCGATGTCAGCATTTTCGGACGTTTTGTACATATGATCGAGGCCGGAGAACGCGCCCGTGCCGTCAGCTATCTGGCGCAGGACAGCAACGTCTCGTGGCCTCTCAGCGTTTCCTCGCTCGTCGCGCTCGGCCGCCTGCCCCATCGCCGCGCATCGGCTATCGAAAATGCGGCCGCCATAGAGCGGGCACTTGCGGCGACCGGCAGCACCGATCTTGCCGGGCGTTCCATCGGCACGCTGTCGGGCGGCGAGCGGGCACGGGTATTGCTCGCCCGTGCTTTGGCCGTCGAGGCGCCGGTTCTCCTCGCCGACGAGCCGGTGGCGGCGCTCGACCCCTATCACCAGCTTCAGATCATGGAGATGCTGAGGGCAATCGCCGGCCGGGGAACCGCCGTCGTCGCCGTGCTCCACGACCTCGCCCTTGCCTACCGCTTTTCCGACCGCGTCGTTCTGCTGTCGGACGGCGAGAAGATTGCTGACGGCACGCCGGACGAGGTTCTGACCGACGCCAATCTCGCCGCGCGTTTCGGCATCACCGCCCGCCGCGGGGATGGCTATATCCTGCCGTGGCAGCGTTCCGGCGCTGTCTAGCACCACCGGGATCGCGATCAGCCTCCGGCCGGCGGACCGGTGCGTTCGCCGAAAGCCGCACGGCCATGCCCGTGCAAGCGGGCCTGCTTCCGTTTAGAATGATCGTAAGAGGGGCTCCGGACAACGCGAGTCCCAGCCAGGAAACGCCGCCATGAGCGCCATCGC
The DNA here is from genome assembly GCA_022842205.1 of Hyphomicrobiales bacterium. GTDB lineage: Bacteria > Pseudomonadota > Alphaproteobacteria > Rhizobiales > Methylopilaceae > Flaviflagellibacter. Next base: position 477,947 of record JALHQA010000001.1, read on the forward strand.
CTTTCCCCCCGTTGATGCGGCCATTGTCGCGCGCCGCCCCGCCATTCTTGCCGGCCTCGCCGAACTCGTCGAACCGGCCGGACTGATAAGTTCCGAGGCCGAGATGCGGGCTTATGAAACCGACGGCCTGACCGCCTACCGCCGCATGCCGCTGGCGGTCGTGCTGCCCGCAACGACCGAGGAGGTCAGCCGCGTGATGGCCTTTTGCCACGCCAATGGCGTCAAGGTCGTGCCGCGCGGCGCGGGCACGTCTCTCGCAGGAGGCGCCATCGCGCATGAGGACGCGATCATTCTCGGCGTCTCGCGCATGAGCCGCGTGATCGAGATCGACTATCCCAACCGCTGCATGCGCGTGGAAGCCGGAATCACCAATCTTGCCATCACCGGCGCGGTCTCGCCCGACGGCTTCTTCTACGCACCCGACCCGTCCTCGCAGCTCGCCTGCACCATCGCCGGAAATATCGGCATGAATTCGGGCGGCGCCCACTGCCTGAAATATGGCGTAACGACAAACAACCTTCTCGGCGTGAAGATGGTCGTGATCGACGGGACCGTGGTCGAGATCGGCGGCGGCGCGCTGGACAGTCCGGGCCTCGACCTTCTCGGCCTGATCGTCGGCTCGGAAGGCCAGATCGGCATCGTGACGGAAGCAACGGTGCGCATTCTGCGCTCGCCGGAGGCCGTGCAGCCGGTGCTGTTCGGCTTCGACACCTCGGAAGAGGCCGGAAGCTGCGTCGCCGCCATCATCGAAAGCGGGATCATCCCCGTCGCCATCGAGTTCATGGACAAGCCAGCCATCGAAATCTGCGAAGCCTATGCCAAGGCCGGCTACCCGCTCGATGTCGGCGCCTTGCTCATCGTCGAGGTGGAGGGGCTTGCCTCCGACATCGAGGCCCAGCTTGCGAAGATCGTCGCCATCGCACGGCTCCACAATGTTCGCGTCGTCCGGGAATCGCAGTCGGCCATGGAAGCCGCGCTGATCTGGAAGGGCCGGAAATCCGCCTTCGGCGCGACCGGCCGCATCGCCGACTATATCTGTATGGACGGAACCGTGCCGACCAGCCAGTTGTCCTATGTTTTGAAACGCACGGGCGAGATCGTCGCGAGCTACGGATTGCGCGTCGCCAATGTCTTCCACGCGGGCGACGGCAACATGCATCCGCTCATCATGTACAATATTAACGACCCGGAGGAGCAGCGGAAGGCCGAAGAGGCCGGCAACGACATTCTGCGCCTGTGCGTCGAGGTCGGCGGCTGCCTGACAGGCGAGCACGGCGTGGGGATCGAAAAGCGCGACCTCATGCATCACCAGTTCAGCGACCTCGACCTCGCCCATCAGATGCGCATCCGCTCGGTGTTCGACAGAAGCTGGCTGCTCAATCCGGCAAAGGTTTTCCCGCTCGAATCGCGGCATCTGGAAACCGCCTGATGGCACACGTATTTACACCGAAAAGCGAAACGGAAGCCGCCGACATCGTTCGCGGGCTTACGGCACCGGTTTCCATCCGCGGATCGGGTACGCGCAGCGGACTTGGCCGGACTGTCGATGCGGAGGATGCGCTGTCGACGCGCGGCCTTGACGGCATCTCGTTCTACGAGCCCGCCGAAATGATGATGTCGGTGCGCGCCGGAACGCCGGTATCGGTCGTCGAACAGACCCTCGCCGCGAAGGGGCAGATGCTGCCCTTCGAGCCGGCCGACCATCGCGGCGTGTACGGGACCGAGGGCGAGCCGACTTTCGGCGCCGTTGCTGCCTGCAACATCTCCGGTCCGCGCCGCATTCAGGCGGGAGCCGCGCGCGACAGCATTGTCGGCCTGCGTTTCGTCAACGGTCGCGGCGAGATCATAAAATCAGGCGGGCGGGTGATGAAGAATGTCACCGGTCTCGATCTCGTGAAGCTCACATGCGGCTCGTATGGCTCTCTCGCTGTTCTGACGGAGATCACGTTCAAGGTGCTGCCGCGGCCGGAGCGTGCATCGACGCTGGTGCTTGAAGGCCTCGACGACATGGACGCGGTCGCTGTTCTGACCCGGGCCATGGGTTCTGCTTTTGAAGTGTCTGGGGCCGCGTATCTGCCGGCCCATGACGGTGAGCCCGCACGTACCTTGCTGCGGCTTGAAGGGATGGCGTCCTCGGTCCGCGACCGGATGACGGCGTTGCAGACAGTCTTGTCGAGCACGGCATCGATCCGCATTCTGGATGACGACGCAACGGCGGCGCTATGGCGCGATGTCCGCGACGGCGCATTCGTCGCGATGCCGGCCGACAATGCGCTCTGGCGCGTTTCGGTCAAGCCGACCCAGGGACCCGCCTTGATCGCGGCGCTCGCCGATATTCCACTGGACCGCTATTTCTTTGACTGGTCGGGTGGTCTCGTCTGGCTCTCGGTGGCGCCCACCGGGGACGCGGGTGCGGCGCCGATCCGCGCCGCCGTGTCGGAACTCGGCGGTCACGCAACCCTGATCCGCGCGCCGGACCACATCCGGCGCAGCGTCGATGTGTTCCAGCCGCTGCCCGGCGCACTGATGAAGATTACGTCCGGAATCAAGCAGAGCAGCGATCCGCGCCGGCTGCTCAATCCCGGCGTCATGTATCCGGGGATCTGACGTGCAGACGAATTTCTCGCTCGCCCAGCTCGCCGACCCCGACACGCAGGTCGCGGAGAAGATTCTGCGAACCTGCGTGCATTGCGGTTTCTGCACGGCAACCTGCCCGACCTATCTCCTGCTCGGCGACGAACTCGACAGCCCGCGCGGACGTATTTATCTCATCAAGGACATGCTGGAGAAGGAGCGCCCGGCAACACGGGAGGTCGTCACCCATATCGACCGCTGCCTGTCCTGCCTGTCCTGTATGACCACCTGCCCGTCCGGCGTGCACTACATGCATCTTGTCGATCATGCGCGTGCCTACATCGAGAAGACCTATCGGCGTCCGCCGCTCCAGCGTCTCCTCCGCTCGGTTCTCGCCAACGTCCTGCCCTATCCGGCGCGGTTTCGCGCCGCCGTGCGGCTGGCGCGGCTGGCGCGACCGCTCCGGCCGGTTCTTCGCCTCATTCCCGGCACGTGCGAGCTTGACGCCATGCTGGCGCTCGCGCCGTCGAATCTGCCGGCCGCGATTCCCGCTCCGGCGCCGCCGGCCCAGCCCGCCGGACGCGTCGCGCTGCTTTCAGGCTGCGCCCAGCCGGTGCTGCGCCCCTCGATCAACGAAGCGGCGATACGTTACCTGACGCGGCGCGGGATCGAGGTCGTCCACGCAAAGGGCGAGGTCTGCTGCGGCGCGCTTGTCCACCACATGGGCCAGGAGGAACGCTCGCTCGACGCCGCGCGGCAGAACGTCGATGCATGGACACGCGAAATCCGGGGCGAAGGCCTCGACGCGATCATCGTCACCGCCTCGGGTTGCGGGACGACCATCAAGGACTATGGCTTCATGCTGCGGAACGATCCGGACTATGCGGACAAGGCGGCCCGCGTCTCCGCGCTCGCGGTGGACATTTCCGAATACCTGACGCGTCTGCCGGAAGCCGAATCCACTGCCCCGCGCGACATGGCTGTCGCCTATCACTCCGCCTGTTCGCTGCAGCATGGCCAGCAGGTCAAGACGGCGCCGCAGAACCTGCTCCGTAACGCGGGATTCACGGTGCGCGAGATTCCCGAGGGGCATATCTGCTGCGGATCGGCGGGAACCTACAACATGCTCCAGCCCGAACTCTCACGGCGTCTGCTGGAGCGGAAGGTCGGCAACATCAACCGGGTAAAGCCGGACGTCATCGCCACGGGCAATATCGGCTGCATCACCCAGATCGCCCAGGGAACCGGCACGCCCATCGTACATACGGTCGAGCTTCTCGACTGGGCAGCCGGCGGGCCGGCGCCGCCCGGGTTCACATGAATTCCGCGATGCTCATTCCGCCGCCGCAGCGAGCGGGCGAACAACGGTCGGAAGCGGCCGGCGGAATGTTTCTCGTCCTGCCTTGAGTCCGAACATGGGCTGCGCGATCTCGGCGACCGCGGCGGATGGCGTCGCCGCATCGACGACGACAATATCCGCCGGGTTTCCGATGCGCACCCCGTAGTCGTTGAGGTTCATCAGCCGCGCGGACTGCGACGTCACCATGTCGAAACAGCGCGCCATGCCTTCCTGATCGCCCACCTGCAGAACATTGGCATACATATTTGCCATGCGCAGCAGCGAACCGTCGCCGAACGGCGTGAAGGGATTGAGAACATTATTCGTGGAAATGCTGCAGGTCACACCCTGCTCCAGAAGGCGATGCGCCGGTGCTACGCCACGCGGAACGGAATGCGTACACCCATTTCCCATCAGGAACAGATCGGTTGCCGGAAGAACAGTCAGCGCCACGCCCGAGTCGCGCATCATTTGGGCCACTTTCTGCAGCAGGGTCGGAGGCGCCGCCGACAGCTTGGACACATGACCGACCGCAACACGGCCGCCGCGCTTGCGCGCCCCGGCCTGACGGCAGACTTCATAGAGGTCCATGGCCGAAGGTTCGAGATCGAAGTCAAGATGGAAATCGATGTCGACGTCGAACTGCTCCGACAGATCGAAGATGCGGGCGATCTGGGCTTTCGGGCTCGTATCTGTGTATGGGCATCCTCCGATTGCGTCCGCGCCACGCTTGAGCGCCTCGACAAGAAGCTCGTCCGCACCCGGATCGTTGAGCAGACCCTCCTGCGGGAAGACGCAAATCTCAAGATCCATCGCCCAGGCATAATCTCGTTTCAGTTGCGAGATCGCCTCGAATGCCCGCAGACCAACACGAGGATCGACTTCCACATGCGTGCGCATGCGGGTCGTTCCCTGAATCAGCGCCTTCTCCAGAACGCTCTGACCGCGGGCGTAGATATCCTCGACCGTGAAGTCGCGCTTCAATGCGGACACCTTGGCGATCGCGTGCGAAAGCGATTCCGAATGACCGCAGCGGCCAAGTATGCAGGCTTTGTCGAGATGGATATGGGTCTCGATGAAGCCGCCGCAAACCAGACGCCCGCCCAGATCGATCTCGCGTGCGTCGGTTGCGATTGATGGAGCGATCTCGACGACCCGCTCGGCGCGAATGCCGATATCCATCGTTGTACCATGTCCGCAGCCGTGGACGCACCCACGCCTCAGAACAAGATCCAGCACAGGCCTGCTCATGCGGGAACCTTCTTTCTCGGCTCTGAATGCACGCGGTCATTGCCGAGATAGGCATCCTCCAGAGCCTTGTCCCCGCGCAGCGCATCCGCGGTGTCGGCACGCACGACCTGACCCTGCTCCAGCACATAGCCACGATCGGCGACAGCCAGCGTCAACGCCGCCATCTGATCGACCAGCAGGATAGTGATCCCCTCGTCGCGCAGGTCGGCGAGCACGGAGAACAGTTCCTCGATCATTTGCGGGGCAAGGCCGAGCGAGGGCTCGTCGAGCAAAAGAATTCGAGGCTTTGACATAAGGCCGCGCGCGACAGCCAGCATCTGCTGCTCGCCACCGGACAGGAGCCCGGCACGTACATGCAGACGCTCGCGCAACCGCGGGAACCGATTAAGCAGGGCCTCGATTTCACCCGAATAGTCGCCCTTGCCGCGCCGGTAGGCACCGATGCGCATATTGTCCAGTACGCTGAGTTCCGGGAAAACCTGGCGGCCTTCCGGGACCAGCGCGAGGCCAAGACGCGCGATTTCATGCGCGGGAAGGCTTTCGATCATATCCCCGCCGAGTGAAATCGCGCCATCCACCGGGCGCAGAAGCCCGCTCAGCGACTTCATCGTGGTCGACTTTCCGGCGCCGTTGGCGCCAAGCAGCGCCACCATCTCGCCCGCACCGACATCGATGTTCACCGCCTTCAACACACCGACAGATCCGTAGCCTGCGGAAAGACCGCCAACCGCAAGAACCTTCTCGCCGTTATCGCTCCATCCCTTGGCGCGCGGCTTCGCCTTGAGTTCGCCGGAGCCGAGATAGGCGGCGATGACCGCCGGGTCGCTGCGCACCTTCGACGGCTCACCGGCGGAAATCGGCTTGCCGGCGTCCAGCACCAGGATCTCGTCGGAGATGCCCATGACGAGCGCCATGTCATGCTCGACGAGCACGACGGCGATGCCGAGGTCGGCGATCTGGCGCAGAAGTTTGGCCAGCGTAATTTTCTCGCCCTGCACCAGACCTGCGGCCGGCTCGTCCAGAAGAAGTACCGACGGCCGTAGCGCGAGCGAACGCGCGATCTCGACAAGACGGCGGTCGACATGCGGCAAGTCGGCCGCCGGGCAATCCCGCGGTCCCTCGTAACCGACAAGCTTGAGAAGCCCCTCCGCAACCGCGGTGTCCCGCGGCTGGTCCAGCGCCGCCAACGGATTGCCGAGCCGTCCGCCCCGCAAACCGACCAGGACGTTGTCCATCACGCTCAGCGAGGGAAAGAGCTTGGTTGTCTGATATGTACGAGAAATGCCCGCGCGCGCGGCTACCGTCGCGGTGCATCCGGCAAGTTCTGTCTTTCCGAGACGGATCGAGCCTGTGCTCGGCTTGTAGAAGCAGCCGATCATGTTCAGCACGGTGGTCTTGCCGGCGCCGTTGGGGCCGATGATGCTGGTGACGCATCCCGGGCGGGCGGTCAGGTTCACATCGCGCGCGGCGCGGATTCCGCCGAACGTGATGCCGATATCCGATACCTGGAGAGATTCGCTTTCCTTTTCGCGGCGCAGGAATTCGGCGATAGAAACCTCCGGCAAAGCATCCTGAGTCATTCCACGGCGCTTGGGAACAACGCGCGACAACGCACCGACAATGCCGGACGGGGCGAGCCAAAGCACCGCGAGGAGCATCGCGCCGAAGAACAGCAGGCGGTACTCCGCAAGACCCGACAGCATCTCCGGCAGCAGCACGGTCACGATAGCGCCGAACACCGGCCCCAGCGTCCAGCCGATCCCGCCGACGATCACCGCGAACAGGAAAATGATCGACTGCGAGAACATGAAGGAACTCGGCGCGATGTACATCATCAGCGGCGCATAGATCGCGCCCGCCAGTCCGGTGAGAGCCGCCGAAATGGCGAAAGCCGCGACCTTGACCGTGAGCGGATGCAGCGCGACCGAGCGCGCGGCGACTTCCGCATCGCGCACCGCGATCATCGCGCGGCCCCAGCCGCTGCGCGCCAAGCGATCGAAGAATACCAGCGCAAGACCGGCGAGGACGATGGCGAGGATCGCCATTTCACGCTCGCCGAAAGCGAAGCCGCCGAGGCTTGGCCCGGCAAAACCCATGAGGCCGTTCTGGCCTCCCGTGAGTCCCTGCATCTCGATGATGCTGTGCTCGACGATGAAGCCGAATGCAATCGTCACCATCGCGAGATAGGGGCCGGACACCCGCATGGCGGGCAACGCCAGCAGCGCGCCAACCGCACCGGCCATAAGACCCGCCGCGAGGAATGCGAGCCAGAAATCGACGCCATTGAGATTGAGAATGCCGACGGTGTACGCACCGATCGCGTAGAAGCCGACATGACCGAGAGAAATCTGGCCGGTCAGACCGACGAGGATGTTGAGGCCGACGCCGACGATCGTGGTGAGTGCGACGAGCGCAACCACAAAGGTGAAGTAGCTGCCTCCCGTGAGTGCGAAGACGACGCCGCCGGCAGTGATCGCGGCGATCGCGGCGAGCATTGCGGGATTGGACGAGCCGAACAGACGGTTCATGGCGCGCTCCTCAGACTTTGTTGACCGCGGCACGGCCGAGCAACCCGTTCGGGCGCAGCGCAAGCGCGAGAATGATGACGGAAAACACCACGATCTGGGTGTAGGTGGAGCCGAGATAGGCTGTGACGAGCGCCTCGATCAATCCGTACAGGAGGCCCGCGATCATGACGCCCGTGGCCGATGTTATGCCGCCGAGGATGGCGACGGCGAAAGCCTTGAGGCCGAACAGTGTTCCCATGTCGGAATGCACTGAAAACAGTGGCGCGATCAGCAGCCCGGCCAGGCCGGCAAGTGCCGTCGATATGGCAAACGCCGAGGCGATGACGACCTTGGCGTTGATGCCCATGAGACGCGCCGCGTCGCGGTTCTGCACGACGGCGAGAAGCGCCTTGCCGAAATCGGTGCGCCGGAAGACGGTCTGAAGCGCAACAGCGACCGCGATTCCAACGACCGGAATGAGGAGTTGCAGAGGATAGACGCCGGTGCCCAGAAACTCGATGCTGTTCGTCGCGAGCGGCGACGGCAGGCTCCGCGGCTCCTTGCCGAAGGTAAAGAGCACGATGTTGTCGACGATGATGCCGCCGGCGACGGTCGCCATCAGCCATGCGTCGGAGTTGCGCTCGACGAACGGACGGACGAGGAATCGCTCGACGATCAGCCCGAACACGCCGCAACCGGCCAGCGCGATCGGCGCGGCGATCCACAACGGCATGCCGAGCGTCACCATCAGAGTGAAGCCTAGAACGGCCCCCACCATCATGGCGCTGCCCTGGGCGAAGTTCACCGTATTGGATACGGTGTAGGTGATATGGAATCCCAGCGCGATGAGCCCATACATCGAGCCGAGGCCAAGCCCGGTAACGATCGCGGAAGTCAGGAGCATCGGACGTCCTCGTCTTAACGTTGAACGAAGGAAAAGGCGGACGGAGCCAGGCCCCGTCCGCGCAAGCCGTCAGTTGAGGGGGATGATCTCGCCCTTCACGAAATGGGTGAACACGTAGTCCTTCGCGTTCAGCGCATCGTGGTTCTCGGGAGAGAACGGCTTGTCGTAGGTCTTGATCAGCCCGTCATATCCGCCGATCTCGTAGAAGGCATCGCGCACCGCCGTGCCATCGGTCGAGCCGGCCTTGGCGAGCGCCAGCGCCGACAGGTGGAGCGCGTCATAGGCGTTGGCAATGCCGGTCGCCGGCATGACGTCCGCGAGCGAGGTCACGCCATAGTTTTCCTTCAGCTTGGCGAAGACCTGCTGGCCCTTCGGCGACATATTGTCGGTGAACGTGTAGGTCTGGATGAAATGCACATCCTCACCGCGCGGTCCGGCCAGTTCGGTAAAGCGGCCGCCCGACGGGCCCCAATGCGAGACAACGGGTACATCCCAGCCCATACGGTCGAGCGATTTCACCACCTGCGATGATGGCGCGACATTCGCCACCATGAACAGCACGTCGGCACCGGCCTGTTTCAGGCGGGTAAGCTGGGGCACGACGTCGACATCGTTGGTTTCGAACTTCTCGACGCCGACTGCTTCGACGCCGCGCTTTTTCAGCGCGTCGTGCAGCGCGTGTTCGTTGGATTCACCCCACGGATTGTTGATGAGGATCATGCCCGGCGCCTTCGCGCCCTTCTTTTCCAGCGCGTAGTCGACCAGCGCCTCGCCGACATAGGCATCGACCGCCGACACGCGGAAGACATAGTTGTCGGCCGCCCCATTGCGCGTGATGTTGGTGCCTGCGGCCCAGACGCCCATGAACGGCACTTTTGCCTGGTTGGCGAACGGAACAATGGCCAACGACACCGGCGTATCGAGACCGCCGAAGAGGACGGCGACCTTTTCGCGCTGAACGAGTTCACGCGCCGCCAGCAGGCCCTTGCCGGGATTGCTCTCATCATCGCGCGAAACGAGTTCGAGTTTCTTGCCGTTGATGCCGCCGGCCGCATTCACCTCGTCGATGGCGATGCTGAGGCCGCGTGTGATCGCCTCGCCCGACTTGGCCGACTGGCCGGAAAGAGCGGCGACCAGGCCGACTTTGATGGTCTCCTGCGCCTGAGCCAGGTCGAAGGGCGCGCTGAGCGCCAGAGCCGCGGTGGAGATGCCAGCCAGAACCAGGCGGCGTGTCCAACTCGTGTTCCTGCATACCATTTGATGTCTCCGTGTGCGCGATACGGAGCATGCAATGCGAATTGCATGCCAGTTTCGTTCTTTTGCACACACTCATGGCCGACTTTGCCGGTACATAAGTGTCGCGTTTCCTCTTGTTTTTATGCATGCAATTAATGCATGCGATTTTTACCGAGTCTAGTATTATATTGCCCGGCACCGAGCTTTTTCGCGACGGCAGACGGCGCCAACCACGAAGCTGCTGAAAACATTCGAGAAGGAGGAGAGATGAGCACCGCGACCCTGAAGAAGGCAGACGCCGCAAAGGACACCGAAACGGTACGCATCTACCTTGAGACGCACATGATCCCCGACCCCGAGGCGGCCGCAAAGTTTGTCGGACCGAATTTCGCCCTGACCTTCACCGGCGGGCGCAAATTCGACACGCCAACCGGCGCAACGGGCTTCAACGCGCGTCGTTACAAATGGGTCAAGAAGCAGATGGACCGGTTCGAGACCGTTCCCGGAGAGACGGAAACGATCGTCTACAGCCTTGGCACGCTTTATGGCGAATGGCCGGATGGAACGCCCTTCGAGGGCAACCGCTATGTCGACCGGTTCGTCGTCCGCAACGGGCTGATCGTTGCGCAGGATGTGTGGAACGACAGCGCCGAACGCCTGCTCACAAAGAACGGTATCGAGGCCTGAGAGAATGTACTTATTGAGGAAGGCTGCCGCCACGTCAGCCTTTTTTCATTTCTTGCGGTTTTTCGCGCCTCGCCCCGTCTTTGGGGATTTCGACGCCGCCTCCGCCGCTCGCGCGCCATTGCCGCCATTGGCGTAAGGGGCCAGCATATCCATCAGGCTCGGCGTCTGGACAACGGTCGGAGAAATCAGCGCGCGACTGGCCACCTCTTCCAGATGATGGTGCATTATGCGGATGGCCGCCTGCGCGTCGCCCTTTTCGAGGGCATCCAGAATCTCGATATGCTCGTTGATTGCGCATTCGGAGGAATGCGGGCGCGCGTATAGCGTCAGGGTAAGGCCGCAGCGGCGGCAGATTTCCAGTACGTAACGGGTGAGAACCGGGCTGCCCGTCATCTCGGCCAGGATCGTGTGGAACTCGGTCGCGAGCCGCACCGAAATCGCCTCGCGGGTGTTTCGCGCGGCGCGCTCCTTGGCGATGTGCTGGCGCAGCGCCGCGATCTGCTCCGGCGTCAGATTGCCGGCGAGCCGCGACACCACCAGCCGCTCGAGGCTCATGCGCAGATCGAACAGGTCGCGTGCCTCTTCCCAGCTCGGCGTCGCGACTTCCGCGCCCTTGTTGCGCTTGTGATCTACCAGCCCTTCAGCAGCAAGCTGCGCCAGCGCCTGACGGGCGATCGTGCGGCCGACGCCGAACCGTTCGCCCAATGTATCCTCCGGCAATTTGGTGCCGGGCTTCAGCGCCTGCTCGATAATAGCCTGGCGGAGCGCATCGCAGATGCTGCTGATGCGGTCATTCTCGGCGGCTTTGCCGGACGATTTGGACATGGAAGAGTTCGCAAGCGGAGATGGCGGAACGCCACTGTCTCATTGCGTTGTATGCAATTCAGCCGCCTCTTTGCAACTATTCCTTTCCGCCGTCTCGCTGCCCGGCACGATAGCCGATCTCAGGACCGCGACCATGCCCGCCAGACCGTCCCACGCCGACGTGTGCGATTCGGCCGCCAGCGCCATCACGCCCTCGCGCAACGCCGCTTCGTCCGCCGTCAGAATTGCATTGAGCATCAGATGCTGGCGCGCCGCCAGCCGGCCCTCTGCGGCGCATCCGAGATGGGCCGCGCTGATGGCGGTCGTGAGGCTGTGGCGCTGCGGCCCGATCACACTCCAAAGAAGGCGATGCAGATTACCCCGCCCTGTTGCATGCAATGCGGCGAGCATACCGGCGAGATAGTCATCCCCGGAAGGTGTCAGCCCCGGCCCCATTCCGAGGAGGGCAGCCGCGTCGGGCACCGGGACATCCCCTCCGAGCCAGCGTATCAACGCGGCAATCGTCGGCGCTGCGGCGCGCGCCTCGATCGAGAACGGATCGGCCTCGGGCACGGCGAAGCAGCCCAGCCCCTCGTCCGGCGGGGGGTAACGACGCAGCATGTCGTCAAGGCGCGTCAGACCATCCGACAGGCTTCGCTCCGTCCAGCCGGGCACCGATGGCGCAGTCCAGATCGCCGTCCGCGCGATAGCCACAGGGACGCGGCCGACATGCAGCCGGTCCCCGGTGACACGCACCGGCTCCCCCGGCGAAACCAGCGTGCTCCAGTTGCAGCGAAGATCTACGAGGATATTCAGCGGCCCCGCCCCGATCTCAGAGTTGCCGAGACACGCCCACGCGGCACCGCAGCGGATATAGACCGAGCGGCGGAAGACCGCCGCGACCTCCCCGGCTCCGGGCGTCAGAGCGCGGAGCGCATCGACGCCGATCATCTCGGCGCGCGCGAGAGATGCGGCGATCGTCATCCCGGGACGATGTGCGTACCGGTCTTGCCAAGAATGGCCGGCAACGCATGGTCGAGATGGCTGATGATCGCCCGCTTGCCTCCCCCTTCGATGAAGCGGATCGCAGCATCGACCTTCGGCCCCATGCTTCCCGGCGGGAAGTGGCCTTCCTTGTGATAGGCCTTGATTTCCGCCAACGTGACCTCGGCAAGCTCGCGCTGGTCCGGCTTGCCGAAATTCACCGCTATGCGCGGCACGGCGGTCAGGATCAGAAGCTCCTCGATGCCGAGCACATTTCCGATATGCGCCGAGGTGAGATCCTTGTCTATCACCGCCGGAACGCCCGTGCGTACGCCTTTGTCGTCGCGCACCACAGGAATGCCGCCGCCACCGCCCGCGATGACGATCGTTCCGCGCTTCACCAGCGCGTCGACCAGAGAAATATCGCAGACATGGCGCGGCGACGGCGACGGCACGACGTGCCGCCAGCCTCGCCCCGAATCCTCGCGCATCAGCCAGCCGAGTTCTTCCGAAATCTTCTTCGCTTCGTCTTCGGAGAAGAACGGCCCGACGAACTTCGTCGGATTCTTGAATGCCGGATCGTCGGGATCGACCTCCACCTGTGTCAGGAGACTGGCGACATGCCGGGGATTGCCCTTCTGGCGCAGCCCGTTCTCGATGGCCTGCATCAGAAGATATCCGATACCGCCCTGGCTGTGGGCCACGCAGATGTCCATCGACATCGGCGGAATGCGATTCATCGTCAGCATCTGACGCATCATGATCTTGCCGACGACGGGTCCATTGCCGTGCGTAATGACCAGTTCGTTGTCGAGTTCCGCAATCGCCAGAAGCGCCTGCGCGGTCTGATCCGCCACACTCTTCTGTTCTTCGGAAGTGCCCGCTATGTCTTCGGGATGCACGGCGTTGCCGCCGATGGCGATGACGAGACGACGCGGGACTTCGTTGAGTGTGCGCATGTCATGATCCTCAGTCGCGGGAGACAAGGGCGAGGGCAAGAGTGCAGGCATCTTCATTCGATGGTGCGACGAGGATGCCGGCATCCTGCAGGCGTTTTATCTGCGCGGAGCGGACCTGCGGATCCTGCTCCGTACCGCAGACCGATCCAACAATCAGCGGAGCATTTTTGCCGCGGCCTGCGACAACCTCGGCGAGATAACCGGCGGGGTCGGCATGCGCGCCGTAGCCAATAACGAGATCGACAAGGATGACCGCAATCGACGGATCCTGCAGCGCCGCGCGCAGGGCTTCATCGCGTACGGACGGATCGATCATCGGATGCGGCTTGCCCTTGGTGTATTCGTCGGCGCCGAGATCGATCATACGCTCGCGGCCTTTGCTATCCGGCGAATCCAGATACGGGATGCCGGGAATGGCGGCATTGGATGCGACCTCGCGACCGCCGGCGGTGAGGATGACCTGCGCTTCGGCGCAAAGCGTGCCGCCGGAATAGAGCCCCTCGATCCGGCCGGCGCCAGCGCGCCTGTTGTGGCGCGAGGCCTCGGCCTGCGCGTCAAAGCCGTCACCAATACTGCGGCCGATCGCGATCTCCGCCGCTCCCTTGAGGGTAGGCGCGAATCGTGCGTTGGGGGGCAGATCAGCCGAGGCCGCGCCGATGAAGCACACCGTGTACGGCTTCGGGCTCTTCGCAATGCGCGCGATCACCGCCTTTGCCACATCGGGATGCGGCGGCTTCGAGATCAGCACGACGCGTTCGGTGGAAGGATCGGCATCGAGCGCATCGATCGCCATCAGAGTGGTGATGCCGCCGATTTCCTTCTTGAGATCACGCCCGCCGACGCCAAGGGCGTGCGAGATGCCTTCGCCCGCCTCCGAGATCAGACACGAGACCTCCTGGGTGCCCGTACCGGACGCGCCGATGATACCGATACCGCCGCGCTTCAGGCGGTTGGCGAACGCGAGCGGCGCCCCGCCGATGATCGCGGTGCCGCAGTCCGGCCCCATCATGAGCAGTCCGAGCTCGCGCGCGCGGTCCTTGAGCGAACGCTCGTCCTCGATCGACACGTTGTCGCTGAACATCATGACATGAAGTCCGCGGTTCAACGCCTTGCGTGCCTCCGCAGCCGCAAAATCGCCAGGTACGGAAATGAGCGCCAGGTTGAGACCGGGCACGCCGTTGACGGCGGCGGCAATGCTGCGCGGACGCCAGGCTTCGGTGCCGCCACCCTGCGTCTTGGGCTTATCGAGTTCCTTCTCGGCCTGAGCCAGCACCGTGCGCGCCGCATCTTCGCTTTCGGCGCGGATCGCGAGCACCAGGTCGTTGCCCTGCGGTGTGGTGGCATCCTGCAGAAGACCGGCATTGCGCATGATGGCAATATTGGCGGGCGTGCCCATCATGAGCGCCGCCTCGATAATGCCTGGCGCGCCGGCAATCTCGCGCGACAAGCGCATGAGCGCAACCGAATCGAGATAGAAGCCCTTGCGGATTTCGTTGAGAACGAAAGCTGTCATGACACACCCAGATCTTTGGCGATGGCTCGGACAGCCTGCGTGAAGCAGGCCATGGGCGCCTTGACGACACCTGCACCCACCTGGCCAACGCCAGGTTCGCGATGCGCTATGCCGGTATTGATCGTCGGCGCAAGACCGGTCTCCACAACGAGACGGACGTCAATACCGGTTGGAACGCCTGCAAAATCCATTGCCGCTATTGTCCATTCGGGATTCTGTCCGACCGTTATCTCGCCCATGGCCTTTGTAAAATTGGCCGCGGCCGACGGCGCGCCCGCGCCAACAAATCCAGCAACCGCGGGCGACGCCGCCATCGCAAAGCCGCCGAGGCCGATGGTTTCGACAATCGCGCTGTCGCCCATATCGGGATTGGCGTCCTTCTCGGAATAGCCCGGAAAGTACAGACCTTCGGGCATCTCCACCGGAGCCGTGAACCATTGGTCGCCCGTGCCGCTGACGCGCACTCCGAACTCCGTGCCGTTACGGCACATGGCGGTCACTACCGTCGAACCGCGAATCCCCTTGGCCGGATCGGTCATCGTCTTGGCCATCGCCATGGCGATATTGAGAAAGAACTGGTCGTTCCTCGCGATGAAGGCGAGGCATTCAGCTAGCGTGTCCTTGTTGTCGGACACGCGCGCCAGCGCCGGGGCGATCTCTCGCAGGAATACGCTCGAACAGGCGACATTGCGCTGGTGCAGCTCGTCGCCCATCGACAGCCCTCGCGCGACGACCGACTTCAGCTCGACGCTTCCGAGCGAGCGGATCGCCTTCGACAACTCTGGACCAAAGACGTCGCGCAACCAGCGCAGGCGCGCGATCACGCTTTCGTCATTGCCTCCAAAGCGCATGACCTTGCCGAGCCCCTCATTGATCGCGCAGTACGCACGATTGCCGAAGCGGATGTTCTCGACAACGAAGACCGGCATGGAAACCGTCGTCATGCCCGTCATCGGGCCGACGGCGTCGAAATGATGGTTCGGATGGAACTCGATTCCGCCCGACGCGGCCAGCTTCTCGGCCGCCGCGAGATCCGGCGCCCAGCCTTCGAACACAATGGCGCCGGCGACGGCCCCGCGCATCGGGCCGCACATCTGGTCCCAGGCGATCGGCGGACCGGCGTGAAGGATCATCCGCTCTTTCAATCCTTTGATCGCCGTATGGGCGGGCACGACATCCAGCAGCTTGGGCTCGCCTTCGAGAATGCGCTTCAGCGCTTCGGCGTTGGCTTCTTCGATCAGTTTCATTACCGCCTCACACGCCGAGTTTTGCCAGGAGCGTCGCCATTTCCGGATCGCCGCCAGCGGGAGGCGACCAGTCGAGATGCACCACCTCGATGTCGCAATCCTTCAGATCCTTCACGAACCCTTCGAGGCCGACGTTCACGACCTTGACCTCGGAAACGAGAAGCGCCAACGCGGGCGATATATTGCTGTCGGCCATCCTGCCTTCTCCCAATAGCAACGCATCCAGTTGATGCACGTTAGTAAGAAGTTTCTTACTTTGTCAATTGGCGGGAACGCTCATGCCAAGCGCGTGGGAAGAGCGCGCATGTTGTCCGGCATAAAGCCTAGCCGGTTTGAACCGCTGCAAAAAAAATACCGCCGGGTCTTGGAGGGGAGCCCGGCGGTTCAGGGAGAGTCGTTCGAATATTTTTTCTAGCGGGCGGCGACCGCACCGTCGCTGCGAGGATCGCACGCACCCTCAAGAAGTCCGTCCGGATGGCGCACGATCGCACCGGCATGGCCCATGAATTCCTCGAACGCACCGACTACCTGAACATCGTGCCCGCGCGCTTTCAGGGTGTCGATGACAGCCGGGTCGAACCTGTTCTCGATTTTCAGATTGGTGCTCTCTTCGCCCCATGTACGGCCGAGCAACCAGCGCGGCGCGGTGACGGAGGCTTGCAGATCCTGGCCATGCAGGACATGGCGTGTGAAAACGGCGGCCTGTGTCTGCGGCTGTCCTTCGCCGCCCATCGTGCCATAGGCCATCAGGCGACCGTCGCTGAGTTCCGCAAGCGCGGGCTGAATCGTATGGAACGGCAGACGCCCAGGTTCGTACGCATTGATCCCGGAGGGATCGAGATCGAAACTCATCCCCCGGTTCTGCCAGGTAATGCCGGTTCCCGGCAGCACGACGCCAGAGCCGAACTCCCAGTAGATACTCTGTATGAAGCTGACGCTGAGACCGCGATGGTCGGTCGCGGCAAGCCAGACCGTGTCCCCCGGCCTCGGGGGATCGGGCCAAGGCGCCGCGCGCTCATCGGACATCGTTCCGGCCATGCGTGTTATTTCCGCATCCCGCAGAAAATCCAGAGGGTCGGACGTCATGTAATCGGGATCGGTGACATGGGCGTTGCGAACACGGAAGGCCGCTTTCGTGGCCTCCACGAGCCGGTGCAGATGATCGGCGCTGTCGGCGGCTGCAGCGGGGCGCCGTGCATACAGGGCAAGGATGAGGAGCGATGCCAGCCCTTGGGTCGGTGGCGGCAGATTATAGACCGTGTGGCCCGCTACCTCGATCGACAGCGGGCGGACCTCGACGGCCTCATGCCGCTGGAAATCCTCAAGCCGCAGCGGACTTCCGACCTTTTCGAGATCGGACGCCATCGAGCGCGCGAGTTCGCCGCGGTAGAAGTCCGAGAAATCGGTCTGCGACAGCCGCGTCAGCGTGTCGGCGAGCTTTTGCTGACGCAACCGATACCCGACCGGGACCGGAGCGCCGTCAACGAGGTAGAGATCGGCGAAGCCGGGCACATCGCGCAGTTCGGCGAGCTTCTTCGCTGCATTGATGTGCAGGCTATCGGTTACCGCGACGCCCTCCCACGCGTAATGGATCGCGTCCTGGAGCAACCGGGAAAGCGGCAGCCGGCCACCGAACTGGGTGCGGCTAAGGTAGTTGGCGCGATCCCAGCCGGCAACGGTTCCGGCAACCGTAACTGCGGACAGCGGCCCTCGCGTCGGGATGCGTGTCAGCCCCTGCGTCGCAAACCACGCGCGATCCACTCCAAGCGCGGCACGGCCGCAGCCCTGAATTCCGATGGGCGGAGTGCCAGCCCTGCCGATCAGCCAGAACCCGTCGCCGCCCAGCCCGTTCATATGGGGATAAACGACCGCGATCGTAGAGGCCGCGGCAATCATGGCTTCGATCGCGTTGCCGCCCTCGCGCAGCACCGAAAGCCCCGCTTCAGCCGCGAGACGATGGGGCGCAACAACCATTCCCTTGAAACTTCGCGCCGTCTGCAGCATGGGTTCTCCCGGTCTCTATTATGTAATATTTTTTTTACTTACGGGTAAATGTCAAGATCGGATTTGAGACCGGGCGGCGCTCGGCGTACAAGGTGCTGCCGGCAGACGCAGACGGGAAAGCCTATGGAACGAACGAAGATGCCTGGTGGCCGCACGGTTACTGCGGCTATCGAGAAGCCGAAACGCAAGCGAGACGCGGTTAAATCTCGGCAGGGCATCCTGCGTACCGCCAGCCGTGAATTCGGCCAGCACGGTTTCAGCGGTGCGCGCGTCGAGCGCATCGCGACCCGGAGCAAGTCGAATATGCGGATGATCTATCACTACTTCGGCGACAAGGAAGGCCTCTACCTTGCCGTTCTCGAAGACGCATACACGCGGATTCGCAATGAGGAGGACAAGCTCGATCTCACGGGGGCCGCCCCGATCGACGGGATGCGCCGGCTTATCAACTTCACTTTTGATTTCTTTGCGTCAAACAACGACGTATTGGCGCTCATAAGCAACGAGAACACACTGCGCGCGAAGTATCTACGTCGCATTCCGAATGTACGTGCCATGACCGCGCCGCTGGTGCGCTCCATCGAGGAGATGATCGAGAAGGGTCAGCGTCAGGGGCTCTTCCGTCCGCGCATAGATGCGATACAGTTTTACGTATCGCTCGTCGCTCTCAGCCAGATCCACATCGCCAACCGTTACACACTATCGGTAATTTTTGACCGCGACACCGCGGACCCGCGATGGCTCGATGATCGCAGGAAGCATGCGGAAGAAGTCCTCATGGCTTACCTGATCCAGCGGTGAACCCGACGTTTCGAAGCTATCGATCACAGCTCTACAGCCCTGCATAAAGCATCCGCGGCAGCCACATGCTGATCGCGGGCACATAGGTCACTATCATCAGGCCGAGAATCGCAAGCCCGATGAACGGCAGAGCGCCTTTCACGGCCTGCTCATAGGAAACGCCGTCGAGGCTCGACGCTACGAACAGGTTGAGGCCGAACGGCGGCGTGAACATGCCGATGGCGCCGTTCACCGTCAATACGACGCCCAGATGCACGGGGTCGATCCCGACCTGCAGGCCGACCTTGTAGAGCAGCGGCCCGAGAATCACCATGATCGAGGCGGCATCGAGGAACATGCCGGCGATCAGCACCGCGACATTGATCAGCATGAACAGATGGATCGGATCGGTGCTGAGCGACAGGATCGCATTGGCGATCGAGACAGCCATGCCGGTCGAGGTCATGTACCAGGCGAGGACCGCGGCCGCAGACAGGATGATCATTACCTGCGCCGTCGTCGCCGCCGAATCGCGCACGGCCTCCCAGAGTTCCGCCGGCGTCTTCTCGCGATAGATGACCGCCGAGACGAACAGGGCATAAATGACCGACACCGCGGCGGCCTCGGTCGGCGTAAAGACGCCGCCATAGATTCCCCCGAGAATGAGCACGGGCACGCCCAGTCCCCAGACCGCGTCCTTGAACCCGGTCCAGATCTCCGCGCCGCTCGGCGTCGGGCTGCGCGGCACATTGTGCTTGTTCGCGTGGTAGACAGCGTAGAGCATGAAAACCACGCCATAGGCGAGGCCCGCGCCGACACCCGCCATGAACAGCGCGCCGACCGAAACGCCGGTGACGGC
The DNA here is from genome assembly GCA_022842205.1 of Hyphomicrobiales bacterium. Classification (GTDB taxonomy): domain Bacteria; phylum Pseudomonadota; class Alphaproteobacteria; order Rhizobiales; family Methylopilaceae; genus Flaviflagellibacter. The sequence continues at coordinate 497,595 of JALHQA010000001.1, forward strand.
GGCATAGACGATCATCACGATGCTCGGCGGGATGATGATGCCGAGGGAGCCCGACGCCACGATGAGGCCGATCGAGAAATCGGGCTTGTAGCCGGCCTTGCGCAGGGCCGGATTCAAGATGCCACCGATCGCCACCACGGTCGCGGGGCTCGAGCCGGAGATCGCGCCGAAGAACATCGCGGAGGTCACGGTCGTGATGCCGAGGCCGCCGGTGAAGCGGCCGACGATCAGATCGGCAAACCGGATCAGACGGCGCGACAGGCCGCCTACGCTCATCAGGTTTCCGGTGAGAATGAAGAACGGGATTGCCATCAGCGCGAATGAGTCGATGCCCGAGAACATGCGCTCGACGACGATGGCCATCGGCATCATGCCGCCGAGCCAGATCATCGCCATCACCGACAGCGCGAGCACGATGAAGATCGGCACGCTGGCGGCAAGCAGGAACGCAAACAGCGAGAAGAAGGCGGTCGTCATGCCGGGCTCCTGCGTTTCAGTTGAGCATGGTTGTTTCGGCGGCGCGCTCGCGTCCGGCGACCGTGCGCACCAGTTCCTGCGAGAAGCGCAGCCCCATCAGGGCGGCCCCGACCGGGATGGCCAGCTGCGCCCACCAGAACGGCGCCTGCATCGCCGGCGTACGCTGGTTGAACCCACGCGTCTGCAGCATGAGCTCGATGCCATAGAACAGCAGGACCGCACAGAACAGTATGCACAGACCCAACACCGCGAGGCGTACGACCTTGCGAAGCCCCTCCGGCATTACCTGCACGAGCGCATCGACGCCGATATGGATGCCCTTGCGGGCCGCGACGCTGGCACCGATGAAGACAAGCCAGACGATCTGGTAGCGGACGATTTCTTCCGCCCAGACAAAGCCCGAGTTGAACACGTAGCGGCCGACGACATTCGTGAAGAGGATCGCGGACGCGGCGATCAGCAGCGTCGAAATGAACGTGTCTTCGACAAAGGAGAGAATGCGATCGAACTGCGCAAGCATCGTCGGACTCGTAGATGAGAGTAAAAAAGGGCGGGCGGGAATCGCGCCCGCCCGCTGCCCGCTGTCCGGCGTCAGGAGCCGCGAAGCTCCTCGATCTTCTTATACGTCTTTTCCATGAGACCGGCGCCAATCGCTTCCTTGAACTGTTCGTGGACCGGCCGTGTCGCCTCCTCGAAGGCGCTGCGGTGCTCGTCGGGAAGCCGCGTCAGCTTGGTCGAACTCGCCTCGAGCGTCTTGATATAACCTTCCTCGCGGCGCGCGGTTTCCTCACGCTGGAACGCCGTGACCTCGCGCGCTGTATCGACAAGGGTTTTCTTCGCCGCGTCATCGAGCCCCTCGAACCACCTCTTGCTGAACACGAAAGCGTAACCGAGATAGGCATGATTGCTGATGATCGTGTTCGTCTGAACTTCGTGGAATTTCATGTTGACGATCGAAACCAGCGGATTCTCCTGGCAATCGACAACCCGCTGCTGCAACGCTGTGTAGGTTTCGGAGAAGGCAATAGGTGCCGGCGTCGAGCCGAGCGCTCGAAACTGAGCGATGATGATGGGACTTTCCATCACTCGCACCTTGCGGCCCTTGAAATCATCCGGCGTTTCGACCGGGTTGTTACATGTGAACTGCTTGAAACCACTCTCCCAGAATGTAACGCCCTTGAGGCCGATCTTGTCGAGGCTTGCAAGCAGTTCATCGCCGACCTCGCTGTCGAGGAATTTGTGTGCCACTTCCGGAGACGGGAACAAGAAAGGCAGATCCGGGAGCTGCATGGCGGGCTGGAAGTTCGACAGCTTCGCGGTGGGAATAATGCCGCCCTCGATGGCCCCGAACTGCATCTGCTGCGCGGCCTGCACGTCATCGCCCAACCCGTTGTTCGGGAATATCTTCACCTCGATCTCGCCCTTGGTGCGTTCGGCGACGAGATCGCGGAATTTTTCCGCCGCGACATGCTGTGCACTGTCTTCGGGCAAATCGTGATGAAACTTCAGGATGGTCTTCGCGTGAGCCGCGTCCCACGCTCCAAGCAGAAGCCCGACACTCAACAGCCAAGCACCCGTTCCGTTGCTCATTTTATGCTCCCTCCGCCCGCAAGCAGCAGGCCACATGACCGCCATGGGTCGATATCGCTATAGTAAGTTTCTTCTTACTTATAAAAGCTGTCAAGCCCGCGGGCGCGACGGCCTTTTCTGTGTTTTCACCACGAGCCCGCATATAAAGTGAGCGCGCGACCGTTGCTATCCGCAAAGCCCTCGCCCAAGTGGCACACCTTCAGTATCGCCGTATTAACAAAAAAAGAGAAACTTTGCGGCCTCTCCTGCAGCGCACGGAGCGGATGCAGTTCAGGAAACCTGGCAACTTGTACGAAGCAGTTTCGATCGGCCTCGGCTTTCTCATGCCGCCCCGCTCCAGCGGGTGATCGGGTCGGTGGCTGCACCTTGTTTCGAAGCTCGAACCGTTCTCCGGCTCCGAGAGCCGTCGTTGTCGAATGGATTGTGAATCGCCACGAACCCGACGCGACCTTGGCGGCCGGGGAGCGGCTCGCGAACAAAGGCTCCTGCTATGTCCCTTAAAACAGGGAAATCACCCGAAGGGTCGCCTCCATTGTCCGCCCTGCCGGGATGCCCGATGAAATCTAGCTATCTGCGCACCCGCGATCGTAATTTCCGTAGTTTGGAAACAGGGACTTCTCGCCGGCAAACAGGGAAGTACTTTTGCGCAAACCGGCAGCGGCAATGGCACGGATATCACTAGCCGTTCAGATCATCCCCGCGCCACGCGCCCATTTGTATTTTGCGCCGAGAACCTCGACCGGCAATTCGGTCGAGTAGGCATAGGCGGGGATGCCGCGCTGGTAGAGATATTCGGCGGCTT
>JALHQA010000002.1 GCA_022842205.1 Hyphomicrobiales bacterium
GGCCGTTACCCCCTCGCCTCTCCGGCCACCGCACCCTTCTTCACGATCAGAACGGCCCGGACCGCCCCTCCTCGAAGAAAGGTGTTTTGGGGGTAGCATGAAATAGGAATATTGTCAAGCTAGTGGTGGCTCGACTTCGCCGCGAAATAACCGGGAGCCTTCAAACCTTCTCCTTGCGCCGAAGCACACGGACTAGCTTTGCCTCCCCCGATGAACCAGGGGGGAAATTCTCGGTTGTAAACTCTTCATCCTCGATCTGTATGCGGGCTAAAACTTTGTTCAAAAACTGATCTTTAGTGGCTATGTCGCCTGGTGCGCCGACATCGAGATACGCATAGCGAAGAAAACGCATGAGCCCACGGAAGCCATTTGTGCGATTCAACATCATACCCCGCCCTCGCGAATTCCATGCGGTGGGCCACCTCGTACTTACCGCCTCAAAGTAGTTGTGCAGTATCTTAGCGATATCCAGATCTTTGCCGTCGATGAACAGATTCCGAAACGGTAGTTTTAGAAGCTCGTCTCCGTAAACCTTCGATGGTGATTTTCCTCGAAGCAACAGATCACGATCCGCTTTCGGATTCTCGCTTAAATAAGGGAGCAATGCCTCTACAAACGTCGCCTGTGTGATCGGCTCAAAGACTCGGCCTTCCGTAGCAAATCCAAGCCTTTTCATGCGTTGGAAAAGCGGCCCTTCTTCATCTCTATCCAACGCGACTGCAATGTTGTGACAGGTCTTTTGAGGACTGCGACTACGTGCCAGTGAAAAAAGATCGTACACAAGGCTCTTGTGGACTTTCGTCTGCTCAAGATTCACTGTCGAGAAAATGGTAGCCTCATCAGCAACATCAGCTCCAACAAATATAGTGACAGTTAGGTCGAACGTTTCTCCCCGAAATGAACTCAGCCCAGCGATTCTATGCTGACCATCGAGCACCTTCGCAATACGTGAAATAGCAGTTGAAGGCTTTTTCTCCCCGCGAAGAGTGTTACGAACATGCATCATTCCTGTCTTCTGGTTGAACTCCGCATAGTTCTGATCAACTGATAGAATGACCGATGTAGGAAATGAAGCGTCGGCGTAGTTGACGTAGTCCTCCAACGCTCGGACGCGCTTGTCGATTAGTGGCCGCTGTATTCCCAAATACCGTTCAACGTCACGTTCGTCCTGAAGCACGCGACGAACATCGAAGTACGATATTCTTATAAGCGTTTTGAAAGGTATCGCGGCCACGTACATATCACCGATTGGCTGCGTGACCTTGAAGCAAGGGAACGAATATTCGATCTTATCAGGATCGATTACGACCAAATCCAACTCAGGTTGCATCCCTCGCCTCCTTGAACTCGGAGGCAAATTCATCGGCCTCTCGACTCTGTCCACCGCGACGAACGTGATCTTCCAAAGCGTTCCTATATACCGATGCCGTAAATACAATATACAATGACATAGAGTATGTCAGTATGGATGCCCAAAAGATGCCGCCCATATTGAGCTTGTTCGAGTACGATTGCACCAGCGGGCTTCTGATAATGCCGATGAAAAGACCGGAAAAAACACATATTAGCATCGCCATTACGACGAATGTCATTCCGTGCGGAAACGATATGCTCAGCTTAAACTTACTATCCTTCTCAAACTCCCCATAGCGCTTTGCAATAATATAAATCAGCGGACCCATCAGAGCTGCTGCATAAATGAAAAGCTCTCCACCTTTTATGTAACTACTTATTCCCGGCATGTCCGCCTGAAATATCAGAGGACTAAAAATTGGAAACAACCAAAGCGGCATCGTCGAGAAAAGCAGAGCTACGAAAAACTCAACGCCTGCGTCGCTGAAGTTCTTCCGGTCACATTTGTAAAAATCCCCGCTCAAGGTTGCGTGGTGAAAAGCCACTTTAAATAGCGTGATTATCGGGTCGAGGAAGCGCATCAAAAGTTCTTTATGATTAGCTCGGTGGTGCCTACACGTGCATCGCTGGCACCAGCAATTACCGACGCTCTTTTCATTGAAGAAATAGTGAAGTCATTCTTGTAAATACCTCTAACAGATTCGTGGTTAGCGTTCGTCAACACGATCTTGGCCCCACGTTCGGACGCAGATAAAAGGCAATCACGAAGCCGCACCTGATCATCCCAAGTGAAAAGCTTCTGATTGTATTTTACGAAGCCATTCATATTGTGTTTTACGGTGTAGGGCGGGTCAGCAAAGATTAAATCTCCTTTCCGAGCCCTGTTAAGAACAACCTCAAAATCGCAAGCAATGATTTCAGCCCCCGAAAGTGCTTTTGCTATCGCTTCAAAATCATCCCCGGGGAATATCACTGTTTGTTTTGTACCTATCGGCACATTGAACTGCCCCTTCAAATTCTCGCGGTACAGGCCATTCCAACACGTTCTGTTGAGATAGATGAACCGCGCAGCTCGTGTTACTTCGGTGCGAGGCTTTTGAGAGCGGACTTTGTAGTAATATGATTCATCGTGCTTTCGCGCGTGGTCTTTCAGCTTGTTGAACACAGCGTCAGGAGAGATCTTCACTGCGTTAAAGACCTCCACCAAAGAGGCGTTGATGTCAGATAAAACCGACTTATTTGGCAAATGATGGAAGAAGAAGCTCCCGCTACCCAGAAACGGCTCGATATAGGTGCCCGTGTAAGCTGGAGGTTTGAATCCCTGTCGAACAAGCCAGCGCTTTCCGCCCGCCCATTTTAGAAATGGATCTACTCTAATCTCTTGACGTTTCACGCAACTGCCCCCCTGCAACATAATTTGTGTCAACCAATGAAGATCTCGTCAAGCGTGAGCCACGCCGGCAGAAACACGTTCTGCTTGCCGTCTGCCTTTTCGTTGCTAGACGGCGCGCACTAGCGTTGTGAAAAGCGGCGGGTTGCGGAGTCTGCCGCCCATCCTTCGAGACGGCGCTGCGCGCCTCCTCAGGATGAGGGCGGAAGAGATCGCTATCCTTCGACACGGCTCGGCTTCGCCGAGTCCGGCTCAGGATGAGGGCAGCACGCCCCTGCTCCAGCTAGCCGCCAAAAGAACAGCCGAACTTCTGCGTCCCGACGCCCTCACGCCGTCGCGGGGCGCGTCTCCCGCTTCGCCACCAGCAGCACCGCGGTGCCGACAAGCGCGGAGGCCAGCGAGCCCGCCAGCACGCCGAGCTTGACCGCGCTTTGCAGCGCCTCGTCGTCGTAGAAGGCGAGCAGGCCGATGAACAGGCTCATGGTGAAGCCGATGCCGCACAGCAGCGCGACGCCATAGACCTGGCCCCAGCTTGCGCCGGCCGGAAGATCCGCCAGATTTGTGCGTACCGCAATCCAGACCGAGGCAAAGATGCCGACCTGCTTGCCGACGAACAGGCCGAGCAGGATGCCGAGCGGCACCGGCTGCATCATGGCCGACAGCGTGAGCCCCAGCACCGGCACGCCGGCATTGGCGAAGCCGAACACCGGCACGACGAGGAACGCGACCCATTTCGCCAGCGCATGCTCCAATATGTGCAGCGGCGAGTCCGCGTCGTCCGGCCGCGCGATCGACCGGCGCAGCGGAATGGTGAGCGCGAGGACGACGCCCGCGATGGTGGCGTGGATGCCCGAAAACAGCACGAACGCCCACAGCACGGCGCCGAGCATGAGATAGGGCCACAGCCGGTGCACGCCGCGCATGTTGAGCACGACCAGCACGGCCACCACGGCGGCCGCGCCGCCGAGCGCCATGAGACTGAGCTGCTCCGTATAGAACAGCGCGATGATGAGCACCGCGCCGACATCGTCCATGATGGCAACGGCCGTGAGAAACACCTTCAGCGACACCGGCACGCGCGAGCCGAGCAGCGACAGCACGCCGAGCGCAAAGGCGATGTCGGTGGCGGCCGGGATGGCCCAGCCTTTCGGCTGTCCCTCCGACCCCATGTTGAAGGCGAGATAGACGATGGCGGGCACCGCCATGCCGCCCGCCGCCGCGATGCCCGGCAGCACGCGGCGCGGCCAGGACGAGAGTTCGCCGTCGACGAATTCGCGCTTGATCTCGAGCCCCACCAGCAGGAAGAACAGCGCCATCAGCGCATCGTTGATCCAGTGCAGCACCGACAGGCCGAGCACATAGGTCTTGAGCGTGGCGAAATAGACGTCTCCCGCCGGGGAATTGGCGATGACGAGCGCCGTCGCGGCGGCCGCCATGAGCACGAGGCCGCCGGCGGATTCGCTGTCGAGAAAATTGCGAAGCGCGGAGGGCGCGCGCAGCTTCATGAGGTTTTCTCCTGCGTGGCGGCGCACAGAATGCCTTTCTTTAAAGCGGAAGGCCACCCCGAAGCGCGCCGCGCGGATGTCGCACCGTAATTCTACGAGGGGAACGGCGCGGCGCGGGCGTTTGTGCTTACACTTCCAGAACGGCGTATTGCTTGCCGTTGTCCTTCTCGATGCCGGCGGCGACATTGAATACCGGGATTCCCTTTGTGGTTTTCCCGCGATATGAGCCGCGATGGGCATGGCCGTGGACGACGGCGGTGACCTCGTAGCGGTCGATGGTTTCGGCGAGGCGCGAGCAGCCGAGATAGGCATAGATCTGCTCCGGCTCGCCGACGACCGTGTCCTCCACCGGCGAATAATGCAGCAGCACGATCTTCTTCTCGGTGTGCAGGCTGCGCAGCGCGATCTCGAGCTTGTTGCATTCGTCCATGCATTCCTTGACGAAGGCCTTGGTCATCGGCTCGCCGAACGCGCCGAGCATGCGCCGGCCGAACCCGCCGCCGAATCCTTTCACGCCCGCGAAGCCGATGCCTTTGTGTATGTGCGCGTTCTCGCCCAGCATGCAGACGCCGGCCTGATGGAGAATGCGCGAGACCTCCTCCGGCTGTCCGCACTCGTAGTCGTGGTTGCCGAGCACGGCGACGGACGGGATTTTCAGATGGCGCAGATCCTCCGCGAGGTTTTCGGCCTCGATGGTCTTGCCGAAATCCGTGAGATCGCCGCAGAGGCAGAGGATGTCGGCGGTGTCGTTCAGCTCGGTGAACAGCTCCTTGTAGTAGCCGGCCGCGTGCTCCTTCATGTGCAGATCGCCGAGGGCCGCGATGCGCACGAGGTCCTTGTCGGGGGCGGCCTCGTCATTGGCGGCGGGCTGTGGCGCGGCCTGCGAGACGGGCCTGGCGGGCGCGGGCTTCTTCGCGGCTTTGACGGCGGATTCCTGCATGCGGGCGTTTCCTTGCATGCAGGGGGAATGTGCGGGGAACGGCGTGGGTTCCCGCCTCTGCCGGTTACGGGCGAGGAATCAAAAACCCCGCCCGGGGAGAGACCGGGCGGGGTGGTGTCGGAGACCGGCCGGAGCCTGGAGCCGGCGCCGCTATAAGTTAGTTGAACAGACTGTCGAACTTCACGTTGAGACGGCCGCGAATGACGTCGACGTTGTAGTCCGCCTCGATCGGATCGACGCCTTCCGGCTCGAAGATCTCGTCGCCGAAATCGTAGTGCAGATATTCGACGCCAAGCGAGACGTTGTCGGTGATGGCATATTCGATGCCGCCGCCGGCCACCCAGCCCATGAAGTTCGCATCGTCATCGACTGCAGCGACACCAATCTCCAGATTGGAGAAGGCTACGCCGCCGGTGCCGTAGACCATGAAGCGGTCGAAGGCGAAGCCGAGACGGCCGCGGAAGCTGGCGAGATAATCGCCCTCGACGGTCGCATCCAGATCCTCGAACTCGTCATCGAGATCGGCGAAGGAGCCGTCGGCCTCGACACCGAAGACGAACCAGTCAGCCTGCCAGAGATAGCCGGCCTGCGCGCCGACCACGAAGCCTTCCATATCACCGAAATCGAAAACGTCCGTGCCGTCATCACCATCGGCATCGCCCCAGGCGCCGCCGCCATGAATACCGACGTAGAAACCCGTCCAGCTGAACGGAGCTTCGACCGGCATCATCGGCTCAACAGGCGGCAAGTCGGCAGCGAACGACGCCGAGGACAACGCAAGGACTGATGCCCCGGCAATCAAAAGCTTTTTCATGAAACCCTCCACATCCCGTGAAGGTTGAAATACTAATGGAGATTCGGCCCTTAGTGGTTGCATTCGCGCAACAATACACAGCAATGTGCGTACATTACAGCATGGGGAAAGGTATAGACCGCGCTAGCCGACGAGGTCGGCGAAGCCCCATTCGGCGATGTCGATGAGGTAGTCCGGCGGAGAGAACAACCGGCCGCGGCAAACCTTGGTCTTGCCCTCCGGCATGGCGCGCTGGTTTTGCACGCGCGCCATCAACTCGTCGAACAGCCAGTCCGGCACGCAATGGCGCTCGGTGGGATAGATAAAACGGAAATTGAGGACATGGATGAGCAGCACTTCCCAATACTGCTCCGCGTAGCCGAGCAGGCGCTTCCAGTCGATCTCCTTGTGCTGCTTGAGGATGACATGGGCGATGTCGGCGCCGTCGTAACGCTCGCGGTTCTGGACGAACATCTTTGACCATACGAGCTCGGTCGGGGCGATCAGCTGAACCTCGATGCCGTAGATCTTGGTGGTGTGCTTTTCGGCGAACCAGGAATCGGTGATCGGCGTCGCGGCGGTACGGGAATTAAAGATGACATCGAAGATGTAGCCGCCCTTCTTCACCTTTGCGATCCAGCGCTCGTCCTCGATGACTGTGGTGTAGCCGAGCTTGTGGAAGTGGCGGAGAATGCGCGGATAATCCGAGGCGCGGCAGAAGACGTCGAGGTCCTTGGTCGGCCGGCGGATGCCGGTATAGGAGCCGACAGCGTATGTGCCCGCGACCATGAACGGGATGCCGGACTTCTTCAGCAGCTTGAGGCTCTCGGCGTAGAACGCCTCGGCTTTCGGCGGCACCGGCATGCTTTTTACGGCGACATGATGCGAGGGCATGGTCGTTCTGCCTTGTCCTCCCTGCCCCGCACCACGCGGGAGAAGGCGAAACCCGCAAGCAAGTCGAAGGTTCCGGCGAAGTGGAGAACCCCACGCGCCCCTCTTGCCGCACGCACGACTCAGATAAGCCAAGTGCAGTTGGGGGGCTTCGTTGAGCCCGGAGTAGTGTCATGGCAGTACCGTTCTGGGTCGCGGCGGCTTTGAGCCTTACCGCGTTGTTGTTTGCGTTGTGGCCAAAGCGGCGGAAAGCCAGGCCATCGGCCTATCAGGCCGCACGATCGATCTGCCCCTGCTGCGACGCAGTGGTTCCCCGCAACGCCCGCATCTGCACCTCCTGCCGCACGGACATTTCCGGGCTGCCGTCGGAATGCGAGTACCGCGGCCTTCGCTACACCGTTTTTTCGGATGGCGGCGTCGGCCTTCGGGCGCGTGGCACGACCCTCTTCGAGGAGAGCGAGGCCAAGCTGATCGAATCCGTGACGGCCGGACGCCTGCGCGACTATGTCCCTTACGAACAGCGGCGCCTGTAGGTACATAGCCGCGGCAGGCGGACTTCGACCATAGGATGAGGCGCCGCGGACGAAGCTATGTGACTGCAGCAGCGGTGCATTTTTTGGCACCATCCCGTCTGTGCGACGGTTTCATGACATTTCGGTGACATTAGGGGTTGGCGAGCGCCCGGTTTTGCGATTGGCTTGATGCCAATAAATAAAACCGGAGGACGCTCAATGATGAAGTATCTTGCGGCTGTTGCGGCCGCCGCCTGCCTTGCCCTGCCCGCCGTATCCCACGCACAGGACTGCGCGAACCGCGGCGACCTCGACGATCGCTATTGCGACGCCAACAAGGATCTTGTGGCGGACACTCCCGCCGAAACGCGCGATCCCAGCACCATCGTCTTCGCCTACACGCCGGTCGAAGACCCCGCCGTCTACGAGAACGCGTTCGCGCCGTTCACCAAACACCTGTCCGAATGCACGGGCAAAAAGGTGGTTTACTACCCGGTTCAGTCGAACTCCGCGGAAATCGAGGCGATGCGCTCGGGCCGCCTGCATGTCGCGGGATTCTCGACCGGCCCGACGGGATTCGCGGTGAACATGGCGGGCGCTGTTCCGTTCGCGGCGAAAGGCACCGAAGCGGGATTCCAAGGCTACCAGTTGCTGATGCTGGTGAAGGCCGACAGCCCCTACCAGAAGCTTTCCGATCTGAAAGGCAAGAAGGTCGCCCACACCTCGCCCTCGTCAAACTCGGGCAATCTCGCGCCTCTCGTTCTGTTTCCCGAGGAAGGCCTGAAACCGAACGAGGACTACAAGCCGATCTATTCCGGCGGTCATGACAAAACGACTCTCGGCGTCGCTGCCGGCGATTATGATGCAGGGCCTGTCGCCTCCGACGTGTTCAACCGCATGGTGGATCGCGGCACCGTGAAGAAGGAAGACTTCCGCATCATCTACAAAAGCGAAGTGTTTCCGACATCTTCCTTCGCGTATGCACACGACCTGAAGCCGGAACTGGCCGAGAAGATCAAGCAGTGCTTCTACGACTTCCGCTTCCCTCCCGAGATGCAGAAGGAATTCAACGGGGACGACCGTTTCTTCCCCATCACCTACCAGAAGGAATGGGCCGTGGTGCGGAACGTGGCCGAGAAATCCGGTACGCCCTATAACAAGGCGGCCTATGAGAAGGAAACGGCACGCGAGGCCGAAGCCGCGAAGAAGAAGGCTGAAGAGAAGAAGAAGGCCCAGTGAACGCGGTGACCGGAACGATGACGGGGAGCGCGCAGGACGCGCGCTCCCTGGTCATTCGCGATCTCGTCAAGGAATACAGGCGCGGCCAACCCGTGCTGCGCGGCATTAACCTGACCCTTCCCGGCCGCGGCATGACCGCGATCATCGGTCCGTCCGGAACCGGCAAGAGCACGCTGATCCGCTGCATCAACAGACTGGTGGAGCCGACATCCGGCCAGATCCTGTTCATGGGGCAAAACCTCGCCCAGCTGCGCGGGCGCCAGCTGCGCGCCGCGCGACGGCGGATCGGCATGGTGTTCCAGGAGTACAATCTGGTCGAACGGCTGACGGTGATGGAAAACCTCTTGTCGGGGCGGCTTGGCTATGTGCCGGTGTGGCGCGCGTGGCTACGGAAGTTTCCGCAGAAGGACATCGACCGGGCGTTCGAGCTGCTGGACGCCGTCGGCCTCGGTCAATACGCGACGCAACGTGCGGACGCGCTTTCCGGCGGTCAGCGCCAGCGCGTCGGAATCGCACGCGCCATCATGCAGGAGCCGGACCTCATTCTTGCCGACGAGCCAACCTCCTCGCTCGATCCGAAGACTTCGGTCGAGATCATGGACATTCTCTCGGCGCTCGCGGGCGAACGCGACATTCCGGTTATTGTAAATATCCATAACGTGGAGCTCGCGAAGCGCTTCGCGCAGCGCATCGTCGGCATGACCGGCGGCAAGATCGTATATGACGGGCCGCCGGACGGGCTGACGGACGAAGACCTGCGGACGATCTATGGCGGCGAGGACTGGCTGAATGACCGCGCCGACGGCTGATACCGCCGGGCACCGGCAACCCTTCCGGACGAACTGGGGCGGCCGGCTGGCCTATGTCGCCCTTGTCGCCTACGTCATCTACGCAGGCTCGCATCTCGGCTTTTCATGGGATCGCTTCGTTTCCGGCATCGGCAATGGCGGACATTTCGTGGCGCGCATGTTCCCGCCGGCCTGGGACCGATGGGGCCTTCTCGCCGACGGCATGATCGAGAGTTTGCAGATCGCAATCCTCGCCAGCTTTTTCGGTGTGCTGCTCTCCCTGCCCGTGGGGCTGCTGGCTGCGCGCAATCTCATGCCGGTCTGGGTGACGTGGCCGGCCCGCGGCATCATCGCGCTCTGCCGTTCGTTTCACCCGATCATCATCGCCATCCTGTTCGTGAAGGCGGTGGGCTTCGGCGCGCTGGCCGGCGTATTGGCACTGATCGTCGGGTCCATCGGCTTTGTCGGCAAGCTGTTCGCGGAATCCATCGAGGAGATATCGCTGAAGCAGGTCGAGGCCGTACGCGCGACCGGCGCGAGTTTTTCCGGCGTTCTCATCATGGCCGTGCAGCCGCAGGTGCTGCCGCGCTTCATCGGTTTCGCCACCTACCAGCTCGACTCGAACCTTCGTAACTCAACCATGGTGGGCATTGTCGGCGGCGGCGGCATCGGCGCCACGCTGTTCACGGCCTATCAGCGGTTCGATTTCGACTTCGTGCTGTCGATTCTCATCGTCACCGTTGCGATGATCATGGCGGCAGAAGTGCTATCCGGCTGGATACGAAAGACGTTCCAGTGACGACCATGCCGGGCACCGCCATTCATCGCGAATGGGAACGCTTCACGCTGCCGCAGAAGCTCGGCCGCTACGCGCTGTATCTCATGGCGGCAATCGCGGTTGTATGGTCGTTCCGAACCATCGAGATCATTGCGGAATTTCTCTACGACTCCCCGGCACAGATCGCCGATCTGTTCACGCGCATGTGGCCGATGGACTGGAGCTATTTCGGCAGCGCGGTGTGGTCCTCGCTTGTCGAAACGATGCACATCGCGACGCTTGGCACGATCCTGTCGCTTGGCATCGCCATGCCGCTCGGGCTGATCGCGGCCCGCAACCTGACGCCCATTCCCGCGCTCAACTGGTTCGCCCATTTCCTGTTCGTAACGTCGCGCTCGGTGAACTCGCTCGTATGGGCGCTGCTGTTTGTCGCCGTGTTTGGCCCCGGGCCGCTGGCCGGGACGCTGGCCATCGCTTTTCGCTCCATCGGCTTTGTGGGCAAGCTGTTCGCGGAAGCGCTCGAGGAAGCGAACAAGGGATCGATCGAAGCGCTGGTGGCGGCCGGGGCGCCGGTGCGGAGCCAGATCCTGATGGGCTACTGGCCGCAGGTGCGCCCCGCCTTCTGGTCCATCGCCCTCTTCCGCTGGGATATCAATATCCGCGAATCCGCCGTGCTCGGCATTGTCGGCGCGGGCGGCATCGGTGTCGCGCTCGATACCGCGCTGAACCTGCTCTACTGGGACCAGGTGGCGGTCGTGCTGCTGACGATCTTCGTGGTTGTGATCCTCGCCGAGCTTGTGGTTACGGCGATCCGTCAGCGCGTTCTTTAGGTCAGGCGCGGCGCAGCATGCGCGCCCTCATGAGGCTTACCGCCAGATCGTGACAGGTTCGCCGTTCACAGAGCCCTATCAGTAATGAGGCGGCGGCGGCTCATCCGCCGGATCGCTGCCGACGCCTTCTTCCGCACGGGCCATGCGGTCGGAAAGCATCGCGAACTCGCGCGTCAGGCGCTCGATCTCTTTCCACTGCGCGACGACGGTCTTGTTCAGGTCCTCGATGATCTCGTCCTGATAGGCGATGCGCATTTCAAGCGCGTCGAGGCGTTCGGCGTCGGTCATTGTCTCTCTAGTCCAGGGTCTGGCGGAAGCGCATGACGGCGATCGTCATGGCGACGAGTGTAAACGCGGCGACCGCCGCGATCTCCGTGGCAAGATCACCGAAGCCTGCACCTTTCAGCATAATACCGCGAATGATGCGCAGGAAATGCGTCAGCGGCAAAACCTCACCGATCCACTGCGCCCATTCCGGCATGCCGCGGAACGGAAACATGAAGCCCGACAAAAGCATCGATGGCAGGAAGAAGAAGAACGACATCTGCATCGCCTGAAGCTGGCTCGTGGCGATGGTCGAGAACGTATAGCCGACAGCGAGATTCGCGCAGATGAAGAGCGTCGTGAGCACCAGCAGAAGCGGAAGCGATCCGGCAAGCGGAACGCCGAACAGGAGGAACCCCGCGGACAGGATGATCGTCATCTGGATCGCGCCGACGACGACGTAGGGCGCGATCTTGCCCAACATGATTTCCACCGGCCGGATGGGGAGCGACAGCAGCGTCTCCATCGTGCCCCGCTCCACCTCGCGCGTGACCGACAGGCCGGTGAACAGCAGCATCGTCAAGGTGAGGATCGTGCCCATCAGGCCCGGCACGATGTTGAAGCTGGTTTCGCCTGTCGGATTGTAACGGCGGTGCAGGCGAAGCTCGAAGGGCGGCTTCGCACCATCGCGGATATGCCCGGCACCCTGCAGGTCACGTGTAAAGACACGCGCGGGCAACTGCTGGAGTGCGGCGATGGCATTGCCGGACGCGGATGGGTCTGTGGCATCCGCGATGACGAGAAGTGCCGGGTTTTCGCCGCGCATGATGTCGCGCCCGAAATTCGGCGGGATCTGCACGCCGAACTGGACCTTTCCAGCAAGGAACAGATCATCCAGTTCCTTCTCGCTGCGAGGTTGACGGTCCATTTCGAAGTAGCCCGTTTCCTGCATGGCGGACAGGAAGGAGCGCGAGAACTGGCTGCCGTCCAGATCGACGACCGCTGTCGGCAATTTCCTGGGATCGGTGTTGATGGCGTAGCCGAACAGCAAGAGCTGCATCACCGGAATAAGAACCATCATGGCAAAGGTCAGCCGGTCGCGGCGGAGCTGCGTGACCTCCTTGATGAAGACGGCGGCGATGCGCGACAGGGAGCCGGTCATCCGAAATTGTCCCGGCTGCGGCTCATCAGCTCGATGAACACGTCTTCCAGCGTCGGCTCGGACTGGCGCCAGGCTTTCGTATTTTTTGCGCGGTAGGGCGCGATGGCGGCATCCAGCCTCTTGCGGTCGCGTCCGGAGACATGGAGTTCGACGCCGAACGGCGCGACCTGATCGACGCCGGGCTTCTTCTGGAGTTCGTCGGCGAGCGCCGTCAGGTCTCCGCCCGTGACCGTATACGTCGTGAGGCCGGACTGGGCCACGACCTCTTCCACCGTGCCGCGCGTAAGAAGTTCGCCATAGGCGATATAGGCGATCTCGTGACAGCGTTCCGCCTCGTCCATGTAGTGCGTCGATACGAGCACGGTGACGCCCTCATGGGCGAGATGATGGATCTCGTCCCAGAATTCACGGCGTGCCTGCGGATCGACACCGGCGGTCGGCTCGTCCAGCAGCAAAAGCTTCGGCGATGGAAGAATGCACGCGCCAAGAGCAAGGCGCTGCTTCCAGCCTCCCGACAATTCGCCGGCAAGCTGGCTGGCGCGATTTTCAAGGCCAAGACGGGCGATCGCGTCCTGTGTCGCGCCCCTCGGATCAGGCATGCCGTGGACACGCGCGACGAATTCGAGATTCTCGCGTATGGACAGATCGGTATAGAGCGAGAATCGCTGCGTCATGTATCCGACATGGCGCTTGATCTCGGTCGACTGGGTGAGGATGTCGTAGCCGAGGCACGTTCCGTGGCCCGAATCCGGCGTCAGGAGACCGGTGAGCATGCGGATTGTGGTGGTCTTGCCGGAGCCGTTCGGCCCGAGAAATCCGTAGATCAGACCGCGCCGCACCTGCATGGTGACGTTCTTGACGACGGTGCGCCCGCCGAAGCTCTTGGTCAGCCCCTCGACATCGATGACGATGCCCGGGGCATCCGGCTTGCGGGCGGCGACGGCGTTCATTCCGCGGCACCGAGCGTCACATCGACCGGCAGCCCCAGCGGAAGAGGCTTGCCGCCGACAAGCCGCGCCTCAGCACGGAACACCAGCTTTGACCGCTCCTCCTGGCTGAAGATGACGGGCGGGGTGAATTCCGCCTCGCTGGATACGAAAGTGAGCGTCGCCGGCATGCCGTTACACCCGTCGCACGACACATCGACGTTCTGGCCGAGACGGAGGCCGGAGAGAAGCGGCTCCGGCACGTAGAACCGGACCTTGCGATTGCCGGGCGGCAGAAGCGCCAGAACGGGCTGGCCCGCCGATACGACCTCACCCGCGCGGAAATAGACATCCTCGACGCTTGCGGCGACCGGCGCATAAACGCGGCGCTTGGCGAGAGCCTTTTCCGCACCATCGAGCGCGGCTTCCGCAGCCTGGATCGCCGCTTCGCGGCCGGCGAGTTCCGCTGCCTGTATCTGGCGCTGCGCTTCCTGCAAGGCGGCCTGATCGCGATCGAAGGTCGACTGCGCCTGCTGGAGCGTTGCCTTGGCCGCGACACCGCGGTTGTACAGATCTTTTTGCCTATCAAGCTCGCTGCGCGACAATTCGAGCGACGCCTCCGCCCGCTGGACCGCCGCCTGCAGCACCGCGATCTGCTCCGGACGCTGACCGGCGGCCTTGATGTCCTCCAGCTTGGCGGCGGCCTCGTCGCGCGCCGCCTTCTGCACCTCGTCATCGAGCGCGAAAAGCAGCGCGCCGGCTTCGACCGCCGATCCGGAATCGACGGCGAGTTCGACGACCCGGCCCGCGCTTTCCGGCCCCACCAGAATAAGATCGCCTTCGATATAGCCCTGCAGCTGACGCGGATCGGATGATTGCGGCCAGAACCACCACGCGGCGACGCCAGCCAGCGCCACCGCAATGAGGATCGGGATGCGGCGGTTCATGACTTGTCTCCCTTGAGACCGCGGATCAGAAGGTCGGCATGCGCATCGAGGAACCCGTCGGTGTCGAGTTTCTGCACGCGATCGAATATTCCCGTCCATACGATGGCAACAAGAAGCGGCGCGACGGCGAGCTGCGGAAATCGGGCGGCGGCATCCGAGGTGAATTCGCCCCGCGCGACGCCGCGTTCGACGATGGCGCGGACGGCGTTCATGCCGCGCGAGACGACCTCCCGATGATAGAAGGCGGCGAGATCCGGAAAGCGGCCGGCCTCGCTGATGATGAGGCGTGCGATGTCCTTACGACGCGTGCCAAGGATTTCCGTCTTGGCGAATGCGATGAGACCGCGCAGCATGGTTTCGGCGGGAACGTCCTGCTTCAGCATCGCCTCGCCGGCCGCCTGAAACGGCGAAGCCAGGAGCGAGCGGATCAGTTCCTCGAACAGCGCCTCCTTCGAGGCGAAGTAGAGATAGAGGGTGCCCTTGGCGACACCGGCGCGCGCCGCAACCTCGTCCAGCTTCGCCGCGCCAAAACCGCGTTCGAGGAATACGTCCATGGCCGCATCGAGCATGCCCTTGGTGCGGGCCTCGCGCTCCTCCGGCGTGAGGGCGGGCGCCGCACGGGCGCGGACGGGCCGCGCGGCTTTCCCTTTCGTCGCGGGTCTGGCCATCGGCGCACCTCGTTAATGACTGACCAGTCAGTCATACTCTTGGGACGATTTCGGCGCAAGAAGGTTCTCGCCACGCATGCAGCCAAACCGGTCGCTTTGCGTTTCTTTGGAAAGGAGAAGCACATGGCCAACATCAAACGGTCGGAGGACCGCAATTACACGCCCAAGCCGGAGTTTCTCGAAGCGGATCTGACCGAGGAAGCGACCCCTCCCCCGACCATCGACCCCAAGGACGCGCCGGACGAAGGCGATCTGACCCTCACGGACGATCTGGCTGTCAGCCCGGAAGAGCCGCGCATCGATCTGAACGAAGAGCAGCAGGACTACAGCGAGGAGGTAGAGGACCGGGACGACTGATCTTGGTCTTTCGTCGCCCCCGCTGGCGAAGCGTGCGGCAAAGGACTATCTCGGGCGCACTCCCATATTTGAGGCGCCGCTTACGCGGCCTTGAGCCGCGATGAAACCCGCCACCTATTCTGAAGGACCGGCTTCACACTCCGGAATGAGTTTCCGGATGTTCGTTCTGTTCGTCGCCTCCATCATGGCGATGAACGCGATCTCCATCGACTCGATGCTGCCGGCACTGCCCCAGATCGGCGAGTCGCTCGGCATCACCGAAGCCAACCAGACACAATGGGTCCTGACGGCCTATCTGCTCGGCTTCGGCGGCGCCCAAATCATCTACGGACCGCTTGCCGACCGCTTCGGCCGCAAGCCCGTGCTGCTGTTCGGCATCACGGTCTATGCGGCGGCCAGTCTCTGGGCGGCACTGTCGACCTCGTTCGAGGCGATGATGGCGGCCCGCGTCATCCAGGGGATCGGCGCGGCGGCGACGCGTGTCCTCGCCGTCACCATCGTGCGCGACTGCTATTCCGGCGCCACCATGGCCCGCGTGATGTCGCTGACCTTCATCGTGTTCCTCGCGGCGCCGATCGTTGCGCCGTCGCTCGGCCAGGCGGTGATGCTGTTCGTCTCATGGCACTGGATCTTCGGCCTTCTTGCGGTCTACGGCGTGTGGACACTCATCTGGGGTTTCTTCCGCCTGCCGGAAACGCTGCACCCGCAAGACCGCATGCCGCTCTCCGCCGTCGCCATCGGCCGCGCTCTGCGGCTGACGCTGACGACGCGGCTGACGATCGGCTACATTCTGGCTGTCACGCTTCTGTTCGGCGCGCTGTTCGGGTTCATCAACTCGATTCAGCAAATATTCTCCGAAACCTTTGACGCCGCGACCATATTCCCCGCGATCTTCGCCGGCATCGCCGCCTTCATGGCGCTGTCGAGTTTCGTCAATTCGCGCATCGTCGAGCGGCTCGGCACGCGCAAGGTGTCGCACGCCGCGCTGTTCGGCTTCACGGCCTTCGCCGCCGCCCACGCCGTCACCGCCTGGTTCGGCCATGAGAGCATCTGGTCGTTCTCGCTGGTGCAGGCCGGCATGATGTTCTGCTTCGGTCTCCTGGTGTCGAACTTCAATTCGATGGCGATGGAGCCGATGGGCCATATCGCCGGCACAGCGTCGTCCGTACAGGGTTTCATCTCGACGACCGGCGGCGCCCTGCTTGGCTTTGCCGTCGGCCAGCAGTTCGACGGCACGACACTTCCGCTCGGCATCGGCTTCACCCTGTTTGCGCTGTGCGCGATCGGCTTCGTTCTCTTTGCCGAAAAGGGCCGCCTGTTCGGCCCGCAGCGCCCCGCGCCACAGTCGACATAACGCGCTTTTGACCTCTCCTCCGGCCGCCCTAGCTTAGGGTCGAACCGGAGGAACGTCATGCGCATCCAATCCCTTGCAGTAACCGGCTGGCTTCTGGCCGCATCCCTGCCCGCCTTCGCCCATCACGGCTGGAGCTGGGCCGAAAGCGACCAGAGCGAAGTCAGCGGCACGATCCGCGAGATCTATATCGGCCCGCCGCATCCGCGGCTGCAGATCGACACGGCGGACGGCCCGTGGACCGTCGAACTCGGCAATCCGAACCAGACCCAGCGCGCGGGATTTGTGGAAGGCGTGGCGAAGGCCGGCGACACGGTGACCGTGCTCGGCAACAAACCCGCCGAGGGCAATGAGAAGCGCATAAAGGCGGTGAAGATCACGGTCTCGGACAAGGAGTATGTGTTCTATCCCGAGCGCCTGAAACAATAGCGTGGACGCACTGCTGCAGGCCCTGTCGGGATGGCCTGTTGCGCAGGCCCTGCGCGGATCTGTGGCGCTCTACGCCACCGTCAACGCCGCGCACATACTCGCGATCGGGCTTGTCGTCGGATCGCTGGCGACGCTCGACCTGCGCCTGCTCGGCGCGTTTCGCGCGACGCCTGTCGCCGCGCTCGGGCCGCCGCTGTCTAGGGTCGCAGCCTTCGGCGTTGCTCTTGCCGTGGCGACGGGCTTCCTGCTCTTCAGCGTGCGCCCGGCGGAATATGTACAAAATCCCGCCTTCCTTACGAAGATTGCTCTCGTGACGCTCGGCGTTCTGAACGCGCTGCTGCTGCATCTCGGTG
The DNA here is from genome assembly GCA_022842205.1 of Hyphomicrobiales bacterium. Taxonomy (GTDB): domain Bacteria; phylum Pseudomonadota; class Alphaproteobacteria; order Rhizobiales; family Methylopilaceae; genus Flaviflagellibacter. Next base: position 17,477 of record JALHQA010000002.1, read on the forward strand.
GGCGGTGGAGGGACATACTGGCCGGCGGCGCAATCTCACCCCGCGTGCGCATGTCCGCCCTTCTCTCCCTGCTGATATGGACCGGCGCCATCCTTGCCGGACGCTGGATAGGCTTTCTGGAATGACGCCCTCCTTCGCGTAAGGGGAACACGCTCCTGTGCGGCGCGTTTATCTGGACAATCCCGCACCGAGGAGAATGAAATGGCTGAAGAGCTGAAAGGCCGCCGCATTGCCGTTCTGGCGACGGACGGCTTCGAACAATCCGAACTCATCGAACCCGTGAAGGCACTGAAAAACGCCGGCGCCGAGGTCGAAATCGTCTCGCCAAAGGACGGCCAGATCCAGGGCATGAAGCACAGCGAGAAAGGCGACACGGTGAAAGTCGACCGCAAGCTGGCGGAAGCGACGCCGGACGATTATTCCGGCCTCGTGTTGCCGGGCGGCGTCGCGAACCCGGACTCGCTGCGCATTGAGCCGAAGGCGATTTCCTTCATCAAGCACTTCGTGGACTCGGGAAAACCGATCGCCGCGATCTGCCACGGACCGTGGCCGCTGATCGACGCCGGCGGCGTGAAGGGCCGCAAGGTAACAAGCTGGCCGAGCCTCAAGACCGACCTGACGAATGCCGGCGCGAAATGGGAAGACAGCGAGGTCGTGACCGACCAGGGCCTCGTGACCTCGCGCAAGCCCGACGACATTCCGGCGTTCAACAAAAAGATGATCGAGGAATTCGCCGAAGGAAAACACAAGCGGCAAGCGGCCGAGTAGTCATAAAAGATGCGTAACGACGAACGGCGGGCGAAAGCTCGCCGTTCCGCATTTCAATCGACAAAAAGAGCAAGCCCGGATCGATAAAGTGTGTATCCCGCCACGGCGAAGACGAGCGCCGCAAAGGCACGATTCAAGATACCGCGCGTCTTGCCCAGACGCGCGCAGGCCCAGGTACCCGCAAGACCGCCGACGACCCCGCCAGCAATGAACTCCGCCGCAAGCCGCCAGTCCACGAAGCCCGACCATGCATAATTGGTGGCGGTCGCGAGGCCGAACGCACCGACGGCGAGCAAGGACGAGCCGATGGCGTTCATCGTCGGCATGCCCGTAGCAAGGATCATGGCCGGAACGATGAGAAACCCACCGCCGATGCCGAAGAAGCCCGCAGCGAACCCGGCGACGATGGCGACACTGCCGGTGACGAAGCACATGCGAAGATCGGGTCTGCGCTCTTCCTTCCCGGACGCGGGCTTCGGCAACAGCATGTAGATGCCGACGGCAACCATTACGAAGCCGAACGCGAACAAGAGAACGTCTCCGTCCATCCGTTTGCCGACCGTCGATCCGACAAGCGCGCCGGTTGTCCCGACGGAAGCGAAGATTGCGGCGCACACCCAGCGCACATGCCCGGCGCGGGCATGCGTCGCAAGTCCGACGAACGCGTTCGCGGTGACGGCGACGGCGCTGGTGCCGATGGCGGCCTGCACGGAGGGAACGCCGATAACATGGAGAAGCAGGGGCACGGCAAGAAGCGCGCCGCCGCCGCCGACAAGGCTGAGGAAGAAGCCGACCAGCCCGCCGGACAGAACGGCCATGATGTCGACGCTCATCAAGCCGCCCGCCCCGCAACCACGCGGTCATGGACGATCATCCCCGCCAGCATGGCGGCGACGAAGATCGCGACCGGAACAAGCCCAAGCGAGAGACCCGCGAGCGCCGGGCCTGGACAGAAGCCCGCAAGGCCCCAGCCGGCGCCGAAAATAGCGGAGCCGACAATCAGCCTGCGGTCGATGACACGCGAGGTGGGCACGCTGAACCGTGTGCCGAGCACGGGCCGCGCCATGCGCTTCGACAGCGTGACGCCGGCAAAGGCCGCAGAGACTGCTCCCGCCATGACGAAGACCAGCGTCGGGTCCCACGCGCCGAGGATGTCGAGAAAGCCCTGGACGCGCGCCGGATCCATCATGCCAGACATGGCCAGGCCAAGGCCGAACACGGCGCCGGAACCGAACGCGGCCAGCAGCCGCAGATTACGCAATGTCACAACACGCCTCCAAACCGCATAAGCGCGACGGTGACGATGCCCGCCGCCATGAAAGTTGCCGTCGCGGCAAAAGAGCGGCGCGACAGCCGCGCGATGCCGATGACGCCGTGGCCGCTGGTGCAGCCCGACCCCATGCGCGAGCCGAAGCCGACAAGCAGCCCGGCGATGATGAGCACCGGAACCGACGCCGCGATCCGCACTTCCGGCCATGAGCCCGTCGCGGCGAGATAGATCATCGGCCCGGCGAGAAGCCCGAGCACGAACAGCACGTTCGACAGCGCGGACGGCGCATCGCCCGAGAACATCTGCGCGGCGATGCCGCTGATGCCCGCGATGCGGCCGTTCAGAAGCAGCAGCGTGGAGGCCGACAGGCCGATCAGCACGCCGCCGGCGAGCGCCTGCAGATACCAGCTCATTTCCTGCGGCCTCCGCAGTAGATCTCGTAGAGCGCGCCGACGACCTTCGCCGGCTTCTCGTCGCTAAGGCGATAGAACACGTGCTTGCCCTCGCGGCGCGTCAGCACGATGCCGGCCTCGCGCAGCGCCGTGAGCTGCTGCGAAAGGGTCGGCTGGCGGATGCCAAGAAGGTCTTCCAGCTCGGCGACGGAATGCTCGCCGCCGGCCAATGTGCAGACGATCATCAGCCGGTTCTTGTTGGCGAGGCCTTTCAGGACCGCGCTGACTTCCCCGGCGCGGCTCTCCATTTTCTGCGCGACGCGCATGTCCATCAGATGTCCTCCGGGTCGTCCCACGCAGCGGCTTCGAGAAGGCCGAGCGGGATTTTGAGATAGCGGATGCCGTTGCCTTCCGGCGTCGGCAGATGGCCGCCATTCATGTTGATCTGCAGCGAATGCAGGATGAGCTTCGGCATGGCGAGCGTCCTGTCGCGCGCCTCGCGGAGCGCGACGAACCTGGCCTCGTCGCAGCCCGCGACGTGCGGATTCTCGCGCTTCTGCTGGCCGACCGTCGATTCCCAGCGCGGCTCGCGCCCGCCCGGCTGATAGTCATGGCCGGTGAAGACGCGCGTCTCGTCGGGCAGAGCGAGGATGTCCTGTATGGACTGCCACAGCGTGCGGGCATCGCCGCCGGGGAAATCCGCCCGGGCGGTGCCGCTGTCCGGCATGAACAGAGTGTCGTGGACGAAGGCCGCATCACCGATGACATAGGTGATGGAGGCCAGCGTATGGCCCGGCGAAAACATCACGCGCGCCGGAATGCTGCCGACCGTGAACGTGTCGCCGTCCGCGAACAGGCGGCTCCATTGGCTGCCGTCCGCGGGGAAATCCGGCCAGTTGTAATGGCCCTTCCAAAGCTTCTGGACATCGACGACATGCGCGCCGATCGCGGTGGGCGCGCCGGTCTTCTCATGCAGGTAATGCGCGGCCGACCAGTGGTCGGCATGGGGATGGGTGTCGAGGATCCACTCGACCGCGAGCCCCTGCTCCGCGATATAGGCGAGGATGGCATCGGCGCTCTTCGTGGCGACGGCGCCGGACTTCTCGTCGAAATCGAGCACCGGATCGATGATGGCGCATGTCTTCGTGGCCGGATCGGACACGACATACTGGATGCTGAAGGTGCGGGGATCGAAGAACCCCTTCACGTCGGGCGGCGGCGCGCCGTGCGCCCCTGCTCCGGCCGGCTTTTCCCGAACTTGCGTGGTCATGGCCCTCTCCGTGGCTCGATACATTATATGATTAAGTAGATTGTATAATGTGTAAGTCAAGGGCATGGCTGCCGCCAACCAAATTTTCACGTTTGCTCTGTGAAATACGCCCTGGATCAGGAACGACATCATGACAGCGGGTTGCCAGGGCTGCCGCGAGGACGCGGCCAAGATCGATTTCACCATGGCTTTCCAGCCGATCGTGGACGCCGCCGCGGGGCGCGTCTGGGGCTATGAGGCGCTGGTGCGCGGGCCGAACGGCGAAGGCGCCGGCCATGTGCTGTCACAGGTGACGGACGAGAATCGCTACCGCTTCGACCAGGACTGCCGCGTGAAGGCCATCGCCCTCGCCGCCCGGCTGTTTCCGCAGGGCGGCACGGAAATGCTGTCCATCAATTTCATGCCGAACGCGGTCTACGAACCCTCGGCCTGCATCCGCGCGACGCTGGCGGCGGCGCGCAACAGCCGTTTTCCGCTCGAGCGCATCATGTTCGAGTTCACCGAGGACGAGCAGATCGCGGACACGGGGCACATCGAGAACATCGTGTCGGCCTATCGCGAACTCGGCTTCACGGTGGCGCTGGACGATTTCGGCGCGGGCTATGCCGGACTGAACCTCCTCGCCTCGTTCCAGCCCAACCTCATCAAGCTCGACATGGGCCTGATCCGCGACGTGCATACATCGTGCGCGCGGCAGGTGATCGTCGCCGGCATGGCCCATATCGCCCGCGAACTCGGCATCACGCTGCTGGCCGAAGGCGTGGAGAGCGCGGACGAGGTTCGCATATTGCGCGCCGCGGGCATCAGCCTGTTCCAGGGCTATCTGTTTGCAAAACCCGCGATCGAGGCGCTGCCGGAGATCGGCCCCGAATCCGGCCTCCGCGCGGCGGGCTGATCGCCGCGCTCCGCGATAAGGGTTCAAATCACGCGGCGCTGCGGATCAGACCCATCAATTCACCCGCCTTTTCTGGACGCCCAAACAGCCACCCCTGTCCCTCGTCGCACCCGAGAAGACGGAGAGCATCGGCCTGTTCTTTGGTCTCCACGCCTTCCGCATTCACGGCAAGGCCGAGACTGTTTGCCAGAGCAACGACGGCACTCACGATCGCGACCGACTCCTGTTCAAGCGGCAGGCCGGAGATGAAAGCTCTATCGATTTTGATCTTCCGAACCGGGAAACGACGGATATAGCTCAGGGACGAATAGCCCGTACCGAAGTCATCGATGGCAAATGTCACACCGGCCGCGCAGATTTCGCGCATTGTATGCTCAATCTGGTCGGCATCGTGGATGAATAGTGATTCGGTTATTTCAAGTTCGAGCCGATCGGCCGGCAAGCCAGAATGTTCCAGCGCATTCTGTACATCCGCCACCAGATCGCCGCGAAGGAACTGGCTCGGCGAGACGTTGACTGAGACACGAAGCTCTCCCGGCCATTTCGCCACTTCCGTACAGGCATCCAAAAGTACGCGGCGACCAACCTGACTGATAAGGCCGACTGCTTCCGCAACCGGTATGAAGTCAGCAGGCGAAACATAGCCATGCTGCGGATGATGCCAGCGAAGCAGCACTTCGACACCGGTCAACTTGCCCGTCGGAATGGAAACCTGGGGCTGGTAGACAAGCTCGAATTGCCAATCCTCGAAGGCGCGCCAAAGGTCTATTTCCATAGCCTGACGCGCGCGCAAGTCCGCGTCCATGCGGTTGTCAAATACAACGATCTGATTTCCGCCCGACGTTTTAGCACGGTAAAGTGCTGTGTCCGCGTTGCGGATCAACGTGTCTGGCGAGTCGCCCCGGCCGCCGACGGCACACCCGACGCTCGCGCCGACCATGATATGGTGACCATTGAGCAGATGCGGCTTCGCCATGAGATCGATGAGTGCGCGGCCTAATGCTTCCGCCTCCCCCACATTCCGGACTTCAACCCACGCAGCAAACTCGTCCCCTCCGAACCGGCTCACTTGTCCGCGCTGTGCCAGAAGGGCGTTCGCGCGTTCGCCCACCGCGCGCAGAAGAGCATCCCCGATGACATGTCCAAGCGTGTCATTGATGGTCTTGAACCTGTCGAGATCGAAGAACAGTACGGCCACCTGCCCCTCCAACCCGGCCAGCGCCGCCGTGAGAGACTCGCCAAAGGAATGGCGATTACGGAGTCCGGTAAGAGCATCATAGCTCGCAAGAAAATTCAGGCGTTCCTGAGCGTGGCGTTCCTCGGTCACGTCCTGGAAAGTAAGACAAGCAACCAGCCGATCAGCGCCGCGAAGCGCCTGATCGGTAAGCCGCGAGAAAGTGAGAGCATAGTGGAGAAGCCTCTTTGCAGGCGCCGATCCATGCTCGATCTCACCCGATATCGCACCTACGTCCACACCGGACTGTGCGCGGATAAACGCATTCTCGACAATATCGCAAAGAGGCTTCGCGCCTGTCGCAGACATGGCCGATCCCGTAATATCCGGACAACCGAGAATTTCCGAGGCGCGACGCGACATGGCGCGGACTCGGCGAGTCTCATCAATGACGAGCACTCCCGCGAAGTTGTCAGCTACAACCCGGTCCAGGATGGCGCGGGTGTTGCGCACCTGATCGCGCGAACCGGCAAGAAGCACGCGGCGTTGGTAAATCTCGCGCATCACAGTTGCCACCGCCATCAACACGAAGGCGAGGTGCAGCGGGCTGGTGTCGAACGAAACCGGGGAAACGACTTGAAGGCTTGCCGATGCGGTTTCGGCCGCGACAGCGCCAGCGGCCAGTACGCACATAATAGAGATCCAGGACAGCCGCTGCCACGCCAGCATGCAAAGGAGCCCAGCAACCGCAAGCGCGGCAAGAACCCAATGCAAGGCGGCTGGCTCTATTGCACGCGCCTGCAGCAGTGTTTCTGCCGCCAAGGCCTGGATCGAAGGTCCTGACAGCAGACCGTGGACCGGCACCTGAAAGACGTCGCGCAACTCAAGAGCAGCGGCGCCGACTATGATGTTCCGGCCCGACACGACGTCTGAAGGGACGCGACCTTCCAAGAGATCGACGGCCGAAACGCGCGGCATCGACGCGGGGTCTATGCTGTAGTCGATGGATATGGTTCGCCCAAGGTCGGCTGTAATGGCGGCGAGCATGAGCGCCATTGCGGGAATGGTCTGCTCGCCGACCTTGCGGCTCAAGTCAACACGACGAACAACGCCGTGGCGATCGCTGACCACGTTCACATGCGCCAGCCACGCGCGGCTGGCAAACAACGGGATGGGGAGGTTGGAGGCCGTCTCGGCGGCGCCATACTGCGTGAGACGTTGCGAGAACGCGGCCAGGAAGACACTTCCGCCAGCGCGATCGAGAGCCGCGGCGAACGCCGCGTCGTTAGCCTCCTGCGACCTGGAGCTGAAATCGACGTCGAACGCGATCGATTTGGCGCCACCATCCTGGAGTCGATCGACCAGATCCGCATGCACGGTCCGGGGCCATGGCCAAACGCCGATCTCCGCCAAACTCTTGGCATCGATGTCGACGAGCAATATTTCTCCGGTCGCCGACCGCTCGCCGACGCGGAAATGCTGATCGGATAACCATGTCTGGAACGGCGCGAGGGTTCCGCAGGCATACGCCGCTGCCGCGATTGCAAAGACGAGCGGAACGACCAAGCGCTGGGAGCGGCGAAGAGCGGCCATGTTACTTTTTGCCGCCGCGGCCCTTGCCCTTGCCCTTGGAGCCGCCCCCGGAACCCGCACCACCGCCGGCGGAGCCGCCGTTGTTGCCGTTGCCGCCGCCTGAATTTCCAGCCCCGTTGCTGCTGTTGCCGCTGTTGCCGCTGGCGTTTCCCGCGCCCTCGCCGGCCTTGCCCTTGCCCGGTCCGGCATTGGCCTTGCCCTTCTCGGCGTTCGCCTTGCCTTTTTCGGCTCCAGCGGATTCAGCGGCGCCGCTTGCCTTGGCGCCCGCTGCCTGTGCGGACAGCGACGACGCCGCCTTCGCGCCGACGCTCTTGCCGACGGACATACCGCCCGCACCTGCCGATGCGCTCTGGCCGGAGGTGACGTCCGCACGCTTGCCGGTCACCCTGTCGGTGACGCCGACCACGCCGTGCGCGACCGACACCTCGGCGCTATCCTCTCCGATCGAGACGCTGAAATTCGTGCCCTTCACCACCGCCGCGAGATACGGCGTCGTGACGGTCAGATGCGGCTTGCCCAGCGTCTCGACATCAAGGCCGATCGCGCCGCTGGCCTGCCGCACGGAGGTCATCGCTCCCTTTTCGGTGATATTGACATTGGTCTCGGGACCGACCGCCATGACCGTCTCGCCATCGGTGATGATGGCGCGGCTCCCGATGCCGGTCGCGAAGGTGACGCCAGCGGGCACGGTCTGGCCTTCCGCGGCCGGTTCCGGCGGCGCGTCCATTGTACGTACAAAATAACCGCGGCCGGCGATCTTGCTGATGGTCCAGTCGCCTGCCAGCGCGGTGCTGCAGAAAAGGACCGATAGCGCCGCTGCGGCGCCTAGTCTGAACAATGGCATTTGCGCCCCCCGGAAGGCCATTTAGCCTCAATTTCCAAGGAGAACAGATTGGCAGCCAATCCTTGCCGGACGCATAAAATTCAACGTTTAAATACTATTGCTCTAATAACTGAAACTCTGGCTAGAACCTCCCTTGCCCCCGCCCCCTTCTCCCGCCTAAACCTCTGACACCATGTCCCACAACACGTTCGGCCATCTGTTTCGCGTGACGACCTTCGGCGAGAGCCACGGGCCGGCGCTCGGCTGCGTGGTCGACGGCTGCCCGCCCAATGTCCGCATCAGCCTCGAGCAGATCCAGGCCTATCTGGACAAGCGCAAGCCCGGCCAGAGCCGCTTCACGACCCAGCGGCGCGAGGACGACGCGGTCAAGATCCTTTCCGGCACGATGGAGCTGGCCGACGGGCTGGTGACCACCGGCACGCCCATCGCCATGCTGATCGAGAACACCGACCAGCGCTCCAAGGACTATTCGGAGATCGAGGCCAGGTATCGCCCCGGCCATGCCGACTATACCTACGAGGCCAAATACGGCATCCGCGACCACCGCGGCGGCGGGCGCAGCTCCGCCCGCGAGACGGCGGCGCGCGTGGCGGCCGGCGCGATCGCGCGCCGGGTCATTCCCAATGTCACGATCCGGGCCGCGCTGGTGTCGATGGGCGAGATCGCGATCGACCGCGCCAACTGGAACTGGGACGAGGTGGACAACAACCCCTTCTTCTGCCCCGACGCCAAGGCGGCGGCGACGATGGAGGGCTATCTCGACGGCATCCGCAAGGCGGGCTCCTCCATCGGCGCGACCATCGAAGTCGTGGCCGAGGGCGTGCCGGCCGGATGGGGCGCGCCGGTCTACGGCAAGCTGGACGCCGACCTCGCGGCGGCGCTGATGAGCATCAACGCCGTGAAGGGCGTCGAGATCGGCGACGGCATGGGCGTGGCGAGGCTGACCGGCGAGCAGAACGCCGACGAGATGCGGATGGGCAATGACGGCACGCCGGTTTTCCTGGCGAACCATGCCGGCGGCATTCTCGGCGGGATTTCGACCGGGGCGCCCGTGGTGGCGCGGTTCGCGGTGAAGCCGACCTCCTCCATCCTGACGCCGCGCAAGAGCATCGACCGGGCGGGCAACGAGGTCGAGGTGTCGACCAAGGGCCGCCACGACCCCTGCGTCGGCATCCGCGCCGTGCCCATAGCCGAAGCGATGATGGCGTGCGTGCTCGCGGACCATTATCTGAGGCATCGGGGACAAGTGGGTTGATCCCTCATGGTGAGGAGCGATGCGGAGCATCGCGTCTCGAACCATAGCCGCACATACCGGATTTGACGCCCATCCTTCGAGACGGCCCTTCGGGCCTCCTTAGGATGAGGTTTGAAAGAGTAAGATGACCGAAGACACACTCGCCCGTATCCGCGCCGCCATCGAGGCCTTCGCCAAGGGCGAGATCGTCGTCGTGACCGACGACGACGACCGCGAGAACGAGGGCGACCTGATCTTCGCAGCCTCGCTGGCGACGCCGGAGAAGCTGGCCTTCACCATCCGCAACACATCGGGCATCGTCTGTACGCCGCTGACCGCGGCCGAGGCGCGGCGGCTGAACCTCACCCCGATGGTGACGGACAACGACGCGCCGATGCAGACGGCGTTCACCGTCTCGGTCGATGTGAAGCACGGCACGACGACCGGCATTTCGGCGGAAGAACGGACGCTGACGGTGCGCGCGCTCGCCAACGGAAACATGGGCGCGAGCGACTTCGTGCGGCCGGGGCATGTGTTTCCGCTGATCGCGCGCGACGGCGGCGTGCTGATGCGTTCCGGCCATACGGAAGCGGCGGTCGATCTCTGCCGCCTCGCGGGCCTGCCGGAAGTCGGCGTCATCGCCGAACTCGTCAACGACGACGGTACGGTGATGCGCGGCGCGCAGGTCGAGGATTTCGCGAAGACGCACAAACTGACGCGCATTTCCGTCGCGGACCTGATCTCCTATCGCCAGGCGCGCGAGAAGCTGGTGACGCGCGTCTCCGAATTCCCCGTGGAGACAGCGATCGGCGTGCTGAAGGGCTATGCCTATGTGACGCCGTTCGACGAGGTGCATCACATCGCGGTGGTCTATGGCGATATCGGCGACGGCCGGGATGTCCCTGCCCGCCTGCACCGCGCCGACGCACTGACCGACGTGTTCGGCGGCGGACGCACGATCAAGGCCGCGATGAACCGCTTCGGCCGCCATGGACGCGGCATCATCGTGTATTTACGCGACGGCACCGCGGGCGTGCCGGTCAATCCGCCGGGCGCGGAGACGACCGAGTCGAAGCGCGAGGCGCAGTGGAAGGATATCGGCCTCGGCGCGCAGATCCTGAAGGATCTCGGCGTCAGCTCGATCCGGCTGCTGGCGTCGAAGGAAAGGCATTATGTCGGCCTTTCCGGATTCGGCATCGAGATCGCCGCCACGGAGAAGCTCGAGAGCTGACCGCCGCGCGCGCCGCATCTGCGGCAGGTTTTCTCATTTTTGGCGGAACATGAACGGCCTGCCTTGGTTGTGTTCATAGGGGCGCGGACGATGCGCGCGCCTTGGACACAAACATTCTCCGAGGGAGACACACATGCTGAAGCACTCTTTGGCAGCGGGCCTGCTTGCCTGCGCCGCACTCACACCGGTCGCCTACGCCCAGGACGCCAAGCCGCAGCAGGAACGGTCCGCGCAGGCGGGCTCGGTCAATTTCATCCGCGACCTGCAGGGCCAGCAGTTCCGCAGCACGAACCTCGTCGGGAAGACGGTCTACAATCAACAGGACGAGAACATCGGCAGTATCGGCGATCTCATTCTCGACCGCGGCGGCCGCGTGGCGGGCGTCGTGATCGATGTCGGCGGATTCCTCGGCATCGGCGTAAGCGAGGTCGCCGTTCCGATGAACGCGCTGCGCTTCGAGCCGGATGAGGACGCGGTCGCGGGTACCGACGCCAACACCGCCGCAAGCGGCCGCGCCGCGACGGACGCAAATATCGAGAAGCAGCCGGGCGCGGCCGGTTCGCCGTCGGGCACCTCGACCAGCGCCGCCCTTCCGAACCAGAACGTGAAGGATCAGGGCAACGCGCAGGAGAATGCGGCTGCAAGCGCCGGCCAGGCCAAGCAGACCCCGCAGGCGGGTGCGGACACTGCGAACACGCAGAACGACATGGCCGCCAACACCAACGCGGACGCCGATGCAGCGATGGCCGACGACGATCCGCTGGCGAACATGAAGGTCGTGCTCAACACGTCGCGTGACGATCTCGAGAACGCACCGAAGTTCGGCGAGACGCAGAACTAAGCCACCACGACTCGAAAGCCCGCCGGCGGCCCTTCAGGCCCGGCGGGCTTTTTCGTATCCGCGCACGAGCGCAGCGATCAGGGCAGACTTGGCCGCGACCTGTTCGGCGAGACTTTCGGCGAGGCCTTTTCGGCGGCGGCCTGCACAGGCGGCTTCGCCGGCTTTGCAGCTGGCGGCGGCGGAACGCGCGTCACGGAAAAACGCGGCGCGCCGGAGGCTGGTGGCGCGGGCGGCTTCTCGGCTGCCGGCGGCGATGGCGGAGCGGCGGCAGGCGGAGCCTTGGGTTTCGCGATCTGCTTGGGCTTGCCCTTCCTGGGCGCGACGGCCTTCTTTTTCCGCTTTTCCTTTTCCGGCGGCTTTGCGGCCTTGCGCGGAGATTCCGGCGGGGTGACGGCCGGCGGCGGCGCCGGTTCCACGGGAGCGGCGTCAGCGGGCTTGGCCGCCTCGGTGGCCGGACCAGCGGGCACGGCGGCAGGCTGATCGGACATATCCGCGGGAACGGAGGCTTCCGGAACGACCGGCTCGGCCGGCGTCTCTGTCAGGCTCGCCGGCGCGACGGCCGGTGTATCCAGGGGCGCGGCGGCGGTTTCAACCGCGCCGGGAATGTCGCCGGAGGGTTCCGCTGGCACGGCCGGAGCCGCCTCCAGCGCGGGGGGCTCGACGTCAGGCGATTTCGGCTCGGCGTGTACGGGAACCGGACGAGGCAGCGGCACGCGGTCGCCGGACAGATGGATCGGCGGCGTCGCGGGTTCGCCCATCGCGGAGGCACGGGATTCCGACACGGACTCGGTGGTTGTCGGCCCGCCGTCTACGGCGACCTCATCATCGTCGTCGGCTTCCGGGTCCTCGGTGAACAGTTCGCGCAGACGGCCATCGGGAACCTGGATGTCGTCAATACGCCAACCATTGCGCGTCTTGACGAGATCGACGTTGACGAGCCGGGCCTCAAGATAGCTGTAGAAATTCACCGCCGCGAGGACATGGTCGAAGGTCAGTTCGCGGATAGTGATGCGGATGTCGTAAATCTCCCACTCTTCGGCGTCCGCCAGCGGATCGTAGTTCATACGCTTCTGCTCGCCGAGCTTGGCGTCTTCCTCGATCATCGTGGCGAGTTCGTCGGTGAAGTGGTCGCGGAGCGTCGGCCCTTCGAGCGGAATCCCGTGGCCGTCGCCCTCCTCATAGGTGGCGTAGACCTTCTCGATGAACGCGTACGCTTCCTCGTTGGCCAAGACAGGCTGGGCGACGAACGCCAGGCCGAACAGGGCCATGACGGCTGCAGCAAGTCTCATAATCTGCCATCCCCGCAATACATCGGATGGCCGCATCTACCCACGAATAGAAAACAATTGGAGCCAATTTGCAATCTAAGGTTAGGGCTTGCGGTTAACGCCGCTGGCCCGCCTTGCGAATTCACCTGCCGTAGAGCGCCCGGAGGCCGCCGCTCGGGGCATGGATGTCGGCGATGCGCCAGCCCTCGGCGAGCCTGAGCAGATCGAGCCTTATTTCATCTGCCCGCTCATAGTTCCGGAAGGTGACGATGCCGGTGGCAAAGCCCGGCTTCGGTTCCTCGACGACGATCTTCAGACCGCTGATCTTCCACTCCTGGGCGTCGATGAAAGGATCGCCGTTCATCATCGGCACTTCGCCGCGCGCCGCGGCCTGATCGGAATCCGCCTTGATGAGCGCCGCGAGCTCGGGCGTGAAATAGCGGCCGAGAGATGCGTTATCGAGCGGAGGCCCGCCTTCGTTCTCGCCGGTGTAGCTGCCGTAGATCGACTGCAGGAACTGCCGGGAGGTCTGTTCCTCGCCATGAGCGGAGACGACGAACAACCCCAGGATGAGCGCGGCAACAATACGGATCATGATCGGTCTGCCCTTTTGCAGCTGCTTCTCTCGCACGAACAGCACCATTTCCGCCAGACGGCCGCCAGGAGCGCCGGGCCCTACCTATTTGTACATACCTTATTCCCATCACGAAATTGTTAGACCACGCTCAGGCAGCGGCACATAGACTTTCGCCGGGTGAGAGATTCGGAGGGGGCATGAAACACAGCAAACCCGCCGCGGAAGCCGCCAGGCTGACCGTCATGGACCTTGCAGAGACGGCCGGAATTCCCGTCGCACGCGCACGACGCCTCATCATGACATTCGGCAACGACGCCAAGACATTGCTGCGCGCGGTGCACGAACAGCGGCCCGGCCCGGCTAGACCCGGCGAACAATACAGGATGTGAAAGACGGGCGTCAGTCCGGCTTCTTACTGAACAACCCGCCCGCGACCTCGCGCAGCGTCGGCGCCTTGCGCGCCGCAAAAGGCAGCGGACGGCAGACGGCGATCGCGGCAAGACCGATGCGCGCAGTGAGGATGCCGTTGATGACGCCCTCTCCGAGCCGCGCGGACAGTTTCGCCGCAAGTCCCTGCCCCACGATCTGATCGAGAAAGCCTTCGCCGGCCGCCATGCCGCCGGTGACGGCAAGATGCGTCAGCACGTGGCGCAGCAGGCGGAAGAAACCGAGCGTGCCGGGACGCCCGCCATAGACATCGGCGATCTTGCGGATGAGCGCGATGGCGGTGGCGGCAACGACGGCGATATCGATGACGGCGCGCGGCGCCACAGCCGTGACGACAGAGACACGCTTGGCGGCATTGGCCACGAGGCGATGGGCTTCGAGGTCGAGCGCCGTCATAAGTTCGCGCTCTGCGAGCTGGACAAGATCCGAACCGTCGATGATGGCCTTGCTGTCGCGCGCAAGATTGGCGCGGGCACGGGCGGTCCGCGGGTTCGATGCGTACAGACGGTCGAGGTCGGAGACGACCGCCAGCGCGAGATTGCGGTCGTCCTGCACGATGGCGTCTTCCGCGCGGGCGCGCAGGCCATCGATGCGCCCGAGGCGGCGCAGCGCGAAGAATTCGCGGACGATCAGGACGAGAACGACGAGCGTGAAGATCGCCGCGAGGCCGAGGCCGACATAACCGAGCCAGAGATTGCGGGAGAACAGGTCCTCGATCAGGCGCGTGACGCCAAGGCCGAAGCCGAGGGCGATCAGACCGCCGAGCGAGGACCAGAACAGGGTCGCAAGCGTCGAACGCTTCGGCGGCGGCGCGGTGACGGTTGCTGCTTCCGCAATCTCGCCCGACGATGTCGGCGGCTCGACCAGAAGATCGGCGACATCGGCTTCCGGCTCGGAGAAGACGAGTTCCGGATCGTCGAGCTTGAAGGTCTGGGGTTTGCGCATCAGACGAGTTTATCCCCCAGCAGAAATTCAAGAACGCGGTCCATGCGGATATGGGGAAGGACGGGCTTTTCCCAAGGGCCGGATTCCAGCTTCGGCGGGCGGAATTTCAGGATGCCGACATCCCCTTCCCCGCCGTCCGCACGACCCTTGTAGCCGCCCGGCGAAAGCGCAACTTCGGGGTCCGCCGGAAGATCGCCCGGAAAGACGCCGACCTCTTCCTCGCCCGTAAAGACCTGCGTGCCCGAGCGTTCGCCCTTTTCCGGTGTGCCGGCGATGACCCCCAGCTCATTCCTGCCGCGCTTGGCCAGCGCCTCGCGCGTGGCGCGGACGGCGGAGATGGCCAGCACCTCGACCTCGGCGCCGCCGAACTGCGCGCGTTCACGGGCGCGTTGAACGAGACGCCCGAGAATGGCCTCCAGCCTGTCGTGACTCGAATGGTGGAGGTGGTCGGCCTTCGTCGCAGCGAACAGGATGCGGTCGACACGCGGGCGAAACAGCGCGGACAGCCAGGTGTTGCGGCCGTGGCGGAACGCATCGAGCACATCGGTCAGCGCGGACTCGAGATCGGCCACGGCGTCCGGCCCGGCGTCCAGCGCGGCAAGCACATCGACCAGAACGATCTGGCGGTCGAGCCGGGCGAAATGATCGCGGAAAAACGGACGGACGATCTGTCGTACATATGCATCATAGCGCCGCTCCATCATGGCGTGGAGCGAGCCAGAGCCGGCCACGGCATCCGGAGCGACGTCGAGCGGCGCGAAGGTCAGCATGGGCGAGCCTTCGAGATCCCCCGGCATGAGAAAGCGGCCCGGCGGCAGCGCGGACAGCGTGTCGCGCGCGTCGCGCGCGGTGCGGAGATAGGCGGTAAAGAGATCGGCGGCTTCCTTGGCCTGCGTTTCGCTTTCCGGCGCGAGGGGATCGAGCGTGGCGAGATGTTTATGCCAGCCCTTCGCGAACTTGCCGCGCGCGCCGGTGCGGCTCATGGCGACGGTCTCGGCGGACCATTGCGCGTAGCTCTTTCCCATCAGGCCGAGATCGAGCAGCCATTCGCCGGGATAATCGACGACGTCGAGCGTGAGGAATGTCGAGCCGCGGCGCTTGCCGAAAAAGGTCTCGGACGCGAATTCGAGAACGAGGCGCAGTTCGGAAATGCGGCGGGTGGACTCCGGCCAGCGACGCTCCTGCAGCAGCGCTTTCAGATGCTCCTCGATGGCGAAGCGCGGCACCGCGTCGTCGGGCTGCGGCGCGAGTTGGGCGCCGATCAGACGGCCCTCCGCATAGGCGCGGAACAGCGGCAAGCGTCCGCCGTTCATCAGCGTATTGACGAGCGCGGTGATGAAGACGGTCTTGCCGGCGCGCGACAGGCCGGTGACGCCGAGACGCACGGTCGGATGCAGCGCCGAGCCGGCGACCTCGAGAATGCTGGCGGCGGCGATCCTGGCCTCGTGCGTGAGGTCGCTGACCTTCATGCGCGGCAGGTCTCAGAGAAGCAGGAGGAACAGAGGCAGGGCAAACGCATAGACAAGTCCCACGAAGAGCATGCCGGTCATTGCATAGGCGGCGCAGAGAGGACTGATCTCCAGCGCGCGGACGACCCCGAATGTATGGCTTGTTATGCCGAGCGCCAGACCCACATGGCGCTCGTCCTTAACGCCCGCGGCCCTGAGCAGGCGTTCCCCGGCGATGATGACGGCCACACCGGTCACGAACACGCTGAGCATCACGATCTCGACGGACAGGCCGTTGGCGGCGGCGATGGCGACCGCGATCGGCTGGCTGACGGTGCGCAGGCTCAGAGCGGCAACTTCGGGACCGCTGAAGCCGAACAGCAGCGCGATCGACAGGGTGATGAGGCCGAGCGTGAGGCCGGAGAGAACGGCGCACAGAAGAATGCCGACGAAATCGCGCGCCAGTTTGCGCACATTGTCGATCAGCGGCAGCGCGAAGGCGACGACACCAAGAAACAGCGCCTCGACGAGGATCTGGTTGTTTTCGAGATAGATCTCGGCGAAGGGGTGGCCGGTCCAGGCCAGGATGCCGAGCGCGGCGGCGACGATGAAGGTGCCGAGCGCGACCGGGTGCAGGAGCGGCGAATTGCGGGCGCGGCGATGCAGCCAGAGACCCAAGAGATAGCCGGCAAGGCTGAGCGCCAGCGCGGGAACGAGAGGCGTCATGCCTCACCCTCGCCGCGCAGGCAGAGCTTGGCGATGAGGCCAGTGACGACGACGCCAAGCAGCGCGCAGACCGTAATGACGCCGATGACGAGCCAGATGGCGGCCGTCGCGAAATCCAGCACCACGATCATGCGCACGAGCAGCGGCACGAGACAGAGCGGGATGAGCGCCAGCATGACATTGGCGCCGGGACGGATCATCTCCTGGAAAGGCCGCCACGCCAGCACCGCGCAGAGGCAGAACAGCAGCCCGAAGATCGCGCCCGGAATACCGGCATCCGCGAAACCCGCCGCGAGCGTGCCGGCCATGTAGGCCAGCATCAGCAGCAGCACGCCTCTCAACTGTTCAGCCAGCACCCGACCTCGCTATATGTACGCCGCAACTCAATCCTTCAGGCCGAGATGCTTCGGCGTTTCGAACGCGTAGAGCCACGCGCTCTTTTCCTCAATGGCGGCCCACGGAACGTCCTCGAAGTCGAGTATGGCGACGGCGGCCGTCGAAAACTTCTTCTCGAAGCGTTCGGCGACTTCCGGCTCGGCGCTTTCCGCGAGCGCGGAGGCCAAGGCTTCGATGCCGGGATTATGCCCGATGAGCATGAGGGTCTGTATCTCGCCATCCGTATTACGGACGATTTCGAACAGCGTGGCGGGATCGGCATCGTAGACCAGTTCCACAAAGACGGCCGGCGGCCGCGGATCGAAAGCCGGCGCCGCCGCTTCCCAGCTCTGGCGGGTGCGGGCCGACGGCGAGCAGATCACGAGATCGGGGGCGATGCCCTGCCCTTCGAGCCAGGCGCCCATGCCGGCGGCGGCCTCGACCCCGTCCGGCGTCAGCTCGCGTTCGTAGTCGTCGACCTCCCCGTGGGGGACAGCCTTGGCGTGACGGAAAAGGATGAGACGACGCATTCAGGTGTGGCTTTCCGGCAATGCAGTCACACAAAAAGAACCTTATGGCGCACCCGCGCTCGTGAATCGAACCGTATTAACGGCCTCTTGTCCAAACCGCCTTAAATTCGACACCGGCCGGGAGAAAACCGACTGTGTGGACGCTGGGTGGGCGACACAAAAACACTATAGGGTTCAAAAGGAAACCTTTGCGAAATGTTGGTTGCTCAGCGCGTTGAGTCCTCGGCCTATAACCGTCCACTCGACCTTGTTCATCTCTCCCGTCAAACCGCCGGCGATCGCCATCTGGAACGCGAAGTACTCGCGATCTTCCGGCGTCAGGCCAGACAGGTTCTCTTCCAGCTCGACGCGATGCACGATCCGCGGAACCGGCTCGAAATCGCACATGCGCTGAACGGCTCCGCCAAAGGCGTCGGCGCCTGGCGCGTCGCCACCGCGGCGCAGGCTCTTGAAGCCGCTGCCCGCGACGGGCGTCCGGCCGGCGAGCATGTCGCGATCCTCGCGGAATGCATTTCCGAAGTCGTCGACGAAATCGACGAGCTGCTGACAGAAGGCTGAGACTGGACCTGTTCCAGGCTCTAGCGCGACGCGGCGTTTCGGCTTACATCCTGCGCAGTCTTTTCGAAGGGCGGCTTTGCCGCCCTTCGCATTTGTCATGAGAGAACATGCCCAGCATCACCTTCATCGATTCCGAAGGCACGCCGCGCACGGTTGAAGCGGTCAATGGCTCCACCGTGATGGAGGCCGCCCTCCAGAACGCCATCCCCGAAGTCGAGGCCGAATGCGGCGGCGCCTGCTCGTGCGCCACCTGCCATGTCTATGTGGACGAGGCCTGGACCGAGAAAGTTGGCGGTCCGTCGCCGATGGAAGAGGACATGCTGGACTTCGCCTTCGAGGTGCGTCCGGAGAGCCGCCTGTCCTGCCAGATCAAGGTCTCGGACGCGCTGAACGGCCTCGTGGTCCGGACCCCCGCCCGCCAAGGCTGAACACCCTCTGTTTAGAGCAATTCCGGGTTGATCCGGGAGGGGTTCCCCTGGGCGCCCCGACGGTCTAGAAAGCCGCCACATTTCCCAGGAGGCGCGTGCGGCGCCTCCCCCAACTAGCGACACGACCTTATGACTGAGATCATCAAGACCGATGCGGTAATCGTCGGAGCCGGGCCGTGCGGATTGTTCGCCGTGTTCGAGCTCGGCCTGCTCGATATCAAGGCCCATGTCATCGACATTCTGGACAAGGTCGGCGGCCAGTGCGCCGAGCTTTATCCGGAAAAGCCGATCTACGACATTCCGGGCCTGCCGGTCGTGACCGGCCAGGGCCTGACCGATCAGCTGATGGAGCAGATCAAGCCGTTCGACGCCGAATTCCATCTGTCGGAAATGGTCGAAAGCCTGGAAAGACTGCCGGACGGCTCGTTCCGCCTCGGCACCAATGCGGACAAGATCTTCGAGTGCAAGGTCGTCATCATCGCGGCCGGCGGCGGCTCGTTCCAGCCGAAAAAACCGCCGATTTCGAACGTCGACGTCTATGAAGGCCAGTCGGTGTTCTACGCCGTCCGCAAGATGGACGCGTTCAAGGACAAGACGGTGCTCATCGCCGGCGGCGGCGACAGCGCGCTCGACTGGACGCTGAATCTCGCGCCGGTCGCAAAGCGCGTGACGCTCCTGCATCGCCGAGACGATTTCCGCGCCGCGCCCGACAGCGTCAACAAGATGCGCGCGCTGGTCGCCGAGGGCAAAATCGACCTCGTCATCGGCCAGGTGACTGAGCTGAAGGGTCCGGACGGCAAGCTTGAAGCAGCCGCCGTGAAGCTCAACAACGGCTCCGCGGACGAGATCGCGTGCGATGCGCTCCTGCCCTTCTTCGGCCTGACGATGAAGCTCGGCCCGCTGGCGGAATGGGGTCTCAACCTGAACGAGAACCTGATCCCGGTGGACACCGAGAAGTTTGAAACCTCGGAACCCGGCATCTACGCGATCGGCGATATCAACACCTATCCCGGCAAGTTGAAGCTGATCCTGTCCGGCTTCCACGAGGCGGCGCTGATGTCCCAGGCGGCGGCGCGGCGCATCAATCCGGACAGGAGGATCGTGTTCCAGTACACGACGTCCTCGACCAATCTTCAGAAAAAGCTCGGCGTGGCTTAAGGCTACGCCACAGAAGCGCCGTCTTCCCGCCCGAAGTTTTCCACACGAGCGGGGGCTCCGTAACCAATCGGTGCGTCCGGACGCGCTTCGCGTTAAAGTAAAAAACTCGTTAACGACGTTTGATCATTCTTTACCAAGTTCGATTGAATCGAACCGTACCGGAGATAGGATCACAGCGCGGCGTACTATGCTCCGAACCGAAGGGCCACTTCGGACAAGGAGCGGGGGACAGGGGACCTAAGGGTCTGTTTGCGGTGGGGAAAAGGCGTGCCTTTCGGCGCAGCCTTGCTCATCACGTGCCTCCGTGTAGAACGCAGCCGATGAAGTACCGGTACGGCAGCGAGGCGGAGTAAATGGCGAACCACCCGGGCACGGCTCAGAACCCGTCTGATGCGGCCTTGTCAGCGGTCGAAGGAGCGCTGGCGCTTGACGCGTCTTCCGCCGACGACGACCTGTTCAAGGATTCCAGCGCTCGCAAGCCGCTGAGTTCGTCGGCGCAGCGCCCGGCCAACGACGACGCGCGCTCGTTCGCCCACCTTCTCTATGGCCTGCAGGGCAAGACCTCGATGCTGCCCGTGGGCCTTGCCGCCGCCGGCTCCGCCGTCTGGCTCGGCCTCGTGTTCATGTACGCGCAATCGATGATGCCTTCCGGCTCGTTCGATATCGCGGCCCCGGGCGGTCTCGCACAGATCGGCATGCTGGCCATCGTGGCCGTGGCGCCGGTGCTCTTCTTCTTCACCATGGCCGGCCTTGCCCGCCGCGCGGCCGAGATGCGCCTTGTCGCGCGCTCGATGACGCAGGTGGCGATCCGCCTCGCCGAGCCCGACAAGACAAGCCATGCCGCCGTCGTTTCGCTGGGCGAAGCGGTGCGCCGCGAAATCTCTGCGATGGATTCCGGCATCGAGCGCGTGCTGGCGCGCGCGGGCGAGCTCGAAGCCACGGTGCGCGGCGAAGTCGTGACGCTGGAGCGCACCTACCAGGACAACGAACAGCGCATGCGCGGCCTGATCGACGACCTGCGCACGCAGCGCGAGTCGCTGGTGCAGAACGCGGGCGATCTGCGCGCCTCCATCGAGGATGTCAGCACGGGCCTGTCGCGCGAGCTTTCGGTCGCGACCGACGCGCTGACGGAATCGATCACCGAAGCCGGCACGCGCGTGACACGCGCCCTCGGCGACAAGAGCATCCAGATCACGCAGGCCGTCGGCACCGCCGGCGAAACGCTGATCGACTCGGTGACCCGCCAGAGTCACAGCGTCATCGACCGCCTGACGGAAACCAGCACCGACCTGAACCGCAGCCTGAGCGACACCGCGGACCGTATCTCCGACCAGCTCAGCACGCGCGCCACCGGCATCCAGGACACGCTGCTGACCACGTCCAATGACATTACGCGCGCGCTCGACGAACGCTCGCGCGCGGTGGCCGACAGCTTCAACCTGACGAGCAACCGTATTTCGGATGCGCTCGAGGAGCGCGCGCAGACCATCGGCCTGACGCTGACGACGACGACGGCGAACCTGACGGCGCAGCTGACCGAGCGCGGCGAAAGCGTCTCGCGCGCCCTGATGGAGTCGAGCCAGATTGTCACCACGACGCTGACCGACCGCGCCGCGGAAATCGCCGACACTCTGGTTTCCACCGGCACGACGCTGACCCACACGCTGACCGACCGCGCCCGCGAGATGACGGACGCGATCTCCGACACCGGCGCGCGCATCGCGGAGACGATCTCGAGCCGCGGCGAACTTGTGAACGAGACGCTGGAACGCTCCGGCCGCGACATCGCCCTGACCTTCACCGACCGCGCCGAGGCCCTGACGCAGACGCTGATGGCGACAAGCCAGGACGTCTCCGCAACGATCACGGCGCGCGTGTCCGACGTGAATGAGACGCTGAAGACGACCGGCGATTCCCTGCTGCTGGACCTGTCGCTGCGCGGCGCCGAAGTCACCGCCAAGCTGGACGAGACCGGCGAGAAGATCACCGAAATCCTCGGTTCCAAGGGCACCGGCCTCGCCGACCGCATGGAATCGGCGAGCATCCGCATTCACGAAGCCATCGTCGGACGCGGCGACTCGCTGGAAATCTCGCTGCAGGATGTCGGCAACCGCATTGTCGAAAGCATCGACATGCGCGTGCTCGCGGCGCGCGACGCGCTGGAATCCGGCGCGCGCAGCGCGGAAGATGTGCTTACGCAGCGCGCGGCCTCGGTCGAACGCAGCCTGACCGAAGCCACCGAGCGCGTGGCCGAGACGATCACCGAACGCGGCGACACGCTGTCCAGCCAGATGGCGTCCACCGCCGCGCGCATGCACGAACTGATCGTGGTGCGCGGCGACGATCTCGAAGCGCGCATCTCGATGGCCGCGGCGAGCGCCGCCGAAGCCCTGCTCCGCGGCGCGGACACGTTCGAGGCACAGCTTTCGGAACGCGTGAGCGCGAACGTCATGCATGTGCGCGACACGCTGGACACGGCCGCGGCGAGCATGGGCGACCACCTCGTCGGCCGCGTCAACGAACTCGCGCAGCAGGTGGCCTATGTCGGCACCGAACTGGCGCAGTCGATCGCCCGCCGCTCGACCAAGATCAACGAGCAGCTGACGGAAACCGCGGAAACGCTGGCGGGTACGCTGGTGCATCACGGCGCTGCCGTGACCGACGCGATGTCGCATTCGCTGCACGAGCTCAATGATCTCCTCGGCAATCGCGCGCAGCAGATCGCCGACAAGATCACCGCCGACACCTCGCATCTCGAAGCGAGCCTCGGCGCGCGCGTGCGCGAACTCGCCGACATCGTCGATGTGCGCGGCGCAGCCGTCGCGCAGACGCTGCAGGAGCGCACCCACGTTCTCGAATCCGCCTTCAGCAGCGGTAACGCCGCGATCGAAACCACGTTCAACAGCGGAACCGGCGCGCTCGACCAGGCTCTCGGCCGCCATGTCCAGAACTTCGACAGCCTCATCAGAAGCCGCGCGGACGAACTCGATTCCGTGGTCGAACAGCGCCTCGCGGGCTTCAAGGAAAGCGCCGGTTTCCGCATCGACGAGATCGGCGAGCATCTCGACGGCCGCCTGAAGCGCATCAGCGATGGCCTCGATGCCCGCGCCGAAGGCTTCAACGAAATGCTGGCGAGCCGCACGGTCGAGCTGTCGCGCACGCTGTCGGAAGGCGGCCGCGAGCTGACCGAGACGCTGGACCAGCGCGCGGTGAAATTCGCCGCCGATGTCGCGGCCCGCGCCAACGCCGTTGTAGCGGCGCTCGACGAGCGCGCGGAGTTCGTCAACTCCTCGCTCGGCAACAAGGCGGCGGAAGTCGCCGAAAGCCTCGACACCCGCATCTCGCGTTTCGAATCCGCGGTCGTCGATCGTCTAGACACCGTGTCCTCGACGCTGGAAAAGCGCGGCACCGATCTGACCGATCGCCTGTCGGGCAAGGTACAGACGGTGACGGACTCGCTCATCGTCGCGGCAAGCGAAGTCGAGACCTCGCTCGACAAGCTGGCGAAGGAAACCGTCGAGACGCTGCGCGACCGCACCATCGGACTGGCGGACACCGTCGGCGAGCGCGCAAGCGAACTCAGCCGCGTTCTTGACGAGAGCGGCGGAAAGTTCGTGCAGACGCTTACGGAGCGCAAGGCCGAGCTTTCCGACGAAGTGACGAAGGCCGGCGGTGCCGTGGTCAAGGCCATGGAAGACCAGACCCACCTCGCGGCGCACGCCCTCTCCACCTCCGTCGACCGCATCAAGTCCGAAGTCGCGGCGACCGTTACCGGCGTCACCAACACGATTTCGGCTGAAACGCTGCGCGCCGCCGCCGAACTGAAGGGCGCCGGCGAACAGCTGCGCGGCTCGGTCTCGACCTCGCTGTCGAGCATCCAGACGACATCGGCCGCGATCAGCGACCTCGTCGCCCGCGCCACCGACACGATCGACGACCTCGCCCGCTCCACCGGCGAGAAGAACGTGACGCTGGCGACCCAGATCGACCAGTTGCGCAATGTCGGCAAGACGGTGCTGGCGGACGTCGAGCATCTCTCGGCGCGCTTCGGCGAACAGGGCGCCGCGCTGACGCACGCCGTGGGTTCGCTCAGCTCCACGCAGAATGCGATGGAAGACACGCTGGAAAGCCGCCGCCGCTCGCTCGAACATCTTGCGCAGACGATCGATGCCCGCGCCTCGGAACTCGACGGCGTGCTGCAGGGCTTCGCCCGCCTGATCGACGATTCGCTCACGACGGCGGAAACCCGCGCGCGCGACGCCTCGATGGGCCTCGCCGACGAGGTGGCCAACGCGACCCGCTCCATCCAGGAGCAGTTCGGCACGCTGCGCCAGATCTCCGACGAGGAGCGCGAGCGCACGGCCCGGTCGCTGCGCCAGACCTACGAGGACGCGCTGGCCGAGATGACGGCCCTGCTGAAGAATGCCTCCGACGGCCTCGGCGGCGTTGCGCAGGACATGCGCGGCATGACCGTCTCGATCCAGTCCGAACTGGAGACCACGCGCGAGGAGCTGCGTCAGGGACTGACGCAAATGCCGCGCGAGACGGAAGAAAACACGAATGCCATTCGCCGCGTGGTCTCCGAACAGATTCGCGCGCTGAATTCGCTGTCAGAGATCGCATCGCGTCAGGGCAGCGCGCATGACGCGGTCGAGCCCCGGGACTATGCGTACAACGCCGAACCGCCGCGCGCGCGCGAACCCGTGCGCGAACGGGCGGTCGAGGGCGCTCCGCTGCCGCCGCGCCGCGAGACCCCTGCTCCACGCCCGCCGGCGCGCCGTGAAGACGGCGCCGATGGCGGCTGGCTGACGGGCCTTCTTGCCCGCGCATCCGATGGCGAACAGTTGCCGCAGCCGCGCCGTCCGGCGCCGCCGGCGGCCGATCCGCGCCGCGCCGGCCGTCCCGCCGGCCCGCTTGACCACCTGACCAACGATATCGACCATCTGGTCGACAACCAGGCGATGCTCGAAATCTGGGAGCGCTATCGCCGCGGCGAACGCAACGCGTTTTCGCGCCGTCTGTACACGCCGTCCGGCGCGCAGGCCTTCGAGGATGTGCGGGCGCGCTACAACCAGAGCCGCGAGTTCCGCCAGACGGTGGACCGCTATGTTGGCGATTTCGAGCGCCTGCTCGACGAAGTCTCGCGCAACGAGCGCGATCCTTCGGTGGCACGCAACTATCTCTCCTCGGAGACGGGCAAGGTCTACACCCTGCTCGCCCACGCCACCGGGCGCTTCGACGAGCGCTGAGAGAAGCTCCGGCAATGCACAAAGGGCGCCTCGCGGCGCCCTTTTTGTTTTGCTGTCCCTGAGAGTCAGGCGCGAGCGCTGGTGCGCGCGTCCCAACCCAGCATGGCGACCCGCGCGACGTCCTCAAGTTCCTCACGGCTTGCCCCGTCACGGGCCAGGAGCGACATGCCGCTCTGAACGGTCTGAACGAAACGGGACAGCGCGTGGATGTCTGTGGACGCAGGGATATCGCCCTCATCGATTCCACGGCTGAGGCGGCTTTTCAGGCGATCAAGCGTCACGGCACGAGCGGCGCACACGAGTTTGCCGAGTTCCGGATGGCCTTCGCTGCCGACGGCCGAAAGCGCCACCATGCAGCCTTTGGGACCGCCCGCGGCGGCACCCGGAAGTGTCGCAGCGGAATCCAGCAGAAAGGAAAGAACCGCGGCGCGGGCCGTCGGTGCCGAGTGGAAATTGCCCCAGACAAGGTGTTCGTACGTGGCGGCGTAATTCCGCAGGGCCTCGGCATACAGCGCCTCCTTCGAGCCGAAGGCGGCGTATAGGCTGGGCGCCCCTATCCCCATCGCTGCCGTGAGGTCGGCGATCGACGTAGCCTCATAACCCTTGAGCCAGAACAGGCGGGTCGCCTGCGCCAGAGCTGCCTGGCGGTCGAACGCGCGCGGCCGCCCGCGCATGCGAACCGGCTTCTCATCTGGTTTCGATGTTGCCCCATATTTTTGCATCAATCGCTATATAAACCCGTTGACTTCCCGCAGCAACGGCACCAGTTATTTTTGTATCGATTGATATAGAAAGGCTGAATGATGAGTGAACTGACCGGGAAGCGCGCACTTGTAACAGGCGGTTCGCGCGGCATCGGCGCCGGTATTGCACTGGCGCTCGCGGACAAGGGGGCGGACGTCGCGATAACCTACGAACGCGCGGTCGAACGCGCGGCCGAGGTCGTCCGGGAGATCGAGAAGAAGGGCCGCCGCGGCCTTGCCATCCAGGCCGACAGCGCCGACGCCACGGCCGTGAAACGCTCGGTTGAGGAGGCAGCCAAAGGGCTCGGCGGCCTCGACATTCTCGTGAACAATGCCGGCATCGCCCGCGCGGGAACGGTCGCGGATATGAGTCTTGCGGACATCGACGCGCTGCTGAACGTCAATGTGCGGGCAGCCGTGCTGGCGGCGCAGGCAGCCATTCCGCACCTGAAAGCCGGCGGCCGCATTGTTTCCATCGGCTCGAATCTCGGCGAACGCGTCCCCCTTTCCGGCCTGACGGTTTACGCGTTGACCAAATCCGCGCTCCTCGCATTCACGCGGGGGCTCGCCCGCGAATTGGGGGACAAGGAGATCACGGCGAACCTCGTTCAACCCGGCCCCATCGATACCGACATGAACCCGGCTGACGGCGAACTCGCCAAGACGATTGGCGCTCTGACGGCACTCGGCCGTTACGGGACGCCAAATGACATCGGCGCGGCGGTGGCTTTCCTTGCGAGCCCCGCAGCCAACTTCATAACAGGTTCCGTACTTACAGTGGACGCGGGATTTAACGCGTGACGACATGCGTTCGGCCGACGAAAGGGCGCCTCGCGGCGCCCTTTTTCGTTACACGAGGTTCAGAACCGGCTGGCCGGCGAGCTTGTAGGCCCGCGGGTTCCTGTCCATCAGCGTCTGTACGTAATCCTTGTCGAGATAGCCCCTGCGGTTGAGCGCCCACATGGCTGTCCAGGCGATAAGGCCGCGGGCCGGCAGGCGGGCCACGATCCGATCGTCCAGCTCCAGAGCGACGCGCGCACCGTCGTCGAGACCGCAGGCGGCGCGGAAACCGGCCGGCGAGACGATCTCGGCGATGTGGAGCGGGCACCAGGCCCAGCGCACCAGAAGGCCGGGATGGCCGAGCAGCCGCACCGGCCACGCACCATGCCCACGCAAGACCGGCGAGGCCGCAAATGGAATCGCGGCTTCAGGGCGGAGCAGAAGCGGACGGCGCAGCAATATGTTGAGAGTGCCCGAATGCGGCGGTGCGCCGAAATATCCTGTGAGATCCTCGCGCGCCTTGTCGAACACCGAGGCGGCGATCCCCGCGCCGGAAGCAACACGGCCTGTCCGGCTTAGCTGCGCCAATACGGAAACCTCCCATGCGGTGAGGACGTCAGCGGCGGCGATGAAAGCGGAAAGCGTTCAGCTCAGATGTGGCCGGAGCCCCAGCCAACCATCTGGGTCAGCACCTGGCCGAGCGCGGTATCGAGAGCGGTCGACGCCGCCGGGCCCGTGATGGCGCTGGCGGGAGCCGACGCCTCGAAAACTCGGCCGGAGCGAACCTTGCCTCTGCGATCCACGATCTTGGCGGCGATCTCGACACGAGCCGTCGACCCGCCCTCGACATCGATCTCGAAGGCGCGGATGTCGGTGATCAGCTGGTAATCGCCCGACAGCCGGTCCTGCGAGCGGCCGACCGAGCCGATGCGGCCGGCATTTTCGAAGGACTGGACGATACGGGTCTGGACCAGGCTCGGCAGACGGTCGGTCCATTGCGAGCCCGGAACATAGGAGACCTGGCCGCCCGACCGGGCGACCATGCGGTTGGAATCAACGGTCTGGATGGCCGTCGGCAGCTCAACCACCAGCACGCCCTTGCTCGTTGCGGCGCGGCCGGAAAAGCCCTGCGGGGCCGAAAGATCGTAGGTCGCCAGCGGTGCATCCCGCAGCATGGACGAGCAGCCGCCAAGCATGGCGGCGGCGGCAATGGCCGCTATCAGACGGCCCTGGATCGGAAGTGCCCGCACGAATGTCTCCAGCCCTAATCCGCCCAAGTTCCCCAACCGGCGGCAGCCCTACCCTGGCCAGTCTGTCACAAACTGGTTACGGGATCGTGGCTCAGCGCGCGGGACTATACTCCTGCACCCCGCCGCCTCCAAAGAGGAACCTTTGCGGGTTGCTCTCAAGAGTGCGCACGACTCTGTCCACGTTGGACAAGGTTTGACGACCGGACGCGATAAGTCCACTCAGATCGCGCAGCCCCTGGCCAGTAAATTGGGAAATGTCACCCGAAAGTGACGCTGTGCGCTTGTCGAGGTTTTCCGCCAGGATGCGCATGGACTCGGCCGTTTTCTTGACCTCGTCGAACACGCCGCTGTTTTCGCCGCTGCCCAGCAGCGTATCGGCCTTGGCCAGCACCCCGTCGACGCGCGCGGAGGCGCCCTTGAGCTGCTCGATCATGATCCGGGCGTCGGCCAGCATGGCGTCCACATTGCCGGAATTGCGCGCCAGCGCATCCGAGAAGGTGACGGCGTTATCGATGATCTGCTTGACCTTTTCCGGCTCGACGGCGCCGAGACCCTCGGAGAAGGTGCGGATATTGGAGACGGACGCCTCAAGCTGCGGCTTGGCGTCGTCCACGAAGGTTTCGACCTGGTAGAGAATGCCGTCGGCCCGCGCGAGGAACTTGCGGGCGCCTTCCATCAGGTTCTGCATTTCGGAGGGCATGGCCTCCAGAACCGGCACGCCGCCATCGGCAGCCGCCATGAGCGCCGGCGCATCGGCCTTGCCGCCTTCCAGCATCACCGAGGCAACCCCGGTCAGGCCCGAATATTCGAGCCGGACCTTGGTGTCCTGCCGCACCGGAACTTCATCCTGCACGGCAATGACCGCCTGCATCTTGCCGGGATCGTCGGGCGACAGGCCGAGATCTGTGACCTCGCCGACGCCGAGGCCGTTGAAGAGCACCGTCGAGCCCTTCGTGAGGCCGGCGATCGAATCCGGGAAGATCACGCGATAAGTGACACGGTTGCCTTCGAAATTTCCGCCGAACCACCACACGAAGGCGAAAGCGCCGGCGGTGACCAGAAGCGTGAAGAGACCGATGATGATGTGATTGGCGCGCGTTTCCATCTCGTCCTCAAATCTCAGCCGCTGCCGCCCGCGCGCGCGGGCCGTTGAAGTAAGCTTTCAGCCAGGGATGCGACGCCCTGCGCATGTCGGAGATCGGCCCCTCGGCCAGAACTTTCTTGTCTCCCAAGGCCGCGATCCGGTCGCAGGCCTGAGCAAGGCTGTCGAGGTCATGGGTTACCATGAAAACGGTCAGGCCCAAAGTGCGCCTGAGCGTCAGGATCAGTTCGTCGAAATCCTGCGCGCCGATCGGATCGAGGCCGGAGGTCGGCTCGTCGAGGAAAATAAGTTCCGGATCGAGCGCCAGTGCGCGCGCGAGAGCGGCGCGCTTGATCATGCCGCCCGACAGTTCCGACGGATAAAGATCGGCCGCCGCGGGCTTCAAGCCGACGAGATCCAGCTTCACCATCGCGATCTCGTCCATCAGGCGCGGCGAGAAGTTGGCGTGCTCGCGCAGTGGCACCTGGATGTTCTGCTTCACGGTCAGCGAGGAGAACAGCGCGCCGTGCTGGAACAGCACGCCCCAGCGCCGCTCGACCGCGAGCGTCTGCTTCAGGCTCGCCTCGCCGAGATCGACGCCGAACACTTCGACCGTGCCGCGCTTTTTTGGCACGAGGCCGATGATGGCGCGCGTCAGTACAGACTTGCCCGTGCCGGACGCGCCGACGACGCCAAGGATTTCGCCGCGCCAGACATCGAGATCAAGCCCGTCGATGATGAGGCGGTCGCCGAAACCGGCGGCAAGATCCCTCACCCGGATGATGGCATCGCGATGGGCGGGCGGGGCGCCGCGATCGACATATGTGCCGTTGGTGCTCATGTCACATATCGATCGCTGTGAAGAACATGGCGAAGATGCCGTCCATGACGATCACCATGAAGATGGATTTTACGACCGACGCCGTGGTGCGGATGCCGAGCGATTCCGCCGAGCCTTCGACATTCATGCCCTCGATGGTGGCGATGAGGCCGATGACCAGCGCCATGAACGGCGCCTTGATCATGCCGACGAGGAAATTGTCCATCGTCATCATGTAATCGACGCGGCTGATGAATACGTCGAGCGAGATGCCGCCGTAAATCAGCGACACCAAAGCACCGCCGGCGAGACACGCCATCGTCGACAGGAAGGCGAGCAATGTCAGGCCGACGATGAGCGCCAGCATGCGCGGGAGGATGAGAACCTCGACCTCGTCCAGCGCCATGACGCGAATGGCATCGATCTCCTCGCGCATCTTCATCGAACCGATCTCGGCCGTGAACGCGGAGCCGGAACGGCCGGCCACCATGATGGCCGCCAGCAGGACGCCCAGTTCGCGCACGGCGAGGACGGAAATGAGATCGGCGGCGAAGATGGTCGCGCCGAAATAGCGAAGCTGGAAGATGGACTGCTGCGCGATGATGCAGCCGACCAGAAACGCGATCAGTACGATGATCGGCACCGCGCGCAGGCCGACAAGCTCAAGATGATGGACGAAACTGGTGAGCCGGAAATTCCGCGGCTTCACGATCACCCTGCCCGCCGAGGCAACGACGGAGCCGAGGAACGACACCCAGGACGTCACGTCGGTCCATGCCGAGTGCATGCCGCGTCCGACGTCGGCAACAAGCCCGACCAGCGCATTCAGCCGGGGAGCCGGCGGCCGGAATTCGATGCGCTCGTCTTTCGAGATCGCGGCGATGAGAATGCTCTGCTCGGGGCGCGCGCCCTCGATCGAGGTGGCGCCGCCGCTGTCCATGATGTCCTGGCGCAGACGATCGAGCAGATGCGCACCGACCGTATCGACACGCGTCACTTCATTCAGATCGAGCGTGACGTTACGCCCCGCGAGCGTCTTGCCCGTCTTGTCGACGAGATCTTCCAGCGCGCCGGCATGCGCAGCCGTCCATTCGCCCGACAACCGCAGGCGATGCGGCGTGCCGGACGGAGGTAAAAGATCGGAATCGGCCGCAAACGCTGCCAAAGGACGGAATCCCAGTGGAACACGGATGTCGGGACCTTGTACCCGAGTGCAAGCTTCAGGTGAAGTGAAGCCGGGGGTTGGGAACCGAAATGACGCGGACGCTTGCGGCAAGGATCGAAAGCTGGCCGATCGCCGGCCGTTTTGCCATTTCGCGCGGCGCGCGCACGGAAGCGCAGGTGATCGTCGCGGAAATCACGGAAGGGCCATATGTGGGGCGCGGCGAATGCGTGCCCTATCCGCGTTACGGCGAAAGCGTGGCGAGCGTGGCCGCCGAGATCGCCGGCATGCAGGCGCGAATCAATAACGGCCTTCAACGATTTGAACTGCAATCTCTTATGCGGCCCGGGGCTGCGCGCAACGCCATCGACTGCGCCCTCTGGGACCTCGATGCGAAAAGAGCGGACATACGCGTCTGGGAACTGGCCGGCCTGCCCGATCCGCAGCCGGTAACGACGGCGTACACACTGAGCCTGGACACGCCGGAGGAGATGGCGAAAGCGGCGGAAGCCTCGGCGCACCGCCCTCTTCTCAAGGTCAAGCTCGGCGCACCATCCGGCGATGCGCAGCGCATCCGCGCCGTGCGCAAGGGCGCGCCGGATTCCGAACTGATCGTGGACGCGAACGAGGGCTGGACGCCGAAAAACCTCGAGTCGAACCTTGCCGCCTGCGCGAAGGCTGGCGTGAAGCTGATCGAACAGCCCCTGCCCGCCGCCGCCGATGGCCTGTTGAAATCTGTGGACCGCACCGTCCCGATATGCGCCGACGAAAGCGTGCATATCCGCGCCGGGCTGGCCTCGCTGAAGGACCGCTACGACGCCGTCAACATCAAGCTCGACAAGACCGGCGGGCTGACCGAAGCCCTTGAGCTGATTGAGGAAGCCGAGCGTCTTGGCTTCCTCGTGATGGTCGGCTGCATGGTCGGGACATCGCTGGCGATGGCGCCTGCGATGCTGCTCGCGGGACGCGCCCGGTGGGTAGACCTCGACGGCCCTCTCCTGCTTGCGCGAGACCGGCCGGACGGCTTGAAGTATGAGGGCTCGACCGTTCATTCCCCGGAGCGAAAGTTATGGGGGTAGCGGCGATGGCTTCGCGCGCTGATTGTCCGACTCATGTGATGGCGGCACGATCTCGGGGTGAAGTGAAAGTGCGGTGATGGAGTTGCGCAGCAGGTTATGACGCGTCCGCCTGCAATGCCTGACGAGGACTACGAGGCCATCGAGGCCGCGGTGATGGACACCGCGCGCGGGCGCTGGTTCCTCGCCGAATTCGCGCGCCGTAATCGCACCGCCGACACCACGGTTCTGCTGGCCGCCATAGAGCGGCTGGAAGGCATGCTGGCGGCGAACGAAAGGGACGCCGCACCCAAGCCGCACGAGCCGGCGGCGGAAGACCACCCCGCAAGCAGCGCCAGTACCGAACTCTTCGCGATCGAGCACGCGGCGTATCAGCGTCAGGACATGCCGCTGCCGAGCGTGCCGAACGATGTGGCGTGGGTTGACGACGCAACCGCCGAGGAGCCGAAATTCGCGCCGCCGAATGTGTTCGAGCTTGACGACGAGGCCCTCACGGTCCCGCCGCCGCCCGTTGCCTACCAGGAACCGGAGCCCGAGCCACTGCCGCGTGCCACGGCGCAGAGTTCGATGCTGGCGGCCGCATTGGCACAGGCCGAGCAGACGGCAGCGGAGGCGAACACGCCCGTGACGACCGCCGCCCCGTCCATCACGTCATCTCCGCCGGCTGCGGACCCCGCGGAACTCGACGCACTGAGCTTCGAGGAAAAATCGGTCTACTTCGCTTAATAACGCCTCTCCCGCTCGCGGAAGAGGAGATCAGCCCATCGCCTTGGCGCGTTCCATCTCGTGCAGGAATATTTCGGCGCAGGCTTCCCATGAATGCTTGAGCGCGAGATCGCGTGCGGCCTTGCGCGTCAGCTTCAGCGCACGCATCGCGGCGGCGCCGAGATCGCGGTCGAGCGCGCCGGCCTTGGTGCCGGAAAGCACATCGAGCGGACCTGTTACCGGATAGGCGGCGACCGGAAGGCCGCTGGCGAGCGCTTCCAGGATGACGATTCCGAACGTGTCGGTCAGGCTCGGAAAGACGAAGACATCGGCGGATGCGTAGGTACGCGCCAGCGGCTCGCCCTCCTGCTTTCCGAGAAACACGGCTTGCGGATATTGCTTTTCGAGCGCCGCGCGCGCCGGCCCGTCGCCGACGACGACTTTCGTGCCAGGAAGATCGAGACCGAGAAACGCCTCGATGTTTTTCTCCACCGCGACACGCCCGACATAGAGAAAGATCGGGCCGGGATAATCGAGCACTTTCGTCTTGCGCGGACGGAACAGCTTCGAATCGACGCCGCGCGTCCACGGGCGCACCTTGTCGAAGCCGCGACGCTCGAGATCATCGGCGAGCGACTGCGTCGCGACCAGCGTGCCGCGCCCGGCATTGTGGAAGCGGCGCAGCAGGTAGTAGCTCAGCGATTCCGGCACCGGCACGCGAGCGCGGAGATATTCCGGGAACTTGGTGTGATAGCTCGTGGTGAAGCTCCAGCCGCGGCGCAGCGCGGCCCGGCGCGCCGCCTGACCGAGCGGCCCTTCTGTCGCGATGTGCAGATGATCGGGATCGAACGCCGCGATGCGCTCGGCCACCGCGCCGGGTCGCGTAAGGGCGAGGCGGATTTCGGGGTATCCCGGCATCGGGATTGACCGGAACAGGTCCGGCGTCAGCAGCAGGATGGTATGTCCGAGGAGACGCAGCTCCTCCGACACGCGTTCCAGTGTACGCACAACGCCATTCACCTGGGGATGCCAGGCGTCAGTGACGATCAGGATGCGCATGGAAGATGTTCGATCCTCAGGCGGCCGGCAGCATTTTTTGTTCGCGCTCGGCATCGTCCTGAAGCAGGCGCACCGAGTGCGCCCAGCGGACAATCTCGAACGATCCGTCGAAATTCTCCACGACCGCCGTGCAGCTTTCGACCCAGTCGCCGGTGTTGATGTAGCGTACGCCGTTCATGTCGCGCAGCGCGGCATGGTGGATGTGCCCGCAGATCACGCCCTGCACACCGAGGCGCGCGGCCTCGCCGGTCAAGGCCTCCTCGAACTCGGAGATGTAGTTGACCGCGTTCTTGACCTTGAGCTTGGCCCAGGCCGACAGCGACCAGTATGTGAGGCCAAGCTTGCGGCGCAGGATGTTGATGTATGTGCTGATCCCGAGCGCGGTGACGTAGGCCCAGTCGCCCAAGAGCGCGAGCCAGCGCGCATGGCGCACGACGAGATCGAAGTGGTCGCCATGAATGACGAGATATTTCCGGCCGTCCGCGGCTTCGTGAATGTCGTTCTCGACGACTTCGATGCCGCCGAAATGGGAACCGTAATACTCGCGTAGAAACTCGTCGTGATTGCCGGGCACATACACGATCCTCGTTCCGGCCCTGCCCTTGCGGAGCAGTTTCTGCACGACGTCGTTGTGCTGCTGCGGCCAGTACCAGCTCTGCTTCAGGCGCCAGCCATCCACGATGTCGCCGACGAGATAGATCTTGTCGGCGTCGTGGACGCGGAGGAAATCGAGAAACAGTTCCGCCTGACAACCCTTCGTGCCCAGATGCACATCCGAGATGAAGAGTGTACGGACCCTGCGATTCTGGGGGCGTATGGCATTCATGCCTCCAGAAAACACCGTTTGACTACGGATTTATGACAGTGGAGGGAGAGGGTTAACACCCTCCCCGGCCGTCATCTCCAGAGGCCGAAATAGTGGTGCACGGGGCCGTGGCCGTGGCCGACGGACAGGTCGTCCGACGCGGCGATCGCCCGGCTGATATAGGCCTTGGCGAGCGCGACGGCCTCCCCCAGCGATTCACCTTGGGCGAGCCCGGCGGCGATGGCGGACGACAGCGTGCAACCGGTGCCGTGGGTGTTCTTCGTGTTGACGCGGCGGGCAGTGAAACGATGCATGTCCGCGCCATCGAGCAGGATGTCCACACTCTCCGGGCCCTGCCCGTGACCGCCCTTGAGCAGCACGGCGCGGCAGCCGAGTTTTAGCAGGCCCTCCGCCTGCCGGACCATGGCCGGCTCGTCGGCGGCGATGTCCTCGTCGAGCAGCGCCGCTGCTTCCGGCATATTGGGCGTAATGACGAGCGCCTTCGGAATGAGGACGGACCGCAGTGCCTCGACGGCTTCGGGCACGAGCAGCCGGTCGCCGGACGCGGCGACCATGACCGGATCGACGACGATATTCCCGGCGCCGTGGCGGTCGAGCGAGGCGGCGACGGTCTCGATGACCGCCGGCTGCGAGAGCATGCCGATCTTCACCGCGCGCACGTCGAGGTCGTCGAATACGGAAGCCAGCTGTTCGGCGATAAAGGGCGGCGGCACATCGTGGATGGCGCGGACGCCCTGCGTGTTCTGCGCGACCAGCGCCGTAATGACGGACGCGCCATAGACGCCGAACGCCGAGAAGGTTTTCAGATCGGCCTGAACGCCCGCGCCGCCCGTCGGGTCGGTGCCGGCAATGGTGAGCGCAATCGGTATGGAAGATGTCGTCATATCCCGCTTTCCTCCGCCGGCATGACCCGGATCAGGTTCGTGGGTTGGCTTCGGCCGGAATGGCCCTTGCCTCTCAGCGCGTCCGCCAGTCCAGAGACCGCGGGCGCGCACCCCAAGCAGCGGGCGTCACATAGAGGTTCGGGCCACATGGCGCAAGCCGGTCAGCTTGGCGGCAGAACCTCGCGGGATTTGGCCCGCTCGATGCCGCGCCGCCGCTCGTCGCGAATGACGAGAAAGCCCGACGCAATGACGATGAGACCACCGACGAAGCTGAAAACATCCGGCAGGTCGCCAAAGGCCAGCCACCCGATGGACAGGGCCCAGATCAGGCTCGTGTATTCGAAGGGGGCGATGACCGATGCCTCGGCGTAGCGATAGCCGGAGGTCAGGAGGATCTGGCCGATGCCGCCGAGCAGGCCGATGGCCACCAGTATCGCCGCCGTCTGCCCATCCGGCAGAACCCAGCCGAATGGCAGCGTCGTCAGGCTGAACAGCGACGAGAAGATCGTGAACCAGAAGACGATCGAGGCCGTGGTCTCGGTCTGGACGAGGCGCCGGATCTGGATCATGGCGCAGGCCGTGAAGAAGGCCCCGCACAGGGCAAACAGCGCCCCTTCGGCATCCCGGCTGCCCGCCCCGCCGCCGAGGCGGGACAGCAGGCCCCCGTCCAGATGGGGCCACAGCATGACCGCCACCCCGCCCAGCCCGAGCAGCACCGACGCCACCCGCCGGCGACGGAGCGGCTCGCCCAGAATCAACGCCGCGAGGACAATGGTCATCAACGGGCTTGAGTAATGGATCATCGTGGCATCGGGCAGCGAGATGCGCGCCAGGCCCGAGAACATGCAGAACATCGCCATGGCGCCAATGCTGGAGCGCACGAAATGCCCGCCCGGCCGCGCGGTGCGGACATCGCGCAGGCTGCCCTGGACGGCCAGCCACGCCAGAATCGGAATCAGGGCGAATGCGCTGCGGGCGAAAACGACCTCGCCGGACGGGACGGAGTCGCCAATCCAACGGATCAGCGCGGCCATCAGCGTAAAGCAGAACGCCGAGGCTATCTTGAAGGAAATGCCGGTCAGCATGGGCGCGAAAAAAGCCCGCGCGCCGGAGGGCGGACGCGCGGGCTGATGTGTGATCTCGAAGACTTGCACATTGTGTATACCCGTCACGGCCGGCCGCGCAGCGCAATTCTTTGTGATCCGCCATGCGGCGGGCGCGGGACGGAACTTCCTGTCATCTTCGTGGTTTAGAGCCGGACGTCTCGCCGCCGAGGCTACTGGCGGGCGATGCCGGTCCGGAGCTTTGACCTCTATGTCCCATGTCTACATCATTGAAATCGCGGGCCGCGCAGTCGGCCTGGTGGCGCGCCAGCAGCATGGTGAATCGTTCCGTTTCCACGCCGCCATAGATCGCGCCTATCCGTTCGACGGGCAGTTGTTCAGCACGCCGGAGGCGGCACGCGAGACCCTCCGCAAGGGGCTGGCCGTCAGGACTCCTGCCCGTCCTGCTCCCGCGAAAGCGGCCTGACGGGGAACACCCTCCACTAAGAATAAAGGCAACGAACCTCTTGATTTCTCACCTGTAGATCGTGCTACGCTCGACTTTAGGAGGGCAGATAAGCCCTTCATCAGGGGGAAACGAGAAAATGAAAACACTCAAATTTGCTTCGCTGGTCGCTCTCACCGTCGCTATCGGCGCCGGTTCGGCCTTTGCCCAGGACAAGAAGGCTGAACAGCCGAGCCCGGCAGTCGTCGAATACGCCAAGAAGTTCGTCGCCAAGTGGTCGGGCGATGCGAAGCTGCACGAAGCGATCAAGGCCTCGACGGCCAAGAACCGCAAGCTCTCCTACGAAGACGTGACGGTCCAGGACGGCCAGTGGCGCGTCGCCAAGTCCGGCGTCGAGAAGGAAAAAAAGGCGGCCGGTCAGCTCGCCGAACTCGCTCCGGATAAGTCGATCGAAGAGCACGTCAAGGCTGGTGAAGCCCTGATCAAGGGTGCTCGCGAGAACCCGACCTCGGAGTTCCTGCAGAAGCAGCTCGAGTCGGCTGAGCCGAAGGGCGCCGTCACCGAAATCTTCGTGATGGACGGCTGGGGCTGGAACGTCGGCCAGACCGGCGGCACCTCGGACATGTACCAGGGTGACGAAGGCAAGTGGCAGAAGACGTTCGCCGCCGGCGATCCGAACGAGATCGAAGTCCTCGACATCGTCGAGGAAGACGGCATCCGCTACGCCCATGTCTCGCTTCCGATCAAGGAAGGCGACAAGAACATCGGCGCCGTCACGGTCGGCGTTGACGTTGACAAGGTGAAGTGATCCGCAAGGATCATGTGCCGACAGGCATGGAAAGGGCGGCCTCGGCCGCCCTTTTTCATGACAGATATGCTTCCCAACTGGTGTGCCCGATGAAACTTGTCGTTTTTCTGCTGGCGGCGCTCGCCGCGACTCCCGCCCTCGCCCAACGCGCGATTCCGACCGGGCTGGAGCATCAGCCACGGGCCGAGGCGTATGCACGGAAATTCGCGTCGCGCTTCATCACCGACGCCATGCTGCAATCCGCCGTTCGGGAATCGACCAAACAGCACAGCCGGCTCGACTGGGGCGAGCAGCGGGCACTCGACCGCAAATGGCGCGACGAGCTTGCGGACAACACCAAGGGCGGTCTCACCGACGCGATCATAAACAACCGGCTTTCCGAGTGGCTGAAAGAGCATCTTGTAGACGCGCCAAACGGAGCTGTGACCGAGATTCTCATTATCGATGGACTGGGATGGAATGTCGGCCAGACCATGCCGACATCGGATTTCTTCCAGGGCGATGAAATGCAATGGCAGAATGTGCTGCCAGGCAGCTCGAATGCGACGGTCGTTTCGGAACTCGAGGACAATGGAAAAGGCGAGCGCACGCTTGCCCTCGTTTCGCTCCCCATCGTCGATACGGACCGCGGCAACAATATCGGCGTGGTGACGCTCGGGATCGATACCAGCAAGATACCGTAGCTAGAGGCGGCCCCCTTCAGTTCGAGGCCAGCCACTTCTCCATATCGCCCCGCAACTGCGCATCGGCCTCGCGGAAGAAATATTCCGTCGGGATCGTGCGCGTTTTCACCCTGCTGCTGATGCCGTCGTTCAGCGACAGATGCACGCCGTCGCGGCCCGACATCTGATGGCATTGCGCGCAGGTGACCGTATTGAAACGGAGCGCATGGACATCCTGGCGCTTGGCGTCGCGGAA
This sequence comes from Hyphomicrobiales bacterium, assembly GCA_022842205.1. Taxonomy (GTDB): domain Bacteria; phylum Pseudomonadota; class Alphaproteobacteria; order Rhizobiales; family Methylopilaceae; genus Flaviflagellibacter. The sequence continues at coordinate 56,319 of JALHQA010000002.1, forward strand.
CGTATCGACGGTCAGCGAATCCAGCGCCTGCTGAAGTTCGGCCTTGCGGGCGCCCGATGCGGTCGCGATTTCGGCACGCAACTGGTCGGTGTCGTAGACCGAGGAGTAAACGCCGTAGTCGATGCCGTGGCGCACGGTCGGTATCGCCTCAAGCTTGCCGGTTGTGCTGTCGCGCTCGAGATTGCCGAAAATCCAGGTGCCGGTCAGGGATGAACTGAACGACACCGAATGCACCGGCCGTGCGGTCGTGAACTCACGGATGAAATCGCGGAGTTCCTGTTCCCCGCCGCCGTTCTCGCGAGCCTTCGTCAACGCATCGAGCCGCTGCAGGAAATAGCGGTGCTGTTCGGCCCGCACCTCCTCGCTCGCCGTGCGGTCCACGACATCCCATTTCAGATGGAAGAACAACTGCTCGACCACATGGTCGGGATTGTCCGGATCCTTCATCTGAAAATTGAACCGGATCTGCGGCACGATGCGCTCGCCTTCCCATGCCTTGTCGAGCTGCGGCTCATAGGGCTTCATGGTCATGGCAACGAGGCGGAAATTGTCGATGTTCGAAACGTCGGCGACGACATCGCGGATGGGCCGTGTGGTGAGCCCGGAGGTGTAGACGTTCTTTGTCGTGACATCCGACAGGCGTAGCGCATCGTTGCCCGGCTCGGACGCGGGATCGAACCCGTCATACGGTTGGCCGTCGATGAAGCGGAGCGTCTGGGCGAACTCCTCGCCGGTCAAAAGCGTGCGCAGCGGATAATCGTTCTGCAGCTCCGGCGTGCCTTCGACGATCATGTGGCGTGGCAGCTTGAAGGAATCGAGTTCCGGCTGCGGACGCGGCGTATCCACGCCGTAATCGAAGGCGTGGCCCTCCGGATAATACCAGAGGGAGTTGTTCGCGAGATCGCGCAGATCGAAACGCGGGCGCTTGTCGTAATCGCGCTCCTCGATCATCGGAAAGTTGACGGAGACTTTCGCCTCGAAACGATGAAGCTCGCCTTGCGGAAAATCGGCGAGCGACATCGCATCGCGATTGTCCCACATGAACTTCATGGGATCGAAGCCCGGATCGGGATCGTGCGAAACATGGCGGCCGCATTCGGCGTCCGGCCGCAGCTTCGTGTAGTGCTCGAGCCGGATGACCAGGCGGGTGTAACCCTCCTTCCGCTCCTTGACGTACATCTCGTCCGGGTATTCGCTGAGATTGCGGAGCAGATAGGCGCTGTCGACGCGGCAGCCTTCCGGCGTTTCCAGCGACGAGCGATGATCGATGTGGCGCGCGTCGAAGAAGAAAGCCGGGATGAGCTGCATGTAGCTCCCCTGATTTCCCTTCTGGTACATCGGATAGAGCGGCTCGGTGGCGCCGAGGCCGGAGTCGATGAATTCGTAATTATAACCGGGCTTCGGCGCGCGCAGCAGCGACTCGAAATAGGTGGCGACGTCGTAGACCGACCCCGGCCGGAGCGACGACGTGTTGCTCTCGAGGATCTTCACCCGGTTGAGATTGTAAACGGTTTCGGCGACGAACGGGCTGTTGGCCGGCTCAGTGGCGCCTTCGGGCGCCCCCTTGGCATCGAGATAACCAAGCCCGAAGAACCAGACCGCGGCCACAGCGGCACATCCTGAAACGACGACAGCAATCCCCCGGCGCACTCTTTTCATACCTTGCCCCACCCCCCATCGGGCCCCCCTGCCGCGTTGGAACGTAAAGCCGCAGCCGGGCAGCAACAAGGCGCGAAGGCCTTGTCTCCGGTTTGTGATCCAACAGCGCACGGGAAGAAAAGTTTCGCGGCGAGCCACTCTTTCCGGGAGAAAAAGTGGTGGGCGCACAAGGGCTCGAACCTTGGACCCGCTGATTAAGAGTCAGCTGCTCTACCAACTGAGCTATGCGCCCGCCTGCGCACGGGGTTTAAATCCCCGCGCGGGCCGTGGAGGTAACAGACCGGCTCCGGCATGTCCACCCCTCAGGGCCGCAAAGAAAAAGGCCGCCCGCGGGCGGCCTTTCGACTGCCTTGAGCCTCGGCTCACTGACACGGATGGCGATAGCCGTCATAGCCCAGATAGGTGCCGGTGCGCGGGTCGTACGACCTGTATTTGGAGAAGCAATAGGCGTCGTAGTCAGGGTCGCGATCGTACACCGGGCCATCGTCGTAATAGTAGCGGGGCTGGCTGGCGATGGCCGCGCCGACGCCCAGGCCGATGATGCCCGCCGCGACGGCCGCGCCGGCATTATAGCCGCGATAATCGCGGTGATGCCGGTAATAGCGGCGGTGCACCTGCTCGACCTTGGCTTCTTCGGCCTTTGAGGCCCCGAGAATGGTCGGGAAACCGGCCGCCTGGACGGCCACGGGAGACAAAGACGCCGCCGCCAAGGCGCAGGCCATAGAGACGGAGAGAAGCTTTTTCATCGGGAGCTATCCTCAAATCATAACCCACCCCAGGTAACCCCTAGGACGCGCTCGGAAATAGCTCAACCCGACTTTGGTCCCCCCGCGCCTCAGTCCTCCTCGACGAACACTTCCTTGCGCTTCCTGGCGACGTTCGGAAGGAACACGATCACCAGCGCGATAGCAGACAGGGTCAGAAGTGTCGCGCTGATCGGACGCTCCGAGAAGTTGATGAAGATCGTGGGATCGCCGCGCGAAAGGATCATGGCGCGGCGCAGATGCTCCTCGAGCAGCGGCCCGAGCACGAAGCCGAGCAGGAGCGGCGCCGGCTCGCAATCCAGCTTCAGCAGCAGCCAGCCGACGATGCCGAACAGCGCGATCGCATAAAGATCGAACGCATTGCTGTTGACCGAGTACACGCCGATCGACGCGAAGGCGATGATGGCCGGGAACAGCGTATGGTACGGCACGCGCAACAGCCGGACCCAGATGCCGATCAGCGGCAGATTGAGGATGACCAGCATCAGATTGCCGAGCCACATCGACGCGATGATGCCCCAGAACAGCTCCGGCTGCTCGCGCGCGACGTTCGGGCCAGGCACGATGCCCTGGATGATCATGGCACCGATCATCAGTGCCATGACGGGGTTGGCCGGGATGCCGAGCGTCAGCATCGGAATGAAGCTGGTCTGGGCGCCGGCATTGTTGGCGCTTTCCGGCCCCGCGACGCCCTCGATGGCGCCCTTGCCGAACTCGCTCTGGCGCGGCGAGATCTTCTTCTCGAGCGTGTAGGACGCGAAGCTCGCGAGAATGGCGCCGCCCCCGGGCAGTACGCCCAGCGCCGAACCCAGCGCCGTTCCGCGCAGGATCGGCCCGACCATGCGCTTGAAGTCCTCGCGCGTCGGCATCAGGCTCAGGACCTTGGTGACGATCGGCTCGCGGGTTTTCTCCCCTTCCATGTTGCGGAGGATTTCGGCAATGCCGAACACACCGGCGGCGACCGCGACGAAATTGATGCCGTCCGCAAGTTCGAGGCGGTCGAGAGTAAAGCGTGGCGCGCCGGTATATATGTCCGTACCGACAAGGCCGAGCATCAGGCCGAGCACGATCATGGCGATGGCCTTAAGCACCGACCCATGCGCCAGCGCGACGGAGCAGACAAGGCCGAGCACGACCAGCGAGAAATATTCCGGCGGGCCGAACTTCAGCGCGATGTCGGTGAGCGGCGGCGCGAGAATGGCTATGACGAAGGTCGCGACGGTGCCGGCGAAGAACGAGCCGATGGCGGCCGCCGCGAGCGCCTGCCCCGCCCGGCCCTGCCGGGCCATCTGATAGCCGTCGATACTGGTGACGGCGGACGAGCTTTCGCCCGGCAGATTGATGAGGATGGCCGTGGTCGAGCCGCCATATTGCGCGCCGTAATAAATGCCCGCGAGCATGATCAGCGCCGGTGTCGGCGGTAGGACGAACGTGATGGGCAGCAGCATCGCGGTCGTGGCCGTGGGGCCAAGGCCCGGCAGCACGCCGACGAGCGTTCCAAGAAGAACCCCGAGGAAGCAGTAGAAAATGTTTTCCGGAGCACCTGCGGTCGCAAGACCAAGGGCGAGGTTCGACAGCAGATCCATCACCAGAACCTCACCCAGGGGCCGAACAATTGTATGGGCAGCCCGAGGCCGACCACAAAGACGAGCGCGCAGAAACAGGCGAGAACCGCCGACAGGGTCAGCGCGAGCGGCACTGTCATTTTGGTGCTCGAGAAGGACGAGGCGAGCGCGACGATGAAGACGGCGGGCATCAGGCCTACCTGGCGGACCGCGAAGCCGAAGAAGACGAGCGCCGGAATGATGAGAAAGAACGCACGCCACGGAACTTCGCCGAAGCTTTCGCCCGCGGGCTTGCCCAGCGCCCGAACGGCGATGATGGCGCCCACCAGAATGAGCAGACCGGCAAGGACGATCGGGAAATAACCCGGCCCCATCCGCGTCGCTGTTCCCATATCAAGATCGCGCGTGCCCAGGGCAAACAGCAAACCGATGACGATGAAGACAAGACCACAGACCAGGTCTTTTCGATTGGCGGTCACGAAGGCCTCGAATGAAAAGAAACGGCCCGCAGATTGTGCGGGCCGTTTCGTGGGCTGAACCTCAGTCGGCGAATTCGCCGGCAGCTTCGATGACCGGCTTCCAGCGCGCGATTTCGGCTTTCAGCTTGGCCTCATGCGCAGCGGGGGTCGCCTGATCCTCGGCAACCGGCGCCGTGCCGAGCGAGGCAAAACGCTCGATGACGTTCGGATCCTTCAGCGCCTTCTGCAGCGCCGCGGAAAGCTTGTCGATCGCTTCCTTCGGTGTACCCTTGGGAGCATAGACGCCGTGCCAGATGCCGAACGTCAGGTCGTTGTAGCCGGACTCCTCAGCCGTCGGGACATCGGGCAACGCGTCGAGACGCTTTGCCGTGGTCGTTGCGTAGGCCTTGATCTTGCCTTCCTTGATCTGGTTCGTCGTGTTGGTGGTCTGATCGCACATGAAGTCGACCTGACCGCCCATGAGGTCGGTGAGCGCCGGGCCGGTTCCCTTGTACGGGACCGTCGTTACACGCGTGTCGATCGCGGACATGAACAGCATGCCGCACAGATGCGACGCCGCGCCGATGCCGGCATTTGCGTAGTTCACCTTGTCCTTGTTGGCCTTCACGTATTCGACGAGGCTCTTCATGTCGGCCGGTTCGAAGCCCGGCTTGGCGACGATCACCATCGGCACTTCGGTGACGAGGCCGACATATTCGAACGCCTCAAGAGGATTGAATGCCAGCTTGCGGTAGAGCGTCGGCGCAGTGGACATGCCGATGTGGTGCATCAGCAGCGTGTAGCCGTCCGGGGCGGCTTGCGCGACCTTGCCGGCGCCAAGCGTTCCGCCCGCGCCGCCGACATTCTCGACCACGATCTGCTGGCCGAGCTCCTTGCTCATGCTCTCCGCGACCAGACGCGTCACGGTATCGGTGGGACCGCCGGCCGCGAACGGAACGACCATGGTGATGGCGCGCTCCGGATACTGGGCAAAAGCGGGGGTGGCAAAAATCGCGGCGCCAAGCGCCAAAGCAAACAGCTTGCGCATTCCATTCCCTTCCCTGGTCAGGACGTCTATTTCCGGTTGAACCCGTCGCGTCCCCAACCGCCATTCTTGGGCAAAAAGAGATTTGGCTTCAACCCTTTTGATGCCGAAGTTTCAGTGCCCCCGATGCGTCCTTGGTTGAATGCGCTCAATGCACGGTCGCTGTGCGAGTGTCCTCTGGCGCCGCTTCCCGCGCCGTGGCAGGCTCCGCCCTCCACCGAAGGTGGCCTCCATTGCCCCGGTCTCACGCAGAACGACATCTCATCGCCCGCATCGGCTGGCTGCGCGCTGCCGTGCTCGGTGCAAATGACGGCATCGTTTCCACCGCCAGTCTCATTGTCGGCGTTGCCGCCGCTTCAGCCAGCCGCGAGCCAGTCGTGATCGCCGGCGTGGCGGGTCTGGTCGCCGGAGCCATGTCGATGGCCGCCGGGGAATATGTCTCGGTCAGTTCGCAATCCGACACCGAGAACGCCGATCTTGCCCGGGAACGGCGCGAGCTCGCGGAAATACCGGAAGCGGAGCGCGAAGAACTTGCGCAGATATATGTCGCCCGCGGCCTTGATGCGGACCTGGCGCGAAAGGTGGCGGATCAGCTGATGGCGAAAGATGCTCTCGCGGCGCATGCGCGCGACGAACTCGGCATTTCGGAAATTACAACAGCACAACCGATCCTGGCCGCGATGGCGTCCGCCGCGTCTTTCGCGATCGGGGCGGCCTTGCCGCTTTTCCTGGTTTTCATTGTCCCCTTATCGGTCATGGTCCCCGCTGTTGGAGCCGGCTCGCTCGCTTTTCTGGCGCTGCTCGGAGCAGGCGGCGCGCGCGCGGGCGGCGCGGACATATGGAGGCCGACGCTGCGCGTGACGTTCTGGGGAGCGTTCGCAATGGCGTTGACAGCGGGCATTGGCAAGCTGTTCGGTGCAGCGATCTAGCCGATAAAACGAAGGGCGCCCATCGACAGGCAGGTCACGCGCTGCCCGCCGCAAGCATGAAAAAGGCCGCCCGCAGGCGGCCCTTCCGATTTATCTGCCTTGCACTCAGGCGACGGCCTGCGCACCGGTCGATTTGCGCTTGATGACAAGCTTGTTCAGCGCCGCGACATAGGCCTTGGCGGACGCAACCAGCGTATCGGGGTCGGCCGCGCGGCCCGTCACGGTCTTGCCGTTCTCGGTCAGGCGTACGGACACCTCGGCCTGCGCGTCGGTGCCTTCGGTGACGGCATGGACCTGATAGAGCTCCAGCACGGCACTGTGCGGCACGAGTTCGTTGATCGAGTTGAAAATGGCGTCGACCGGGCCATTGCCGGTGGACTGGACCTTCTTCTCCTCGCCCTCGATGTCGAGCACGAGGGTGGACGACTGCGGGCCTTCGGTGCCGGCGATCACCGCCAGCGACTTGACCCTGATGCGATCATCCGCCGTCGCTATCTCCTGATCCACCAGCGCCTCGATGTCCTCGTCGTAGACATTCTTCTTGCGGTCGGCGAGCGCCTTGAACTGCGTGAACGCATCCTGCAGCGCGTTGTCGCCCAGCTCGTAGCCCAGCTCGCGCAGTTTTTCGCGGAAAGCATGGCGGCCCGAATGCTTGCCCATGACCAGCGAGGTCGATTTCACGCCGACCGATTCCGGCGTCATGATCTCGAAAGTCTGCGCGTTCTTCAGCATGCCATCCTGATGGATGCCGCTCTCGTGTGCGAAGGCATTCCGGCCGACAATGGCCTTGTTGTACTGCACCGGGAAGTTCGACACGGCGGACACGAGCTTCGAGGCACGGGTCAGATAGGTCGGATCGACGCCGGTCTTGTACGGATGCACATCCGCCCTCGTCCTGATCGCCATGACGACTTCTTCCAGCGCCGCGTTGCCCGCGCGTTCGCCGAGGCCGTTGATCGTACATTCGATCTGGCGCGCGCCGCCGGCAACACCAGCCAGCGAGTTCGCGACCGCAAGGCCCAGATCGTCATGACAATGCGTGGAGAACGTCACCTTCTCCGAACCCGGCACATGCTCCAGCATGTAGCGGAACATGGCGCCGTATTCTTCCGGGGTTGAATAACCGACCGTGTCCGGCAGGTTGATGGTCGTGGCGCCGGCCTTGATGGCCTGCTCGACACAGCGCGCCAGATAATCGAGCGGCGTGCGGGTGGCGTCCATCGCCGACCATTCGACATCATCGACCAGATTGCGCGCCTGCGCGACCGTCGCGGCGATGATCTCGATCACCTCATCCTGGCTGCGCCGCATCTGATGGGCGAGATGGATTGGCGAGGTCGAGACGAAGGTGTGAATACGTCCGCGTTTGGCGAGGCGCACCGCTTCGCCCGCACGGGCGATGTCAGCCGGAATTGCGCGGGCGAGACCGGCGATCACGGCCTTGTCGGCGCGGCGCGCAATCTCCTGCACGCTTTCGAAATCGCCGACGCTGGCGATGGGGAAGCCGGCTTCGATGATATCGACACCCATGGTCTCGAGCAGCTCCGCGACCTCGAGCTTTTCCTCGAAGGTCATGGTGGCGCCGGGCGACTGTTCGCCGTCGCGCAGGGTGGTGTCGAAGATGACGACGCGATCGGCGCCGCTTGTGGAAGAACTCATCGGGATCTGCCTTCTGAAATTCGGCCCGGTGTTGAGGCGGGCAGCGGGTTTATCTTCTGAGCGGTAAAATTCCCCTGAGCGCCCAGGCAGAAGCCCGGCCGGCGATCAGGGGCGGCTAAGAAGGAGCCCGGAAGGAAGGCGCGCGCAGGCGGCGGCCGGAAGCCGCTTCGTCCTGTCTTCGGAGGTGATGCCGACCATAATGGCCGCCTTCCCGATGCGCCTAAATCACTGTGACAGCCACAGTGATCCCTGCTTCTTACCAAAAGGTGAGCCCGGCTTCCAGACCGTGCGGCCAAGGATTTCAGGCCTTCTGGGCCACCTTCTCGGCTTTTGCGGTCAGCCGGGCGGCGTAGCGGGCCTTTTTCATGCGGTTGAACGCTGCGCTGAGCCGCTGGAGGGGCACCCAGGTCTTGTCGCCGATGCCGTCGATCAGGACGAAATGATCGCCCCGCTCGGGAGAATAGGAGTAGACGACATTGTGCGTCTGGAGGTCTCCCGCCACCACGGGCGAGGCCTGGAGGGCCGCCAGGAAAGCCGCGAGGTCCGCGCTCGCCTGGGGGCCGAACTGGCCGCTCTGGGCCACCTGCCGGAGGGTTTTGGCATAGTTGCCGTCCCGGTCCCTCTCGGCCCGAACGACCAGCCCCCGGCCGTGATTGGTGTCCGCCACGCCCAAAATCTTCTGGAGAAACCAGGCGGGCTCCCCATCCGGCGCGTTCACCCGCCTATGCTCGCGAAACTCCCGGGCGGCAATGACAAAATCGAGATAGCGCCGGCGGGCGGCCCGAATCAGCACAGGCAGATGCGCCGACACATCCGGCCGCATCACTTTGACCAGAAGGGAAGGATCATCAGGATGGACAAACACCCAGCGCTTGGACCCTTTGGCGATCCGCAAGGCATCGTCGAGATGAAGCTGCATGGCACAGTTTTCCTCCAGGCAGCGGGCCGGGTCAAATATGTGACAATCGGATGTCTGATGCTGGTGCTGGGAGCGGCACCTGCCTTCGCCGCCCCCTGTCCGGCCGAGATCGCCCGCTTTCAGAAGCTGATCGATGGCGACCTGAAGACCGGCTTCATCGGCAAGGGCGTTTACGCCGAAGCCAATGCCGAACTCGCGCAGGCAAGCGCGCTGTGCAAGGCGGGGAAGGATGCGGAGGCCACGGCGTCCGTACGTGCAACACGCGTCCGCCACGGCTATCCGCCGGGATCAAACTAGAATCTGCCTCAACAAGGCCTCGGCATAGGCCGGAACTTTCAGCCCTTCGAGATCGCCGAGTTTTTTGACAAAGACGATCTGGGCAAGTTCCGGCCGCGCCTGCACCGCGAGATGCTGCGCGGCGAGCGTGCTGGCCTCGACCGCGGTCAGCGGCGTATCGAGACGGCGCGCGCAGCAGAACAGAGGTCCATCCCACGATATCCAACGCTGCTCCGACGGATGGAGATGGGCTGCGCCGAGACCCGTCTCCTCCTCCATCTCGCGCAGGATCGAGCCTTCCACATCGAGCTTGCCATCGACGATGTCGCCGGTATCCGGCGTGCCGCACGGAAAATAGCTGTAACCCGCATTCGCCGTGTGATCAGCCATGCGGCCGAGCAGCACGGCGCCATCCGACGTAACGACAACGCCGGCCCCGAACAGGTTGAACGCCCCGGCATATGTGAAGCCGAGGCTCTTCCAGTATGTCAGGGCCGAATAGCGCGTCACGGTATGCGACGAAACGAGGCGCGACTGCTCGATGCCGACCTCTGTTGCGACGAGCACCTCGCCATCGAAGAGATCGGGCTTTTCGGCCTTCGCCTTCTGCCAATGCGCGGCGATCGCCTCGGCGTTCTTGTTTGCCCATGGCCAAGCATCGCCCGTCACGGTGCAATCGAACTCGGTGACATCGCCAACGATGGGCGCGCGGCCGGAAGGATTGTAGAGGCTCACGCGCGTATAGTTCCTTCCATCACAACGACCGCATCGCCGCCGATGGTGACTTCGGTGAGCTGTCCGGAACGGATGTCGACACCGAGCACGATGCGGCTTGGCCGCCCCATGTCGCGGCCCTGTTCGATCTCCAGCGTCCGCGATCCGTCGGGCAGGCTCCCAAATCGCTCGAGCACGCGCGCGAACGCCGCTGAAGCTGAACCTGTCGCCGGATCTTCCGAAAAGCCCATGCCCGGCGAAAACATGCGGGCATGGAATGCGGGCGCGCCGGTGCCGGGCGCATAGACATAGGCGGCGCGATGCTCGTCCATACCGAAGGCGGCGTCCCAACCGGCGCTCATGCCGACGCGGGAGAGAACGTCCGTGTTCGCAACCGGAGCGAAAGTGAAGGCCGGCCCCATCTGGAAACGGGACGGCGCATGCCGTCCGAAGCCGATCTCGCTTTCCGGAATGCCGAGTGCGCGCGCGATGTCTTCCGTCGCGGCGGGCGCGCCTGCTTCCATCGGCAGCGACGGCAGAGGAAACCACGCATAAGCCGTATCGTCCTGACCGACACGAACGGTGCAAGCGATGGTCCCGATCTTCACTTCGAGCCCGAAATTGACGCGCTCGCCGGGAACGAGCCCCCGCTTCAGCGCGAGACAGACCGCCGATCCGACGGTGGGATGGCCCGCGAAGGGCAGTTCTCCACCCGGGGTGAAAATGCGGATGCGCGAGAGATTGACCGCATCTTCCGGCGGAAGAACGAACACCGTCTCCGACAGATTGAACTCGCGGGCGATGGACTGCATCGCTACGGAATTCAGCCCATCGCAATCGAGGACGACGGCCAGCGGATTTCCGGCCAGCCGCTTGTCCGTGAATACGTCGAGCGTGACGAACCGACGCTCCATCAGATCTTTTCTGCTTCGAAACGAGTCGTCGGCGACACGAACTCATCCTGTGCCGCGACCGAAACTATTTCGCGCGAGCCGGCTTCCGCGGTGCGCTTCAGGAGGCCGTAAACCGAGGAGGCCGCGCGGGAAAGCGCCTCGGCCGCGCTCTTCGTTTCGAGATAATGCACGAAGAACAGCGCCGCGATGGCGTCTCCTGCTCCGTTGACCGACACCGGCAGGAGCAGCGTGCGTACGCGATAATGGACATCCCCGTCGGAGACCATGAGATCAAGCATGCCATCCGGCGTGTCGTTCAGATGCAGGCTGGTGACGACGATCACGCGCGGGCCAAGCTTGTGCACCGCGTCGAGCGCCCGCGCCAACGATGCAGAATCCTTTGCGTCCTGCCCGGACAGGAACTCAAGTTCAAAATGATTGGGCGTGATGATGTCGGCTTGACGCACGGCGCGATCGCGCATGAATTCCGGGATGCCCGGCCGCACGAACATGCCGCGGCCGACATCGCCCATCACGGGATCGCAGCAATAGAGCGCATTCGGGTTCGCAGCCTTCACGCGAGCAACGGCATCGAGGATGGCCTCGCCGATCGATGCATCGCCCATATAGCCCGACAGAACGCCGTCGCAGGATGGCAGTACGCCGCGATCTTCAACACCATCGACCACCTCCCGGATGGCCTCGCCGGAGAAAACCTGGCCTTTCCAGGCACCATAGCCGGTGTGGTTGGAAAACTGGACCGTATTGACGGCCCAGACCTCATGGCCGAGCCGCTGCATGGGAAACACCGCCGAGGCGTTTCCGACATGGCCGTAGGCGACCCAGGACTGGATGGAAAGGATGTTCATGGCGCCTTCTTAGGCTGCGGCTGAACGCCTGCAAAATGAAAAGACGTGATGACCTTGACCAGATCCTAAAATGAAAAACCCCGGCTCGTGGCCGGGGTTTCAGGCAGTCTCAGTTGCGGTCCTTGTCGACCAGCTTGTTCTTGCCGATCCACGGCATCATGCCGCGCAGCTTCTCGCCGACCTGTTCGATCTGGTGGGCGTCGTTGACGCGGCGAATGCCTTTGAAGCGGGCCGCGCCGGCGCGGTATTCCTGCATCCAGTCGGAGGTGAACTTGCCGGTCTGGATGTCGGCCAGAACCTTCTTCATCTCAGCCTTGGTTTCCGGCGTGATGATGCGCGGACCCGAGACATATTCACCCCATTCGGCGGTGTTCGAGATCGAGTAATTCATGTTGGCGATGCCGCCCTCGTAGATGAGGTCGACGATCAGCTTCACTTCGTGCAGACACTCGAAATAGGCCATTTCCGGCGCGTAACCGGCCTCGACCAGCGTTTCGAAACCGGCGCGGATGAGCTCGACCAGACCGCCGCAAAGAACGACCTGCTCGCCGAACAGATCGGTCTCGCACTCTTCCTTGAACGTCGTCTCGATGATGCCCGAACGGCCGCCGCCGACGCCCGAGGCGTAGGCGATGGCGATGTCGAGCGCGGCGCCCGAGGCGTCGTGATGCACGGCGACGAGGCACGGCACGCCGCCACCCTTCTGGTATTCGCCGCGCACGGTGTGGCCCGGGCCCTTCGGCGCGATCATGATGACGTCGACCGTCTTCTTCGGCTCGATGAGATTGAAGTGGACATTGAGGCCGTGGGCGAAGGCGATGGCCGCGCCGTCGCGGATGTTCGGGGCAATCTCGTCCTTGTAGATGTCTGCCTGCAACTCGTCCGGGGTCGCCATCATCATGACGTCGGCCCATTTGGCGGCGTCGGCGACCGACATGACCTTGAGGCCGTCGGCCTCGACCTTCTTGGCCGTGGTCGATTCCGGACGAAGGCCGATGGCGATGTCCTTGACGCCCGACTCCTTCAGGTTCAGCGCGTGGGCGCGGCCCTGCGAACCATAGCCGATGACGGCGACCTTCTTGCCCTTGATGAGGTTGAGATCGGCATCACGATCGTAATAGACGCGCATAGAAATACCCCTGAAAGCGGCGGCCGTGGACACGGCCCGGATTGGAATTGGACGTTTCCCGACGGGGCTTCTAGCGCCCGCCGGGCCGGTGGGACAAGTCTCGCCTTACATGCCTTTCGGACCGCGCGAGATGGCGGCGACGCCCGTGCGGGACACCTCCACCAGGCCGAGCGGCAGCATCAGCGAGATAAATTGATCGAGCTTGTCGGGCTTGCCCGTCAGCTCGAAGACGAAACTTTCGGTGGTCGCGTCCATGACGCGGGCGCGGAAGGCATCGGCCAGCCGCAGCGCCTCGGCCCGGGCATCGCCCGCGCCGGCGACCTTGATCAGCGCCAGTTCGCGTTCGACCGAGGGGCCGCTGTTCGTGAGGTCCACGACCGTGTGGACCGGCACGAGACGGCCGAGCTGGGCCTCGATCTGATCGATGATCGCGGGCGTGCCCGAGGTCACGATGGTGATGCGGGACACGTGCTTGTCGTGCTCGGTCTCGGAAACCGTGAGGCTTTCAATGTTGTAGCCGCGGCCCGAGAACAGGCCGACAACGCGGCCGAGTACGCCCGGCTCGTTGTCGACAAGTACGGACAATACATGACGCGACACTGGTTCGTTCTTGGCGAGCATCAGACGAGCATCTTTCCTTCTTCGGTTATGACGCTGCCGATATCCTCGGCGGCCGCGGCATCGCCGAGGATCATTTCATTATGGGCCTTGCCAGACGGGATCATCGGGAAACAGTTTTCCATTTTCTCGACCCGGCAATCAAACAGGACCGGCGCATCGACCTCGATCATTTCCTTGATCTTCGCGTCGAGATCTGCCGGATCCTCGCAGCGGATGCCATAGCAGCCATACGCTTCCGCCAGCTTGACGAAATCCGGCAGTGCCTCCGAATAGGACTGCGAATAGCGGCTGCCGTGCAGCAGCTGCTGCCATTGGCGCACCATGCCCATGTACTCATTGTTCATGATGAAAATCTTGACGGGCAGACGATGCTGCGCGGCGGTCGACATTTCCTGCATGTTCATGAGCACGGAGGCTTCGCCCGCGATGCAGCAGACCAGCGCATCGGGATGCGCGACCTGCACGCCGAGCGCGGCCGGCAGGCCATAGCCCATCGTACCGAGACCGCCGGACGTCATCCAGCGGTTCGGCTCCTCGAAGCCGTAATACTGCGCCGCCCACATCTGGTGCTGACCGACCTCGGTCGTGATGTAGGTGTTCGGGCCTTTGGTCAGCTCGTACAGACGCTGCACCGCATATTGCGGTTTGATGACCGTCTTCGAGTTCGAGTAGTTCAGGCTCTTGCGCGCGCGCCAGCGATCGATCTGCTGCCACCACTTCGCGAGCGCGTCCTTGTCGGCCTTTTTCTTCTCGGCCTTCCAGATGCGGGTCATTTCGAGGATGACATTGCCGACATCGCCGATGATCGGCACGTCCGCACGGACGATCTTGTTGATCGACGACGGGTCGATATCGACATGAATCTTCTTCGATCCCGGGGAGAACGCATCGACACGGCCGGTGACACGATCATCGAAACGCGCGCCGAGGCAGATCATCACGTCGCAATCGTGCATTGTGTGGTTGGCTTCCCAGGTGCCGTGCATGCCGAGCATGCCGAGCCACTGCTTGTCCGAATGCGGATAGGCGCCGAGTCCCATCAGCGTGGACGTGATCGGAAAGCCCGTCAGGCGAACGAGTTCGCGCAGCGCCTCGGAAGCCTTGGTGCCGGAATTGATAACGCCGCCACCGGTGTAGAACACCGGACGCTTGGCGTTCGCCATCAGTTCGATTGCTTCGCGGATCTTCGCCTCGTCGCCTTCGACACGCGGCTTGTAGGTGCGATGCTCGACATCCTCCGGGCCCGTATAGGCGCCGGCGGCGAACTGGATGTCCTTCGGAATGTCGACCAGGACCGGGCCCGGACGGCCCGAGCGCGCGACATAGAACGCCTCGTGCAGGATGCGCGGCAGTTCCTCGACGCTCTTGACGAGGTAGTTGTGCTTGGTCGCGGCGCGGGTGATGCCGACCGTGTCGCACTCCTGGAAGGCGTCGGACCCGATGAGATGGGTCGGCACCTGGCCGGTAATGACAACGAGCGGAATCGAATCCATCAGCGCGTCGACCATGCCGGTAACGGCGTTGGTGGCGCCGGGGCCGGATGTGACGAGCACGACGCCGACCTTGCCGGTCGAGCGGGCATAGCCCTCGGCCGAATGGGTCGCGCCCTGCTCGTGGCGAACAAGGATGTGCTGGAGTTCGTTCTGCTGGAACAGCGCGTCATAGATCGGAAGTACGGCGCCGCCCGGATAGCCGAAAATGGTATCCACGCCCTGATCGAGCAGAGCCCTGATGACCATTTCAGCGCCGGTCATCTGTGCGCCAGCCTTCGAACCCATTGGCGTTCCCTCCGCCTTACTTCCTAAGCCTCCCGCCCTGAACATCAGGTAACCGGGGCCTAACCCCCGGCGCGGGCAATAAAAAAGGGGCCTCTAGAGCCCCTGCATGCGCCACCGTTCGCGACGGCCCCGATATGGCCGTTACGTGGATGGCGCTCCCGATACGAGAATTCGCGTGCTCATAAGCCCGCAGCTCCTGATTTTGGTGGGCGAGAAGTAATCCTGTCGCCCCGTCCGGTCAAGTGAAACCCGCGAAAAGGCTTTGCTGGCCCCCTCAAAACAAAACCCCGCCCGGCGGAGCCGGACGGGTTGTTGTTGCCTCGCCTCAGCCGAAGAGATCAGAAGTGATACGCGACACCGCCCCGAACGATGGAGCCGGACAGGTCAAAGTCGGCGGAATCGACGCCGCTGAACGACAGATCGTCGTCGATGTCATAGTAGATGTATTCGACACGGGCCGACCAGTTCTCCGCAAACTTGGTCTCGACGCCAGCCCCGGCCGTCCAGCCGAAACCGAAGCCGTCGTCATTTTGCACGCTGCCGCCGAGGTCGAAATCGACGTCCCACTTCGTGATCGCAACACCGCCCGCGACGAAGAACAGGAAATTGTCCGCAGCTATGCCAACCTTGGCCCGCGAGAGGCCGAGGAAGTTGGCTTCATAGTCGACATCGGCACCGACAATCTCGAACTCTTCCTCAATGCCGACATAGGAGATGCTGCTGTCGATGCCGAGCACCCAGCTGCCGAATTGCCAATTGCGGCCATAAAAGAGGCCGATGGCGAAATCGTCGGTCTCCTCGTCATAAAACTGATCCGAGCCGCTGGCAGAGAACCCGCCGTCCAGACCGCCGAAATTCCAGCCGCCCTGCACGCCAATGAAAAAGCCACTCCAGACGTCGACCGGCGCGTAGACGGCCGGATCGGCCGCCTGCGAATTGATGGTCATTGCGGCCACGGCCGCGCCAGCGAGCAGAAAACGCTTCATGAAATCCCCCAATGATTCGGGCCGAAGATACCTTTCCCGGCGAGGGAGAGATGTAGCAGCGCGGCCACATTCCTCAGAAAGAATGTAAGGACATAACCGCTGGGTGAGGCGCATGCTTGCACGCTGAGGTGGCCGCCATCATGCCCGCGCCCAAAACAAAACCCCGCCCGGCAGAGCCGGACGGGGCCTTGTTGTTGCCTCGGCCTCAGCCAAGAAAATCAGAAGTGGTAGGCGACGCCTGCACGGACGATGTGGCCGTCGATCTCGACATCGACCGGACCATCCGGCAGTTCGGTGTCGTCGTCCTCGATGTTGAAATAGGCGTATTCGATACGGGCGGACCAATGTTCGGCGAACATCATTTCGGCGCCGGCACCGACCGTGAAGCCGAAGGCGAAGCTGTCATCGTCTTCACCGGTCGCCGGATCTTCGACATCGAGCCACGTCGTGGCGAGACCGCCGGCGACGAAGAGCAGGACGTTGTCGAACGCGTAGCCGACCTTCAGGCGCGACAGGCCGAGGAAGTTGGCTTCCACGTCAATCAGGTCCGCGGTGACGCCATCCTCTTCGAGGCCCAGATAGTTCACGCTGCTGTCGAGACCGAAAACCAGATTTCCGCTCTGCCAGTTGCGACCGTAGTACAGGCCGCCGATGAAGTCGTCCGCCTCCACGCTGTCGACCGCGTCGTCATCTACCGAAACATCAAGATCCTTGAAGGCGTAGCCGCCCTGGATACCGACGAAGAAGCCGCTCCAGATGTCGACCGGCACCGGCTCCGGTGCGTAGCCGAGATCGGCGGCGAAAGAAGCCGAAGACAGCGCCATAACGGCAGCACCGGCGAGCAGAAGACGTTTCATACAGTGACCCCTCAAATTCGTGTGGAGACAATGCCGGATTCGCCTCCCGCGCGCTGTACCTCTCGCGCAACAGTGCCCCCAAATCGACAGCTTTCCGCCCCAACTAGCCCTTTCTGAAGGCACCAGATTCCGGCAGCCGGACGTGCCTGTCTAGGCGATGCCTTCCACGGTGGCGGCCGTTGCAGAGAGCCAGCCGGAAAACCGGTTCCTGAACCAGGTGTCCTGCCGCTTGGCATATTGGTGCGTGTCGGTGATCGCGCGGCCGATAGCTTGCTCGAGCACGGCCTCGCCGCGCAGGTGGGAGGCCAGAGGCCCGACGCCGATGGCACGCATCGCCGGGAGCGTATCAGGGAGGTTCCGCGCGAGAAGCGCGCGGACCTCTTCGAGGGCCCCCTGCTCCATCATCTGGCGGAAACGCCGGGAAATCCGCTCCCGAAGTTCGGTTCGGTCGGGACGGAGGACGATTTTGTCCGCGGCGGTGGCATCGACGAGCGGTGTACCCGCCGTTTCCTGCCATTGGGCAAGGGACACGCCGGTCGCATCGACGACTTCGAGCGCCCGGAGAATCCGCTGCGGATCGCTCGGCCTCAGGCGGGCGGCCATGACCGGATCACGCCGCTCAAGCTCGGCGTGAAGCGCCTCCACGGGCTCTGTTCTGCTCTGTTCCCGCCAGTGAGAACGTATCGGGTCCGGAATGTGCGGGGCTGTGGATAACCCGTGGATAAGTGCTTCAAGATAGAGTCCCGTTCCACCCACGAAGATTTTGGGAACACTGGGATTTTCGTTCAAAACGCCGGCGGCGTCCAGGAGGAAACGCCCCACTGAATAAGTATCCGCGGCATCGACATGGCCGTAGAGCAGATGCCGCACCCTTGCCTCTTCCTCCGGCCCCGGCCGCGAGGTCAGAATCCGCAGATCGCGATAGACCTGCATCGAATCGGCGTTGACGACGACCCCACCGAGACGCTTGGCAAGCCGCAGGGCAAGCGCGGACTTGCCGCTGGCCGTCGGCCCGGCGATCAGGATCACGCGCGGTTGCACGGCCATGGTCTCGACTCCTCGGAACAAGGGTTTATAGCCGCTGGCGCATGCTGAACATCGTTTCCCTGATTTCGAATCCTGAGCGCCCGGCCGTGGATGCGGCCCTACTGGCACGTGTCTCCGCCGTCCTGCCGAAGGCGGAGGCTCCTATCTGGCTGGCGCCGGGCATTGCGGCCGAGATCGCCTTTCAGGGCCCTGCGGAGCTTGCCGGTGTCGTACGCACCGCACTGGAGGGTGCGCCGGTGGATCTGAACATCCTGCCGGCAGACGGGCGGCGGAGGAAGCTGCTGCTCGCCGACATGGACTCCACCATGATCGAGCAGGAATGCCTCGATGAGTTGGCCGATCTCCTGGGGCTGAAAGCCCATGTATCCGCCATTACCGAGCGGACGATGCGTGGTGAGCTGGAATTCGAACCCTCTTTGCGCGAACGCGTCGCGCTGTTGAAGGATCTGCCGATCGACACGATCGACGACGTGATCCACGACCGCATCACGCTGACGCCGGGCGGGCAAACGCTGGTCGCAACCATGCGGGCCAATGGCGCCTATACGGCCCTGATCTCGGGCGGTTTCACCCTCTTCACCGGTCCGGTATCGCGGAAAATCGGGTTCGACGAACACCGCGCCAATGTGCTGCGGCTTGACGACGGGGTGCTCGACGGCACGGTCGAGGAGCCGATCCTCGGACGCGCGGCCAAACGCGCGGCGCTTTCCGAACTCCGGGAAAAACTGCGGCTCGGCGCCGGCGACACGCTGGCGGTGGGCGACGGCGCCAATGATCTCGATATGCTGGGAGAGGCTGGACTGGGCGTTGCGTTCCGCGCCAAACCGGCCGTCGCCGCCGCGGCGCACGCGCGCATCGAGCATGGCGACCTGACGGGTCTTCTGTATTTACAGGGCTACCGGCGGGACGAATTCGCGTTCAGTTGAGCGGCACGCGTACATAGCGCATTTCGCCGGCCGAATTGGAAATCAGAACGCTCGCCGCCTCGCTGCCCTGCGATTTCAGCTCGGTGAAGCGCGCTTCCAGATCTTCCGGCGTCGAGACCTTCTTGTTGTCGACGTCCTGGATGATGTCGCCGACGCGGATATCGAGGCTTTTCAGCGGCGAATCCGCCTTGACCGCGACGACGACAATGCCCGCCTCGATAGTGTCATCGACCTTGAAGCTCTTGCGGGTCTCGGCGTTCAGCGGCGCGAGATCCAGCCCGTAGACGCTGCCGGTCGCGGCCGGAGGCGGCTCGGTATTCTCGCCGGGCTTCGCCTGAGCGCCTTCCTGCGCTTCCTCAAGCCGGCCGATCTTGATGCGCGTGGTGATTTCCTTGCCGTCGCGCCATAGCCTGACCTCGGCCTCGCGATCCGGGCCGGCGTCGGCCACCAGCCGCTGCAGGGCACGCGACGTAATGACGGGCTTGCCGTCGAACGACAGGATGACGTCGCCCTTGCGGATGCCCGCCTCCGCGGCGGGGCCCTTCTCCACCGTCTGCGCGATCAACGCGCCTTTCATGTCCTTGAGGGCGAGGCGCTTGGCGATCTCCTCGGGCACATCCTGGATGCGCACGCCGATATAACCGCGCCGGGTCTCGCCGTATTCGAGAAGCTGCGCGACGATGGGACGGAACGTCGATGACGGGACGGCGAAACCGATGCCGACGGAACCGCCGGTAGGCGAGAGAATGGCAGTATTGACCCCGACGACTTCCCCCGCGAGGTTGAACAGCGGACCGCCGGAATTGCCCTTGTTTATGCTGGCATCAGTCTGGATGAAATTGTCGTACTTTCCGGTACGCATGTCGCGATTTCGGCCCGACACGATGCCGGACGTCGCCGACAGGCCGATACCGAACGGATTGCCCATCGCCAGCACCCATTCGCCGACGCGCAGTTTTTCAGGATCGCCGAAGCTTACAGGTTTCAGCAGACCGTTCGTCGGCTTCACCTTCAGCACGGCGATGTCGATCTCCTTGTCGCGGCCGACGATCTCGGCCGCGAGCTTGGACCCGTCGTTGAAGACGACCTCGACGCGGTCGGCGCCGTCGATGACATGGAAATTGGTGACGATCGTGCCCGCGGCATCAATCACGAATCCAGAGCCTTCGCCGACCTCGCGCTGCTGAGTCTGGCCGCGTTGCTGACGCTGGAAGAAGTCCTCGAAAAATTGATCTATCGGAGCGTCCGGAGAAAGCTCCGGGACGGGCTCCTTGTCGTCGCCCGAGCCGGCGTCGACGTTCTGAGACGTCGAGATAAGCACGACGGAATCGATGACCTGATCGATGACGTCGGCAATACCGTCCGGACCGCGAGGCGTCTGGGCGTCCCCGGGCGCCGCAAGTGCAAGCAGCAGCGCTCCCGCGAGAGCAAAGGAACGCCAAAACCTGCCTGCCGTCGAAAACACCATGAAAGCCTCAAGCGGAGCTTAAACAATATTCGACAGAGAAAGCTATCCGCAGTTGCGGCGGATGTAGGGCGGGGCCGGAAAGAAAAGGGTCAGCCGCGCACGAGCCAGACCAGCAGGACACCACCGGCGGCCGCGGCTAGCCCGGTAAGCCGCAGCTTGTTCACAGGGACTTGCGACGCGGCAAGCATGGCCGCCCGGGCGGCGTTGGGGAACGCCGCGGAAATGACGCCCTCGATCACAAGCACGAGACCGAGGGCCGCCAGAAAGTCTGTCACTGAGCCGGCCGAGGCGCCGCGGGCGCCGCCCCTGTCGGAATCCGGAAGAACCGGAAGAACTCCGAATCAGGGCTGAGCAACAGACGGGTGTCGGAGGATTTCAGCCCGGTCTCATAGGCCTGCATGGACCTGTAGAAGGAAAAGAAATCCTGATCCTGTCCGTAGGCCTGCGCAAAGATGTTGTTGCGCTGACCGTCGCCTTCACCCCGGATGCGTTCGGCTTCGCGGTTGGCTTCGGCGAGCAGAACGACAACGTCGCGATCCGCGCGGGCGCGGATGCGCTGCGCCGCTTCGGCGCCTTCCGCGCGGATTTCCGCAGCCTCGCGCTGACGCTCGGTCTGCATCCGCGTGTAGATCGCCTGACTGTTGGCCTCCGGCAGATCGGCACGGCGGATACGGACATCGACGACGGCGATGCCGAGATTCTTGGCCTGCTCGTTCACCTGGTCGCGAATGCGGCTCATGAGCTGCGCACGCTCATCGCGCACCACTTGCTGGAAGGTGGATTCACCGAGCACGCGGCGCAGACCCGAGTTCACGAACGTCGCGAGCTGTTCGTTGGCGCGCTCGACCGAACCGAGAGCCTGGTAGAACAGCAGCGGATCGATGACGCGATAGCGCGCGAAGGCATCAACGCGCAGACGCTTCTGGTCGGACGCGATGACCTCCTGCTCCGGAAGGTCCAGGGCAAGAATGCGCTTGTCGACACGCACGACACCATCGACGAACGGCGCCTTGAAGTAGAGGCCCGGTTCGCGGACCACCTTGACCGCTTCACCGAAGCGCAAGACGAGGGCCTGATCGGTTTGACCCACGGTAAAGACGGAGCTCAGGCCGAGAAACACGGCGAGAGCGAGCAGAATGAGCACTGCTCCGCTGGCAAGGCTCTTCATCGTGAAACTCCCGTCGGACTCGTACGCTGCGGCGCAGCCGGCTGCACGGATTGAGGTTGCGGCACCGGTGTCGCGTTGCTTCCGCGGTTCAGCTCGCCAAGCGGCAGGTACGGCACAACGCCGGAGCCGCTGGCGGACGGATCGATGACGATCTTGTCCGTACCGGCAAATACGCGCTCCATCGTTTCGAGGAACATGCGCTCGCGGGTAACGACCGGCGCTTTCTGGTATTCGGTCAGGATCGAGTTGAAGCGATCCGCGGCACCACGCGCTTCGTTGACGACGCGCTCCCGATAGCCTTCGGCCGATTGCGAAATACGGGCGGCGTCACCGCGCGCTTCCGGCACGACGCGATTGGCGTAGGCCTGCGCCTCGTTCTGCAAGCGCTCCTGGTCCGCACGCGCCGCCTGAACGTCGCGGAATGCGTCGATGACCTGATCGGGCGGATCGACCTTCTGAAGCTGGACCTGAACGACGAGAACGCCGGCCTGGTATTCGTCGAGCGTGCGCTGCATGAGTTCGTGAACGGAGCGCTCGATTTCCTGACGGCCCTGAGTCAGCACCAGCTGCAGATCCGAGCGGCCGATAACTTCGCGCATCGCACTTTCGGCCACGGCGCGGATGGTCGTTTCAGGGTTCTGGATGTTGAACAGGAAATCCGCGGCGCCGCCCGGCTTGATCTGCCAGACGACCGCGAAATTGACATCGACGATGTTCTCGTCGCCCGTCAGCATCAGGCTTTCCTGCGGCACTTCACGCACCCCGACATTGGTGCGGGCCGCACCGCCCTCCATGCGGATGCCGATCTCAAGGCGACGATTCTCCGTCACATTGGCGATGACGACACGTTCGATCGGGTACGGCAGATGATAGTGCAGGCCTTCGCCCACGGACCGGACATGCTTGCCGAAACGCAGCACGACGCCCTGCTCCGAGGTTTCGACCTGGAAGAAGCCCGAAAATGCCCAGACCGCCAGCAGCGCGATCAGAGCAAGGAAAATGCCCTTCTTGCCCCCGAAGAACCCGCCGCCGGGAAGCACGCTCTTGAAACGGTCCTGGCTGCGGCGAAGAATTTCGTCGAGATCCGGCGGACGCTGGCCCGACGGGCCGCCACCCCACGGTCCAGGGTTCGGGCGCCACGGGCCGCCACCGCCGCTCTGATTACTCCAGGGCATTGAATTCCTTCCCTTAAATCCCGCGCTTTGGAATGGCGGGACGCTCTATGTGCGTTGCTTTTAGAGGACGGCAAGGCTCGGGATCAACTGAAAGCCGTCAACATTTCCGTCAGGTGACATCTGAAGCGGCGCGAGGGACATAGACCACATAGGTAAAAGCGTGATCGTCCTTATCGCCCGGTTCATGCTTTTCGCGGCTTTCCTCGACCCATTGGCCCGGGTCTATGGCCGGAAAACGGGCGTCCCCCTCCGGACTCGCATGGACAATCGTGACATGAAGCTTATCCGCCAGCGCCATAAGATGGGCGAAAATCTCGCCGCCGCCGACGACCGCGATCTCATCCGCATTCAGGCCCACCGCGAGCGACCGGGCCAGTTCGACCGCGGCCTCGACCGAATGCACGACATGGGCGCCCTCCGCCCGATAGGCTGGATCGCGGGTGACGACGATGCTTTCGCGCCCGGGCAGCGGCTTGCCGATGGATTCGAAGGTCTTGCGGCCCATGATCATGGGCTTGCCCCAGGTCAGCGCCTTGAAGCGCTTGAGATCGGAGCGGATGTGCCAGGGCATGACATTGTCGCGCCCGATGACGCGGTTCTCGCCCATGGCGACGACGAAGACGATCTTTTGCTCGTTCATGCGCCCTCCTCCGCAAGATTCCGCAACGCATCGCCGGACATGCGGCACATGGTCCAGTCGTCCATCAGTTCGGCGCCCATGGCCTTGTAGAATTCAATCGAGGGCGTGTTCCAGTCGAGCACCGACCATTCGAAGCGCGCGAGATTCTCTTCCACGCAACGCCGCGCAAGGCGAATGAGAAGCGCCTTCCCTATGCCTTTGCCGCGCAGGCTTTGACGTACGTACAGGTCTTCAAGATAGATGCCGTGGCGTGCCTCGAAACTCGAGAAGTTGTAGAACCACAGGGTAAAACCGACCGCCTCGCCGTTCCATTCCGCGATGTCACCGAAAATGCGCGGGTTCGGCCCGAACAGCATGGCGTCCATCAGATCGTCGGTCGCCACGACCTCGTGTTCGAGCTTTTCATAGACCGCGAGTTCGCGCACGAGTCTGTTGACGAGCGGCGCATCTCCCGGCCGCGCAGGACGGATAACGAGGGTCACACCGCCACCGGAGCCTTGATGGCGGGATGCGGATCGTAGCCTTCGATCGCGATGTCCTCGAATTTGAAATCGAACAGTGATTTTACGGCGGGATTGAGCTTCAGGGACGGCAGTTTGCGCGGCTCGCGCGTGAGCTGTTCGCGCGCCTGATCCAGATGGTTGAGATAGAGGTGCGTGTCGCCGAACGAGTGGATGAACTCGCCCGGCTTCAGACCCGTCACCTGAGCCATCATATGGGTCAGGAGGGCGTAGGACGCGATGTTGAACGGCACGCCGAGAAAGATGTCGGCCGAACGCTGATAGAGCTGGCAAGAGAGTTTTCCATCCGCGACCGCGAACTGGAAGAGGCAGTGGCACGGCGCCAGCGCCATCTTGTCGAGATCGGCCGGATTCCAGGCCGTCACGATCATGCGCCGCGAATTCGGATTGGTCTTTATCTCGCTCAGAACCTGCGCGATCTGATCGATGGTCTGGCCATCCGGCGTCGCCCATGAGCGCCACTGCTTGCCGTAGATCGGGCCAAGATCGCCGTTCTGGTCGATCCATTCGTCCCAGATCGAGACGCCGTTGTCGTGCAGGTAGCGGACATTGGTATCGCCCGCGAGAAACCACAGCAGCTCGTGAATGATGCTTCGGAGATGCACCTTCTTGGTAGTGACGAGCGGAAAACCATCGCTTAGGTTGAAACGCAGCTGCGCGCCGAACACCGAGAGAGTTCCGGTGCCCGTCCGGTCGCCCTTGCGGACGCCCTCGTCGAGCACACGCCGCACGAGATCGAGATAGGCCTGCATGAAAGTGATTCTCTGTTCGGTCCAAATATAGGCAGTGGTGCGCGGTCTGTCTGCCCGCCGCACCGCGACCGCACAATCTGAACGAAAATCCATCCAGCGCGTTCAGTCCCCGTTCAGACCCGGACCTTTAATGGAAGCGGCACAGGAGTTTGGACTCCAGGGAGGACAATTATGAAAAAGATTCTTGCAGGCGCTCTGATCGCGGTGGCTCTGGGCTTTGGTGCCAATATCGTGGCCACGGCTACTCCGGCCAGCGCCCAGGGCATCGTCATCACGCCCGATGGTGTGCGGATTTTTCCCGGCGATCCGCGGTATGACCGTTGGGACCGCCGTTATCGCCGCAATGTCGACCGGAGCGATGCTATCTACATTGCCCGCCGCCAAGGCGTCGGCCGGGTGTGGGACGTAGATCGCCGCGGCGGACGCTGGGTCGTCCGTGGCGACAACCGCCGCGGCCCGGGTGGCCTGCGCGTCGTCATCGACTCCCGCAGCGGCCGGGTTCTGGACGTGGATCGCATCCGCCGCTAATCGGCTGGAAGCTTGGACTTCAGGAACGGGCGCCCTGTGGCGCCCGTTTTTCATTTGTTGACCATCAGGCCCGAGCCGCTTTCCAAGCCCCGTCCGAACACCTATATTTCCTCTGCCGGCTTCGGCCGGCTATGGCGATAAATGGCCTTCGTAATAAGCCATTCGGACCCGGGGGCAGTACCCGGCGCCTCCACCAGAGCCCGTCACTCGTTGGGCGGGCTGCGGCGGGGGCGAAACAGGATCGACGAGGGTGTAAAAGTTGCGCTTTTGCCCGGCATTGTACCGCCGTTATCGGGCTAAATTTATAGTTGCCAACGACAACTATGCTCCGGTGGCCCAGGCTGCGTAATGCAGTTTGAGTACCGATTTAAAGCCCTGATTGGCTAGCACCTTTCAGGCGGGGTTCGGAGGCACCTGGCAACAGAAGCCTCCACTGAATTCGCTTCGGCCCACCCGGAGCATATCTGAGGGGTCCGGTCCGGCGCGGCGTGTCATGAGCACCGATCTTATTCGATACGATCTCCTGGCTCAGGAGGCCCTACGCGGCGTTGTGAAACGCGTGCTGGTCGATGTCGCGCGCGCGGGCATGCCCGGCGAACATCACTTCTATCTCTCCTTCAATACCCAGTTTCCGGGTGTGCGGCTGTCGCCCCGCCTGCGCGAGAAATACCCCGAGGAGATGACTGTCATCCTGCAGCACCAGTTCTGGGATCTGAACATCACCGAACACGGCTTCGAGGTCGGCCTGTCGTTCTCGAATATTCCCGAAAAACTGTATGTGCCTTACGACTCGATCACCGGCTTCTTCGACCCCTCCGTCAAGTTCGCTCTGAAGTTCGAACCGGTCACGCAGCCCGTAGCCGAGCAGAAGCCCGAGAAATCCGCACCGGCGCGCGAAGCCCCCAAGGGCGCGCGTTCCGAGCCGCAGGAAGAACCGCCGACCAAGAACAAGGCGGATACCGCAGCGAAGGAAGCCGAATCCGGGGAAGGCGCCCAGGTCGTCAGCCTCGACAAATTCCGCAAGAAGTAACGGGCATCCCCTGCCCGCCTCGCTGGGAGGCGAGCTCTTGATGACAAAGACGCGCACCGAAACCGATACCTTCGGCCCGATCGAGGTTGCTTCCGACAAATATTGGGGCGCACAGGCGCAGCGCTCCCTCGGCAACTTCAAGATCGGCTGGGAAAAGCAGCCGCTGCCCATCGTGCGTGCGCTCGGAATCGTCAAGCGTGCCGCCGCCGAGGTGAACATGGATCTCGGCCGCCTCGACCCGAAGATCGGCAAGGCGATCGTGCAGGCCGCCCAGGAAGTCATCGAAGGCAAGCTCGACGATCACTTCCCGCTCGTCGTCTGGCAGACCGGTTCTGGCACCCAGTCCAACATGAACGCGAACGAGGTGATCTCGAACCGCGCGATCGAAATTCTCGGCGGCGAGAAAGGCTCCAAGGCGCCTGTTCATCCGAACGACCACGTCAATATGAGCCAGTCGTCCAACGATACCTACCCGACGGCGATGCATATCGCCTGCGCGGAAGAAGTCGTGCATCGCCTGATCCCGGCCCTGCAGATGCTGCGCAACGCGCTGAACGACAAGGCGCAGAAGTGGTCGAAGATCATCAAGATCGGGCGTACGCACACGCAGGACGCGACGCCGCTGACGCTCGGCCAGGAATTTTCCGGCTACACGCAGCAGGTCGAGAACGGCATCAAGCGCATCGAGATGACGCTGCCGGGCCTGATGGAACTTGCGCAGGGCGGCACCGCGGTCGGCACCGGCCTCAACGCGCCGAAGGGCTTCGACAAGGCGGTGGCGGACAAGATCGCCGCCATCGCGCAGCTTCCGTTCAAGACCGCGCCGAACAAGTTCGAGGCGCTGGCCGCGCACGACGCCATGGTGTTCAGCCACGGCGCGATCAACACCGTCGCGGCCTCGCTGTTCAAGATCGCGAACGACATCCGCCTGCTCGGCTCCGGCCCGCGTTCAGGGCTCGGCGAGCTGTCGCTGCCGGAAAACGAACCCGGCTCCTCCATCATGCCGGGCAAGGTGAACCCGACGCAGTGCGAGGCGCTGACGCAGGTGTGCGTACAGGTGTTCGGCAACCAGGCCTCCATTTCGTTTGCCGGCAGTCAGGGGCACTTCGAGCTCAACGTCTACAATCCGGTGATGGCCTACAACTTCCTGCAGTCGGTCCGGCTGATCGCCGACGCGGCCGTTTCCTTCACCGAGAACTGCGTGGTCGGCATCGAGCCGCGCGAGGACAACATCAAGACCGCGCTGGACCGCTCGCTGATGCTCGTCACCGCACTCGCGCCGAAGATCGGCTACGACAACGCGGCCAAGATCGCCAAGACCGCCCACAAGAACGGCACGACGCTTCGCGAGGAAGCGGTCGGCGGCGGATACGTCACCGACAAGGAGTTCGACGAGGTCGTGCGCCCGGAGAAGATGATCGGACCGGACTGATGGCCGAGATCATAAACCTCAACCGCTTCCGCAAGGACAAGGCCCGCCAGGAAAAGACGTCCCAGGCGGCAGAGAACCGCGCCGCCCACGGCCGCACAAAGACCGACAAGACCGTCGAGAAGCTTCGCGCCGACAAGGCGAAGAAGCAGCTCGATCAGCACCACCGCGAACACGATCCCGACGACGGGCCCGGCGCGGCGTGAACGCCATCGTAAAGCGATCCATAGAAATCGCCGGCCACCGAACATCGGTTACGCTGGAAGATGATTTCTGGAATGCCCTGCGCGACATCGCCGAGGACCAGCGAAAGACTCTACGCGGACTGATCGCGGAGATCGACGCGAGCCGCGGAGAAAACAACCTGTCCTCTGCCGTGCGCCTGTATGTATTGCGCTATTATCGCGAGGCTTCGGGAACGACCGGCCGGCGCAGGAAGTCGATGGGAGACTGACGGCGCGCGGAAGGCGTGGGCGACGGCGAACTCGCGGCCGCCGGCGGCGCGGTCCTTTGCGGCAGCACATCGACCGGCGGCGGAAGCTCTCCAATCGGCACTTCCCCGGTCGCTTCGCGGATCGCCTTGCGGCGGGCCGCTTCCGCTTCTTCGGCTGCGCGCTTTTCCGCTTCCAGCCGCTGCCGCTCCTGCTCTTCCGCCATCTTGCGATCGCGTTCCTTGCGCTCCGCTTCCATCCGCTCGACACGCTCGATCTCGCGTTCGACGGCGCGCACCGCGAGTACGTTGGCAAAAGCCGTCGTCTCGGTGGAGCGCGCCGGTTCGTCCCACGAACCGGACAGCGTCAGATCGGCGCTCGGGATCGACATATCCTCGATGTCCGAAAGCACTTTCGGGCGCAGCGTCATATGCGCGGTCAGCATGCGGGTCGTCAGGTCGACGGTGCCAGATGCGGTCGCGTTGACGAGCGGCGCGGACACGGCCGCATTGCTGACGCGCGCGACGCCCGACGCAATGGTGAAGGCGGACGACATCTCCGACACCTCAAGTTCGCCCATCGCAAGTTCCGAGGTAAAGCGGTTCGCGATGTCCTGGGCATCCGGCGGCTCGGTGCCGCTTTCGACCGCGATCAGGGTGCGCTCGAACGCTCCGGCGTCGACGCCGGCCAGCATCGCATCCCGAAGCGTGAAGCTGCCGGACCCCGTGAGATTGGCGACCACCGCGGACAGGCTTTTGCCGGTGCCAAGAACATCGGCGGTGAAGTTCAGCTTGCCTCTGGCTGCCGGACCGCCCGCGCCTTCCCAGACGAGATCGGCGAGCGACGCCTCCTCGACTGACATGCGCGCCGCAAGCGACAGGTCGGCACCGGCGCGGCGGATGGCGAAATTGCCCTTGACGGCGCCTCCGGCGATTTTCGTTTCGGCATCCTGCACCGAGAATTCATTGCGGCCGAAGACGAGATTGAACTTCGCGGCCGCACCGCCCAAATCGGATGCGATATCGAACTTGTCCGTACCAACGGAGACGCGCCCTTCAAGCCCGTCGAGAAGGCCCGGCGCGGGCGCGCCGGACGGCCAGCCCACGGCGTCCGCTTCGGCCAAGGCGTTCGGTCCGATCGCCACACCGGCAAGTTCGCCCAGCGCGAGGGATTCGAGATCGAGTTCACCGCGAATGCCGGTTTTTTCCTGATAGCCGAGCGCGCCTTTCAACCCCCTGCCCTGCACCGTACCGGCGATGCGGGTGATCTGTACGCCGTCCTTGCCGGAAGAAACGTCGCCGCCGACGAGCAGCGGAACGACCGGCAGGCTTGCGGGCGGCACCCGGCCAAGGAGCACGGCATAACGTCCGGCATCCTCGATATTCATATCGACACGGCCGACAAGCGGCTGATCGTCCGCGGACGCGGCGCGGCCCTTGAAGACCGCCCGGTCGTTCATGCTGAGGAAGATGGCGTCGATCTGGGCGCCTTTTTCGGGATCACCGTCGAACGAGGCCTCGAAACTCGCGGGGCCGAAACTCTCGACGGAAACCGCCGGAATGCCCAGTTGCGAGAGAAGCCGCGCGCCATCCGCCGAAGATGCGCCGAGCGTTGCCTTGATCGGCCCTGCCAGGGCGAAGCGCGGCGCGCTCGCATTGAACTCGACCGAGGTGCCGCCGAGCGTGCCGGAAACTTTCGTCGTTACACCAGATGTGCCGCCGCCGGAGGATGCGACAACGGCAGTGAGCGAAGCCGGAGCGATGGCAGCGCTTCGCGCGCCGATCGCATCGACCAACGCTGGCGGCAGCGAGCTCGTCCTCAGAACCGTGACAAGGCCATTGAGATTCCTGGCCTCGATCTTGGCTTCGAGGCGGCCCGACGGTTGATTGCCCGTGCTGGCGAGGCGGCCGGTGGCGACGATCCTCGCGCCACCGAGATCGCCGATCGTCAGGCGCCGGATATCGACCGCGCCTTCCGCCGCCGACAGATCAATGTCAACGTCCGACCAGGTGACCTTCGCGTAATCCAGCTTGTCGGCACGCAGCGCCAGATCGATATCCGTATCGCCGGAGGCCATCTCAAGCCCGGCAACGCCAAGCGCGTCGAGGTCGAGCCTGTTCGCGGTCAGTCGTGCCTCGACCTTGGCGCGGCCGCTTTCCGGCTGAGTGAAGCTGAGACGCCCGCGCACGTCCGCGCCGTCGGCCTTCGCCTTCAGATCCTCGAGCGCAAAAGCGCCCGCACGCGCGGCGAGCGTTGAATCCAGCTTCAGCGTCTTGAGCGCCAGCGCGGGACGCTTTTCGGCAACGCCACCGAGCCAATGCGCGAGGGACGGCATGTTCGGCGCGTCGAGCTTCAACGGCCCGTTGAAGCGCGGTCCCTCGCCATCGCGAACGAGCAGCGCGCCCGAAGCCTGCGCGTTGGCGCTTCCCGGCAGGCGCGCCGAGAGTGTTTCCAGCGTCCAGCCGCCCGGCGTCGAGACGATCGCGCCCCGCAGGTCCTGAACAAAGTCGCCGCCGAGAGCGACATTGGCGACATCCGCCGTAACGCGCACGGGGAATGGCGGCGCCCCATCGAGCGAAAAACGCGCGGCCAGTTGCGTCAATACTTCCGCGGGGGGCAGCGGAAGCGCATCCTTGGCACGGCCCAGCGCACGGTCGAGATCGATCTGGCGGCCCTTCAGCCGGATTTCGGCCGACGTCTTCGGACCCAGCACCATCGCGGCGCCGCCCGTCAAGCGAAGCTCGCGCCCGGGCGTTCCATAGTCGAACTCGACCTTGTCGGCCTCCAGCGTGCGGACATCCGACTTCACCTCCCCCGCGACGCGCCAGGGCTCGCGCACCGGCTGGCCTTCGGCGGACGCGGTCTGCACGAGAGTGGCAGCGCCCTCGAAACGCGGCTTCTTGCCGAGCCATACCGCGCCATCGAACGAGAATGAAGGGGCATCCGCGCTGGCCACGGACAGCTTCACCCGGCCGGCGCCGGACTTGTCGAACCGGCCGGCGGACAAAGCCAGCGTGTAGGGTTTCTTGTCGATCGTGCCATGCGCGTCGAACTTCAACGGACCGGCCAGCGACGACGCCTGCCCGTGCAGGCCGGCATTCTCGACGACCGTACTCCGGCCCGCCGCCGGGTCGGCAATCGTGATGCGCGAGTTCTGTATCTCGAGATCAGTGATGGTGATGGCGTCGAGATCGGACAACGACATCCCGCCGGCCGCGATGGGCACTGAAATTTCACCGTCCGCCGCGAGGGTGGCTTTCAGGTCGCCACCGTCGATATGGAGCTTCGTGACCTGGAACTCACCCGCCAGCATCGGCATCAGCGCGACATCGAGCGAGAAGCTGTCGGCGGTGAATTTCGAGGCGGCCCATTCGTCTCCGGCGACAACCTGGCTGAAACGGATGCGCGGGCTTGGCAGGATACGGGCATCGACCTCGCCCAGCACGCGCACGGGAACGCCGAGCAGACGGCTCGCCTGCGCCTCGAACGCGGCGCGATGATCGCCCCAGTCGATGAAGACCGGACCGATCAATGCCGTCACCAGCGCGACGACGAGCGCTATGCCAAGACCTGTCAGTGTGCCGTTCAAGAGGAAACCCCGGATGCGGCTCCGCCAGCCGCGTTAAGCTGGGGGAGATTATGCAACCAAGATGGTCAGAAAGCGACGAAATGCACGTTGCACAAGGAGATTGTGATTAAGAGTGCATCCCGGTCCGCGGGCGCGAAGCGCATCGCGAGAACCGGGACCTAGATAACATGGTGCCGGCGATGCCGGCCCTTTGCTCCTGGACCCCGGATCGGCGCTGCACTTCGCGCAGCTTGTCCGGGGAACGTCAGCGCGTCCGGATGGCGTTGACGACGTCCAGCACCGATTTCGCCCCGAAGGCGATGAACATCGCACCCGTGATGCGGGTGATGGGCCGGTGATAGCGGCCGACGACCTGGCGCACCGGCGCCCAGCCCGCCATCCAGAGCAGCAGCGCATAGGCCAGCACGAAGCCGACAATGGCGACGCCCATGAACGCGGGAGCATCGCTCCAGGTCAGATCCTTGGCGAAAGGGGCGGTCAGCGCCGTGAACATGGCGACAGCGACCGGATAGGCCTTCGGGTTGGTGAGACCGAAGAACAGGCCGGTCCGGGCCGGATTGACGAAGCCAATGGGGTTCGCCGTGCCGTCGCCCGGCGTGCGGATGGCCCGCCAGCCGAGCCAGATCAGGTAGGCGCCGCAGATGACGCCCAGGATATCGAACAGCGTGTGGCCGAGCTGGCTGACGCCGACGATGGCCAGGATCGCCAGCGCGCACCAGATCGTATCGCCCAGCAGATGCGCGCTGATGAACCGTGCGCCATGCGCCCGGCCCGAAATCGCCGTCAGCGTGAACAGCGCCAGCACGGCCGGCCCCGGCGAGATGCCGTAGATGAAACCGGCGGTGAACGACGCGGCGAGGGCCTGGCTGGTCATGTGATTACCCCTGCGCGCCGTGGAGGCGCGAATAGATGCCGTCGCGGGCGAGAAGCTCGCGATGGGCGCCCTCTTCCGCGATGCCGTCTTCCGTCACCACGACGATGCGGTCGGCGTTGCGGATTGTCGCCAGCCGGTGCGCGATGACAAGCGTCGTCCGGCCTTTGGCGAGTTCCTCGAGCGAAGCCTGGATGGCCTTTTCGGTTTCGGTGTCGAGTGCCGAGGTCGCCTCGTCGAGAATGAGGATCGGCGGATTCTTGAGGAACATGCGCGCGATGGCGAGGCGCTGCTTCTGGCCTCCGGAAAGCTTCACGCCGCGTTCGCCGATGATCGTATCGACGCCAAGCGGCATGCTCTCGATGAGATCGCCAAGGCGGGCGCGGCGCGCCGCTTCAAGGATCTCCTCTTCCGAGGCGTCGAGGCGGCCATAGGCGATGTTCTGGCGCATGGTGCCGGCGAACAGGAACACGTCCTGCTGCACGATGCCGATCTGGCTGCGCAGCGATGCCAGGGTCATGTCTCGAATGTCCATACCGTCGATGGTGATGCTGCCGCCGGTCGGCTCGTAGAAGCGCGGCAGCAGCGAACAGATCGTGGTCTTTCCCGCGCCGGACGGGCCGACAAAGGCGACGGTCTCTCCGGCGCGGATGTCGAGATCGATATTCTTCAGCACCGGGCGCGAAGGATCGTAGCCGAACGATACATTCTCGAACCGGATGTCGCCCTTGAGATGCTCGACCTCGCGCGCGTCCGGGCGGTCCACGATGTCCGGCTCGGTTTCCAGAAGGTCGAGATACGAGCGGAAACCGGCGATGCC
The DNA here is from genome assembly GCA_022842205.1 of Hyphomicrobiales bacterium. GTDB lineage: Bacteria > Pseudomonadota > Alphaproteobacteria > Rhizobiales > Methylopilaceae > Flaviflagellibacter. Next base: position 89,835 of record JALHQA010000002.1, read on the forward strand.
TTTCGGATAGATTTCCAGCACCGAATTGATCTTCTCGATGGGCCGGAAGAACACGGTGATGAGCAGCAGGAAGCTGACAAATCCGCCATAGGTGAGTTCGCCGCGGATGACGAACCAGGTGCCAGCGAGCATGACGATGACCTGCGTCAGGCGCATGCCGAGATAATTCAGCGAGGTCGATGCCGCCATCAGGCGATAGGCGTTCAGCTTGGTCTCGCGGTAGCGCATATTGTCTTCGGCAAACAGCGCGCGCTCGTGGTCCTCGTTCGCAAAGGCTTTCACCACACGGATGCCGCCGACATTTTCCTCGATCCGCGCATTGAACGCGCCGACGCTGCGGAACAGCGCGCGGAAGTTCTGCGTCATGCGGTTGCCGTAGCGTGTCGTCAATACGGCGGCGACCGGAACGATGATGCCGGTGAGGATGGCGAGTTCCAGATTGATCGTCAGCATCAGCAGAAATGCGCCGATGAAGGTCATCACCGCGATAAACACATCCTCCGGCCCGTGATGGGCGACTTCGCCCACCTCTTCGAGATCCTTGGTGATGCGGCCGACGAGATGGCCGGTCTTCTGGTTGTCGAAGAAGGAGAAGGACAGCTTCTGCAGATGGTCGAAGCTTTTGCGCCGCATCTCGGTCTCGATGTTGATGCCGAGCATGTGGCCCCAATAGGTCACGATCACCATCAGACCGGTATTGATGATGTAGATGGCGAGAAGCCCGCCCGCCGCGAGCAGGATCATGACCCAGTCGGCTCGCGGCAGAAGCTCGTCCACGAACACCTTCACGGCCATCGGGAATCCGAGTTCCAGCAGGCCGGACACGACCGCGCAGGAAAAATCCAGCACAAACAGCCCCTTATAAGGGGCGTAGTAGGCGAAGAAGCGTTTTATGAGGTCCATGGGGGCTTGCGACGGACAACAGCCGGCGCCTTTCGCCGGTCTTGATAATCCTGCTGCAGGAGACGGGCAATGCGGCGGCCCTCAGCCCTTGGGAGCAGACGAAGATTGCCGCATGGTCTCGCAATTGCTGCCCCGAGGTGCCATTTTGTTCTCACATTCGAATCGCCCGTTACAACGCCCCATGTGCCTGAGCGGCCGGGCCTTCCCCTGCCCTTGAAGGATGAGTTTTGGCCGACCCGAACGCCGTTCCGTTTTTTGATGACGACGAGCCTCCGGCGCCGGGCGGCGGCATTGCCGCGCGCGCGATGGCGGGCGTCATGCGCGCCCGCACCGGCGGCGCGGGCGACTATCTCGAAGGGCTGAACCCCGAACAGTGCGAGGCCGTGCAGACGCTGGACGGCCCCTTGCTCGTGCTCGCGGGCGCGGGCACCGGCAAGACGCGCGTGCTGACGACGCGCATCGCGCATATCCTCGCAACAGGCCGCGCGCGACCGTCCGAAATCCTGGCCGTCACCTTCACCAACAAGGCAGCGCGCGAAATGAAGCAGCGCGTGGCGGCGCTCGTCGGCGATGTCGCGGAAGGCATGCCGTGGCTCGGCACGTTTCACTCCATCGGAACGAGAATGCTGCGGCGCCACGCCGAACTGGCCGACCTGAAATCGAGCTTCACCATTCTCGACACCGACGACCAGATCCGCCTCATCAAGCAGATTCTCTCGGCCGAAAACATCGACGAAAAACGCTGGCCGGCGCGCAGCCTTGCCTGGGCCATCGATGGCTGGAAGAACCGCGGCCTCGCGCCGAAGGACGTGCCACCGGGCGACGGCGCGTTGTTCGCCAATGGACGCGGCAAGGAACTCTACGCCGCCTATCAGGCGCGGCTGAAGGTGCTGAACGCGGCCGATTTCGGCGATCTTCTGCTCGAGCCGATCCGCATCTTCCGCGAGAACCCCGATGTGCTGGAGCAGTATCACCGGCGCTTCAAATTCATCCTGGTCGACGAATATCAGGACACCAACGTCGCGCAATATCTCTGGCTGCGGCTGCTCGCGCCCGCCAGCGGACCGCGCAATCTGTGCTGCGTCGGCGACGACGACCAGTCGATCTATGGCTGGCGCGGCGCGGAGGTCGACAACATCCTGCGTTTCGACAAGGACTTTCCGGGCGCCAAGGTGATCCGGCTGGAGCGTAATTACCGTTCCGACGCGCATATCCTCGGCGCGGCCTCGCATCTCATCAGCCACAACGAAGGCCGCCTCGGCAAGACGCTGCGCCCGCAAGGCGAGGACGGCGAGCGCGTCACCGTCACCGGCTCGTGGGACTCGGGCGAGGAAGCGCGCTCGATCGCCGACGAAATCGAAAGCCTGCAGCGCAAGGGCTCGAACCTCAATGACATGGCGATCCTTGTCCGCGCCTCGTTCCAGATGCGCGAATTCGAGGACCGCTTCGTCACGCTCGGCATCGACTACCGCGTGATCGGCGGCCCGCGCTTCTACGAGCGGCAGGAAATCCGCGACGCGCTCGCCTATCTGCGCTGCGTGAATTCGTCCGCTGACGATCTGGCCTTCGAGCGTATCGTCAACGTGCCGAAGCGCGGGCTCGGCGACGCCACGGTACAGACGCTGAACGGCATTGCGCGTTCCGCCCGCGTGCCGCTGATGGAAGCCGCGCGCCTTGCCGCCGACACCGAGGAGCTGAAGCCGAAGCAGCGCGAGTCGCTGAAGACGCTGACGCAGAATTTCCAGCGCTGGACGCAGGCGTCGGACGCGATGAAGCATACCGAACTTGCCGAGATGATCCTCGATGAGTCGGGATATACCGAGATGTGGCGGCAGGACCGTTCGCCGGATGCCGCCGGACGTCTCGAAAACCTGAAGGAACTCGTGCGCTCGATGGAGACGTTCGAGAACCTGCAGGGCTTCCTCGAACATGTGTCGCTCGTTATGGACGCCGACAGCGGCGAGCACATGGACGCCGTGACGCTGATGACGCTGCACGCCGCCAAGGGCCTCGAATACGACAACGTGTTCCTGCCCGGCTGGGAAGAAGGGCTGTTCCCCAGCCAGCGCACGATGGATGAAAGCGGCAAGGCCGGACTGGAGGAAGAACGCCGCCTCGCCTATGTCGGCATCACGCGCGCCAAGCGCCGCGCAAAAATCTATTTCGCATCGAACCGGCGCATTCACGGCATGTGGCAGTCGTCCATACCGTCGCGCTTTCTCGACGAGCTTCCGGAAAACCATGTCGAGGTCACGGAAGCGCCGGCCGCCTTTTCAAATCGCGGTTTCGGCGAAAGCCGCTTCGACAAGCTCGAGCCGTTCCAGAATTCGACCTACACCACGCCCGGCTGGCAGCGCGCGCAGGCGCGCGGCGGGTTTTCAGAGCGTGGCACGGGCTTTGGCTCCCGGCGCGGCGGACCGACCATCATCGAGGGCGAGCTTGTCGCCAAATCCACGGCCAATGCCGCGAGCTACGATACCGGAGAGCGTGTGTTCCACGACAAGTTCGGCTATGGCGAAGTGCTCGAGGTCGAGGGCAACAAGCTGCTCGTCGCTTTCGACAAGGCGGGGCACAAGCGCGTGCTCGACAACTTCGTAAGACGCCCCTGACGGCGCGAAGCTTGCATCGCAGATCGGCCATGCAAATACCATTTCCGATCATTCTTTACCGTGCGGTGGGCATTGGCGCGGGTGTTCTGCTCATGGAACTTCTCGGCCAGACCGCGGGCGTTCCCTACGCCCAGATCCCGTTCATCACATCCATCGTGCTGGCCATCGGCCTGCCGGGCACGCCAGCCTCGACGCCGCGCGCGATTATCGGCGGCCATATCGTTTCAACGCTGGCCGGAATTCTGGTGCTGCATGTCGCCGGAAGCGGCGATTTCGCGTCGGCGCTGGCCGTCGGCCTTGCGGCCCTGGCGATGGCGGCGACACGGACGATGCATCCGCCGGCGGGGCTCGATGCCTTTCTTGTCGTTTCGCAGTCGCTTCCCGCCGCCTGGCTTGTTGTTCCGGTCATTCCGGGCGCGCTGATGCTGGCCTTGCTGGCAGTGATTTGGAGCCGGCTCGGGGATCGGCTATTCAGGCCGCCCCAGACCGAACCGGAACCCGATCTTGCCAACCTCCGTCGTCCGCATCTTCGCGAGCCAAACCAGGGCTGAAGACCTCGCCCGCGTGGCCGGAGAGCTGCTGCCACTGGACGAGATGTCCATCGCAGTCTCCGAGACCAAACCGGACGACCCGCTCTGGCGCGTCGATATCTATGCCGGCCCGAATATCGCGCCGGAGTCTCTCGAGACGGACGTACGCACGGCGCTCGGCGGCGAGATCGACGGCCTCGACGTGATCTCCGAAAGTATTGCCGATGCCGACTGGGTCGCGGCATCGCTGGAAGGGCTCGATCCCGTGCCGGCAGGACGCTTTCTCGTTCACGGCGCGCATGACGCAAACCGCGTTCCGGCCAACAGCAAGGGCATCCAGGTCGAGGCGGCGCTTGCTTTCGGCACCGGCCATCACGGCACGACCAAAGGCTGCCTTCTCGCCTTCGACCGTCTGCTGACGCAAACCCGGCCACGCAAGGTGTTCGATCTCGGCACGGGCACCGGCGTGCTGGCCATCGCCGCGGCCAAGGCGCTCCGCCAGGGTGTGCTCGCGAGCGACATCGACGCCATGTCGGTGACGATCGCCCGGGCCAACTTCGCCCTGAACCGGGTCTCGGACCGCGTGCGGGCGGTGAAAGCCGACGGGCTAAACCACCCGCTCATCAGGCTGAACGCGCCATTCGATCTTGTCTTTGCCAATATTCTGGCCGGGCCGCTCGTGCGCCTCGCGCCGGGCATCGCCCAGGTGGTGCGGCCCGGGGGGCATGTCATCCTTTCGGGCCTGCTGACCCATCAGGAGCGGCAGGTGCGCGCGGCCTATCGGGCGCAGGGGCTCGTCCCGGTCAGCAAAACGGTGCTGGACAACTGGGTGGCACTGACACTGCGGCGCGGACCACGCTAGACTTCCACGATGTTCGAATCCCTGTTTCAGACCTTCGACGACACCGCGGACGGCGCGCGCTCGAAGGCGCGGATTGACGTGCTGCGCGCCGACATGAAACGCCTCGGGCTCGACGGCTTTCTCGTTCCTCGCGCGGACGCGCACCAGAACGAATATGTGCCGCCATCGGAAGAGCGCCTCGCCTGGCTGACCGGCTTCACCGGTTCGGCCGGTCTTGCAATCGTGACGATCGACAAGGCGGCCATCTTCGTTGACGGCCGCTACACCGTGCAGGTGCGCGACCAGGTCGACACGAAGGTCATTACGCCTCTGGACAGCGGAACCGTCACCCCGACGGACTGGATTCGCAGCACGCTGAAGACCGGGCAAAGGCTCGGCTTCGATCCGTGGCTGCACACCGCCGCCAGCATCGAGCGGTTGCGCAAGGCCGCGGACGACGCGGGTGCGCAGCTCGTGCCGCTCGCGGAAAACCCGATCGACATCATCTGGACCGACCGCCCCGCTCAGCCGCTGGCTCCGGTCGCAATGCAGCCGGCCAAATTCGCCGGAGAGACCGCCCACAAGAAAATCGGCAGGATACGCCGGGAAATCGCCAAGGCAAAAGCGGATGCCCTTGTGCTTACCGATCCGCACGAGATCGCGTGGCTGTTCAACATCCGCGGCGGCGATGTCGCCCATACCCCGCTGCCGCTTGCGTGGGCCGTGATCGCGGCGGAAGGGCGTCCGGCACTCCTGCTCGACGGCCGCAAGCTGTCGAACACCCTGCGTGATGCGCTGGAGGAACTCGCCGATGTCGGAGATCCGTCGGAACTGAATTCCGCGCTCGGCGTCCTCGGCGGACAACGGGTCCTGCTCGATACCAATGCGGCCGCGGAAAAGGTGCGCGTGCTGCTGGAAACCGCGGGTGCATCCATTATCAAGCAGACGAGCCCGATCGCGCTGCTGAAGGCCCTCAAAAACCCCGCGGAAATCCGCGGCACGCGCGCGGCGCATGTGCGCGACGGCGTGGCGGTCGTGCATTTCCTCGCCTGGTTCGACCGCGCGGCGAAAACAGGCAAGCTCGACGAGATTCAGGCCGCCGAGGCGCTGGAAAGTTTCCGCCGTGATACCGGCGCGCTGAAAGACATTTCGTTCCCGACGATTTCCGCCGCCGGGCCCAACGCCGCGCTGCCGCACTACCGCGTGACGCGGAAAACCAATCGCAAGATAAAGACCGGCCTCTATCTCGTCGACTCCGGCGCGCAATATCAGGACGGCACGACGGACATCACGCGCACCATCGCCGTCGGCAAGATCACGAAGGATATGCGCGAGTTTTACACGCGCGTGCTGAAAGGCCATATCGCGGTCGCAACTGCCGTCTTTCCGCAAGGCACGACCGGCGCGCAGATCGATCCGTTCGCGCGTCGCGCGCTGTGGGACGTAGGCGCCGATTTCGACCACGGCACGGGCCACGGCGTCGGCTCGTACCTGTCGGTACATGAAGGCCCGCACCGCATTTCCAAGCTGGGACATACAGCGCTCGAGCCGGGCGTCATCCTCTCCAACGAGCCCGGCTATTACCGGGAAGGTGCGTTCGGTATCCGCATTGAGAACCTCGTTCTCGTGCAGAAGGCGGCCCTCAAAGGCGCGGAGCGGAAAATGCTCGGTTTCGAAACGCTGACGCTGGCGCCGATCGACACGCGCCCGATCGACAAAAAGCTCCTGACCAAAGAAGAACGCGACTGGCTGAACGCCTATCACAAGCGCGTGGTGCGCGAGATCGGCCCGAAGCTCGATACGAAAACGCGTGCCTGGCTGAAAAAGGCCTGCGCGCCAATCTGAGGTTCACACATGCTGAAAATCTGGGGCCGCGTAAACTCCAACAATGTCCGCAAGGTTCTCTGGATCGCGGAGGAGATCGGCCTCGACTACGAGCACATTCCGCTCGGCGGCGCATTCGGCGGCCTTGACGATCCGGCATTTCGCAAGATGAATCCCAATGGCCTCGTTCCCTGCATCGACGATGAGGGTTTCGTGCTCTGGGAATCAAACACCATCATCCGCTATCTCGCGGCGAAGCACGGAAAGTTCTGGCCCGCCGATCCGGCCCTCCGCGCTGTCGGCGACAAATGGACCGATTGGGCAAACGGATCGTTTCTCCTCAGCTTTCGAGACGTGTTGGTGGGACTGCTCCGCACCCCACCGGAAAAGCGCGATCACGCCGCCATCGAACGCGCCTTCAAGGCAACCGTTGCCAACCTGACGATCGTCAATCAGGCGCTTCAGGAGATGCCCTACCTGTCCGGACAGGAGCTCGGCCTGGGCGACATTGCCTTCGGCGGCTTCGCCTATTCATGGTTCGGACTTCCTGCGGAGCGGCCGGACTTCCCGGCGCTCGCGGAGTGGTACGAACGCCTGACACAGCGCCCGGCGTATCAGAAGGCCGTCATGACGCCGAACACGTGACATGAAAACGGGGCCTTCTGGCCCCGTTCTTTTTTCATGACCGGAGATCGAGCAGCGACGCGACTTCCCGATTTGTCGGTACGCGTCCGCCGGGAGTCATCTTGTCGACCAGGCCGGGCAGGATCACCGAAAGCTGCTTCAGCAGCTCCTGTTCGCTGACGCCGGCCTGGCGGGCGATGTCGCTGATCGTCGAGTTTCCGATGGCCGACCCCAGATCGTTTGGCTGCACCGGCTTGTTCGCGCCCGGGTTTACCCAGCTGTCGGCAACATCGCCAAGGCCGCCCTTCTGCAGTTTTTCCAGAAGGCCGCCGAGACCGCCGGCGAGGCCGCCATCCGCCTCTTCTTCCGGAACCTGCGCAGGCGCGCCCGCCCCTTCCGGAGCCTTCTTGGCGAACATGCGGCTGACCAGCAGCGCACCGATCGCAATTATAATAGGTTTTGAAATATTGCCGCCGGGAACGGCGTCATCGAACAGGCCCATGGGTGCCTCCATAGAACGCATCAGCCACCCGCCCGGGAAGGACTTTTGCGGTTCCCGAACCGTTTGGCAAGTTTCCATGAATTGCCAGTGACGCGGAGCTGGGCAAGACTGCCGACGGGGAAACGGAGGAAACGCCATGTCGATTATCGGTTGGATAGTGCTCGGCCTCATTGCCGGTTGGCTCGGCAGCAAACTTTTCGGAACCAGCGGCAGCCAGGGCGTCCTGATGGACATCGTGCTTGGCATCATCGGCGCGCTTGTCGGCGGTTTCGTCTTCAGCTTCTTCGGCGCGACCGGCGTCACGGGATTCAATATCTGGAGCTTGATCGTGGCGACCATCGGCGCGCTGATCGTGCTGTGGCTCTATCACAACGTGATCGCCAAGCGGGCCTGATTTTCAGCCCAGCACATACCGCAGGACGACGACCGCGACCACGCCCGTCGCGACCGTCGCCAGCAGCGGCAGCCGCAACGCGGCGACAAGCGTGATCGCGGCGGCGATGGTTTCCGCCGGGCCGGTGGCCAGCGCCACCGGCGCGACGACGGCCGTCAATACAGCGGCAGGCAACGCGTCGAGCGCGGCCCGCGTGCGGCCGGAGGCTGGAATGTGGTCGGCGATCCACAGGCCGAAGCCGCGCGTCGCGTAGGTGGCAACGGCCATCGCCAGAATGGCCAGAAGGTTCGCGGCGGTGACGCTCATTTCGCCGGCTCGGGGACGAGAACCGCCGCCGCCATGCCAGCCATCGCGCCCGTCATGACATACCAGGGGCCGTCGATCGCAAGATAGGTCAGTGCGGAGACCACGGCGCTCGCGGCCATGACCATGCCCGTGTGCGGCCCCTTCCAGAACCCGGCGGCGAGGCCGATGAAGATCGCCGTGAACGCGAAATCGAAACCATAAGCCTCGGGGTTTCTGACGGACCCGCCGATCAGCGTGCCGATCACCGTCCAGACCACCCAGTTTACGTAAAAGACCGGGATGAGCCCGAGGAGAAACGGAGTGGTGAGAGGCGTCTGCCGCGCGCGGCGTTCCGCGAACGCCCAGGTTTCGTCCGCAAGAAAGAACACCGTGACGAACTGCCAGAAACGGGGAAACGCTTTCAGGGTTCCCGCGAGCGACGCGCTCATCAGCACATAACGCAGGTTGACGAGCAGCGCGGCAAGGCCCAGCGCCAGCCAGGGCGCGGGATCGGTCCAGAGATCGACAGCGACGAATTGCGAACCGCCGGCGAAAACCAGCGCGCTCATGAGACCGACTTCAAGCGGAGACAGCCCTTTCTGCGCCGCGGCAGCGCCAAGGATCAGCGCGAAGGGAATGACTGCAAGCGTCGCCGGAAGGATGACGGCAAGGCCGGCGCGGAACTCGGAGAGCGGGTCGGTACGCATAGGTGGATAAGTCCGCGGGAGGCTGACCTCAGGTGGAACTTCGGCCCGGAAGGCGCGTTGCTGTATGCGGGCTACCTACGGAGGGATGGAATGACGCTTTCGACACTTCTTATAATTATCCTCATTTTGATTCTTGTCGGCGCTTTGCCCAATTGGGGCTACAGCCGCAGCTGGGGCTACGGTCCGGGCGGCATTGTCGGCGTCATCCTCATCATCGTCATTATTCTTGCCCTGATGGGGCGTCTGTAACAGCGTACATGCGCCTTCTTGGCCGGTCCGGCATCGCCGGGCCGGTCAGGCCGTGCGCCTGAAATATAGACCTGCGATATACGCGCCGATCATGGGCACTGCCCAATACATCGGTGGTATGGCTTCCGCGCCGGAAGGCAGGACGCGTGGCGTGAGGTTCAGGATGATCGCCAGCACGATGACGAAGCTGAAATAGTTCATCTGATACTCGACGATATGGCGTTTCCTGAACGGAAACGCGCCGCGCTCTCCCCGCTCGAACATGAACAGCAGGGCTGCTCCCATGATGACCGGGAGCGCGTAGACGGCGACACCGAACTTATAGGCGAGCGCATAGGCCAGAAGGCACGCGGCCAGACCGCCCCACCAGATGTAACGCTCCGTCTGCATATCCTACCCTTCTGTTAGTGCTGACCGATCAGGCTCAGCCAGTCGTCCTCGGTCATAACCGTCACGCCGAGGTCTGTCGCCTGTTTCAGCTTGGACCCGGCGCCCGGCCCGGCGACGACGATATCGGTTTTCTTCGACACCGAACCGGACACTTTCGCGCCAAGGCGCTCGGCCTGCGCCTTCGCTTCCTCTCGCGTCATGCGCTCGAGCGTGCCGGTAAAAACCACCGTTTTCCCCGCGACGGCCGTGTCCTGCGCCGCCTCCTCCATCGGCTCAGGCGTGAGCTCGTCGAGAAGCGCGGACAGCGCCTTTTCGTTCTTCGGCTCCTGGAAGAAGTCGACCACGGCATGCGCGACGATGTCGCCGATGCCGGACACGGACGTCAGTTCCTGCCACTCGTCATTGCCCTTGTCGGCGCGGTTCCCGTCTTCCGGCGGGCAGGCTGCCAACGCCGCCGCGCGCAGGGCATCGATCGTCCTGTAATGACGCATGAGGCGCTTGGCGTTGATGTCGCCGACATGGCGGATGCCGAGGCCGAACACCACACGATGAACCTGCCGCCTGCGTGCCTCCTCGATGGCCTTGAAGAGATTTGCGGCCGATTGCTCGCCCCAGCCTTCCCGGTTCTTCAGGCGCGAGAGACTGCCCTCCTCGCGCCGCTCCATCGTGAAAATATCGGCCGGTTCCCTGACCAGCCCCCAGTCGTAGAACGCCTGGATCTGCTTTTCGCCGAGGCCTTCGATGTCCATCGCGTTGCGCGACACGAAATGGCGCAGCCGCTCGACCGCCTGCGCCGGGCAGACGAGGCCGCCGGTGCAGCGGCGGTCCGACTCCCCCTCCTCACGCACGGCATGGCTGCCGCAGGCGGGGCAGACGGTCGGGAACGTGTAGGGCTTGGCGTCCTTCGGCCGCTTCTCGACGACGACGCGCACGATCTGCGGAATGACATCGCCCGCGCGCTGCACGACGACCGTGTCGCCGATGCGGATATCGTTGCCGTCGCGCACGGGATTGCCGCGCGAGTCGACCCCGTGGATGAAGTCCTCGTTGTGTAGCGTGGCGTTCGACACCACGACACCGCCGACCGTGACCGGCTCCAGCTTCGCAACGGGCGTCAGCTTGCCGGTCCTCCCGACCTGGATGTCGATGTCGTTGAGGACCGTGAAGGCCTGCTCGGCCGCGAATTTGTGCGCAATGGCCCAGCGCGGCGAGCGCGACACGAATCCGAGGCGCCGCTGCAGGTCGATCCGGTCCACCTTGTAGACGACGCCGTCGATGTCATAGCCGAGCGTGGCGCGAACCTCGCCGATCTCGCGGTGATAGGCCAGCATCTCGTCCATACTCGTCACCCGTTTCATCAAAGGGTTCGTCGCGAATCCCCACGAGGCAAGCAGCTCGACGAAACCGAACTGGGTATCGGACGGCTCGGACGACGCCTCGCCCCAGGCATAGGCAAAGAAATGCAGGTTGCGCGCGGCCGTGATCTTCGGATCGAGCTGGCGCAGCGAGCCGCCGGCCGAATTGCGTGGATTGGCGTAGACCGGCTTGCCTTCCTTTTCCTGCCGCTCGTTGAGGGCACGAAAATCGGCGTGCGACATGTAGATTTCACCGCGGATTTCGATCAGGTCCGGGATGTTCCTGCCCTTGAGCGTGTGGGGGATCTCCGAGATCGTCGTTACGTTCGCGGTGACGTTCTCGCCGACCTCGCCATCTCCGCGCGTCGCGCCGAGGACAAGCTTGCCCTTCTCGTAGCGCAGATTGCATGACAGGCCGTCGATCTTCGGCTCGGCGGTAAAGGCGATTTCCTCGTCCTTCAGGTTCAGGAAACGGCGCACGCGGCCGACGAAATCGCTGACATCCTCTCGATCGAAGGCATTGTCGAGCGACAGCATCGGCACGCCGTGCCGCGCCTTCGCGAATTTTTCCGAAACGCCGCCCGATACTTTCTGTGTCGGGCTTTCGGCGGTAACGAGTTCCGGAAACTTTGCTTCGATCTCGACGAGACGTTTGCGCAGCGCGTCGTATTCGGCGTCGGAAACGACCGGCGCGTCTTCCTGATAATAGCGCTCGTCATGCGCGCGTATCTGCTCGACGAGCCGTGCATGCTCGGTCTGCGCTTCGAGAGGCGTGTCGGGAGTCTTGGAACCGGCCATCCGAACGGCGGACTAAGCCGCGCCTTTCATCAGGCGCTCGGCGGCGGCGCGTGCCTCGTCGGTGATCGCGGCCCCGGCGAGCATGCGCGCGATCTCCTCGCGGCGGTGCCCGGGTTCGAGCGGCGTGACGCGGGTCGCGACGCGCTCCTCGCCATGCACATCGTCTTTCGCGATGAGCATGTGATTGTGCGCACGCGCGGCGACCTGCGGCGCATGCGTGACCGCCAGCACCTGAACGCGCTCGCCAAGCCGCGCCAGCCGCGCGCCGATGGCATCGGCCACCGCGCCGCCGACACCGGTGTCGATTTCATCGAAGATCAGCGTCGGCGCGGACCCGCGATCCGCCAGCGCGACCTTCAGCGCCAGAAGAAAGCGCGCGAGTTCGCCGCCGGACGCCACTTTCAGGATCGGCCCCGCCCGCGTTCCGGGATTGGTCTGTACCCAGAACTCGACGCGATCGATGCCCTCCGGCCCCGGCGCGCCGTCGCTGGTGATTTCCGCCGTAAAGCGCGCGCGCTCCAGCTTGAGGTCCGGCAGCTCGGCCATGACGGCTGAAGCCAGTGCATCGGCCGTCATGCGGCGTTTCGCGGAGAGTGCTTCCGCCGCGGCGCGATAGGCTTTCTCGGTTTCGGCGGACGCGGCGGCGAGCTTCTTCAACTCGTCCTCGCCGTTTTCCAGCGCCTTCAATTCGTCGGCAAAGCGGGCAGCGGTCGCGGGAAGCCCGGCAACATTCGTTTCGTATTTGCGCGCGGCGGCGCGGAGCGCAAACAGGCGTTCTTCGGAACGCTCGAGCTCCTTCGGATCGAAGGCGGCCGTGTCGATAGCCTTTTCGAGATGCTCCTGCGCCTCGCCGAGCGACACGAGCGCGGCATCGAGGGCCTTCATCGCGGGTTCGACGAACGTCGGCAGCGTACCTGCACGGCGCTCCAGGCGGCGGACGGCACTCGCGAGTTCGGGAACCGGGGATTTCGGACCGGCAACGGCCTCGTAGACCTCGTTGAGATCGCCCGCGATCTTTTCCGACTGCATCATCAGCGCGCGCTTTTCGGCGAGGGATTCCTCCTCGCCCTCTTCCGGCGCAAGCGCGGACAGTTCCTGATGAGCGTGGCGCAGATAGTCGGCTTCCGCACGTACGCGCGCGACCAGCGTTTCCTGTTCCTCGCGCGCGCGCTCGGTATCGCGCCACACCGACCAGAGCTTCGATGTTGCGCGTACATCGCCTTCAAGGCCGCCGAAGGCGTCGAGCAGCGCGCGATGCTCGGCGGGATCGACCAGCGCGCGGTCATCGTGCTGGCCGTGAATTTCGACCAGCGCCGCACCGAGCTTCTTCAGTACATGCACACCGACCGGCTGGTCGTTGACGAAGGCGCGGGTGCGGCCGTCCGCGAGCTGCAGCCGGCGCAGGATAAGATCGCCGTCGTCCACGAGTTCGTTGTCCGTGAGGACGGCGCGCGCCGGATGGCCGGGCGGCAGGTCGAACACCGCCGTCACCTGGCCCTGCGCCGCGCCGCTGCGCACAAGGCCGGCATCGCCGCGTCCGCCCAGCGCCAGCGTCAGCGCGTCGAGAAGAATGGATTTGCCCGCGCCCGTTTCACCCGTGAGAACGGTCAGGCCTCCCGCCGACGAAAGGTCGAGGCGTTCAATGAGGACGATGTCGCGGATCGAGAGCTGAACCAGCATGGCGACCGCGAGCCTATATCAGCCGACGATTCCCTTGAATGCCTTCGAGATCCACGATCCCCCGTCTTCTCTGGGGGAAAGACCCTTCGACTGGATGAGGGCGAAGGTATCCTTGTACCATTCGCTCTGCGGGAAATTGTGGCCCAGAACCGCAGCGGCCGTCTGCGCTTCGTTCACGATGCCCATCGCCATGTAGCATTCGGCAACGCGGGCCAGCGCCTCCTCGACATGGCGGGTGGTCTGATACTGCGTCACCACCACCTTGAAGCGGTTCACGGCGCCGATGAAGTTGCGGTCCTTCAGGTAGAAGCGGCCGATCTCCATTTCCTTGGCGGCGAGCTGGTCGCGCGCGACCTGCATGCGCTGACGCGCCTGGTCCGCATATTCGGAATCCGGATATTTGCGGACGACCTGCTCCAGCTCCGTCAGGGCTTCCTGCGTGCGGCGCTGGTCGCGCGTCACGTCCTGGATCTGGTTGTAATAGGACATGCCGATCAGATACTGCGCATAGGCCGCGTCGGAACTCGCCGGGTGCAGCGCAATATAGCGCTTGGCCTCCGTGGCGGCCTCGTCGTATTCGCCCTGCTTATACTTGGAATAGACGGCCATCATGTTGGCCTTGCGCGCCCATTCCGTATACGGGTGCTGCTGATCCACTTCCTTGAACTTGGCGTCGGCTTTCTTGAAGTCCTTCTCGTTCAGATAATAGAGGCCTTCATTGTAGAGCTTGTCCGGCGGATCGGTCGAATAGACGATGGTGTCCTCATCGTCCTTATTCTTCTTGAACGGACCAAAGAAGGCCGACGCGGGCGCGGCCGACACGCTCATTGCGAAGAGTGCGAGAACGGCCAGGCGCAACGGTATGGCCGGCAGGGAAGCCTTGATCCACGGCGTCATGGAAACCCTCGAAATGCTGCCGGGCAGCCCCTGCTGCCCGAAATCGCTTCTAACGCAAAGCAGGATTAACCGCCACGGTGTGGCGAAGTCGAGGCTAAAGCGGCTGATCGCGGAATCGCGCTGTGCACGTTTCGTGATCGGCTTCGGCACGACGGGCGCAATGTGACGCAGCCTGTTTTTGGGAGCTGCGTTGGGCGCGCAACACAACACAGCCGCGGGAAGGTTTGCCGCAATCAACTCCTGTCCCGCCGCGCAAATTTCCGCCCGGTTTGAACAGGTCCAATTTCGCAACCCGTCGCACACGGTTTTTCTTTAATTATTCCAATTACATAGTTCGCCGGCATGCGTTGACCTTTGATCCGTCTCGCCATAAGGCGCCCCTATCTATCCAGGGTGGGGTGCAATGCATTTTCGAGGTTCACTTTCGGCTTCCGTTTCCATTCTCGTGCTTCTCGGCGCGGGTGCCGTCCAGGCGCAGCCGCAGCCTGTCCAAGTCGAGCTCCAGCAGATCACGATTGAAGGCGAAGCCACGAAACCGCCCGAACAAGGCGCTCCCGGCGTTGTCGAGACCGAAGGCTTCGTCACCAAGAAAACCCGATCGGGCACCAAGACCAACACGCCCCTGCTCGAGGTTCCGCAGTCGATCTCGACCGTCACGCAGAAGCAGCTGGAAGACCGCAAGCCGCAGGCCCTGCTCGATGCGCTGAACTATGTGCCCGGCGCGCGCACCGGCGCGTTCGGGTTCGACCCGCGCTACGACTCGTTCACGGTCCGCGGCATCGACCTGACCTATACCGGCGTCTTCCGCGACGGCCTGCGCCAGATCAACAGCCCCAACGGACTGTTCCGGCTCGAACCGTACGGACTCGAAGCCATCAATGTCCTGAAAGGACCGTCCTCCGCGATCTACGGCGCCAGCAGCACAGGCGGCATCGTCGATCTGATCACCAAGCGGCCGCTGGACTACGACTTCCGCGAAATCGAGCTTCAGACCGGCTCATACGACCGCATCCAGGGCGCGTTCGATATTTCCGGCCGGGCCACGGAAGACGGCTCCCTGCTCTACCGGCTGACAGGATTGGCGCGGAGCGCGGGAACGGAGATCGATGCCGTCGATGACGATCGCGTCTACATCGCGCCGGCCTTCACCTGGCAGGGCGAGAACACAAAGCTGACGCTGCTGTCCGAATATATGGACAGCACGACCGGCGGAACCGTGGCGTATATCAATACATATGACGGCAGCAACTCGACCGGAGCCACACGCGAATTCGGCGGCGATGGGCGCTTCAACGAGTTCCGCCAGAAGCAGGGTCGCATCGGCTGGGAGTTCGAGCACCGGTTCAGCGACGTCTTTACGCTGCACCAGAACACGCGCTATTCGCAGCTCGAAACCAATCAGGAATATATATTCGGCGGATATCCCGGTCTCGTTCAGGAGGACACCGGCGGCATCGTCTCCGACACCTATCTCGTCAGCAATTTCCAGACCGGCGCCGTTTCGCATCAGGTGCTGACCGGCGTGGATGTGAGTTACCTCGATTACACGTCCTGGGCCGGCTACGGATACACAACGGCGTTTCCGCCCGATATCGACGATCAGATCGACGATTTCGAGCAAACGCAGACGCTCGTGGGTCTGTATATGCAGGACCAGATGGAGATCGGCCCCTGGCGCGTCCTGCTCGGCGGACGGCATGACTGGCACGACAGCGACTTCAGCGGAACCACGACAATCGACGGCACCCCGCCAACGGTATCGGCCGTCGACGAAAGCCAGAGCGACGGCAAATTCACCGGCCGCGCCGCGCTGAGCTACATCACCGAGTGGAACATCGCGCCGTATATCAGCTACGGCACCTCCTTCACGCCCAATCCGGGCACCGTTATCGACGGCTCGGTTGCCGTACCGACCACCGGCGAGCAGATCGAAGTGGGCGTGAAATATGACCTACCGAACGCCAACGCCACGCTGCGCGCAGCGGTGTTCGATCTCAAGCAGGAGGACGCTGTCATCTATGCGGTCGTCTCCGGCATAAACCGCCAGACGCAGCTCGACCTGACATCACGCGGATTCGAAATCGAGGCGACGGCGTCGCTGGCCGAAGGTTTCAACGTCATCGCGTCCTATGCCTACACCGATGTCGAGATCGACCGCCTGACCGCGGAGACCGAAGGCAACACGCTGTCCAGCGTGCCCTATCACATGTGGTCCATCTGGGCGGACTATCAGTTCGACGACGGCTTCGCGAAGGGCCTCGGCGTCGCCGCGGGCGTCCGCTATGTCGGCTCCAGCTTCGGCGACAATCTCAACCGGCCGATCCTCGACAACGAGCCGCGCACGCTGGTGGATGCGTCCATCCGCTACGATCTCGTCAATCTCGACCCGTCGCTCGAGGGCATGCGCCTGCAGGTGAACGCGACCAACCTGCTCGACGAGGTAAAGCAGGTCTGCTCGTCGAACTTCTGCTACTGGGACGAGGGACGAAAAGTCATCGCCAGCCTGCGCTATCGCTGGTGATCCCTTGGCGGAGGCTGCAAACCCGATACGGCAATCCCCGATGGCGGTATTTACCGCCATCGGCGGCATCTATGTCGCGCAAAGCGTCATCAGCGGCCTGACATTCACGGCCTTGCCGGCCGTGTTGCGCGACCGCAGCCTCCCGCTGGACCAGGTGGGACTGATTTATCTCGCGATCCTTCCCTGGGCCATCAAGTTTCTCTGGGCACCCGCGATCGAACGTTACCGGCTGCCGCCGGTCGGCCGCGATCGTTCGCGCAGCGTGGTGTTCGCCGTAGGCCTCGTTTCCGCGGCCGGGCTCTGGCTCGCCGGGCTGGTCGGTCTCGGTGCGATCCCCGCGCTCATCGCCTGCCTGATCGTCGTGGCGTTCGCCGCCGCGACCGTGGACATCGCGTGTGACGGCTATGCCGTGGAAGCCCTCAGCGAGAAGAATTACGGCCTGGGCAACGCCGCGCAGGTCGGCGGCGCCTATCTCGGTTCCGCCATCGGCTCCGGTCTTTTTCTCTTCCTGGTCGACCGTTACGACTGGACGTTTTCGGCCTGGGCGATGTCGGCCCTGCTGGTTCTGCTCGGGCTGCCCTTCCTGTTCGGTCCCGCCGGGCGCGCCGATGTCAGACGTACGCACACGCCATCGCTGCTGACCGCCCTGCGCCGCCGCGAGGTCCGAACCGGGCTTCTGCTCGCGGCGGTCTATGTCGCCGCCCAGAAATGGGGACAGGCGATGCTGGGCCCATTCCTTGTCGATTCCGGCATCGGCCTTCCGACCATCGCGATGGTCAACGGGCTGGGCGGCATGGCCGTCGGATTGCTCGGCGCATTTGTCGGCGGTCTCGCGGTGCGGCGCTGGGGCACCTACCGCGTGATGACGCTCGGCATATTCCTGCAGGCAACAGCCATGGCCGCGTTCGCGGCATTGGCCGCGACCGGCACAGCAAACACCGCCGTTCTCGTCATACTCGCGCTCGCAAGTTCGTCCGGCATCATGGCGTTCGGTTTCGTCGCGCTCTACGCGCAATTCATGCGGTTCAGCGACCCGCGTCAGGGCGGGGTCGATTTCACGCTGTTCCAGTGCGCTGACGCCATGGTCAGCATGCTGGGCGGCGTCGGCGCCGGGTGGCTCGCGGAACGGTTCGGCCACGCATCGTGCTTCAGCGTCGCCGCAACGATCGCCGTGCTCGCCCTCATCGCAATGTATGCGCGCCGCAACAGTGTCGGCGCCCTTGCCTAGCGCGGCCGGAGCGATGATCCAGCAGCCACAGGACGGCGCGCTCGCCGCTGTTGGTTCCGCCCTCACCGGACCGCTGGCGTCCTGCCGTCATCTGCTGGCGCCCGCCGGTGCGCCCGACATCGTCAGCGCATCCAGCCTGCTCGCCAAAGACCGCCTCGGCGACGCGCTGGAGGGCTACGCCGCCAATTTCCCCGGCGCTGACCGGCGCGCAATCGTCTCGATGTGGGCATCCTGGTATCTCGGCGTTTTCATACCGCCGGCCATGGCGTCCTGCCTCGTGCTTTCAAAGCGGCCCGCACTCGGGCTCGCGGATATCGGACTGCATCTCGCCCCGGCCGGGCATGTCGGCGCCGTGCATTTTCGGGATCTGGTCGCCGAACCCGCGCCGGACGACGTGCTCGCGCGCATCGAACCGCTGATCGATCATCTGTCGGTGTTTACGTCCGCCGTCGCGGCGTTCGGGCCGTCAGCAAAGCTGATCTGGGGCAGCGCCGCGAGTTACGCCGAATGGACCGCCTCCGCCGTCGCCACCGGAACCGGGCCGGCCGATCTGGTGGACTGTCTGCTCAAAACCCGGCTTCTGCCGAGCGGGCGCGCGAACCCCTTCTTCGATCGCCTGCGGACGGTGGAGGAAGACGGTGTCGCGGTGCGCCGCAGGCGGGTCTGCTGCCTGCGCTATCAATTGCCGGGCGTGCCCGGGTGCGGCTCAGCGTGCCCGCTGCCCGAAGGCCGTACGGACACACCATCTTAGCCCGGAGGCTGGCTCGCCTCAGTTCATATCCGGCGAAAAGGCCGGCTGAAGCGCGGGCAGGAACTCGCCGGCCGCACGCGCCGGGACCGGGGTCTCGACGGTCCAGGCGGTGGGATCGGCATACAACGCACGCACAACAGACACATTCATTTTGTGGCCGCCGCAATAGGAGCGGAACAGGCCCTGGATCGGCAGACCAGCCAGCGCGAGATCGCCAACGGCGTCCATCGCCTTGTGGCGCACGAACTCGTCCTTGCCGCGCAGCCCGCCGGGGTTCAGCACCTGCTCGTCGTCCAGCACAACGGTGTTGTCGAGCGAGGAGCCCTTGGCGAGGCCGATGGCCGAGAGTTTCTCGAAATCCTTCATGAAGCCGAAGGTGCGCGCATGCGCGAGCTCGCGGCGGAAGGTCTTCGGCGTGAGATCCAGCACGATCGCCTGGCGGCCGATGACCGGGTTCTCGAATTCGATCTGAACGTCGAGGCGGAAGCCCTTGGAATGCGGGAGCAGTTCCGCCCAGGCGCGGCCCTGTTCGACGCGCACCGGCTTCAACACCTTCAGCACGCTTTTCGGCGCCGAGAGCTTGACCGTGCCGACCGCCTCGATGGCCTCGACGAACGGACGGGCGCTACCGTCCATGATCGGCATTTCAGAGCCGTCGATGGAGATGACCGCGTTGTCGACACCGAGGCCGCGCAGCGCCGCCATCAGATGTTCAACGGTTGAAACCTGGCCCTGCTCCGCATCGCCGAGCACGGTGCAAAGCTGCGTGTCGCCGACATGATCGACGTGGGCGCGAAGGGTGCGGCTGGCGCCGTTCGGAAGATTGATGCGGCGAAACTGGATGCCGTTTCCGGCGGGCGCGGGAAACAGGGTGATACGGACAGGAGCGCCGCTGTGGACACCGATACCGGCAATCGAAATCGATCCGCCGAGCGTCGTCTGTTCAAGCCCCATGATCCCCACTACCCTCTATGTCCGGCATTTCCTGCGGGACGTTCCCTTGCAAAACCGCCGCTGCGATGTTCCCCGCGCAGTGCGATTCGATAGGGAAAGGATAGGTTTGGCGGCGGGCGCCAACAAATCACGCTTGATGTCGGACTGTTACACTTCATTAACAGACGAAGGCGCGGCGGGGCCGATTTCCCCTATATTTCAAAGCAAACGGGCCGGTTTGAGGCCGGCCCGCCGCAGTGTCTCAAAAGCCACACCCCTGTGTGGATCTCATGCCCTCAATTTGCCTGGCGGCGCAGGAAGGCCGGAATTTCCAGATCGTCTTCCATGCCACGGTTCGGCGTCTGCTTGCGGCCATGGGTATCGAGGCTGCCCTTGCCGCGTTCCCGGAGCGAACGCTTGGTGTCGGACATATCGGCCGGCGCATCGAGCATGGGCTCCCCGCGCTCCTCTTCCTCGGCCGCCTCGCGGCGGCCAAGCCCCACCTGGGCAAGCCGCTGCAACAGCGTGGCCCGCTTTTTCTCGGGATGATTTTCGGCCGCCTGATCGCGGTTGAGAATCTGGTTCTGCGCCGGAAGCGGCAGTTCCTCGAGCCGCGGCATGCGGACCCGTCCGGTGTTTTCGGCGGCCGGCGGAATGAACGCCGCGGGGTCTTCCATGTGATCCTCGGCGACAGCCTCGGCATTGTCCTCATAGAACGGGGCGCGCGGCGGCAGCGGACGGATGGTGATGTCGTCGGTCACCGTCTCCTCGTCGTACTGCTCCGTCTCGTAACCCGCGTCGTCATCCAGCACCGGGCGGAACGCCGTACTCGACGCCGGAGCCTGCGCGGGCTCCGCCACCGGCTGGCGCGGTTTCATGCGCTCGGCGAGCTCGGCAAGACGCTCCTCGGTATAGACCGGGGCGACCATGCCGATCATGTCGATGCCGGTCGCGACGACCGACACGCGGATCGTGCCTTCGAGTTTCGAATCGAACGTCGCGCCGAGAATGATGTTGGCTTCGGGATCGACTTCCTCGCGGATGCGGGTCGCCGCTTCATCGACTTCGTACAGCGTCAGGTCGTTGCCGCCCGTGATCGAGATCAGCAGGCCTCGCGCGCCCTTCATCGACACGTCGTCGAGCAGCGGGTTGGCGATCGCCGCTTCGGCGGCGGCCAGTGCGCGCTTTTCGCCCTTCGCTTCGCCGGTGCCCATCATCGCCTTGCCCATCTCGCGCATCACGGCGCGGACGTCGGCGAAATCGAGATTGATGAGGCCTTCCTTGACCATCAGGTCGGTGATGCAGGCAACGCCCGAGTAAAGCACCTGGTCCGCCATGGCGAAGGCGTCGGCGAAGGTCGTGCGCTCGTTGGCGATGCGGAACAGATTCTGGTTCGGGATAACGAGCAGCGTATCGACATGCTTCTGCAGTTCCTCGATGCCGTGCTCCGCCATGCGCATGCGGCGGTGTCCTTCGAAGTGGAAGGGTTTCGTCACGACGCCGACCGTCAGCAGGCCAAGTTCCTTGGCCGTACGGGCAACGACCGCCGCGGCGCCCGTGCCCGTGCCGCCGCCCATGCCGGCGGTGATGAAGGCCATGTGGGAGCCGATCATGTGCTCGCGGATTTCGTCGATCACCTCTTCGGCCGCCGCGCGCCCGACTTCGGGCTGCGAACCCGCGCCGAGACCTTCCGTGACCTGAAGGCCCATCTGGATGACCCGGTCGGCCTTCGACATCGTCAGAGCCTGCGCGTCGGTATTGCCGACGACGAACTCGACGCCCTGGAGGCCCGCCTCGATCATGTTGTTCACGGCATTGCCGCCGGCGCCGCCCACGCCGAAAACCGTAATGCGCGGCCGAAGCTCCCGGATGTCGGGCAGTTTCAGATTAGTGGACATGGGTTGCCTCTCGGGTTTTGCACGTGTGCGCGGAGCGCTCGTCGTTGCCTTTTTGACGGGTTTCTTCGGTGCCTGCTTCCGGACAGGCTTTTTCTTGCCGGCCATCAGAAGCTCTCTTTCAGCCACTGCCCCATGCGGGAGAAGTAGCCATTTGTACCAGTCGCGCGGAGATTCGTCCGCACGGTTTCGAAGTGTTCTTCAGCTGCCCGCTGCGGGTAGACCAGCAGGCCGGCGGCGGCCGCGAAGCTCGGCCCGCGCGCCTGGTCGGGCAGCCCGCGAAT
Source organism: Hyphomicrobiales bacterium (assembly GCA_022842205.1). Classification (GTDB taxonomy): domain Bacteria; phylum Pseudomonadota; class Alphaproteobacteria; order Rhizobiales; family Methylopilaceae; genus Flaviflagellibacter. The sequence continues at coordinate 112,035 of JALHQA010000002.1, forward strand.
GCCGAGCGGACGCCCGATACGGACATTGCGGCCGAGAATCTTGCCGGCCAGATCGGCCAGGCCGTTGAGCTGGCAGGCGCCGCCGGTGAGGACGACGCGCTTGCCGGCATCGCGGGCATAGCCCGACGCATGAAGGCGATCGCGAATCAGTTCCAGCGTCTCCTCGACGCGCGGCTTGACGATTGCGACAAGCTGCGATTTCGGCACGTGATGCGGAGCGAGCTGAGCCTCCCCGCCGACCGGCACGATGCCGATCATTTCAAGATTGTCCGAACGGCCGCTAAAGACCGAGCCGTAGAGCGTTTTCAGCCGCTCGGCGTCTTCCACGCGGATGGAAAGGCCGCGCGCGATGTCGAGCGTGACATGGTGGCCGCCGAGCGCGATCGCGTCTGTATGTACGAACTTTCCGCCGGAGAACACCGCGACGGTCGTGGTGCCGGCGCCCATGTCGACGACGGTTGCGCCGATTTCGGCCTCATCGTTGTCGAGCGCGGCAAGGCCCGCCGCGTAGGGCGACGCCACGACGGTCTTGACCGCGAGGTGGCAGCGCTCGACGCACAGAATGAGATTGCGCACCGGCGCCGCATCGGCGCTCACAACATGCATGTCGAGGCCGAGTTCTTCGCCCACCATGCCGCGCGGATCCCGGATGCCGGTCGTGGCGTCGAGGCCAAAGCCGAGCGGCATCGAATGCAGGATGCTGCGGTCGGATCGTATGGCGTGGTTCGAGCCCGCGCGCAGAACATTCTGGATGTCGTTGTCGCCGACAGGCCGGCCGGGAACCGGCACGGTCGCGTTGTAGTGTTCGCTGGCAAGCCGTGCACCCGAGACGGACACGATGAGGCTTTCCACACGGCAATCGGACATACGTTCGGCGGCGTCGACCGCGTGGCGGATCGACTGTTCGGCCTCTTCCATGTTCACGACCGCGCCGGCCTTGATGCCGCGCGAGCGATGATGGCCGATGCCGAGAACTTCGATGCGGTGCGAACGGCCGGGCAGCAGCGAATCCGCGTCGGTCGGACGCAGGCGGCCGATCAGGCAAACGGTCTTTCCCGTACCGACATCAAGTACGGAAAAGTCGATGGCGCGCCGAGGCGGCATCGGCCTCAGGCGGGGTGTGACGGCGAAGGACTGTTTCATGTGCCGGCCGCCTTCTTTTCCGGTTTGGCGGCGAGTTGGGCTGCCGCTTCGTCCGACAGGCGGACGGTGGGCGTGCCGGGGCGGCGGAGATCCAGTTCGGTGATGTCGCGATCCTTGAGTTGATAGGCGGCATCGAGCTTCACAAACAACGCGAGAGCTTCTTCGACATGGCGCTCGGGCAGCTTGACGTCCATACCGTTCGTCAGGCGCAGGTTCCAGCGGCGGTCGCCGACGCGCACCATCGCATAGATGTTCTTCTTCAACTCCGGATAGGACCCAAGTTGCGCGAGAAACGCTTTCGCGGAGGTGTCGGCGCCTTGGCCGACCAGCAGCGGAAGATTGGCGAAACGCCCCTCTTCGATGCCTTCGATCACCGTTCCATCGACAGCGATGACGGACATTTTCTGCCCGCGCTGCCACAACGCATAAGGCTCGCGCTCGACGACCGAGACCGCAATCGTGTCGGGGTAAAGCTTGCGGACGGTCGCCGAGACGACGAGCGGGTTCTGCATCAGCCGCGCGCGCGCGGCGTCGGCATCGAGAAACACAAAGGATTCACCGGGCTTCGCGCCGATGGCGGAGACGATCTCCTCATCGGTCAGGATCTTCCGGCCCTGGACATCGATATTGGCGAGGATGAGGCCCGAACCGGCGGCAAACATGCTCGGCCCGGCGGCAAGCACCGCGCCGAAATCATTCCAGCGCTGGCCGATGGTGGCACCGTAAACGCCTGTCGTTACAAACAGCAGTACGACCGCCGCCCACCCCGTTCCGGGGCGGATAAGAGTCGGCGACACTTTGGGAGAAGCCACCTTGCGGGGGTCGGCGGCCGGACGTTCCGGAGCACGGTAAGCTACCGGCTCCGCGCGCAAAATCGGGGTTTGGACAGGACGACTGGAATAGATCGCGCGGGCGCGACCGGAACCGGCGCCGCCGGCTCCGCCGACGGCCTTTAAAGGACCGTCTAGCGATTTAAGCTTGCGTCTTCCACCATCCATTGAACGAGCTCATCGAACGCAAAACCGGCATGTGCTGCCAACTCGGGCACAAGGCTCGTTACCGTCATTCCGGGCTGCGTGTTGACCTCGAGGCAGACGATCTCGCCCGTTCCTCCGGGCCGATCGTCGTATCGGAAGTCTGCACGGCTGACCCCGCGGCAGCCGAGCGCCTGATGCGCCTTAAGGGTCGATGATTGAACAAATTGGTAAACGGAGGGTGAAACTTCGGCCGGCAAAATGTGTTTTGAGCCGCCCTGGGCATATTTTGCGTGATAGTCGTACCAGCCTTCCGCCGCCACGATGTCGATGACGCCCGTGGGCTTGCCGCCGACTACCGCGCAGGTCAGCTCCCGGCCGGCTATATATTTCTCAGCCAACAATAAATCGCCGTGCGGCCAATCCGGCCGCGTCAGCTCCTGCGGCGGGTATTCCTGGTCTTCCTTGACGATCAGGATGCCGACCGAGGAGCCCTCCTCGACCGGTTTCAGGACGTAAGGAGGCGTTAACGGATGTGATTTCGCAGCCTGTTGCCTGTTAACCACTTTGCCTTCGGCAACAGGCACGCCGGCCGCCGCCATCACGGTGCGGGCAATATCCTTGTTCATGGCCAGTGCCGAGGCCATGACGCCGGAGTGCGTGTATGGGATTTGCAGGAGCTCGAGCACGCCCTGCATCTTGCCGTCCTCGCCGAACGGGCCGTGCAGCGCGTTGAAAGCAACATCCGGCTTCAGCTTCGCCAGTACATCCGCAATATCGCGGCCGACATCGACCGGCGTCACCTTGTAACCGCGCTTCTCAAGCCCGGCGGCGCAAGCTTTGCCGGAATTCAGCGAAACCTCGCGCTCGGCCGACCATCCGCCCATCAGAACCGCGACATGCTTCGGCATCACACCGCTCCCGTAAAGACGTCGCCATCGAGGAATTCGCGCACTTCCCGCCCTTCAGCAAAATGACCCATACGGCGGATTTCCCAGCTCAGCTCAATGCCCGATTTCGCGCGCACCTTGTTGCGAACGGTCTCACCGAGCAGTTCGAGATCGTGGGCGGACGCGGCGCCGGTGTTGAGCATGAAATTGGCGTGCAGTTCCGACATCTGCGCATCGCCGATTTTCAGCCCGCGACAGCCGGCCTCGTCGATCAGCTTCCAGCTCGAATGACCGTCGGGATTCTTGAATGTCGAACCGCCGGTCTTCGATTTGATCGGCTGACTCGCCTCGCGCCGTTCCGTCACCTCGCGCATGCCGGCGCGAATTCTGTCCGGGTCTCCGGCCGTCCCCTGATAGACCGCCGATACGAACACCGCGCCGCGCGGGCCGTTCGATTTGCGATAGAGATAGCCCATGTCGGCGTTCGTCAGCGTGACGATCTCGCCCGAGCGCAGCACGGCGCGCAGTTCGACCATGCGGTCGCGCGTCTCCGTGCCGTAGCAGCCGGCGTTCATGTAGAGCGCGCCGCCGATGCCGCCGGGAATGCCGCTGTAAAAGGTCAGGCCGTCAATACCCGCATCCGCCGCCGCGGCCGCCACGCGCGCATCCGGCAGCGCGGTGCCGGCGCGCAGGCGATGATTGTCCAGAATCTCGACCGCGCCGAAACCGCGTGCGGACAGGCGAATGACAACACCGTCGATGCCGCCGTCACGAATGAGAAGATTGGAGCCGAGGCCGATGGTCGTGACACGAACATCGTCCGGCAGGTTTTTCAGGAAGAACGCGAGGTCGTCCTCATCCGCAGGCTGAAAGAAAAGTTGCGCCGGACCGCCGACGCGAAACCAGGTGATCTCGGACAGAAGCTGGTTCGGTGTCAGCCGTCCGCGCAATTGCTGCGTCCAGTCGCCCAGCTTGAGTTCGGGCCAGCTCACGAAATCGCCTCCCCACCAACCTCATCCTGAGGAGGGCACGAAGTGCCCGTCTCGAAGGATGGGCGGCATACACCGAATGCTCGGCTCATCCTTCGAGACGCCCGCTGCGCGGGCTCCTCAGGATGAGGGCGGAGAACACAGCTCACGCCTTGCCCCCGACGGCCTCAAGCTCGCCCGGCAGCGCATAGGCCCATTGCGTGATCGAACCGGCACCGAGACAGACGACATAGTCACCCGCTTTCGCGAAACCCGCGATGTGATTGGCAAGCTGTTCGGGCGCGGCCAGCGCAATGACATTGCGATGGCCGCGCGCCTTCAGCGCCGCGACGAGATGATCCCTGTCGATGCCGGCGATCGGCTGTTCCCCCGCCGCATACACGTCCGCAACGACGACAGCGTCCGCGTCGTTGAAGCAGGTCGAGAAGCCGTCGAACAGCGCCTGCAGGCGCGTGTAGCGATGCGGCTGCACCACGGCGATGACGCGCCCGTCGGTCGAGGCGCGCGCGGCCTTCAGCACGGCCGCGATCTCGACCGGGTGATGACCGTAATCGTCGTAGATCGCGACGCCCTTCCAGTCGCCGGTTTTGGTGAAGCGGCGCTTCACGCCGCCGAAGCGCGACAGTCCTTCACGGATCGTGGCGGCCGGAACACCGAGATTGAATGCGACGGCAATCGCGGCCGTGGCGTTCAGCGCGTTGTGATGGCCCGGCATCGGCAGTTCGAGACCGTCGATCGAGACGTCCTCGCCACCGTTCTCGCGGTCGCGGATCAGCACGCGGAAACGGCAGCGCCCGCCCTTCAGGTCGATGTCGAGCAGGCGCACATCGGCCTGCGGATTTTCGCCGTAGGTCACGATGCGCCGGTCCTCAATCTGGCCGACCAGATCCTGCACCACGGGATGATCGAGGCACATCACCGCGAAGCCGTAGAACGGCACGTTCTCGACGAAGGAGCGGAACGCCGCCTTGATGGCATCGTAGGTATGGAAATGGTCGAGATGCTCGGGGTCGATGTTCGTAACGACAGCGATATCTGCCGGCAGCTTCAGGAACGTGCCGTCGGATTCGTCGGCTTCGACCACCATCCAATCGGAGCCACCCATGCGCGCGTTCGTGCCGTAGGCGTTGATGATGCCGCCATTGATGACGGTGGGATCGAAATTCGCCGCGTCGAGCAGGGTCGCGACCAGCGAGGTTGTCGTCGTCTTGCCGTGCGTGCCGCCGATGGCGACGCACTTTTTCAGGCGCATCAGCTCGGCCAGCATTTCCGCGCGGCGCACCACCGGCAGGCGCTTCGCGCGTGCCGCCACCAGTTCCGCATTGTCACGCTTGATGGCCGAGGACACGACGACGACCGACGCATCGCCGAGGTTCTCGGCCGCGTGGCCGACCTTTATGGCGATGCCCTTCTCGCGAAGGCGGCGGACATTCTGGTTCTCAGCGACGTCCGAGCCCTGCACCTTGTAGCCCTGATTGGCCAGCACTTCGGCGATGCCGGACATGCCGATGCCGCCGATGCCGACGAAATGGATCGCGCCTATGTCGTTTGGCAGTTTCATGAAAACGGAAAACCCTCAGTACGAGACGGCGCCGGCTTCCAGCACGAGATCGGCCAGCCGCGACGCGGCGTCCGGGCGCGCGAAGGCCGAAGCGGCCTCGGCCTGGACGCTGAGTGTTTGGGGCTTGGAGAGGAGGTCCGTCAACAGGCGGGTGAGCTGGACAGGAGTGAAGGCTGCCTGCTCGACCACCGTGGTTCCCCCGACCTCGGCCAGTGCTCTTGCGTTTTCCAACTGGTCGTTGTCCAGCGAATGGGGCAGCGGAACGAGGATCGAGGGCCGGCCGATAACGGCCAGTTCGGCCACGGTCGAGGCACCGGACCGGGCAATAACCAGATGGGCGTCGGCCATGCGGACCGGAAGATCGCGGAAGAACGGCGCGATCTCCGCCTGCACCCCCGCCTTCAGATAGATCGCCGCGACAGAATCGACATCCTCCGCCCGCGCCTGCTGGACAATCTTGATACGGGACATCAGCCCGCGATCGAGCGCGGCGATGGCCGGCGGCACTGTAACCGACATGACCCGGGCGCCCTGGCTTCCGCCGAACACAAGCAGGCTGATCTGGCCCATATCTTCCGGCGGCACAAAATCCGAAGCCGCCTGCCGCACCGCCTCGCGAACCGGGTTGCCGACATAGGCGGCCTTTTCTAGAATTTTCGGCTTGGCGTTGACGATGCGCGGGAAGCCGCTCGCGATGCGCGAGGCACGCGGCGCAAGAACGCGGTTTGCGCGGCCCATCACCGCGTTCTGTTCGTGAACGACCGTCGTCACCCCGAGCATTTGCGCCGCGAGCACCGGCGGCAGGCTCGGATAGCCGCCGAAGCCGACCACGGCGCGGGGCTTTAATCGGCGTATCAGGCGCGCTGACTCGCCGAATCCGCTGCCCAGCTTCCATGCGGATTTAAGAATCGCAAACGGACTGCGGCTGCCGAAGGTAGCGGATTCGACGCCGTGGATCGCGCGCGCCGGAAAATTGGCGGCGTATTCACGCGCCCGCGGGTCGGTGGCGAGTTCCACCGGCACGCCGCGCTTCGCAAGCTCCGTCGCCAGCGCTTCGGCAGGAAACAGATGGCCGCCGGTGCCTCCGGCGGCGAGAAGAACCGGTCGCTGGGCCATCATAGACCGAGCTGTCCGGCAGGCAGCGGATTGGCGCCGGCTTCCAGCTTCGCGCGCGGGCGCTTGCGCGTCAGCGCGATCAGCATGCCCATGCCGAGGGCGAGCGAGATCAGCGACGATCCGCCATAGGAAATGAAGGGAAGCGTCATGCCCTTCGCCGGCATGAGTTGAACATTCACGGCCATGTTGATCGCGGACTGCAGGCCGAACAGCATGGTGATGCCCGCCACGGCGAGGCGCGCGAACGGCTCTTCCTCGTTCATCGCGTGCCACAGACCGCGCATCACCACGAATGCAATGAGTCCCAGCAGGACGAGGCAGAAGAAAATGCCGAACTCCTCGCCGGTCACGGCGAAGATGAAATCCGTATGTGCGTCCGGAAGCACGCGCTTGATGGTCCCCTCGCCCGGCCCCTTGCCCAGCCACCCGCCGGTCACGAAACTCTCGAACGCGCGTTCGGCCTGAAAGTTCTCGCCCGCGCCAGGATCTAGGAATTTGGCGATGCGTTCGCGGACATGCGGCACGACCTGATAGGCGACGAAAATACCGGCAAGGCCGACGCCCGCGAGGCCGCCCATATAGAGCCAGCGCAGACCGGCGAGGAAAAACAGCGCGCCCCAGACGATCCCGATCAACATCGTCTGGCCGAAGTCCGGCTGCAGCACGAGCACGCCGACGACGAAAGCGAACAGCACGATCGCCATCGCGTGGCCCGGAATGTCGTCGCGCCGCGCGCCTTCGGCGAACAGCCAAGCGGCCAGCACGATGAAGGCCGGTTTCACGAATTCCGACGGCTGCACGCCGAAGGGTCCGATCTGCAGCCAGCGATGCGCGCCCTTGATCTCCGGGCCGATGAACAGCGCCAGGATCATGGCCGGCCAGAAAATAAGAAAGGTGACGAGCGCGACACGGCGGATACCGCGCGGGTTGAGCAGCGACACCCCGAACATGACAGCCGCTGCGGGGATGAGGAACATCACCTGCCGATGCACGAAATGAAACAGATCGAGATCGAGCCGTTCCGCGACGTTCGGACTGGCCGCGAGCGACAGCACCACCCCGCCGATCATCAGCGCGATAATGGCGAACAGCAGCGGCCGGTCGACCGTCCACCACCATTCCGAAATCGGCGTGCGTTCAACGCGGGAAATCATGCCGCATGCTCCTCGTCCCATGCCTTTATGCGCTCAAGGCCGAGTCGGCGGAAGTCGTCGCCGCGCACTTCGAAGTTCGGATACTGGTCGAAGCTGGCGCAGGCGGGCGACAGCAGCACCACGGGTTCCTGCGCACTGGAAGCCAATGCATCGCGCACGGCGGCCTCGACGGCGCGGTCCATCGTATGTACGATTTCATGAGGTGTGCCGGAAAGCGCCGCAGCGAACTCGTCCGCCGCCTCGCCGATCAGATAGGCCTTGGCGACGCGCGGGAAGAACGGGCGCAGGCCGTCGATGCCGCCCGTCTTCGCCCGCCCGCCAAGTATCCAGAAGATTCCGGTCTCGAAACTTGCGAGCGCCTGCGCCGCGGAATCCGCGTTCGTGGCCTTGGAGTCGTTGACCAGCAGCACTTTTCCGGCATGCCCCACCTGCTCCATGCGATGCGCGAGGCCGGGGAATGTCTGGAGCCCGCGCGATATCACTTCCGGCGTCAGCCCGAGCGCAAGGCAGGCCGCCATCGCCGCCGCCGCGTTCTGGGCATTGTGCAGACCGCGCAAGGAGCCGACGCCGGCAAGGTCGGCGAGCTCATCGCCCGTCTTACCGCCGACAAGCCTTGTGCCTTGCGCATACACCCCCGCCGGCAGCGCGGTTTTTTGCGAGATCCGCTCGACGGCACCACCCGCCGTCGCGATGCGATCCGCGATCGCCGAGGACATCGGATCGTCAATACTCACGACCGCCGTGTCGGCTTTCGCCACGAGACGTTCCTTGATCGCGGCATAGTTTTCCATCGTGCCATGCCGCTCCAGATGATCCTCGGAGAGATTCATCAATATGCCGACGGTCGGCGCGAGCGATGGCGCGAGATCGATCTGATAGGACGAGCACTCGATGACATGAACACGCCCCGCCCCGGGCGGGCCGAGATCGAGGATCGGCGTTCCGATATTGCCGCCGATTTCCGCGTTCAGTCCGGCCTGGCGGAGAATGTGGCCGATCAGCGCCGTCGTCGTCGATTTGCCGTTGGTGCCTGTAATGGCAACGAATGGCGCATCGGGATCGAGAAGCGCGCGCTCGCGCGAAAACACCTCGATGTCTCCGATGATCTCGACGCCCGCGGCCTTTGCCTTGTCCACCGTCCAGTGCGGCTTCGGATGCGTCAGCGGCACGCCGGGCGCGAGGATCAGCGAGGAGAACAGCGCGAAATCCTGATCGCGCAGATCGGCCACGGTGACACCCGCCGCCTTCGCCTTCTCGACGGCCGCTGCGCCATCGTCCCAGGCCACGACATCGGCACCGCCCGCAAGCAACGACTTCGCGGTGGAAAGACCGGAGCCGCCGAGCCCGAACAGCGCGACCCGCGTGCCGCGAAAGGAGGTGGCCGGTGTCATCTCAGCTTCAGCGTCGACAGACCGATAAGAGCCAGCACCACGGCGATGATCCAGAACCGGATCACGACCTGCGGCTCGGTCCAGCCGAGCTGTTCGAAATGATGATGTATGGGCGCCATCTTGAACACGCGCTTGCCGGTCAGCTTGTAGGACACAACCTGGATGATGACTGAGGCGGCTTCGAGGACAAACAGGCCGCCGATTATGGCAAGCACGATTTCATGCTTGGTCGCCACCGCGACCGAACCGAGCAGGCCGCCGAGCGCCAGCGAGCCCGTGTCGCCCATGAAGATCTGGGCCGGCGGCGCGTTGAACCACAGGAAGCCGAGGCCCGCGCCGAGGATCGCGCCGCACATCACGGCGAGTTCGCCGGTGCCCGGGGTGAAATGGATTTGCAGATAGTCCGCGAACACCGCGTTGCCGGCGAGATAGGCGATGAAAGCAAAGCTCATCGTCGCGACCATCACCGGCACGATGGCAAGGCCGTCGAGACCGTCGGTGAGGTTCACCGCATTGCCGGACCCGACAATGACGAACGCGCCGAACACCGGGAACAGCCAGCCGAGATTGAGCAGCACATCCTTCAGGAACGGGAAGGCCAGCGCGTTGTCGAGCGGCGCGGGGCTGACCGCCTGCATGATGATGACGGCCGCGCCGGCGATGACGAACTCGAAGAACAGGCGCGTCTTGCCCGAAAAACCCTTGTCGCTCTGCTTCGTGATTTTCAGGTAGTCGTCATAGAACCCGATCAGTCCGAAACCGAGCGTGACGCCGAGCACGAGCCACACATAGGGGTTGCGGAGATTTCCCCAGAGCAGCGTCGCGACGACGAGACCGAGCAGAATCATCAGCCCGCCCATGGTCGGCGTGCCCTTCTTGGTCAGAAGATGCGTCGGCGGCCCGTCGGCGCGGATCGGCTGGCCCTTCCCCTGCGTCAGGCGCAGATAGGAAATGATCGACGGTCCGAACATGAAGACGAACAGCAGCGCCGTGATGACGGCACCGCCGGTGCGGAAAGTGATGTAGCGGAAGACGTTCAGGAACGGGAATGTGCCGGAGAAATCGGCAAGAAAAGCGAGCATCCGGTATTTCCCTTTAAGCGGCGGCCGGTGCGAATCGGGCCAGCAGCGCGGCCACGATAGGCCCCATGCGGCTGCCGAGCGAGCCTTTGACCATGACGACATCGTTTGGCCGGATCTCGTCCAGAACCCGGTCCTTGAGATCTTCGGACGTGATGGCCCAGCCGCCGCGGCGGTAGGCAGGCAGCGAATCGTAGAGAGCGAGCATGTGCGGGCCCGCGCAGAAAATGAGATTGATCTTCGAGTCTTCGAGCACGGCGGCGAGGTCGCGGTGCATGTCGTCGGCCTGCGCGCCGAGCTCCAGCATGTCGCCGAGAACTGCGATCCGCCTGCCCGCGCCTGCCTGCGTGTGGCCAAGAAGTTCGATCGCGGCGCGCATCGAGGCGGGGTTGGCGTTGTAGCTTTCGTCGAGCAGCATGGCGCGGCCCGTGCCGACATGCAGCGCATGGCGCTGGCCGCGCCCGGCCGGCGGCTTGAAATCCGCGAGCACCGCAGCCGCCGCCTTCACATCAGCCCCGGCCACTTTCGCTGCAAGAAGGACGGCCAGCGAATTCTGCACGAGATGCTTTCCCGGCGCGCCAAGACTGTAGGCGATGTCGGTGCCGGTGACGGACGCGGTGACGGCCGAGCGATCCGACAGCACGCTGTACATCAGCAGCTTGGCATCGGCATCGCGCGTCGATCCGAATTCCAGGATTTCCGCGCCCGCATCCCCGGCCACGCGCGCGAGATGGTCCCGGTACGGACTGTCGGCATTGATGATCGCGATTCCGCCCGGCTCAAGCCCGAGGAATATCTCGGCCTTGGCGTCGGCGATCTGATCGACCGACAGGAAGTGTTCGAGATGCACGGCCTCGACATTCGTGACCATGGCGATGTGCGGACGCACCATCTTTGTCAGCGGCGTGATCTCGCCGGCATGGTTCATGCCGATCTCGAACACGGCGTACTGTGCAGTCTCCGGCATGCGCGCAAGCGTCAGCGGCACGCCCCAGTGATTGTTGAAGCTCGCGACCGAGGCATGCACTTCCCCGGCGGAAGCGAGCGCCGTGCGCAGCATTTCCTTGGTGGAGGTTTTGCCGACGCTGCCGGTGACGGCGATGATCCTTGCCTGCGCGCGCGCCCGCGCCGCCACGGCGAGGCGCGTCAGCGCCGCAAGTACGTCCTCGACCACGATGAGCGGTTTGGCGCGGCCGAGGGAGGAAAGCCTGCTCTCGGCGACGACAGCGATGCCTGCTCCGCCATCGAGCGCCGCACGCACGAAATCATGGCCGTCCATCTTGTCGCCGGTGATGGCGAAAAAGGCCTCGCCCGGTTTGACGGTGCGGCTGTCGATGGAAATGCCGGTGACGTCGGGCACGACGCCGACAACGCGGCCGCCGACAGCCGCGGCAAAATCCTTTGCGGTCCACAGAACTCCGGACATCGATCAGCCCCCAAGCGCCGCCCGGATTGCCTCATGGTCGGAGAACGGCAGAACCCGGTCCCCGACAATCTGGCCCGCCTCATGTCCCTTGCCGGCCACGAGCAGCACATCACCTTCTTTCAGGTCGCTTATAGCAGCCGCGATGGCTTGTCTGCGATCTCCGATCTCGCGGGCCCCGGGGGCAGCGGTCAGAATCTGGCTTCTGATCGTCGCAGGGTCCTCGGAGCGCGGGTTGTCGTCGGTCACGATCACCGCATCGGCCCTTTCATGGGCCACAGCCCCCATGAGCGGCCGTTTGCCGGGATCGCGGTCGCCGCCCGCCCCGAACACCACCACCAGTCTGCCGGTCGCATAGGGGCGCAGCGCATCGAGTGCGTTGGCCAGCGCGTCCGGAGTGTGTGCGTAATCGACGATGACCACGGCCCCGTTGCGCTCGCCGACGCGCTCCAGCCGGCCGCTGGCGCCCTTCAAATTCTCCAGTGCCGCGAATACCTTGACCGGCTTGCCTCCAGTCACGATGGCAAGGCCCGCCGCGACCAGCGCGTTCTCGACCTGGAAACCGCCCGCCAGCGGCAGGGTCAGCAGATAGTCTTCGTCGCCATGGCGCAGCGTCAGCTTCTGCGCGAAGCCATCCCGCTCGGCACGCAGGAGGTGAATGTCCTGCCCGTGCTCGCCGACCGTGAATAGGTTCAATCCGCGCGCCTTCGCGGCCACGATGAAGGCCGCCGCTTCCGCGCTGTCGGCGCAGATGACCGCGTGGGCCCTGTCCGGCAGCACGGCCGTGAACAGCTTCAGCTTGGCGTCGCGATAGGCCTCGAAGCTCGGGTGGTAGTCGAGGTGGTCGCGCGTCAGATTGGTGAAGGCACCGGCGGAAAGACGGAGACCGTCAAGCCGGTGCTGGTCGAGACCGTGCGACGATGCCTCGAGCGCGAGATGCGTGACGCCTTCGCCGGCCAGCCGGTCGACGATGCGATGCAGAACGACGGGGTCGGGTGTGGTGAGATTCGAATATTCCTCGCCCTTCGGCGAGACGAGCCCGACGGTGCCAAGGCTGGCCGCCGGATAGCCGAGCGTGGTCCAGATCTGGCGCAGGAAACTGGCGACCGAGGTCTTGCCGTTGGTGCCGGTGACGGCGGCGATGATTTTCGGCTGGCGCGCATAAAACCGCGAAGCGATGCCGGCCAGCGCCACACGGGCATCCGGCACCAGCACGAACGGAACGCCGAGATCGTCCTCCGGCGTCCGCGCGCCGACCACGGCGACCGCGCCCTTCTCCACCGCCATCCTGGCGAAATTCATGCCGTCGGCTTTGACGCCCGGCATCGCGGCAAAGAGAAAACCGGGCTCGACGGCCCGGCTGTCGGCGGTGACACCGTGAACGGGGATTTCCCGCGCGTCGGCGCTCAGCCCGGCATCGGGCAGAAGCTCGCCGAGCGCGATCGCGCCCGGGCCGTCCTGTGCTGTCACCTGTTCTCCCCGAGCGACGCTGCGGTCATGCCCGGCGGAAGGTTCGGCGGCGCGTTGAAATCCGGCTCCACGCCGAGAAGCGGCGCGATCCGGGAGACGATTTTTCCCGTCACGGGCGCGGCGTTCCACCCGGAGGTGCGATAGCCGTGCGTGTCCTTTGTGGGCTTGGGTTCATCGAGCATGACGAGCAGAGCGTAGCGCGGTCTGTCCATCGGGAAAACAGCCGTGAAGGAGTTCATCACCTTCTCCGACGAATAGCGGCCGTCGACCACCTTCTCCGCCGTACCCGTCTTGCCGCCGACCCGGTAGCCCGGAATGTCGGCCTTCTTGGCCGACCCCTTCTCCGCGTTGAGGCGGAAAAGATAGCGCATCTGGTCGGATGTCCGGGGCTTGATGACCTGTGTCGCGACCGCGCTGGCCGCTTCCCTGTCGCGCTGCAGAAAGGTCGGCGGGATCAGTTTGCCGCCGTTCACCAGCGCCGCTGTCGCCATCAGCGCCTGCAGCGGCGCGACAGACAGTCCGTGGCCGAAGGATATCGTGACGGTGTTCAGTTCGCCCCAGTTTTTTGGAACGATGGGGTGCGCGCTTTCGGCAAGCTCGGTGTGCAGACGGTCGAGCTGCCCAAGCTTTTTCAGAAACGCCTTGTGTCCCTCGACACCGATCTCCAGCGCCATCTTTGCCGTGCCGATATTCGACGAGTAGGTGAACACTTCCGGCACCGTGAGCACACGCCGCTCGGGATGAAAGTCGTCAATCGTAAAACGTCCATATACCAGCGGCTTTGTGGCATCGAACCGGTCGTTCAGCTTCACGCGCCCGGAATCCAGCGCCATTGCCAGCGTCATGGCCTTGAAGGTCGAACCCATCTCGTAGACGCCGACCGCGACGCGGTTGATGTTGTTTGGCTTCAGCGCATCGGCCGGATTGTTCGGGTCGAAATCGGGCAGCGAGACGAAGCCGACGATCTCGCCGGTGTCGACGTCCATCACGACGCCCGACGCGGCGATGGCATCGAACTCCTGCTTCGCCTTCACCAGTTCGTCGCGCACCGCATGCTGGACATTGAGATCGAGCGCCAGCCAGACCGGCGGCAGCAGGCCCGTTCCATCCTTCGAAATATTGTCCTTACGGTCGAGATATTGCTCGATTCCGGCAATGCCCTTGTTGTCGACATCGACCGCGCCGATCGCGTGCGACAGGACGTTGCCGTTCGGATAGACGCGGCGCTGTTCTTTCAGGAAGCCCACGCCCGGAATGCCGAGCCTGTGGACCTCGGCCTGCTCGCGCGGCGAGATTTCACGCTTCACCCACGCAAAGCCGGAATCCTTGTCGAACTTCTTGTGCAGATCTATGGGGTCGAGTTCCGGCAGAACCTTGATCAGGGCTTCCGCCGCTTCGTCGCCATCGATCATGCGGCGCGGTTCGGCGAAGATCGAATAGGTCTCGATATCGGTGGCGAGCTGGCGGCCGTGGCGGTCGACAATGTTCGGACGCTTGGTCGCGAGCGCCGCTTCGGCGTCAATACGCGCCTTGGCCTCGATGTTCGGCTCGAACCCGAGCCAGACAAGACGCGCGGCAATGGCTGCATACACCATGCAGAACGAGAGCATGGCAAGCCTTACGCGGCCTTTTGCGCGGCGCGGCGTCATTGCGGAAACTCGAGCGGCATGGGGTCGGACGACGGCACGGCGAGTCCCATGGATTCGATGGTGCGGCCGATCAGATCCTCGCCCGAACCGGCCGTCGGCTCGTCATGGATCGGCATGTCGGTCATCCCGAGCGAGGCGATGGTTTCGGCGATCGCATCCACCTGAACCGGCCGCATCGGCAGATCGGCCAGCGCAACGCGCTGATCCGCGGTTGAGGGCTTCAAGTCGAGATGTTTTTCGGCCAGCGCCTGAACACGGTCGGGCCGAGTGAGATGCGCCCACTCCGCGTCAAGGACGGTGATCGCCGCCTTCTCGCGCGCGATGGCGCGGTTCAGCTTGTCGATCTCCGCGGTCTGCCGCACCGCCTGGTATTTGATCTGATAGACCACCATGGCGGCGCCGACGAGAATGAGAACGGCAATGATGTTGATCGCCCGCGTCAGCTTCATCCGCGCGCCATGAAGTGATTGAGAGCCGCAAGCTGCGGCACGCCGTAAGCCAGGGGATCGCCGTCCGGACGCGCCGGAGCCTCTGTGCGTTCCGCCGCGCGCAGGCGGGCCGAGCGCGCCCGCGGGTTGCGCGCCATTTCATCGTCACCGGGAACAGCCGAGCGGACGATCGGAATGAAGGTCGGCGCCGCCGCGAAGGTTGCCGGCGCATGGCGCGAGACGTTCGGCGTCGTGCGCGACCGCTCGGCAAGGAACGTCTTGACGATGCGGTCTTCCAGCGAATGGAAGCTGACGACGGCAAGCCGTCCGCCCGGCGCGAGAATTTCCTCGGCCGCGAACAGCGCCTTCAGAAGCTCGCCGAGTTCATTGTTCACCGCGATGCGCAGCGCCTGGAAGGTGCGCGTCGCCGGATGGATCATGTCCGGGTGCTTGCCGAGCACCGCCTCGCAGATCTTCGCAAGCTTGTCCGTCGTCTCGATGCGCCCGTTGGCGCGCTCGGCGACGATGGCCTTGGCGATCCGGTTCGCCTGCCGGTCCTCGCCGAACGTGCGGATAAGGGCCGCGAGGTCCTTTTCCGCAAGTTCGTTTACGAGGTCCGCCGCATTCGGGCCGGACCGGCCCATTCGCATGTCCAGAGGTCCGTCGAAACGGAAGGAAAAGCCGCGTTCGGCCGTGTCGAGCTGCATGCTGGACACGCCGACATCGAGAACCACGCCCTCAACGCGCTCGATGCCGAGATCGTGGACAATGTCCCTGAGATCGCCGAACCGCCCCTCAACAAGTGTAAGTCTGCCTTTGTAGGCTTCGACGAGCGCCGCACCGGAGGTGACGGCGTCCTGGTCGCGGTCGATGCCGACGACTTTCGTGTCCGCGATGTCGAGAATGGCACGGCTGTAGCCGCCGGCGCCGAAGGTGCCGTCAATGTAGGTACCGTTATCGACGGGGGCCAGCGCGGCCACCGCCTCGTCGCGCATCACCGAGAGATGGCGCGCGGCGCCGGCCGGGGTTGCGAGTTGCTGAAGCGCCATCATTGCCGCGTCTCCGCGGCTTTTGCTCCGGCTGTGCGGCGCAGATCGCGCGCTTTTACGCGGGCGGCGTCGAGATGGGCGCGAAATGTCTCCGGCTCCCAGATCTGAAATTTGTGGCCGTGGCCAACGAAGGTGACCGAATCCGTGATGTCAGCATAGGACTTCAGGCTGTCGGTGAGAATGATGCGCCCTTCCGCATCCGACTTGAGAACCTCGCTTGTACCCAGAAGAGCGGACGACAGATGGTCGCGCTCTTCCGAATAAGGCGCGAAACCGTCGAGCAGACGGTCGATCTCGCCGAGCAGCGCGTTGCCGCCCGCGTCGAGCGATTTGGAATCCAGCGAAGGCAGGACAATCAGCCCTTCATGCCCGTCACGCGCCAGCACGGCGCGGAAGGACGCGGGTATTGAAACCCGCCCCTTGGCGTCGAGCCTGTTCGTGAAATTGGACACGAAGCGGTCCATGGCACCCCTCGCACACACCCTCGGGGAAAATCGGACTCCGCCAATGCCTTCCAGCAGTCCCCCGACCGCCTTCCTGGCTACTCTGACGAACGCCTTACGAGGGATGATTTGGGATAGCATGGGACAGTATGGGGGTCAAACCCAATTTAGCCACGATTAACCATCCCGGCATGGGCCAAGCCCCTGTTATTCAACCGCTAAGGCCCTGATAGTTAACGATGTTAACCATAATGTCTGAACTGGGGTGCCGATCCCACGTGGTCCCATGCTGTTGCGGAATTGCCGCGCTTTCGGAGGATCAAACGCTTTCTTAAGCGGCGCCGGCTGAAGTGGCCGGCATGAGCGACGCGTTCCGATATTCGCGCGGCGGGATCTTGCGGCCGGCACGGCTGCTCGCGCCCCTGCCGCATGCCGGCCCGGTGCTGATCGTCGCGGCTCTGGTGGCTGTCTGGTTCGTGTTCGGAGAGAAGCCACAGGTCGGACGCGCCGCGGCCACCAATTTTTCGCTGTGCACCGCGCCGCCGCACATCAATTGCGTGATCGACGGCGACACGTTCTATCTCAAGAGCCAGCCGATCCGCATCGCGGACATCGACGCGCCGGAAACCCACCCTGCCCGCTGCAGCCGCGAGGCCGAGCTCGGCGAGCGCGCGACGCTTCGCCTGCGTGAGCTTCTGAATGCCCGGCCGTTCGAAATCCGCGCCTACGAGCGCGATACCGACAAGTATGGGCGCAAGCTGCGCATCATCGCGCGCAATGGCGAGTCGCTCGGCGGCATGCTGGTGACGGAAGGCCTCGCCCGCCCGTGGGGCGGGAAACGCACGCCGTGGTGCGGGTAACTACTTCGTGCCGTCGATCAGATCCGCGAACCGCTTGAACAGGTAATGGCTGTCCTGCGGGCCGGGGCTCGCTTCGGGATGATACTGCACCGAAAACGCCGGGCGGTCGGTGAGCTGGATGCCGCAGTTCGAACCGTCGAACAGCGAGACATGCGTTTCTTCCGCATTCTTCGGCAGTGTCGCGCGGTCCACCGCGAAGCCGTGGTTCATTGACGTGATCTCGACCTTGCCGGTGGTGTTGTCCTTCACCGGATGGTTTGCGCCGTGATGGCCCTGATGCATCTTCGTCGTCTTCGCGCCGATGGCGAGGCCGAGAAGCTGGTGGCCGAGGCAGATGCCGAATGTCGGTACTTTCTTGTCGAGCACCGCGCGAATGACAGGCACCGCATATTCCCCGGTCGCGGCCGGATCGCCGGGGCCGTTGGACAGGAAAACGCCGTCCGGCTTCAGCGCCATGATTTCGTCGGCGGTCGCTGTCGCGGGCACAACGACGACCTCGTTGCCCTGCTCTGCCAGCAGGCGGAGAATGTTGCGCTTTGCGCCGTAGTCGATCGCGACCACGCGGCGCTTGCCGGTGCCGATCTTCTTGTAGCCGCCTTCGAAGGTCCAGCCGGCCTCGTCCCATTCGAAACGCTGGGCGCTGGTGACGCCCGGCACGAGATCGACACCTTCCATGCTCGGAATCGCGGCGGCCGCCTTGCGCAGCGCCTCGACGTCGAAGCGGCCTTCGGCGCTGTGGACGATGACCGCGTTCGGCATGCCTTT
Organism: Hyphomicrobiales bacterium; assembly: GCA_022842205.1. Classification (GTDB taxonomy): domain Bacteria; phylum Pseudomonadota; class Alphaproteobacteria; order Rhizobiales; family Methylopilaceae; genus Flaviflagellibacter. The sequence continues at coordinate 130,419 of JALHQA010000002.1, forward strand.
GTCGCGGATCAGCGCCGTCAGCGCCCGCGTGTCGATGCCGGAAATGCCGGAAATGCCGCGCGCCGTCAGCCAGGCGTCGAGGTCGCGGCTGGCGCGCCAGTTCGACGGCTCGGTGATGGGCGCGGCGAGCACGATGCCGCGCACGCCGGTCGAGGCGGCGGCGTTCACGGTCTCGATGTCGTCGTCGTTGACGCCGACATTGCCGATATGCGGGAAGGTGAAGGTGACGATCTGGCCGGCATACGACGGGTCGGTCAGGATTTCCTGATAGCCCGTCATTGCCGTGTTGAAACAGACCTCTCCGGTGGCCTGCCCCTCGGCGCCGATGCCCTGCCCCTCCAATATCGTGCCGTCGGCCAGCACCAATAATGCCGTCGGCCTGGGTTCGGTCCAGGCGTCGCCGGTTCCCCGGGGGGCTTGTTCGGTCGTCATGTCTGCCTTAGGTCTGCGCGCAACTTTCTGCGGTCAGGGGGCTAGCTAAGCCCCGGCCGCGCGCGGGTCAACCGCACCCGCCCTATTCTCCGGAGCAAATCTGCCATGACTGGCCTGCGCGAAGACATCAACACGGCCCTCAAGGATTCCATGAAGGCGGGCGAGAAATGCCGCCTCGCCACGCTGCGTCTCATCAACGCCGCCATCAAGGATCGCGACATCGAGGCCCGCGGCAACGGCAAGGATCCCCTGTCCGACGACGAACTGCTCCAGCTCTTCCAGAAAATGGTCAAGCAGCGCCAGGAGTCCGCGAAGATCTACGAGGACAACGGCCGCGCCGAACTCGCCGCCCAGGAGCGCGAGGAAATCTCCCATATCCAGAGCTTCATGCCGAAGCAGATGGATGAGGCGGAAGCCAAGGCCGCCATCGAAAAGGTCGTCGCCGAACTCGGCGCCTCCGGCCTGAAGGACATGGGCAAGGTCATGGGCGAGCTGAAGGCGCGCCATGCCGGCACGATGGATTTCGGCAAGGCCAACGGCATCGTCAAAGCCGTCCTGAGCTGAGGCCTCCCCTCAACGTCAACGCGCCGTTAAGGAATTGAGTCGCATTTTCGCGACCCATGAGGACCAGGGTTGCGTACGGTCTCATGGGTGTCGCGTTGTGCGCGTCGGTCGCCGCCTGCGGAAAGCTCGATTTTTTCGGGCAGGACCGCGAGGCGTGGCGGGACGCGGAAGAAGCGCGTTGCCTGCGCGCCGGCGAACTCCGCCCTTCCCAATTTGCCGAGCCGCTGCCCGCCATTCGTCAGAAGGGCGTGTGCGGGCTTCAAAGTCCGTTCAAGGTGTCGGGGCTCGACGAAGGCCGCGTCTCGATCAATCCGCCCGCGCGCCTCGGCTGTCCGATGAACACGGCGCTCAACACATGGCTTCGCGAAGTCGTTCAGCCGGCGGCCTATGCGAATTTCGGCCAGCCCATCGTCGGCATCAAGAACATCGCCTCATACGGCTGCCGCACGCGTAACAACAAGCCGGGCGCTCCCCTGTCCGAGCACTCGTTCGGCAACGCGCTCGACATCAAGGCCTTCTTCCTTGCCGACGGGCGCACCGTCGATATCCGCGGCGCATGGTACAAGGGCACGCCGCAGGCGCAGGCGTTTCTGCGTCAGGTGCAGTCGGGCGCGTGCGGAACGTTCAAGACCGTTCTCGGCCCCGGCAGCGACGGCTTCCACGAAGATCATTTCCATATCGATCTCGCGCGCCACAAGTCCGGCCGCGCGGTCTGCAATCCGCGCCCGCAGTATGTGCCGACCGCGCCGCCACCGCCGCCGCAATACTATCCGCCGCAGCAGCAATATCAGCCTTATCCGTATTACGATCCGCCGGAAGTCTCGCAGCACCCCATGCCGCAGCCGCAGCAGTATCCCTACCCGCAGCAGCACTATCCGAACGATCCGGCGGTCACGCCGGACGATCAGTACACCGTCAATACACCGCTGTCCTATGCGCCCATGCCGAAGCAGTGGCCCATCGCACGGGTTCCCTCGCCCTACACCGGATCGATCGGCGCTAACGCCCGCTGACGTCTATAGCCGACCCGCTGCCCATGATTGATTGCGTACCAAGCGATGAACCGCGCGGCGAAGCGCAATTGGTCGTCACGGAGCTTGTCGAACCCGATCCGGAACTCGACCGCGTGCCCGAGCCCGAACAATCGGTGCTGCTTGAGCGCTGCTCGGACTCGTTGATGGACTGTCCGATGCCGGAACTGTCCTGTGTGCCGTAAACCGGCACCGTGGCGCCGATACCGCTGCCCTGCGTGCCGGGCACCTGCGTTCCGCCGCCGGGAAGCCCCACCGAACTCGGCGCGACCTGGTTGTTGGGACGGGTCACCGCGCTCGGAGATATCGCCGAAGGCGCCGGTGCCGTCGTGCTGCTGCGGGACGTGGACAGCGAACGAATGGAACCGCCGGACGACCCGGAATCGACCTGAGCCGCAGCCGGTCCGGCAGCGGCGGCAATAAATAAGGCGGCACAGACAAAGGGGGTTCTGGCCATATCAGCCTCCTCTATGTACGAACGCACGGATAGAGCAGCGCGTTCCGAATGCCGGGTTGCCCGTCCCCGGCGGCTGTGGCACCCGTTCAGGCATGACCTTCCCCGCCGACAGCCCGCATGTGACCGAGGTACGCCCCTCGCCGAACCACGACGAGCGGGAAGCCGACGTCGATATCCTGCTCCTGCACTACACCGGCATGGTGTCGGCTGAGGAAGCCGTCGCGCGGCTCTGCGATGCCGAAAGCAAGGTCTCCTGCCACTACCTCGTCCACGAGGACGGGCGGATCGTGCAGATGGTGCCGGAATCCGCGCGCGCCTGGCATGCCGGTCTGTCGAGCTGGGAGGGCGAGCCGGACGTCAATTCCCGCTCGATCGGCATCGAGATCCAGAACCCCGGCCACGAGCACGGCTATCGCGATTTTCCGGACGCGCAGATCGACGCCGTGATCCGTCTCGGCCTCGACATCTGCGAACGCCACGCCATCGCGCGCAACCGCGTGCTGGCGCATTCCGACGTCGCGCCGAAGCGTAAGGAAGACCCAGGGGAGAAATTCCCCTGGGACCGGCTTTATGCCGCCAAGCTCGGCCACTGGCAGAAGCCCGCGCCGCTGACCACGGAGGGCAATGACAGCTTCTTCGAAGGCGATACCGGCGAGCCGGTCGAGGAGATTCAGTCGCTGTTCTCGATTTATGGCTACGGCATCGAGATCAACGGTACGTTCGACGCCCAGACCAAAGCCGTCACAACGGCTTTCCAGCGTCATTTCCGGCAGGAGAAGGTTGACGGAACAGTCGATCCCTCGACCGTCGCGACCCTGCGAAGACTACTGAAAGCTTTGCCGAAAGTATAAGAATTAACTTATAGCCCGCGAATGGCCTCAATCTCCCGCGCTTTTGGCCGGAGTCTGCCGCATCGAGGCCCGATTCTTTGGCGACTTGCCCCTCACGACTCATTTGAGGGGATATTCCATGATCCGAGTTCTTCTTGCCGGCGCCGTCGCCGCCGCGTCTTTCGCCGCGCCCGCTTTCGCCGAAAGCCCGGTGGAATTCATCCAGAAGCAGGCTGAGCGCACCGGCAATGGTCCGGCGCTCAAGGAAGGCCGTTCCTCGACGAAGGGCGAAGCACGCGGCGAAGCTCCGCGCGGCGGCAACCTCGACTCGCTGGTCCAGCATTACGCCGCCAAGCACGGCGTGCCGCGCGATCTCGCGCATGGCGTCGTTATGGTCGAAAGCCGCTACCGCGCCAATGCCACCGGTCCTGGTGGCTATATCGGCCTCATGCAGATCGGCTACCGCACCGCCAAGGGCATGGGTTATTCCGGCTCGCGCAAGGCGCTGTACAACCCGTCGACCAATCTCGATTACGGCATGCGCTATCTCGGCGAAGCCTACCGCCAGGCCGGCGGCGACTATTGCCGCACCGTGTCGAAATATCAGGGCGGCCATGGCGTGCGCGGCGTCACGCGCGCCGGCGCGGCCTATTGCGGCAAGGTGAAGAAGTACATGGCGCAGAACGTTCCGGCATGGGGTGGCGGAACGCAGGTCGCAAGCCTGAACGGCGAACGTTCGTAATTACCATTTAACGGGGCACCAAGGGCGAGCCACGGCTCGCCCTTTTTTATTGCCGGGTCGCCAGCGCAACGCCGAAGGCCGCCAGCACCATCCCGCCGATCTGTACTGCGTTCATCGTCTCGCCGAAGAAAGCCCAGGCCATCAGCGCCGTCACGGCCGGAACGAGATACAGCAGGCTCGCCGTCTGTACGACCGCGCCGCGCTTGATCAGAAGCAGGAGAAGCAGGATCGCGCCGAAGGACAGGCCGAACACCGCCCACAGAAGGCCGATCCAGAGTTCGGGCGACAGATCGAACTTCCCCTCCTCTGTCAGCCACGCCACGATCGCCGTCGGTACGAGCGCGGCGGAAAACTGGATCACGTTGCCGGTCCTGAGATCCATCCGCCCGCCGGTCCGCTTCTGCCAGATCGTGCCGGCGGTGAAGGCCAGCACCGCGAGGAAGCCGACACCGAGCGCCGCAGGCGGAACCGCTTCGGCGCCCGTGCCGAGTTTCGGCAGCAGCACAAGGATCGCGCCCGCAAATCCGAGGCCGATGCCGCACCAGCGCAGAAGCCCGACCTTTTCGCCCAGCAGCGGCGCGGCCACCAGAGCTGTCAGCAGCGGCTGGAGCCCGGCCAGAAGCCCGGCGAAGCCCGCCGGCAGGCCGTGCCGTACCGACCAGAAAATACCGCCGAGATAGGCACCGTGCAGCAGCACGCCCGACACCATGTTGACGCCGACCTCGCGGCCGGTGCGCGGCCACGGCGCCCGCACGGCAAGGGCCACGACGAGCAGCACGGATATCGCCAGCGCATAGCGTGCGCAGAGGAAGGTCAGCGGGTCGGCATGGGGCGCCACGAGACGCGCGACGATGAAGCCCGTTGCCCAGATGACGACGAACAGCAGCGGCGCTGCCCGGAAGAACAGGCTTGTGGCGGACGACTCGGCGGAGGGCGGCATGGCATGCCTGCCTACTCCTTCGCCCGTTCTCCCTCAATCACACCAAAGCCGTGTTTAAAGCGGCGATTTTCCGGCGCGCTTGCGCGGGTCCATCTTTTCAAAGCTCTCCACGACACCTTCGGTATCGGCGGTTTCCTCTGGCATCGTGCCGCGTTCGTTGCGGACATTCGCCTGGTCATCGCCCTGCAGGCGATTCGTGCCCTGGATATCCTGGGCAAAGTCGCTGTGGCCGGTTTCCCGCTTTCGTTCGTCGCGTGACGACCCGGAGCCTTTCGGCCCACCTTTTGTTCCATCTGCCATTGCGCTCTCCAATCCTTGCTCCCCATCAACGGAGAGCGCGGCGGAGAGGTTCACGCAACGGCATCAATTCGCCGCCGGCGCCGCCCATTGTCCCTGCGGCTGAGCCCCATTTCCGGCTGCACCGATCCCCGGCACCTCCAGCACCTTGCGGTCGATCGCAAAGCGCGTGCGCGGCAGGGCGTGCGGATATTTGGCGCGCAGCCATTCGATCATCTTCTCCCGCACGTAACACCGCAGATCGAAGGCGCTGCCGGCATTCTTCGCACTCATCAGCGCGCGGATTTCGACGGTGTGCTCGCGCAGGTCCGTGACCTGCAACGCGCAGGCGCGGCCATCCCACAGCTTGGTGCCCTTCAGGACACTCTGAAGCTGCGTACGCATTTCCTCGACCGGCACCGAATAATCGACATAGAACATCGACGTGCCGAGAATTTGCGGATTCTCGCGCGTCCAGTTCTGGAACGGCTTTTCGAGGAAATAGCTGAGCGGCACGATAAGCCGCCGCTGATCCCAGATGTTCACGACGACATAGGTCGAGGTAATTTCTTCGACCGTGCCCCATTCACCTTCGAGCACCACCTGGTCGCCGATGCGGATCGGCTCGTTGAAGGCGATCTGGATTCCGGCGAGAAGGTTGGAAATGGCAGGGCGTGCTGCAAGACCGACGGCAAGGCCGGCAACGCCGGCGGATGCGAAAAGACTGACACCGATGGTGCGCAGGGTCGGCAGCGACATGAAGACGATGGCGACGGTCGCCACCGCCACAAGAACGGTCGCAAGCCGCCGCAGAAGGTTGAGCCGTGTCTGGCGGCGACGTACATGCACATCCGACGACAGGTCCACCCCGTCGTGCTTGCGGGCATAGATGTCGAACGCCAGCTGCGTCAGCCGGTAGGCCGCGAGGCCGATCGCCACTGTACCGACAACTATGGCGGCGCGCACGAATCCGATCTGCACCTCCGCGCTGTAGGACGTGGCCGGTATCATTGCCACAAACGCCACCGTTCCCCCGATCATCGCAGCGGAGGTGACAACCCTCCGCAGGACGAGGCGGACCATTGTTGTGCCGCGGACATGCTCGAGACGGCGAATCAGAAAATGCAGGACGCCGTGCGCCAGCCAGCCGGCAAGGAGCCCGACTGAAACGGCGACGCAAAGCCAGGCCCATGACGGCATGTCCTGAATCCAGGACGGAAGATCGTTCATGTCGATTCTCCGGATTTGCAGTTGGGGGAGGATGGAAGCCGAGCGCTTCCCATGAAGTGCAACGTTACCGCATGCGCTTGGTTCACTTAAGACCGCGCGGCGTAAACTCTCGGTGTGGTCTGGATGACCCGGCGCCCGGCCTGGACGCGCCTTTACCGTCCTTCCGGGCGGCTGGCCGTCCGTCCTTGCTTTCCGGGCCGTTGCCCCCCTAATGACACCGTGTCAGCCGGCCGGATGGCCGCTCCGCAAGGAGAGGAAAGTCCGGGCTCCATGGAGGCACGGTGCCGGGTAACACCCGGCGGGGGCGACCCCAGGGAAAGTGCCACAGAAAGCAAACCGCCCCGGTCTCCGGGGTAAGGGTGAAAGGGTGCGGTAAGAGCGCACCGCGTTGCTGGCAACAGGAACGGCACGGCAAACCCCACCGGGAGCAAAACCGAATAGGGACGGCGCGGGCTCTGCCCAGATCCCGCCTCCAGACAGTCGTCCGGGTTGGTTGCTCGAGGCGTCCGGCGACGGACGCCCCAGAGGAATGGCCATCGCGTCGTCGTCTTCGGGCGGCGGCCCTACAGAACCCGGCTTACAGGCCGGCTGACACAGCTTTCCTCAGGCGCCGACGCGGTGCAGCTTGCCGGAAATCTTGCGCGTCATCGCGCGGGGCGCGAAGCGGCTGAAGAAAATGCCGAGCTGGTTGAAGATGCCCGGAATGACGATCAGCCTGCCCGCGCGATAGCCGCGATAGCCGTCGAGCGCCACGGATTTCACATCGCGCGCGTTCTTGAACAGCCGAGATCCCTCGATATCCGCGACTTCGGCGAACTCGGTCGCGACAGGACCGGGACACAGAACCGAGATCGTGACGCCGCGGCCAAGGGTCTCTTCGTGGATCGCTTCGGAAATCGACAGCACATAAGACTTCGTCGCGAAATAGACGCCCATATACGGGCCGGCCTGAAACGCCGCCATTGACGCGACGTTCAGGATGCCGCCCTCGCCGCGCTCCAGCATGCCCGGCAGGAACATCCGCGAAAGACCGGTCACGGCCGAGACATTCACCCGGACCATCTCGTCGAGCAGGTCGGCCGGCAGGGTCGCGAAACGGCCGCGCGCACCGAAACCGGCATTGTTGACCAGCGTGTGAACCGCAATCCCCTGCTCCACCGTCCAGTTGAACACGGCCTCGGGAGCGGCGGGATCGGCCAGGTCGACATCGAGCGTCCGGACGTCGATCCCGTGCGCCGCTTCCAGCTCCTGTTCCAGTTCCAGGAGGCGGTCCTCGCGGCGGGCCAGAAGAATGAGATTGTCGCCGTCGGCAGCAAACAAACGCGCCAATTCACGGCCGATGCCGGACGAGGCCCCGGTCACCAGTGTCCAACGCCGACTCATTCAGGAAATCCGTAAAATTGAGGGGCTTCGCAGACCCTTGTGGAGAATGCGCAGTGATATTGAATATCCAGAACACTTCCAAGTGGCAGTAATACGAGTATTCGACCTCCCGGACCTCCCGTTGGGCTGGCTGCCTGCGGGAAGGATCGAGGATGTTCGTTCGCAGGGCTTCCCCTTGCCCGACTCCCCGTGTAAACGACCGCTTTAGCCTAGAGATTATCGAAATCGCCGCCCGCGCTGTGCCTGTTTCGGCACGGTGCGTGCCACGGAGCGCGCGCCCTTGCCCAAACGCCAGGACATAAAATCCATCCTCATCATCGGGGCCGGACCCATCGTCATCGGTCAGGCCTGCGAGTTCGACTATTCCGGCACGCAAGCGGTGAAAGCCCTCAAGGAAGAGGGCTACCGGATCGTCCTGGTGAACTCGAACCCGGCCACGATCATGACCGATCCCGAGCTGGCGGACGCGACCTATATCGAGCCCATCACTCCGGAGATCGTCGCGAAGATCATCGAGAAGGAGCGGCCCGACGCCCTGCTCCCGACCATGGGCGGCCAGACCGCGCTGAACTGCGCGCTGTCGCTCCGCCGCATGGGCACGCTCGACAAGTTCAATGTCGAGATGATCGGCGCCACCGCCGAAGCCATCGACAAGGCCGAGGACCGCGAACTGTTCCGCGAGGCCATGACCAGGATCGGCCTCGACACGCCGAAATCCGCGCTGGCCAACGGCTCCGACATCAAGCAGGCCGACCGCGACCGCTATCTCAACGAGATCGCGGCGATCCGCGCCAGGGGCCTGCCGGACGACGAAGAGAAGAAGGCGCTCGACGCCTTCGAGATCACCTGGCTCGCCGGCGAATCCGACCGCAAGAAAAGCCATGTGAAGAAGGGCCTCGCCGAAGCGCTGGAAGCCCTGCCGGATATCGGCCTGCCCGCCATCATCCGCCCGTCCTTCACGATGGGCGGCACCGGCGGCGGCATCGCCTACAACGAGGACGAATTCGTCGAGATCGTCACCAGCGGCCTCGACGCCTCGCCGACGACCGAAGTCCTGATCGAGGAAAGCGTCCTCGGCTGGAAGGAATTCGAGATGGAGGTCGTCCGCGACAAGGCGGACAACTGCATCATCGTCTGCTCCATCGAGAACGTCGATCCGATGGGCATACATACAGGCGACTCGATCACCGTCGCCCCGGCCCTGACGCTGACTGACAAGGAATATCAGCGCATGCGCGATGCGAGCATCGCCGTGCTGCGCGAGATCGGCGTCGAAACCGGCGGATCGAACGTGCAGTTCGCCATCGATCCGGCGACCGGGCGCATGATCGTCATCGAGATGAACCCGCGCGTCTCGCGCTCGTCGGCGCTGGCGTCGAAGGCCACCGGCTTCCCGATTGCGAAAGTCGCCGCGAAACTCGCCGTAGGCTACACGCTCGACGAGATCGAGAACGACATCACCGGCGGCGCGACGCCCGCGAGCTTCGAGCCGACCATCGACTACATCGTCGTCAAGGCGCCGCGCTTCAATTTCGAGAAATTCCCCGGCGCCGAAGACAATCTGACGACGTCGATGAAATCGGTCGGCGAAGCCATGTCCATCGGCCGCACCTTCAGCGAAGCGATGCAGAAGGCGCTCCGGTCGCTGGAAACGGGCCTCACCGGCTTCGATGAAGTCACCATTCCCGGGCTCGGCCAGGGCGACGACAGGAATGCCATCGTCGCGGCGCTCGCCGCCCCGAAGCCGAACCGCATCGTCACCTGCGCCCAGGCCATGCGCCACGGCCTCACGGTCGATCAGATCCACGCCGCCTGCAAGATCGACCCGTGGTTCCTGCGCCAGGTCGAGGACATCGTACGCACAGAGGAGCGCGTGCGCGCGCACGGCCTGCCGCAGACGGCGGGCGCGCTGCGCGGCCTGAAGCAGATGGGCTTCTCCGATGCGCGGCTCGCGAAGCTGTCCGGTCTGCCTGAAACCGAAGTCCGCGCCCAGCGCCATGCGCTCGATGTGCGCCCGGTCTACAAGCGTATTGACACCTGCGCCGCCGAGTTCGCCTCGCCCACCGCCTATATGTATTCGAGCTACGCGCCGCTGTTTGCCGGCGCGCCGGCAAACGAGGCGCAGCCTTCGGACCGCAAGAAGGTCGTCATCCTCGGCGGCGGGCCGAACCGCATCGGCCAGGGCATCGAGTTCGACTATTGCTGCTGCCATGCCTGTTTCGCACTGCGCGACGCGGGCTACGAGACCATCATGGTCAACTGCAATCCGGAAACTGTCTCGACCGACTACGACACCTCGGACCGGCTCTATTTCGAGCCGCTGACGGCCGAGGACGTTCTGGAAATCCTGCACACCGAGCAGACGCGCGGCACGCTGCACGGCGTCATCGTCCAGTTCGGCGGCCAGACGCCGCTGAAGCTGGCGCAATCGCTCGAAGACGCCGGCATTCCGATCCTCGGCACCTCGCCCGACGCCATCGACCTCGCGGAAGACCGCGACCGCTTCAAGCAGCTTCTCGACAGGCTCAAGCTGCGCCAGCCGCAGAACGGCATCGCCACGTCCACCGAAGAGGCCCGCGCGATTGTGGATCGCATCGGCTATCCGGTCGTCATTCGCCCGTCCTACGTCCTCGGCGGCCGCGCCATGGAGATCGTCCACGATGCCGGGCAGCTGGAGCGCTATATGCGCGAGGCCGTCGTCGTGTCCGGCGACAGCCCGGTTCTGATCGACCGCTACCTGTCGGATGCCATCGAAGTCGATGTCGACTGCCTCTGCGACGGCAGGGAAGCCTTCGTTGCCGGCGTCATGGAGCACATCGAGGAGGCCGGCGTGCATTCCGGCGACTCCGCCTGCTCGCTGCCGCCCTATTCGCTGTCCGCGGCCACCGTCGCGGAAATCGAGAATCAGACCCGCCAGCTGGCGCTCGCGCTGAACGTCGTCGGCCTGATGAACGTGCAGTACGCCATCAAGGATGGGGATATCTATGTCCTTGAGGTCAATCCCCGTGCCTCGCGGACGGTGCCGTTCGTCGCCAAGACCGTCGGCTGGCCGGTGGCCAAGACCGCCTCGCGGATCATGGCCGGGGAAGCCCTGAAGGCATTCAACCTGAAGTCCCAGAAACTGGCACATGTCGCTGTGAAGGAAGCGGTTTTTCCGTTCGCTCGCTTTCCCGGCGTCGACACCATCCTCGGCCCCGAAATGCGCTCCACCGGCGAGGTCATGGGCCTCGACCGCGATTTTGCCGTGGCCTTCGCCAAGAGCCAGCTCGGCGGCGGCACGCGCGTTCCGAAGTCCGGAACTGTCTTCATCTCGCTCAAGGACGGCGACAAGAAGCGCATCCTGCCGACGGCTAAACTGCTGACGGAACTCGGCTTTAAGATCATCGCCACGTCCGGCACCCAGCGTTTTCTCGAGGAGAACGGGGTTTCCGCCGTCAAGATCAACAAGGTTCTGGAGGGGCGGCCGCACATCGTCGACGCCATCAAGAACGGCGATGTGCAGCTGGTGTTTAACACCACCGAGGGCGCCCAGGCGCTGAGCGACAGCCGCTCGCTCCGGCGCGCGGCGCTCTTGCACAAAGTCCCCTACTATACCACCCTAGCAGGGGCGATAGCTGCCGCGCAGGGCATCCGGGCTTACCTCGAAGGGGAACTGGAAGTCCGGGCGTTGCAGTCATACTTCGCCGGGTAAGCCAGGGTCCGATTCCGGACCTCACCCAGATGTTTCGAGCGGCGTGCCGGGTTCTTTGCCCGTGCGCCGAAATTTTTTGCGTTGAGAGAAGACACGATGGACAAGATTCCGATGACCGCCGCGGGCCACGTCCTCCTGGAGAGCGAGCTGAAACGCCGTGCCTCCGAGGAGCGTCCGCGCATCATCAGCGCGATCACCGAGGCGCGCAGCCATGGCGACCTCTCGGAGAACGCCGAATATCACGCCGCCAAGGAGCAGCAGAGCCTCAACGAGGGCCGCATCGCGGAACTGGAAAGCCTGCTCGCCCGCGCCGAGATCATCGACCCGTCGAAGCTGAAGGGCGACACCATCACCTTCGGCGCGACCGTGAAGCTGGTCGACGAGGACACCGACGAGGAAAAGACCTACCAGATCGTGGGCGAAGTCGAGGCCGATGTGAAATCGGGCCGCGTCTCGATCACCTCGCCGATCGCGCGCGCGCTGGTCGGCAAGAAGGTCGGAGACCAGGTCGAGGTCACCGCGCCGGGCGGCGCGAAAAGCTATGAGATTCTCGACGTCCGCTTCGCCTGACGATTCAGGACTTGGCAAGATTCCACACGCTAGGGTCGCGTCCGTGACCCGGTGGGGGAGCGGCAACTCACAGGCGCAGCAACGTCTGATCAGCTCCGGTTCAACTCCGGAGCCGGGTCTCCACACACACAGCATCCTGGAGCGTGGCGCATGAGCGCCCGTTCCTCGATTCCCGATATCGTCGCCCCGAATTTCAATCGCCGTCTGTCGGGCGTCACCTCGACGCTCGAACGCCTGTTGCCCGTACAGGCGCGCAAGTTCAGCATCGCCGCGCTCGGCGTCGGGCTGACGGCGGATGTGCCGCGCATCGGCTGGAGCGATCTTCCCGGCCTTCGCCGCAAGCCGGGCGGCAAGCCGTTCCGCATCTGGCATGCGCGCCGCAATATCGAGATGCTCGCGGGCCTCGTGCTGCGCGACGTTCTGCGCTTTCCGCTCAGGATCGTCTTTACATCGGCCTCGCAGCGCCGGCACACCGCCTGGAGCCGGTTTCTGATCTCGCGCATGGACGCGGTGATCTCGACCTCCGCCGCGACCGCCTCCTATCTCACGCGCCCTTCGACCGTCATCGGCCACGGCATCGACACATCGCTCTTCCGTCCGGCTGAAGACCGCGCCGCCGCGCGTGCCGCGCTGGGCCTACCAAACCTGCGCCTCGTCGGCTGCTTCGGCCGCGTCCGCGCGCAGAAGGGTACGGACGTCTTCGTCGACGCCATGCTGCGTGTTCTGGCGGAGCGTCCCGATGCCGGCGCCGTCGTCATGGGCCGCGCCACCGGCGCGCATTCGGCTTTCCTCGACGGCCTGATGGCAAAGGTGAACGACGCCGGGCTTGGCGATCGCATCCTGTTTCCGGGTGAGGTTTCGCCCTCGGCCATCGCCGACTGGTATCGCGCCCTCGATGGGTTTATCGCGCCGCAGCGCTGGGAAGGGTTCGGCGTCACGCCGCTGGAAGCCATGGCCAGCGGCCTGCCCGTCATCGCGACGAAGGTCGGGGCTTTTCCGGATCTCGTGACGCCAGAGACCGGAGTTCTCATCGCTCCCGGCAGCGTCGACGACATGGCGGAAGCCGCCGCGCGCCTGCTCGACGAGCCCGGGCTTTCCGCCGCGATGGGCCGCGCGGGCCTTGCCCGCGCCCGCTCGGTATTTACGCTGGAAAGCGAAGCCGAACAGATCGGCGCCGTCTACGAGGCCCTCTGGCGCACGGCGAGTGAGTCCGAGAACAATTTGAGATAGGCGTCGGTCACGCCCTCGACGGAAAACTGCGTGTCCAGTGTCGTGCGGCCGCCCGTCACCAGTGTTTGCGAAAGCCCCGGCGTGTCCTTGATCCGCCTGATCGCATCCGCAAAGCCCGCAGCGTCCTCGATATCGGCCAATAGTCCGTTGCCGCCGTCCTGCATCATCCAGGACGGGCCTTCGGAGCGCGACGACACGATCGGCACGCCCACTGACCACGCTTCGAGAATGACGTTGCCGAGCGGTTCGTGGCGCGACGGCATCACGAACACATCCGCCGCCGCCATGTAGGGCGCGGGATTGGCCTGCCATCCGGCGAAACGCGCGCGGTCCGCGATCCCGGCGTCCTGCACCTGCTTTTCCAGCGCCGCGCGTTCCTCGCCGTCGCCGACCAGCCAGAGCCATACATCCGGCAGCCGCGCCACCGCGTCGATCAGCGTGTCGAACCCCTTGCGATGCACGAAGCGCCCGGCGCCGACGACCAGGAACGCATCCTCGGGCGTATCGAGCGCCGCGCGCGAGACGGGCGTGCATGGTCCAAAACGCGTGAAGTTGGAAATGACATCGACCGGCTTGTCCCAGCCGAGCGACAGCACGCGCTCGGCAATGCCGGGCATGTTGACGATCATGCGGTCCGCTGCCGCGAACTGGCGGAGTTCGCGCGTGTAGTCGCCGAGCCGCACGACGCGCAGCACCTCCGGGAATGCCTTCATCAGGCGGCAGACGCGCGGCCGCCATGCCATCATCACGTCCGGACGGAACTCGGCGTTCACCCGGCGGATCTTCGCGGCGAGCGTAAAGCGCGACAGCGAGACGTGCCGTACATGGCTCTCATACACCGGGCCGAACGGCTCGAGGTCCTTCTTCCATGTCCGGTCCGGACGCAGAAAGAACTGCTGCTCCACGCCGCGCTGATGAAACGAGCTTGCGAGATTGACGAAAAAGCGCTCGGCCCCGCCGTCCGTGCCGTAATGGAAATGCACAATTCTCATGTCAGCTCTGAACTCCGGAACGCACCGAACGTCGGGTTGCTTCCTTGATGGCGCGGTTACGTTCCACTTCCTGCGCCGCGGCGTATGGCCGGTCGTGATCGAGATGCAGCGCGCGAATGCGGTGGCGCACGCGGATCGGCTTCACGCCCGCCGCCTCCAGCCGGATTCCGAATTCGACATCTTCCGAGCCGTATCCCATCGCCTCGTTGAAGCCGCCGACCTTCGCCCAGTCCGCCTTCCAGCACGACGCGTTGAGGCCGTTGAACGTGCGCTTCACCGGGATGACGATATCCATCACGCGCCGCGCCGGCGCGGGTGCGAACATGCGGGCGAATTTGAAACGTCCCGGCTGGCCGATCGCCTTGAGCCTGTTCCATTGAAAGATGCCGGTCTCGTCCGCGCCCCCGCCAAGTATGGACGATGTCGCCGGCGGCGACAGCCGCACCGCGCCGGCCGACAGGAAATGGCCCGGCCTTCGCAGCGAAAGATGCAGCGCCACGAAATCCGGAAACGGAATGCAGTCGCCGTCGGTGAAGATCAGATAGTCCGCGCGCGTCTGGGCAACAGCCTTGTTCAGGATGGCGGTTTTCCGGAATCCGTCGTCCTCGTGCCATACGCGGCGCCAGAGAAGATCGCTGCCCTGCAGCCAGGCATCGACGGCGGCGCGCGATTCCTCGCTCGAACCGTCATCCGCCAGAACGATCTCGAAATCGGTCCGCGTCTGGCGCGCAAAGCCGCGCAGGGAACCGATCAGATAGTCCGGCCGGTTGTAGGCTGAAACCACCACGCTGGCGCTGGGCGCATCAGGCATCGTCACGCTTCGTTTCGGCGGGAGGCATTTTTGCCGCCAGCTCGCGCTGCAGGATCTTGGCTTCCGTCATGAAGGCATAAACGGCGCCCGTCCCCGCTTCTATAAATCCCGGCCAGCCGCAGCGATACAGGCGATGGCCGACATAGAGCCGCAGGAAATACAGAACCGGGCTGACGGCGATCTTCCACGGCCGCGCCTTCTTGCCGGCCTTGGCCGCCTGCTCGGCCTTGAGGCTCGAATAGGCGTTCTCCTTCAGGATCTGCTCGCCGAGGAACAGCGGCCGGAAATGCAGCAGCGTGCCCTTCGGCGCTTTCCGCACCTCGCCGTCCACCAGCATCGTCTCATGGACCAGCTGCGCCGGGTCGAACCGCGCTTTGCCCCGGCGCGCCAGCCGCAGCAGATGGTGCTCGCGGGCATTGTCGGCCGGATAGCCATAGCCGATCAGATAGTTGCGTCGGCGTATGCCCCAGCCGGCCACCTCCGCCGGCGCGGCGACAAGCTCGGGCAGCGCCGCCTTCAGCTCGTCGTCCAGCCGTTCGTCGGCGTCGATGTTGAGGCACCAGTCCTGTGTGCAGCGCTCCAGCGCGAACTGCTTCTGCGCCGCATAGCCCGGCCAGTCATTGTGCAGAACCGTCAGCGGAAACCCCTCGCCCTTCAGCCGCTCCAGCAGCTCGAGCGTGCCGTCCGTCGAGCCTGAATCGACAACCACAATCTCCGAACAGACATCCAGGCTGCGGATGCAGCTCTCGATATACAAGGCTTCATCCTTGCAGATGACAAAGGCGGAGATGGGAAGGCGGGCGGAAGCCATAGGCATTTTTGACTACAGATTGCCGCCCCGGGGGACAAGTGCTAGCAAACGCCGCCGGTCGCGGAGCCGATCCAGAAGAGTACCGAGATGCGCACCTGGGTCAGCGTCCCCTATCCCTGCCCTGACGGATTCCCGACAATTCCCGCGCGGGAACGGATCGGACCTATCGCGCGCAGCTTTCGCGATCTGCTCGCGCCGATGAAGAGCGACGGCATCGACCTGAACACCGCGACGGAAACAAGGCCTCTGTCCGCCTCCGACATCCCGGCGATCCTGATCACCCACAACGACATGCGCCTGATCCGCGCGTTCCTGAAGCACTACCGCGACCTCGGAATAGCGCGCTTCCTGATTATCGACGACCAGTCGTCCGACGGCACGGCCGAATATCTGGCCACCCAGCCGGATGTCGATCTGCATATCTCGAACCGCCGCTACAAGGATGCCTATCGCGGCCGACTGTGGCGCCGCATGCTTGTCGACAAATACGGCAGGAACAGGTGGTATCTTTACGTCGATCCCGACGAGTTTCTCGTTTTCCCCGGACAGGAGGCTGGCCTCGCGCGGCTGATCAGCGGCCTTGAAGCGGCCGGCATCTATCACATGCCCGCGCCCATGCTCGACATGTATCCGCCAGGCAATGTCGCGGATGCCGTCTATGACGGCGCCGACGGGCGCATGCCGTGGGAAGTCGCCAGTATGTACGACGCGACCGGCTACACGCTCACGGGCGACGAACGCTCATGGAAGATCACCGGCGGCGTCCGCAAGCGCGTCTTCGGCGTCGATGCACAGCTTATCAAATATCCGCTTGTCTATTGGGGCGCGTTCACCAGCCTCAACAAGAACATCCACTCACCCGGCCCCTACTGGCGCAACTTCACACCCCCGCTCGGCATGCTGCTGCATTTCAAGTTCTTCTCGGATTTTCGCGAGGAGTTTCAGGCCGTGGTGGATGAGGGGCAACATTTTCACGGAGGCATATTTTACAAGTCGATGCTCGATAATGCCTCGGATTTAGCGGAGATCAAATTAGAAGGGGCGTCTTCGATATCGTATGTTACTTCAGATGATCTTCTGACCCGAGGCTTTCATTACTGAACCGCAATCTCGAAAAGTGCAGACAATGGTTGCTATCACACGCCCCCTGAAACAGTTCGCCAAATACTTTGTCCGGGATTGGATGGACAGAGGCATAGCAAGTCTTGACGGCATAAATATTCTCACTGATGAAAATCTTATCGGAAGAGAAGCGCGTCGACTCATTCTTCTTGAAACTTACGAAAAGCCTGAACGCAATATTGTGAAGCAAGCCATCTCATCAGATGATCGTGTACTAGAGTTCGGCGGATGCCTCGGCCTTTTGAGTCTCCTATGTGCTCGCATCGTCGGTAGCGCAAACGTTCTGTGTTATGAGCCCAACCCGATTGCGTGCCAGATTATTAAACGTAACTACGATCTCAATACACTTTATCCAGAACTACGAGAAAAAGCTTTAACCGCTAACGGTGGTCAAGTCGAATTCTTTCAAACTGAAAATCTGTTTTCGTCTAGTATTTACGAGAGGTCGACACCAGGAAACCGCATCTCCGTTCCTAGTGATTGTTTTGCGGAAGTGGTAATGGGCTGGAAGCCGACAGTGCTCGTCGTTGATGCTGAAGGTGCCGAGTGCGAACTTCTCCCGTCAAGCGAGTTACAAAGCGTAAGGGCTATCATTCTTGAGACCCATGAAAAGATCGTAGGCAGGAAAAAAAACGAGGATCTTCTATCCCATCTTCAAAATACGGGTTTCACGATCCAAACCAGCCTTCATGGACGAATGCACTTTGTACGTCAGCACGATTATCGGCCTGCACATCAATGACTGCCATCTCGGGGTAGCCCACGAGATGATCGCCAGGGATGCAACCTCTCTATAGGAAATCCGGAAATGCCTTGAGCAGTGCCTCCCGAGCCTGAGGCAGAATCTCACCCGCAGTAGCACTCTTCAACCGTTCAGGCTCTTTAAGGAGACGCTCGAACGTCTCCGGCTTGATATCGTGCCTACCAACAAAGGCAAAATGGTCAGCGAACTTAAAGCCGTCCCCTTTGATCTTTCCGTGCGGCTCGATCCAGATCGAAGGAACACCATAAGCGTCGGCAACGATCAGCCCATGAAGGCTACTCGAAACAACCATTTCCGCGCTCGCGATTTGCATCGTAACTTTGTATGTATCATCCAGTAAATTTACAGTTGTCCAATCCGGCGGCAGGATTGGAGTGTATTTTTCAGCAAAGGTATTCATCGTTGCGAAGTGTGGAACAACAGCAACCTTCGACCGAACTTCAGCGGGTTTTTGCCAGATTAACGGCAGCAGAATCGCGGGATCGCCAAGCGCAATGTCCGGCAGAGCCATCTTCCTTTGACTTAGCGGCCCGCGAACAGCATGAACTGAAAGCTTCTGCGGCCAGACTGCATCCGCATCAGCAAACATGAACCCCGAGCCCCAAACGTGGAGAGTACGCCAAGGCCGCCGGCCAAAGAACGATACGCGTCGCTTCCGCCGCTGGTAAACATCAAGAATACTTCCGACTCCGATTAGTTCCGCTCTCGACAGGGACGTATAAGCTGGGTCAACGTCGAACAGCGTTCGCAACAGCGGCGTCATAAGCGCGTCTCCATAGTTCTCGCCGGAACCCTGAAATGACTTTCCTATGGATGCGGCGTATACTTTTACTGTACGCATCGCTCTCAAAGTCCTCCGCACATCGAACTGGTCCTTTTTTAGCATGCACCCCATCGATGTAACCATCACGGCCTGTCGTCGTCCCGCTTTAATTGCCCGGACACTTGAAAGCTTTTCCAAGCATTTTTTTTCCGTGGTTCCTCCGGGGACTGCCTATGTGAACATCGACCCGCTTTGGGGTGACGAACTCGCAGGAGCAGGCGTCGAAGCCCTCTGCAAGGAGTACTTTGAGCATGTAGTCGTGCGACAACCCAATACTCCTTCGTTTGGTGCCGCGGTGAAGTGGCTTTGGGCCCAACCGCGGACTGAATGGTTCCTCCATTTGGAGGACGACTGGGTTATGAAACGGCCTATTTCCGAGAAAAGAATTCAGGAGCTAATAGGCCGTCCTTCGCTAGGACAAATCCGGCTTGTAGCAGGGGAACACCCCCTCCGACGTCCGTTTAAAGCGCGACGCGTCGCCTTCACTACAAGCCCCAGCCTTGTTCGTCGGCCATATGCAATAATTGCCTCGAACCATATGAATCCAGACCTGGACCCCGAGAAGCAATACAGCCGCAAAATCAATAAAGCCGGCATAAATGAACTCTCTCGTTATGAACTTCTTTTCTATTCTAGCCGATGGACCTTTCCGCTACTAATCGACATCGGCCGCGACTGGCGTGAGCGTCGAGCCATACGCAAAGAGCTTACCGCCGACGGAAAGTCTGTATGGACATCGTGAGAAGTAGCACGAAATCTGCAAACACCTACTAATCATTGGCTGTACATGCGCCAAAGCGCCATCACGCTCGAATCCGAAACAACGCCCGCTGAACGACGGGCGGTAATCGAGACGTTGAGTTCGGCCGCCTTGTCAGGCCCCCACCTCGAAATCGGCACCGCCGCCGGCGGGACGCTGAAGGAGCTGATGAAGATTTATCGGGACGACGCGCGTCCGCGTTTCGTCGTGGTCGATCCCTTCACCTACTACGCGGACCAGCGCGGCATCGTGGAGCGCAATCTCCGCGAGTCCGGGCTCGATCCCGCGAGCGTCGATTTCCGTCAGGGCTACAGCTGGCCGCTGCTCGCGTCCGCGCTTGCCGCCAAGGAACGCTTCTCCTTCATCTTTATCGACGGCAATCACGGCGCCGAGCATGTGATGCAGGATCTGGCCTGGACGCGGCTGCTCGAACCCGGCGGACTTGTGGCCCTGCACGACCACAACGACAAATTCCCCGGCGTGGTCTGGGCGACCGGGCGCTTTCTTCGGAAGCACCCGAACTACGAAAAGATCGCCCACGCGGACAGCCTTGTCATTCTCCGCAAGAACGCCGCCTCGCCTGTGCCGGAGGTTCCAGAATTCGACCTTCGCCTTGCGCGCTGGATGGTTGCGCCCCTCCGCTGGCGCCGCAGCCTGAGGAAACGGACTGCAAAACGAAATCGCGGCTCCTGAAAATAATCCTTGACTTTATTCCTATAGTGTGTTTTACTGCGCGTACTTTCGGTCACGGAGGGCGCTCTCGCGAGGCGTCGTTTGGGTGGATCGGGAGTGCGGTGGCCGGTTGGGGTTCGCAAGCCCTGGCCGGAGGCCCAAGGCCGATGGTCCTGCTCCCTCCTGCGAGGGCGCGAGGCCTCCCTTGGTGACCTGATGTGGGACCCGTACCAACGGGACACGCAGGTCGATGAGGCCGCCAATGGAGGAGAACAAGCCACTGTCCTCCAGGGGCCCTCGGCAGCAAGCCTCACACACCGCGCGCGGGATGCCGGGAGACGGCTTCCCCGAGGTGAGTAGACCAATTGGTTCGGTGCTTTTGCACGTTCACCGAACCGCCGAGGGAGCGGTCAATCTCCCGGCGTCCCGCGCGCCCCCTCCGGAGGGCAGAGGTGGTGACAGCCGAGCTCCCAAACACGGGAGCGGATTTCGCGCGCGCGTATTCCATCGGCACCCACCGTCCTCATCCTGAGGAGCCGCCAAAGGCGGCGTCTCGAAGGATGGGCCGAGATTTCGGTGCCCTGACGCCCATCCTTCGAGACGGCGCTCCGCGCCTCCTCAGGATGAGGTTCGCGTCATCCGCCCCGCCAACCCTGTGGCCAGCGCCGCTTCCGCTTGCCCGGCCCCGCGCCGCTCCCTACATTAGCGCACGCCTCGGGGCCGGGTGACCGGCGCTTTCCGCATGGCTGAGAGAACATCATGTCTTCCGAACACGCCCGGCTCATCATCCTCGGCTCCGGCCCGGCCGGCTATACCGCCGCCGTCTATGCCGCGCGGGCCATGCTGAAGCCGGTTCTCATCGCCGGCATCCAGCCCGGCGGCCAGCTCACCATCACCACCGATGTCGAGAACTATCCCGGCTTCGCCGACCCCATCCAGGGCCCCTGGCTGATGGAGCAGATGCGCGCCCAGGCCGAGCGCTTCGGCACGCAGGTCGAGTATGACCACATCTCCTCGGTCGATCTGTCCCGCCGCCCCTTCACGCTGAAGGGCGACAGCGGCAAGACCTGGACCTGCGACAGCCTCATCATCTCCACGGGCGCCCAGGCGCGCTGGCTGGGCATCGAGAGCGAGGAGCGCCTGAAGGGCGCCGGCGTCTCGGCCTGCGCCACCTGCGACGGCTTCTTCTTCCGCGGCAAGCCGGTGGCCGTCATCGGCGGCGGCAACACCGCCGTCGAGGAGGCGCTGTTCCTGACGAATTTCGCGTCCAAGGTCTATGTCGTCCACCGGCGCGACGGCTTCCGCGCCGAACGCATCCTGCAGGACCGCCTGTTCGCCAATCCGAAGATCGAGGTGATCTGGGATTCGGTGATCGACGAGATTCTTGGAGCCGGCACGCCGGCGGTCGTCTCGGGCGTGCGCCTGAAGAACGTGAAGTCCGGCGTCGAGACGCAGATCGATGTCGAGGGCGTGTTCGTCGCCATCGGCCACAAGCCGGCGACGGAACTGTTCAAGGGCCAGCTCGATCTCGATGCGGGCGGATACCTGCTGGTCGAGCCCGGCACGACCAACACGAAGATCCCCGGCGTGTTCGCCGCGGGCGACGTCTCCGACCATGTGTACCGACAGGCGGTCACGGCGGCCGGCATGGGCTGCATGGCGGCGCTGGACGCGGAACGGTTTCTTGCGGCGGAAGACAGCCGCCAGATGGCGGCCGAATAAATGTCATCGCCGCTCGACTGGGACAAACTCCGGATATTCCACGCAGCGGCGGAAGCGAAAAGCTTCACCCATGGCGGCGACAAGCTCGGCCTGTCGCAATCCGCCGTCAGCCGTCAGGTCTCCGCGCTCGAACATGAATTGAAGGTGCCGCTGTTCCATCGCCACGCGCGCGGCCTTCTTCTCACCGAACAGGGCGAGCTGCTCTACCGCACCACGCAGGAACTGTTCGCCAAGCTTGAATCCACCAAGGCCCTGCTGACCGACAGCCGCGAACGCCCGCACGGCATTCTGCGCGTCACGACGTCGGTCGGCCTCGGCGGCGGCTGGCTCGCGCCGCTGATCGGCGAGTTTCTCGATCTTTATCCGGAAATCTCCGTCACGCTGCTGCTCAGCGACGATGAGCTCGATCTTGCGATGCGCGAGGCCGATGTCGGCATCCGCCTGCGCCAGCCGACCCAGTCGGAGCTTATCCAGCGCAAGCTGTTTCCCGTTCACTACCACGTCTTCGCGTCGCCGGATTACATCACGCGCTTCGGCCGCCCGCGCGATGTCCACGACCTCGATGCCCACCGCATCGTCGGCTTTGCCGGCCTTGTGCCGAGTTTCCTGCAGCCGCTGAACTGGCTCGCCCATGCCGGCCGCGAACACACCGAGCCGCGCCAGCCGAACCTGTCCGTCAACAACATGCTGGCGATGAAGAAGGCGATCGAGGGCGGCGTCGGCATCGGCATCCTGCCGCAATATCTCGTCGAGGACGGCTCGCCGATGGTGCGCCTGCTGCCGCAGGCGGCAACGCCGGAGCTCGAGTCTTATCTCGCTTATCCCGAAGAACTCAGGAATGTGCGGCGCATCCAGGTGTTTCGCGACTTCCTGCTCAGCAAGACGCAGGGGTGGGACTGACCCACCCCCGCGCCCCGGGTCATTCCGCGGCCACCCTCCCCGCGATGACCTGATCGGCGGCCCGGCCGGACAGCTCGGCCATGTGGTCGAACTGCCTTGTGAATGTACCGACACCGGCCGAAGCGGAACGGATTTCGACGATCAGATCGCCCACTTCCGCTTCCGGCATCAGCGCCTGCAACACATCCCATCCCGGCCAGCCGTCGCGGGCATCGAAGCCCAGTATCTGGCCGCGCCGCCCGGAGACGATGGCATTCGCCTTGGCCGTTGCATCGCTCGGCATGAAGATGTCGACCTTCAGGATCGGCTCCAGCAGAACCGGCTGACACTGCGGTAGGCCTTCGCTCATCGCCAGCCGTCCGGCGGCCTGGAATGCCGCGTCCGACGAGTCCACCGCATGCGACGACCCGTCGATGAGGCGCACTTCGAGATCGGTCACCGGAAAGCCGAGCGGGCCGGCCTTCAGCGCCTCGCGCACGCCTTTCTCGACGGACGCGATGAACTGGCGCGGCACCACGCCGCCGGTGATCTTGTCGACGAAGCGAAATCCTTCCCCGCGCGCAAGCGGCGCGATTTCCAGAACGACATCGCCGAACTGGCCGTGGCCGCCGGTCTGTTTCTTGTGCCGGCCGCGCACCGTCGCCGATGTCCTGATGGTCTCAAGATAGCCGACGCGCGGCGCGCGCGTGGCCACGGACACGCCGTAACGGCCCTGCAGCCGCTCGACGGCGACGCGCAGATGCATTTCGCCCTGCCCGTCGAGCCGCGCCTCGCCCTCTCCGGTCTCGACACGGTAGGATGGATCTTCCTCGATCAGCTTTGTCAGGGCGGCGGAGACTTTCACCTCGTCCTTGCGCTCATTCGTCACGAGACAGACCGACATCACCGGCTCGGGGGTGGGCACGGAGACCAGCCGTTTCACCGGCTTCTTTCCCGTCGTGACCGCCTCTCCTGTCTGTACGGTGTCGAGCCGCGAGAAGGCCACGGTCTCGCCAAGCGTCGCGCCCGGCAGCTTCACGGAAGCCGCGCCGGTCATGCGCTGCACGGCCGCAATCCGCGCCGTCTCGCCGGAGGACGCGACAAGGCTGGCGCCGTCCGCCACCTCGCCGCGCAGCACCCGCGCAATCGACAGTTTGCCGCCATGCGGCGTGTGGACGGTCTTCAGAACATAGGCGGCGGTCTCTCCGGCCTCGTCGAGATTGTTGCGGCGCGCGGTCGCCGAAATCGTCGGCGCTTCGTGCCGCAACGCCTTCAGCAGCCGCAATACGCCGTTGCCGCGCAGTGCCGAACCCAGAAGAACCGGCACCACCATGCCCTGCTTGAGCTCCTTGGCCAGGCCGTCGAACACGCGGTCCTTCGGCGGCTCAAGATCGTCGAGCAGAACCTCCAGCAGTTCGTCGTCGTGGTCGGCGAGCTTTTCCAGCATTTTGAAACGCTGCTCGCGTTGGCGGATGCGCTCGCCCTCGGCGATATCGATCACATTCGACTCCGCATGCTCGCGATAGACGAACGCACGCTCCAGCGCGAGATCGATGAAGCCGGTGATGATGTCGTTTTCCCAAACCGGAATCTGGCGCACAAGCAGCGGCGTCCGCGAGGCAGGCTGCAGCATTTCGAGCGCATCGCGCACGCGCGCCTCGGCCTTGTCGATCTTGTTGAGGAAAAGAAAGCGCGGAATTTTCTGCTCTTCGAGCGTGCGCATGATCTGCTGCAGCGCGGGCAGCTTGCGCTCGTCGGGTTCGCACACGACGACCGCCGCATCGATCGCCGGCAGCGCGCGGCGCATGTCTTCGAGAAATTCGATCGAGCCGGGGCAATCGAGAAACGTATAGGCGTCGCCGAAGAAATCGATCGTCGCGACATTCATTTCGGTGCTCATGCCGTGCGCACGGGCTTCGGCGCTGGCATCGCCTACGGTGTTGCCCGCTTCGACCGTACCGACCCGCTGGATCGCGCCGGAATGCGCGAGCATCGCCTCCAAGAGACTCGTCTTGCCGCTCTGGAACGGGCCCACGAGCGCAATGCATCGTGGACCGTGTTCTGGTCTGCCGTCCTGGCCCATTGGGTAGCCTCCCTACCCGGGCGTCTCGTCAGCGGCCGTTTTGCAGCGGGCTCCCCAGCCCACGCACCCGCGGCGCGCGGCCTCTCGCGCCCGGTCCGCTCATGCTTGCGCGCTATGGCCCTGCTTGCAAGCGGCAAATAAAAGGCGGCCGTACGGCCGCCTTTTATCGAAGATTTGGCAAGTATTTACCGCGCCATCGACACAAGCGCGATGGAACTGATGCCGGCCGCGACGTTCAGTCCGGCCTGCGCGCCCACCGAAAGGGGCTGCAGCGAAATCGTCTTGTCCGATCCGCCGATCAGCGCGTTGGCCTTCGCGCCGACACCGACCGTGGCTTCGGCGCCCACGCCGGTATAGGTGCCTTCCAGCGCGCCGGGACGCAGGCTCGTCGTCGGAGCCACGACCTGCCAGATGATGACGCTTTCACCGGTCACGCCGATATCGATGCCCAGCTTGCTGACACGCCCTTCATAAAGCTCGACGATCTGGCCGTCTGCGGACGAATAGCGGCACTCCATTCCCTTGGAAGAGCCGACGATCAGGCCGATGCCGGGATCGACCTTGCATTCCAGCGTGCCGACCTCCGCCGCACCGTGTGCCGCGCCGGCGACGCCGAGCGAGGCAAGAACAGCAGTTACAGCAACCAGTTTGCGCATAAGAAACCCTCCTGAAACCTAAAGACGTAAAACGTCCCGGCTTCAGGAGGGTTCCGAAATTGAGGCGGTTTACCGCAGTCCGCCGCTCAGCGCAGGTTGGCGCAGAACCGCTGGATGCGCGTGCAGGCCTCTTCCAGCGCCTCGGTCGAGGTGGCGTAGGAAATGCGGAAATTCGGGCCAAGTCCGAACGCCGAGCCCTGAACCACCGCGACGCCCTCGGCTTCCAGAAGCTCGGAGACGAAATCGACATCCGACTCGATCTTCTTGCCCGAAGGCGCCGTCTTGCCGATCGTGCCCGCGCAGGACGGATAGACGTAGAACGCGCCTTCCGGCACCGGGCAGTTGAGGCCCTTGGCCTGGTTCAGCATCGACACAACGAGATCGCGGCGCTGCTCGAAAATCTTGCGGCGCTCGTCGATGAAGTCCTGCGGACCGTTCAGCGCTTCTACGGCCGCCCACTGGGCGATCGAGCACGCGCCGGAAGTCTGCTGGCCCTGGATCATGTCCATGGCCTTGATCAGCGGCAGCGGACCCGCCGCGTAGCCGATGCGCCAGCCGGTCATCGCATAGGCCTTGGACACGCCGTTCATCGTCAGCGTGCGGTCCTTCAGCTTCGGCTCGACCTCGACGGGCGTCGCGAACTTGAAATCGCCGTAGCACAGATGCTCGTACATATCGTCGGTCAGCACCCAGACGTGCTCGTGCTTCAGCAGCACGTCGGTCAGCGCCTTGATCTCGTCGAACGTATAGGCCGCGCCCGACGGGTTGGACGGCGAATTCAGCAGCAGCCACTTGGTCTTCGGCGTGATGGCTGCTTCCAGTTCGGCCGCCGTCAGCTTGAAGCCGTTCTCCTGCTTGGTCTCGACCGCCACCGGCTCGCCGCCGTTGATCGCGACCATTTCCGGGTACGACACCCAGTACGGCGCCGGGATGATGACCTCGTCGCCCGGGTTCATCGTCGCAGCGAAGGCGTTGTAGAGAATCTGCTTGCCGCCGGTGCCGACGATCACCTGCGCCGCCGTGTAGTCGAGATTGTTCTCGCGCTTGAACTTCTGGACGATGGCCTCGCGCAGCGGCACGATGCCGGGAACGGGGGTATATTTCGTCTCGCCGCGGTTGATGGCCTCGATGGCCGCCGCCTTGATGTTGTCCGGAGTGTCGAAATCGGGCTCGCCCGCGCCAAGCGAAATCACGCTGCGGCCGGCCGCTGTCAGGTCACGGGCTTTCTGCACCACAGCCATGGTGGCGGACGGCTTAACGCGATTGAGGCTGTCGGCCAGGAAGGCCATGGTAATTCTCCGGCGGTTTGGGTCTGAAAACGGGGCGGACCCTAGAGGGGCGACTTCACCCGCGCAACCCCATGACGAAACAGTTTTGCAACAGCGCGCTGCTATTTTCGTCGCAGTCGCCTGCTTGACTGGACCGCGTATAAACCGCAAGAGAAATGTATGTTTACCTTATATTCCATGCAACTTTCGGCAAATAGCTACAAGGCGCGGCTCATGCTGTCGCTGCTCGGACAGGACTTTCAGCTGGTCGAGATCAATGCGCTCGCCGGCGAAAACAGAACTCCGGATTACCTGAAGCTCAACCCGGCCGGCCAGGTGCCGATTCTGATGCTGGCGGACGGCCGCTCGCTGCCGGAATCAGGCGCGATCATGCACTATCTCGCGGACGGCACGGCCTACCTGCCCGACGAACGGTTTGCCCGCGCGGAGGTGCTGCGCTGGATGTTCTTCGAACAGCATTCGCACGATCCCTTCATCGGCCAGGCGCGCTTCTGGCTGCACCTGCAGAAGGGCGGACGCGCGCTGAAGCAAAACCTGCTCGAGGAATGGGAAGACCGCGGTTATGACGCCCTGCGGGTCATGGATACGCATCTGAACGGACGCTCTTTCCTCGCCTGCGATCATCCAACGATCGCGGACATTGCGCTCTACGCGAACACACATCTCGCCCACGAAGGCGGCTTCGATCTGGCGCCGTTCCAGAATGTCCGCATCTGGCTTCAGCGCATTTCGCGCGTGCCGGGCTTCGTGCCGATCGCCTGGGCGCCGGAGCAAAACCTCCAGAACGCCTAGACGCCGTAGTAGTTACGATACCACGCGACGAATTTCGGGATGCCGACACTGATCGGCGTCGTGGGCTCGAAGCCGAAATCGCGCCGTGTCGCCTCGATGTCGGCATAGGTCGACACCACGTCGCCGGGCTGCATCGGCAGCAGCTTCATCTCCGCTTTCTGGCCGAGCGCATCCTCAAGGACAGTTATGAAATCCGTCAGCTTTTCCGAACGGTTGTTGCCGATATTGTAAAGCCGGTGCGCGTCCACGGGGCCGGGCCGGTCGAGCGCGCTGACGACGCCCTTGGTAATATCGTCGATATAGGTGAAGTCCCGCCACATCTCGCCGTGATTGAACACGGGGATGGGCTCGCCCTTCAGGATCGCGCGGGTGAAGATGAAGGCCGCCATGTCTGGCCGGCCCCACGGGCCGTACACCGTGAAGAACCGCAGTCCCGTAGTCGGGATTTTGTAAAGGCTGACATAGGCGGCCGAGATCAGTTCGTCCGCGCGCTTGGTCGCGGCGTAGAGCGAACGCGGCTCGTCCACCCGGTCTTCGATCGCGAACGGCAGCTTGGCGTTGCCGCCATAGACCGAGGACGAACTGGCGTACACGAAGTGCTGCAGCTTCGGCAGTTTCCGCGCCGCCTCCAGCAGCACCACCTGCCCCATCACATTCGCCGTCACATAGGCGTAGGGATCGGTCAGCGAGTAGCGGACGCCGGCCTGCGCCGCGAGGTGCACGATTCCGGTGATGTCGGGATAGCGCGCGAACAGGCTGTCCATCGCCGCCCGGTCCGAGATGTCCGCTTTCACGAACCGGAAGCGCTGCTGGGCCGACGTCAGGCTCTCGACCCGCGCTTCCTTCAGCGCCACCTCGTAATAATCGTTGAGGTTATCGACGCCGACAACATCGCGCCCCTCCTCAAGCAGTGCCCGCGCCACGTGGAAGCCGATAAACCCGGCCGCGCCGGTGACCAGAATCGTCACAGCGTCACCGGATGCGCGGTCTGGGAAGGCAGGGCTAAGATCATGCCTGAGCTAAAATTCTGGTAGAAAAGCGCGTCAGCTACTGGCATGGGGTCTGTGCGGCGTCAATCTGTGGCTGGACAGTGCCAATTGCACCCGCAGGTCATTCACCTACATTAGCAGCATCATGTCCTATATCGACGCCGCCCAGGCCGCGAACCGCAAGAACGGCCAGATCCGCCTGCATCCGCCGGAGGATTTCGAAGGGATGCGCCGCGCCGGCAGGCTGGTGGCACAGGCGCTCGACTTCATCGCGCCATACGTCGCCCCGGGCGTGACCACGGCGCGGCTCGATGCGCTCATTTTCACCTTCATCCGCGACCACGGCGCCTGGCCGGCGACATTGATGTATCGCGGCTATACGCATTCGAGCTGCATTTCGATCAACCATGTCGTCTGCCACGGCATCCCGGCGGACAAGCCGCTGCGCGATGGCGATATTCTCAACATCGACGTGACGCTGATCCTTGACGGCTGGCACGGCGACAGTTCGCGTATGTACGCAGCGGGCGATATCCCGCGCCGTGCCGAACGCCTGATCGAAGTCACCCACGAAGCCATGATGCGCGGTATCAACGCCATCCGGCCGGGCGGCACGACCGGCGACATCGGTGCCGCCATCCAGTCCTATGCCGAGGGCGAGGAGCGCATGAGCGTCGTGCGCGATTTCTGCGGCCACGGCCTTGGCCGGCTGTTCCACGACGAGCCCAACATCCTGCATTACGGCCGTCCCGGCGAAGGCGTGCTGCTGAAGCCCGGAATGTTCTTCACCGTCGAGCCGATGATCAATCTCGGCCGCCCGCATGTGAAGGTTCTGGCGGATGGCTGGACGGCGGTCACGCGCGACCGCTCGCTCTCCGCGCAGTTCGAGCACATGGTCGGCGTCACCGAAACCGGTGTCGAGGTCTTTACCTATTCGCCGAACGGGCTCGACAACCCGGTGGCGCAACGGGCCGCATGAAGGACGCCGAGGAGCCCTCTCCGGAAGGCTTCGCGGACAGCGCGCCGCATTATCTCGGTCATCGTGAACGTCTGCGCGCCCGTTTTCTCGAAGGCGGGCCGAATGCCCTGCCCGATTACGAGCTTCTTGAACTCGTGCTGTTCCGCGCCATTCCGCGCCGCGATGTGAAGGGGCTGGCCAAGGATCTCATCAAGCGCTTCGGCTCATTCGCCGAAGTCGTCGCCGCGCCGCCAGCGTTGCTGATGGAAGTGCCCGGCATCAAGGATGCCGTTGTCACCGAGATCAAGCTGGTCGAAGCCGCGGCGCAGCGTTTCGCCAAAGGCCAGATCGCGCAGAAGCCCGTCCTCGGGTCATGGACGAAGGTTCTCGACTATTGCCGCACCGCAATGGCATTCGCTGACCGCGAACAGTTCCGCATCCTCTTCCTCGACAATCGCAACGGCCTCATTGCCGACGAGGTGCAGCAGACCGGTACGGTCGACCATACGCCGGTCTATCCCCGCGAAGTCGTGCGCCGCGCGCTGGAGCTGTCGGCCACAGCGATCATTCTCGTGCACAATCACCCGTCGGGCGATCCGGAGCCCTCGCGCGCCGATATCGCGATGACGCAAACGATCATCGAGGTCGCAAAGCCGCTCGGCATCGAGGTCCACGATCATGTCATTGTCGGGCGGAAGGGGCATGCCAGCCTGAAAGGGCTTGGACTGATCTGATTACGCCTTGCGTACGGCGGCCGCGGGCAGCTCGGCCAACGACGCGACGAGATCGGCGAACCGGTCGCCCTGCACCAGCACGTGATCGCGCAGCAGGCGCTCGGCCTCTTCCGCATCATGGGCAAAGATCGCGGCGAGGATCGCATCGTGCTCCGCGAAGGACGCACCGACGCGGTTGTGCGTACGGAGCTGCAGCCGGCGATAGGGCTTCAGGCGGCGGCGCAGCGCCGTCAGCTGCTCCTGCAGGAAGCCGCTATGGCTCGCCGCTGCGATGGCCTCGTGAAAGACCTCGTTCTCGTAATAATAGGCGTCGGCATCGCCGGCTTCGGCCTTGCGGCGGCAGGCGGCGTGCACGGCGAGCAACTGCTTGTTGTCGGCTTCGGTCCAGCGTCGCGCGGCCAGCCGCGCCGCCATGCCTTCCATCTCCGCCGCGACCTCGAACATCTCCATAAGCCGCTGCGCGTCCGGCACCACCGCCACCGCGCCGCGACGGGGCCGCATCTCGACCAGTCCGGCGGCCGAGAGCTGCATCAACGCCTCGCGGATGGGCGTGCGCGAGGTGCCATAGCGCCGAGCAAGTTCCTGCTCGTCCAGCCGGACTCCCTTCCCGAACACGCCGTTGACGATCTCTTCCTCGAGAGCGTCCCGCAATTGCGACCTCTGGACCATTCCAAATCCTCGCTCTAGTCTTGTATACAAGATCAGACCTCTTGCGTACAGAAGCAGGAGCAGCAGGGAGCGTAACGCGGTGAACAGGCAGTCTTTTCTGGCCGATCTTCTCCAGACGATTTCCGATCGCGGGCGGCAGTTCATCGAGCTTGTCCGCCCCGGAGCCCCTGCGGAACAGGTCGATTTCGCGGCCCTCTGCAACGCCCTCCTCAAGGGCCAGGGCGAGGCTTCCGGCCTCGCGCTCGCCCAGGACATTCTGGCGGAATGGCGCACGGCCGGCCGCGAGCAGCGTCTCGACTACCTGCTGACGCTCGCCCGCCAGTTCGGACCGGATCTCGCGCGGCTGGAGAAGGCCGTCGAGGCATGGCAACGCGACCGCTCGCCGGAGAACGCCATCCGCCTGCACGAAGCGGCCGAGCCGAAGCGTCAGGAACTGATCCGCCGGCTCAACATGGCGCCGGGCGCGACCGCGACCATTCTCGATATCCGTACCGAGACGCTGGCGCAGATGGGCGAACACAAGGAGCTGAAGGCAGCCGACGCCGACCTGCTCCATCTCATTGCGTCATGGTTCAACCGCGGCTTCCTCGTCATGCGCCCCGTCGATTGGGGCACGTCCGCCAACGTGCTCGAGAAAATCATGCGGTACGAAGCCGTACATGCGATCGCGAGCTGGGACGACCTCCGGCGGCGCCTCGCGCCCACGGACCGGCGGATGTTCGCCTTCTTCCATCCCCGGCTGCCCGACGAGCCGCTGATCTTCGTCGAAGTCGCGCTGATGGATCATGCGCCGGCCGCCATCGCCGAGGTGCTGGCCGAAGACCGCGCGGAGGTGGATGTGTCGAAAGCCATGACCGCCGTGTTCTATTCGATCTCGAATTGCCAGGTCGGCCTGCGCGGCGTGTCCTTCGGCAACTTCCTGCTCAAACAGGTCGTCGAGGAACTGCAGCGCGAATATCCGTCTCTTCGGGATTTCGTCACGCTGTCGCCTGTACCGGGATTCGCCGCGTGGCTGCGCGATCAGGATTCTGTAAATACCGAACTCGGAACCGGCGAAACGCTCGGCGGCGCCCTTGCCCGTCCGGACTGGCACACCGATCCGCAACGCGCCGATGCCGTCTCGAAAGCTCTCGAGCCGCTCGTCGCGACCTATCTTCTCGGCGCGCGCGGTCGCGGCAACCAGCCGCTCGATCCCGTCGCGCGGTTTCATCTTGGCAACGGCGCTTCGCTCGACCGGCTGAACATGCTCGGCGACCTGTCGCCGCGCGGCCTGAAGAACGCGCACGGCGCCATGGTCAACTACCGCTACAATCTCAAGGACCTCGAAAGGAACCACGAGCTCTATGCCACGGAGCAGGAGCTGGTCGCCGCGCCTGCTATCCGCAAGCTCGTGCAAACGCCGAAGGCGAACGGAAAGCCCGCACCTGCCGGCAATCATTTCTTCGACCAGATTCGCGCGCGCGTGCCCGGCACTGGCAGACCGTTCATCGAAACCGCCGACGGCCGCGTCATCACCTATGGCGACATGCTCCGACGGTCGTCGGAGCTGGCGCACGCACTCGTCGCGCTCGGCGTGAAGCCCGGCGATCGTGTCGCCTTGCAGACCGAAAAATGTACCGACGCCCTGATGCTTTACATCGCCTGCATTCGCGCCGGTGCTGTGCTGCTACCGCTCAACACCGCCTACACGTTGCCGGAACTCGAATATTTCTTCGCGGATGCAACGCCTGCTCTCGTCGTGTGCGCGCCGGAAGCGAAGGCCGGCATCAAGAACATCGCCGGGAAGGCGCGGATCGCGACCCTCGGCGCCGATGGCGGCACTCTCTGCGACGCGGTGCCGAAGGACGCGGCCGAATTTTCGTCCGTGCCGCGCGGACCGGACGATCTCGCCGCCATTCTCTACACATCGGGCACGACCGGCAGATCAAAAGGCGCGATGCTGACGCACGAAAACCTCGCGTCGAATGCGCGCGTGCTTGCCGAAACGTGGCACTACACCCCGGACGACGTCCTGATCCACGCGCTGCCGATCTTCCACATCCACGGCCTGTTCGTCGCGACGAATGTCATCCTCGTCTCCGGCGCGTCCATGCTGTTCTTTGAAAAATTCGATCCGGCGCAGATCGTCGGCGCGATGGATCGCGCGACAACTCTGATGGGCGTACCGACATTCTATGTCCGGCTGCTCGGCCATCCGGGACTGACAAAGCAAGCCACGTCGAGGATGCGCCTTTTCATCTCCGGCTCAGCTCCTCTCCTGCCCGAAACCTTCCACGCCTGGAAAGAACGCACCGGCCACGCCATCCTCGAACGCTACGGCATGACCGAGACCGGCATGAACACCTCCAATCCCTATGACGGCGAACGCATCGCGGAGACCGTCGGCATGGCGCTGAAGGGAACCGAAATCCGCATCGCCGACCCCGAGTCCGGCAAGCTTCTCCCCGCCGGCGAGATCGGCGTGATCGAGGTACGCGGGCCGAACGTCTTCAAGGGTTACTGGAACATGCCGGAAAAAACCGCGTCGGAGTTCCGGCCGGACGGGTTCTTCATCACCGGCGATCTCGGCACGATCGACGAACGCGGCTATGTACGTATCCTCGGCCGCGGCAAGGATCTCGTGATTTCCGGCGGCTTCAACGTCTACCCGAAGGAAGTCGAGTCCGAGATCGACGGCATTGACGGTGTCGTCGAAAGCGCCGTCATCGGCCTGCCGCATCCGGATTTCGGCGAAGGTGTCACGGCGGTCGTGGTCCTTGAGCCCTCGAGTGAGGTGGATGAGAAGAAGCTCATCTCCGTGCTCGAATCCCGCCTCGCGAAGTTCAAGCAGCCGAAGAAAATCATGTTCGTGGACGAGCTGCCGCGCAACACCATGGGCAAGGTGCAGAAAGCGGTACTGCGCGAGCAGTACCGCGATCTCTACAGGCTCGAGAAAGTCTGAGCCTCGGTGCGTCTGTCCTGTCAGCTGGTTTTCGTAACGACGACCTCGAGATATTCCGCGGGCGCAACGAGAGTGCCGTCCTTCGCTGTATTGCACTCGTGAAGCAGTGCGAGAATGTCCTTGCGAAGCGCACCCTGCTTGTCGGCATCCAGTGCGCCAAGCGCCTTGTGCACCGGCCCGTAGTAGTTCTGAAAGATCTCCAGCCAGTGCTGGGGTGAGCGATAGCGGAAAACGAAGTGCCGCGAGGTCGTGGCGACGTGGTTGCCCTTGAACAGCAAATCGAGATGCGCCGTCGTTCCCCACAGCGAGGGTGGTTTCACGCCCGCCGGCGGCGGCAGGTAACCGCCAAGGATCTTGAACAGACGTCCGATCATGCTGTCCGGGGTCCAGTTCGCCATCCCTATTTTCCCGCCCCTCCTGCAGACGCGCAGCATTTCCCCCGCGGCCTGCTCCTGGTTTGGCGTGAACATGACTCCGAACGTGGACAGGACCGCGTCGAAATTGCCATCGGCAAAAGGCAGGTTCTCCGCGTCGGCCTCCTGGAATGTGACCAGCAGGCCTTCGGCCTCCGCGCGCGCGCGCCCGCGCTCGAGCAGCGAACCGACATAGTCGGTCGAGACCACATCGGCCCAGCGGCGTGCTGCGGCCAGCGTGGCATTGCCATTTCCGGCCGCGACATCGAGCACTTTCTGGCCGCCGCGAATATCGGCTGCTTCGCATAGCGTTTCACCAACGATCTGCAGCGTAGAGCCGACAACGGCGTAATCACCGGAGCCCCACGCCGTCTGCTGGCGGTTTTTGATGGACGTGAAATCGGGTTGGGCAAGGGTCTGGACGTTCATTAGGACCTCCCTGGGCCGTCCGCCTGAGGACGGGCATGCGCCCGGCAGTCCCGCGAGTTGCTCGCTCTGGCCACCGTCAGCTACTATCGCGCGCGCTGAAATTGCACGCCTATGGTCAGTTCAAGTACGCGCCGGAGGCCGTACCCTCAATGACCGCAACGCCGCCTTCATTTGCCAGAACGCCGGACGCGGCGGGGAACGGCCGCGACCTGCTGGCGGATATGCTGCGTACGGTGCGTCTCAGCGGCTCCGTCTTCCTGAACGCGCGGTTTACCGAGCCTTTCGGTGTCATCAGTCCGAGCCGGTTCGACGATCGCGTGCCGTTTGCCCATCTCCGTCACACCAGTATCTTCCATCTTATTGCCAGCGGCTTCTGTACGGTCGAACTCCCAGGCGAGAGTCCCCTTGCCTGCTCCGCGGGAGATATTCTTCTCGTACCCTTCGCCGACGATCATAAAATCTGGAACGGGGCCTACTCCGAACTGCCGCGCGGTGACGATCTGGTGCGTCCGGGCCCGATTGACGGGATGTGGAGGATCGAACATGGCGGGGGCGGCGAGACGACCCGTATGGTATGCGGCTTCATCGAGTCATCCGAGTTCCTGTTCGCGCCGGTTTTTCGCTCGCTTCCGCCGCTTATCAGGTACAAGTCGCAGGCCGACCGTGTCGGGGCTGTCATTACGTCGACTGTCTGCCAGATTCTGGATCTCGCGGACACCTCAACGCCGGGAGCGGAACTCATGCTCAGCCACCTTATGGAACTTTTGTTTGTCGAAGTCCTGCGGCGCTATGCGGCGGAACAACCTGCGGGGGCCAAGGGGTGGTTCCCAGCGCTCGGAGATCCGCTTGTCAGCCGGGTACTACGGCTTGTCCATGACGACCCCTCGCGGCGCTGGACTGTCGAGGATTTGGCAAAGAAAGCCGGCACGTCGCGCACCGTTCTTGCCGGACGCTTCAACACACTGATGGGGCAGTCGCCAATGGAATATGTAACGGCATGGCGGATGCAGATCGCCGCCGCGCGCCTGCGCGAGAGCACGGATTCCCTCGCGGCGATCGCGGTCGATGTGGGATACGAGTCCGAGGCCGCGTTCAACCGCGCGTTCAAACGCGTCACTGGCATAACGCCCGGTCGCTGGCGCGAAGGTTCGCAAACCGGGCCCGCCGTAGGCTAGCTACATTCCCTATGCAGCGCTTGAGCGCTTTTTTTCGCTGTCCCCGGCAATGTCATCGAGGATGGGACACTCCTCGCGCGAGTCGCCCTTGCAGCTCTCGACCAGGTGGGCGAGCGCATCGCGGATGGAGGCAAGATCGGCCAGCCGGCGGTCGATTTCCTTGACGCGGCTTTCTGCCAGCGCACGCACCTCTGCGTTCGACCGGTCGGTCTCGTGATAGAGAGCGAGAAGCGCCCGGCATTCCTCGACGGAAAAACCGAGATCCCGCGCTCTTTTGAGGAATTTTAGGGTATGTACATCGGCATCGCCGAACGCGCGATAGCCGTTCGCCGAGCGCGTCGGCTTCAGGAGGCCCTGGGCCTCGTAGAAGCGGATTGCCTTGGGCGTTAGCCCGGCCCGTCTTGCGGCCTCTGCAATGTTCATGCGTCGGTCCTCTTGGAGGAAAAAACCCGCCCGCAGTGCGGGATCAGAACAGAAGATAGATAAGAATGATGATCGGAATCGGGATGCCGATCAGCCACAGCAAAATGCCCTTCATGCGGTTTCCTCCCTTTCGGAAAACAGAACACTTCGGGGGCGGGTTGGTTCCAACTCAGGGCAAGGCTCGGGAGGCGGATTCCAGCTGGAGAAACAGCGCCGCGTGATCCAGTCCGCCGCCGTCCAGCCGGTCGCGCAAATCGAGGTAACGGCGGTAAACCTCTGCTGTTAAAGGCATATCCAGACCAACCTCTTTGGCGGTGGCGAGAATGGTCTCGAGATCCTTGATCTGCGTCGTGACCTTGGCGCCGGGCGTGAATTCGCGGTCCACCATGCGCTTTCCGTGCAGGTCAAGGATGCGGCTTTCCGCGAAGCCGCCGCGAATGGCGTCCCTCACGGCTCCCGGGTCCGCGCCGCCTTTCTCGGCCAGCAAAAGGGCTTCCGCGACCGCGCCGATGGTAATGCCGACGATCGTCTGGTTGGCGAGCTTTGAGATTTGTCCGGCGCCCGACGGCCCGACCCGGATCGCCCGGCCCAAGGGCGCAAACACAGTCTGCGCCTTCGCGAAAACGTCTTCCGGCCCGCCGGCCATGATCGCCAGCGTCCCGGCCTCCGCGCCCGCGGTCCCGCCCGAGACCGGGGCATCGAGATGGTGCCGGCCCGCGCCCGCGAGTTTCGCGGCATGGTCCCGCGCGACCGACGGCGGGATCGAACTCATGTCGATCAGCACCGCCCCTTGCGGAAGAGCGTCAGCGACTCCTTGGCCAAACACGACCTCGGTCACGACCGGGCCGGAGTCCAGCATGGTGACGACAAAATCGGCTTCCGCCGCCGCTTCGCGGGCACTGTCGGCCACCTTGGCACCGAAGGGGGCAATGGCCTCGGCCTTGTCCCTGCTCCGGTTCCAGACGGTGACGGGCAATCCCGCCCTCAGCAGACGCCGCGCCATGGGGCCGCCCATAAGGCCGGTGCCGAGCAGTGCAATCTTGGAAATGGACACGAAAAACCCTCCCTGTTCGGGAGGGCTAAACCCTGGCCGGGCTGTCGGCAAGCAGGCCGAAAGTCAGAAGAAGAAGGCGATGCTTTCCCAGATCAGCCAGGTCGCGAACGCGGTGATGCCAAGCGCCACGAGCGAACTGACATGACCGATCAGCACGAGCAGCCCGTCGCGCTCGACAAGGCCAAGGCCGAGAATACAGGCCGCGGCGCCCGGTGGAATATTGCCGAGAAACGGAAAGGGCATCAGCAGCACCAGGCCGAGCACGAACACCACGGCACCCACCACCCGCGCACCGGTTTGGGTCGTGAAGGAATCCAGCCGCGGCTTGGACAGTTTTTCAAACTTCTGGATCCACGGCACCGCGCGGTCGGCGATCCGCCGCAGCGTCTCGCGCGGGATGGAACGGTTTTTCAGCCGCTTCGGCAGCCAGATCGTGTCGTAGCCCAGCGCCAGCTGGCCGCCGAGCAGCATCAGCACCGCGCCCATAGTGGCGGGCACGCCCGGGGGCATGGGGAAGATATTGGGGATAGCAAAAAGTAGAATGCCGATACCGAACACCCGCGAGCGCAGGGCTCTGACGAGTTCGCCGATGGTCAGCGTTTCACCAACAAAACTGTCCGGCAGTGCCGCAATAAGTTCTGATGTTCGCGGCGCGCGGTGATCCAAAACCCAACTCCCAAATCCGGTTCTCGGCAGCAGTGTAGCTGCCGAAGATTACGAGCATGTTTCGCCCTGCCCGCTAACCGATCCGGCCCGGGAACACAATAAACGGCCCGTGAACTTTCCACCAAAGGTCACGCAACTGTCATCGAGTGCGCATTTAAGGACGTCATCCGACAAATTTAAGGGGACCATCCCAGTGCGCGCTTCATACCTTCTTCCGGTCGCGCTTCTCGGCGCGACGGCTCTCACGCCCGCCTCCGCTGCCGAAGTGTTCAACCGCATCGCCACCTTTCCAGTCGTGCAGAACCTTCCGAAGGACGCCGATCAGGCCGACGAGACAGTTTCCGAGATCATCAGCGCGACCGAGGACGGCAATCTCCTGGTCTACACCGACAGCCCGCGCGAGCAGCTTGGCCTCGTCGATATCACCGACCCCAAGGCTCCTAAGGCCGGCGGCGTGATCGCGCTCGACGGCGAGCCGACCTCGGTGAAGGTCCTCGGCAATTTTGCATTCGCCGCGGTCAATACGTCGGAGAGCTACGAGAAGCCCGGCGGCCATCTCGCGGTCATCGACATTGCGGCGAAGAAGGTCGTGTCGAAATGCGAACTCGGCGGACAGCCGGATTCCATCGCGACAAGCCCCGACAAGGCGTTCCTCGCCATCGTGCTCGAGAACGAGCGCGATGAGGACAAGAACGACGGCGCCATTCCTCAGCTTCCGTCGGGCAATCTCTCGATCGTTCCGCTGAAGAATGGCGAAGCCGATTGCAGCGGCTTCAAGGTCGTCGATCTCGCCGGCATTGCTGAAACCGCGCCGGAAGACGCCGAGCCGGAATTTGTCGACGTCAATGCCGCGAACGAAGCGGTCGTGACGCTGCAGGAGAACAACCACATCGCCATCGTCGACCTCGCCTCCGGCAAGGTCACCGCCAATTTCTCCGCCGGCGCCGTCACGCTGGAAAATGTCGACACGAAGAAGGACAAGATCATCTCGCTGACCGGCACGGTCGAGAACGCGCTGCGCGAACCCGACGCCGTGAAATGGCTGGACGACACCCGTTTCGTCACCGCCAATGAAGGCGACTGGAAAGGCGGCTCGCGCGGCTTCACCGTCTTTACGAAGGACGGCAAGGTCGATTTCGAGGCCGGCGCGACCTTCGAGCACGAGATCGTGCGCATCGGCCATTATCCCGACAAGCGCAACAAGAAGGGCGCCGAGGTCGAGGGCATGGAAGTCGGCACGTTCGGTTCCGACAGCTTGATCTTCGTCGGCTCCGAGCGCGCGTCCGTGGTCGGCATCTACAAGGACAATGGCGCGGGCAACGCGCCGGTCCTGCTGCAGATCGTTCCCGGCGGCGGCGTTGGCCCCGAGGGCCTGCTCGCCATTCCGTCGCGCAATCTGTTCGTCACCGCCAGCGAAACCGATCTTCGCGAAGACGGCGGCGCCGGCTCGATGGTGACGATCTTCCAGCGCGCCGAGGGCGAACCCGCCTATCCGGCGCTGGTATCCGCCGACAAGGACGGCAAGCCGCAGCCCTGGGGCGCGATTTCCGGCACGGTCGCCGACGCCAGCGAGCCCGGCAAGCTCTATGCCGTCTCCGACAGCGCCTACGCCAACGGCACCATCTTCACCATCGACGCCACCAAGACCCCCGCTGTCATTACGGACGCGGTCGCTGTCACTCGCGATGGCGAGCCGTCGACCGGCCTCGACCTCGAAGGCATCGCCCTGGCGTCCAATGGCGGCTTCTGGCTCGCTTCGGAGGGAAATCCGGAGAACAAGGAAGAAGCCAAGCGCACCAACTCGCAGCTCATCCGCGCTTCCGCCAAGGGTGAGGTCGAAGAGATCGTCGAACTCCCGGCCGAACTCAAGGACCAGGCGACCCGCTACGGCTTCGAAGGCGTCACCGTCACTGGTGCCGGCGCGGACGAAACCGTCTGGATCGCCGTCCAGCGCGAATGGAAGGACGACGAGAAGGGCTTCGCCAAGATTCTTGTCTACAAGCCGGCTTCCAAGACCTGGGGCGCGGTTCTCTACCCGCTCGACAAGACGGAAGACGGCTGGGTCGGCCTCTCCGAAGTCACGGCCTCCGGCGACGATCTCATTTTCATCGAGCGCGACAATCTCATCGGCGATGCCGCAAAGCTCAAGAAGCTGACGCGCGTCTCGCTGAAGGGCGTCACGCCCGGCGCGCTCGGCGGGAAGGATCTTCCGGTTCTGAAAAAGGAAGATGCGAAGGATTTGCTGCCGCTGCTCAAGGCCGCGCACGGCTATGTCCTCGACAAGATCGAGAGCTTCGCGGTCGACGCGGACGGTCAGGCCTTTGCCATCACGGACAATGACGGCGTCGACGACGCCTCGGGCGAAACACAGTTTCTACGCCTCGGCAAGCTTTAACCTCCAAAATCTCTTGCCCGCCTGTGCCCCCGGTGAATACCGGGGGCATTTTTTTATCCGCGATTGACCGCCTTCCGCTGCGAACCTTCAATTTTCACGAAAGCTGCGGAAGGCGGATGCATGCCACGAAAAATGTTCGCGGCAGTCTGCGTATGGCTCGGCGCATGCGTGCTGCCGGCAACGGCGGAGGAGTCCGCGAACGCCCGCCGGCTTCTCTTCTTCTCCGGCGCCGATCTGTCGAGCATCTCGGTTTTCAGTTGGGGCGGCGTCGAAGCCCCGCTGTCACGGGCGCCCCACGGCGCGGGCCCCCTCATCCGCATCATGGGCGGCGCCGGCCGCTACGATTACGGCAAGGAGGATGCGCCGGATGGCGAGGTTGTCGGCGATGTCATGCTCGGCGAGGCCATGCTCGGCTGGCGTTTTCTCAGCGGGCAGCTCTGCATCACGACGCTCGTCGGCTTCGCGATCGAGGACCACGAACTCGACGTCCCGGACCCTGAGAACGAGGTCGAGGGCACCGAAAAAGGCGTGAAGATCGCCGCCGAACTGTTCTGGCGTCCCGCAGACGACATTCAGGTCGAGGCCTCGGCGGCCTATGCCTCCACCTTCGATTTCTGGCGCGTGCGGCTCGCCGCCGGCCACGCGGTCGCCGGTTTAGTTCTTGGCGCCGAAGCCGAGGCCTTCGGAAATATCGGATCGGACCAGGTACGGGGCGGTCTCTTCATCTCCGGCATCGACTGGCGGCGCTATGAATTCAAGCTGTCCGCCGGCGTCCTCGACGATGGCGAAAACACCGGCGCGTATGGACGCCTCGGCATGGATGCGCGCTTCTGACCGTTATTTGATCTTCCCCGCCGCTCGCAGAACGAAGCCCAGCACTTCCGCGACGGCCCGGTAAAGCTCTTCCGGGATTTCGGTGTCGATCTCCACCTGCGACAGCGCTTCCGCCAGCGCCGGATTTTCCTCGATCGGAATATTGTGTTCGCGCGCCGCCGCAAGAATGGCTTCCGCCACCGCCCCGCGCCCGGACGCCGTGACGCGCGGAACCCCAGGGCTGTCATATTGCAGCGCGACGGCGAGCGATCTCTGTTCGTCGTTCATGTCTTGCGGTCCACGAAATGGCGCATCGGCCGCTGCTCCTGCGCGCCGCGACCGAGACGCACATACAGGCTCTCGACCTCGAAACCCGCCGCCGTCAACCCGTCGCGCAGCAGCGGCAAAGCGTCTTCGAGCATCCGCACGGTCTCGCCGCGTTCCGCCAGAATGACTGCGCTCACCGCCTCGCCCTGAAGCCGCACATCGGCCTCGACCGCGCCGGTATCCTCAAGATCGAGAGCAGCGCGCACGCGCCATTTCTTCTTGTCCTTGTCCTGTTGCGCGTGACGGCCGTCGCGCTCGATGACGAAGCCGAACATCGCCGTCCGTCCGTCGACATTCACCGGGATTTCGCACGACCAGCGCGCGTCCGGCGCATCGCCGCGCGCCGCCGCCGCGCGGTCGTCCGGCAGGGAGGCGATCTGGTGCAGATTGATGCGCGCGATGGCGGAGTCCGTCTCGCTCATGACACGCGGCACGAATTCGTCCGGCGGCATCTGCGCCGCGGCGCGCACCTGCGCGGGATCGGACGGCGGCTGCGCCGCCGGCGGCGCGCCGGGTGCGGGTGGCGGCAGATGCGGCCCGGTCCGCAACGGCGCGTCGGCATGGGAAGACGACCACGAACCGAGAGCGCTGCGCAGCACGAACAGCGCCAGCTTCAGATCGGGCGGCACATTTTGCACGGGCGGCAGCCCCGCAAGCATGCGTTCGGCAAACAGGCCGGAGCTTGCGATGGCCTTTGACAGCAGTTCCGGTTTCGCCACGAATTCCAGCGGCAGGCGATGGTCGAGAACGCGCTCCGCCGCATTCTGTACGGGCATCGGCACGCTGAGCTTGAAGGGCAGCTTTTCGATGTCGGCGAACAGATTGCCAAGCCCCGCCTGTTTCGACACCGCCTGCCCCACGGTCTGGCGCACGGCATCGGCGGGCGTCTGGGATGGTACGGCGGCGCGCGGCGCGGCTGTTTCCGGAGCGTCGGGCAGCGGCACGACGGTCATGCCGCCATTGGCCTGCGGCAGCACGCGCACCACCATTCCAGACGGCAAGGGCCGCGCCATCGGAAGATCGAAATCGCCGGACGGAGCGGTGAACCGCACCATGCCGTTCGGCGCCGGCTGCGCTGAAACGCGGGCGTCGACAGGCTGTCCTGCCGGAAAGGACGGCAATCCCGGCGCGGGCTTTATGCTGATCGCCGCAGGTATCTGCGGCGCCGGGGCCCCCGGCTGCGACGGCGAGAGGGACGGCTGAACGGCCGGAGACGATACCGCTGCACCCGGACGCGCGGGCGCGGCCGATGGCTCCGGCCGCATGGTCACGACAAAGCTTCCATTCGGCTGCGCCACAATGCGCGCCTGGGCGCCTGGCGGAAAGGCCTTCGGCATCGGCAGATCGATCTCGCCGTCCGCCGTTGCGAACCGCACGATATTTCCGGGCAGCGTTGCCGTCACGCGCGCCTCGACCACCTGCCCGGCAGGCAATTGCGGCGGCGTCCCTTCCGGCTTGACAGTGAAGACGGAGGGGTGCACCGCCGGCTGCGGCGCGGGCGCCGCCGGCGTGGTTACAGCTCCTCCGGCGAACACCGATGACGGCAAGCTCACCTGAACCGTCCCGTTGCTCTGCGGCACGATACGCAGCACGGTCCCTTCCGGAAGCGCGCGCGGCAGCGGCAGGTCGAACTCCCCGGTCCCGACCGCAACGCGCACCGTGCCGGACGCAGGATTGGAAACCACCCGTGCCTCGACCGGGCGGCCCGGCGACAATTGCGGCGCCAACGGGGTCTTCGGATGAACAAACAGATTGGCTGGAAGTGGAACAGGCTGCCCCGGGCGCGTCACAGGCGCCGGCAGCGCCATCTCGTTCAGGATCGTCATCTTGAACGTGCCGTCCGGCTGCTTCTCGATCTGCACCTGTGTTCCGGGCGGCAGGTTGCGCGGCAGCGGCAGGTCGAATTCGTTCTCCGCGCTCGTGAACCGGAAAACCCCGTCGCCGAGCGCCATCATGAGGCGCGCCTCTATTACCTTGCCCGCAAGCGCGGCCGTCAGCCCCCCGGCGGTGCTGGCCGAGGATGAAACAGGCCGGATATCTGACGGGCCGAGGATCACGGCGCGATTCTCTCCTTATCCCTTGAGAGAACCCCGTTAGCCTTTCAAATGTCTTGCAAAGGCGTGTTGCCTTGTCGGATTGTTCGGCTTGGCGGCCTCCGGGCGGCCCAAAAAGGCAACGGCACAGGCCCTGGGGCCTGCGAGACAGAAGCAGAGGCGC
Source organism: Hyphomicrobiales bacterium (assembly GCA_022842205.1). GTDB lineage: Bacteria > Pseudomonadota > Alphaproteobacteria > Rhizobiales > Methylopilaceae > Flaviflagellibacter. Next base: position 174,173 of record JALHQA010000002.1, read on the forward strand.
ATGGAGTATTTCCTCCAGCAGTTGATCAACGGCGTCGCACTGGGGTCCATCTACGGCCTGATCGCCATCGGATACACGATGGTCTACGGCATCATCGGCATGATCAATTTCGCCCACGGCGACATCTTCATGGTCTCGACGATGATCTCCCTGGTGCTGCTCATCGCCCTGTTTTCCCTCGGCGTCACCGCCGTTCCCATCGTCCTCCTCGTCATTCTCCTCGGCGCCGTCTTTCTCACCGCGCTTTACGGCTGGACGGTCGAGCGCATGGCCTATCGGCCGCTTCGCGGGTCGTTCCGCCTCGCGCCGCTGATCTCGGCAATCGGCATGTCGATCGTGCTGCAGAACTACATCCAGAACGCGCAAGGAGCCGACAAGAAGGCCTTCACCCAGCTCATTCCGGGCGGCATCGAGTTCTTCAAGGAAGCGGATTTCTCGGTGTGGCTGCAGTATTCCCAGATCGCGCTGTTCACCACGACCATCGTCGTGCTCGCGGTCTTCACCTTCATCGTCACGAAGACGCCGCTTGGACGTGCCCAAAGGGCATGTGAGCAGGACATCAAGATGGCGTCCCTGCTCGGCATCGACGTCGACAAGACGATCTCGCTGACCTTCGTCATGGGCGCGTCGCTCGCCGCTGTCGCGGGACTGATGCACCTGCTCTATTACGGCTCGACCGATTTCTACGCCGGCTTCGTTGTCGGCATCAAAGCCTTCACCGCGGCCGTGCTCGGCGGCATCGGCTCGCTGCCCGGCGCCGTCCTCGGCGGCATCACCATCGGCCTGATCGAAGTGTTCTTCGCCGGCTATGTCTCCGTCGATTACAAGGACGTCGCCGCGTTCTCGATTCTGTCCATCGTCCTCATCTTCCTGCCGACCGGCATTCTCGGGCGGCCCGAAGTCGAGAAAGTGTGAACATGGCGAGTACAGATACCGCGGCCCCTGTACAGACACCTCCGGGAGCGGCTCCGGTCGAGCCCTCGCCGGTGCGGCAGCCGCATCCCGCAATCGCGCTGCTGAAGGATGCCGCGATGTGGGCGGCCGTCACCTTCATCCTCACGTTCCCGATCGTCGGCTTCAAAACGGTGGCGCGCGGCGGCCGTTATGTCTTCGACAACAATGTGGACGTGGTACTCGGCCTCACGGCCTTCGTGTTCCTCGGCCGTATCCTTCTGAACCTCACGATCTGGCGGAAGCCGAAGACCGCGACCGCGCGCGCAGCTTCCGGCACGGTGCTCGACACCGGCTGGGCCGCCAAGGCCCGCCGCCTGCTCGTGCCGGTCATGCTGGTCGTCGCCGTCACCTACCCGTTCCTCGCCGTATGGGCGTCGGGCGGCCTCGTTACGGGGCGCTACTGGGTCGATCTCGGTGTGCTGGTGATGACCTATGTCCTGCTGGGATGGGGCCTGAACATCGTTGTCGGCCTCGCCGGCCTGCTCGACCTCGGCTATGTCGCCTTCTATGCCGTCGGCGCCTACACCTTCGCGCTGCTGACCATGAATTTCGGCCTGTCCTTCTGGATGTGCCTGCCCATCGCGGGCATCATAGCCGCCCTGTTCGGCGTGGTGCTTGGATTCCCGGTGCTGCGGCTGCGCGGTGACTATCTGGCCATCGTCACTTTGGCTTTCGGCGAGATCATCCGCCTCGTGCTGATCAACTGGCGCGAATTCACTGGCGGCGCCAGCGGCATCAACCAGATCCCGCGGCCGAGTTTCTTCGGCCTCGAATTCATTCCGTCCGGGCCGACCAGCTTCGCCGAATTTTTCGGCATCGCCTTCTCGCCGGTCCATCGCCTGATCTTCTTCTATTACGTCATTCTCGCGCTGGCGCTTGTCGTGCTCGTCGTCACCATCCGCCTGCGCCGCCTGCCCATCGGCCGCGCCTGGGAAGCGCTGCGCGAGGACGAAATCGCCTGCCGCTCGCTCGGCATCTCGGTCGTCAATACCAAGCTGACCGCGTTCGCGCTCGGCGCGATGTTCGGCGGTTTCGCCGGCACGGTGTTCGCCGCCCGCCAGGGCTATATCTCGCCGACGGACTTCACCTTCATCCAGTCGGCCTTTATCGTCGCCATCGTCGTGCTCGGCGGGCTCGGCTCGAATCTCGGCATCGTCCTGTCCTCGCTCGTCCTGATCGGCGGCATCGAGATGCTGCGCAATCTCGGCTTCGTCAAAGCGATCTTCGGCTCCGGCTTCGACCCCGTTCAGTACCGCATGCTGATATTCGGCATCGTCATGGTCATCATCATGGTGTGGAAGCCGCGCGGCCTTATCTCGTCGCGCGCACCGACGGTGTTCCTGAAGGAGAAGAAGCGCGTCGGCGCCGACATGATCTCGGAGGGCCACGGCTAATGGCTCGGCAAGAGACCATTCTCCGCGTCGAGCATCTGTCGATGAAGTTCGGCGGCCTCGTCGCCGTGGACGATCTGTCGTTCGAGGCGAAGAAGGGCGACATCACCGCCATCATCGGCCCCAACGGGGCCGGCAAGACAACCGTCTTCAACTGCATCACCGGTTTCTACAAGCCGACCGAAGGCCGCATCGCGCTGGTTCACGGCGACGACTCGATCCTGACGCGGATCGACAACGTCACCGCCACCGGCAAGCAGTGGGTACGCACCCGGCAAGGTGCGCTGTTCCTTCTCGAGCGCCTGCAGGACTTCAAGGTTTCCGAACTCGCGCGCGTTGCCCGCACCTTCCAGAACATCCGCCTGTTCGGCGGCATGACGCTGCTGGAGAACCTGCTGATCGCGCAGCACAACAAGCTGATGCGCGCGTCGGGCTACACGTTCGGCGGCCTGCTCGGCCTCGGCGGCTATGGCAAGGCCGAGCGGGCCGCGATCGACAAGGCGCGCTACTGGCTCGACAAGACCGGCCTGCTCGACCGCGCGGACGACGCCGCGGCAAGCCTGCCCTACGGCGCCCAGCGCCGCCTCGAGATTGCGCGCGCCATGTGTTCGGACCCCGTGCTGCTCTGCCTCGACGAGCCGGCGGCCGGCCTCAACGCGCGCGAGGGCGAGGAACTGAACGAGCTTCTGCTCTCGATCCGCAAGGAGCACGACGTTTCGATCCTTCTCATCGAGCACGACATGGGCGTCGTGATGCAGATTTCGGATCGCATCGTCGTGCTCGATTACGGCCGCAAGATCGCCGACGGATCGCCGGCCGCGGTCCGCTCCGATCCGAAAGTCATCGCTGCCTATCTCGGCGTCGAGGAGGAAGAGACGGACGAAGTCGCCAAGGAGCTGTCGGCATGAGCGCTCCACTTCTCACTGTCAACGACGTACATACTTATTACGGCAACATCCGCGCCCTTGAGGGCGTCGACGTCGAGGTACGCGAGGGCGAGATCGTCGCGCTGATCGGCTCGAACGGCGCCGGCAAGTCGACGCTGATGATGACGATCTGCGGCAATCCCCGCGCCCGTTCGGGCAGCATTGTCTTCGACGGCCGTGACATCACCAACATGCCGACGCACCAGATCGCGCGCCTGCGCATCGCGCAGTCGCCGGAGGGCCGCCGCATCTTCCCGCGCATGACCGTTCTGGAAAACCTGCAGATGGGTTCGGTCGTCGCCGGAGAGCAGCATTTCGACGGAGATCTCGAACGCGTGTTTTCGCTGTTTCCCCGTCTCAGAGAGCGCATAGGCCAGCGCGGCGGCACCTTGTCCGGCGGCGAGCAGCAGATGCTCGCCATCGCCCGCGCGCTGATGGCCCGTCCGCGCCTTTTGTTGCTGGACGAGCCCTCGCTCGGCCTTGCGCCGCTGATCGTGAAGCAGATCTTCGATGCCATCCGCGAACTGAACAAAAAAGAAGGCCTCACCGTCTTCCTCGTCGAGCAGAACGCGTTTCATGCGCTCAAGCTCGCCCACCGCGGCTATGTCATGGTCAACGGCCGCATCACGCTGTCGGGCCCGTCGAAGGAACTGCTGTCGCGCGAGGAAGTCCGCGCCGCCTATCTGGAAGGAGCCTGATCATGGGCGTTCTCTGGGAAGTCGGCCTCGCGGATTTCATCATCGTCACTTTGGTGCTCGGTGGCGGCGCGGCCTTCATGACGGGGCGCGCGGTCGCCCGTTCCTGGGAGCCGGTCGCCAAGGCCATTGCGTGGATCGTGCTGCTCACCTGCGCCGTGCGCTTCATCCATTTCGCGCTGTTCCACGGCACCTTGCTGTCAATGCATTATTACCTGGTCGATTTTGTCCTTCTCGCGCTGGCGGCGGTGCTCGGCCATCGCCTGACCCGTTTCCGGCAGATGACCCGCCGCTACGCCTGGGCCATCGAGCCGTCCGGTCTGTTATCCTGGAGACAGCGCGGCTGAGGAACCGGGCTTCCCCTTTGGCAAAAGGCATGCAGAATGGGCAACCGAGCGGACTGACCGCCGAAGTTGCAAGACTTCAAAAACTACATCTGATGAAGGAGTGATGGGGCATGAACCACAAGATGCTCGCGGGACTGCTGCTTTGCAGCACGCTCGCCCTGGCCGGTTGCGGCGAACAGCAGAGCTCGGAAAGCGAAGCTCCGGCGACGCCGCCCGCAACCAGCGAAATGGCCCCTCCGGCCTCGACCCCTGCGGCTGAAGCGCCGGCCGCGCCTGCCGCTTCCGGCGGCACCGTGAAGATCGCGCTCCAGGGTCCGATCACGGGCTCCGAAGCGACCTTCGGCAAGCAGATGCTCGACGGCGCCAAAGCCGCCGTGGCTGACATCAACGCCGCCGGCGGTGTCAACGGCCAGCAGATCGAACTGCTGATCGAGGACGACAAGTGCGACGGCACGGAAGCGACGTCGGTCGCCAACCGTGTCGCCGGCTCCGGCGCCGTGTTCGTTGCCGGTTCCTACTGCTCGGGCGCCTCGATCCCGGCGTCGGCCGTCTACGCCGAGTCGAACATCGTTCAGATCTCGCCGGCCTCGACCAACCCGAAATTCACCGACCAGCGCCCCGGCCCCGGCATCTATCGCGTCTGCGGCCGTGACGACCAGCAGGGCCCGACGGCGGCGAAGTACATCATCGACAACTTCGCCGGCAAGAACGTCGCCGTGCTGCACGACAAGTCGCCCTACGGTGAAGGCCTCGCGCTCGAAACGCAGAAGGCGCTCGAAGCCGGCGGCCTCACGCCGGTCCTGTCCGACAGCTTCAACAAGGGCGACACCGACTTCTCGGCGCTGGTCTCGAAGCTCAAGCAGGCAAATGTCGATCTCGTCTATACCGGCACCTACCACACCGAAGCCGGCAACCTCGTGAAGCAACTGCGTCAGCAGGGTGTGCAGGCTCCGATCATGGCGGGCGACGCGCTCGTTTCGCAGGAGTTCTGGACGATCGCCGGCAATGACGGCGAAGGCACGCTGATGACGTTCTCGCCCGATCCGGCGAAGGACGCGGACAACGCCGAGATCGTGAAGAAGTTCACCGATGCGGGCGTGAAGCCGGAAGGCTACGTACTCTACACCTACGCCGCGATCCAGGCCTGGGCCGATGCCGCCAAGAAGGCGGGCTCGACCGATCACGCCGCGGTCGTGAAGGCGCTCGACGAAGGCACGTTCCCGACGGTCATCGGCGACATCGACTTCGACGACAAGGGCGACGTCACCCTTCCGGGCTATGTCGTCTACAAGTGGTCGAACGGCTCCTACGACTACGTCACGCCGACCAACTGATCTCCGTACGCACCTCGCGTACCAACAGCAGCACCCGCTCCGGTCTCCGGGGCGGGTGTTTTTTATCTGTCATCCCGGGCGCGCGTAGCGCGGTCCGGGATCTTTGCCGGGTGAGATCTCGGATAATCGCTTCGCGATTTCAGGGACGACGCCTACCCCAGCTTCCCGAATACCGGAAAAGTCTCCAGCAGCCAGAAGCTCATCCGCGACAGCCAGCCGGTCAGAAAGGCGATGCCGACAAGCACCAGCAGCACGCCGATGATCTTCTCCACCCGCCCGAGATGCTTGCGGAAGCGCGAAAGGAAATGCGTGAACGGCCCCATCGCGAAGGCGGCCAGAATGAACGGCAGGCCGAGCCCGGCGGCATAGAGCGCCAGAAGCCCCGCCCCGCGCGTCACCGTCGCCTCGCCTGCGGCAAGCGTAAGTACGGTGGCCAGCACCGGCCCGATGCAGGGCGTCCAGCCGAAGGCGAAAGCGAGGCCCATCACATAGCCGCCCCAGATGCCGACCGGCTTCGCGGGATTGAAGCGCTTTTCGCGGTAAAGGAAGGCGAGCTTGAAGAGGCCGATGAAGTGCAGACCCATGACGATGATCGCGGCCCCGGCGAGCACCGTCAGCCATTCCAGATGCTGGCGCAGCACCGCGCCGAACACCGACGCCGTCGCGCCGAGCAGCACGAACACCGTGCCGAAGCCGAGCACGAAGAGGCTTGCGGTCGCCAGCGCGCGCCGCACCACCACGCGGTCCGGCTGCCGCTCCTGCAGCTCGTCGAGCGTGGTTCCGGCGAGGAAGCTCAGATAGGCCGGCACCAGCGGCAGCACGCAGGGCGTCAGGAAGCTCAGCATCCCGGCAAGGAAAACGAGTGGAAGGTTGATTTCGGCCATGAAGGGGCTGGTTCCGGCGGGCGGCAAAGTCTCCGGAGCTTGTATCCGCTCTCTCCGGCAGAAACCAAATAGCTCCGGCTTCAACTCGCCGTGACACCCGATGCGGCGGACTGCCGCTTCCGTGGGCCGGCGCCGCCTGAGCGGTCCGCATTGGTCCGAAATCGTGGCTGCGGCGTCTAGTCGTTTGATTCAGTGGTCTCATTTAGCTAAACGGAACCATCGAACGGACCCGGTGAGAATCCGGGTGGCTCTTCCGGCCGCCAATCCGCCGGACCACGCAAAAGATCATGATGTGCCGATGGCGTCCTGCGCCGCGCCGTCATGCTGCGGTTTCCATGAACTTCATGTCTTCCTACGCCCGTGAATGGGCGCCCAATGTCACGCGCGAACTGTTGGCGGGCACCGTCGTCGCGCTTGCGCTTATTCCCGAAGCCATCGCTTTTTCCATTATCGCCGGCGTCGATCCGAAGGTCGGCCTTTATGCGTCATTCTGCATAGCCGTCGTCACGGCCTTCGCGGGCGGCCGTCCCGCGATGATCTCGGCCGCCACAGGCGCCATGGCCCTCGCGATGGTCACCCTGGTGAAGGATCACGGCGTCGGCTATCTGTTCGCGGCCACGATCCTCACCGGCATTATCCAGATCATCGCCAGTGTCATCCGGCTGGGAGACCTCATGCGCTTCGTGTCGCGCTCGGTCGTCACCGGTTTCGTCAACGCGCTGGCAATCCTGATCTTCCTCGCGCAGATGCCCCAGCTGATCGGTCAGGGCACGACCGTCTATGTAATGACGGCGGCAGGACTGGCCATCATCTACGTTTTTCCGTTCCTTACGAAGGCAGTGCCTTCGCCGCTGATCTGCATTGCGGTCCTCACGGCTGTCTCGATGTATCTCGGGCTCGGCGTGAACAAGGTCGGCGACATGGGCGCCCTTCCAAGCGAGTTGCCATGGATCGCGCTGCCCCAGGTCCCGCTGACGCTCGAAACGCTCATGATCATCCTGCCTTATGCGCTGACGCTTGCGATGATCGGGCTTCTGGAAAGCCTTATGACCGCGGCGATCATCGACGAGATGACCGACACGACGTCGAACAAGAACAGGGAATGCGCGGGTCAGGGACTGGCAAACGTAACTGCCGGCTTTTTCGGCGGCATGGCCGGCTGCGCGATGATCGGCCAGTCGGTCATCAACGTCACCTCGGGCGGGCGTGGCCGGCTTTCCACGTTCTGGGCCGGGGCGTTTCTGCTCTTCCTGATCGTCGTTCTCGGCCCTTACGTTTCGCAAATCCCGATGGCCGCGCTCGTCGCGGTCATGATCATGGTGTCCATCAGCACGTTCCAGTGGCGTTCCCTGAAAGCCTTGATGACGAACCCGCGGAGCTCAAGCTTTGTGATGCTTGGCACGGTCGCGGTCGTCGTCTTCACCCACGATCTGGCCAAGGGGGTCTTGTTCGGCGTCATCCTGAGCGGTCTGTTCTTCGCCCATAAAGTCACGCGATTCTTCGGCGTCGCATCGGACCTCGATGCCGAATCCGGCGTGCGCACATATCGCGTCACAGGCCAGATCTTCTTCGCGACCGCCGAAGCTTTCCACTCGGCCTTCGACTTCCGCGAGGAAGAGCTGAAAGCCGTCGTCATCGATCTGCACGCCTCTCATTTCTGGGACATAACCAGCATAAGCGCGCTGGACCGCGTGGTCCTGAAGTTTCGCCATCACGACATTCCCGTCGAGATTGTCGGCATGAACGAGGCGACCGCAAGTATGGTCGAACGTCTGGCGACCTACACGGACGAGTCGGTGACGCTGATGCCGCTCGGGCATTAGCGAATTAACGCAATTCAGAGCGGCGTGCCGCCGTTCACATGCACGACCTGTCCGGTGATGTAGGAGGCCTCCTCCGTCGCCAGGAACAGGAACGCCGAGGCAACCTCGTTGGGCTGCCCGGCGCGCCCCATCGGCGTGTCCGTACCGAATTTCGCGACCTGCTCCTCGTCGAAGCTCGCCGGGATCAGCGGCGTCCAGATCGGCCCCGGCGCCACCGCATTGACGCGGATGCCCTTGTCGGCGAGCTGCTGCGACAGCGACCGCGTGAACGTCACGGCGGCGCCGCGCGTCGCCGAATAATCGACGAGAATTTTATGTCCCTCGAACGCCGTGATCGACGCGGTGTTGAGGATCACCCCGCCTTTCTTGATGTGCTTCAGCGCCGCGCGCGTCACGAAAAGATAGGAGAAGATGTTGCTGCGGAAGGTGCGCTCGATCTGTTCGGGCGAAATGTCGGCAAAATCCTCGACGACATGCTGCTCTGCGCAGTTGTTCATGAGGATGTCGATCTTGCCGAATGTCCTGACGGTCTCCTCGACCGCGCGATCCGCCTGCTCGGCGAAGCCCAGATCGCCCGTGATCGCCAGCGCCTTGCGCCCGCGTTTTTCGATCAGGCTCTTCGTTTCCTCGGCGTCCTTGTGTTCCTCGAGATAGACAAAGGCGATGTCCGCGCCCTCCTCCGCGAAGGCCAGCGCGGTCGCGCGCCCGATTCCGGAGTCGCCGCCCGTTATCAGCGCGACCTTGTTCTTGAGACGGTCGGTGCCCTTGAAGCGTGGCTCGAAATCCGGCGGCGGCACCATCTTGTATTCACGGCCGGGCTGGTGGTCCTGTTTCTGCGCGGGCTGGCCCATCTCTGTTCTCCCTTTGCGGGTCAATCAAGGGATCAGCCTTTTGTTCCCCGCGCGCATTTTCGGGAACCAGGACGGCCTGGCGCCATTGGTCTTATGAAGGAGAAAGCGATGCCTGGTATTTTGATGTGGCTGATCGGGATTCCCATTCCCATTATCATTTTGCTCTACCTCCTCTTTTGAGGAGCGTCCCCGCCTCGATCTTGGAGGCGGGGACTTTGTATTTATGTCAGTGAAGGACCATGATATTCCGCAGGGCAATCCGCACCCCGGGACTACTCCTTCCCCACTGGCGGCGGGGTCCATGAACCATCGATAATCGAAGTTTGCGGCCAATACGCCCGCAGGTAGAGCGAGAAGTCAGTTTGGGGAGCGGGCAGCCAGTTGGCCACCTTGTCATTTGAGGGGCGGGCCGCCTGGACATAAATGGTAAGCGATCCGTCGTCGTTGTATTTGAGCGTCTTGTTCTTGGTGCCGAGTGAATAGCGGTTGATGTCGTTTGGAACGAAGAAGTGATGCGCGTCATAAAGGGTCAGCGACCAGAAGCCATATACTGGAGGCGTCTGATCTTTCGGGAACGTGATGGTGTATACGTTGCTGCCGTTCAGGCGCGCGCCGGAATCGTCGAGATCCTGATAAAGATATTTCGTCTCGGCTGGCGCATTTACCAAGATATTGGACTTCGCGACTGCGGTACGCGCAAAATAATCCGTCCCGAACGCCGCATTATTCGATGTGGTGCTCCAGTTGTTGGCAAGTTGGATGCCCCAATTGCGAAATTGCAGCAGTGGACTAATCAGTTCCTTTTCGGCCTTTTGTGCTTCGTCCGTCATCGCCGCCCTCAGGCTGGGGTTGTTCTGAGCCGCCGCCAGCACCGCGTTGATTTGTGCGTATCTCGCTTCTTCGCCGGGCAGAGGCGGTGCGTCTTTCAGCACGGCTGGAAGCTCGCCGAAGAATTTCTCGGGAAATACCCAGCGCGCTTCCTCGGAGCCGCCTTCGCCGGAAGGATTTCCGAGATTGGGCATCGTCCGCCAGTCATGTGTCTTCATTTTTCCGTCGAACTCCGCGAGCGGATAAATATCGATTTCAGATAGAACCTTTTGGATTGCCTCCCTGTCTTCCGGCGTATCGTCAAGAAACACGCGGGGAACAACAAAAGCGGTTCCTGTCCGCGTGCGGAAGACTTGTGTAATCCCTTTTGGAACCTCGCCGCGCCAGTCGTCGCGTGCAAGCAAGTAGAAGCCCGGCTGTGTCCCGTACATCTTTCCGATCGTCGCGAACCCATCCGTACGAAGATCAACGACCTGATACACCCAAAAGCGGTCACCGAAATCCGGCACCTGAACCACGACGGGAGTTTCGTCCAATGCAGCGATACCAGCGCCATATGCGACGTCTTGGTTCGGGCATGCGACCCAACGTTGATCCGGTTTCACATAGTCGCTGAGCATTACCATCATGTTCAGTGGCGCGAAGGGCAGCACACCATTCATCAGCCCGGGTTTGGATGCTTCGTTGAAAGCAAGCCGACGGTTATAGATGTTCATCATCGGCCATGCCCAGAAGTACGTGTCGCGCGCGACCATCCGGGCATAACCCTCCGTTATCTTTACGTCCGGGTCTGGTGCTGGTGGCATCGCAGCGGACCAATTCGGTGATGGCGCGACGGCTTTCATTTCCTGCCTCCTTACTGGGCGGCGAATTCTTCTGCGTCCGGCAATACCCATTTCTTCTCGAAGAAGTCCGGCTTCGGCCCATACGCACGAAACATCAATTCGAATTTCCGCAACGGATCGGTCGGAACCCAGTTTGCTTCCTTGCCGGCGGGCGCTTTCGGTCCGAAATAGAGGTCGACGGAACCGTCTGGATTTTTTTGCACCTCGGCGGCGTTCGAGGCGCGGCTTGCACGGTCCATGTTCCGAACAAGCCCATGCGTCTGCCGGTCATAGACGGTGACCGACCAGTACTGATCGACCGGCGCGTTCGGCGGCACGGTCAGCTTGTAGGTATTGGCACCGTCGAGCGTCTCACCGTCCTTGTCCTTGGGCGTGAGCAGATAGAACTGCCCGGTACCGAGACGCTTGAGCCCGATATAGCCGAGCGTGTAAATCACGCCGCGCAGATCGGTCGGATATGTATCGGGGTCGGCGTAGCCTGAAGAAACGGCCTTCGCCAGCTCAGGCACTCCGCCTGGCCGCCAATGCGTTCCCGCGAAAAACGGGTCCCAGCCGGCCTCATACCGCGCGTCCAGCCATGCCTTCGCCTCCACCGCCGCGGCATCGAACAGAAGGCGCGTCTCGGTGTCCGGCTTGAACGGTTTTCCCTTCTCGATTCCAAGCGTGCGGAGCGGATCGATCATCGCCCGGTCGCGCGCGATCCACGGCTCCGTCTGCACGATCCGGTTCAGATGCTCGAAAAATGTCGAGTCGAAGCGGATTGTGGAATCGAACAGCACGTCCTTTGCATCGGTAAATACAGTAGCTGGCGGATTGGCTGCCGCAGATAACGGATAGACCTTGACTGTCTTACCGTATTCGATGGACTCCGCTACATCGGCGTCGCTGTGGCTCGCCATGTTGGAGCGGATTAAGGCGTACCCTGAATAGGTATCCGACTGAAGCGGCGTAAAGCCGTCGGGGACGGAACCCGAAAATCCGGGTGGAAGGACTACGAACTTGCCGCCCGCCCCCTTGTCGGCGCCCAGCAGCCCCACATCTTCCAGCGGCATCTGCCATAGCGTCACGATATTGCCGTTGAGCGAACCACTGTCCCCCGCGGGCGGAACGTCGATAACGAACGGTCCCTCGCGCGTATCGAAGAACGTCATGAAGTAGATCGTGTCGGGGTTCGGCGTCAGCGTCTGGTTTTTCCAGTCGAGCGCGCGGCCCCAATAGACCACCTGGCCGATCTTGCCGTCGGTCTGCGTCAGCATTTCCTGCAGCATCAGGTCGTAATTGACCGCCGGCATCCCCCAGATCACCGCTTCCACCGCGCGGCGCTCGATAGCACGCCAGTTCAGGTCGTCGGGTTCGAAACTCTGGGCCAATGCAGTGGACGCCGCGAGCGCAAGGGCAAGCGCACCGCCAAACAACGCGCGTTTCATGGGATTCTCCGGGACATGGCGTGACGGGACACTGTAGACGCGGCGATTGGGTAAGGCCGTTACGTAACAGTTACAGAACTTCTTTTCTTGACTTTATTCCTATGACCTGCTACACAGGGCGTGCTTTCGGTCACGGAGGGCGCGGTCATGAGGCGTTCTGGTTGCGGATCGGAAGTGCGGTGTTCGGCGAGGGGGTCGCTCCCTGAACCGAACGGCCCAAGGCGTGCGGTCCCGGCGGGCTCAGTACACCCGCCACAGGAGACCCCTGCGGTCGGCCGGCCCGTTAACCTCCAAACCGGGAGGCTAGAGGCTGGCACGGGGTCCCGTTAGTGGAGGCTACAAAGCTAAGCCTCCAGGGGCGAGCACGCAGCAAGCCGAAAAGACACCGTGCGCGGGACGCCGGAAGAACGGCTTCCCCGAGGTGAGTACCCAATTGATGTGGTCTTTCACTCTCTGACCACATCGCCGAGGGAGCGGCCAATCTCCCGGCGTCCCGCGCGCCCCTCCATTTCGGAGGGTGACGAGAGGACGAGGACCCGCCGGGGCGCAGAGCCCCGCGCATCGCATCCCTCCCAAACCGGAGAACAACGTCGTGCACGCATGCCTAGAGGAGACGTTCCCAGAACTACCATCTTGCGTACCCCCCTCCACCGGCCCACATTTCCTGCTGGATCGGAGGAATCGCGATGAGTTACACGGGCGCTGCGGGCTATGACATGTCTCGGCTGGACGGTGTGCGCCGCAAGCGCATCATCGCTTTCCTGATCGATTTCACTCTGGTGCTGCTCATCAGCTTCGGCGTCGGCATCGTGGTGTTCTTCCTCGGCATCATCACGCTCGGCCTCGGCTGGGCGCTCTATGGCGGCATCATTCCCGCCGTCGCCATCTTCTATTCGGGGTTGTCCATCGGCAGCCGCGCCGCCACGCCCGGCATGCGGACCGCAGGCCTCGTCTTCCGGCTCGACACGGGGGAGAAGCCCGGTTTCCTGCAGGGCGCGTTCCACGTCATCCTGTTCTATGTGACGGTCAGCTTCACCGGCGGCCTGATCCTGCTCGTCACCTTCTTCAATTCCCGCAAGCGCCTGCTTCACGACATGCTGATCGGCGCCACGGTTGAGAATGAGTGACCGGACGATTGGGCAATCAATATTCCGATGCTACCCTTCCGTCAGTATTGGAGCTGTAATCTAGCGTCGTGACAGAACATCCGCGCGATACGCCACAATTCTACCTGACGGCGCCTTCGCCGTGCCCCTATATTGCGGGGCAGACGGAACGTAAGGTATTTACGCATCTCGTCGGCGACCGCGCCATCGGCCTGAACGACCTCCTCAGTCATGGCGGTTTCCGCCGCAGCCAGACCATCGCCTACCGTCCGGCCTGCGAGGGCTGCCAGGCCTGCGTCTCGGTTCGCGTGCTCGTCAACGAGTTCGACTGGTCGAAGGGCTTCCGTCGCATCCGCGATCAGAATTCCGATCTTGTCGGCGACATGCGCGCGGCCGTCCCCTCCGCCGACCAATATGCGCTGTTCCGGCGCTATCTCGATGCCCGCCATGCCGAGGGCGGTATGGCGTCGATGAGCGTACTCGACTACGCCATGATGATCGAGGACAGCCATGTAAAGACGCGCGTTGTCGAATACCGTCGGCGCGGCCCGGACACCGCCATCAACGGCCGCGGTACCGGGCCCCTGCTCGGGCTGGCCCTCACCGACATCCTGACCGACGGCCTCAGCATGGTCTATTCGTTCTACGAACCGGACCAGACGCCCCGCAGCCTCGGGACCTTCATCATCCTTGACCATGTGTTGAGGGCCAGGGCGATGGGCCTGCCCTATCTCTATCTTGGCTACTGGATCGCGGGTTCCCGGAAGATGGAATACAAGGCCCGCTTCCGGCCTCAGGAACGCCTCGCGCCGAACGGATGGGAGCGCGCATGAACGGCCCGCTATTTCGCCATGTCCGGGACTTGTCATTTCGTCACAATCGGGATGTATCTCGAAGCACATTGACGTGCGGGAATCACTCCATGAAAAGCCTCTTTGCCGTCGCGCTCGGTTTTTGCGCGCTTGCGTCTTCCACTGTCTTCGCGCAGACCGAAACCGCCGCTTTGGCGCAGTCGACATTCGACGGCAAATGGAGCGTGCTGATTGTCACCGAACAGGGCAATTGCGACCGCGCCTATCGGTATCCCCTGCTGATCCAGAACGGCAATGTGCTCTATGGCGGCAAGAAGAATTTCAACGTCTCCGGCCAGGTCCAGCCCTCCGGGGCGGTGGTCGTCAGCGTCACCCAGGGCAATGCCGGCGCGGTTGGCACCGGAAGGTTGAACGGGAAGTATGGTTCAGGCAAATGGGAAGCGCCGCAAGGCGGCTGCTCGGGCCGCTGGCAGGCCGACAAGCGCGGCTGACCCATTCTGCCCAGGTCCGGAGATTTTATGAGAATAGCGATTATCGGCTCCCGCTGGTTCGGCGGAGAGATCCTGAAGATCCTCCACGCGAAGGGCCATGACCTTCACGTCGTCGCTCCGGACGCCGAGGACCGTCTCGCACAGACCGCCGTCGAGCTCGGCTATACGCCCGTTCTTCATACCGGCCGCCGCAAGGTCACCCATGACGACCTGCCGGGCGAGTTCGACGTCGTCCTAGGCGCGCACTCCCACGCCTTCATCCCGCTCGACAAGGCGAAGATCGCCTCTCTCGGCTATCACCCGTCCCTGTTGCCGCGCTGGCGCGGCATCGCCGCTGTGGAATGGACCGCCAAGGCCGGCGACCCCATCGCCGGCGGCAGCGTCTATCATCTCACCGACGAGATGGACGCCGGTGGCATCGCCGCGCAGGACTGGTGCTTCGTTCTCCCTGGCGAGGACGCCGCGAGCCTCTGGCGCCGCGAACTCGGCCCGATGGGTCTGCGGCTGATTGCTCAGGTGATCGACGAAATCGCGGAAACCGGTGCCTGCAAGGCCGAGCCGCAGGACGAGCGGTTCGTGACGCTGGCTCCCCGCATCAAGGAACCCGCACCCGCGGCGTGACTAGCGGCCCGCGAGCATTCTCTTGATCTTGCGGGTCAGGCCGATCGGGATATCCAGCAGTGCCGGCAGGGGATCTCTGGGGTCGAATATGCCCCAGGCCCGCACCTTCGCGAACGATGCCAGATACGCGAACGGCGACAGCATGCCTTTCAGCATCATCTGTATCGAGGCGACGGCATCACGCGGTGCATACATCCACGCCACGCCGGATGGAGCCTTTCTTGCCGGAGGAAGTGCGTCGCCGTACGCAACGGAAACCAGCATCTCGGCAAGCCGGAGCCCCGCGGCATCCGACAAGGAAAACCACGACCATGGCCTCGGATTGACGTCGAGGAGTTTCAGCTTTCCATCGCGGCTGTCGCGCTTGAACTCCACCTCGACCAAACCATGATGTCCGGTCGACGTCAGAAACGTATGCGCGGCCTCGACAACGTCCGGCGCATCCAGTGTCTCGACAAACGTGCTCGTATGGCTGAACTCAAGCGGGAATTGCCGCGTCCGTTGTGAGGTAAACCAGCTCACGGGTTTCCCGTCGTTCCAAAGTCCGGCATAGGACAACTGCGTTTCGCTTCCGCCGGGCACCAGTTCCTGCACCACTATGTTCTTTTCGCCGACAAGGGCCGCCGCCCGCTCGAACAGGTGTTTGAAACTTGCATGGTCGTCCGCGCGCCAAGCCTTGTCGCGTGTAAATGCATTTTCGACGATGCGCATGCTCGGCTTCAGCACGACTGGAAAGTTCAGGTCGAGTCCGTCCAGCCCCGTCGCCGAACGCACGGCATAGTCATGCGGAATGTGCAGACCCAGTTCAGTCGCCCGTCGATATGCCAGCGTTTTGTCTGCCGACCATTGCAGCGCTTCCCAGGGCTGCAGCGTCATCCGGAAAGCCGTGTTGAGCCGGTCGAAATGCTGGGCCGCGAAACGGACCTCGGCATCGCCGGCTGCGACAAGAACCGGGCGTTCAAGTCCGCAGCTTCGCGCGAGATCGAGCAAAACCTCGACCGCTGTTTCGTCGTTGGCCCCGGTCCAGCGCCACGCGGAGCGGACATAGCGGGAATAGCCCGTCAGCGGGCTTGCGTCGGTCACAAACCATACCGGCACGCCCGTACGCTTCAGGCTGCGGGCAATCGCGAGACTGCTATGGGTGCCCCCCAGCAATACAACGCCCCTGCCCGACGGCATTGACGCAGCAATATCTCCGGCCTCCGGCATGACCCCCAGCACCCCAGCTTCGGGGCTCCCTACCACACTGGGGGTTAAGGGGACGAATCCTAAACGCTCTCGTCCCTAACGGCGCCGGGGTCCTCCCGCATTCCGCGCTTGAAGCTCTTTATACCGTCCGCCAGGTCTCCCATTACGCCGGAGATTTTGCCTCGGCCGAACAGGAGGACGGCAACCAGGGCAACGACCGCCCAATGCGAAAGACTCATGCATACCTCCGTTAATGCGAAATCATCCAGGGGCGGCTGGTGGGGAAGCTCTTCGAGCCGTCCTTGCCGTACATGGTCAGACGCCCCTTTTTCCCGCCGCCGGAGCAGCAGCCGCACCCCGCCCCGTGCTTCTTGGTGCTCTTGGGTTCATTCGCGCTGCGTTCGTTGGTGGCGAAAGCCGTACGTCGCCCGGCGTCCATGCCGGCCAGCATAGGCGCCGTCAGCATGACCCGGGGCGATTCCGATCCGCAGTCCGGGCAGGACTGCGGATCAGCGTATTCGGCCATCGGACGGAGCGCAGCGAACGGGCCGCACTCCGCGCACGCGTACTCATAGACCGGCATCTCAGAGGTCCTTCGCCAGCGGCACGTCGATCTTGCCGTCGAGGAACTTCTTCGGGCCATCCGCTCCTGGGTTGATGTCGAAGTGGAAGATTTCCGTCGGCAGCCACAGCGTGGCGCAGGCGTTCGGAATATCGACCACGCCGGAGATGTGTCCCTGCACCGGCGCCGTGCCGAGAATGGCGTAGGCCTGGGCGCCCGAGAAGCCGAATTTCTTCAGATACTCGATCGCGTTCAGACAGGCCTGGCGGTAAGCGATATGGACATCGAGATAGTGCTGCTTGCCGGCCTCATCGACCGAGATGCCCTCGAAAATGAGGTAGTCGTTGTAGGTCGGGACGATCGGCGACGGCTTGAAGATCGGGTTCTTGATCCCGTACTTCGCCATGCCACCCTTGATCAGGTTGACGCGCAAATGCAGCCAACCGGCCATCTCGATGGCACCGCAGAAGGTGATTTCGCCATCGCCCTGGCTGAAATGGAGGTCGCCCATGGAAAGGCCGCCGCCATCGACATAAACCGGAAAATAGCAGCGTGAGCCTCGCGACAGATCCTTGATGTCGCAGTTGCCGCCATGCTCGCGCGGCGGGACCGTGCGTGCGCCTTCGCCCGCGGCCTTCTTGGCGTCATCACCCTTCATCCGGCCCATATGCGCCGTTTCAGCATAAGGCAATGCGGCCAGCGGCGGAGTGCGTTCGGGATCGGTGTCGAACAGCGCCTTCTCGCGAGCGTTCCACTCGGCGAGCATCTTGTGGTCCGGCAAACAGCCGATCAGGCCGGGATGAATCAGACCTGCCCAGCTGACGCCGGGAACGTGTCGGGATTCCGTGAACATGCCCTTGATGTCCCAGATCGACTTCTGCGCTTCCGGAAAATGCTCGGTCAGGAAGCCGCCACCGTTCTTCTTCGAGAAGAAGCCATTGAAGCCCCAGAGACTGTCGGGGAACGCGCCGACATCCAGAAAGTCGACCACAAGAAGGTCGCCCGGCTCTGCACCTTTGACGCCAACCGGACCGGAGAGAAAATGAACCTGCGAGAGGTCGACATCCCGGACGTCGGACGCATCGTCGTTGTTCTTGATCTGGCCGCCGGTCCAGTCGACCGTCTCGATGATGAAATCGTCGCCAGGCGAAACCCATTCCACGATCGGGATATCGGGATGCCAGCGATTGTGAATCTTGTCGTTGTCATACGCGGAGCCGTTGAGATCGACCTTGATAAGCGTGTCGGCCATGATGTGTCCCCTTGAACCCTTTCGTTAATTCCCGAACTGCACGTACATTTCATCCCTAGACGGACAGATACGCGGCGACCTTCTTTTCATCGATTTTCGAGCGGATATCTTCACGCACGATATTTCCGTTCTCGATGACCAGAACGCGATCGGCGATATCCAGCGCAAAGCTCAGAACCTGCTCGGAGACGACGATCGAGAGCCCTTTCTCGTCGCGGATGCGCTTCAACGTGCGGCCCATTTCCTTGATGATCGACGGCTGGATGCCTTCGGTCGGCTCGTCCAGCAGCAGGACCTTGGGCTTCGACGCGAGGGCCCGGGCAATAGCGAGCTGTTGCTGCTGACCACCGGACAAGTTGCCTGCACGGCGGCCTTTCATCTCGAGAAGAACAGGAAACAGCTCGTAGATATCACCGGGAACCTGACCTTCCCCCGTGACGGTGAGACCGGTTTCGATGTTCTCCTTGACAGTCATCGTGGAGAACACCATCCGGCCTTGCGGTACATATGCAACGCCGTCGGCGACACGCTCATAGCTTTTCAAATTGGTGATGTCGGTATCGCCGATTTTCACAGAGCCACTCTTTGTCGGCACGATGCCCATCAGCGATTTCATGAGAGTCGTCTTGCCCATGCCGTTACGGCCCATGATGGCAACGATCTCGTTCGGCTTTACGTCGAAGGAAACTCCGTGGAGGACTTCGCTTTGACCGTATGCGACGTGAAGTTTGGATACATCAAGCATGCCGCGTCCCCTCAATGACCGAGATAGACTTCGACGACCTTGGGGTCGTGCTTCACATGGTCCATCGACCCTTCGGACAGAACCTTGCCCTGGTGGAGCACGGTCACGCGATGCGCTATGTCCTCGACGAACTTCATGTCGTGCTCGATGACGATGATCGAACGATTGGCGATGATCTTGTTCAGGAGTTCCGCGGTCTTCTTGCGCTCCGACACGCTCATGCCGGCGACAGGTTCGTCGAGCATCAGAAGATCCGGATCCTGGATCAGCAGCATGCCGATCTCGAGCCATTGCTTCTGGCCGTGCGACAGAAACTCGGCACGCTCGTTGAGGCGATCTTTCAGAAAGATCATTTCCGCCACCTCGAACACGCGGTCCCGAACGACCGCATCGCGCTTGAAGGCAAGAGCGCCGAAAACCGAGCGTCCCTTGGGATATGAGATTTCGAGATTCTCGAAGACTGTAAGGTCATCGTAGATCGACGGCGTCTGAAACTTCCTGCCGATTCCGGCCTGAACGATCTTGGACTCGTTCATTCTTGTCAGTTCCTGACCACGGAACTTGATGGAGCCGGAGGTTGCCCTCGTCTTCCCGCAGATAAGATCGAGGACTGTGGTCTTGCCGGCTCCGTTGGGACCAACGATGACGCGAATTTCACGCTCGTCTACATAAAGCGACAGATCGTTCACCGCCTTGAAGCCATCGAAGGAGACGGTCAGCCCCTCGACCGTGAGAAGGAAGTCTGGCGCCATCTGATCCGATATGATGCCCGCGTTTGTGACTGGAGGGTTCATGTTTCTATCTCCTCACTCTGCCGGGCTGCCCTGGGGCAGTGTTCCGCTGGGCATAAGGTCCGACTTCTTTCTGAGAAACCGCTTGATCGCCGGCTCGATATAGCTTCCGTAAATACCGGCAAGACCGTTCGGGAAAGCCAGAACCACTGCGATGAACAGACCGCCGAGGCCGAGGAGCCAGAGTTCGGGGAATGTCTCGGAGAACGACGTCTTGGCCCAGTTGACGAGCAGCGTTCCGTAGACCGCACCCAGGATCGACAGACGGCCGCCGACCGCGGTGTAAATCACCATTTCGATCGAGGGCACGATACCGACGAAGCTCGGCGACATGAACCCGACCTGCAGCGCGAACATCGCACCACCAATGCCCGATATTGCCGCAGCCAGGCAGAAGACGAAAATCTTGAAGTTCGAAACGTTGTACCCCGAGAACCGGACTCGATCTTCCTTGTCACGCATCGCGACCAGAATGCGACCGAACTTCGAATGCTTCACGAAGAACGCCAGCAGCAGACAGCCGATGAGCAGCAGGCCATTGACGAAGTAAAGGATCAGCTTTGCGTTGTCGGTACGAATGTCCCAGCCAAGAAGCGTCCGCAGATCGGTGATGCCGTTGATACCGCCGGTATAACCCTGCTGTCCAACGATCAGGATCGTCAGGATGGCGGCGACCGCTTGTGTGATAATCGCGAAGTAAGTGCCGCCCACGCGCCGGGTAAACATCGCGAAACCGAGGATGAATGCCAGCGCAACGGGCACGAGGATTACAAGGATCAGCGTGAGCGGCAGCGATCTGAAGGGCTCCCAGAACCAGGGCAGCGCGGTAATCTGGTTCCAGTCCATGAAATCCGGGATACCGGGCGTCGACTGAATCTTGGTGTTCTCCACGCTCGAGGCTTCGAGCTTCAGGAACATCGCCATGCAGTAGCCGCCGAGCCCGAAGAAGATGCCCTGACCGAGGCTGAGGATGCCGCCATAGCCCCAGCAGAGCACCAGCCCGAGCGCGACGAAGGCGTAAGTGAGATATTTCCCGACAAGATTGAGACGGAAGATATCGAGCGACAACGGCAGGATCACGAGGATCAGTGTCGCGAGGATCGTAAGACCAAGAAGTTCTTTGCGTGAGAGGATCATGGCCGCCTCCTCAGCGCCGCACTTTGAGGGTGAACAGGCCCTGCGGGCGCAGCATCAGGATGCCGACCACGCCGAGCAGCGTAATTACCTTTGCCATAGAACCGGAGAGGAAGAACTCCATGGTCGACTGAGCCTGGGAGATCGTGAAGGCCGAGGCGATCGTGCCGAGCAGACTCGCGGCGCCGCCGAATACGACGACTAGGAACGTATCGACGATGTACAGCTGGCCGGCCGTGGGGCCGGTCGACCCGATCATGGTGAAGGCAGAGCCCGCGACACCCGCGATGCCGCACCCGAGCGCAAACGTGTAGCGATCGACTCTTTCCGTGTTGATGCCCACGGCACCGGCCATCACACGATTCTGGACGACGGCGCGGACCTGCTTGCCCCAGCTGGACTTGTACATGAGAACAGCGACCGCGATTGTAATCGCAAGCGTAAGCCCCATCACGAAGAGGCCGTTGATCTGCACCTCAACCGTGTCGGTAAGAGGAATAGAGCCCATCATCCACTCAGGCAGCTCAACACCGACTTCGCGTGCACCGAAGAAGGAACGGTAAAGCTGCTGGAGGATAAGACTGAGGCCCCATGTCGCGAGCAGCGTGTCGAGCGGACGCTTGTAAAGATGCCGGATCATCGCCCATTCGACGAACATCCCCAGCGCCCCTGAAGCGATGAATGCCAGAATCATCGCGAGGAAAAAGTAGATGCTGAACAACGAGGGTATGTAATTCAGGAAAAGCTGCGATGTGAAATAGGTCACATAAGCGCCGAGAATCATGAACTCGCCATGCGCCATGTTGATGACGCCCATCTGGCCGAAAATGATCGCCAAGCCGAGAGCCATCAGAAGAAAAACCGAAAACAGGATCAGACCCGCAAAGCCCTGCATCACGAAGATGGAGCCCAGTTCGGCCATTGAATAGTCGGCAAACATCTCAGCCTCCTGGCGCCCGCACGCCTTCAAGCCCTCTTCGCAAACCCATACCGGGGAGGTCCGCACGGCCTCCCCGGTACAGACATCGTATTATTGATAGCCTTCCGGGAACGGATCCGGCTCGACCAGGTCGGCCGTCTCGAAGACGACCTTGTACTGACCGTCCGCCTGAGCGAGGCCAACGCGCGTCTTCGACCAGAGATGGTGATTCTCGTGAATTTTGACGTAGCCTTCCGGAGCCTTGGTAAACTCGATACCCGGCGAAGCCGCCGCCACCTTGTCGACATCGAAGCTGCCGGCCTTCTCGACCGCGAGCTTCCAGAGGAACGGACCGAGATAAGCCGCCTGCGTGACGTCGCCGATAACGGTTTTTTCGCCCCACATTTTCTTGAACTCGGTCACGAACTCCTTGTTGTTCTCGTTGTCGAGCGACTGGAAGTACTTCATGCAGGCATACGCACCGGCGATGTTGTCGCCGCCGATGCCGTCGATCTCGTCTTCGGTCACCGAGATCGTCAGCAGCGTCTGCTTGGACATATCGATGCCCGCGGCTTTCAACTGCTTGTAGAACGCGACGTTGGAACCGCCGACGATGATCGCGTAGATCACATCCGGCTTCTTCAGCTTGATCTTGTTGATGACCGAGTTGAACTGCGTGTGGCCGAGCGGGAAGTACTCTTCGCCGACGACTTCACCGCCCTCGAGGTGGTTCTCGATGTGTTTGCGCGCGATCTTGTTCGACGTGCGCGGCCAGATGTAATCGGAGCCGAGCAGGTAGAAGGTCTTGGCGCTCTTCTCCTTGTTGACCCAGTCGAGGCCCGCAATGATCTGCTGGGTCGCTTCCTGACCCGTGTAGATCACGTTCTTCGACTGTTCGAGGCCTTCATAGAAGGTCGGATAGTACAGCATGCCGTTGTACTGCTCGAACACCGGCAGAACCGCCTTGCGGGACGCCGACGTCCAGCAGCCCATGACGGAGGCACACTTGTCGTTGACCAGCAGCTTCTTCGCCTTCTCGGCGAAGGTCGGCCAATCGGATGCGCCGTCTTCCTGGATGAACTTGATCTTGCGTCCCAGAACACCGCCGGCGGCGTTGATCTGCTCGATCGCAAGCTTTTCGGCCTGCACCGATCCCGTCTCCGAGATCGCCATGGTGCCGGTAATGGAGTGAAGGATACCGACGGTAACCTCATCATCCGTTACCGCGAGACCCGTTGTATTTACTTCCGCCGTCGCCGGACCCGCGCCCAGCGCGAATTTCGGCATGAGAGCAATGGCCGGGATAGCCGCCATGCCCATGAGAAGTTTGCGGCGAAGCGAGGACTCCAAACCGCGTTCTGTTTCGTCTGCCATATCTGACCCCCTTGCCGGTGACGAGGCATGCTTTGCCTCATTGAGCGGGGATCGTGGTTTGAGTCCGAGGCAACCGGTATACGTCAATTAACGTATGTCCCGACGCCGCACCCGGCTGCACCCTTTCTCTGCGCCTCCCTAAGAGAGCGGGCTGCGGTCGGCAGTGTTCTGGTAGTTGCCGACGGCGCTCCGCAGGCTCCCATAGGCGAGCGCCAAGGCTCGCGCGGAACGTTTCTTGCTACCTTTCCCGCACAGAGTCTTTCTGAGGGGATCAAAAAGAACCGAATGTCCGGCAGTCAGCGCATCGTCAGGGTGCGGCGCCAATATAATCAATGGGTCGCCAATCAAACGCTTGAGGATTTTGCCCTCCGGTTCACGGCGGAGCGCGCGCGCAAATGGTCACCCCTGCGCGTAGGACATACCGCCCTTGCAGCCATATCATTCCTCGCGCTGGAAGCAATCGGCGGCGCCATCACACTGAACTACGGGTTTACCAATGCCGCTCTTGCCATCCTGATCGTGGGCGGGCTGATTTTCCTGACGGGCCTGCCGATCAGCTATTATGCAGCTAAGTATGGCGTCGATATCGATCTTCTGACACGCGGCGCGGGCTTCGGCTATATCGGCTCCACGATCACTTCGTTGATCTACGCCAGCTTCACCTTCATCTTTTTTGCCATCGAAGCGGCAATCATGGCGCTGGCGCTCGAAATGGTTTTTGGGCTTCCGCTCGCGCTCGGGTACATCGTTTCATCCCTCGCCGTGATTCCACTCGTCACATACGGCGTCACCTGGATCACGCGCTTCCAGACATGGACCCAGCCGCTCTGGATCGTGCTGCACATACTTCCATTCATCTTCATTTTCTGGGCCAACCCGCAATCCCTGGCGAACTGGACCAACTTCCCCGACGATCGGGGAGGTAATTTCAACATTCTTCTGTTCGGCGCCGCCGCCAGTGTCGTTTTCTCGCTCGTGGCGCAGATCGGCGAACAGGTGGACGTACTGCGTTTCCTGCCGCGCAAGCGAAAGGGAAATCATTTCAAATGGTGGATTGCGCTGATCGCGGGCGGCGCCGGCTGGATGGTCCCCGGGATGCTCAAGATGCTGCTTGGATCATTCCTGGCGGTATTGGCCGTCTCGCATGGATTCGATTTCGATCAGGCGGCCCAGCCAACGGAGATGTATCTGGTCGCGTTCAATTACGTGACGAACTCGCCCGGCATGGCCCTCGGATTGATGGGGCTTTTTGTTGTCCTGTCGCAGATGAAGATCAATGTAACGAACGCTTACGCCGGGTCGATTGCCTGGTCGAACTTCTTCTCGCGTCTGACGCACAGTCATCCCGGCCGTGTCGTATGGCTCGTATTCAACGTCGCGATTGCCCTGCTGCTCATGGAGCTCGGCATCTATCGCGCTCTTGAACAGACGCTTGGTCTGTATTCCGTTATCGCGGTCGCATGGGTTGGCGCGCTGGTCGCGGACCTCGTTGTGAACAAGCCGCTCGGTCTCAGCCCAAAACACATCGAGTTCAAGCGGGCTCATTTGTACGATGTGAATCCCGTGGGCGTCGGCGCAATGCTGATCGCATCAACGACAGCCCTCATGGCCTTCAGCGGCACGTTCGGTGAAATCCCCCAGGCGCTCGCACCGTTTATCGCATTGGGCACAGCGTTTGTCGGAAGTCCGGTAATCGCGGCGCTGACCAAGGGACGCTACTATCTAGCCCGCGAACCGAAGGAGGATTGGGCCGGCAAGACGCAAATCAAGTGTTGTGTTTGCGAGCACACATTCGAAACGCAGGACATGGCCTCCTGCCCCGTCTATTCGGGCCCTATATGTTCGCTGTGCTGCACGCTTGATGCGCGATGCAATGACGGCTGCAAGCCGGAAGGCCGGTTCTACGAGCAGATATCCGCCGTCATGCAGGCGGCGTTGCCGGCATCGATTGCGGCCAATCTCAATTCTGGCATCGGACGCTTCGTCGGCGTATTCCTGCTCAGCGCGGGCACCATCGGCGCCGCCCTCTCCCTTGTCTACTTCCAGGCAACGGTCAACGCCGCCGACCAGCGTACGATCATCGCCCATACACTTTGGGTCGTCTTCTTCATCCTTCTCATCATCTCCGGAATAGCATCGTGGCTGTTTGTGCTGGCACATGAGAGCCGCCGCGTGGCCGAGGAAGAGTCGGCAAGCCAGACAAAACTTCTGTTACGCGAGATCGAGGCCCACGAGGAGACCGATGCGCAACTGCAAAAGGCGCGTGACGTCGCGGAAGCAGCCAACCAGGCGAAGAGCCGGTATGTCATGGGCATCGGCCACGAGCTGAGAACCCCGCTCAACGCCATCCTCGGCTATGCACAGCTCATGGAGCGCGATGAGCACATGCCTGCGCATCGACGCGGTGGCGTGCGCGTAATCCGGCGATCTGCAGAGCATCTGTCCGGACTGATCGATGGATTGCTCGACATTTCAAGAATCGAGTCGGGCCGCCTGCAGCTCAGTCGAGACGAAGTGCGCCTTCCAGAGTTTCTCGATCAGATCGTCGAAATGTTTCGTCTGCAAGCGTCAGCCAAGGGACTTCAGTTCCGGTTCAAGCGCCCCGAACAGATTCCAACGGTCATTTCTTCCGACGAGAAACGATTACGGCAGATTCTCATCAATCTGCTTTCCAACGCCATCAAGTTCACAGAGTCCGGACAGATCGCCCTCCTGCTGAAAATGAAAAGCGGGGTGGCGGAGTTCGAGATCGCGGATACGGGTCCGGGCATACCGGAGGAAGACATCGAACGCGTGTTCGCTCCCTTCGAACGCGGACACGGTCTGGATCCCGAACTCAAGCCGGGCATCGGCCTTGGCTTGACGATCACCCGCCTGCTCACGGAAATCATGGGCGGCGAGATATCGGTAAAAAGTACGGTTGGCAAAGGCACCGCGTTCACCGTTCGTCTCTTGCTTTCAGCGGTATCCGACCCGCACCTCGACACGCGTCCGCATCGGAAGATCAGCGGCTATTCCGGTCCGAGACAAACGATCCTCGTCGCCGACGACGACCCGGCGCATCGGGACCTGATGCGCGAGGCGCTCGTCCCGTTGGGATTCATCTTGCTGACGGCTCCCGATGGTCCGACCTGCATCAAACTGGCCGAGGAATGCGAGCCGGATTTGTTCCTGCTGGACATCGCAATGCCCGGCATGGACGGGAACGAGACGGCAAAGCGTTTAAGGGCGGCAGGTCACACGCGCGCCGGCATCATCATGGTTTCGGCCAACATGACGGCATCCAAGGAGCGCGTACCCGAGGACGCCCATGACGAGTTCATTCCGAAGCCGATCGATCTGCAGAAGTTGCTCGACTCGCTGGGAGGGCTTCTGAAGCTGGAATGGACTTTCGATCATCCCGGCCGCAAGCCACATATCACCGTTCCAAAACGTACGTATGTTGTCGCCACAAGCCATGTGACCGAACTGAAGAGGCTTGCCGATATCGGTTACATCCGTGGAATTGAAGCAAAACTTGCAGCACTTGAAGCTGAATCACCGGAGAGCAAGTCCCTTGTCGATGATCTTACCGCCCATGTACGAAATTTCGACCTCAGACGCTTTGTCGCAACGCTGGAGTCCATCTCGGGTGACTGAAAAAACGCATCCCCGCGATATTGTTCTGATCGTCGAAGATTCCGTCGAGAACCTCGGCATGCTGACGCAGGCTCTCGAAGAAGCGGGGATGACTGTCCTGATCGCCATCGACGGCGATACGGCGCTCAAGCTCGTTGGTGAAATAACGCCCGACATTATCCTCATGGATGCTCTGATGCCGGGAAAGGATGGTTTCGAAACGACACGTATTCTAAAGCGTAACGACAACATGGCGCATGTGCCGGTCGTATTCATGACCGGCCTCAGCGAAACCGAACATATTGTAAAGGGACTGGAAGCTGGCGGAGTCGATTATGTCACCAAACCGGTTGCTCCCGATGAGCTGGTCGCGCGCATCCGTGTGCATCTCGCCAATGCCAGAGCGTCGCAAAGCGCACGTGTGGCGCTGGACGCAAGCGGGCGTTTTCTTCTAGCCGTCAACTCATCCGGCGAACTCCTTTGGGCGACACCGCAGGCACGCCGCCTTCTCGCCCACCACACGTCGGGAATGCCGGATCGCCTGATACTGCCGCTTGCGGTTCGCGCCTGGGTTGCCCGAGCGGCCAAAGCCGGCGCTCCGGCGCCGATTATCGCGGAAGCTGGTCCCAATAAGCTGGAAATCTCCTTCCTGGCGCGCACAGGGCCTGATCAGTTCATGCTGAGGCTGACGGAAGACAATGCGACAAGCGCGCCGGCCGCCCTCCGGGACAAGCTCTCGCTCACCAACCGTGAGGCCGAAGTCCTGCTCTGGCTCGCCCGCGGCAAATCGAACAAGGACATCGCCGCGATCCTCTCTCTGAGTCCGCGAACCGTGAACAAGCATCTTGAGCAGATCTATTCAAAATTGGGAGTGGAGAATCGCGCATCGGCGACCGCCGTTGCTTCGCGTGCGCTCGCCGGCAACTGAAAAAGCGTCTGCAGCAGCGGCCACGGCACACGGCCGTCACCTAACTATATGTTTTCACGATTAAATTGGCGCGCCCTAGGGGAATCGAACCCCTCTTTTCAGCGTGAAAGGCTGACGTCCTAACCGATAGACGAAGGGCGCGGAGTGGCGGCTTTATAAGACCCCGAGCCCGATGCGGCAATCCCGCTTTCCGCGTCAGTTTCACTCGGAGATGCGGAGTTTCCCCAGATCTTTGGCGATGGCCTGAAATACCGGTTCGAGCTCGCTATTTTCCTCGGGTGTGAAGGCCTTGTCTGTCGACGACGCACAATTGGCAAGCATCGCCTTCGTGGCAGTGGCGTTGCTCGGCAGCTTGAAAGCAATTGTGTAGATCGTGATCCCTGCCTGCTTTGCGTTCTTGCAAGCATCCTTCAGCTTGTCGTCCATCTTGCTCTCGATGGTCGATGAGTAACTTGATGTGGTCCCCAAACGCCCCTTCGCGGAATAGCCGAAAGGCGAATATTCCGATTTGTTGTAGTTGCTCTTGCCGACGGCCGTGTTCTCGCCATCGGTCATCAGAACGATGTACTTGCGGAGATTGGGCGTATTGTAGTCCTTGCCCTCCTCGAACGGTGCGCCCGGAGACAGTACCCGCCAGCCCCACATCAGGCCCTCATAAATATTGGTGTGGCCCTTGGCGACCATGCCATCCAGTGCTTCCGCAAGGATTTCGACGTCATTCGTGAGCGGCACGATCGGCTTCGAAGTGCACCAGAAGTTCGGACCGGTGACCTGCTCCCCGCTCACAACGGATCTGGCGGCGGGCTTTTGATTTTTGTATTTACAGATCCGAGATTGTTTCGAGGCATTGTCCGTCTCCTGCTTTTCCTCGTTCGTGCAGGAGCCGTCGTCGCCGATGTAATTATTGGTGAAGTTGTAGGGTTCGTCCGGCGCGAACATCGGCACAAAAAGGCTATCGCCAATATCCTGATCCGGCTCCGCGTCGTTGGTCGCATAGTCGCCGGGACGCATCTCGACGCAGCCCGCCCAGCTGGTATCGATCATTTCCGAGAAAAGCGTGAACCGGTTGGCCGGCGTCACGAAATTTTCCGAGTGAATGGACGATTTGGCATCGGTGTCCATCCAGGTTGCGTCCGCGTTTCCCGGGCCGACATTGACGGAACCGGCAAAGGGCACGACGCCGACACGGATGCGCGTGTGCGCATTCTCGTTGGAATATAATGTATCGACGAGACTTTCCGCAGCCGCTTCAAGCGCTTCGATTTTGTCGGATGAATCCATCGATCCGGAATTATCGAGAACCAGAGCGAGCTCGATTTCCTGATCGCCAACCACGGTCTTGGCGCGAGCGCTGAAATCGAGCGGGCCGAAGCCGAGCGCGTTCAGAATGCGCGGGGTATATGTCGCGGAACCGGAAACTTCGACGCTTCCTGTCTGAACGTCGAAAGCCACCGGATCAAGCTGGGGTTCTTCGAGATTGTGCACATGGCCGCTGAAGAAGGTCTGGGCCTTGCTATCCAGGGCGGCCTGCGTCGCCAAATGGAGCTTGTGATTGATCGCGAGAGCGGTGCTGTCGACCGCCAATTGCAATTCGTTTTTCGCTCGCGTCAGATTCGCGAGATCGATGGTCATGCCTGCGATGGTAATGATCGGCACGAGGCTGAGAGCGAAGAGCGGAGCAAATGTGCCTGCCTCTTCCCTTAGGAATGCCCGTTTACGCATAGTTGCCCAACCCTCGGAACGAATTGTGGGCTGAAGCTAGTCCGCCTCCTGTGAAGGCGCTCTCAAACGGGGCGCTAAAATTTGTAACGAAAAATCTGATCTAAAACGGGAAGAAACTATGCCTCTTCCGAGACTTCAGCTGCATCTATCAAGCGGAATCCGACGTTTGCCCGACCGCCCCATTCATCAAGTTGCAAGCATCCGGCGAGATGAACCGGCTGTCCTCTGAGGCGGCGGAGGACCACGCCAAGCTGTTGGTCTGCCACACGAAATGCAATGGCACCCGCTGTCGATCCATCGGCTGCCCGAACCCGCAAGCGCAAATGGCCGGTTCCCACCTCGTCGGCGCTCAGAAGAACATGGTTTGGCAAGACGAAAATCGGCTCGGGATTGCCCGCCCCGAACGGACCCGCTTTGGCCAGGTCGGCGTAGAGCTCAGGTTTTAGCGCTCCGGCCGAAAGGGCTCCGTCGACGGCGAGGACATCCTCATGAAGGGCGGCCTCGACAGGCGCCGCCAGCCTGGCTTCCAGAAAAGCCTGGAAGGCCGGCAGTCCGCCTTTTGGAACCGTGATGCCGGCGGCCATGGCATGGCCGCCCCCCTTTGCCAAAAGCCCGTCAGTCACGGCGGCCCGCACGGCACTGCCGATATCGACTCCAGGGATGGAACGACCCGATCCCGTACCACCACCATCGTCGTCGAGCGCCACGGCAAAAGAAGGCTTGCCTGTGCGCTCCTTGAGCCGGGCCGCGACCAGTCCGATAACCCCCGGGTGCCAGCCCCGCCCCGATGCCACGACGACCGGCGAATCCGTGTCGGCAAAGGCCGCTTCCGCGTCGGCAAGGGTAGCCCGTTCGACCTCCTGACGCTCGACGTTCAGGCGATCAAGTTCCAGCGCGAGCTTCTCGGCTTCGGATTCATCGTCACAGGTGAGAAGCAGCGCTCCGAGCTCTGCCCGGCCGATGCGCCCGCCAGCATTGATCCGCGGGCCGATCAGAAAGCCGAGATGGTAAGGGTTCGGCGTGCCCCGCACCCGCGCCGCATCGGCAAGCGCGCGCAGCCCGAGCCGCCGTCGCTGGCCGAAAGCAGCCAAGCCCTTCAGAACGAAAGCACGGTTGATGCCGACAAGCGGCACGACATCCGCAACGGTGCCGAGCGCGACGAGATCCAAAAGCGCGAGGAGGTCAGGCTCGGAACGCCCGGCGGACCAGAATCCCCGCTGGCGAAGAACCCGATTCACCGCAACCACGGCGAGAAAGACCACGCCGACAGCAGCGAGATAGTCATGTCCCGAAACATCGTCATTACGCTTCGGGTTCACGAGCGCTGTGACATCGGGCAGCGTGTCGCCGGTCTGATGGTGGTCGAGAACGACGACGTCCATACCGAGAGCGCGCGCGACATCCAGTGTCGCGTTGCTCGTCGTGCCGCAATCGACCGCAACGAGAAGACTGGTGCCTTCGGCAGCCAAAGCCCGGATCGCATCCTCGTTCGGCCCGTAGCCTTCGAAAATGCGATCAGGGATGTAGATACGATGCGGTGTTCCGGCGGCCTTCAACAGACTCGCGAGCACCGCCGACGATGTGGCGCCATCGACATCGTAATCCCCGAATATCGAGACTCGCTCTCCGCGCTCGACCGCCCGCGCGATCCGCTCGGCAGCGGCCTCCATATCCGTCAGGCGATATGGCTCCGGCAAAAGACTGCGGATCGTAGGCGCGAGATATTCAGGCACGGCATCGAGTGCAACGCCTCGTCCTACGAGGACGGTGGCCAGCAGATCCGAAACTCCGTGGCGTTGTGTCATGGCCAGCGCCTGCGCCCGACCGCCCGCGTCGAGCCGTTCGCGCCAGGTCCGGCCCGTCAGCGACGATCTCACATTCAGAAAGGAGTTCGGCACCAAAGGCGCCTGGGCAGCCGCTATCCCCTGCATGATCGTGGCACCATGCCGTGAGTCTTACTGGAACCGGAGAGGAAAATGGCGGAGACGGAGCCCGCCCGTAGTGCCTTCGCCATCGTTCGCCACGATTCCTTTCGGCACATTAAGACACTAAATATTCGATACATAAGACGATCTGTCGTTCGCCGACTTTCGTCAGCCTGCGTCGCAGTCCGCGACGATAAGGTGGTTGATAAGGTGGCTGGCGACTGCCCGCCCACGCGAGGGGAACCCATGCTTGTCCGTCTTTCGCCCAAACCCCGCAGCCGCGCGATCCACCGTCTCTCCGCTCGACAGGTCGAAACAGCTGTTAAACCTGGGGTCATGATGGACGGTGGCGGGCTTCTTCTTCGGGTCGGTGAGAGCGGCGCCAAGTCGTGGCTATTCCGTTTCGCGTCGCCTGTCACTGGTAAGCGCCGGGAGATGGGATTGGGCCGCGCGGACAAGGGTTATGTCTCGCTCAAAGACGCCCGCGATGCAGCGCAGGCGGCCCGAGACCTTATTGCCCACAAGCTGGACCCCGTCGAAGAAGCGAAAAATCAGAAGGCAACGCGACTGGCGCTGGGGCAGATGCCCGCGTCCAAGACTTTCGGAGACTTCGCCGACGAATGGCTGGAGAAAAACGAAAGCGCGTTCCGCAACGCCAAGCATCGGTTGCAGTGGCGCATGACGTTGAGGGAATACGCTGCTCCCCTGCGTCCGCTCCCCGTCTCCAACATCACAACGCAGGACGTGCTCGCCGCACTGGAACCAATCTGGCATCTCAAGCCTGAAACGGCCAAACGTACGCAGGGGCGGATCGAGCGCATTCTCGATGCGGCCCGCGCCGCAGGATTTCGCTTCGGAGAAAACCCGGCCCGCTGGCGCGGCCACCTCGACACGCTCCTTCCGGGTCGCAAGAAATCCTCCCGTAAGCACCATGCGGCTTTGCCCCACGCTGCGTTGCCGGGTTTCTACGCAGACTTAAAACAGGCGGGCGGGGTCGCGGCACGTGCTCTGGAGTTACTGATCCAGACCGCCGCGCGCTCGGGCGAGGTTCGGGGAATGACGTGGGACGAAATCGACTTGAAAGCCCGCCGCTGGACGGTGCCGGCTTCTCGAATGAAGGCCAGCGTGGAACACCGTGTTCCGCTGACGGATCGCTGCATCGAAATTCTGGAAGATATGCAGCGCTTGCGCCCGAATGGCGGCAACGGCACGGTGCTGGTATTCCCGGGGGCAAGAAACGACAGGCTTTTGTCAGACATGTCCCTTACGGCCGTGCTGAGGCGCATGAAGCTCCGAGACGTCACCGTACACGGTTTCCGGTCGTCGTTCCGGGACTGGGCCGAGGATGTCGCGCGATATCCCTACGGAGCGATCAAGGCGGCGCTGGCGCACACCATCTCCGACAAGACGGATGCCGCGTACCGGAGGGGCGATGCCTATGACATCCGGGTGGAGCTTATGGAAGCTTGGGCGAGTTATCTCGACAAGGCTGCGTGACTCCATGGCGGATGGCGATGTACCGACGCGCGAGCAGCTTCACGCCGAGCTAGACGGCATTTTGGACGGCGAGCCCGCCCCCGCCGAGCGCATCTGGCGGTTCTTCGCGAATGCGTCTCGGGGGCTCGTAGCACAACAATTGTTCGACGAGGCGCTCAGCACCATCGAGCAGTTTGGCTATAAAGCGGGCGTCGCCAGCGACGAGGTGATGGAGGAAAAGCGGCAGCAGGCGCTCCTGCTGCATCTGATCCTTGCCGCGCAGCCACTCATGCCGGAAGGGCCGGCCGGGCTCTCGCTCGCGGTTGCCGACGATCTGCTGGCGATGCTGCAAGATGATGCTACGCCGCGACTACTCCGTTCGAAGTCTCAGGCGATTGACAGTCGCCTCAAACGCCATGCCCGGAGGCAGTTTGTGCTGGGCGTCATTTATCGGGCGGCGCGCGAAGGGGTTAGCCGAGAAGCCATGCGGAAACATTTAGTCTCCGGGATGGAGTCTGACGCCTGGAAGCAGTGGCAGAAGGCCGTCCCTCCGGAAGAGCGGAAGGAGGCGAAGGACGCCGGCCGTCGCTCTGCTACATGGGAAACACCGACCGAGGACGACCACCTTAGGAGGCGGTATCAGGTCGGGTACGGAAAGGCCTTGGCTCGCTAGAATCGCGAAGGGGTACGGTTTTCCCGAGTTTTGTACCCCGCAAGAATGTTTTCGCCGTCCTATGTCGGTGTCCGTCACTATTCGCTGACGGAGCAATACATGACCGACGCCGTGCCTGATCGGCTTCTGAAACGCGCAGCGGTGCTCGACCTGACCGGTCTTGCCACCACGACCATCTATAAATTCGTGAAATCTCCGGACCCCGCGATCCGGTTTCCGCCGCCCGTCAAGCTTGGCCCGCGCGCCGCGCGCTGGTCCGAAAGGGCAGTCCTCGACTGGATTGACCGGCAAAAGGCGCGTTCGGCGCAAGCAATCGCATGAAGCGACAACGGCCCGCCGAAGGGCGAGCCGTTGTCAATTTCCGCCCTGCTTTTATCCCGACCAGAGATCGGCAGGGCTTCAACCTACGTAAGGACAATATAATATGTCTCAGTCTGGGGATCAACCCGCCCGGCATTGGCCGGAACCCGACTCTACCATTGCCGCGCTCGACGTTCTGACAGCGCTGTACCACCGGGACGACGTGATCGAACTCCGCGCGTTGAACCCGCATGGCGGCACGGCCGTGTCGTACAATGGGCGGCTCGGCCACGAGCGAGAGCAGATGGCGGACTTTATTCGCCGCCATAACGGACGCTGGAACGTATATTGCGGCATCAACCCGCGTCCGGCGTCGTGGGCCGACACCGACAGACCCGCCAAGGACGATGATATTGCGGCACGGCGCTATGTCGTTCTCGATCTCGACGATGAAAAAGCTCCGCCGCAAGATGCCGGCTGGCGTCGGACTATCGCCGCGATGCAGGGGCACGACCCGGTAATGACGAGCATGTCCGGCAATGGGCATCATGTCTGGTTTTCGGTCGAGCCGGATCCCGACGTACAGACCGGCGCGCTATATGACGCCGAGAACCGGATCGGGATTGATCGCATCGCCAATCCGTCGCGCATCATCCGCCTTCCGTATACGGTCAATCTTCCTACCAAATCGAAGCAGGCGCGGGGGCGCCGCCCCGAAAGCACTTATGCGGTGCATGGGCCGGCAGCCAATCCGAAGCGGCACCGCATCGCCAACCTCGTCGATCTGCTTCTGGGGATCGCATCGAACCTGGAACTGCCGGGCACCCAATCGAACCGGCGCAAGGCCCCGGTTGGCCCGACCTCCCCATCGGCGCCAGACCCGGCTCCGAGCCTTGAACTTTTGCGCGAAGCCGTAATGGCCATCCCGAACAGCGGAAACGATGAGGTGGGACGGCATGAGTGGATGACGATGGGTCAGCGGATCAAAGGCGCCTGCCGTGGCACCGCGTTCGAAGCTGACGGGGAGGAACTGTACCGCGAATGGTCGGCGCAGAACATCAACTTCGACGCTGCCGATAACGACGACAAGTACCGTGGCTTCCACGCGGACCACGCCGGCTGGAGCGCGCTGCTTCGGGAGGTGGCGGCACGCAACCCGAACAATGCCGCACGGCTCGCTTTTTCCGCAGTTCCGCTCACACAGGCGGACAACGATGTGATCGACGCCCTTTCGGCACAGGCGCGGCTGGCGGCCGGCTGGGTGCCGGAGATGAATGAGCGCTACGCTCTGGTCGAAGGCATCAACGGCGTGGTCAAGCTCCCCGGAGAAGGCGAACCTCTCACCACGCAGACGCTCCAGCAGTTCCGGACCTTTCAGGATGGACTCCGCAAGGTGCCCGAAGGCTCGAACGGCAGGCTGATAGGCGTCGGGAGCGCATGGTTGGCGCATGGCGGCGCCGCCCGCTACCGTCGGATCGGCCTGTGGCCCGAAGGAAGCGAACCCCCGGAAGCGCTCAACCTGTTTCGTGGCTTGGCAGTAAAGCCGAACCGTTCGGGATCTTGCGTTCGCATCCGGTCGTTCATTGCGGATGTGATCGCGTCCGGCGATCCGAGGATCGGCGAATACGTCCTCAACTGGCTGGCCTGGAAGGTTCAGCACCCGCTGGAGAAGCCCGGCACCAATCTGGTGCTGGTCGGCGAACAGGGAACCGGCAAGAGCACGCTTGGCCGGCTCATGTGCGAGCTGTTCGGCTCGCTGCACTCGAAACTCATCACCCAAACCGTGCACCTGCTCGGCCAATTCACCGGTCACCTTGAAGGCGTGCTGTTTCTCCAGGTGGATGAAGCCCTCTTTGGCCGCGACCCGAGAGGCAGCGGTCAGTACAAGGCTTTGACGACCGAACCCGAAATGACGGTCGAGCACAAAGGTCAGACGCCGCGCCAGGTTCGCAATCACATCGCGATGATCGTGACTTCGAACAGCCTCAGCGCGGTTCCGGTCGAACCCGGGGATCGACGCTCGACGGTGATTGAGGTGTCAAGCGCCCGGCGGCAGGATACGGCTTATTTCGATGCGCTCTGGAATGAATGGCAGAACGGCGGCGCCGAGGCCTTCCTCGCACTCCTGCTGGACCGCGATCTGACCGGCTTCGACCCTCGCATCCCGCTCCACACCGACGCCAAGGCTGCCGTCGCGGCCGCTACGGCGGACGCTCCCGCGCGCTTCCTCGAAGCCTGCATGGAGTCGGGCCGACTACCGGGCACGATGCTGCAGAAGGACAATTCGGAGCCCAACTGGAACCAGAGCCGCGTGCGGGTCTGGAATCGGGAATTGTATGCCGCGTTCGTTCAATGGGCGAAGGATAACCGCACGCCGTACGTACCTGGACCACAGGAGTTCTGGGCCAGCATTCGCCGCCATCTCCCGGGCATCGACCCGCGCAAGGTGCGGCCCACCGGCGGCAAGCCGGCAAACGCCACATGGTTTCCGCCTTTGCCCAAATGCCGTCGTATCTTGGCACGGGTTCTGGGTGGCGACGGCTGACCCGCAAAGAGCCACATACTTGTTCCTGATGTTCCTGATGTTCCAGACAACAATGAGGTGGCTACTGAAGATCAACGAGTGCCCGTGTTCGGACCAACGACGCCGCCAGGCCGGACGGCAAAGCGCGGAGGACGAGGAACATCCGGAACGTGCGCTACAAACTGTAAGGAGACTACCGTGCCTAAACGTGCTGGACGTCGGCGTACCGCCGGCAAGTCAATCCGCCTCTCCGTCTTTGACCGCGTTGTCGGCGGGATGAAACCGTTCTTAAATCGCTATCCTGATCGGCGTTTCGCATATGCTGTTGTGGATGATGTCGATCTGCCCGCGCTCTTGGCGGAAGCGATCCAGAAAAGCAATCAGTTGCCGGGCGAGCCCGTACATATCGTTCGCCCTTCTGGTCGTAAGGCAGTGATCATTTTGGATAGTGCTGCGCCGGGCGGTGGGCAGCTCCTGGCGGGCATTTCGAACCCAAGCCGCGATGTCGTCTTGGCGGTCGAAGAACTCGGAGATGTGCTCGGCTATATCGCGCCGATAATGAAGGGCGATCCCCGGTGGTTGGACGAAGCTCTTCACCACATGCTCCGCGATCCGGTGTTTTGCGAAATCGCCCAGCGCGAACCGGCATTGGCATGTTTCACTTCGTTGAAATTTGTGACCGCAACTGGGCCGGACACGCCACGCCCTGCGTTGATTCCTCGCGTGATCGAATACAACCCGCCGAAGGCGGCGTAACGACGCCTAGAGCAGGTTCAGCGACCGCAGCGTCTGCGCCCAGCGCCAGTGTGCCTGGCTGTCGCCGGGATGCGCGACAAGGTCGCGGAACGCTGTAGCCAAGACAAGCTGATCCGCCGCGCTAGCGCACTTGGCAAAAAGTGGTGAAAGCGCGGCGGAATGCCGATGGACAATCTCCGCTAACTCTCTGGTGTCCGACTCGGAAGAGGGGCGTACAGGCAGAGCCTTCAACCGGCGTGTGCGCTTTGGCATCTTTTGTTTATCCGCCCGTCTGCGCTTGCTGTAAGTTTTTTCGGTAGGATCGACACGCCAGACCGTAGTCGGCGGACCGTCACCGTTTTCGGCCTCTACGAAATTATCGGCCGTTGGCGGACCGGCCCTTTCAACCCGGTTGGGAAGTTCGGAAATCACAACGCGGCGCCACTCTGAATCGCGCCTGCGGTCGAGTTGAAGCCTGCGGTATTTCCAGCGCAGCCAGTCCAGCACACCGGGCGGGACGGAAGCCATCGAACGCGAGGCAATACCGCTCTCATGCCGGAACGCCCATTCGTGCTCGCCAAGGTCGATTGTCTGTCCGGGCGTCCAAGGATTCTTTTTCCAGCGGTCGCGCAGTCGGTTCGCCGCTCGGCGGGCCTCCGCGCGCTCAAATTCAACCGCGCTGATCTTGCCCGTACGGAAGGCTGCGCGCTGCCGTTCTCGGAAGGCCCGGGCGGCGTGAGGCCCCGCATGCCTTATGCAGCGGCTATGCCCAGCGAGCGGCTTCTGGCGGCAAGCTCCTCCACTACGCAAACGTGCGCCGCAAAGGACTTCGTCCGCGCCGCCCCGACAGTGGCGTGCTCGGGCGGCCGCAAAGTTCGTTTGATGTTCAGAAGAATGAAGCAGATTTTCTCGCATTAAGTTCATGCCCCCGCCATTCATCTGACATGGGATGCACGCCCAAAATCACAAGGTTACTGGCACTTTCTAACCGCCCCGTCATAGCCGCGATATGTATGCGTTTTCGCGTCATACGTACGATAGCGCGGACAGCTGGGATTCTTTGCACTTGTTCGCACGGCAGATTTTCGTCGGATTATATTAATCCGATTGATCTCATTATCGGCCCCTTCGATGGCTGCACGTCCGGTTTGAACGTCCGCTGCTAACGGTGGACAACGTATCGTGTCTTTCTCCCCATCGTACCAACAATCCAGATGGTTATATTGTTCTGGCCGAGTGTTTTCGGCCAAGCAAATGGGCACACCAACCATCAGCGGTGCCAGTAGAGATCCCACGTAGATCGAAAGGGCGCGGCGATTCTGTCCCATGACCATCTCCCTGGTCCGCCGCTGGATGTACCCTAGAACGAGCGTGTGTCTGCAGCAAGGTTAGCGCGTCAGTACCGGCCGCTGTGCTGCCGCTTTTCAATTGCACCTGCGTCAAAAGGTTCCCCTTTTGAAGCACCCCTCACCCACGGGTCATCGTCGTCCTCGCTGCCCTCGCTGCCCTTCTGACGTCATTACTCTAGCCGGCCCCACCGAATTAGTGCCGACCAACCGCCGCATAAATTTTATCGCGTGTGCCAATCCATCCGTAATTCTAGCTGAAGCTGCTAAGCTCTTTCAGCAAACTATAAAGCGGTTTCTCGGCACGCCGCAAAAGGATGATGACCGGTCCGCTCCGAAGCCCAAGGAAAGAGATACCCAAGGGGCGCGGATTCGACTTCTAACCGAAATG
This sequence comes from Hyphomicrobiales bacterium, assembly GCA_022842205.1. GTDB lineage: Bacteria > Pseudomonadota > Alphaproteobacteria > Rhizobiales > Methylopilaceae > Flaviflagellibacter. The sequence continues at coordinate 213,111 of JALHQA010000002.1, forward strand.
CACTATGTTGAGGGCATTGGTGGCCACTGACTAGGGCGCTGCCGACTGGGAGAGACGTGCGCTTCCGCCCCAAGGGCTGGAGGCTTCCATGCCCGACATTGACCTCACCAAAGACCTGCGGGAAGAGGCTGCGCGCTTAGAAAGGAGCGCAGATCAAAGTCCATCCGCTGGCGAAAAGCGCATGCTGAAATCGCAAGCCACGTTCTACGAGGAGATAGCGGCCCAAGAAGACGCGGCTATGGAAAAGCGGGAGCATGGGGCGCAGAAACCAGAGACCCCTAACCCGACCAGCGGGCAAACGCGACCACTTATATAGTGGGAATCGTACACGAGTGACGCGGCAGGAGCTGCGCTCCCGGCGCCGCAGCGATCCCTTTGTAGTCGTTTGAACTACAGGAGCTTGTATTCGAATTTGGGCCCCGGTGCGGGGTTGCGGTTCGGACGGTACGTACAGCCGACAATTATCCCGCCGCAGACTCAAGATAGTGGCTGTGGGGCTGCCGGATCGCTAGAGACGCCGCGACTCGTCTCAAGCTGTTCTTGGCTTTTGCCGGTATGGCATCACCGTTCCAACTCTTCTGGGCGGGCTAGATCGCGCCGTATCCGGCCTCCTTCCATCTCCCTCCCGCTCGTCGGGCGATTTGAGTTCTTGCAGGCAAACGACATCCGGCTCCGCGTCTTGCAGCGAGCGAAGCAGCACCTGCAGGCTTTCGTTCACCCCGTTGACGTTGAAGGTTGCCAGCTTCACCTGTCGCCGCGATCGCCTTGCCCCGGATTTGCCTTGGTCTTCGCGTCGCGCTTCTGGTCCTGCGAAAGCGACTTTCCGACGTCGTCGGATTCTTTAAACTTGCCTTCGTCGTCCCTGCGCACATAGCGCTTGTCCATACTAGTATCGATGGTTTCGCGTTTGCTGCTCATAGGGGCTTCTCCAGCTTCCTGAACTGATCTGGGGGTTTTGTTTTCGCCGGCCGGCCCCCGTTCCGCTAGGTAGGTGTCACCATTGCGAACTTGGTCCCAGGCAGGAACATCGTTCAACGGTTGCGAGACTTCGATCACTCCGTCAGGCCCGTCGTCGCCAATGGTCGTTTCGGTGAGCTCGTAGAGTGTCGGATCAGCCAAGGCGCTCTGGTAGGACATCACCGTATTGCCGGCCACTTCTTCATCTGTCTCGTGGCCGAGCAGCCCGGCCTCCCAGTTCGATGCTATCAGTCGCGCCTGTCCTGAAGTCTCCGCTCTGACCACAAGCGAACTCCAGATGGGGCCGTTGAGCCAACGGGGATTATCGACATCTGCTACAGGGCTGAATCGCCAAAGGGGCATTACGCGGCCTTTCGTTTCTTCGTGGCTTTCATTTTGGTGTTGGGCTTGCTGTTCTTATCGGCTTCAAGGGCCGCGCGAAGGTTGTTGAGAAGGTTCTGCGCGCCAGTGGTTTCTTGACCTCTACTTCCTCGATCGTGACTTCCTATATCTTTTTGCCGGCCGACTTCTGCTTAAGAATCTTTTCCAGCGCGGCTTCATATTTGCCCTCTGCACCGGCTTGAATTTGGCGGTCATCTGGTTGATCAGTTCCTCGGTGGCCTCGACCGATTTTTCGTCCGGCTTGTCGTCGTCAATACGGTCGAAGATCATGGTCTCAGACCGGACCTCATAGGGGTATTTGAGTCGCGTGAGCAGGAAGCCCGTCCCGCGCGGCTGTACGGCGATCCAGCGCTCGCGGTCGTTCATGGTCACCCGCGCGATGCCGGCCACTTCTCCTGATCCATGGCGTCGCGGATGACGCTGTAGGCTTCCACGGCAACATCGTCGTCCGGGATGAGGTAGTGCATATCGTCGAAATAGAGCGGGTCGAGTGCGTCCTGGTCGACGAGAAGTCGATGTCGATCGTGCGCTTGCTCTCGATCGCAACGGCATCGAGATCCTCCTCCTCGACCCGGATGTATTTCCCCTTCTCGTATTGATAGCCGCGGGTGATGTCGTCGCGCTCGACCACGTCACCGGTCTCGCTGTCAAGATATTGCTGCTTCAGCCGGTTGCCGGTTTCGCGGTTGAGGTTGTTGAAACGGATTTTCTCGTTGCCCGATTTGGCCGGCACCATCGCGACGGCGCACGAGACGAGCGAGAGTTTCAGGTAGCATTTCCAGGACAACGAGGGCGCCATACGCGGCACTCCGAAGGAACGAGAGTCGAGTCCTTTCGAGGCCTATTCGTTCCATGGAACAAATCACTTGCGGCTTGAATCAAGATACGAACCGGTCCAACTGCTGATGATCCAGCGCTCGTCGTGGCCGCTGGTCGACTTCATGCAGAGGCTAACAGCAGCAGGACGACGAGGGCCACCAACCCCCTACTCCTTCCCAGTGGCTGGAGCCTTGCTGATTTCGATCGGCGTGACTGGCGCGAGGATACGAACGGCTAGGCTGGTAACGCCGCTGTGTCCTCCTTCACACCGCGCGCGACGATCACAAGCTGATGGTCCGGGAGCGGCCGCTGCAACGCCTTTGCTTCGTCCCACGGTGCCCGCATCCAGACTTCGCGTTCTTCCGCCCTCGTCAGGATCACCGGCATGGCCGTCGAATGAATGGGCCCGACCACGGCGTTCGGTTCGGTCGTTAGGAAGCCGTAGAGGTCGGCTGTCTCTTCGCCGGTCTTCACCTTCCGCACGCTGGTCCATGCCGCTGTCCACATCCCGGCGAAGAACGCAAGCGGCCGCCTTTCATCGAGGGCAAACCATACATCGCCGCCCGCATTTCTGTTGAATTCGGAGAAGCTGGTGAACGGCACCAGACAACGGTTTTCCGGCTTCAGCCAGCGCTGCCAATAACCCGATCCAGTATTGCGTATGTTGGTCACGCCAGGATCGCGCTTCTTGCCTCTCAGCGCGGAAGACGGCGACGGCATGCCCCATCGCGCCATGATAAGAGCCCGGCCCCCGCCCCCATTGACGACAATTGGCGCCGGGTAATCGGGGAAGATGCCAGGCTGCGACGGGAGGTTTCCGGTTCGATCCTTCAGACCATCGAACAGGTCTCGGATTGCTTGTTGGCCCTTGGTGTAGGAATAAAGATTGCACATATGACACTTAACAATTGTGTTTTGCAGACGCGCGTTGCCATCTTATCCTTGCCTATCGGCGGTCGTTTGTTGAGGCAATCCGTCGACTGAGAGACACGGTCTCCCGCCCTTGTTTGGAGTGGGATATGTCCAATAAATCAGAACTATATGCGGAGGCAAAGCGCTGTAAGGAACAAGCGGCCATGGCAGAGACTCCGAAGGGGCGAATGCTCTTCGAGGGGTTGGCTCGCTTTTATTCCGACCTTGCAAGAACCGAACCTGATCCTCCGACCCTGCCGAATTGTCCTCCCGCTGGGCTCGATTTGACGGGAGGCAAGATCGAAGCCGTCCCAAAAGGTAAACGAAGATCGCGATCTCGCGCAGCCTAACGGGAACACGGTCGTCCTGCAGCCGTTTACCTAGCAGGGAGAGATCGTTTGCAGCTCGGCTGTTGTAGGCCTAAAGCCCGGTCTCCAACGACAACGTAATTACTTGGAGCCGGGCATGACCCTGCCGGAGCGCGTTATTATCATGCTCACTTTTGCCATTCCGGTCTTGATCGGCCTTGGATTCCTCATGCCCTAGACTTTCGTCCGCAGGTCGGCATTGAACCGGGCCGTTACCTCGGATCGATGCCAACTAACGCGTGGGCCAGCGATTTGTAAGGTAGGAGCCCTCTGTCATTACGGCGCCCTGTTATCTAGCCCCATCCTCCCCAGATCGGCGCTGTTTTAAGACTTCCGCGCCAGCAGCGGTGCGGCCGAGCATCAACGAACTGCAAGATGACGAGCGCCAACGCGACACCCCTTGCGCAAAAGATCAGCCACCAGCCTTCCAGCAGCTCAACTCGGAATTGCTACAATCGTGGCCGCTCGATTTTTGGTCCCATTGCGCTACCTCGTTACACGTGGAACATATCAGGAACATGAAACAGGACAAGTGCCCCCGCCTTTTGGACCTGCCGCAGCCATTGGTTCGGCTCCGCTGCGCGCTGTGCCCGCGCAAGGGTGCATATCGTCTTGCGCGGCTCGCCGCCATGTTCGGACACAAAGCCGACCTCGATACCGTGGTTTACGAGCTGTCCCGAAATTGCCCCCATCAGACGCCGCCGTGGCGAAGGCCGTCAGGCAAGTACAATCGCAAATGCGGGGCGCGGCTCGACCGATGACGCTGCGCCTTGTCAGGGACGCGGGATCGCGGGAAAATCATTGGCTGGCCAACTGCGGCGCGATCAATTTCGGGAGCGTTCAGCCACATCCCGGAATTCATTTGGACGGCGTGTGGACCTGGACCATCTGTCGAATAAATGAACCCGGCTGGCACTTCGGCGGCAGTGCGGACAGCCGGGACGAAGCAATGCTCGCCCTTGGGGCGTGCTTTCGAAGATGGCTGGACTTCGGAGGCCTGAAAGAGTTCGATGATTTCCTTCCGCAAGGTGGCCCACCCTTCAAAATCGAACGGAATGAAGTCGAACGGCAAAGGGTTCTGACGCCGGCCGGTTTGCATGTTGGCTTTGTTGAACCATTCCTCACCACGCCCGGGCTTATTTCAGCGCCGAGAGAAAAGCTGTTCGCGGCATGGCAGACCAAATTTATCGACCGTTTCATTCCAACAGGCTGCGGCACCACCGCGGAAGCAGCTGTCGCGCACTTGGCATCGTCATTTCGTGCGTATCTTGCCAAAGCGGGTATAAGGGAAGCGTAAGAACGATCGGCGTTAAGCGACCTTCTCGGCAGATCAAAACCCGTACTGAAAAAGACATCCGAGGCCTGACGTTACCCTGCCTCGGCCGTCGTGATCCAAATCAGAGTAAAGCGGACATCCGCAATCGGGAGCGACTGGCCTAGACAACAGGCGGTAACCGTCCGGGCATACCTATAAGACTGCAAGCGCTACAAACAGGATTGTTACCGCGAGAGCGGCTAGGCTAGGCACCATCACTGCTGCGCCGGAAGCTGTCGCCAGCGCGGCGATCCAGTCAAACTTTCGATCCGAAGCGCGTCTCATTGCAATCCTTCCCGATCTCAGTTGGGACATTCGGCGTGCCAGGCAAGGGCCCTTCATCGACTCCGTTTAGAAGCACCCGTTCCGCCGCTCCATCCAGATCTTCAAGCTGGCCGCTTTTCATCGACCACAGAAACGCAGCCAGGCCGACAAGCCCCATTGCGACAGCCAAGGGGACCATCCAGAACAGCAGGCTCATGACGCCTCCACAACACTCATGGCGCGCTCTTCATGCTGAACACCCGCATACTTCACCGGCGCCGACAGCCGCAATGCGTTGGCGACAACCAGTATGGACGAGGTCGACATGGCGACCGCCGCAAGCAGCGGCGTGACTTCTCCAATCACCGCCAGAGGTAGCGCAATCGCGTTGTAGCCGATCGACAGCGCGATGTTCTGCGTCACAAGCCGCCGCGCATCGCGGGCAACGATGAGCGCTTCGGGGACGCATTCGAGATTCGAACCAAGAAAAACGAGGTCCGCCGCGTTGCGGCCGACATCAGCCGCTGAAGACGGTGCCATCGAAACATGCGCGGCACTGAGCGCGGGCGCGTCATTGAGGCCGTCACCGACCATCAGAACATGCTTTCCCGCAGCACGGAGAGCCTCAAGGCGCTCGACCTTGTTGCGCGGGAGCATGCCGCCCGCCGCGTCCGTCACGCCGACAATCCCGGCGATCTTGCGCACCTCCGTCTCCGCATCTCCGGAGAGAATCTCCACACCGAGTCCGAGGTCACGCACCCGCTGGACCGCAGCGACAGCGCCAGGTCGGAGACCGTCGGAGACACGGAACGCGCCGAGGATGCGGCCCTTGGAAGACAACCAGACTTCGCCGACATCGGCCTCGTCATTAAAGCGCGAATCGACCCACGATTTTCGCCCGATGCGATACGTACATCCGTCGACCGTGCCTTCTATGCCGCTGCCGGCCTCCTCGCGCACATCTTCGGCCTTTACCGCGCTCGGCGACGCTATCGCGGCGATGGCGCGCGAGGCCGGGTGACGCGAGCATCGCGCGAGCGCCGCAGCGGCCTTGATCTCGTTTTCCGGCACGGTAAACGAGATAACGGACGTTAGCCCTGAGGTTAGGGTTCCAGTCTTGTCCAGCGCGACATGATCGGTCTCCGCGAGCTTTTCGAGCGCTGCGCCGTCCTTGAGCGTGATACCGAGGGCAAACAGCCGCCGCGCGGCAACGGCCTGAACCATGGGCACTGCAAGGCCGAGCGCGCAGGGACAGGTGATGATGAGAACGGCGATAGCGACCGTAAGCGCGTGATGAAAGTCTCCCGAAACCCAGACCCACCCGCCGAATGTCGCCAGAGCAACAAGATGTATCACCGGCGAGTACAACGCCGCCGCGCGGTCGGCGATGCGCCGATAGTGTCCGCGGCTCGTTTCCGCCGCTTCCATCAGCCGGATCATGTCGGCGAGGAAGGAAGAACCCTGCGGATGGTCGACGCGTATGGTCAACGCCCCGTCCAGACTGAGCGATCCGGACACCACCCGCGTGCCGGGATTCGCCGCCACCGGAGCGGACTCGCCGCTGACGACCGACAGATCGAGCGCGGCCCTCCCGGACACGACGGTTCCGTCGATCGGAACGCGCTCGCCGGCGACAACGAAGATGGTCTCGCCGACGCGGATCGATCCCGCATCCCGGTACTCGCGACTACCGTTGGATGCTACCACGGTCGCGCCACGGGGCATCATGCGTGCGAGGGAGCGAACCGCCTCGCGTGCACGGCCGCGCATCGCGTAGTCGACAGCGCGGCCGGCGAGAAGAAAGAAGAGCAAAGATGTGACGGCGTCGAAATAGGCGTGGCGCCCGCCATTCAGAGAATCATAGGCGCTGAGCGAGAACGCCAGCAGCACACCGACGCTGATCGGAACGTCCATGTTTGTCCGGCCTGCGCGCAGCGCGTTCCATGCTGAGGAAAAGAAGACGCGGCCGGAATAGATCAGCGCAGGAAGGGCAAGCGCACCCGACGCAAGATGAAACGCATGCCGGGTGGCGGGATCCGTGCCGGACCAGATGGCGACGGACAGCATCATGATGTTCATCGCTGCGAATCCGGCGATCGCCGTCGCACGCAGGAGACGCCGCATTTCAGGATCGCCGCCTTCGCTATGCGGCTCAACCAGATTGGCGTCGAACCCGGTCTTCCGCAATGTTTCGACCAGCGGCGGAACCCCCTCCTCGTGCCGCCAGATGACATCCACCCTTCTCGCCGTGAGATTCACGCGCGCGGAAACGACCCCTCCGAGAGCCGTCAGCGCGGTCTCGATGGCGCGGATGCACCCGGCACAATGCGCCTTCGGCACAGAAAGCCCCGTCTGCATCGTGCCGTCGCCAAGGTCACGGCTGGCCAAAATGATTTCCTGCTGGGCGAGGGTCTGGTTTTCGCGCTTTTCATGTCCGCAGCAGGTCAATGTTCAATGCTCCGCGCCCGCTACGGTTTTGTACGCATGCCATGTTGCATGTCCGAGAAGCGGAAAAATGACGATCATTCCTGTGAGGCCGGTGGCGATGCAAAGACCGAACAGCCACAATATCATGGCGCCCCAGACGATCATTGGCGGCAGATTGTTCCACACGAGCTTCATACTCGTTGCCATCGCCGTCAGAGCATCGACATTGCGGTCAAGTAGCATCGGAACAGCGAAAACACTAATCGAGAACGCAAAAGCCGCGAAAAGGCCGCCAATCGCCGTACCGACGACCACCATCGCCCATCCGTACGGCGACCCGGTCAAGATTCCGACGACATGATCGATGCCCGGAAACTCGTTCACACCGAAGAACAACGCCCAAAGCAGAACGGCGGCGCGGGTCCACATGAGCATGAGCATGCTTAAAAGCAGACCGGTGAAGAAGACTTGGGGTCCGGCGCGCGGACGCACATGAAGCATTCCAGCAAGACCAATGGACCTGCCCTCGCCGATGGCGCGGCTTTTCTCGTATAGCCCGATTGCAAGAAAAGGCGCGACGATCAAAAAGCCGGCGAGCGATGGAAACAGGATGTAGTCGCGACCGAATCCGAACAACGTCCATAGAAACGCGACGGATAGAAGAAAAACCCCCAAGCCATAAGTAAGGCTTGATGCGGGGCGGTTCCAAAAATCGCGCCAGCCGGCGCCGAGCCAGCGGAAGCCGACGAACAGCGGCAGATTGCGCTGCAGACTCGGATCGCGCGTCTCGCCGATGCCAGACGTCTCGCTGAGCAGCCAATATGATTTATCGGTCTCGCCCATCAATCGCTCTCCTTCAGCACGCCGATTTCGCCGCGCTATATCCCACGCCTTCACCGCGCTTCAGATGCTCGACGCAATCCGGCTGCGACTTGAACGCGACGTAAATCAGATGCGCGTTCGCACCCGCGAAAATAAAAACGCCCGCTGACATAAGCAGCCATAGAAGCCAGTTTTTCCGCGTCCGTGCGTGGGGCGTCGCGGCCATCACTATCTTCTCCCGAGATCGTGCACGTAGATAGCGAGCGTGCGAATTTCGGCCGCTGATAGCCGTTCGTCCCAGGTAGGCATGTGGCCCTGACGGCCGCCGTGAACCGACGCAATGATCGTGTCCATGGTTCCGCCGTATATCCAGTAGGCGTCGGCGAGATTTGGCGCACCAAGCTCCGGGTTGCCCTTGGCCCCTTCGCCGTGACAGGCGACGCATGTCTTGGCAAAGACGTCGCGACCCGCGTTGACTCGATCCAGATTGTTTGGCGTCGAGAAATCCGGATTGCTCAAAGAGTAGACATAGGCAGCGACATTCTGCACCTGCGCCGCGTCGAGCATAGCATCGCGGCCGAAGGACGGCATCTGGCCGACGCGGGTTTTCGGGTGCGCGGTGTTGATGCCCACACGCATGGTCTGCTCGATCTGCTCGGGCGTTCCACCCCAAATCCAATCATTGTCCGTCAGATCGGGATAGTTCACGCCGCCCTTGCCGTCACGACCGTGGCATGCGGCGCAGTTGTCGCCGAACAGCTGGCGGCCGGTGTCGCGCACCACCTGCATCAGATCCTCGTCGGCAAGTATCGCTCCGTAAGGTTCGCTTTCGAGCCGCGTCGACCATGCGGCCCGCTGCTGACGCCCCTCGGCGAGACGGGCCTGCACCGTCTCGTGCTGATCCACGCCCAGGAATCCTTTCGTGTAGGTCGTCCCAAGCGGCCAGGACGGCACCAAAAACCACCACACGACGCACCACAGATGGGTGACGATCAGAAACATCAGAACACCGCGAGGAACCGGCGTATCCAGCTCCTTTATGCCGTTCCATTCGTGGCCCGTCGTTTCTCGTCCGGTGAAGGAATCACGTTCCGTTTCCGTCATGGCCGGTCATCCCGATCAAGAATACTGTTTTTTGCCCGGTCGAACCGCTTCCTGTTTGAAGGCCAGAATGCGTACAGGACGACGCACAGGAAAAAGCCCATCAGGTAGAGAAGGCCCCAACTCTTGGCGAAGAGAACGAGGGATTGGTGATCGAAATCCATGACGATCTGTCCCTCTCAAGGCGCCGGAGCGGAAGCGGACGTCGCCTCGGCGGCATTGCCGTGCGCCGCGTCCGTCAGCCGCCCCAAAACCTGAAGATATGCGACCAGCGCATCCATCTCGGTGACCTGCGTCGTTACACCATCGAATGCGCTAATCTGCGTTGCCTCGCCATAACGCTCGGTGACGCCATCAGTGAAGTCGCTGCCTGGCGTGGCTTGCCCATATGCATCGCGTGCGGCGTTCTGGATCATTTCCTGAGTATAAGGAACACCGAGCGCCTGCTGTGCGGCGAGATGCTTGGGAAGATCGTCGGTCCTTAAAATAGTAGTCGCCAGCCAGCGATAGGCCGGCATGTTCGATTCCGGCACGACATCGCGCGGATTGATCAGGTGTGCGACATGCCAGAAGTCCGAATACTTTCCGCCGACACGCGCAAGATCCGGTCCCGTACGCTTCGACCCCCAAAGCATTGGCCGGTCGTATTGGGATTCGACGGCGAGCGAGTAAGGCCCATAGCGCTCGACCTCATCGCGGAGCGTCCGGATCATCTGACTATGACAGGCATAGCAGCCTTCACGCACATAGATGTTTCGTCCGGCGAGTTCCAGCGGAGTGTAAACACGCATGTCCGGCGCGCTCTCGACTGTCTCGTCGATCGTGAACAGGGGCGCGATCTCGACGATCCCGCCCACGCTCGCGGCGGCGATGATTGCGATGACAAACCCAACAGCCGACCGTTCGAGTTTCCGATGAAGCAGTTCAGCCATGGATCACTCTCCTGGAACTGCGATGGGCAGGAGAGGCGCGTCGGTCTTCTCGGACGCCGCGAGCGGCGCGGAGGCTATCGTCATCCAGATATTGTAGCAGCCGACCAGAACGCCCACCAAAAAAAGCAGGCCGCCGAATGCCCGCGCGATGTAGTACGGATACATCGCCACGAGGGAGTCAACGAACGAGTAGGCGAGCGTCCCTTCGCCCGTGTAAGTGCGCCACATTAGCCCCTGAATGACACCCGAGTTCCACATCGCGAAGACATAGACGAGCGTGCCCGCGATCGCGAGCCAGAAGTGGACTTCCACCAGCGTCGCAGAATACATGCGCTCGCGCTTCCAGAGCGCAGGAACGAGGGTGTAAATCGAACCGAACGTAATCAGCGCCACCCAGCCCAGTGCGCCGGCATGTACGTGACCGACCGTCCAGTCCGTGTAATGGCTGAGCGAATTGACCGGCCGGATCGCCATGAACGAACCTTCAAAAGTCGACAGGCCGTAAAACACGGCGGCGGCCATCATGAAGCGCAAGGTCGCGTCGTCACGCACGCGGTGCCACGCGCCATTGAGCGTGAGCAATGCGTTTCCGGCCGAGGCCCAGGACGGCACGAGCAGCATGACCGAGAATGTCATGCCGAGCGTCTGCACCCAATGCGGAAGAGCCGTGTAGTGGAGGTGGTGCGAACCGGCCCACATATAGAAGAACGTTATGCCCCAGAAGCTCAGGATCGACAGACGGTAGGAAAAGATAGGCCGCTGAGCCCGGACCGGAAGGTAGTAATAGAGCATGCCGAGGAAACCGGCGGTAAGGAAGAACGCGACAGCATTGTGTCCGTACCACCATTGCACCATGGCGTCCTGCACGCCCGGCCAGATTGTGTAGCTTTTTGCCTGTCCCCACGCGATGGGCAGCGCGAGATTGTTGACGATGTGCAGGACGGCAACCACCAGGATGAACGCCATGAAATACCAGTTGGCGACATATATGTGCGGCTCCTTCCGCCGCGCGATCGTACCGATATAGAGGATGAAGTATGTCACCCACACAATCACGAGCCAGAGATCAGCGTACCACTCGGCCTCCGCGTACTCCTTCGACTGCGTAATGCCCATCAGGTATCCGGAAACGGCAAGCACACAGAACAGATTGTAGCCGAAAAGGACGAACCAGGGACTGATCTGCCCGGCTAGACGCGCCCGCGACGTGCGTTGCACGACATGGAATGAGGTCGCGATCAAAGCATTGCCGCCGAAACCGAAAATTACGCCGGTTGTGTGCGTGGGCCGCAGCCTCCCAAAGCTCGACCACGCGCCATCAAACGCAAGTTCCGGCCAAGCCAATTGCGACGCCACCCAGACGCCCATGAACATGCCGAACACCGCCCAGACCATTGCCAGTACGATTCCGACCTTCGTGGGATCGTCGTAATAAGTGACCTTGCGATCCTCTGCGACAGGAGGCTCGTAGTACGACGACATCAAGGGGCGGAGAACTGCGATCGCGAACACCACCACAATAACGCCCTGCCACCCCAGAACGTCGTTACGACCAGCAATGCCCAAAGCTAAGCCGCCAACCAAGGTCGCGAGCGCGATTGCAAAGGCGGTCTCTCGTTCAGCGTACGTGAGTTTTGAGATCATTTATCGCCTGTCGGTCGGTGCTCGGTAAGACGATCATCCAAAAACGAGCACGCAGTTCAAGCCGTGGCTGTGGGAATTTTGATGAGAGCGGAGTTGATTTCAGACTTTTCGAGCGCTTCGTCTCCTGATGTCACTAACCGTGTTGGAGATCATTGATTTCAATCAATGACCAAGTTTACAGCCGACTGGGCGCTTGGTTGAAAGCCGATGATGTCGTGCATCTCTCGCCGCGCTCGCCCCTAAGGGGGTGTTGGAAAGGCTCGCGAATGTTCTGTCTAGTTTGGCAGATCGCTAAAATTCGCTCCGCTGTCAGCGAACGGACGATATCTGCAGGCCGAGCTACTGCGGTGCACGCCCAGGGGGCAAAAAAATAAGGTGGCTAACAAGGAGGCTGATCGGGAAGTCGAGCTAGGGCAAGCTAGATTCGCGAGCATTTGTCGCTACTTAAGAAAAGATATGGCGGAGACGGAGGGATTCGAACCCTCGAGACCCCTTTCAGGGTCTGCTCATTTAGCAAACGAGTGCCTTCAGCCTCTCGGCCACGTCTCCAGCGAAGGCTTGGTACAGGCTGGGTCTTGGTGGGTCAACGCATCCGGGCTTCCAAGCCGAAGCTTGTGCCCGGATGCTGCGAAATTCAGGCAAACGCCTTGCGGTAGAGATGCCAGGTGGCGTGGCCAAGCACCGGAATCACGACGATCAGGCCAAGCAGCAGCGGAATCGCCCCAAGCGTCAGGCTGCCGGCCACGACCAGGCCCCAGACCGCCATCGGAAGCGGATTGGCGCGCACGGCGCTGATGGAGGCCTTGACAGCCGAGACGACCGACACTTTGCGGTCGATCAGCATGGGAAAGGAGAAGGCGCTCGTCATCAAAACGAAAAGCGCGAACAGGAACCCTACCCCACATCCAGCGACGATCATCGTCCACCCCTCCCCGGTCGAAATGACGTCATTCGCAAACTGCTCGATAGAGGCCGGGGCTTCAGGACCGATCGTCAGCGCATAAATGCCCCACGCGGCGGCCATCCAGAGGGCGAACACCACAGTGAGCACCAGGGTAAGACCAGCTATTGCGGTGAAGGACGGGCGCGATACGACCTTGAACGAGTCATACCAGCTGACGTCCTCGCCTTGCTCGCGGCGGCGGCTCATTTCATACAGGCCGGCGGCTGCGGCAGGTCCGAGCAGTGCGAAACCGGATATCAGCGGGAAGATGAGCGGCAGCATGTCATTGCCGACGACAAGCTGCGCGAGGATCAGCCCGGCTATCGGGTAAATGAGTCCGATGAAAAGGACGTCCGTACGATAGGCGCCGAAATCGCGAAGGCCGTCCGCCAGCGCATCACCGACATCTGCCAGCGATATCTTGCGCGCGACAGGCACCGGATCACTGGTTTCCGCGCTCGAACGCCAGTACTCGGCCAGATGCCACGTGCTCGGCCGGAAAATATCAAAGGTCCATTCAACAGGATTGCGGATCGTCATGAGCCAGTCCTCCCGAAACCAATTTCGAGAAGCCGCGAACCGCCCATCAAGGAGCGCCCAGCCACGAGCCTTGGTCACGGGCGAACCGCGACCCCTGACCTCAAGATAGGCCTGCCCCGGCAGGCCCGCAATCCATCAGTGCTGACTCAGCCAGTTCCGGGCGGCGCGCTGCGCTTCGGCGATCGCATATTCGTCCATCTCCGCGGCCAGTTCCTTTCGGAGCTGAACGGCTTCGGAATTGCCCTTGAAGGCTGCGAGATTGAACCATTTGTGCGCCTGCACACGATCGGTCGGCACCGTGCGCCCGGTCGAGAACATCAGACCGAGCTGAACAAACACATCGCCGCGCGCATTGGGGGCGCCGAGCGCCGCCATCTCGAGCGAACCAACATCGAAATACTTCATCTTACTCTCCCCGTCCTTTTCCGGTCGTCCCGGACCGGGCGAACTTTCCGTTCGCGAATGAGGAGATTTTCGCCGCTCCGTCTGTACGGGCGCTTAAAAATCAAACTTAATTGGAGCTATATAAAAATAAAATGCGAAGTAAAATTCACGATCTGCTAAACAAACAAACCCTTGGAAACAGAGCTGCTTCGAAGAGATGCCCGGAATTTCCTCTATACTTTGGTATACTTCCTATAAACCATCCCTCAGCTTTTACGGCCGAGGAAAAGCCCCAGCGCGAGGGCGCTTAGCAACCATGGCACCGGCGCTTTTCCCGCGGCATCCGCCAGACCGGGGAACGGCGAATCCGCCGCGGCGGCGGGCTGATCGGAGGTTGCCGCCGACGCGGTTTTCCGGTGCGTGCCGATGAGAACCAGAAGCAGCGCAATCAGAATGGCAACGCCGCCAACCACCGCGACGGCGCCGGCAAGGCCGAGTTGCGGCTCAAGCGCCAGCGCTGACGCAGCGGCAAGAGCGACGAGACCCACCAACAGAAACAGCAGCGCGACGATGCCCAACGCCAGCATGAAAGCCAGTCGCTTAATACGAGCCTCGGCCTCCGCCTTGATGCCGGAGAAAAGCGCCCCGGACGCCAGCAGCGCCTGCAGCATCAGCGACGCCTCATCAGGCCGATGACATAGCCGACACCAAAGACGATGCCGATGGCAGCCAGAGGATTGCGCTCGATCTGCTTGGTGAGATCGCCCGCCATGCCGCGAACCTGAGCTTCAGCATCCTGAGCGTAATCCAGGCCCGTTTCGTAAAGGCCGCTGGCCGTGTCCGTGACCATTTCGCGCGCATCGGTGGCGCGGGAACTCAGCAGGGTGGAAACACTCTGGCTGAGGCGCACAAGATCGTCGCGCAGCTTGTCGATGTCGTTAAGAGCGGCATCGGCACTGCCGGAAACCGTCGAACGGGCAGCGGCCCGCTTGCGAGAGCCTGCCTTGCCCCGGCGGCCGCCGGTGCGCGCTCGGCTGGGAGATGCGGCAGATTTCCTGGTCTTCGGGGACGTGGCCATAAATGAGGTCTCCAAAAATATGGGTTATTCCGGACACCAACGTTCCACCTTCTGGGCTAGTTCCCGATGATTTCAATCAACGGGCAGTTTGGCCGAACAGGACGCTCTGTGCCGCCTTGTCCTGGGCGATATCGAGCGCCGGGCCGTCCGGCTTGACCGCAAGACCCCGCTGGACGCCCGGGCGGGACTCCATGCGATCGATCCAGGCCTTCAGCTGCGGGAAATCGTCAATGTTCTGGCCCTTGGCTTCCCAGTTCCGTACCCAGCCGATGATGGCGATGTCGGCGATCGAAAACTCGCCGGCCACATACTCCCGGTCGGCCAAGCGCTTGTTGAGAACGCCGTACAGACGGTTGGTCTCCTTGGTGTAGCGCTCGATGCCGTACGGCACCTTCTCAGGCGCATAGAGACGGAAGTGATGCGCCTGCCCGGCCATCGGGCCAAGGCCGCCCATCTGCCACATCAGCCATTCCTCGACCTCGACGCGCTTGCGCTCGTCGGCGGGATAGAATTTGCCGGTCTTTCGACCGAGATATTGAAGGATGGCGCCGGACTCGAAAACCGAGATCGGTTTGCCGTCCGGGCCTTCCGGATCGACGATGGCCGGCATCCGGTTGTTCGGCGAGATCGCGAGAAACTCGGGCTTGAACTGATCGCCCTTACCAATGTTCACCGGGATGATGCGGTAAGGAAGCCCTGCCTCCTCCAGAAACACCGTGACCTTGTACCCATTCGGGGTGGGCCAGAAATAAAGATCGATCGGTTCTTTCTGCAGCGCCGCCATGAACTTCCCCTTTTCATCAGGAGACGCTCAGGTAAGCGGCCATCTCCCGCCCGGCAAGGTATCAGAGCGGCGAGGTCGCAAGACCTTTGTAGAGGATCGGTCCGGTCGGCCGCCCGGTGGGCGACCCACCCTTGGGCTCCAGCGTGATTTCATAGAGCTGCTGTTCCTGCGGCACCGGCTGACCGCCCTTCTCCAAGGTCGTCTTTCGCAAGCTGCCCAGGATGCCCAGCGGCACCGGCCCGACCGCCCGGTCCCACAGCGTCCAGACCTGCAGTGTCTTGTCGGCCGGAACATCAAGGGCCTTCAGCGGGCGCAGTACGACAGAGCCGTCCGCGAACGCTTCGACGATCGCACCGGGCGTCGAGTCATCCGCCTCGAGAACCGCGACGACGACAGGCTGGCGCGCCGGCTCCATCAGCATGGAGCCGAGGCCGGCCGCGAGCAGCAAGCAGGCAAACCCGGCGGCCAGCGTGGCGCTGCGCCAAAACGGCAGATTCTGCCATATCGGAATGCGCCGCTCCCTGACGGCGGACGTCCGCGGGATAGGCCGTGTCGTTACGCCCTCGCGGATACGCTCCCACAGGCGAGGCGACGGTTCGACGGGATCGGCGACACGGTCCAACGCGGACAGCTTGTCACGCCACACACCAACGGCCCTTGCGAATTCGGGGTCGCGTTGGAATTCCTCTTCCATGCGTGCCATCTCGGCCTCATCAGCAACCCCCAGCACAAATTCGCCCGCACGGGCGTCGCGTTCACGTTCCGCGCTCATGCCATGCACTCCTTGAGCGCGAGCAGGCTGCGGCGAATCCACGCCTTCACCGTACCGAGCGGCACACCGAGCCGCCCCGCGATCTCGCCATGCGAAAACCCGCTCACATAGGCCAGCATCAGGCTTGCGCGCCGGGGCTTGTCGAGCTGCTCGAGGCAACGGCGCAACGCATCGCGCTCCGGCAGCCGCATCAGCGTCTCGTCATGGTCGGCCTGCAGCGTTTCAAAGGTTTCGTCGTCGACGAGGTCTTCGCGGCTGCGGTCGCGGACGATGTTGAGCGCCCGGTTCCTGACAATGGCGAACATCCAGGCGCGGCCCGAGCCGAGCGCGGGGTCATACTGATGGGCCTTGCGCCAGATCTGCAGGAAGGCATCGTGGACCGCCTCTTCCGCAAGATCGCGCCGCCGTACGATGCGCAGTGCCACCCCAAGCATCGCCGCCGCTTCCGCGTCGTAGAGCGCCTTGAGCGCGGCCTCGTCACCCGCCGCGCAGCCGCGCACGGCAGCACCATGATCGAACTCGTGTCCCGGACCAGCCAGCACCCGGCCACCCTCCCTGTTTCGTCGAGATTACACGCCGGAGCGCCGGTTGGATGCATCCCGCGATTTTTTTGCAGGGCGGTGCATCCGGTCAGGGGACCTGCCGTGTAGCCCCTGTGTGTCCGAGAGGCCCCCGCCTCTTAAAACAGGGAGACTGAATATGACGAAACGCCTGACCATCCTCGCGGCCTCGCTGGCCACCGCCACCGCTCTTTCCGCCGGCGCCGCCTCCGCCGATACGCTGCTCGGCCTCGCCGGAAACGACAGTCTGGTGCTGATCGACCCGTCCTCGGGCAAGGCGACCAAGACCGTGAAGCTCGACAAGGCCGTATGGGGCATCGATGTGCGCCCGGCCGATGGCATGCTCTACGGCGTTACCGCGGACGGCGCGATCGTCACGATCGATCCGGAAAGCGGCAAGACGACCGAAAAATCCAAGCTAAGCTCCACGCTCAAGGACGGCGTGACGGCGACGATCGATTTCAATCCGGCCGCCGACCGCCTGCGCATCATGGGCGATGACGGCACCAGCCTCCGCGTCAATGTCGATGACGGCAAGGCGACCGTAGACGGCTCGCACAAGTTCAAGGACGGCGACTCGATGGCGGGCAAAACGCCGAAGGTGATCGCCGGTGCGTACACCAACTCCAAGAACGGCGCGAAGGCCGAGAAGACTCAGCTCTTCAACATCGACGCGTCAGGATCGCTCCTTCTTCAGGATCCGCCGAATGACGGCGTTCTGAACACCGTCGGCTCCATCGGCATGACACCGTCAGGTCCGGTTGCCTTCAACATCGTCGCGACCGAAGCCGGCAACGAGGCCTGGCTTGCGCACGGCGGAACGCTCTATTCGGTCGATCTGAAGACCGGCGCGGCGAAGGAAGCGGTGAAGCTCGATGTCTCGGGCGAACTGACCGACATCGCCTGGTGGGAATAACCGCCATGACGCAAAAACGGCGGCTTAGGCCGCCGTTTTCATGTCAGCCCGGCGCCATGCCGATGCGACCCCAGCCGGGCAGCTTGATGGCCGGGCGGCGAAAGTCGATGCCCATCACGGCGCCGAGGACATTGACCTCTATGCCTTCGACCCAGCCGATCGTTATACCGGCCACGCCGTTCCACGAGACCTGCCATCCCTGCCCGCTCGGCGCATCGCCCGCAAAAAAGCCCGCGGCCCGGTAGTCCTTGCCGAGCGCCGTCGGCAGCAGCCCTCCGGCGAGTTCCGGCACATTGCTGACGACATGGGCGACGAAAGTGTTGGAGTTCGGACCGGGCCAGGCTCTGTACGTACCTGAGTTCGAATACGGATAACCGGCGATGGCCGCCTTTATCTTCGGAATGGTGGCTTCCGCCTCCGCGCCGCGCAGCGTCGCCAGAACCACGGGCGTGTTGCCGTACCAGCGGCCGTCGACATCGCGGACATTTTCGCGGACCGGACGGCCCCAGCCAACGACATCGTAGCGCGAATAGCGCGAGCCGTTCGGTTCCTTGAACACGATCCAGGAATGATGGGCGAAGATTCCGCGCCAGTTGCCCACCCGTGCACCAAGCACATGAACGACCGCATCCGGCTCGTCCTCGGCGGCCGGCAGGAGCTCGGCCGACGACCAGTCGGCGTCGGACCACGAATCCGGCCAGCCCTGGTTCCACCACCAGACGGCGTGGGTTCCGAGCGAGACGAAAAACACGATGAGGAAGGCGGCGATCAGACGTTTCATTCCAGGCGAGGGTTCGAGGCTGAGGATGAAATGTGGACGGGGGGCAAAGGGTTCAATCCAACCTTCGTCTTTGCGGACGATTTCCGGATGGAAGCATTTCAGCGCCTCCACGGACACATACTCGTGGATGCTTGGACCAAGCCCGAGCATGACGGAATATACGGCGGCGCCGTGACGCGCGACCGCGTTCTCCGGTTTGGGAGGGATACGATGCGCGGGGCTCTGCGCCCCGGCGGGTCCTCGTCCTCTCGTCACCCTCCGAGACGGAGGGGCGCGCGGGACGCCGGGAGATTGGCCGCTCCCGCGGCGGCGCTGGCAGTGTTTGAGAACACCAGCACCAGTTTGTCATTCACCTCGGGGAAGCCGTTCTCTCAAGTTTCGCAATCCGCGAACACTTGATTGCGCCGACGTCCCGCGCGCGGTGCTTTTCGGCTTGCTGCGTGCTCGCCCCTGGAGGCTTAGCTTGGTAGCCTCCACTGAACGGGACCCCGTGCCGGCCTCTGGCCTCCCGGTTTGGAGGTTAACGGACCGGCCGACCGCAGGGGTCTCCTGTGGCGGGTGTACTGAGCCCGCCGGGACCGCACGCCTTGGGCCGTTCGGTTCAGGGAGCGACCCCCTCGCCGAACACCGCACTTCCGATCCGCAACCAGAACGCCTCATGACCGCGCCCTCCGTGACCGAAAGCACGCCCTGTGTAGCAGATCATAGGAATAAAGTCAAGACAGCAAAGTCATTGGACGTTCATTCCGCCACTCCATATTTCCGAAGACGGAGAAGATGATGACGGACGCACGTTCAGCCCACTGGGAAAAGGTCTACACCGACAAAGCGGAATCGGAAGTGAGCTGGTTCGAACGACAGCCGTCGCTCTCGCTCGAACTCATCGCGGCCGCGTCCGCCGGCACCGCCGCGTCCGTCATCGATATCGGAGGCGGCGCGTCGCGACTTGCCGGGCAGCTGCTCGCCTCGGGCTACCGCGATATCAGCGTACTGGATATCTCCGAAGCGGCGCTAAAGGCCGCGGCGAACGCGCTGGGCGCGCGCGCGGGAGAGATCGACTGGATCGTCTCGGACATCACGAGATGGGAGCCTACCCGTGCCTACGACGTATGGCACGATCGCGCGGCATTCCACTTCCTCACCGACGCGGTCGACAGGACCGCGTATGTTGATCGTCTGCGGCAAGCTCTGAAACCGGGCGGAAGCGCAATCTTCGCAACGTTCGCGCCAGACGGCCCTGAAAAATGCAGCGGATTGCAGGTCGTCCGGCACGATGCCGAAAGCATTGGACGGGAACTGGGACCGGATTTTCGCCTGCTTCGAACAGAACGACGCGACCATGAGACCCCTTGGGGGGCGCTGCAAAGCTTCCAGATTTCGGTTTTCCGATACTCATAACGGTACGCCGCAAAGCTTTGCGGACGCGTCACGAACCGCGATCCGTCAGGCCTACCTGTCCTTCGCCACGGCGCGCGCCAGATCGTCGGGCCGCAGATCGAGCACTTCGGTGAAGCCGGGGCGCGCGATGCGGACCGACATCCGGACACTGCGATAGGCCGTAAAGGTCAAGCCTTCGACGAGTTCCTCCTCGGTCTCGAAATCATAGGTTCCCGGAGGACAGAGCTCGCCACACAGGACGAACGGCTTGCGGAATGTCACGCTTTGGCTGGTGTAACGCTGGTGCATCGACGCCTCCAACCCGGAAGGGCACACCCGATCATGGCACCGCCCGCATGAAGCGACAGGGGGTAAGGATCACGACTTCGTGGGCGCCCATACGCGCGGCCTTGCCGATGATCCGCGCATTGGGCGCCAAAAACTTCCTGTTTTCGGGACAGTTTGGTCGCAATTGGCTGCGATCGTGCGGAATGTCGGATGAAATGATAAACAGAATTCTGGCCGGAGCGCTCCTTCTCGTGGGCGCCTATTTCTTCTTCACATCCGGGCCCGAACCGGTGACGGCGGCCAGCGCCGCGCATCTGCTGGGTTTCTAGAACCATCTCCCCCTAAGGAGCGGCGAAAACGCCACCTGACTACTCAATGCCGAGTTTCGCCTTCAGCATGTCGCTGACGGCCTGCGGATTGGCCTTGCCGCCGGTCGATTTCATGACCTGACCGACGAACCAGCCGAGCATTCCGGGCTTGGCCTTCGCCTGCTCCGCCTTGTCGGCGTTGGCGGCGATGATCTCGTCCACGGCCTTCTCGATGGCACCGGTGTCGGTGACCTGCTTGAGGCCGCGCTTTTCGACGATGTCCTTCGGATCACCGCCTTCCGTCCATACGATCTCGAACACATCCTTGGCGATCTTGCCGGAGATGGTGTTGTCCTTGATGAGATCGACGAGGCTGCCGAGCTGGGCCGCGGACACCGGGCTGTCCTCGACGCCGTGACCGTCCTTGTTGAGACGGCCGAACAGTTCGTTGATGACCCAGTTGGCGGCGAGCTTGCCGTCGCGGCCCTTCGCCACCGTCTCGAAGAAATCGGCCGAGGCCTTCTCGGCGACGAGCACGTCGGCGTCATAGGCCGAGAGCCCGTACTCCTTCTGGAACCGCGCCTTCTTCTCGTCGGGCAGTTCCGGGAGATCCTTCTTCAGTTCATCGACAAGGCCTTCCGGCAAGTCGAGCGGCAGAAGATCGGGATCCGGGAAATAGCGATAGTCGTGGGCTTCTTCCTTCGAGCGCATGGAGCGCGTCTCGCCGCGGCCGGGATCGAACAGGCGCGTTTCCTGGTCGATCGTGCCGCCGTCTTCGAGAATACCAATCTGGCGGCGGGCTTCGTATTCGATGGCCTGACCGATGAAGCGGATCGAATTGACGTTCTTGATCTCGCAGCGCGTGCCGAACGGCTCGCCCGGCTTCCTCACCGAGACGTTGACGTCGGCGCGGAGATTTCCCTTCTCCATGTCGCCGTCGCAGGTGCCGAGATAGCGCAGGATGGTGCGGAGCTTGGTGACGTAGGCGCGCGCCTCTTCCGACGAGCGGATGTCGGGCTTGGAGACGATCTCCATCAGCGCGACCCCGGACCGGTTGAGATCGACGAAGGAGTTGTTCGGATCCTGATCGTGTATGGACTTTCCGGCGTCCTGCTCCAGATGCAGGCGCTCGATGCCGACCTTGACCTGCCCTTCCGGCATGTCCAGCACGACCTCGCCCTCGCCGACGATGGGGCTCTTGTACTGCGAGATCTGATAGCCCTGCGGCAGGTCCGGATAGAAATAGTTCTTCCGGTCGAACACCGAATGATCGTGGATCTCGGCCTTGAGGCCGATGCCCGTACGCACGGCCTGGCGCACGCATTCGCCATTGATGACCGGCAGCATGCCCGGCATGGCGGCATCGACCAGCGAGACGTTGGAGTTCGGCGGACGGCCGAACTCGGTCGAGGCGCCCGAGAACAGCTTCGCTTCCGACGTCACCTGGGCGTGGATTTCCATGCCGATGATGACTTCCCAATCTGCGATGGCGCCCTTGATGAGCTTTTTCGGATCGGCGGGACGGGTTTCAGCGAGCATCAGATTATCTTTCGAACTTTCCGTGGAGCGCCCATTTCTGGTCGGTCGAATCTTCGGGCGGCTTGCAGGGATTCATCAGGAGCTGCGATTCCGCTCCTTTGCCCGACACCGTGAGGCAGAGCCTGTCGCCGGACGTCAGACGTCCGTCGCGCGTCAGCGCCCAACGCTGGCCGTCGCGGCCGTGGCACGGCATGGCCGCGACCTCGATCTTGTCGGAGCCGGTGACGGTGATGGCCTGCAGGCAGAGCTTGCCGACGAAGATCGTGTTCTGCTTGCCGCGCAGGAATTCCTGGCCGTCGCCGTCATCGCATTCCGCGAGCTTGATGCGATTGATGCCGGGACGCACTTCCTCGCCGCCGTCGAGACACATGCTCGACTGGTCGAGCGGACGCAGCTCCGCCGCCATCGCCGGAGCGGACAGCAGCAGAAGGAACGCGGCGAGGCGAAGCATCATGCCGCCGGCACCGCGGCGAGAAGCGTGGACGCGATCTTTTCCCACTCCTCTTCAAGCGGATTGTCGGTGCGCTTGCGGCCCGACTGCCCGTACCAGTAGGAGGCGTTGTCGAGATCGCCCTCGACGCGATGGAGATAGCCATGCACCCAGGAGCCGTCCTTCGACTTGTCGGACTGCGCGGTTTCGTGGGCCATTTCCCAGTTGCCCTTGCGGTCAAACCACAGGGCGCGGAGCGCCATCGGCAGGTTCGCGGGCGGCTCGCTGGCTTCGGTCGAGGCTTTGAAGGCATCGAGATTCATGGCGTCACTTCCCCAATTTGTTCTCTTCGTATTCCACGGTCCAGGCGATCAGGCTGCGATACAGCCGCTCCGCGAGATCGGGCGGCGCGCCGCTGACCTCGGCCTCCTCACGGACATGGGCGACCACTTCCTCCACCCGTTCCGGCAGGAGCGCAGCGATACCGTGCTCCTTCTTGATGGCAACAACGCGATTGACGACCTCGATGCGCCGGCCAAGGAGACGGACGAGCTCGGCATCGAGCGCGTCGATCTCGGCACGGCACGCCGCGAGGTGCGCGTTCTCTGTCACCACCACTTCTCCGGAGCGGGATGTACGCCTGCGGAATCCTCGATCACCTGACCGAGCGCGAACAGGCTTTCCTCGTCGAACGGGCGGCCGATGAGCTGAAGGCCGAGCGGCAGGCCTTCCGGAGACGAGCCCGCGGGCACGGAAATGCCCGGCAGGCCGGCCATGTTCACTGTGACGGTGAAGATGTCGTTGAGATACATCTCGACCGGATCGGCCTTGCTCTTCGAGCCGATGGCAAACGCCGGAGACGGCGTTGTCGGCGTCAATACGGCATGGACACCGGAGGCGAACACCTTGTCGAAGTCCTGCTTGATCAGGGTGCGGACCTTCTGCGCGCGGACATAATAGGCGTCGTAATAGCCGGCGGAGAGCACATAGGTGCCGATCATGATGCGGCGCTTGACCTCGGCGCCGAAACCCTCGCCGCGCGTGTTCTCGTACATGCCGGTGATGTCACCGCCGTTGACGCGCGCGCCGTAGCGCACGCCGTCATAGCGCGCGAGATTCGACGAGGCTTCGGCGGGCGCGACGATGTAATAGGCCGGCAGCGCGTATTTCGTGTGCGGCAGCGAAATCTCGACGATCTCGGCGCCGGCGGCCTTGAGCCATTCGCGGCCCTGCTGCCAGAGCTTTTCAATCTCGGTGGGCATGCCATCGACGCGATATTCCTTCGGCACGCCGATCTTGAGGCCCTTCACCGAACGGCCGATAGCCGCCTCGTAATCGGGAACCGGCATGTCGACCGAGGTCGAGTCCTTCGGATCGTGGCCGGACATCGAGCGCATCAGGATCGCGGTGTCGCGCACGGTGCGGGCGAACGGCCCCGCCTGATCGAGCGAGGAAGCAAACGCCACGATGCCCCAGCGCGAGCAGCGGCCGTAGGTCGGCTTGATGCCGACAATGCCGGTGAAGGCGGCGGGCTGGCGGATCGAACCGCCGGTGTCCGTACCGGTCGCGCCGAGGCAGAGCCGCGCGGCAACCGCCGAAGACGAACCGCCCGACGAGCCGCCGGGCACGAGATTTTCGGTCGAGCCCCTGGCGCGCCACGGATTGATGACATTGCCGAAAGCCGAGGTCTCGTTCGACGAGCCCATGGCGAACTCGTCGTTGTTGAGCTTGCCGAGCATGACCGCGCCGTCGCGCCAGAGCTGCGAGGTGACGGTGGATTCGTAGGTCGGCGTGAAGTCGTCGAGAATTTTCGAGCAGGCCGTGGTGCGCACGCCCTCGGTGCAGAACATGTCCTTGATGCCGAGCGGAATGCCTTCCAGCGGCCCGCCCTCGCCTTTCGCAAGCCGGACATCGGAGGCTTTCGCCATTTCGCGGGCCTTGTCCGGCGTCTCGAGAATGTAGGCGTTGAGCGGCTTTGACTCAGCGACGGCGGCGATATGCGCCTCGGTGATCTCGGCGGCGGAGAATGTCTTTGCCTTCAGGCCGTCGCGGGCTTCGGCGAGCGTCAAGTTGGTCAGATCGCTCATCACTCGACCACCTTCGGCACGACGAAGAAATCGCCCTCGCGGACGGGCGCGTTCTTCAGCACCTTTTCCGGATCGCCGCCAGCGGTGACCTTGTCCTCCCGCAGCGGCAGCCTCATCGGGGTCACGGAGGTCAGCGGTGCCACATTGGAGACGTCGAGCGCCGACAGCTCCTCGACGAAAGCGAGAATGGCGTTCAGCTCTCCCGCCAGATGGGGAACTTCGTCTTCCTTGACCGCAATGCGCGCGAGCTTCGCGACGCGCCGGACCGTGGCCTCATCGACCGCCATGCCGTACCCTTTGTCGAGATAAATCAGAGCTGACTGTTGGGATTGCGGATAGCACCCCCAGCCCGCGCGCCGCAACGGGCGGATTGACCCGCCGGGTCCAAACAGGCCATTGCATCCGCCCAATGAGCACTATCATCAGGTTGCAGGACGAAACCCCGGTCGCGCAAGGCGGGCGGAGGCTGGTTTACCGCCATCCGAACAATCCGCGCTGGATCGTGAAAGTCTGGCGGCCGGACTATGAGGCCCGGCATTGGGCCAACCCCTCCTGGCGGCAGAAACGCAAGAGATACCAGCAATTCGGCCCGTTCTTTCACGAGGTCCGGGAGCATCTGGCGATCTGCGCCAAGGAAGGCCGGGCCCCCCGGCACATGCAGAACCTGGTCGGGTTCGCCGACACCGATTACGGGCTGGGGCTGGTCTATGAGGCCGTATTCGGGCCGGACGGCGCCAGCTACGCCCCTGACCTGAAGACCATTGTTCTAAAGGGCGGCTATACGCCCGAAGTGGAGGCCGCGCTCCGCGCTTTCCGGGACTGGCTGATCGAGGCGCCGATCGTGATCGGCGATCTTCGGCCCGCCAATCTGGTGCTGGCGCGGGATGAGGCCGGAGCCCCCTATTTCGTGCTGATCGACGGCATCGGGGAAAAAATGCTCGTGCCGATCCATGGCGCATGGCCCTGGCTGAACCGGATACACACCCGAGGCCGGCTAAAGACGTTCGACCTCCATCTGCAGCGGCTGCTGGAACGGACCAAGACGGCTTGACCTCGCCCTTCGGGACCGTCACCAATCCGTCGCATGAGCGTCACAATACGTCTGAGCGACAGGAAGCCGGCCGCCGAGGGCGGGCGCCGGCTGGTCTTCACCCACCCCGACGATCCGAAGCTCATCATCAAGGTGATGAAGCCGACTTACATGGCGCAAAACTGGAAGGCGCCGCTGACCTTCCGCCAGAAGACGAAACGCTACCGCCAGCACACCTATCTGTTCATGGAAGTGCGCGAGCATCTCGCCGCCTGCGCCAAGAACGGGCATCCGCCAAAGCACCTGCAGAACATTGTCGGCTTTATCGACACCGATCTCGGCCTCGGCCTTGTCTATGAAGCTATCCTCGGTCCGGACGGGAAATTCGCGCCGACGCTGCAGGACTTCATCGAGCGGGGTCAATACACACCGGACATCCAGCAGGCCTTCCTTGAATTCCGCGACTGGTTCATCGACGCGCCGATCGTGACGACGCCGCTGCACCCCGACAACATCGTTCTCAACCGCGACGAGAACGGAAAACCCTACTTCGTGCTGATCGACGGCATCGGCGAAAAGACGGTGATCCCGATCAAGGGATGGGTGCAGGCGCTTAACCGCCGCCACAAGCTGAAGGACCTGAAGCGCTTCGACCGCAAGGAAGGCGTTCCGGCCGTGCCGCAGCCGGCCTAGGCTTCGAACGGCTTTCCCTTTTCCGGTACGACGATTTTCGTCTTCGGATTTTTCACCTGCTGTCTGAACGCATCCGCGCTCTGATCCAGGAGCCCGAATGTCGCGTAATGACAGGGAACGACCGTTTCGAAATCGAAGAAATTGTTCACCGCATAGGCTGCCGTGCGCGCGCCCATGGTGAAGCGGTCGCCGATCGGCACGAAACCGATCCTGGGCTTGTAGAGATCGTTGATGAGCTTCATGTCGGAAAACAGCGCTGTGTCGCCGAGGTGATAAACGGTTGGTTCGCCGGGCGCTTCTATGATGATGCCATTCGGATGGCCGAGCTGCGCGAAGACGCCGTTCACGACATCTCCCGATGAATGGAACGCCTGCACGAGCGTGACGGTGAAGCCGTCCACCGTGATCGAACCGCCGGTGTTCATCGGTTCATATTTCTCGACGCCCTGCCCGTTCAGCCAGGATACGACCTCGAAATTCGAAATGAGGGTCGCGCCGCTTTTCTTCGCGATCTCGACCGTGTCGCCGACATGGTCCGAGTGTCCGTGCGTCAGGCAGATATGGGTGACGCCCTTCGCGATCTCGCTGACATCCTTGGTATAGCCCGACCCGGTGAGAAACGGATCGAACAGGATGCTCGTCTTGCCGAACTCAAGTTTGAACGCGGAATGGACGTACCAGGTGATGCGCATGATTTCCCTCGCGGTGCTGCGGGGAAGCTAGCGGCTGGTGCACCGGGGTCAACCGGCGCTATTGCGGCAGTTTGAATTCCGGCGAGGCACAGACATCGATATTGCGGCCGGTGAACATGTCCTCGTCGCCGGTGACGGCCTGGAAATCGAAGACGCAGGCGCCGCCGTCCTCGAATGTCACCCTGGTACTGCCGCCCGGCTGGATGCGGAGGGCGCTGCCGAGGACGTTCTCGCCGTAATCTCCAAGATCCGACGGTGAAACATAGAGTTCGGTGATGACCGACGGCGATCCGTTACTGACCTTGACCGTACGTTCCGCCGAGAGCGCGCCAGAAGCGGGCGCAACTGTCATCCCGGCGCTCGCGAGCACCGCCACCAGCCAGGACTTCATACGCATACCCCCGCCCTTCGACCCCAACCCTATGGTGCGTATTGAGCGCGGGATAAAGGCGGGAATGTGTCGCAGGATGAGGGGTTTAACAGAGACCCTCCCGAGGGGGTCAATCCGGCTCGAACTTGTTGGTGCGCGGGAAACCCTTGGGCGCAAGGCGTCCGGCATCGGCGCGGCTGCCGATCCATTCCTTGAGATCACCCTTGTCGATCGTGAAATTGCGGCCTGAAGAATCGACCCATGTCAGGCCGTCCTTCAATGTAAATACGCGGGCGTCGGACGTGCCGCCATCCTTGTATTTCTGCAGGCGCACGCCCTTGCCGCGGCCCATTTCCGGAATCTGGTTCAGCGGGAAGACGATCATCTTGCGGTTCTCGCCAACGACGGCGACGTGATCGCCGTCCGCCGGCACCGCGACGCGCGCTTCAGCGCCTGCATCCACGTTCAGAACGTTGCGCCCCTTCTTGGTCGAGGCCAGAAGATCGTCTTCGCCGACGACAAAGCCGCGTCCGTCGGTCGCGATGACGAGGCGCTTCGTGCCTGCCTCATATGTCCAGACCTGCGCGATGTCGGCGCTGTCCTCGAGATCGATCTGAAGCCGGATCGGCTCCCCGTGACCGCGCCCGCCCGGCAGCTTCGACGCATCGAGCGTAAAGACCTTGCCGTTTGTCGCCATGACGAAAATCTTCGAGGTCGTTTCCGCGAAGAACGCCGTCTTGAGATCGTCCCCCTGCTTGAAGCCGAGATTCGAGACGTCCTCGACATGGCCCTTGAGCGCGCGAATCCAGTTCATTTTTGAAACAACGACCGTGATCGGTTCGCGCTCGACCAGCGCCTCGGTGAAGTCCACCGTGACGGCCGCGGCCTCCGCGAAATTGCTGCGACGCTTGCCGAGCGCGGTGTTCGGCCCGAAGGTCTTGCGGACTTCCGCGATCTCCTTCTTCACCTTGCTCCACTGACGGGCGTTCGAGCCGAGCAGCTTCTCGATCTCGGACTTTTCCTCCGTCAGTTCCTTGTGCTCGGTCCGGATCTGGATTTCTTCGAGCTTGGCCAGCGCGCGCAAGCGGATATTGAGGATCGCCTCGGCCTGCACGTCGCTGATCTTGTATTTACGGATCAGTTCGGCTTTCGGATCGTCCTTGGTGCGGATGATCCGGATGACCTCGTCGATATTCAGGAACGCGATCAGAAGACCGCCGAGCACTTCGAGGCGGCGGTCGATGGCGGCAAGGCGGAACTCGGCGCGGCGGACCACGACCTCGCGGCGATGATCGAGCCATTCGCGCAACGCGGGCGCGAGACCGAGTACCTGCGGCACCTTGCCTTTCACCAGCACATTCATGTTGAGGCCGATGCGCGTCTCGAGATCGGTGAGCTTGAAAAGGCTCTCCATCAGGACGTCGGGATCGACCGTGCGGGCACGCGGCTCCAGCACGATGCGGATGTCGTCGGCGCTCTCGTCGCGGACATCGGCGAGGATCGGCACCTTGCGGTCGATGACCATCGAGGCGAGTTGCTCGATCAGGCGCGATTTCGGCACGAGCCACGGAATTTCGGTAACGACGATGACCCAGGTGCCGCGGCCGGCATCTTCCTGATGCCACCTGGAGCGGACGCGGAAACCGCCGCGCCCGGTGCGGTAGGCCTCGGCGATGGCATCCTTCGGCTCGACCACGATGCCGCCGGTCGGGAAATCCGGGCCGGGGATGAATTGCAGGATGTCGTCGGTCGTGGCCTTCGGATTGTCGATCAGGAAGGTCGCGGCATCGAGCAGCTCGGCCGCGTTATGCGGCGGGATCGAGGTCGCCATGCCGACCGCGATGCCCTGCGCGCCATTGGCCAGAAGGTTCGGAAAGGCGGCGGGAAGGACGATGGGCTCTTCTTCGGAGCCGTCATAGGTCTCGCGAAAATCGACCGTGCCCTCGTCGAGCCCATCCAGCAGAAGGCGGGCAACTTCGGTGAGCCGCGCTTCGGTGTAGCGCATGGCGGCCGGGTTATCGCCGTCGACATTGCCGAAATTGCCCTGCCCTTCGACCAGTGGCCAGCGCTGGGCGAACTCCTGCGCGAGACGGACGAGCGCGTCATAGACCGACTGGTCGCCATGCGGATGGTATTTGCCGATGACGTCGCCGACGACACGGGCGGATTTCTTGAACGCCTGGCCGGGATCGAGCCGCAAGAGGCGCATGGCATAGAGCAGACGGCGGTGGACCGGCTTCAGGCCGTCGCGGGCATCGGGCAGCGCGCGCTGCGTGATGGTCGACAGCGCATAGGCGAGATAGCGCTCCTCCAGCGCGGAGCGCAGATCGACGGTTTCGATGTCTGTGCCGCCCCCAGAGGGCGGCGCGGGCTGTTTTGCCATGGGAGGTGGTTAGCTCAGGGGCTGAGTCGGTTCAATGCGGCGACTAGACCGCTGCTGCCCGGACGCTGGCAACATAAGATTCCCGCGCATCGGGGATGGGCAGGCCGCGCGGCTCATAGACATCGCGGGCGAGGAAAAAACCGGTCAGCTGGAAGCCGTCGGCGATGTCTTCCGGGCGCGGATGGGCATTTACGCTGGATGTCATCAGGAAGGCCGGCAGAGGCAGCATGCGGTCCGCATAGGGCGCTCCGGCCTCCTCGCTGACGGCGCGAGCCGATCTTGGCGAGACATAGACCAGGTTGGTGATGGCGCCGGTCGAGGCGCATTGCGACAGATCGAGACCGAAGCCGAGTTCGGCCAGCATCGCCAGTTCGAACCGCACCATGAGAGCGGGGCCGATTTCCGGATCCGCGAGATGGTCCAGCACAACGCCGAGCGTGTCATAGAGGCCGGGATGCGGATCGCGTTCGGGCAGCAGCCGCGCGAGCGAGGCAAGCCAGGTCAGGCCATACAGCGAAGCGCGGGTTTCCATGAGCTGCGCGGCCCGAAGATCAAGTCCCTCCAGCGCGTAATTACCGAGATGCTCGTCAAGCCGGGCACGCCATTCCACCCGTACCCGGTTTCCGGGCTGCAGCACCGGGCGCTGCATGCGCGAGCGCCCGCCCCGGACGAGGCCCAGATGGCGGCCATGATCCTTCGTCAGAAGCTCGACGATAACCGAGGTTTCGCCGTGCGGCCGGGCGGAGAGAACGACGCCTTCATCGGACCAATGCATGGCGCGCTCTTACACCATTCGGGCCCGCCGCAATATGGCCGAAAGGCGACTTGCCCGCCCCGCCCCGGCCCGCGACGATGCGGGAAAAGGGGAAAAGAAATGGCTGGCAGGCTTGAAGGGAAAGTGGCGCTGATTTCAGGCGGCGCGACAGGGATGGGCGGAGCCTCGTCGAGGCTCTTTGCCAAGGAAGGCGCCAAGGTCGGCATCATCGACATCAACGCCGAGGCCGGACACAAGGTGGCGGACGAAATCAACGCCGCGGGCGGAAGAGCCGTTTTCGTGCGGGCGGATGTCTCGAATATCGACGATGTCGAACGGGCCGTGGAAGACGTCTCGGCCACGCTTGGCCCCATCACCGTGCTGTTCAACCACGCGGGCTCGATCGTCATCAAGCCGTTCCTCGAAACGACACTCGAGGAATGGGAATGGCTGATGGCGGTGAACGTGCGCAGCATGTTCCTCGTGACCAAGGCCGTGCTGCCGCAGATGATCGCGGCCGGCGGCGGCGCGATCGTCTGCACATCGTCGATCTCCGCCGAATTCGCGACACCGAATGAGGTGCTGTACGACACGACCAAAGGCGCGTGCCACATGTTCGCGCGCGCCATCGCGGTCGAGTATCGCGACCGGAACATCCGCTGCAACGCGGTGTGCCCCGGCTTCGTCAAGACGCCGCATGGCAATCGGGAGGTGGAGTTGCTGACGAAATACGGGGTCGATGTTTCCGACGCCGCCATCGCCGCGCAGCAGGGCCGCATGGGCCTGCCGGAGGATGTCGCCCGCGCGGCGCTCTATCTCGCGAGCGATGAGTCGGACTTCGTGACGGGAGCGCGGCTGTTCGTCGACGGCGGGTTCAGCGCGATTTGAAAATCCTCATCCTGAGGAGCGGTGCGCAAGCATCGCGTCTCGAAGGATGGGCGGCGGGTTCAGAGCTTGCGACCCATCCTTCGAGACGGGCCTTCGGCCCTCCTCAGGATGAGGTTGAACGTGTTGCGTAGATCGAGAGAGATCCCGAATGACCGTTACGCGGTTTCCGGGATGACGCTTCGCGTCACTTCGGCATGTCCAGACCCATCTCGCGGTAGCGCTCGGGGTCGTCGGCCCAGTTCTCGCGCACTTTCACGAACAGGAAGAGGTGTACGGGCTGTTCGGCGACATCGGCGATTTCCTTGCGCGCGGCCATCGAGATCGCCTTGATGGTTTCGCCGCTCTTGCCGATGACGATCTTCTTCTGGCTTTCACGCTCGACATAGATCGTCTGCTCGACGCGGGCCGAGCCGTCCTTGCGCATTTCCCATTTCTCGGTTTCGACCGTCGAGGAGTACGGAAGCTCCTCGTGCAGGCGAAGGAAGAGTTTTTCGCGCGTGATCTCGGCCGCGAGCATCCGCAGCGGAAGATCGGACATCTGGTCTTCGGGATAGAGCCACGGGCCCGGCGGCATTTCGCCGGCGAGCCATGTCTTCAGATCGTCCACGCCGTCGCCATTCTGTGCGGACAGCATGAAGATGCGGACGAAGGCGGATTTCGCGTTCGCCTCTTCCGCCAGCTTGAGGAGGTTCTCGCGCTTCACAAGATCGATCTTGTTGAGCACGAGGAAAACCGGCTTCCGGATCTGGCCGAGCTGTTCGAGGAGCTTCAGCGCCTCGTCGTCGAGGCCCTTGCGCGCGTCGATCAGCACGCCGACGAGATCGGCGTCCTTCGCGCCGCCCCAGGCGGTCGTGACCATGGCGCGGTCGAGCCGGCGCTTGGGCGCGAAGATGCCGGGCGTATCAACGAAAATGATCTGGCTCGGACCTTCGGCAACGATGCCGCGCACCAGAGCGCGCGTGGTCTGGACCTTGTGTGTCACGATCGAGACCTTGCCGCCGACAAGGGCGTTCAGGAGCGTCGATTTGCCGGCGTTCGGCGCGCCGATGAGCGCAACATAGCCGCAGCGCGTTTCCGGGGAATCACTCATGGGTTTCTTCCGTCCATACACCTTCGCGCGTCAGAAACGCCTCGGCCGCGAGCTGCTCGGCAACACGTTTGGTACGTCCCTCGCCCTGGGCGGGCTCCAGCCCCGGAAGCTGAACTTCGACGCGGAAGATCGGATTGTGATCCGGACCGCCACGTCCGACCTCGCTATAGGACGGCACGGACAGACCGCGCCCGAGCGCCCATTCCTGCAACGCGGATTTGGCATCACGCAGCGGACGCCGCGGATGGAGCATACGCTCCCGCCAGAATTTGTCGATCAGCGCCCGGGCGGCGTCGATGCCACCATCGAGATAGACAGCCGCGACCACGCCTTCGCAAACATCAGCCAGCAGAGCCTTTTTCTTGCGGCCGCCATTACGCGCTTCGCTTTCGCCGAGACGGATGGCGGAGCCGAGATCCATCGTCAGCGCAACTTCGGCGCAGGCCTCCGCCCGCACGAGTTCCGACAGGCGGCGTGACAGCTCGCCCTCCTCCTTGTCCGGAAACTGGGCGAACAGCATTTCGGCGATGCACACGCCAAGCACGCGGTCGCCGAGAAACTCCAGACGCTGATAGGAGTCCTGCCGCGTATTGCCGTAGGGCGTCGCGCTGATATGCGTCAGCGCGCGGTCAAGCAGGCTCGGATCCTTGAACGAGTATCCCAGGCGCTCTTCCAGCGTGTCGCGGGCGGCGGCGCGCGGATTCTTCGCCATCAGAGAGGCGTGAGAATGCGTGACCAGCGCACGGTCCACGGCCACGCCCAGAACGCCCAGGCGGGACTGCCTTCTTCCACCGAGAAGAAGATGACTTCGGCGCGGCCGATGAGGTTTTCGTAAGGTACATACCCGACGGCGGACAGAACGCGGCTGTCCGTCGAATTGTCGCGGTTGTCGCCCATCATGAAGTAGTGATTTGCCGGCACTTCATAGACCGGCGTGTTGTCGTAGAAGCCGTTCTCGACCAGATCGAGCGTCTCGTAGGTCACGCCGTTCGGCAGCGTCTCGCGGAAGCGCGGCACACGCACTTGACGGCCGGAGGGCTCCGTTTCGATCCAGTCGTCGATGCGCTCCTTGGGCACGGCCTGCCCGTTGATCTGAAGCACGCCGTCGATCATCTGGATCCTGTCGCCCGGCATGCCGATGACGCGCTTGATGTAGTCGGTCGCGTTGTCGGCCGGCAGCTTGAACACGGCGACGTCGCCGCGCTCTGGCGACGCGCCCCAAATGCGACCGCTGAACAAGGGCGGCGAGAAGGGGATCGAATATTTGCTGTAGCCGTAGGAGAATTTCGAGACGAAGAGATAGTCGCCGACCAGCAACGTCTCCTTCATCGAGCCCGAGGGGATCGAAAAGGGCTGGAACAGCATCGTCCGGATGACCACCGCGATGAGAAGCGCGTGCGTGATCACCTTCAGGGTTTCGAGAAACCCGCCCTCGTCCTTCTTCTTCGCGGTTGCCACGGCCCCACGCCCCTCGCTCTGCCTCTGCATCTGGACTTCCTCAATCGAGAGGACGCACCCGCCGCGGGCGCATCGTGAATAGACGTTTGTCCGTGACGGAACAACGGGTCAGGACTTGTCCGGCACAGCCGTGATCACAACCAGGGCCTGCGCCATCGGGTATTCGTCGGTAATGGTGACATCGATCCGAGCGGTATGGCCCGGCGGGGTGAGAGCCTCAAGATGTTTCCTTGCCCCGCCGGTTAACTCCAGAGTTGGGCGGCCGGATGGCAAGTTGACGACGCCCATGTCGCGCCAGAACGTTCCCTTGCGAAATCCCGTGCCCAGCGCCTTGGAACAGGCCTCCTTGGCGGCGAAACGCTTGGCATAGGTCGCAACCCGCTCCGCCCGGCTCTCGGCCTTCCTGCGCTCCAGCGGGGTGAACACCCGCTCGATGAAGCGGTCGCCGAACCGCTCGATGGTTTTTTCGATGCGGCGGATGTCGATCAGGTCCGAGCCGATACCGAGGATCACGCGGCGGCTCCCGCCGAGGCGGCGCGGCCGCGGTCCATGGCGGCGCGCATGCGCGCAATCGTGTTGCCGAGGCCGACGAAGATCGCCTCGCCGACAAGGAAATGACCGATATTGAGCTCGGTGATCTCAGGCAATGCGCTGATGGTTTCGGCACTGGAATAGTCGAGGCCGTGACCGGCATGAATTTCGAGCCCAAGGGATACGCCGAGTGCGGCTGCCTTGCGGATGCGTTCGAACTCGGCGGCGGCGCGGGCCGCGTCTCCGGCCGCGAGCGCCTCGCACCATGTGCCGGTGTGAAGCTCGACCACCGGCGCGCCAAGGGCGACGGCCGCCTCAAGAGTACGGGCGTCGGGTTCGATGAAGAGTGAAACCCGGATGCCGGCCGTCTTGAGCGCGGCGATTGCGGGCGCAAGCGCCGCCTTCTGCCCGACGACGTCGAGCCCGCCTTCGGTTGTCCTCTCCTCGCGGCGCTCGGGCACGAGGCAGCAGGCATGGGGCTTCAGCCGCGTGGCGATGGCGATCATTTCCGGCGTCGCGGCCATTTCGAAATTCAGCGGCGCGGGCAACGCGCGCAACGCCTCGATGTCGGCGTCGCGGATGTGACGCCTGTCCTCGCGCAGATGCGCGGTTATCGAGTCCGCCCCCGCTTCCAGCGCAGCCTTCGCCGCACGGACCGGATCGGGATGCCGGCCGCCGCGCGCGTTACGAACCGTCGCGACATGATCGACATTGATGCCGAGGCGCATGCGCGACGTCATGGCCGCAAGTGCCCCGCCTGGTAGTTCGTGACGAGCGCACGGACCGGAAAATAGATCACGAGGCCGAGAATCGTGCCGGCAACGAAGCTGCCGACGACCAGGGGAGCGAGGAAAGGCTCGATCGCCGCCCAGGTGGGCTGCTCAAGTATCGCCGCCGCCGAGAAATGTGTGTGCGACGGCATGAACAGCGAGCCGACCTCGTAGGACGCCGCCCAGAAGAGAGGCAGCGTCAGCGGGTTGGCAAGTGTCGTTACGGCCGCAGCGGCGAGAATGCTGCCACCGAGGACAAAGGCCAGCAGCGCGGCGATGATGTAGTGAAAGCCGAGAAAGGGGCTGAAGGCGGCGAACATGCCCGCCGCGGCCCCCGCGGCGACGGCATGCGGCGAACCGCCGACGCGCAGCAGACGCTTCAACCGGTAGCGCAGCACACGCCCCCACCCCATGCGCGGCCACACCATGTCCTGGACGCGGTCGGACAGGGTTTTGGGCTGACGGCGGGCGAAGCTCATGGCGGGGATATGCGCCCGGCGCGGGGCAATGGCAAGGCACCTTTACGGGAGGAAAAAGGCCTAGGCTCCGCCCTTCCCCAGCCCTCTGGAGCCCGGCTTGGTGGCCGGGATGGCGGCCAGTTCCGGAGGCAATTGGTCCGCCGGATAGGCCGGGATGTCGAGGGTTGCGAGGGTTACCAGAGGGACCCCGAGAGCGGCCTTGCCGCCCGAACGGTCGATCAGACAGGCGGCGCCGAGGATCGTGCCGGGGTGCTTGCCGATTGCGGCAAGGCATTCGCGCGAGGACAGGCCGGTGGTGACGATGTCCTCCACCATGACCACACGCTCTCCCTCCCCGATGGCGAAGCCGCGGCGGAGCTGGAACTCGCCGTTTTCGCGCTCGACGAAGATGGCTTTCGCGCCAAGATGACGCGC
Source organism: Hyphomicrobiales bacterium (assembly GCA_022842205.1). Classification (GTDB taxonomy): domain Bacteria; phylum Pseudomonadota; class Alphaproteobacteria; order Rhizobiales; family Methylopilaceae; genus Flaviflagellibacter. The sequence continues at coordinate 249,413 of JALHQA010000002.1, forward strand.
GGTCTCATAGCCCGGCACGATGCCGCCGACGGCCGGAGAAACCACGACATCGACCTTGCCATAGGCCGCCTGGATTTTCTCAGCGAGCGCACGGCAAAGAACTTCGGTGCGCGCGGGGTCCTGGAAGATGAACATCTTCTGCAGAAAGACCGGGCTGTGCAGCCCGGAGGAGAGGACGAAGTGCCCCTCCAGCAGTGCGCCCGCCTCGCGGAAGTTCTGCAGCACCTCGTCCTGAGTCATGTCTTCTCCCCGTCAACCAAGCCCGCAGCCCCCAACCCGGGAAGCCCACGCAGCGGGCGTCTCGAAGAATGTGCGGCGAGATCCGTATATGCGGCCCATCCTTCGAGCCGCGATGCTTCGCATCGCGCCTCAGGATGACGATGTATATACTTCACCATCAGCCGTTCACGCGTTCCACGCTCGAGATAACGTTCGAGCGCTTCAACTCGCGGATGATGTCGTTGAGATGCTTCAGATCGTGGACGCCCAGATCAAGCGTGATTTCGTGGAAATCGGTCGACAGTGCCGCCATCGCGATGCCGTCGATATTGCCGTCGTGCTGGGCGATGACGCCGGTGATAAGCGCGAGCGAGCCCGGCTCGTTGACACAGGTGACGCGAATGCGCGCGGGAAAGCGCAGCACCTCCGCCGCCTCCATGTCCCAGCGCACATCGATCCAGCGTTCCGGCTGGTCCTCATAGGTCGCAAGTTCGGGCGACTGAATCGGATAGACCGTGACGCCCTCGCCCGGCGTCAATATGCCGACGATGCGGTCTCCGGGCACGGCGCCGCCGTTCGGCGCAAAACGCACGGCAAGATCGGAACGCAGGCCGACGATCGGTAGCGCGGAGCCGTTGGCCGAATGGATTTCCCCGGCGCCAACCTCGCGCAGGGTCGCTCCGTGCTTGACACCCTGGGCGCCCGGCAGCTTGCGCGCCTTCTTGCCGGCCGGACGGTCCGCCTTGACCTCGGGATAGACGGCGCGGACCACATCGTTCGCCAGCATTTCACCGCGGCCGACCTCGCTCATCACCTCCTCGACCGACTGCCGGGCAAGGCGCGGCAGCGACTTCTTCAGCAATTCGTCCGCGTATTCCTTACCGGCCCGCTGGAACGCACGTTCGACGATCTGGCGGCCGAGCCCGGCATATTGCGCGCGGACGGCGGCGCGCGTGGCGCGGCGGATGGCGGCGCGGGCCTTTCCTGTACGCACAAGTGATTCCCACGCGGCCGGCGGCTGAGTCTGGCCCTCGGCGCGGATGATCTCGACTTCGTCGCCGTTCTTCAGTTCCGAGACGAGCGGCGCCGTTCGGCCATTGATCTTGCAGCCGACACAGGAATTGCCGACATTGGTATGGACTTCGTAGGCGAAATCGATGGGCGTCGCACCGCGCGGCATGGCGATCAGGCGGCCCTTCGGCGTGAAGCAGAACACCTGGTCCTGAAAGAGCTGGAGCTTCGTGTGCTCGAGAAACTCTTCAGGGCTGTCGCCTTCCGACACGACTTCGATAGTGCGGCGCAACCATTCATAGGCACGACTGTCCTTGGCGAGCGCCGTGCGCTCTTCCTCCGTCGCTCCGTCCTTGTAAAGCGGATGCGCGGCGATGCCGTACTCCGCCAACTGGTCCATTTCCTCGGTGCGGATCTGCAGTTCGACGCGCTGATGGCCGGGACCGATGACCGTGGTGTGAAGCGAACGATAGTCGTTCTGCTTCGGAGTCGAGATGTAATCCTTGAAGCGGCCGGGAACGACCGGCCATTGCGTATGGACAATACCGAGCGCGCGGTAACACTCCTCCACACTTCCGACGATGACGCGAAACGCGAAGATGTCGGAAAGCTGCTCGAAGGCGACCGCCTTGCGCTCCATCTTGCTCCAGACCGAATAGGGCTTCTTCTCGCGCCCCTGGATGTCGGCCTGGATACCGTTCTCGAAAAGTTTCCTGGCGAGATCCTTCTCGATCTTCGCGATGATATCGGTGTTGCGCGCCTTGAGGTGCACGAGCCGGTCTGAAATCGTCTTGTGCGCATCGGGGAAGAGTGCGCGGAAGGACAGGTCTTCCAGTTCGTCCCGCATCTCCTGCATGCCCATGCGGCCGGCGAGCGGCGCGTAGATGTCGAGCGTTTCCTCGGCGATGCGGGCTCGCTTTTCAGCCGGGACGTATTTCAGCGTCCGCATGTTGTGCAGGCGGTCCGCCAGCTTGACCATGAGAACGCGGACATCTTCGGAAATGGCCAGCAGCAGCTTGCGGAGGTTCTCGGCCTGAGCCGCCTGTTTCGAAACCAGATCGAGCTTCTTGAGCTTTGTCAGCCCGTCGACCAGCGCGCCGATCGGCTTGCCGAACAGGCGATCGACCTCGTCGCGCGTGGTGTCAGTATCCTCGATCGTGTCGTGAAGGAGCGCGGCGACGATGGAAGCATCGTCGAGCCGGAACTCGGTGAGGATACCGGCGACTTCGAGAGGATGGGAAAAATAGGGATCGCCGGACGCGCGCGTCTGATCGCCATGCGCCTTCATCGCATAGACGTAGGCGCGGTTGAGCAACGCCTCGTCTGTGTGCGGATTGTATTTCCGGACGCGGTCGACAAGTTCGTACTGGCGGATCATGACGTACCGGCGGCCTCCTCAAGCCGGCTGCTCGTATATGAGGTTTTGATGAACAGTTCGGCAAGCCTGTGCGGCCAAAGGCCTGACCCAGGGCAATAAAAAAGGCGGCCAGAGCCGCCTTTTCACGTGCGGGACGAACCCGCAGCTTATTCCGGACCGTCGTCGTCCTGCGACGTGTCGACCGGCGGCGCGAGGCCTTCGAGGCCGCGCAGCAGGTCTTCCTCGGTCATGCGGTCGAAAGCGACATCGCTGTCCTCGCCCGAAGTGAGCAGCGGAACGGGCTCGGGTTCGGGCTCGTCGACTTCGACATGCTTCTGGAGCGAATGGATAAGATCTTCCTTCAGGTCCTCGGCCTTGATCGCCTCGTCGGCGATTTCGCGAAGGGCAACGACCGGATTCTTGTCGTTGTCGCGGTCCACCAGCAGCGGCTGACCGCCGGCGATGTTGCGGGCACGGTGGCCGGCCAGAAGGACCAGTTCAAAGCGGTTTTCGACCTTGTCGATGCAATCTTCGACGGTAACGCGGGCCATGGGCGGCCTTTCTCAAAAGTCTTGGGGTCGGGATTTGAGGTTCGAAATACTCCTGTTCGGCGCGTGGTTCAAGGGCGCGGCTTGACATCACCTGCCTCGTTTTCTCATCCTCGGAGATGTTTTCCGTACCGGGCGCGTTATTAAAGTCCGGGGCCGGGCTCGAGATTTTTCATCTAACGCATTATTATACATAGGATTTTTCTAGAATGACTTCGGCTTTTCCGAAGATCGCGATCTTCATCGACGGCGCGAATTTCTACTCCACGGCGAAAACCTGCGGATTCGACATCGATTATCGCAAGCTGCTGAAGGAATTCGGCGGACGCGGCCAGTTGATCCGCGCTTACTACTACACGGCGTTGGCTGAGGATCAGGAGTATTCTTCGCTGCGGCCGCTGATCGACTGGCTCGACTACAACGGCTTCACGATCGTGACGAAGCCCTCGAAGGAATATGTCGACAGCGCCGGGCGCCGCAAATTCAAGGGCAATATGGATGTCGAACTGACGATCGATGCCCTCGCCATCGCCGAACGGGCCGACCACATCTATCTCTTCTCCGGCGACGGCGACTTCCGGGCGCTGGTCGAGGCGCTGCAGCGCCGCGGCGTGCGCGTGACCGTGGTGTCTTCCGTGCAGACCCAGCCGTCGATGGCCGCCGACGAACTGCGGCGGCAGGCCGACGAGTTTCTGGATCTGACCGATCTCGCGGCAAAGATCGGCCGGCCGCAGGCCGAGCGCCCCGACCGCCTGCCCCGCTTCGTGCGCGGCAGCGACGAATCCATCGACGTCTGACGCCGTGCTTCCCGTGTCGACCCAGCCGTCCCGCGACTGCCCGCTCTGCCCGCGCCTCGTGTCGTTTCGCCAGAAATGGCGGAAGGAGGCGCCTGACTGGCACAATGCGCCCGTTGCGCCATTCGGACCCGGGAACGCGCGCCTGCTGATTGTCGGGCTGGCGCCAGGCCTGCAGGGCGCCAACCGCACAGGCCGCCCCTTCACCGGGGACTGGGCCGGCGATCTTCTCTATGCCACGCTGCTCGACTTCGGTTTTGCCACGGGTATATACGACGAGCGGCCGGACGACGGGCTCGAGCTCGTCGATGCGCGGATCGTGAATGCCGTCCGCTGCGTGCCGCCGCAAAACAAGCCGACCGGACAGGAAATCGCGACCTGCCGCTCATTCCTGATCGAGGAACTCGCGGACCTGAAAAACGTAAAGGCGATGGTGCTGCTCGGCCGCATCGCCCACGACAGCATGCTGAGAACACTCGGCATCAAGGCCGCCGCCGCACCCTTCGGGCATGGCGCCGAGCACGATGCGGGACGGATACGGCTTTTCGACAGCTATCACTGCTCGCGCTACAACACGAACACCGGGCGGCTGACGGAAGAGATGTTCCACGCGGTGTTCCGGCGGGTGAAGGAATACCTTGCCTAGTCGCGCTGCTTGAGAAGCCGCGCTTTCTCGCGGTTCCAGTCGCGCGCTTTTTCCGTCGCACGCTTGTCGTGCAGCTTCTTGCCCTTGCCCAGCGCGAGCTCCAGCTTCGCCATGCCGCGCTCGTTGAAATAGAGCTTGAGCGGCACGATCGTCATGCCTTCGCGCTGCACGGCGGCGGCAAGCTTGGAAATCTGGCGCTTGTGGAGCAGCAGCTTGCGCGGCCGCTTCGTCTCGTGATTGAAGCGGTTGGCCTGCAGATATTCAGGTATGTACGCGTTGTACAGATAGAGCTCGCCGCCATGCTCTCCGGCATGGCTTTCGGCGATGCGGGCCTTGCCCTCGCGCAGCGACTTTACCTCGGTGCCGGTAAGCTGAATGCCGGCCTCGAAGGTCTCGCCGATCTCATAGTGATAGCGGGCCTGACGATGATCGGCGACGACCTTGCGGTCCGGCTCCGCCTTCTTTGCGTTCATCCGTTCAGCACGCCTGCATGACGCATGGCGGAGCGGATCATCTCGCGTGTCTCATCGGAGACCTGAACGAGCGGAAGGCGCACTTCATCGTCAATGCGATCCAGAGCCGCAAGACCCGCCTTCGCCCCCGCCACGCCGGGCTCGATGAAGATGGCGTGATGCAGCGGGATGAGCCGGTCCTGAATGGCGTTTGCCTTCACATAGTCGCCGGCCAGAGTTGCGCTCTGCAATTCGGCGCACAGGCGGGGCGCGATGTTGGCGGTGACGGAAATGCAGCCCTGGCCTCCGGCGGCGTTGTAGGCCAGCGCGGTCATGTCTTCGCCCGAGAGCTGGTTGAACTCCGGCCCCATGGCGTGACGCTGCTGGCTGACGCGCGCGACGTTACCCGTCGCATCCTTCACGCCGACGATATTCTTCAGCTCGAACAGGCGCGCCATCGTTTCCACCGACATATCGACCACGCTGCGCGGCGGAATATTGTAAATGATGATCGGAATTCCGACCGCATCGTTGATGGCCTTGTAATGCTGATACAGACCTTCCTGGGTCGGCTTGTTGTAGTACGGTGTAACGACAAGCGCGGCGTCGGCGCCCGCCTCTTCGGCAAAGCGTGTCAGATCGATCGCTTCACGGGTCGAATTGGAGCCGGCGCCGGCGATAACAGGCACCCGGCCCTTCGCTTCGTTGATGCACATCTTGACCACGGCGCGATGCTCGTCATGGCTCAGCGTCGGGCTTTCCCCCGTGGTGCCGACCGGCACGAGGCCATGCGTGCCCTCCTCGATCTGCCAGCTCACGAGGTCGCGGAACGCTTTCTCATCCACGGCTCCGTCGCGGAACGGCGTCACCAGCGCGGTGAACGATCCCTTGAACGGCGGGCTGTGGGACATGATGAATGCTTCCTTAATTCTTCAAGACGTCATTGAGGGCAAACAGCTTTAGACCCGAGCGGCGGGCGGGGGAAGCCCCTCCTTATGTGGCCGGGAGCCACGCTTTTGCCCCCATTAGGCGATACCAGCCATTCATTGCCCGCGTGGGTTTCGCTGGTTAGCAATTCGTAAAACAGTACCGCGCGAGAGTCGGGCAATCCTTTGGGGAACCCTGTGTTTGTGAGACCGACCCTCACCGGCCTCTCTCTGCTGCTGTTCTCAGTGGCGACGGCCTCTGCCCAGAACATCCCCCTGCCCGAACCTAGTCCGTTCCGGCCGGTGGAAGCTCCTGTGCCGGTTCCCCTGCCCGCCCCGCAGACGACGACACCCGATTCGGCCCGGTCTGCCGTCTCTCCCGCGCCTGCGGACATCAACCAACTTCTTGGCATCACTCCGCCGGCCCCCATTCAGGCAAGCGCGTTCGCGCCGCAGGAACCTGCCTCCGCCGTGCCGTCCCTGATCGACCGTATTCACGAGGCGCCGGGCGCCCCGGTCTCTGCGGAAGCGCCGAAGATCAAGGAGGCCATCGCGCGCCTCGACAAGGGCCAGTTGGCCGAAGCGATGGCCATACGCGGCCAGCTCCGGGACAAGGCCGCACGCACGCTTTTCGATTGGCTGCTGATTCGCTCGGCTTCACGGCAGGTCGGGTTCCGGACAATCGCGGGTTTCCTCGACGACAACCCTGACTGGCCGGCGCGCGCGCTTATCCGCCGCCGCGCCGAAGAGGCGCTTTATCTCGAACACGCCGACCACAACACCATTCGCGCATTCCTGCAGGGCGAGACCCCGCAGAGCGGCATGGGCAAACTGGCGCTGGCGCGGATTTCCGGAAAAGCCGATGCCCAGCGCCTCGTTAAAGAGGTATGGCGCAGCGACAACCTTTCGCCCGATGTCGAGAAAGACGTGCTCAGCGAATTCGGCAACCTGCTTGACCGCGAGGACCATGCGGCGCGCGCCGATCACTTCTTCTACAACAGCGACATCGGTGCCGCGCAGCGCAACGCCGCGCGCGCCAGCGCCGCCTATCAGGCGATCGCCAAGGCCCGCACCGCCGTCGCGCGGAAAACAAAGGATGCCGACGCGCTTCTGGCGGCCGTGCCGTCGTCCGCGCGCAAGCATCCCGGTTATCAGTTCGCGCTGATCCAGCGGCTTCTGACCAAGGACCAGGACAAGGAAGCCGCCAAGGTCATGATCGAGGTGACGCGCGACCCGAACGCGCTCGTCGATACCGGCGCCTGGTGGGAACGGCGGCGCTGGCTGGCACGCGACATGCTCGATCTCGGTGACGCGAAAACCGCCTATCGCATCGCAGCCGGACATTCCAACACCGAGCGCGTCGACATCGCGGACGCGGAATTTCATGCCGGCTGGATCGCGCTGCGCTTCCTCAACGATCCGCAGACAGCGCGCAAGCACTTCAACGTCGTGATCCAGATGGGCGCGACGCCCATCACCGCCTCACGCGGTAATTACTGGATGGGCCGGGCCGAGGAAGCCGCCGGCAATGTTCCGGCCGCGAAGAATTACTTCGCGGCGGCCGCGCGCTTCGACACCGCGTATTACGGACAGCTTGCCAAGGCACGACTCGGCGGCGGGCCGATATCCGTAAAACCCGTGGACACCTCGCCGACGGCCCGGGCAGCATTCGAGCGGAATTCGGCTGTACGCGCGATCAGGCTGCTTTACGCCGCCGGTGCGCGCGAAAAGGCGATTCCCCTTCTGCATGAGACGGCGGACGGGCTGCGTGACGCGCAGAGCCTCACGCTTCTCGCCGAACTGGCGGACAAGAACAACGATCCTCGCGGCCTGCTGATCGTCGGAAAAGCAGGCGTTTCCAACGGCTTTCCCTTGGAGGCCGCGAGCTGGCCGACCAATGGCGTGCCGAAATACAGCCCGCGCGGACCCTCGATCGAGCCCGCCGTGGTGCACGCGATCGCGCGGCAGGAAAGCGCGTTCCACGCGGCCGCCGTCTCGCACGCGGGCGCGCGCGGATTGCTGCAGATGCTGCCGGAGACCGCAAGGCGCACGGCGCAGAAGGTCGGCGTGCCGTTCCACAAGGACAAGCTGACAAGCGACCCGCAGTTCAACGCAACGCTCGGCGCGGCGCATCTTGGCGAACTCGCCTCGAACTATGACGGGTCGTACATAATGACCTTCGTCGCCTACAATGCCGGCCCCGGGCGCGTTCGCGACTGGGTGCAGCGCTACGGCGACCCGCGCGACGGGCGCATCGACCCGGTCGACTGGGTGGAGCGCATTCCCTTCACAGAAACGCGCAATTACGTTCAGCGCGTCATGGAAAACGTCCAGGTCTACCGCGCGCGCATGGGCGGCAAGACGCCGACGCTGGAAGCGGATCTGAGGCGCGGGCGCGGCTAACCGCGGCCGGCTTTGCGCCAAACAGGCCAGAGGTCGCCAACGGCGCGGTCGAAACGTTTTATCCGCTCATATAGAAATCCGACCGGGACACGTCTGTAGGCTGGAAACCACGTCCTGAAAATCATGTCGTATAATGACCACAAGCGGACGCGACGAACTTCTTCCAGAGAGAATGCCTTTCCCCGGATTTGCTCGTAATCGCCGAGGAAACCATGCGTTTCGCCAGGGTACAGGTCAATCGTACTTGGCCCGCGAACACGCATGAAGTTGAGGGCCGTCGATGCGATGGCCCGCATCTCGTCAACCAGATAGAGCGCATCGAAATCGAATGCGGCAGATACCTTGTTCTTATGAAAGAGCAGATTTCGAATCTTCCAGTCTGTATGGGCAATCACCTTCCCGCCGTGCAGGTGCAAGTCATCTAGCTCCTCCCGGAGTCCGGGAAAGTGATCGAAAAGATCGCTTGTCATCACCAACTCACGAGACGTCAGTCCGGCCGGATCGCACTGCTCGGCAAGCATGGTGATGCGCCAATACTCCTCGGCTATAGCGCGCCGGATTGCCGGGCTGAGGCGTGCCTGACTGCCGGGGGCAAACAGACGATGGGTAACAAAGGAAAGCCTGGGCATGGTTTCCCTCGGCGGCCGCCACAACTCAGCACAGGGAATTCCCTTCCGGCGCAACTCCTCCTGAAGGTCGTAGGCACGGGTAAGGTGGGCCAGATCGACGCCGTAACGGGCCTTGATCGCGACTTCGCAGCCGTCGGCCAGGCGAATACCGAGGACCGCACCTACGCTGACGCCGAAGAACAGAACGCCCGAAGGCGGTGCACCCAAGTCTGATACACAGTATCCGTAAATGTGAGCGGCTATATCGTCCCTCCGTAAGGGACCGAACGCACCAGCCGATTTCAGCGGCTGCCGATCGATCGTCGGTGCGATTGCGGCGAGAAACGCATCCTGCGTCAGCGCGCGCGCCATGGTCCCAATTCCGTCACGGTGCTTCGCCCAAACCGCTGCCTGAATCGACGCATTATCGTGTCGAAAATCGCGGGCGCTTCCTCATCCGAAAACTCGGACGACCGCACCGCGGCATGGCAGAAGCGCGCACTTTCAAGCGCGACACCCGTGTCGAGATCGATAGCGGCGGCGTCCTCGAAGCGGCGCCCGGCGGCGCGTTCATACGATTCGATGAAGCGGACCGCGGCTCCCATCGGGTCCGGCACGCCCGACTCCTCGTTGATGAAACGTATGGCGGCATGCCCTACGAGCAGAGGTTCCGGCCCCAGGCGCAGCGCCTCGAAATCGAAAAGCGAGGATACTTCGCCATTGCGGAAGCGCATATTGCGCGCCGACCAGTCATTGTGGCCGACGACCGTGGGGCCGAGCACACCTCGCGCCCGTTCCTCGATTGCCTTGTAAATATCGAGCGCGCGCGCAGCGGACGGCTTTTTCGGAGGAGTTACACCGGGGACCGCGATTGCAAAGGGATGCTTTTCCTCGTCGAGAATGTGGGGCAGCGAAGCAACATCTCCGAGCTGGCGGCTCGTCGTTACGATTCGCGCGAGCATGGCAGCCGCGGCATCGACACATTGCCAGTTTCCAGCCCGCCCCTTGTCACCTCGGTCCCGAAATTCGTGAACCGAAGCGAGGCAGTTTTCGCCGAAAGGACGCGCGGACAGGATTCGCCTCGCGGCAGGAACGCCCTGTTGCCGTAACGTCTCCTGAGTGTCGTGCAACGCGTGAAGCTGATCGGTCGCGACCTCGCCGGCGTGGATCTTCAAAAAGACCTTACGGCCGTCCGAGAGCCCGAAGCCGAAGGCGCCGGCCGATGCGATCCGTACGATCAGAAGATCACGGATCGATGCCTTCAGCTCGCGCCCGACAAATTCCGATATCTGATCCGCCGCCGCTTCGGAATCGGCCGAACCGAACAGTACGTGCCGCTTGTTCAGGCCAAACGCCGATGGCGTGGCGCGTTCGATCTGCCGGGCAAGGACTTCGAGTGCGGACATGCGCGTCACATGCCCCGGATAGACAAAAGTCGCAAGCGCCGGGGTTTCTCGCCGCTTTGCGTGCCCCGGAATCAAGAAACCCCGACGGTTGCCCGCCGGGGTTCTTGAACTCTGGATGAAAGCCTGAGCCCGTTGCCGGGCTCAGACAGTCAAATCAGAAGCCGCGCTCGATGCGGAACGTGACGTTCAGATCGTGCGATTCCGTGTCGAAAACGTTCTCTTCGGCATCGCCGTAGAGAACCGCGACACCGAGGTCGAGGTTGTCAACCGGGGTCCAGAAGATGTTGCCTTCGACGAGGATCAGGTCAACGTCTTCCAGATCGTCAGCGGTCTGGTAGTTGCTGTAGCTGCCGACGAGGTTCATGCGAACCGTTTCGGAGGCCTGGATGCCGATGCCGCCACCAACCTGCCACAACTCGTTGTTCTCGAGACCACCCGAGGCACCGATGCTCTGGTCGAGGAAGCCACCCGGGTAACCGAAGCCGATGTTCTCTTCCGCACCAGCGTAGGAGACAGCACCTTCAGAGTAAGCACCCTGGATGAAGAAGTACGAACCTTCGTTGGCGAACGGCAGGTTGAACTTCGCACCGGCCTGAACGGCCCAGCCAAGCTCGTCCTCGACGATAACCGGGAAGACGTAGTCTTCACGATCAGCGTCGTTGTCCTGCACTGCAGCCGACAACTGAGCCGAACCCCAAGCCTGGTCGACGCGGAGAGCCGCGATGACGTTCGGCCAGGTCTGGTCGAGGTAGTTGTCTACCGCGAAGCCATCATCGTCACGGCTTCCGTCGATCAGCATACGATAGGTCTTGTCTTCGATGCCGATCGTGGCCGCGAAGCCCGAACCGAACGAAGCGGTGTAGGCCAGCGTCCAGACGTCTTCAGACGAGAAGAAGTCGTTGATCGTGTCGAACTCGATGAAGTCGTAGAACGACGGAGCGCGACCGGCGGTGATGCCGGCGAACTGCACGAAGGCCGCGACCAGTTCGACTTCACCGAACGGGCTGCCGCCCGCTTCGTTGTCCGTGTCGGAGTTGCCTTCGAGTTCGACGTAGGAGCGCAGCGTGCCCCACTCGGTCTCGGTGCGGGCATCGGCGGCGATAACGCCACGAGCGCGCGTCGAGAACTCGTTGTCCTCCGCAATGCCGATCGGCGACGTACCGCCGAGACCGGCGTCGTAGTCGTCAGCGAAGTCAATGTAACCTTCGACGCGAACCTTGCCCGAAATCTGCAAGCAGGTGTCCGTGCCGGGGATGTAGAAGAATCCCTCGCCGTAAGTGGAGCAAACCTTCACATATTCGACCGGTTCGGCCATCGGAAGGTCGGCTGCCTGTGCCCCGGTAAAAGCGACGAAGCCCGCCGCGGAACCGAGAAGAAGGCTTTTCACCGTCTTCATTATGTCCTCCAAAGTTTTCGAGACCCTCAGGGAAGAACCGGTTCCGTCTCAGTGGAGCCCGATCGTTTCCCCCCGTTCCCACCCAGCAGCCTACGGCGAACCAGACAGGCGACCCGGGGCGAACCCCTTCGTCGTGGTGCGAACATCAACGATCACCCTTGAGACCGCAACCGATTCCGCCACTCGGATGCCTCATTTGGGAAAGGGTGTTGCAGCCGCGCCACTCAGAGGGCGGTGGAAGGCCGAAAATGTATAGATTCCCTTAGGAAATGAGGCGAAACGGCCCCTGCCAGCCGTTCGAAGCACCGCCCGCCGCTGTGGATAATGCGGCGGGCGCGCCTTATTCCGCCGGCGCGGGCGACGGCGCCGGTTCGCGACTCGCCACAATCCGGGCGCCAAGCAGCGAATAGACTGTCGGAACTACGAAAAGCGTCAGAATCGTCCCCAGGGTGACACCGCCGACAATGACCCAGCCGATCTGCTGCCGGCTTTCGGCGCCCGCGCCTTCGGCAAGCGCGAGGGGAATCGCGCCGAACACCATGGCGCCGGTCGTCATGAGAATCGGCCGCAGACGGAGAACGGCTGCTTCGACAGCCGCTTCCCGCCGGCTCAGCCCCGCCTCGCGGCGTTGATTCGCGAATTCGACGATGAGGATGCCGTGCTTGGTGATGAGGCCGACGAGCGTCACAAGCCCGATCTGCGAATAGACGTTGAGCGTGCCGCCGGTCAGCCACAACGCCGCGAGCGCACCGGTCATTGACAACGGCACCGTGAGCAGAATCACGAACGGGTCGATGAAGCTTTCAAACTGTGCCGCAAGAACCAGATAAATAAACAGAATCGCCAGCACAAAGACGAGCGCGATCGACGCGTTCGACGACTTGAACTCGCGGCTCTGGCCAGAGTAGTCGGTCTGGGTGCCTTGCGGCAGCGAGGACGCTGCTTCCGCCTCCACTACCGCCAGAGCATCGCCGAGCGTGTAGCCCGGCGCGACGTTCGCCGTGATCGTGGCCGCCCGCATCTGGTTGAAACGTTTCAGTTCCCGCGGCGCGACCGATTCCTTCACCTGCACCACGTTCGAGAGCTGAACCATTTCCCCGGCGGGGGCGCGCAGGAAGATCGTATCGAGCATCCGGGGCGAGGTGCGATCCTCCGCTGCGAGCTGCACGATGACTTCGTACTGCTCCCCTTCCCGCTCGAATCGCGTGACCTGGCGCCCGCCGAGAAGCGATTCGAGCGTGCGGCCCGCCACAGCAATATCCAGCCCCATATCGGCGATCTTGGCGCGGTTCAGGAAGACCTGCAGTTCCGGCTTCGTGAGAACGAGGTCGCTCTCGACATCCTCAAGCGCCGGATTGCTGCTCAGCCGTTCCGCCAGCCCGTCGGCCATCGCCCGCAACTCCTCATAGGTGCCCGAGCTCTGGACGACGAAATTGACCGGCTTGCCGCCCAGGCCGCCGGACTGGCCGAGCGAGGGCGGATTCGATGCGAACGCATTTACGCCTGCCACACGGCCGAGCTTCGCCTGAAGCTCCTTCGTGATGTCCTGCTGCTGGCGGTCCCGGATGTCCCAGTCGTTCAGCAGCACGAAGCCGAACATGTTGGTCGATTCAGGCACGCCCGAATTGATGAGGAACGAGCGCATGTCGGCAGTGTCGCGCACCGCATTTTCGACCTGCAGCGCATAGCGCGCGGTGTAGGTCGTGGTGGCGCCTTCGGGCGCGCGCCCGAAGATGCGTATGACACCGCGGTCCTCGACGGGCGCGGTTTCCGACGACAGCTGCGAGAAGAAGAAACCGCTCATCCCGGCAACCACGGCACCGAGCAGAATCACCACCGGACGTATGCGCAGCGCGCGCTGCAGCAGCCGGCGATATCCCTCGGTAAACCAGACGAAGGCGTTCTCGAGCGCCATGAACAGCTTGCCGTGCTGCACATGCGTCTTCAGCAGCTTGGAGCACATCATCGGCGTCAGGGTCAGCGCGACGAACCCGGAGACGAGAACGGCGCCGGCCAGCGTCAGCGCGAACTCCAGAAACAGCTTTCCGGTGCGGCCTTCCGCAAAGGCGATCGGCGCGTAGACGGAGGCCAGCGTGATCGTCATCGCGACGACGGCAAAACCGATCTCGTTGGCGCCCTTGAGAGCCGCCTGGACGGGCTTCATGCCCTCTTCGACGTGACGATAGATGTTCTCCAGCACGACGATGGCGTCGTCGACGACGAGGCCGATCGCGAGCACCATGGCAAGCAGAGTCAAAGTATTGATGGTGAAGCCCATCGCATACATGATCGCAAAGCTGGTGATCAGCGATACCGGTATCGTGACGATCGGAATGACCGACGCGCGCACCGAGCGCAGAAAGAAGAAAATCACGAGCACGACGAGAATGATCGCCTCGACAATGGTCGTGAACACCGCGGAAATCGACCGCTCGATAAAGACCGCGCTATTGAACCCCATCTCCGCCGTCATGCCTTCGGGCAGACTGTTGCGAAGTTCGGGCAGAACTTCATTGAGCGCGTTCGACACATCCAGCGGGTTGGCGGTGGCCTGCTTGACCACGCCGACGGATACCGCGGCACGGCCGTCGAACCGGCTGGTGCGGCGCTCGTCTTCCGCGCCAAGTTCGACGCGCGCCACATCGCGCATCTTCACCTGATAGCCGTCCGCCAGCTTCACGACGATGTTCTGGAACTGCTCCGGCGTCGTCAGACCCGTGCGCGACAGCACGTTGAACTCGCGGTCCACACTCTCGATACGGCCGGACGGTATCTCGACATTCTGCGCGCGCAGCGCGTTTTCGACGTCCTGGACTGTGAGATTATAGGCGGCGAGACGTTCGCGATCGACCCAGATGCGCATGGCGTAGCGGCGCTCGCCATAGATGTTCACCTCGGCAACGCCGGTAAGATTCTTCAGGCGGTCGACGATGAAGCGATCGATATAGTCCGAGATCTCGAGCGGCGTGGCGCGATCGCTCGTAAACGACATGAAGAGAACCGGCTGCGCATCGGCCTCGACCTTCGATACTTCGGGCTCTTCTATCTCGTCCGGCAGATTGCCGCGGACGCGGGCGACGCGATCACGGACATCGGACGCCGCAACGTCGGGATCGACATCGAGCGTGAATCGGATCGTGATGCGACCTTGCTCTGTACGGCTCTGGGATTCGATGGTGTCGATTCCCGCAATGCCGGCGATCGAGCCTTCGAGAACCTGCGTGACCTGCGATTCGATGATCTCGGCGGACGCGCCAGGGTAATTGGTGCGAACCGAAATCACCGGCTCGTCGATATTCGGATACTCGCGGACCGAAAGCCGATCGTAGGACACGATGCCGACGAGAACCATGAGAAGGCTCATGACGGTCGCGAAGACCGGACGTCGGATACAGATTTCGGACAGACGCATGCGGTTTACCCCGGCTGCCTAGGAGAGACGACCTCAACCTGCTGGCCGTTACGCACCCTCGCCTGCCCGGCGACGACAACGGTTGCGTCGGCGGGCAACCCATCGAGAACTTCGACCTCGCCGTTCGAACGGCGCCCCAGCGTCACCTTGGCTTCCGAGGCCATGCCGTCCCGCACCGTAAATACAAAACTGTCGGTGCCGCGCGGAACGATGGCGCCTTCGGGAATCAATACCACCCTGCCGCGGGACATGCCCTGCAAGGTCACACGCGCAAACAGTCCGGGACGGAGTACATCGTCGGGGTTCGCAAGCCGGGCGCGAATCTTCAGCGCGCGGCCATTGGGATCGACCAGCGGATCGATGGCGTAGACCGTACCCTCGAAGGTACGGTCCGGATAGGCATCGATCGCAATCTCGACGGTCTGGCCGACCTGCACGTCGCGGAGGTTCACCTCGGGCAGGCGGAAATCAAGCTTGAGGGTATCGATCTTCTCCAGATTGACGAGCGTCTGGCCGATCTGGACGTACGCGCCGACGGATATATTTCGAAGCCCCACAACACCCGCGAACGGGGCACGGATCTGCGTCTTGTCCAGCCGGACCTCGGCCAGTTCCTTGGTGGCGCGCGCCGTCTCGAGGGCACTCAGGGCCTCGTCGCGGGCGCGCTGTGTGCCGGCCCCGGATTGAGAAAGCGAGGTCGCGCGGGAAAAGTTGGATTCGGCCAGCTTCAGGGTGGACTCGGCCTCGGCCCGTTCGGCACGCGCCAGCGCGCTGTCGAGCGTGATGAGAACGGCGCCGGCTTCCACCGGCTGGCCCTCGCGGAAGCCGATGTCGGAAACGCGGCCAGGAACTTCGGCGGCGATAGCGACCGACTCGTCCGACGCCAGCGTGCCCACCGACTGCAGTTGGGTCACGGCCTCTGCCGCGCGGGCACCGGCGACTTCCACCGGAGGAGCGCGCCTGACTTCTCCCTGAGGAGCGGCGGGAGCCGCCTCGGCGGCGTTATCTGTCCCCTGTTTCACCGACGCAACGACCGAACTTCCCTGGTCCGGTCCCGCGCTGTTGCGGGATTGAACGAAATAGATGCCTCCGGCGACCAGCGCCAACGCAACCAAGGCGATTAACGAATTACGCTTCAAGCTCGCGACCTCATTTTCCCCGACCGACCGGGGCCTTATAGACCAGCTTTGTCAGAAATATCCGGGCGTTCAGTACACATGTTCGCGGGTTGGTTTGCGGGCAAGGTTACGCGCGGTCTTGCAAAGCCGAAGCGCCCCGTTTATGTCCGCAACTCTCGGCGCAAACGGAGCTGCGACACGCCCGCCGGGGGTTTCCTGTTGGGGAATAGTTCAACGGTAGAACTGCGGACTCTGACTCCGTCAATCTAGGTTCGAATCCTAGTTCCCCAGCCACACCTAAGTTATTGATATATAAGCGTTTTATGACTTCCAATGTACTTACCATAACCCTCGGTAAGTACGAGGGAATTGGCACCCTCGCCTGTCTCTGGCCGCCAGGTCTTGGGCCGATTCCTGGCACTTTCGGGTCGCACCCCGTCGAAATTCTCTAGGCCCCGAAATCCATTTCGTTTGTGCCCGTTTTCGATGCGAAACGATGCATTCTGATGGTCGTGACCGCCGTTTTCACGGCTGGAACGTTTGCCAAATGTCGGAAACCTCTCTCTGGCAATAGGTTACGCTAGGTCCGCGGTTCAAGAGCGGCTATCTGAAATGCTGGGCCAGCGCTTCCGCGCCGCGGGCTAGAATGCCGGAGTCCGCGCCGACGGCCGTGTAGATGCACCCTGAATCAATGTAGCGGCGCGCAAGATTTTTGTCCCCTGTAAGGATGCCGGCGCGGCTTCCCGACTTCGCAATCCGGCCAATCAGGCCCTCGATAAGCGTTACGACCTTCTCGTTTCCCTGATCGCCAAGAAATCCGATCGCGGCCGAAAGATCGCCCGGACCGACGAACACGCCGTCCACGCCGGGCACGGCGGCGATCGCTTCGAGATTTTTGACCCCGAGTTCGGACTCGATCTGCACAAGAACGCAGATCTCTTCGTGAGCACGGCTGTAATAATCCTTGACCCGCCCATAGCGCGATGCGCGCGAAGCCGCAGCGAACCCGCGCGTCCCGTGAGGCGGATAGCGCGTGTACGATACGGCGGCCGCCGCCTGTTCCGGCGTTTCTACCATCGGGATGAGGAATGACTGGACGCCGGCATCCAGGAAACGCTTCACCAGCACCTGATCATTTTCCGCCGGCCGCACGACCGGATGCGTACGATGTTCCATGCAGGCGTGAAGTTGATGCACGACCATAGGCAGTTCGTTGGGAGAGTGCTCGGTGTCGATCAGCATCCAGTCGAAACCGGAGCCTGCGAGAATCTCGACAGTGATATGACTGGCGAGGCTGCTCCAGATACCTATCTGCTGCTCGCCGGCATAGATGCTGCGCTTGAAATGGTTCACCGGTAATTCCACTGCCCGCTCCGCTCAAAAAATGTCGGGCTCGCCGACTGGCGCGCCGAATGTGGTTTCAAGGAAATCGAAGTCGCAGCCTTCATGAGCCTGCTTGATGTGTTGCGAGAACATCCAGCCATAGCCGCGTTCGAACCGCGCAGGCGGCAACGCAAGCGCGGCAGCACGGCTCGCGAGCTCGGCATCGTCGACCAGCATGTTGATGGAACCGCCTTCAACATCGACGGCGATTAGATCACCCGTCCGCAGCAGCCGCAGCGGACCGCCGACATGGCTCTCCGGCGAGACATGAAGTATGCACGCGCCATAGCTTGTTCCGCTCATGCGACTATCGCTGATGCGCAGCATGTCGCGCACTCCGGCC
Organism: Hyphomicrobiales bacterium; assembly: GCA_022842205.1. Taxonomy (GTDB): domain Bacteria; phylum Pseudomonadota; class Alphaproteobacteria; order Rhizobiales; family Methylopilaceae; genus Flaviflagellibacter. The sequence goes on from JALHQA010000002.1 coordinate 267,435, forward strand.
TTTACCAATTTTTTCGGGATCGGCAGCATGCCCCATTCCGGCATGCCAGGGCCGCCGAGCGGACCAGCGTTGCGGAGCACGAGGATATCGTCGGCTGTAACATCGAGATCGTCGCGATCGATCTGATCCTTCATCGACGGATAATTGTCGAACACAAGCGCGCGGCCGGTATGCTTCCGGAGATGCGGCGCGCAGGCGCTCGGCTTCATCACGCAGCCATCCGGCGCAAGGTTGCCGCGCAGCACCGCGAGCGCGCCGTAAGGGTAGATCGGGTTATCGAGCGGACGGATGACATCGTCGTTGAAGACTTCTGCCGTCGCGATGTTATCGCCAAGCGTGCGGCCGTTGACGGTCAATGCATCGAGATCGAGATGCGGCGCGAGTGTCTTCTGAAGCGCGCGGAGACCGCCGGCGAAGTAAAAATCTTCCATCAGATATTCGTTGCCGCTCGGGCGCACATTCGCGATCACCGGAATACGGCGCGCCGCTTCGGCAAAATCGTCTAGCGTGATCGCATGTCCGGCTCGCCGTGCCTGGGCGATGAGGTGGATGACGGCATTCGTGGAACATCCCATCGCCATGGCCACGATGATTGCATTCTGGAATGCTGCGCGGGTCTGCACACGCGAGGGCACCAGATCATCCCAGACCATCTCGACCGCGCGCCGCCCTGTCTCCGCGGACATGCGAATATGCTCGGCATCCGCGGCCGGTATGGACGATGCGCCGGGCAGCGTCATACCGATGGTTTCGGCGATGGCGGTCATCGTGCTTGCGGTTCCCATGGTCATGCAGTGGCCATGGCTGCGGGCTATGCCGCCTTCGATCTCGAGCCAGTCCTGATCAGTGATGTTGCCGGCGCGGCGTTCATCCCAGAACTTCCATCCATCGGATCCGGATCCGAGCGTCTTGCCGCGCCAGTTGCCGGGCAGCATGGGTCCAGCCGGCAGGAAAATCGCGGGAAGCCCAGCGCTGGTTGCGCCGAGAAGAAGGCCTGGGGTGGTCTTGTCACAGCCCCCCATAAGAACGGCGCCGTCCACCGGATAGGAGCGGAGCTGTTCCTCCGTCTCCATGGCCAGCATGTTGCGGTAGAGCATGCTGGTCGGTTTTATGAAGTTTTCCGACAGCGACAGTGCGGGCAGCTCGATCGGCATGCCGCCCGCCTGGAGAACGCCGCGCTTGACGTCCTCGACCCGCTGGCGGAAGTGCGCATGGCACGGATTTATGTCGGACCAAGTATTGACAATCGCGATCAAGGGCTTGCCGGCCCAGTCCCCCGGACCATAGCCCATCTGCATGAAACGCGACCGGTGGCCGAAGGAACGCAGATCGTCGTCTGCAAACCAGCGCGCGCTGCGCAGCGTCTCCGGTGTCTTGCGGGGAGCCTTCATGCCACGTCTTCCTCGAAGGCGACATCCCGCTTGCGCCGCAACGAGGGCGCCAGCACAAGTACGAGGAGTGAAATGCTGAACACCAGCATGACGGCGCTTGCGGGCCGGTTGACAAATGTCATTGGGTCGCCGCCCGAGATCAGCAATGCACGGCGCAGATACTCTTCCATCATCGGGCCAAGGATGAAGGCCAGCATCATCGGCGCTGGCTCGATCGAGAGTTTGCGCGAGATGTAGCCAAACGCGCCAAACGCGATGAGCAGCCACAGATCGAAGGTTGAATTGTTGAGGCTGAAGACGCCGATGGCGCAGAACGCCAGAATCGCCGGGTAGAGAAAATGGTACGGCACGGAAATCATGCGGACCCAAAGACCGATCAGCGGCAGGTTCAGCACGAGCAGGAACAGATTGCCGATCCACATCGACGCGATGATGCCCCAGAAGAGCTGGGGCTGCTGCGTCATGACGAGAGGACCGGGCTGAATGCCCTGGATCATCAGCGCACCGATCATCATCGCCATGACCGGGTTTGAAGGAATGCCGAGCGTAAGCATCGGTATGAAGGACGTTTGCGCCCCGGCATTGTTCGCGGCCTCCGGGGCCGCGACGCCTTCAATGGCGCCCTTTCCGAATTCGGCCGCGTTGGGCGACATCTTCTTCTCGAGCGAGTAAGCGCCGAAAGATGCGAGCATTGCGCCGCCGCCGGGAAGAATGCCAAGCGCGGAGCCGAGCAGCGTGCCGCGGAAGATAGGTGGAAGGATGCGTTTGAAGTCCTCGCGCGAGAGCATCAGCCCGTGCACCTTCTTGACGTCGGTGGCGCGTGTGCGTTCGACTTCGAGATTGCTGATGATCTCGCCAATGCCGAACACGCCCATCGCAACGACGACGAAGGCGATTCCGTCCATCAGCCCGAGGAAGCCGAACGTGTAGCGGAAAACGCCGGAGTTGACGTCGGCCCCGACGAGACCGAGAAGCAATCCGAGCAGGATCGCGCCTCCGGCATGCAGCAACGATCCGCTTGCGAGCACGATCGATGCCACGAGGCCGAGTATCATCAGCGAAAAATATTCGGTCGGGCCAAATCCGATGGCGAGATTGGCCAACGGCGGTGCGAAAAGCGCCAGGAGAAATGTCGCGATCGTGCCGGCGATGAAGGATCCGACCGCGGCCGTCGCCAGCGCCTTTCCGGCACGGCCCTGCCGCGCCATCTGGTAGCCGTCTATCGCCGTAACGACGGACGAGCTTTCTCCCGGAAGATTGACGAGAATGGATGTTGTCGATCCGCCATACTGCGCACCGTAGAAAATGCCGGCGAGCATGATGAGCGCCGACACCGGATCGAGGCCGAACGTGATCGGCAAAAGAACAGCAATTGTAGCTGTCGGGCCAAGGCCGGGCAGAACGCCGATGGCCGTGCCAAGAACGACGCCGACGAAACAATAAAGAAGGTTTGGGCCCGTCAGTACGGTTTCGAACCCGAGAATGATACCGAGAAGCGAATCCATGAGCTCAGCCGCCGAACCACGTGCCCAGAAGCGGCATAGGTACGTGCAGCCAATGCACGAAAACCAGCGCACAGAGCGCAACGAACGCGACGAGACAAAGCGCGGCTTTGATGTCGGGGCGGAAGTGACAGCTCGCTGCGGCGCCGATGAGCATCAGCGCAGTCAGGGCAATGGGGAGGCCAAGCGGTTCGACAGTGAGCGCGAAAACAGCGATAGAGCCGAGAATGAAGAGCGCGGGCTTCCAAGCCAATTGCGTGACCGAATCTCCTGGCGCAAGGAACGCGCGCACTACCGAGGCAACACCGAAACAGGCCAGCAGCGCCGACAATGCCATCGGGAAGTAGCCTGGGCCCATCGCCGCCGCCGTTCCCAGACGGTAGCCGGACCCGATGTACAGGCCGATCACGGCAAAGGCGAGATAGAGCAGGCCCGCCCACAAGTCCCGCGTATTTTGAATGGATAGATTCATGGTCGAACTCTGAGCTGCGGCGGCACGGTGTCACCGTGCCGCCAGCGCTGCGGTCAATTGGCCGTGATGTTGCCGTCCTTGACGACCTGACGCCAGCGCGCCTCTTCCTCGGCCTGGAACTTCGCAAACTCCTCCGGCGTGTTCGCGACCACCTCGAAGCCCATTTCCTCGAAACGCGCGGACACTTGCGCATCCTTTGCGCCACTGGCGAGGCCTTCCGCGAGCTTTGCCTTTACGTCGGCGGGAAGACCCTTCGGTGCCCCGGCGGCCTGCCAGGAATATACCGTCACGCCATCGACACCCGCTTCCTTAAGGGTCGGCGTATCCGGGAATACCGGATTCCGCTCGTCTGCCGTTACAGCGAGCACCTTCAGCTTGCCCGCCTTGATGTGGCCGGTAACCGCGCCGAGATTCTGGAATGACACATTGGCGTGGCCGCCGATGAGGTCGGCAATGGCCGGGCCACCGCCCTTGTAGGGAACATGCACACCGCTCGTTCCGGTCTTCTGCCAGAACAGCGCCGCTGTCAGATGGTCGGACGACCCGTTGCCGGAGGAGGCAAAGGTCACCTTGTTAGGGTTCTTCTTCAGATAATCGACCAGCTCCTGAACCGTGTTCGCTGGAAATTCCGGGTTGGCCACGAGCACGTTCGGGGTTCGCACAAACACCGTGAGCAGATCGAGGTCCTTCGACGGGCTGTAGGGCAAGTCAGGAAAAAGCGCGGCATTGATCGCGAATACACCGATCGAGCCGACGAGGAGCGTGTAGCCATCCGGCGCGGCTTCCTTGACGATCGCGGCACCGGTGGAGCCGTTCGCACCCGGGCGGTTTTCGACGACGACCGGCTGGCCAAGCGCTTCCTGAAGTTTCGGCGCAACGGAACGCGCCGTGGTGTCGGATGCGCCCCCGGGCGGAAATGGCACGATGATGGTGATTGGTTTTTCGGGGAAGCCGGCAGCAAAGGTTGGCGCGGCCACGAGCGCTGACAGGACAGCCAGCGAGGCAAGTTTAAAGCGGTTCATGTTTCCTCCCACGGAATGATTTTCGCCGGGTGGACCGCAGACCGCGCCCGGCTGACTGTTTGACAGTCCTCGCCACTAAAGCGCTAATGCATTAGTGGAGTCAATCGCGATTATCCGCTATAGGACAGTCGATGAATCTTCCGGCCCCCTCTTCCACGACCCAACCGGTACGTGATCGTTCGCGGCACGCCGCTCCGCAGGTGTTCGACTATCTGCGCGAGCAGATCATCAGCTTGGCCATGCCGCCAGGAACACTGATTTCCAGACAGTCCCTTCAGGATCTTTTTGGCTTCAGCTCCACGCCCGTGCGGGACGCGCTGATGCGGTTGCAGGAGGAATCGCTTGTCGAGATTTTTCCGCAGCATGCGACAGTTGTAAGCCCGATCGATCTGCGGCTGGCGCGGCAGGCACAATTTCTCCGCCGCTCGCTGGAGCAGGAGTGTGTCCGTACGATAGCCGCAAACCCGGACCGATCAGTCGCGGTCGTGCAGCTTGAAGCAATGATCGAGCGCAAGCGGCGTATACTGACGTTGGACGATCTTGAAGCCTTCAACCAGGCCGACCAGGATTTTCATAGAATCCTTTTCGATGCGTCAGGCGTTCCCGATTTGTGGGTTTTCGTGCGCCGACAGAGCGGACACATTGATCGGATTCGCCGCCTTCACCTCCCTGTTCCCGGAAAGGCGGCACAAATCATAGCCGATCACGCCGCCATCGTTGCGGGCATCGAATCTGGCATTCCTGAGCAAGCAGAAGCTGCGCTACGCAACCATTTATCCCGGTCCTTGGCCTTCACTGACGATTTGCGCGCCCGGTGGCCGGACTACTTTCGGGATTAGGCGAGCCGGTGAAAAGTATTCTGGCAATAATTTACGCGAAATTCCCTCGACATTTCGGAGGCTTAGGAATCACGAGTGCAAGTCGAGTTCGAATGACCCCCAGCCGCACCCAAGTTATTGATATATAAGCATTTTCAAAACTTCAAATGCACTTACCATAATCCTCGGTAAGTACGTGGGAACTGGCACCCTCGCCTGTCTCTGGCCGCCAGGTCTTGGGCCGATTCCTGGCACTTTCGGGTCGCACCCCGTCGAAATTCTCTAGGCCCCGAAATCCATTTCGTTTGTGCCCGTTTTCGATGCGAAACGATGCATTCTGATGGTCGGCCGCCCCGCAAGCTGGCTCGTTTCACTGGCTCACCCTCCGCCACAGCCCCAAACAGAGGTGTGCTTCACGGGACCGTGACAGACACCACGGGATTTAAGTCACAATCCCGGCCCTATTTCCCGCTTTAACTTTGCTGAATTCTCCTTTGCTGGCGGGCTTTAAATGGCAAAACTGTTACGCGAGGGCGTGACGGCTCTCGATCTGACGATGCGGCTGACTCTGGGTATCCTGGCGCTCGCATCGGGTGTTTACACCTATCTCGGCGTCCGGGAGCTTCTCGACGGCTCGGCCGTGATGGTTTCGTTTGCGGCCATCATCTACTCAACTGCTGTTTCGGTCGCGATCTACGCCTTCTGGTCGTTCCTGATGCGATTTCTGCCGCAGATGCGGGAAGCCACGAGCCGCGTCTGGCTAGCGGGGGCGATGGTGCTCGGCTCGCTGATGATCGTCGCCATGTCGTCATGGCTCAATGCCGCTGCCCTGGCAGGCGCCGCCGCAATCGAGCAGCACCTCGCGACGACAGTCCAGGCATACACACGCGACCTCGATCAGGCGCATCAACGCGCGCTCGGCGCCCAGAGTTTGCTGCCCGACATTCAGCTCGCCAGTTCGCGCTTCGCACGACTGGCCGACGCCGAACGTCAGGGCGCACTTACAGGGACGGGTGGCTCGGGCACTGTGGTGCAGCTTTTGACCCAGATGTCGACGCAACTCGACGAGCTCGGCCGCGAGGTCTCCGGCAGCGCCGAACCTGTAAAGACCCTTTATGCCGAAGGCAGCGCGCATATCGCCAAAATGCGCGAGCTTGTCTCGGCCCAGGGCGACATCAAGGCGCGAAGCGATGCATTCGGAGCGGAAGCAATGAAGCTCATTGGCGCCATTGCTTCGCTCGAACAGGCATCGATGGCGCCGGCCGTGAAACGCGCAGCGGATGATTTGGCCAAGACCTTTATCGCGCCGGCAGCTGATGGCGGGACCGCAGAACTCGTGGTGCGGCAGAATCGCGTCGTCGGAAACGTCGAGAAGGCTGTTGCAGCGCAAGCCAGCGCCCTCTCCCGCGCGGCAGCCGACATTGTTGGCGGAGGACCGGTGGAGCCGGCACGCTTCCAGCCGCTTTCAACCGCCGAGGCCGTGTTGCGGTATGCGGGCGATTTCCTGCCGAGCTGGGCGGGCGCGATTTCGATCGATCTTTTGCCTGCGGTCCTGGTGCTGATCCTCTGTGTGGTCCACGCCGCCATTCGCAAGGATGAAGATCCGACGGAAGGTGAAACGATGACGGCCGCCCAGCTCATCACAGCCATCCGTCTCTTGCGCGAGGTCGAGGACGAGAGGCTTGTTCCGTCGGGTACAGCAGCGGCGATTGCCGCTGCTGACGACGGCGTCGTTACCGCTATCACCACGCGGAGCGGCAAAAAGGAATGACGATCTCCAATAGAATTGCGGGCGCGAAAAGCAGCCTTGGACGTCCGGATGAAGTCGTGCTCCGACTTGTGTTCGGCGGTCTCATTGCGGCGACAATATACGTACTGGCGAATGACCTATACGAGCGACATCAGATGCCGGCTCGGGCCACGGAGACGCTTTTGCCGGGAGAGACGCCCCGCATCGAGCCATTCCTTCCATCGGTACGACCGGACGTCTCGGAACCCGGCAAAGAACGCCGCTCCGCGCCCGACATCCTCCGAAAGGAAATGACGATTGAGCTTGTCGACGACCACAGGCTCGAAGCAACTGGCACCATTACGCCGGGAACGGCAAAACGATTCCGAGCTGAAGTTGAGAAGCGCGGTAGTTACGTCAGGACAGTGGTTCTGAACTCCCCGGGCGGATCCGTGCAGGACGCTTTGGAGATGGGCAAACTCATTCGAGAGAAAGAATTCGACACGCTCGTCCCTGCCGGCGGCCACTGCGCCTCCTCCTGCCCGCTGGTCTTCTCAGGCGGTGTTCAACGGTCGGCTGGAAAAGACGCCGCGATCGGTGTGCATCAGATGATTGCGTATGGTTCGACAGCAATGAATGGAGCGGACGTTCAGAACAGCATTCAAACGGTTTCGGCAGCGTGCCAACGTCATCTAACGGAGATGGGCGTTGATCTGAAGGTTTGGATGCACGCGATGGAAACACCGCCACAAGAGCTCTTTTACTTCACACCAAAAGAGCTTCGCGATCTCCGTCTAATATCCGCGCCGGAAGACAAGAACGTAAGCGAAAAGGCTGGTCCGGCCACCAAAGGTTAGACCTCCCACTGCCCCCCGAGCGGCCAAAAAGCATTCTTCGACGGGCGGCTCGGTTCGAGGCGGCGCGCCGCGCCAGACCGGCGGGACGATAGAAGGACCGGCGTCAGTCCGAAATGCAGCGTTTTGCAGCGAGCGCAGAGGACCCGGCATTTGCCGCGCAAGCAGCCAGTCCGATTGGGACGCCAAAGCATTCCCTGGCAATAAGTTAGCCAAAACGCCCTCGACATTTCCGAGGCTTCGGAATCACGAGTGCTTGCCTCATACCGAGGCCTCCGCGCTGAAGGCAGAGGCTGAAGAGCTTCTTCCGAGCAATACCCTGCAAGCGATTACCGGTTTGCGAGGCGAAATGCATCCGGCGGGTATCGCATTGGCGGTTCGCCGCAGACTAATGCTGCAGGACGACAGTTCCGATCCTGCTGCTACCTGCTCGAACGAAACCAGGCAGGCTACCAACCCTCACGGCGTTGTATTGGAAGGTACTCCATTGACGCCCGGTTGCGAAGCAGGTGCCACATCGGTCTCGCCCGCCGGCGCGGCGCGGAGGCTTGCCGCCGCCCCCACGCGGTCAGTCGAAACGGGTTGCGGCGAAATCGAGCCATCTGCATTTGCAACACGCCATACCGTATCGCCCGCGTCGTCTGCGATCAGAAGAGCGCCGGTGCCATCGATCGCGACGCCGACCGGGCGACCCCTGGCCTGTTCGCCATCAAGAAAGCCGGTCACCACATCCTGAGCCGGGCCGGACGGCTTGCCACCCTCGAATGGTATGTACACAACCTTGTAGCCGTTGAACACCGAACGGTTCCAGCTGCCGTGCATCCCCACGAAAGCGCCGCTTCCATATTGCTGCGGCATGGCGGAATCATGGGAGAACGCCATTCCGAGCGCGGCGACATGGCTCGACAAGGCATAGTCGGGCACGATCGCCTTCTCGACCATATCCGGCCGCGGCGGATGAACCCGCTCGTCGACATGATTGCCGAAATAGCTCCACGGCCAGCCGTAAAAGCCGCCGTCCTGAACGGACGTCATGTAATCCGGCACCAGGTTGGGACCCAGCTCGTCGCGTTCATTCACCACCGTCCAAAGAGTTCCGGTTTCCGGATGAATGCTGAGGCCGTTCGGATTTCGCAGACCGGAGGCGTACACACGAGATGCGCCAGTCTGGCGATCGATCTGCAGGATCGCCGCTCTTTCCTTCTCGGCTTCGAGTCCCCGCTCGGCGGCGTTGGAATTCGAGCCGACCGAGGCATAGAGGAACCGGCCATCCGGGCTGAGCGCCAGATCCTTTGTCCAATGATGGTTGATCGGCCCGCCCGGCAAGGGAGCCAGCACCGAAGGTTCGGCGTTGATTTCGGTCTGGCCAAGTTCGTAAGGATAGGCAAGCACCGCATCGGCCGCCGCGACATAGAGCGTATTGTCATACCACGCGACGCCAAAGGGCGAGTTCAGGTCCGTCAGCAGATCGCTCCGTTGATCCACGGTCCCGTCTCGATTGGTATCCCGCAGCAAGGTGACGAGATTGGTTTTCTGGTCGGAGCCGCCCCCGCCCTGCGCGTAAGCCATGATCCAGCCGCGGATGATGTCCTTGGGGCGCGGGAGCGGCTTGCCCTTTGGCGCTCGCGACTGCACGACGAGCACATCGCCGTTAGGAAGCGTATGCACAGTCCGAGGGTGCGCAAGGTCAGACGCATAGGCGGTTACGGTGAGCCCTTCCGCCACATCCGGTGTCTGGCCCTCGCTCCAGCCCACGACTTCGGCCACCTTGAGATCCGGCATGAGCTCCGTGCTCGGTTCCGGCAAGACCGGATTGGGCCCGATCTGTTTGGAAACGTCGAAATCCTGATTCTCGCCGCAGCCGGCGAGCAGGAGCAGAACCAGGCCCGTTCCTGCGAGCGAAACTTTCCGGAGATTGCGTTCAGACATGGGTGCCGTCTCCCGGTCGCGCCGGTCGCGACAGGCCAAGCCAGCCCGTCACCAGCATTACAAGAACGGTGAGCACCGACAGCAGGAGGCCGTGGGGCACCACCGCCTTCCACCCATCGGCCGCATGTACAAAATTGTTAAGAAACGCGAGCAGCAGAGCGAGCACGCTTCCCAGCGTGTAAAGCCAGACCCGCCTCGGCCGGCACGCCGGACAGACAATGTAGCCCACCAGCCGCGTAATGAGCGCAGCAACGCCGACGACAAGGCCGATCAGCAGCAGCCATGCCGAAAAATGCTGCCACATCAGATAGGATGTGCGCCAATAGATGATGTCCGTCGCCAGCGCCAGCGAGAAGCAGACGACCGGAAACGACGCCAGCACATTTTCGATCGCGCACCCCGCCGACAGAAAGGTGGATCGCTGATAGGAAAGATTGCTCAATGACAGTTCCTTGTGTCGCCTTGGGAGCCTGCTCATTGGAGTACGACTTGCGCTCCAATTTGTTCCCCAAAACGTCCGTGGCGCCCAATCGATCAGGTGGCGTTTCTCTCGTCGCGCTGCCGGGCTTTTTTCTCTTCATCGCGCGCGATGAAACTGATCTTGCCGTTGGGTTCCAGAATCGCCCAGGCGACGTCCTGCATCCGGGCTATTCCGGCTAGCCTCATTTCCGAGCGCAGTTCCGATCGCGTGATCCGGTCGCGGCGCAAATTTGCCTCTATCAACTTTCCGTTCTGCACGAGGATGCTCGGCTCGCCGTCGAGAGCGCGCTCGGCCGCGGGAGACAGATAGCTCATCCAGCTCAGCACAGTCGCCCAGAGCGCGAATGTCGATATCGCCAGAACGGCGCCCGTCAGGCTGAAATCGTCCTGTGTCACGCCCTGCTGGATCAGATCTCCCATTGCGACGATGACCACGAGTTCGAACGGCGTCATCTGGCCAAGTTCCCGCTTGCCCAGCATGCGCAGCAGCACATACAGCGCAAAGAACATGGCGGTGGCGCGAATAACGATATCCATCAGGGCAGGATCATCGTCGAGAGCGGCAGCCGGCCGATTTCGGAGGCGCCGTCGTGAAAAACGATGTCTCCTTGCTGGCGGCCCGCCGCATCGGAATTGGCCTGAAGCTCCATCTGCAGATGCGCGACTTTTCCGGCATCGAGCGGACCAATCGTCAGTCGATACTGGCCATCCTCGAACGCCTCTTCGCCGCTTTCCGGAATCGCGCTGTTGATGGTGATGTCCTGCAGAAGTGCGCGGTCGATGGATACTGACAACTCGCCGATCGCCCGCATGGCCTGGACATCGACAAGGCGTTCAAAAAACTCGCCGCTGCGAACGACCGACGGCGACGTAACGGAAGCCCGGACTTCGGCATTTTCGATGGACAAGGTTTTGCCGCCGCCGCCTCCTCCGTAACCGGAAAGACCGAACGCCGCGATCGCGCCAAGTATCAACAGAGGCAAAAAACGGGGAATTCCGCCCGAAGCGTGCCGGGCGGATGGACCAATTCCATCGGGCAAGGAAGCTTCCATGGCCCTTCAACTCGGGCCAACACTGCCGGTTCCGTCATGCCCCTTGGCCGGGATCGTCAGGCCGAATCCTCGTCGACCCGGAAATTCTCGAAGGTCTTCCGCTTCTGGGCTGTCTTCTCTCCCTGGCTCAGGCGCCGCCTCCTGTTTTGCCAGATGCCATAGGCCAGCACGGCCGCGAGTACGATCCATCCGAGATGAATGAAAACCCACGGGATGCCGCTAACGTCTTCCATCTTTTTCTCCCTTTCTGAAAAGACGCGGGAAGCGCGACGACGGTTCCAGATTGCGGGAGAGAGGAACGCTCCTTGGCGCGAGGCGTTGGCCAACAGCCACCACACAACAGAGGAGCGCGAAATGGGACTGTTCTCCAAGGACATCAAGACAATGGACGATCTCTTCCTGCACACCCTGCAGGACATCTATTACGCCGAAAAACAGATCGCGAAGAACTTGCCGACCATGGCGGAAAAGGCGACGAACCGCGAACTGGCGAATGGCTTCAAAACCCATCTTGAAGAGACCGAAAACCAGATCAAACGGCTCGAACAGGTCTTCGCCGATTACGGCAAGCCGGCCGAGGGCGTCGACTGCGAAGCCATCGACGGCATTCTGAAGGAAGCCAAGCACGTCATCGGCAATGTCGAGGACAAACAGGTTCTCGACGCCGCGTTGATCGCCCTCGCCCAGGCCGTCGAGCATTACGAGATCACACGCTATGGCACGCTGATCGCCTGGGCGAAGGAGCTTGGCTACGACAAGCTGGTGCGGCCGCTTGAGTTGAACCTCAAGGAAGAGGACGCGACCGACAAGAAGCTCTCGAAGCTGGCGGAATCCAAGCTCAACAAGAAAGCGGCCTGACCCGCAAACAAAAGCCCGGCGCATGCGCCGGGCTTTTCGCATGGAACTCCTCCGCGTCGCGCTGGTTTCCCCTCTACGGGAGCCTTATGCCGAGGAGACGGCGATGACGGTTGAACGGGTGCTGGCGCCGGCACTGAGCGCAGCCTGCGTACTTGCCACGGGCGTTCTGGTGCTCAGCCTGGCGGATGCGGGGCCGCTGTCTTTCCAGATGGCGCAGCATCTGTTCGCGATGAACGTCGCGGCGCCGCTGGCTGCCATTTTCGTTGCGCGGGTGCCGGCCGCTGGCCGCTCCTCAGCCGTGTTCTGGTCGATCGCCATTCTACAAATCGCCATTCTGTGGTTCTGGCACTGGCCGTCCCTGCAACTCGCGGCCGCCACCAACTTCTCCCTGCACCTTCTTCTGTCGGCGCTGCTGGCGGCATCAGCGCTGGCATTCTGGTCGCTGCTTCTCGACGCCGCGCAAAATGGCCGCTGGCGCGCCATTCTCGCTCTGCTTATGACGGGAAAGCTGGCCTGCCTGCTCGGCGTGCTGATGATCTTCGCGCCGCGCGATGTCTACGGCCTGCCCGGCCTCTTGTTTCCCCTGTGTTCGACCGGGCCCTCGACATTGCAAGACCAGCAGCTCGCCGGCCTTCTGATGATAACGGCCTGTCCGCTCTCCTATCTCGTCGCGGGCGTCGTCATCGCGGCGCAGATGCTTGCGCGCGTCGACTCCGGTTCCGACAGCTGGCGGGCAAACATTGTCCCGCGTTGAAGCCCTCCGTCGTTTCCTCGTCAGGCGCTGGAAACCTATCGCCGCCGGCGCCGCGGCTCTTGCTTTGCTGGCGGCGTCGGGCGGCGTGCTCGTCGCATGGAGCGGCCTTTACAGCGTCGCCGCGAGCAAGGGGCACTGGCTCGTCATCGACAGGTTCCTGCGCTTCGGCATGATGAATTCCGTCGAAACGCATGCGCCGGACGTGGAGCCGCCCCCGCTCGACGATGCCGATCTCATTCGGCTCGGCGCCGCGCATTACTACGCCGGCTGTGCGTATTGTCATGGCGCTCCGGGTCTTGCCATGACACCGGTCGCCCAGCACATGCTGCCGGCCCCGCCCGATCTCACAAGCCATGTTTCCCTATGGACCGACCAGGAACTCTTCTGGCTTGTGAAGCACGGCCTGAAATACACCGGCATGCCGGGCTGGCCGGTCCAGAACCGCGACGATGAAGTCTGGGCTGTTGTCGCGTTCCTGCGCCAGATGCCGGACATGACCCAGCAGACCTATCGCGATCTCGCGCTCGCCGAGGTCGAGGCCGAGCCGCAGGGCGGCGAAGAAATAGCAAGAGGAAACGCGCCGGACGCCGTCTCCGCATGCGCACGATGTCATGGCGACGAGGCCGGCCCGCCGAAAAGCGAACTCGTGCCGGTGCTGCACGGACAGCCGCGCGAGATGCTCGAGAATGCCTTGCGCGCCTATCTCAGCGGCGAGCGAAGCAGCGGCATCATGCAGACCGCGGCATCGGGACTGTCCAGCGACGAGGTCGCGGAACTGGCGGTGTATTATGCCGGCCTTGAGCCGCCGCGCCGGACTATTGATACTGCGGCCCTCTCGGGCCACGGACGCGAACTCGCGGAAAGCGGCGATCCCGCGCGGCGTATCCCCGCCTGCATGTCATGCCATTCCGAATCGGCCCTGCCGGTTTACCCGCGCCTTGCGGGACAGAACGCGCGATATATCGCCAACCGCCTGAAAGCGTGGCAGGCGGGCCAGACTGCCCGTACCGACACGGCCGCGATCATGGTCCCGATCGCGCGGCTTCTGACGGATGACGACATAGCCGCTGTGTCGGATTACTTTTCCTCGCTCCCTCAGGCTGGCGGAGCCGGACGATGAATGTACTCGACCCGGCAGGGCCGGACGCGGGGCGGCTCGCGGAACTGTCCTGGATTCTGTTCATCGGCGGCGGCGCGATCTTTGCGCTCGTTCTGGCCATCACCTTTTTTGCGATGCAGGGGTCGGATCGTTCGCGCAAGCGCCTGTCCGGAAACTGGCTCGTCTGGACCGGTGGTATCGCCTTCCCCGTCGCCGTCCTGACGGGCCTTCTTGTTTACGGCCTGCTTCTCATGGGCGCGGAGTCGCGGCCAGCCGAACCGGATCTGCGTGTCCATGTCGAGGGCCGTCAGTGGTGGTGGCGCGTCTCGTATGAAGAGCCGGATGGCAGCCGGCTTGAAAGCGCCAATGAAATCCGCATCCCGCTCGGGCGCGAGGTCGAGTTCGTATTGACGTCGCCGGATGTCATTCACAGCTTCTGGGTTCCGAGCCTCGGCGGCAAGCTGGACATGATTCCGGGACGGACGAACCGGCTCCGCCTGACGGCGGACCGGCCCGGCGTCTATCGCGGCCAATGCGCCGAATATTGCGGAGGCCCGCATGCGCTGATGGCGCTCGAAGTCATTGCCATGCCGGCGGGCGAATTCGACGCATGGCGCGCGCAAGCTTCATCGCCGGTGGAAAATGCGCCGGCCCGTGGCGGCGAGCTCTTTCTCGCCACCGGTTGCGGCTCCTGCCACACGGTCCGCGGCACGTCGGCGGCCGGTACGATCGGCCCCGATCTTTCCCGCCTTGGCGAACGCCGGCAGCTCGCCGCGGCACGGCTGCCGATGTCCGCCGAAAACATCGCGCGGTTCATCACACACGGACAGGACATCAAGCCAGGCAATCTGATGCCCGAATTCCGGTTCCTCACCGCCGACGAGACCGCGGCGATCGCATCCTATCTCGCGGAGCTGAAATGAAGCCGCCGTCCAGCCTCCCTAACACCCTGCCCCGCCCGAGGTCGGAACTGGCGAAACTCAAGGCCGTGTGGCACCTGCCCTCCGGATGGCGGACCATCACCGCCGTCAACAACACGGTGGTCGGCTATTTCTATATAGCCACCGCGTTCCTGTTTTTTCTTCTCGCGGGCATTCTCGGTCTTCTGATCCGGACCCAGCTTGCGGTGCCGGAAAACACCTTCCTCAGCCAGGATACATACAACCAGATCTTCACCATGCACGGCACGGTGATGATGTTCCTTTTTGCGGTTCCCGCGGTCGAGGCGATGGGCATCCTGCTTCTGCCGCAGATGCTCGGCGCGCGCGACCTGCCGTTTCCGCGGCTCGGCGCCTTTGCGTTCTGGGCCTATTTCGTCGGCGGGCTCGTATTCTTCTCGACGCTGTTCTTCGGCGCCGCGCCGTCCGGCGGCTGGTTCATGTACCCTCCTCTCACCGGCATGAAATTCTCGCCGGGGATCGGCGCCGACTTCTGGCTTCTCGGCATCGGCTTCATCGAGATCTCGGCAATCGCCGGCGCCATCGAGATCATCGTCGGCGTGCTGAAAACCCGCGCGCCGGGGATGACGCTCACGCGCATGCCAGTCTTCGCATGGACCATGCTCATCTTTGCCGGAATGATCGTGTTTGCGTTCCCGGCGGTCATCCTCGCCACGATCCTGCTCGAACTCGAGCGCGCGTTCGGCTGGCCGTTCTTCATTCCCGAACGGGGCGGAGACGCGCTCCTGTGGCAGCACCTGTTCTGGTTTTTCGGCCACCCGGAGGTCTACATCATCTTCCTGCCCGCGGCGGGCATGGTATCCATGATCGTTCCGACGATGGCCGGGGTTCCGCTCGTCGGCTACCGGCTGATCGTCGTCGCGCTGATCGCCACCGGGTTCTTCAGCTTTGGCCTGTGGGTGCACCACATGTTCACGACCGGCATTCCGGCGCGCTCCCTCGGCTTCTTTTCGGCGGCGAGCATGGCGGTCGCGATTCCGAGCGGCATTCAGGTCTTCGCCTGGATCGCCACCATCGCCTCCGGCCGGCTCAAGCTCACCGCCGCCTCGCTGTTCGTTCTCGGATTTCTGTTCGTCTTTACGCTTGGTGGTCTGACCGGCGTCATGGTCGCCATGGTGCCGTTCGACTGGCAGGCGCATGACACCTATTTCGTGGTCGCCCATTTCCATTACGTCCTGTTCGGCGGAATGGTTTTCCCGCTGTTCGCGGCATTCTATTACTGGGCGCCCGCCTTCAGCCGGCGCCAGCTTTCCGAACGTCTCGGCAAATGGGCCTTCTGGCTGATCTTTATCGGCTTCAACACCGCATTCCTGCCGATGCATGTGACTGGACTGATCGGCATGCCGCGGCGCGTTTATACCTATCCGGCGGGTCTGGGGTGGGACACGCTGAACATGGTTTCGACCATAGGCGCCTTCCTTGTCGCCGCCGGTGTTCTCGTCTTTCTTGTCGATCTCGTGCGCAATTTGCGGCTCACGAATACCGACAGCGTCGGCAATGTCTGGAACGCCGGCACGCTCGAATGGCTGCCCAATCACGCTTTCGGCACCCGCAGCGTTCCTTTCGTGAACAGCCTGTACCCGATTTGGAGCACCAGGGACCTCGCCCGCGACGTCGAACGCGGCGGCTATTTTCTCCCCGGAACGGCAACGGGCAGTCGCGAGACCATCGTGACATCGGCGGTCAACGCCGAGCCGCAATATGTCATGCGGGTGTCCGGGCCCGGCTGGGCACATCTTTCCGCGGCCGTATTTACCGCGGCGTTCTTCCTGCTGCTGACGGCCAAGCTTGTCATCATCGCGGTCGCCTGCGGCATTCTCGCAATCGCCTCGATCTTCATCTGGATGCGGCAGAGCGACCCGGCGCCGGCCGGAAAAGCCGCGATAGGAGGCGGCATTTCACTGCCTACCTACATGTCGGGGCCAATGTCGCATTCGTGGTGGGCGATGGTGGTGCTGAGCCTCGTCGCCGGCGCGCTCTATCTTTCCTACGTCTTCAGCTATCTCTATCTCTGGACGGTCGTGCCGGACGTTTGGCCGCGGCCGGACAGCCTCCCGGGGCTGCCGGTCCTTGCAGTTTCTGGCCTCGCCGCCAGCGCCGTCGCGCTCTGGGCAGCCGACCGATGCGTGCGCCTCGGGCGCCGCGGCGCGTTCATCGGTCTCGTTGCTGTTGGTGTTGTGGCGCTCATCGCGAGCCTCGCCGCCGATATATGGTCGCAGTGGCACGCCGGCATACGTCCGGACACGAGCGGCTACACGGCGATGGTCTATGCCAACGCCGTGCTGCAGGCGCAGATCGTCGCCGCCGTATTCTGCATGGCGCTCTTCGCGGCCTTTCGCGCCGCCACGGGCCGTGTCGATTCGCTGCGCCGCGTCGCCTTCGACAATCTCGCGCTTTTCTGGCTCTTCGCCCTCGGACAGGGCGCCTTGGGCCTTCTCCTGACCCACGGCTTTCCCCGAATGGCGGCGGCGCTATGACTAATTTTCTCGCACGCCTCCTCCTTCCCTTCGCGATCTGGTTCGCCCATTTCTCGATTTCCTACGGCGCGACCACGCTTCTCTGCAGCACCGGTCAGGAGACCGGCGTGCATCGGACCGTCATGGTTCTGGCAACGGTGCTCGCGGTGATCCTTCTGATCGCAACGCTCGCCACGTCGGTGCGCGTGCTGAAAAGCCGCCCGGATCGAATAGCCGCCGCGGCCGCGACCGGCCTTGCGGTGATTGCCGTAATCTGGACATCGCTTCCGGCGGTTCTTCTGGACGCGTGCTCCTGACATTCGAACAAGCAAGCGCGCTGGAAAGGTTCGCTGACCGCGCTCAAGGCTGCTGCATTCGTTCGGAGCCACCAGACAAAGACGAGCTCTCCAGAACTTCGCGCAGCCGGGCAGCCAGCTCCTGCTGGCGATAGGGCTTGGCCAGCACGGGAAGCGATGCTTCACCGCCCGTGTGCCGGGACAGCGCCTCGCCTGTGTAGCCGGAGGTCAGAAGAATTCCGATCCCCGGTCGAATGCTTTGGGCCTCTTCGGCCAGTTGCACGCCCGATTTCCCGCCAGGCATGACGACGTCGGAGAAAATGATATCGATGCGGTCGCCGCGACGCAGTATCTCCAGCGCCGAGTTCGCGTCGGACGCTGTTGTTACGGCATATCCCAGGTCCGCCAGCATTTCGATGCCCAGTGCCAGCACCGCGGAGTCATCCTCGACCAGCAAGACCCGTTCCGTGCGCGCCTGTGCTATGGGCGTGATCGCGCCTTGCTCTACCGAAGGGGTCGGCAATTTCGTCGATACCGGCAAACAGATCGACAATCGCGTTCCCGCGCCGACAGTGCTGCGGATTGCGACGAAGCCTCCGGACTGGCGAACAAATCCATACACCTGCGAGAGACCAAGGCCAGAACCGTAACCGACATCCTTGGTCGTATAGAACGGCTCGAAAGCCCGGGCGATAACGTCCTGCGTCATGCCGGTTCCCGTGTCCTCCACAGTCAACGCAAACCATGGTCCCTTGGCGTCGCCGGGACAATCCGTAAGCAGTTCATCGTCATCGGCCAAGAACCCGACTGACACTGTAAGAGTCCCGCCATTAGGCATGGCGTCACGTGCGTTTACGACCAGATTCAACAACGCCGTCTCGAGTTGAGCGGGATCGACATCACAAAGCACCTCCTCCGCACACACCTGGGTCTCGAGCGAAACGCTCTCGCCGATTGCGTGGTGTATCAGCGGCTGGAAACGCGTGATGAGCCTGTTGACGTCGAGCGTTTGCGGCGAAAGGTTCTGCCGACGGGAAAACGCAAGGAGCTGGCCGGTCAGACTCTGACCGCGTTCGGCGGCATGCCGCATCGCCCCGATCTGCCGCAGCAGGCGCTCATCCGTTACCCGGCGCGAGATCAAATCCAGATTGCCAAGTATCACCGTCAAAAGATTGTTGAAGTCGTGGGCGATGCCGCCGGTGAGCTGACCTACAGCCTCCATCTTCTGCGCCTGCACGAACTGTTCCTCGAGTAACCGCAGATCCGTTACGTCAAGCAGCGTGCCCACGATCTCGGTTCCTTGATCGTTGACAGCGGCCGCGATCACGCCCTGGTCAAGAAACGTCCGGTAGCTCCCGTCCTGGCATTGCCAGCGGAACTCGCAGGAATACGATCCGGTCGACACCGCATCCCGCAGGCACCCCCGGAGGCGTTCGACATCTTCGGGATGCACCCGCGCCATACCGAATTCCGCGTCAGCCGTAAAACGGGCTGGCTTGAACCCCGTTAGCTTCTCGATTGCGTCGGATGCGAACAGAGTGGCGAACGGCGGCTCTGTGGCGCGTGAGTGGAAGCATACCGCAAGCGACTTGAGGATGGTCTCCTGGCGCTCTTGCGTACGACGCAGCTGCTGCTCGGCCAGGAGTTTTTCCGTGCGTACGCGGAAATTCTCCTCTTGCAGATGATGACGCAGCTCCGCTTCCCGCGCGGCCTCTGCCTGCTTGAGATGGAGCTGGACGAAAACCGACACTTTGGTCTTGAGAACGAACGGATCGACCGGCTTGAACACCATGTCGACCGCACCGCTCGCATAGGCTTGCATAAGATGCGATTCGTCGCGGAAGACGGCTGTCAGAAAGACGATCGGTATATGCTGCGACCGGCGGCGGGCACGAATAAGCGCCGCCGTCTCATAGCCGTCCATACCCGGCATATGGAGATCAAGCAGGATCAAGGCAAAATCGCCGGTAAGAAGCTGCCGCAACGCCTCCTCGCCGGATCGGGCCACGACCAGATCCTGACCCAGCTCTTCCAGGACAGTGGTAATGGCAAGCGCGTTGCGCTCGTCGTCGTCCACGATCAGGATCCGCGCCCGCGGAATCTCCGCCGGATCTGGATGGGCGATCGTACGCCCCGCTTCGAGCGCAGGTGTCTCCATCAGATCACTCAGCTCACAAGCGATGGAAACGACGGGACTTTGGTCTCGTTGGCTTTGGCTTTTTCCGTCCTGCCGTTACGTTGCAGCCAGACGCGCAGCACAGAAATCAACTGCTCCATGTCCACCGGCTTGGCTACGTAATCCGACGCTCCAGCCTCGATGCATTTCTGCCGGTCTCCCTTCATGGCCTTGGCCGTGACCGCCACTATCGGCAGACCTGCGAAGTTCTGATGCGTACGTATTTCCCGGATAGTTTCGTATCCGTCCATGCCCGGCATCATGATGTCGACAAGAGCTATGTCCGCATCCGGGATACGCTGCAGCAGCTCGACACCCGAGCGGCCGCTTTCCGCATAGTGCAATTCCATGCCGTGCTCCTCGAGCGCACTCGTCAGCGAGAAGATGTTCCGGATATCGTCATCGATGACAACCACCTTGCGGCCGTCGAGCACGGGATCGCGCCGACGCAATTGCTGTGTCGCTTCGCGCGCGCCTTCCGGAAGACTTTCGAACGTCCTGTGCAGCAACAACACCGCATTGTCGTGAAGCTCGGTCAAAGTGAGGGCCACATGAAGCCGGTCGAGACGCATCAGCGCCTGCATCACCGCCTGGTCTCCGCCCGGAATAAAGGCAATGACAGGCGTCTCGGCCGCCCGAAGCGCCTCAATGATTTCGGGCTTGGGCGGCTGCGCCGCCTCCGCAAGATCAAGGACGATGCAGTCGAAGTCTCCTTGCGACAGAGCCCGGACGATATCCTTCGGTTTCGAGACCGAAATCGCTTCGACATCGTCCGCACCCAGCGCCTTCGCCAGACTGCCGGTCCGGGCGGCCGGCTCTACCGACAGCAGCCGCTTCGGGCGCGCGTTGAAGTCCTTTACCCGGTCGAGAGCCGCCAGAATGGTCTCGCGCTCGACAGGCTTTCCGGAAACACCATAGGCGCCGATGCTGAACCCGAGCGTGGAGTCGTCCATGCCGGAAATGACGTGGATCGGGACATGCCGCGTCTCCGGATTGCGCTTGAGGAGATCCAGCAAGGCAAAGCCGTTCATGTCCGGCAAACCGATGTCCAGCGTAATGGCATCAAGATGGTAGCGCCGCGCCAACGGCACAACGGATGCACCCTCCGCCGTAACGATTCCCTTGAAGCCGGCTTCCCGCGCCATGCCCAGCAAGATCGACGCGAAGTGCGGGTCGTCCTCTACGATGAGCACGACCGGATCGCCGCGATTGATCTGGTCGCGGTCGTCCGGAATACGTTCGCTGGAGGTTTCGGGAAGCTGAATTCCTGCAATACCTCGCGCCGCCGATCCCTTCGTCTGCACAGGCGGAGCGAAATTGAGCGGCAAGTAGAGCGTGAAGGTCGATCCATGCCCGGGATTCGACGCCACCGTCAGCTCTCCGCCGAGCAGCCGTGTGATCTCGCGGCTGATCGAAAGCCCGAGGCCGGTGCCACCATATTTGCGGCTCGTCGTGCCATCCGCCTGCTGGAACGCTTCGAAAATCAGCCGTTGCTTGTCACGCGCGATACCAATGCCGGTATCCTCGACCGTGAAAGCAACAACATCGGCATCGCGGCCGAACTGGCCCGTCGTCCAGCCGCCCTTGGCTTTCTCTATCTTGAGCAGGACACGACCCTGCTCGGTGAACTTGAAGGCGTTCGATAGCAGATTCTTGATGATCTGCTGCAGGCGCTTGTCGTCCGTATAGATGGATTGCGGCAGTTGATCGTCGAGAGCGATCGAGAAGTCCAGCTTCTTGTTCTGCGCGATCTGGGCAAAGGTTCTGTCCATGTCGTCGCGCAGCGAGCCGAATGAGGTTTCGCCCACATCGAGCGTAACCGTTCCGGATTCGATCTTCGACAGATCGAGAATGTCGTTGATAAGCCCGAGCAAGTCCGTGCCTGCGTGATTGATCGTGCGCGCAAATTCGACCTGCTTGTCGCTGAGATTGCCTTGCGCATTGTCCGCCAGAAGTTTCGAAAGGATCAGCAGGGAGTTGAGCGGGGTACGAAGCTCATGGCTCATGTTTGCCAGGAACTCCGATTTGTACTTGGACGTCAGCGCGAGCTGCTCGGCCTTGTCTTCCAGCTCCATCTTGGCCTGCTCGACCTCGCGGTTCTTGGCTTCCACGGCCTTGTTCTGCATCGACAGAAGCTGCGCCTTCTCTTCAAGCTCGGCGTTGGTGTTCTGGAGCTCGTCCTGCTTGGAGCGTAGAAGTTCTTCCGACTGGCGCAGAGTCGCCGCCTGTTGTTCAAGACGGTCGTTGGTCTTTTTCAGCTCCTCCTGCTGCGATTGCAGTTCCGCCGTCAGCAGCTGCGACTGCTCCAGAAGACCCTCGGTCCGCATATTCGCCGCGATCGTGTTCAGCACGATGCCGATCGATTCCATGAGCTGATCGAGGAAGCTGCGGTGCGTCTCGGAGAATTCGCTGAAGGAGGCGAGTTCTATGACGGCGTTCACCTCTCCTTCGAATACCGCGGGCAGCGCAATGACATTCAGAGGCGTCGCATTGCCCAGGCCGGAACTGATCTTCACATAGTCCGGCGGTACATTTTTCAGCAGAATGCGCTCGCCTTCGGCGGCGCACTGGCCGATGAGACCTTCGCCAAAGTTGAAATAGCCCGGCGGCGGACTTGACTGATTTGACGCGTAGCTCGCAGCGAGCTTGAGCTTGCGATCGCTGTCGTCGGCCTCATGTACATAAAACACGCCGTGCTGTGCATTGACGAGAGGGGCGAGTTCCGAAAGCACCATGTTCGACACGGTCGTCAGATCGCGTTCGCCCTGCAGCATGCGGGTGAATTTCGCCAGATTGGTCTTCAGCCAGTCCTGTTCGGTGTTCTTCAGAGTCTGATCCTTGAGATTCCGGATCATTTCATTGATGTTGTCTTTCAGCGCAGCGACCTCCCCCGATGCTTCCACGGTAATGGACCGCGTCAGATCGCCTGTGGTCACGGCGGTCGACACTTCAGCGATGGCTCGCACCTGCGTTGTGAGATTGGCAGCGAGCTGGTTGACGTTGTCGGTGAGATCCCGCCAGAGACCGGCAGCGCCGGGCACGCGCGCCTGGCCACCGAGTTTGCCTTCGATGCCGACTTCGCGCGCAACGTTCGTCACCTGGTCGGCGAATATCGCCAGAGTATCGATCATGCCGTTGATCGTATCCGCGAGCGATGCGATCTCGCCCTTCGCGTCGACGGTAAGCTTGCGCTTGAGGTTGCCCTGCGCCACGGCGGTAACGACGTCGGCGATGCCGCGCACCTGGCCGGTCAGGTTGGCCGCCATCATGTTGACGTTGTCGGTCAGGTCCTTCCATGTACCGGCAACGCCCGGAACGCCGGCCTGACCGCCGAGCTTGCCTTCGGTTCCCACCTCGCGCGCAACGCGGGTCACCTCCGACGCGAAGGAGTTCAACTGGTCGACCATCGTGTTGACGGTGTTCTTCAGCTCGAGAATTTCGCCCTTCACATCGACGGTGATCTTCTTTGACAAATCCCCCTTGGCGACCGCGGTCGTGACGTCGGCGATGTTCCGCACCTGACCCGTCAGGTTCGCCGCCATGCCGTTGACGTTGTCGGTGAGGTCCTTCCAGGTGCCGGCAACGCCGCGCACATTGGCCTGGCCGCCGAGCTTGCCCTCGGTGCCGACTTCGCGGGCCACTCGTGACACTTCCGAGGCGAATGCGTTCAGCTGATCCACCATGGTATTGACGGTGTTCTTCAGCTCGAGGATTTCACCGCGCACGTCGACCGTGATCTTCTTGGACAGATCGCCCGTGGCGACAGCGGTCGTCACTTCGGCGATGTTACGCACCTGCCCCGTAAGATTCGCCGCCATGCCGTTGACGTTGTCGGTAAGATCCTTCCAGGTGCCGCCCACACCCTTCACATGGGCCTGACCGCCGAGCTTGCCTTCGGTGCCGACCTCGCGGGCGACGCGCGACACTTCGGAGGCGAACGAGTTGAGCTGGTCCACCATGGTGTTGATGGTGTTCTTCAGTTCGAGGATTTCGCCTTTCACATCGACGGTGATCTTCTTCGACAAGTCCCCGTTCGCAACCGCAGTCGTGACTTCGGCGATGTTACGCACCTGACCCGTCAGGTTCGCCGCCATGAAATTCACGTTGTCGGTAAGGTCTTTCCACGTACCCCCAACGCCTTTCACCTGCGCCTGCCCGCCGAGCTTTCCCTCGGTGCCCACCTCGCGCGCGACGCGCGTCACTTCCGATGCGAATGCATTCAGCTGATCCACCATGGTGTTGATGGTGGATTTGAGTTCAAGGATCTCGCCTTTCACATCAACGGTGATTTTCTTCGACAGGTCGCCGTTTGCCACGGCGGTCGTGACATCGGCGATGTTACGCACCTGACCCGTGAGGTTTGCGGCCATGACGTTGACGTTGTCGGTGAGGTCCTTCCAGGTGCCGGCAACGCCTTCGACCTTGGCCTGACCGCCGAGCTTTCCTTCCGTGCCGACTTCGCGCGCCACGCGCGACACTTCCGAGGCAAACGCGTTCAGCTGATCCACCATGGTATTGACGGTATTCTTCAGCTCAAGAATTTCGCCCTTCACATCGACCGTGATTTTCTTCGACAGATCACCTTTGGCGACCGCGGTCGTCACATCGGCGATATTGCGCACCTGGCCCGTCAGATTTGCCGCCATGCCGTTGACGTTGTCGGTGAGGTCTTTCCAGGTTCCGGCCACGCCTTCGACCTTGGCCTGACCACCGAGCTTTCCTTCGGTACCGACTTCACGCGCAACGCGGGACACTTCCGATGCGAACGCGTTCAGCTGATCCACCATTGTATTGACGGTATCCTTCAACTCGAGGATCTCGCCTTTCACATCGACGGTAATCTTCTTCGACAGATCGCCTTTGGCCACCGCCGTCGTCACTTCGGCAATGTTACGCACCTGCCCCGTCAGGTTCGCCGCCATGGCGTTCACATTGTCCGTAAGGTCTTTCCACGTCCCGGCCACTCCTTTCACCTTTGCCTGACCGCCGAGCTTGCCCTCGGTGCCGACTTCGCGCGCGACGCGGGTCACTTCGGATGCGAAGGATCCAAGCTGTCCCACCATGGTGTTGACGACCTTTCCTATGCGGAAATATTCGCCCCGCAGCTCTCGGCCATCGATATGGAGGTTCATGGTCTGGGAAAGATCGCCGCGCGCCACCGCGCCGATCACGCGCGCAACCTCCGCGGTCGGCTGCAGAGTATCGGCGATCAGCGTATTGACGGTCTCGATATTCGCCGCCCAGGATCCCTGGGCCTCGGGCAGCTTTGCGCGATGCCCGATCTTTCCTTCCTTGCCGACCATGTCGCCAAGCCGTTCGAGCTCTCCTGTCGTGCGCTCGTTAAGCGAAACGACATCGTTGAATGCTTCGGCGATTTCGCCGTCCACGCCCGTCAGATCACCTGGTAGACGAACCGAAAAGTCGCCCTTTCGAAAGGCACGGAGTGCGGCAAGAATCTGGCGTGACGTTAGCGACGGCGAAGAAGCAGCGGTGGCAGGCATGGACCATCCCCAAAGGATCGGATCGGTGCAGGCTTGCAAGGAGAGCCGGCGAAGAAACGGCTGACTCCGGAACGCAGAAAGGCGCCCGGACAAATGCGCCCGGTCTTCGAATCTGCCTGTCGCCGGATCTCGTTCAGCGCGCGTCCCCCAATGCAAGCGAACAAGGCTAAACGCAGTCGCGCAGGTTCTGTTCCGCGATATCAAGAATTTAAGGCAAATGCGCTTTTCGCCTTGCGGCGACGGCCCCGGCGGTTTTAGTTTGCCTCACTTTTGCCGCTCCGCCTCTCTTCTCGAACCCGCGAGAACCCGTGACGGACGATCAGATTTTTTCCTTTGCCTGCAACACGATAAGATCTGTGTGGGCGCTTGAGCTGCTGTTGCTGCTGCACCGTCATCCAACCCGAAGTTGGAGCTCGGACGAACTTGTGCGCGAACTGCGGAGCAGTCAGGCCGTTATTCTTCCCAGTCTGGAAACCCTGAAGACCGCGGGCCTGGTGGCGGAACGGGAGAAAGGCCGTGTGGGCTATGCCGCCGCGACGCCAGATTTGCATGCGATGACCGACGAATTGGCGAAGGTCTACGCAACCAGCCCGATCGCCTTGGCGAAGGCGATCATGCGGGCGCCGAATGAAAAGCTGGCCATATTTTCTGACGCATTCAAGTTCAGGGACGACAAATGACGGCCTGGGCGCAACTTGTTTATATCCTCTGCTTCCTGACCAGCGCGTTTTGCGCGGCACTTCTTATTCGCGGATACGCACGCAGCCGGACACGCATTCTGCTCTGGAGCGCCGCTTGCTTCGTGCTCCTGGCGATGAACAATCTCCTGGCGGTCGTCGATCTCGTCCTGCTGCCGACGCTGGTCGAGCTTGCCGCGGTGCGCATCGTCGTCTCACTCGCCGGCGTAATGATTCTGCTTTATGGCTTCATCTGGGAAACGGACTGAGCTGAGGGACACGCGGCAATGACGATCGTATTTCTCTCCGGTGCAGTGACGCTCGGTTTCGTGATGGCGGCGCTCTTTTTCTTTCGCTTCTTCACAAAAACGGCCGACAGTCTTTTCGGCTGGTTTGGCGTGGCGTTCCTTCTGCTCGCATCCGGTCAGGCGCTCGTCACTCTTCTAGATGTGACAAGCGAAGAGCGCAGTTGGATTTTCCTGCTACGGCTCGCAGCTTTCGTGATAATCGCAGTAGCCATTCTGCGAAAGAATACCAAGGCCCGGATCTAGTCCATCCGCTATACTCGACGCGGACGGTTTAGGTACAAGGTGATGCTGCGATAGCAGCTGATGCGGCGATAGCAAGCGCGTCTGATGAGGTTTGCGCCTAGTCTGATTGCAGGGCCTGAGCAATCTGATCCGCAAAGCGTGCCGCGGCGACGGACAGGGTTCGCCCCCGCAATTGCGCAAGATGAAGCCGTCCTTCGTGGCGCGGGCCGAGTTCGAGCGAAATGCTGGCCAAGTTTGGTTCGATCATCGCTGTTGGCACGCCAAGCGCGAGTTCAAACGATATCCCCTGACGCAAAGCCGCGAAGTTCTTCATAAAGATGTAGCTTTCGGCTTCGACCGAGGGCTCGAGCTTGAGGGAGAGCCGTCCCGCGGCGGCTTCAAGAAGGTTGCGGACCGCGTAAGGCGCGCTCGGCAGAATGAGCGGATAGTCCATACAATCCTCCAGCGCCAACTGGTCTCGGCCAGCCAGCGGATGTTTTTTCGACATCACGGCGCGGATCGGCTGCCGGACACTCAAAATGGTCTGGAAGTCGGTCAGGCGAAGCGGCTCGAAGACGAGCGCCAGGTCCGCGGAATAGTCCAGCAGTGCATCGCCCGCAGCTTCGCCGTCGCGGACCAGGACCTGGAAGGTGACGCCGGGATGGCTCACCTGGTATCGCGAAATCTGTTGCGGCAGGAAATAGGGCAGCGCCGCCTGGCTGCAGGCAATGGCGACACTGCCGCGCCGCAGCCCCGATAAATCCGCGATCTGGGACTTCAGGCGGTCGACCTCCGCGAGCTGGCGGCGGAAGATGTCGACCAGGAGCTCTCCGGCCGTGCTGAGCCGCACTCCGCGCCCGAGACGCTCGAACAGCGGCGCGCCGAGCTCCTGCTCAAGCGAGAGAATCCGGCGGTTCAGGGCCGAAGGAGTCAGC
Source organism: Hyphomicrobiales bacterium (assembly GCA_022842205.1). GTDB lineage: Bacteria > Pseudomonadota > Alphaproteobacteria > Rhizobiales > Methylopilaceae > Flaviflagellibacter. Next base: position 294,925 of record JALHQA010000002.1, read on the forward strand.
GACAGGAACTCGGCCGCCTTGCGGATCGACCCGGCCCGGGCCACCGCATCAACATACTCATAAATAAGGAGATTGCGCATCGAGCGGCATCCAGGTCAGAAAGTGGTGCATTTTCTGCATCGATCAGACATCAAAATAGCAGCAGATTGCAACATCGCCTCCGGTTAGGTTGCTCATGAAACGGGCGTCCGGCCCGGTGATGAATAAAGGTGCAACTGTGCTGACCCGGAATCCTGCGCTGTCGGAGCTTGAAACCCGCGTCCTTGGCCGCATCACCGAGGAGCGCTGGCTGAAGCTTGCCGGAGAACTGATCCGCACCGGGCAGCCGCGATCCGGCAATCCTCTCGACCCGGACCTGCCGGGCGCCGAAGAAGAGGCCATCGCCATGCTGGTCGCCGGCAAGCTCGAAGCGCTCGGCATGGAGGTGACCACCTACGAGGCCGTGCCTCATCGTCCCAATGTCGTCGGCGTGCTGAAAGGCCGGAACGGTGGTCCGTCGTTGATGATCAACGACCATCTCGACACCTATCCGGTGGCCGAGCCCGAGAAATGGGACAAGACCGGCTTCGACCCGTTCACCGCCACGCGGCACGGCGATCTCCTGTATGCACGCGGGACATCCGACACACGCGGCAACCTTGCCGCCTGCCTGCTGGCGGCCCAGGCACTAATCGACGAAGGCGTCGGCTTCGACGGCGATCTCATCTATTGCTTCTGCGTCGACGAGGAACGCAACGGAACTCATGGCTCCATCTACCTGACACAGGAGATCGGGATCAGCGCCGACTACTCGATCACCGCTGAGCCCACCGCATGGGGCGAGGTCGGGAACGGCAACTGGGGAATGAATCTTTCCATCGCCAATTCCGGCCATTGCCTGATCGAAGTCGCTGTCGAAGGAGCGAAATCGCACATCTGGCGTCCCGACATCAGCGTCAACCCCGTCGTCGAAGCCGCGCGCCTGATCCCCGAGCTTCAGTCCATGACCTTCGCACATGAGCCCAGCGCGTTCATGGGGCATACGCCGCCCTGCACGACGATCGTGCGCATCCGCGGCGGACTTGAAGGCGAAATGCAGTTCTCGCCGGATCTCTGTGTCATTACCATGGCCGTTGTCGGCCTTGTCCCTGGCATGACAATCGACGGCATCATCGGCGATATTTCGGCGGTGGCCGGCCGGGTGTTCGCCGGCCGCAACGACATCTCCGCGCGCGTACGTCAGCTGCCGGGCTCGCTTTTCGTCGAGGCAACGGAGCCCTCGCCTCCTGATCAGGAGCCCTGCATCTCCCTGCAGAAAGCCTATTCGCGGCTGATGGACGGCAAGATGCCGGAACTGAACCGCAAGAATGCTTTCAACGACACGATCCGACTGCGCGAAGCCGGCATCAACGCCGTTACATTCGGCCCCGGCGAAGACGGCTGGGCGGTCGACAACGAGTACATATCGATCACCAAGGCGGTTGCCGCGGCGCGGATCTACGCCCTGACGATCATGTCCGTTCTCAACGGGACAGATGCATGAAGGCGGATGTTCCAAAGCCGGAGCCGGCGCTCAGGATCGCGGCAAGGCGCCTTTTGGCGCTGCGTCCGCCGCGCACCCTGTTGCTGTCGTCGCTGACCGTAATCCTGCTGTTCTGCGCCTGGGTCGTGGTGACCGAAACGGGCCTCGCCAACCCGCTGTTTCTGCCGAATCCGGAGGCCGTCGCGCGCGCATTCATGGAGGTTTCGACCGAGGGTTATCAGGGCAGCACGCTGATCGAGCATCTCAGCGCTAGCCTGTACCGCATTCTGGTCGCCTTCGGCCTCGCGTGCCTTATCGGCATCCCGCTCGGCGTCCTCATGGGAACCTCCGAAACGGCGCGGGCGCTGCTCAGCCCGATGATCGAGTTCTACCGGCCGCTTCCGCCACTCGGCATCTACACCCTGCTCGTCATGTGGCTCGGCATCGGCGAGGAATCGAAGCTCGCGCTGCTGTTTCTCGCCGCACTGCCTGGCCTCATCATAGCCACGATCCAGGCCGTCCGTAACATCGACCCCATATATGTACGCGCGGCAAAGGCTCTGGGCGCCTCGACGCGAACCATCGTGCTGCAGGTATATCTCCCGGCCGCCGGCCCGACCATTCTCGCCGGCATGCGCATATCTCTTGGATTCACTTACACAGTGCTGGTTGCAGCGGAAATCGTCGCCGCCTCGGCCGGCATCGGCTGGATGATCTGGGATGCCGCGAAGTTCCTGTTGTCGGACGTCGTGATCATGGGGCTGATCGTGCTCGGCCTCACGGGTGTCGCGCTCGACATGGTCATGCGGCTGTTCGGACAGATCCTCATGCCATGGACACGAAAACAATGAATGCCCTCACAAGAGCAAGGCATCGGACGCCGGAAACGCCGCCGCTCTCCAAAAGAAAGGCTGTTGTCATGCGAAAATTATCTCGGATCGTTGCCATGCTGTCGGGCATGGTCGTCATTCCCGCCCTCGCCGCGGAACCGCCGTCAAAGATCACGGTCGGCTATCTCAATCTCGTCAACGCGCAGCTCGTGACGAAGAATCTCGGTCTTCTCGCCAAGGAAATGCCGGGAGTGGAGATCGGATATGTGAAAATCGGCGGCGGCGGCGACATGCTGCGCGCAATCACCGCCAATCAGGTCGATTTCGGCGGGCTCGGAAATCCGCCCGCGGCGATCGGCCTGGTGCGCGATCTGCCGATGAAGGGCATCATGGTTCTCAACATGCTCGATTATGTCGAGGCCATGGTTGTCCGCACGGACAAGAACATCAAATCGATCAAGGATCTCGCCGGCAAGAAGGTCGCCGCGCCATTCGGTTCGACGACGCATTATCTCTTGCTCAAGGCGCTCGCCGAGGAAGGCGTCAACCCTGGTGACCTTGAGCTCCTCGACCTTGCTCCGGCCGATATCGCCATTGCCTGGTCGCGAGGCGACATCGACGCCGCGTGGTTCTGGGAGCCGAATCTCGACAAGGCCGTCAAGGACGGCGGCAACATCCTGATTACGTCGGGCGAGATGGCCAAGCGCGGCTATCCGACCTGGGACGTCGCGGTCGTGATGAACGAGTTCGCCGAGAAACATCCGGAATATGTCGAGAAATTCGTCAGGGCCGAATGCGCCGGCATCGATTTCTGGCTCAAGAATCCCGAGAAGACGGCGGAGATCATCGCGCAGGAACTCTCGCTCCCCATCGAAGACGCGACACGCATGATGAAAGGCACCGAGATGGTGCCCTGCCCGACCCAGCTTACCGAAGCGTATATGGGCAAATCCGGCAGCATCGGCCAGTTCGCCGATACCCTGGAGTCGACCGCGCAGTTCCTCGTCGCCGAAAAGCGCCTGCCGAAAGCACCGACGCGGGACGAGTTCGCGGCGAAGCTCGATGTGTCCTATCTCGAAAAGATCGTCGGAGAGTAAACCCGCTCATGCCGGGAGACGGCCCATCTCCCGGCACAACAGCAATCCGTCAGGACAAGCACCGTGCTTCACACCAAATTCGACTTTGCATCCTTGCGCGCCGCGATGCGCGGCGGCGCCGGCCCGCAAGACATTGTGCGGGAAGCCTACAGGCGCATCCGCGCCGACGCCCGCGACGATGTATGGATCACCCTGCGGCCGGAGCAGGACGCGCTCGACATCGCGCGCCGGCTGGAAGAGCGCGGCACGGCGAATTTGCCACTCTACGGCATTCCGTTCTCGGTGAAGGACAACATTGACGTCGCCGGTTTGCCGACGACCGCCGCCTGCCCGGCATTCGCCTATCTGCCTGAACGATCGGCGCGGGTTGTGGCCGCGCTCGAGGACAAGGGCGCGATCTGCATCGGAAAGGTCAATCTCGATCAGTTCGCCACCGGCCTGAACGGAACGCGCTCTCCCTACGGCGCCTGCGGCTCTGCCTTCGACCGGACCATGGTAGCGGGCGGATCCAGTTCGGGATCGGCCGTTTCCGTAGCCCTTCAGCAGGTCGCATTCTCGATCGGAACCGACACCGGTGGCTCGGGCCGCATCCCGGCGGGCCTGAATAATGTAATCGGCTTCAAGCCCACCCGTGGTACGCTGAGTACGGACGGTCTTGTCGTCAACTGCCATAGTCTCGACTGTCCGTCGGTGTTCTCGCTCGCCATCGAGGATGCATCGGAAATCGCCGCTCAGATGTTCGATCCGGCATCGCAGGATGCGACGCTGCGCGATGACGCGGCACGCGGCCGGTTTGCCGTGGAGGCTCCCGCCGGCGCGCCGGAGATTATCGTGCCCGAGCCACATCAGCGCGAATTCTTCGGCAACGCGGCCGGAAGGCAACTGTATGAGCAGGCCATCGAGGCATTCGCAGCGCTCGGCGCGTCAGTGCGCGTGATTGATTTCGACCCGTTCGTCGAAGCGGGCACGCTCGTATTCAATGGCCCGTGGATCGCCGACCGCTATGCCGCCGTAGGGCCGTTTGTGGATACGCACGAGGGAGAGGTGATGGAGATCACCCGCACTATCGTGCAGACGGGGAAAAACTGGACCGGAGCCGATATATTCCGCTCCATGATGCGCCTGCGCGAGATCAACGGTTATGTACGCAGCCAGTTCGGCAGCAAGACCGTTCTCGTTCTGCCGACGGTCGCACCGCTCTACAGCATCAAGGAGATGCTGGCCGAGCCCGCCATGCGCAACACCCATCACGGCCATTACTCCTACTTCGCCAATCTGGTTGATCTCTGCGCGGTCGCGGTGCCGTCGGGTTTCTACTCATCGGGCATGCCGTTCGGCATCACATTGTTCGCGCCGGCATTCTCCGACTCGCGGTTGGCGGGGCTCGCGGACCTCTTTCTGAGGTCGCGCGCCCTGATACCGGGAAAGGAGCGCAGGCCATGACGACATCCGTCGTTACGGGACAGGTCGACATCAAGGACGTGTCGGTGTCCTACGATACGCGATCCGGCCGCCAGCTCGCCGTTACCACGACGAATCTGAGCATACGTCCAGGAGAGTTCGTATGCCTTCTCGGCCCGTCCGGCTGCGGGAAATCGACTCTGCTGAACTGCGTCGCCGGTTTCGTCACACCGACGACCGGCCGCATCCTCGTGGACGGTGTCGAGGTCTTGGGGCCTGGCCCCGATCGCGGGATGGTGTTTCAGCAGTACTCGCTGTTTCCGTGGAAGACGGTCCGGGAGAACATTGCCTTCGGCCCCAGAGTGACCGGCCGCGGCGGAGATTCGCCGACCATCGTTGCCAATACGTTTCTGGGGATGATCGGCCTCTCGAAATTCGCCGATCACTATCCCAGGGAGTTGTCTGGTGGGATGCAGCAGCGTGTCGGCATCGCGCGGGCGCTTGCCAATTATCCCAGCGTCCTGCTGATGGACGAGCCTTTCGGCGCGCTCGACTCGCAGACACGACACATGATGCAGGCCAGCCTGCTGCAGATCTGGAGGGAATTCGGCATCACCGTCATCTTTGTCACGCATGATGTTGATGAAGCGGTGTTTCTGGCCGATCGCATTATTGTCATGGGCGCCAGCCCGGGCCGCGTCGTCGCCAATATTCCCGTCGACCTGCCGCGCCCGCGCGGAGACGACTGCGTGACCAGCGCGTCCTTCACCTCGATCCGCAATGCTTGCCTCCGGCACATCAAGGCGGAAAGCCGCAGGGCGTTCGAGCTGAATGCCGGCTGACGCGTTCTGGATGCTTGTCCTGGTGCAAGCCGTGGTGTTCGGCGCCGCCCTCTTCCAGGCAGTGACCGGGCTGGGGCTGGCGCTGATTGCCGGACCGTTCCTGCTGCTCGTGCTCAGCGATGGCGGCGCGGTTCAAATCAGTATCATCCTGAATCTTGTAACCGCCTGCATTCTCGCGCCGATGCTCCTGCCGCACTGCGACCGGAAACTGCTTGTCAGCCTTGGAACAGGCGGGCTCGTCGGGATCCCGCCCGGTATCCTGCTCTTCGGAAGTGTCGATGTGTCGTTCCTGAAGGCTGCCATTGGCGCCGTCCTGCTTGCGCTTGGGATACTGACGATTGCCGGCAGTGGCTCCCATGCGGCGACGCCGGGGGGCACGGGACGAGGCTCATTTGCCGCCGGAGCGATTGCGGGCTTCATGAGCAGCTTCATGGCTATGCCGGGCCCGCCTCTCGCCGCATATTTCGGACTGTCCAGATCCGCCAGCCCCGAGGTCCTGCGCGCGACCGTTCTGGTTCTCTTCGTGCTTTTCTACGGCGCGTCCCTTGGCTGTCATGTACTCGTCCAAGGAATCCAACCGGATGTCTTGAAAGAGTCTCTCTTGCTGATGCCCGCGACGCTCGCCGGAATGGCTGTCGGGCTGGTCAGTGGCGTTAAGCTGAATGCGCAGGTTACGCGCATTGTGCTGGCAGCTATTCTCATGCTGAGCGCTATCGGCCTGTTCGCGGCAGTCTAGCGGCAACGACCCTGGAACAGACAAAAGCCGCGTCGAACCCCTCCTTAGCGCCGCATGATCACAAATGGCAGCTCCGCGAACAAATCCGAAACAGCCATGGAGCCGGCCAGTTCGACAGGATTACCAGTAATTACGTTCGTCCAGAGCCCGCCTTCGATCCGGATCGCAGCATCGCCGAAGGCGTCCTTCCGCAAAAAGAGACCACGGTCTTCCAGTGCCGCGCTGGCCAGCCTCGGCGCGACAACGAGCAACTTGCGATCGAGATGACTCCGGGTAAATCCCAGAACGTTGTCCGGCGCTCCCTGCGTGGTCAAAGGCTGGTAGTCTCCTTTGGCATAGAGTTCGGCATTGGCCGCCCGGTCTTTCAGCAGCTTTCCCAGAACATGCTGCTTCACATCACCCGAGCGCCAGTCGGACAGAAGCTCTCCGATGGATCGGCACCTGCCAGCCGCCTCCGCGCGCTCGCCAAAATCGACGGGCCTGCGATTGTCGGGATCGACAAGAGAGAAATCCCATCTTTCGGTTCCCTGATAAATATCGGGAACGCCCGGCAAGGTGCATTTGAGAATTGTCTGTACGATACCGTTAAGAGCACCGGGCACGGCGATCTTTTGAACGAGCGGCCGGAAGGCGGTCATGAACCTGCTGCCAGGCGCGAGCGCCGCATCGACGAGCGCAAGCGCCGCAGCTTCATAGTCGATATTTTCGTTGGTCCAACTTGTGTGGCGCTTGCTCTCTCGCAGCGCCTTTTCGGTCCACTCCCTGATGCGGTCGCGAAACTTCTCGATCCCCGCATCATCCTCCAGAATTTCGAGAGGCCAGGCGCCCAGAATGGACTGCAGCATCATGAACCGGTCATTGGCGTCCGGAGCAGGCTCGCCTTCGATTTCTGCAAGATGCTCGGTCGCGATCTCCTCCCAATCGTCAACCGCCTCGGCCCAGGCGTCCGGCATTTCGGACAATACATTGAGCCGCGCGCGAGCGTCCTCGCCCCGTTTCGTATCGTGGGTCGACGTTGCCGTCATCGCATACGGCCAATCGCGCGCGCGCGCCGCATTGAAGGCGTGAAAAGCCTGAAGTGATGTTCCGAAATGATCTGGATCGCCGCCGACCTCATTGAGGGAAATGAAGCGCACGAAACGGTAGAACAGCGTGTCTTCCAGACTTTTGGCCATCGCCGGGCCAGTGAGTTGCTGAAAGCGGCGACGGAAGCGGGCAATGTCCTCCGGCACCGGCGTACCTGGAGCCGTGGTATCGAAGCGTCCGAGAAGCGCGGCCCTGATGAATTCGTGGACGGAGCGGTCCGGCAGCGCGCTCCACCTCTTCGCCAGCCGGAAGCTTTGCTCGATCAGCGACCGGTCATTGCCGTCGACCCTGCCATCATCTGTTATGTAAGTACGGTACACGGGCAGCCGCGCGATAATCTCAACAAGCGCACGTCTCAGCGCCAGCATGGTGAAGTCGCGAGTCGTCCAGTCAAGATCCGCGATACGCTTGAGATCCGACACCAGTACTTCCAGCTCGCTGGCGAACGCCGTCTCGACGATTTCTTCCTTGGCCGCGCGCAGCTGGGCGCCATAGCCAGCCTCCACGCCGGTCGCATCGCGCCAGATCGCATCGAAGCGCCGCGCATTCCCAGTGTCCACGAATATGCCGCCGATGGCATTCAGGGCATCGTATCCCGTAGTGCCGGCAAACGGCCAGTTGCGCAGCGCCTCTCCCGGTTCCAGAATTTTTTCGATGAGGATGTAGAAGTCCGGCCCGACCTCCCGTTGCAACGCCGCGACATACTCCGCCGGGTCCGCCAGTCCATCGACATGATCGATCCGCAATCCATCCACGCGTCCATCCCGTACAAGCCGGAAGATGAGTTCATGCGTCCGCGTAAATACGTCGGGATTCTCAACCCGCACGCCACCGAGCGAATTGATGTCAAAAAAGCGCCGGTAGTTGATTTCGCTTGCGGCCACGCGCCAGTGCGCGAGCCGATAGACCTGCTCTTCGAGCAGCCGGTGCAGCGCACCGAAGCTCTCTGGCGTGCCCGGCGCACCATTGATGATTGTCACGGCCCGATCGATCGCTTCGCGTATCGCGGGATGCTGCGCCGCCTGGGCGATACGCGCCTTCAGCTTTGTCGCTTCTTCGGGAAAAGACCTGCGGCGATCGGGTATGTCGTCCGACGCCATGGCACGAAAGACTTCCGCAACCGACAGCAGTTCCGAACCCGCTTCGATTTCGCCGAGCGCTGCAACGCCACGGTCCAGAATGCCGGCATAGTGAAGCGGCAATATCGGAAAACGATGCTCCCAATGCCAGACGCTGAACGCGCCCTCCTCATGATGGAAGCGAAGCTGCAATTCGCCGGCCTCAAGCGCGAGGCCATAGCGATTGCCGAGAAAAGGCACGACGAGCTTGCCGCCGGCGCCCAGACGCCCCCAGTCGATATCGAACATATCGGCGAACGGCGAGAGCTCGCCCCATTCCAGTACTGACAGCCAGCAGGCGTTGTCCGATCCGCCAACACCCATGTGGTTCGGCACAATGTCGAGAATCAGGCCAAGCCCGTGTGCCTTCAGCGTGTCGGACAGCCGAAAGAATCCCTCTTCTCCGCCGAGTTCGGTATTTATCCGGCTGTGATCGACGATGTCATATCCGTGCAGCGATCCGGGACGTGCCTGTGTGATCGGCGAAGCGTAGAGATGGCTGATGCCCAGGGCGGCAAGATAGGGAACGACGGCCGCCGCGTCATCGAACGTAAATCCCTTGTGCAATTGAAGGCGATAGGTCGCGCGCGGAACGGTCATCGTGCCCCGTGGCTTGTCAGGACGGCTCCGCCGAACGGCTCAAGGCGCATCACGCTTCCGGTAACCTCTGCGCCTTGCGACCAGATAATCATGCGGGCTTCCGTGTCGAGATCGCCCGCCTCGCCGGTGTTCATCACCACACGCAAATCACCCCCCTCGAAGTTCCATCTAACGTCAAGCATGCCCGGACCCGGTTGGTTCCATGCTCCACCGGTAAACCGGGAGAGGAGAAGCGGCACGACATATTTCCGGCGAATGGAAAGCAGTTCGCGCACCTTTTGCCGCAAATCAGCGTGCATTCCTGTTGCGGCCTCCTCCCAGTTTATCTTTGACCGCAAGAATGTTTCGGGATCGGTGGGATCGGGAACCGGCGCCGAAATGAAGGAAGCGAAATTCGAGAACTCGCGTTGCCGTCCCTCGCGTACGGCTGCCGAAAGGCCCTCGTCGTCGAAGCCGGTGAAGAACTGGAATGGCGCCGACGCCGCCCAGTCCTCGCCCATGAAAATCAGGGGTATCTGGGGACAGAGCAGATGCAGCGCTTGCGCCAGGGCGAGCCGGTTGCCGCCGATCAGATGGTGAAGCCGCTCGCCCCGTGCCCGGTTGCCGATCTGGTCATGATTTTGCAGAAACGACACGAATGCCTGCGGCGGCAGATGCGCCGACGGCTCGCCGCGCGGGCGCGCGAGGTGTGCGGACATATCGCCCTGGTAACAGAAGCCTTCGCCCAGCGCACGGCCGAGATGCTGCAACGGGCGATCGATAAAATCACGGTAGTAGCCGTCGCTCTCGCCCGTCAGCAAAGCGTGCCAGGCATTGTGAATATCGTCATCCCATTGCGCCGTATATGTACGAGGACGACTTCCGTCCCGCTCGATCCGGCGCGCTTCGTTGGCCTCGTTCTCGAGAATAAGATGAATTTCCCGGTCCGCGACGCGAGTGCGTATCCCGTTAGCGATTTCATCCAGCAAATGCCGCTCGCTGTCGTCAGCAATTGCGTGGACGGCGTCGAACCGAAGGCCGTCAAAGAAAAATTCGTCGAGCCAATAGAGCGCGTTCTCAACAAAAAAGGCCCGGACCGGACCGGCCTCCTCTCCATCGCAATTGATGGCGGCGCCCCATGGGGTCTGGTGGCGCTGCGTAAAGAAACTTTCCGCATAAGCATGCAGAAAGTTCCCTGACGGCCCGAAATGATTGTAGACGACGTCCAGCAGCACCATCAGTCCGAGGCCGTGGGCGTGGTCGATCAGCTTCTTGAGATCGTCCGGATGGCCGTAGGCCGACTCCGGCGCGAAAGGCAACACGCCATCATATCCCCAGTTCCGGTTCCCCGGGACTTCCGCAAGCGGCATCAACTGCAGGGCGGTCACGCCTAAATCGGCCAGCTCAGCAAGCTTGCGCCTGAGTGCATCGTACGTACCCTCCGGCGTTACGGTGCCCACATGGACCTCGTAGATGACGGCTTCTTCCCACGGCCGGCCGCGCCATCCCGCATTCTGCCAGCGATAGGATGCCGGATCGACGACGACGCTCGGACCGAAAACGTCGAACGGCTGAGAGCGCGACGCGGGATCGGAAACGACAAGACCGCCGTCGACCACAAAAAGATAGGCGGTGCCCGCTTTCACGCCGGGCACCGTCAACCGCCGCCAGCCGCCCTCTTCCGTGGGCATGTCGAGGAGCTGGTTATCGAGCTTCAACTGGACGCGGTCCGCCGTCGGCGCCCAAAGCGCAAACCGCACCCCGTCTTTGGTCAACTCGGCGCCAAAAGGCATATGGTGGAAGCGGAACATGGATGCGGACTAACACGCACCGCCAGGTAATTGTTTCGCTTAATCCGCTATGGCCACCAGGCGTTCGGCGGCAGATCCCGCTCGTCCCGTCGCGGATTGGACGCTTGCTGCTGTTGACCTGCCGGACGCGCCTCCTCCGCGGGTTGCGCGTTCCGCCTGATCCGAGAAGATCCGCGAGGTTTGGTATTCAGACGTTGTGGCGTTCGTTTTACGCGCGCTGATGCGGCCTCACCCATCATGCACTCCACTTTCTGGCCCCAGCCATCCGCATATCGTTAGGCCGAGATCGGCCCGCTGAAAATAGCATATGCTAAGCGACGCCCGATCTCGCGATGCAGGAGCGGAGACCCCCGCTCATCATGTGGCTGAGGCCGCTCGGTATTCAGCCGGCCAGAATTCTCGTCTGAAACACCGATCCTCAGTGCCAGCGGCCGACCTCGAACACCCAGCTATCGACACGCTGCCGCCAATGCGGGCCAGGCCACCGGCGGCCGGGCCGGTCGCGTACCCAAGCCCGAGACCCAGACGAAGTCCCAGTAAACGAAACAGCCAATCGCAGATGATATATGGGCTCTTTGGACTTCTACCGCGGCTGCGCGAGCATCCAGTTGATCTCCGAGCGCCAGTCGGTCATCCGGATCGGCGTACCGTGCGAACCCGTCTCGAACCGCACGAAACGCGCGGGATAACCGGGCGCTTTCTGCGCAATCGAACGGAAGAACCGCTCCTGGCCTTCGACCGGGAACACGTTGTCGAGGCTGCCATGGCCGAAGAACACGGGCACCTTCGCCCAAAAAGCCGAGCTGTTCAGAAATCCCTCGTCCGTTAGCGATCCCAGCAGCATCAGGCCGCCCAGCCGCGGCCCGATCACGGGATCACGGGCAAGTTTCCAGCACAGCCTGCCACCCATCGACCCGCAAGCGACGATGATCGGCGCCTGCGGAGAGCGTCCGGCATAGTGAAGCAGCAGCGCCCTGATTTCCGCCGCGCCGCCATCTTCGAAATCCGAAAAGTCCGGCGACAGATAAAGCCCGCGATTGGCGGCCATCAGATTCTTGATGCGGTTGAAGTTGCCGCCGAAGGTGACATCGTCCACCCCCTGCTTCCGGCTGCCGCCCTGGCCATGCAGATACACGGTAATGACCGCGGCGTTGTCGGTCTTTCCGACGGCGAAATGGCGGATTGTACCGACGCCGGTGTCGAGAGCGATGTCTTCCTGCTGCCGGCGCACGCCCATGGAGACAAAATTTTTGCGCACGCGGCGTTCCGGCACTTCATCGCGCGCATGGATATCGCGCTCCTTGCGATAATCCACCACCCGATAGGCATCGCCGTCGCTGGATAAAATCGCGGGATAGGCGAACAGATCATCCTTGAAGGGCTTCAGCGTCTGCGCATGAACCGCGCCAGCCAGCATGCTGGCCGCGATAACGACGGCACCGCCGAGACCGGCGTAGGAAAACGCGAACCGCATATCAGTCCCATAACACGATGACGGCACCTTCCATCACATCGGCGTGCCGGCATCTGGCGACGCAGCCTCGCCGATACCGGCAAGTGATAACAGGCGCCGAGCATGAGTCCACAACGGGCGCATACCGCACGCGGGTACGGAAGCTTGCCCTCAAAAAAGCGCTTCTCTCTCTGGCCGGAGCAAAAAAGCTGAACAACTTCAGCTTATTGGTGCAACGCCTCTCCGAACCCTCTTCAGTTGAGCAATCATAAACCATTCCCCGCTAGGCTTTCAAAAAATGGGGCGTCTCCGGGGGGAAGCCTATGAACGCGCTCAAGCGCTTCAGATCCGAATGCCGAGGCAGCGTCGCGACGATCTTCGCCATCGCCGTGCTGCCGGTTCTTGTCGGCGCGGGCATGGCGCTGGACTACAGCCGCGCCGCCGCGCGGCGCTCCCAGCTTCAAGGCGTGCTCGACGCCGCACTTCTGTCCGCCACCCGCGACGCCGGATACAAGACGGACGCTCAGCTCAAGGAGCACATCCGCATCTTCATCGCGGGCAGCGAATACGGCGCCCCCGAACTTTCAGACATTACGCTGGAGCGGCAGACCCAGCAGCTCGGGGTCACGGTCCAGGGCCGGATCAAGACAACGCTCATGAGCATCGCCGGCCTCGAGTCCGTCGGCGTCAGCGCGACAGCCAAGGCGACCTGGGCGACGGCTGACGTTGTTCTCGTACTCGACAATTCCGGGTCCATGGGCAGCTACCAGCGCATGGATCTTCTGAAGCTCGCGGCCAAGGACTTCATCGACACGGCCGGCGGCACCGACGGGTCCGTACGGATCGGTATCGTGCCGTTCGCACAGGGCGTGCGTGTGGACAGGGCGACTTACGCGAACGCCTCCTGGATCGATTTCTCCAATGTCGATCTCGATTCCAATGGACTGGACGAAGACGGCGAAGACGGAAGCTCGATCAATACATCGACCTGGCAGGGCTGCCTGATCGACCGGACGCAGATCGATTATCTCGATACGAATGACGGTTATCACAACGGCCAGAAAGCCCGGAAATATCCCGCGATCCAGGAGTGCCGCAGCAGCGAAGCGGGACTTGGACTCGTAACGCCGCTGAGCGTCAACTTCACCACCCTCAAGAACACCGTCAACGCCATGGCTGCCGGCGGCAATACGAACATGACGATCGGTGTGGCATGGGGCACCGCAATGCTGTCGCCCGGCCAGGAGCCGTTTCAGGAAGGGCGCGCGAAAACCACGCACCACCGGCACATCATCATCCTGCTTTCGGACGGCGCCAACACGCAGAGCCGCTATTCGACAAGCACGAGCACGATCAACACGAGCACCAAGAAGGCGTGCGACGCAGCCAAGGCAGCCGGCATTGAAATCTACACGGTGGCGCTCGGCCCGGCGGATACCGCTCTCCTGGCGTATTGCGCGACCACCGCCGGAAACGCTCTTGTGGCCAGCGCGCCCCAGCATCTTGATGGCGCATTCGACACCCTGGCAAAATCGGTACGAAGGCCACGGCTGACGCATTAGCGCGGAATGGAACGACATGACAGAATCGCCGCGTCCAACCGAAATGGATTTCCTGGCGCCGGGTCAGCGCCTCGCCGCGCGCCTTTCCTTTGGCGGAAACGACGAGAGCCGGTATCTCCTCAACCTCGTCATCGTACATACCCCGGGCGCACAGGATGTCACCGATTTTCTCGCCGTCAAGGACATGATCGCCGAGCGCGCGCCGGAGATCGAGGTTTTCATCGTCTCCAACGACAGCCCTCAATCGGTTGTACGCCGTAAGGCCGCCGGGCGCCCGACACTCGTTTTCTCGCCCCACCTTCTGCGCCATTTTCGCCCCGCGCGCGGCAAGGTCTATGCCGGCACGCCGCTGACGAAACTGCGGCAGGTCAGAATGCTGGAAGAAGCCGGCATCCCCGTTCCGCGTGCCGTGTTCCTCAACGAGGACACGACCTTCGATCCCGCGAAATGGGACGCGTTCGTCATTCTGAAGCCGAACACCGGTTCGCGCGGCCAGGGCGTACGCCTGACGCCGTTTGGCCGGATCTTCGAAGCCGCGCGTGAACTCGGCTGGCCGGAGACGCCCTATCTCGTGCAGCGGTTCGTCGACACCGGCCCCTACCCGACCGAGTATCGCGCGCTGACCGTCTTCGGCGAGCCGGTCTATTGCAACCGCGTCGCCTCGCAGGAGATGCGGCCAGAACTGACACCGGACCTGCCCGCCGACGGCCGCATCGCTTCGAATTCCGGTCCGCGCCGCTCGACGCCCTGCTCCGAGGAAGACGTTCTGGAACTCGCGCGCCAGACCTTCCGTGCGTTCCCCGGCGTTCCGGTTCAGGGCATCGATATCATCCGCGACACGCAAAGCGGTCAGCTGTATGTACTAGAAGTCAATCCGGGCGGTGCGACATGGCACCTCTCCTCAGCCCACGGCAAAAGGTTGCAGGAAAAAAACGGCTATAGCTATTATGAGCAGTTCGATGCGATCTCGGTGGTGGCCGACCGGCTGATCCACATGACCCGCCGGGAAGCCGAATAGAGGTTTTGCCGCAATGCCCGCCCCCGAAAACGACGACAACAAGCGCCGCGCGCCGCGGCTGCGCACCATCAAGGGCGCCAGCCTTGTCCTGCCCGGCAGCGGATCGACCTTCTCATGCGTCATGCGCAACATGTCCGAGACCGGGGCGCTCGTGGAGCTGCCGTCCACCATCGGCGTGCCGCAAGCCGTGACGCTGAGAACCGACGACGGGATGCTGGAACGCGAATGCACAGTGGCATGGCGCACCGAGACCCGACTCGGTTTAGCATTCACGGACTGAACCGCCGGAACGCCCGGCCCGGGAGCAACGACATGGATCCCGCCCTCGTCCAGTGGCTCACCGCCTGGCAGGCCGCGATCAACGCGCGCGACTATGCGGGCGGCGCCGCGCTCTTCGCCGAGGATGTGATCGCCTTCGGCACCTACAGCGACGCCATGCACGGGCGGGCCAACCTCGTCGAACGCCAGTGGCGCGAGATGTGGCCCTATATCCGCGACTTCCGCTTCAGCCTCGACGAGACGGCGGTGCTGGACGACGGAAATTCCATCTGCGTCCTCATCTGCCCCTGGACCTCGCTTGGCATCGCCCCGGACGGAGCGACCTTCCCCCGTGCCGGGCGCTGCACAATCGCCCTGCAACGAACCAAATCCGGCCTCCGGGCCCGACACACCCATTTCTCCATGGCCACGGGCTCGATCGCCCGCATCAAGGCTGCCTGAAACATCTGTTGCGGATTCTGCACCACCCGGTGTAGAGACCCCCGCCATGGCCGACACATTCGCCAGTCTCGTCGATCGCATCCGCGCCCGGTTTGTCGATCTCTCCCCGCAGCAGCGGGTCGCAGCGGCATTCGTGCTGAAACGGCCGGAAGAGGTCGCGATCGTCTCGATGCGGACCCTGGCCGCGAATGCCGGCGTCCAGCCCGTGACCTTCGTCCGCCTCGCGCGCACGCTGGGCTTCGAGGCCTGGGAGGATTTCAAGGAACCGTTCATCGAGCGGATGCGGGCAGCGCCGGCCTTTTATTCCGACCGCGCCCGAAAGCTCACGGGAACGCCGCCGGCGGAATTGCATCTCAGCCATATCAAGACGCTGGAAGCGACGCAGGCGCTGAACGACGCCGCGGTCTTCAACGCCGCCGCCGAGGCGTTCGAACAGGCCAAGCGCGTTTTCGTCGCCGGCTTCCGCGCCTGCTTCGGCCCGGCCCACGCCTTCGCCTATGTCTATCAGCTCTTCCGCCCGGACGTCGTGCTGCTGTCGGGCATGGGCGGCGGCCTGGAGGCGGAACTTCGCGCGGTCGAGGAAGGCGATACCGTCTGCATAATCGGCTTCCGACCCTATTCCCGCGAAAGCGTGACCGTCGCGGAACATGCGACCCGGCGCGGCGCCACCGTGATCGCCATCACCGACAGCCCGCTGGCGCCCTTCGCGCGCGAAGCCAAGATTGTGCTGACATTTTCGACCGAGGGGCCGAGCCTTTTCCCATCGCTGGTCTCGGCATGGGCCATCGCCGAGCATCTGCTCGACACCCTCGTCTCGCGCGGCGGCGAACCGGCCCTGGAACGGCTGAAATCCGCCGAGGCCCAGTTGCAGGCGCTCGGCGTGTTCGTGCCGGCGTATGGACCGTCCGACAACTAAAAGTATTTATCGCCGGAACAATGTGGGTTAGAATTGCGCCATGTTCCGGCTGGTGGTCGTTATTCTGATCGTGCTGATGGGAGACTGGGTCTTCCTTGGCGGCGAGCTGGTCGTGCGCCCCCTCATCCACTGGACCGAGGCCGGCGCCGATTACGTCG
This sequence comes from Hyphomicrobiales bacterium, assembly GCA_022842205.1. Lineage (GTDB taxonomy): Bacteria > Pseudomonadota > Alphaproteobacteria > Rhizobiales > Methylopilaceae > Flaviflagellibacter. Next base: position 311,753 of record JALHQA010000002.1, read on the forward strand.
CCGACCTCGTTTTCAGTTTCGTGGGATAGTCAGAGCGGCTTCAGCCCGGCCTCGATTTCCGCACGGCGCGGTTCGAGGAAAGGCGGCAGCGCCAGGCTCTCGCCAAGCGACTCAAGCGGCTCGTCGGCGGTGAAGCCCGGCCCATCCGTCGCCAGTTCGAACAGGATGCCGTTCGGCTCGCGGAAATAATACGAGCGGAAGTAATAGCGCTCGACCTCTCCGGAGTTCGGCAGACGCGTCGGCTGGATGCGCTCCGCCCAGGCCGTCAGAGCCGCCTTGTCCGGAACCCGGAAGGCGACGTGGTGGACACCGCCCGCGCCATAGCGCGTTGCCGGAAGCCCCGGCTGCACCGCGACGTGAAGCTCGGCCGCCGCCCCGCCCGGCCCCATCTCGAAGACGTGGACGGTATCAGAGGCGTTGTCGGGATGGGCGTATGTACCCGCCTTGCGCATGTTCATCACCTCGGTGAGCAGTTGCTCGGTGCGGGTGATGTCCGGCACGCTCATGACGATCGGGCCGAGACCGCGGATCTGGTGCTCCGCCGGCACCGGGCTTTTCGCCCAAGGCTTGGGCGCTTCCGCCTTCCCGTCGGCCGTGATGGCAAGGCGCTGGCCTTCGCCATCGGCGAACCACAGCGCCTTGCGGCCAGCCTGCTCCACCTCCATCACCTCGACGCCCGCATCCGCAAGACGCGTTTTCCAGTAGTCGAGGCTTTCCGGCGCGACACGCAGCCCGGTTCGCGAGATCGAATGCGTACCGTGATGCTCCGGCGCGGCAGGAAAATCGAAGAAGGTCAGGTCGGAACCCGGCGTGGCTTCGCCGTCGCCATAAAACAGGTGGTAGGACGTGACGTCGTCCTGGTTCACCGTCTTCTTGACGAGCCGCATGCCCAGCGTGCCGGTATAGAAGCCGAGGTTCTCCTTGGCCTTTGCTGTAACGGCACTCAGGTGGTGAATGCCGGTCAGTTCGAGTGACATTTTTCGTGTTCCCCACCGGCTCCATGCCGGTTCGACGCAGATGTAGGTGTGCGCACAAAGTGCGCGCTAGAGACACCGGTGTAACCGGCCTATCTCTCCTGGTCGCGGCCCGCTTCGAACAGGAACCACATCCGCCGTTCGGCCTCGTCGATCCAGTTTTCGATCAGGCTCTCTGTTGCGACATCGTCGTGCTCGTCGCACAGATCGTGCACTTCGCGCAGACGGGCCACCATCGCCTTGTTGTCCTCGCGCAGCTCCGCGAGCATCGTCGACGGGGTGACGAAATCGGCATCGTTGTCCAGCACGCGCTGCAGGCGCGAGATATGGCCGACCGAACGGATCGTCGTGCCGCCGAGCTTGCGTACGCGCTCCGCCATGTCGTCGGTCGCCGCGAGAATCTGCGCCGCCTGCTCGTCGAACATCAGGTGGTAGTCGCGAAAATGCGGTCCGCTCACATGCCAATGGAAGTTCTTTGTTTTGAAATAGAGGGCGAACGTATCCGCCAGCAGAGCATTCATCGCTCCCGCAATGTCCTTCGTCGCATTGTCGCCAAGGCTGTTCGGCGTCGCGAGATCGGCGGTGCGACGCGCTTTGACGGATGCGGATGCTGATTTCTTGGACTTCTTGGCCTTGGCCATGACTGCTTCTCCTGTGCTCCCCGAACATTACTTCGGTCGGCAAGGCTGGCAATCAACCCTTTGGCACGGCCTGCGACGTTATTTCAGGATGGTGTTCGCGGTGCCGGGCGGCCCCTGATCGATGACAAGGAGCCGCACGGTTTCCCGCCCCACCGTCTGGCCGGAATGCCAGGCGTCGAGCATTTCGACGATGAAATCACCGGGCCCGTATTCGAAGCTCTTGATGCCGTCGCCGGTGGTGACCTTCAGACGACCGGCGAGCACATAGGCGTAGCGAGGGTGCGGATGCTTGTGGACCGGCAGCACGGCGCCCGGTGGAATCTCATAGGAGAGCACCGTCACCTCCGCGGCGCCCTCCGGCAGCCGGATCTGCTGGCCGAGCGCGGTCGTCGTGCCCGAGAAGAGCTTCGTGACGACGGGCTTTGCAGGCACCGCCGCCGCTTTCGGCATATCCGGCGGGGAGGCCATGTCCGCACATGCCGCGGAAGCGGTGAAGACCAGAATTGTACCGAGAGCAAAGCGTTTCATGGCGTCCCCCAACGCGAACGCCACGTTAAGCAGATTCGCGCCGCTCAGTCGTCGATTGGCTGGAGACTTTTCAGATAAGCCGCCATCGCGGCGCGGTCGGCTTCCGGAAGCTGGCCTGTATTGGCGATGACGCGCGCCATCTCGCCGCCGGCGACATCGCCGTCCGGCGTCGTGCCGTCGGCAAGGAAGAAGGTGAGGTCTTCCTCCGTCCAGTCGTCGAGACCGCCCTTCCCCGGCGTGAGATTCGGCGCCTCGTCTCCGTCCGGCAGTTCGCCGCCGCCCATGCGCCGGCTGGCTACGATGCCGCCGGTCATATCCCGCGGACTGTGGCACTCGGCGCAGTGGCCAAGCGTCTCGACCAGATAACGGCCGCGTGCCAGCGGCTCGGGCATATCGGCAGCGTCGTGCGAAGGGCCGGGAAAATGAAGCAGCTTCCACAGGCCCATGCCGCGCCGGACCAGCGCGAGATCAAGCGGGAAATCATGTCCCGACGGCACATTGGCCGACGGCGCTAACGTACGGATGAAGGCGTGGAGATCGCGCACATCCTCGGGCTTCATGCCCTGATAGGAAGTGTAGGGAAACGCCGGATAGTAATGCCGGCCGTCCGGCGAGACGCCCTTCAGCAAGGCCGCGGCGAACTGCTCGCCTGTCCAGCGGCCGATGCCGTGGTCGGGGTCGGGCGAGATGTTCGGTGCCGTGAATGTCCCTGCCGGGCTCTCGATCCCAAGGCCGCCGCCAAGCAGAAGCTTGTCGGGCTGGCCCGGCGTCGCATGGCAGGAGGCGCAGCCACCCGCCAGGAACACGACCCGGCCGTTGGCAAGATCGGGCGCGCCGGAATTCTGGGCCGGCACCGCCGCCTCCGGCTCGGTCAAAACCCAAAAAAGGGTGAACCCGGCAATCGCCAAGGCAATCAGAATAAAGACAAATTTCCGCACGACCCTCTCTCCGTGCGGCGAAAGCTAATCCGCCGCCATGGCACAACGCCAATCACGATGCGGCAAGCCCACGCCTTGTTTCTGCCTATATCGGACCGATATATACCGGACTGAAACAGGGCAATCCCGATGAACATCCGCACCATCTGTCTGGCGATCCTCGCCCATGGCGAGGCGTCCGGCTACGACCTCAAGAAAAACTGGGAGGACGGACCGTTCTCCTATCTCGGCGGCGCGAGCTTCGGCTCGATCTATCCGGCTCTTGCCAGGCTTGAGCAGGACGGGCTGATCAAAAGCCGCGAGGAGACGCAGCCCGGCAAGCCGGCACGCCGTGTCTACGCGCTCACGGAGGCCGGCCGCGAGGCATTCGTGGCCGAGATGAGCGTCACGCCCGAGAAGGACATCTTCCGCTCGCATTTCGGCATCATCGCGCTGTGCACCCCGTTTCTGCCGCGCGAGACCATCGCGCGCGCCATCGACGAGCGTCTGAAGCAGCAGCGCACGGAGATCGCGCAGCTTGAGCCGCTGATCGAACAGGAGCAGCACCGCTCCGTCGGCTGGCTGCTGGAATGGGGCATCGCCCAGTTCAAGAACGAGGTCGCCTTCATCGAAGCGAACCGCGAGCGGCTGGAAGTCCTCGCCGGATCGACAAAGCCCGGCGACCGCCGCGAGATCTGCGGCATCGCCCATACGGATTCAACACAGGCCGCCGAGTAAGTACATCATGCGCCGTTACCTGATCATCGCCGCTGTTGCAGGCGTTGCCGTTGTGCTTGGCGGCGGCTTCTTCCTCTTCGGCAACACAAGCGACAATGCCGGTGCCGAAGAGGATGCGGCGCTCGAACGCCGCGCGCCAACGGTTACGGCCGTGCGCGCGGAGCGGCGCGAGATTTCCGAGGAAGTTCACGTTTCCGGCACGCTGGTGCCGCGCGAGGAGATCCTCGTCGGACCCGAGATCGACGGACTGGCGGTGACGGAAATCCTCGTCGAGGAAGGCGACCGCGTTCAGAAGGGTCAGGTTCTGGCTCGGCTGTCGCGCTCGGCGATCGAGGCCGAAGCAGCCCAGGCCGAAGCCGCGGTCGCCCAGGCCAGCGCGCAGATCGCCGAGGCCGAGGCAAGCATCCTGGAGATGCGCCAGGCGCTTGAGCGCGCCGAGACTCTCATAAAATCGAAAACGGTCAGCCGGGCGGCTTACGACCAGCGGCTTTCGGCCTTCCAGGTCGCGGAAGCGCGGCTGAACGCCGCCAAGCACAATCTGAAAGTCGCCGAAGCGCAGCGCGATCAGGTCGAGGTACGCCTCGCGCGCACCGAGATCAAGGCGCCTGAAGGCGGCCTTGTCAGCCGCCGCACGCTGAAGATCGGCGCCATCGCCGCCGGCGCGGACGAGCCCGCCTTTCGCATCATCGAAGGCGGCGCGGTCGAGCTTCAGGCCGATGTGATCGACGCGACGCTGGCGCGCCTCCAGACCGGACAGGCGGTGCGTGTCAGTACCACGGGTTCGAGCACGCCGCTGGAAGGCACGATCCGGCTTATTTCCCCCGAAGTCGATTCCACGACGCGGCTCGGCCGCGTGCGTGTGGCGCTGCCGCTCGACGCCAAGGTGACCATCGGCTCGTTTGCCTCCGGCGTTGTCGAAGTCGGCCGCCAGACCGGCGTCACCGTTCCGATTTCCGCCATCACGAGCACCGACGGCGAGGACAAGGTTCAGGTGATCGTCGACAACAAGGTGATCACGCGCGATGTCGAGATCGGCCTGCGCTCGGCGTCCCGCGCCGAGGTGACGTCGGGCCTTGAGGAAAATGAACTTATCGTGGCGCGCGCCGGATCGTTCCTGCGGGACGGCGATGCCGTGACGCCGATTGAAGCGAATGCGGCGGAGGCCTCCAGGTGAGACTGAATATCTCGGCGGCCTCCATCAAGAGGCCCATTCCCGGCATCGTCCTGTTTGTCGTGCTGACGATCCTCGGCCTCTTCGCGTTCGCCGAGCTTCCCATCACGCGCTTTCCGAACATCGACATTCCGCTCGTTCAGGTTTCGGTGAGCGAGTCCGGTGCCGCTCCATCCGAGCTTGAATCGCAGGTGACGAAGCGCATCGAGGACTCGGTCGCGAACCTTGTCGGCGTGAAACATGTGATGTCGACCGTGTCGGACGGCCTCTCCTCGACCGTCATCGAATTCCAGCTCGAGACCGACACAGACCGCGCCGTCAACGACGTCAAGGACGCGATCGCCAAGATACGCGCGGAGCTGCCGCGCACGATCGAGGAGCCGGTCGTCAACCGCATCGACGTCGAGGGACAGTCCATTGTTTCCTTCGCCGCCCAGTCGCCCGGCATGACGCTGGAGCAACTGTCCTGGCATGTCGACGACGTTGTCATCCGGCAATTGCAGGCGCTGAAAGGCGTCGGCCGCGTGCAGCGCATCGGCGGCGTCGACCGAGAAATCCGCGTCGAGCTCGATCCCGACCGGCTGATGGCGCTTGGCGTGACAGCCGCCGATGTCAGCCGGCAGGTGCGCGCCATCAACACCGACCTCGCCGGCGGGCGCGGCCAGATCGGCGGCCAGGAACAGACGATCCGCACGCTCGCCAATGCGCGGACGCTGGAAAACCTTCGCGACATGAAGATCTCGCTGTCGAACGGCCGCGAGGTGCGCCTGTCGGAACTCGGCGAGGTGAACGACACGGCGGAGGAGCCGCGTTCCTTCGCGCGTCTCGACGGCCAGCCGGTCGTTTCCTTCAACGTGTTTCGCACCAAGGGTGCAAGCGATGTCGCCGTCGCTGACGAGGTCGATGCAAAACTCAAGGAAATGCAGGCGGCAAATCCAAACGTAACCTTCTCGAAAATCGACGACTCGGTCAGCTACACCGAGGGCAACTACGAAAGCGCAATGCACACGCTGCTCGAAGGCGCGGTGCTGGCAATTCTCGTTGTCTTCCTGTTTTTGCGGGACTGGCGCGCCACGCTCATCGCCGCCGTCGCGCTGCCGCTTTCCATCATTCCCGCCTTCTTCCTGATGGACCTGATGGGCTTCTCGCTCAATCTCGTCAGCCTTCTCGCATTAACGCTGGTGACCGGCATTCTGGTCGACGACGCCATCGTCGAGATCGAAAACATCGTGCGCCATATGCGCATGGGCAAATCGCCCTATCGCGCGGCGATGGAAGCCGCGGACGAGATCGGTCTCGCCGTCATCGCCATCACGTTCACGATCGTCGCGGTGTTCGCACCGGTATCGTTCATGGGCGGTGTCGCGGGCCAGTATTTCTCGCAGTTCGGCCTGACCGTCGCCGCCGCCGTCCTGATCTCTCTCTTCGTGGCCCGCCTCATCACACCGCTGATGGCCGCGTATTTCCTGCGTCCGCACAAGCATGTCGAGGAAAAGGACGGACGCATCATGCGGGCCTATGTCCGCGCGCTGGACGTATCGCTGAAGCACCGCTGGCTGACGCTGATTGTCGGCATCGGAATTTTCGCAGCATCGCTCGTCGCCAATTCCTTCATGCCGACCGGCTTCATGCCCACGGAGGACTCCTCGCGTATTGTCGTGCAGGCAGAACTGCCGCCCGGCGCAAGGCTCGAAGATACGCGGGTCGTGTCCGACAAGCTCACTGCGCGACTGAAAGAGTTGCCTGAAGTCGAGACCGTGTTCGTTATGGGCGGCACGACCCCGACCGGCACGCTGGAACTGCGCAAGGCCGCGCTGATCCTCCGCCTGACACCGAAGAACCAGCGCGACCGCTCCCAGAAGGAAGTCGAGGCGCATGTCGCCAGGATCGTGTCCGAAGTGCCGGACGTGCGCTCGTGGTACGTCAACGAACGCGGCGAGCGAGAGCTGTCCATCACGCTGACCGGTCCCGACCACGTGGCGCTGAACGAAGCCGCCGCATCGCTCGAAAACGAGATGCGGCGCGTGCCGCAATTCCTGAACGTGGCACCCTCTACCGGTCTGTCGCGACCCGAACTCGTGGTAAGCCCACGCCTCGACCGCGCCGCCGATCTCGGCATCACGACGGACGCCATCTCGGAAACGATCCGTGTCGCGACCATCGGCGATGTCGACGCCAATCTCGCCAAGCTCAACACCGGCGAGCGGATGATCCCGATCCGCGTGCAGTTGCGCGAAGATGCGCGCACCGATGCAGGCCTTCTTAAATCCTTGTCCGTACCGGCCGGTAACGGCCGCTCGGTGCCTCTCTCGGCGGTGGCCGATGTCGGCTTCGGCGAAGGCCCCTCTTCCATCGACCGTTACGACCGCCAGCGCCGCGTTGTGCTCGGCGCCGACCTGACGGGCGGCATGCAGCTCGGCGACGCGGTTAACGCCGTGCTGGAACTGCCGACCGCCAAGGCGCTGCCGCAGGGCGTGCGGATCGTGCAAAGCGCCGACGCAGAGATCATGAACGAGGTGTTCGAAGGTTTCGCCAAGGCCATGGGCGCCGGGATCATGATGGTGCTTGGCGTTCTGGTGCTGCTGTTTGGCGGCGTTTTCCAGCCGATCACCATTCTGGCGTCGCTGCCGCTGTCCATCGGCGGTGTCATCATTGCGCTGATGCTGACTGGCAACGCGATCTCGATGCCGGTCGTCATCGGCATCCTGATGCTGATGGGCGTCGTGACAAAGAACGCAATCATGCTGGTCGATTTCGCGGTGGAGGCCGAATACAAGGGCGTGCCGCGCGACGAGGCCATCATCGACGCCGGACGCAAGCGCGCGCGGCCCATTGTCATGACAACGATCGCGATGATCGCGGGCATGATCCCCTCCGCGCTCGGCATCGGCCAGGGGGGCGAGTTCCGCGCGCCAATGGCGATCGCGGTGATCGGCGGCCTTGCAGCATCGACCGTGCTGTCGCTGATGTTCGTGCCCAGCTTCTATACGATCATGGACGATGTCGGCGTGTGGGTATCGAGGAAGCTCGGCCGCTTTGTCGGTCCGACCGAAGACCTTGATGCCGAGGATGCGGCGAACGCGCATCGCCGTGAACTGCGGGAAGCGGCGGAATAGTCAGGCGAATGCAGCCCAGAGCATCGACAGGCCAGCGACAAGCAGCATCGCGTCCAGCGCGTTCTCAAACGCGCGCGTCGACATGCGCAGCAGAAGCGAACGTCCCATAAGCGCCCCCGCCATTACAGCCGCGCCGACAAGCAGACCCTTTGCAAAGATCGGAAGCGGCAGCGCACCCGCCTGGTAGAAAGCCGCGATCTTGCCGACAGAAACGACAAGTGCACCGGCCGCCTCGGTCGAGATCAGCGCGCCCTTCATCAGGCCGAACGCGGCGAATATCGGAATGCTGACCGGCCCGGTGGACAGAGCGATGCCGGAGAGAAAACCGATTGCAAACCCGGCGAAGCCTAGCCCGGGCAGGCCAACGCTGATCCCGCGGGCTTCCAGCATCCTGTGCGTCGGGATCATCAGCAGGAAGAACGCTCCCAGCATCGCCGTGGCGAGATCCGGCGGGAGGACGAGCAGCGTATTGGCGCCGAGCGCCGCGCCCATCGCTCCCGGGATGGAATAGGCCAGAAAGGCGCGCCAGTTCACCTCTCGCCACCACGACGCGACCTTGGCGATGTTTCCCATGAAGGCCGCGATGGCCATGATCGGCACCGCCTGCTGCGGACCGAACTGGAACACGAGGACAGGAAGAAGAATAACCCCTGCGCCTGTACCGATGATGCCGCTGAGACAGCCGGCGGCGAGGCCGCAGATCAGTATGAGCGCATAGATCGTCACTCGGCCTGCGCGTCAGTGTAGGCGTACATCTTCCTTCGTCTCATCCTCATCGGGCGGCGGCGAAACCGGCTCCGTCGGCTTCGGCTGAGCGGTCGCCATGCCGTATGCACGTGCCTGCCGCTGATAGCTCATGAAGGCAACCGGCATCAGCGCCAGATAGAGGATGACGCCGATGGTCAGAAATTCGAACGTGTAACTGACGAGAATTGCCGCAAAGAGAACGGTGATGAAGAAGACGGGCACCACCATGTCGCGTGGAATGCGCGAGGCCGATTTCTTGAACGACCAGGTCGGCAGTTTCGACACCATCAACAGCGCAATGACGACGCAATAGACCAGCGAGGCGCCCGCGGTCAGCGTCGGCAGATTGAGCGTGCCGAGGTGCCCGAGATAGATCGGCAGCATCACGAGCAGCGCTCCGACAGGCGCCGGGACACCGACGAAGAAGTCCTGCGCGTAGTCCGGCTTCGGCACATCGAGCGCGACGTTGAAGCGGGCAAGACGCAGCGCCGCGGCCACCGCGAACACGATGGAGCCAGCCCAGCCGAACGAGCCAAGTTCGTTCGTCGTGTAAAGGAACAGCAGCACCGCGGGGACGACGCCGAAATTGACGAAGTCGCACAGGCTGTCGAGTTCCGCGCCGAAGCGCGAAGTCCCTTTCAGAAGCCGCGCGAGCCTTCCGTCCAGGCCATCGAGGACGGCGGCGACAACAACGGCATAAACCGCAAGTTCCATCCGCCCTTCGATGCCCATTCGGATTGCGGTCAGGCCAATGCAGATCGCCAGCAGCGTGAGCAGATTGGGAATCAGCACCCGCACCGAGACCGCCCGGAAGCGGCGCGGCGGCTCGTTGCCGTCAGGATCGAAAGGCGAAAACAAGCGGTTCATGGGCACCTTCTAACGCATCTCCCTGCCATCCAACGCGCGAAACGGCCAAAATGGCTAATCCGTCCTGTACGAGGTCCGCGCAGACCCGCCCGACAACTCGGCAAGGATAGTTTCGCCGCCGACCGCCGTCTGGCCGACGGCGGCGACCGTCACCGCCCCCTTTGGCAGGTAGACGTCGAGCCGCGAGCCGAACCGAATGAGGCCGAAGCGGGCACCGGGCGCGATCTGGTCGCCTTCCCTGGCCCAGCAGACAATGCGGCGGGCGATCAGCCCCGCGATCTGCACCACCGCGACTTCGCTCTCGCCGCTCTTGATGATGAGACTGTTGCGCTCGTTGTCCTCGCTCGCCTTGTCGAGATCGGCGTTCAGGAATTTGCCCGGCCGGTAGGAAATACGCGTGATCGTGCCACCGACCGGCACGCGGTTCACATGCACGTTGAACACCGACAGAAACACCGAAATGCGCGTGCGCTTGTCGCGACCGAGGCCAAGCTCGGGAGGCGGCACCGCCTGATCGACCGCCGTGACGAGGCCATCCGCGGGCGAAACCACGAGATTGGGGTCGAGCGGGATGACCCGCACCGGATCGCGGAAGAAATACGCGACGTAGACCGTGATGATGAACCCGATCCAGCCGAGCGGCTCCCAGACCAGCATGAGCGCCAGCGCCGCGACGAACGCGATCGCGATGAAGGGATAGCCCTCGCGGTGAACCGGCGGGATGAATTTGCGGATTGAGTCGATGACGCTGAGCATGGGGCGGAGGAGATAGCATGTTCCCTCCCTTCAAGGGAGTGAAAAACCGGCTTCCCTTACCTTCGGTCAGGCCAACCGGACGGTCTCCGGCAGCAGTTCCTCCGGCTCTTCCCCGTCGTCCTCGGTACCGGAGGCATCCGGCGGCGGGCTTTCCGCATCCGCCAAAGTGAGACGAGCCTGATCGGCCTCGCGCTGGCGGTTCCACATGCCGGCATATAGTCCGCCGGCGTCGAGCAGTTCGTTGTGCGTGCCGCGCTCGACAATGCGCCCGCCGGACAGCACGATGATCTCGTCGGCGTTGACGATGGTGGACAGCCGATGCGCGATGACGAGCGTGGTGCGGCCGCGCGCCATCTGCTCCAGTTCGTCCTGGATTTCCTTTTCGGTGTAGCTATCGAGCGCCGAGGTGGCCTCGTCGAGGATCAGGATCGGCGGACCTTTCAGGATCGTGCGGGCGATGGCGACACGCTGCTTCTCGCCGCCGGAAAGCTTGAGACCGCGCTCGCCGACCTCGGTGTCGTAGCCCTTCGGCATCGACCGGATGAAACCATCGATCTGGGCCATGCGCGCCGCCTGCTCGATCTCGGCATCGCTCCCGTCCCAGCGTCCATACCGGATGTTGTAGCGGATCGTATCGTTGAACAGCACGGTATCCTGCGGAACCATGCCAATGGCATCGCGCAGGCTGTTCTGAGTGACGTCGCGTATGTCCTGACCGTCGATCAGGATGCGGCCGGAGGAGACATCGTAGAAGCGGAACAGTAGCCGCGAGATCGTGGACTTGCCTGCGCCGGAAGGCCCAACGATCGCGACCGTCTTGCCAGCCGGTATCTCGAGCGACACGCCCTTCAGGATTTCGCGGTCCGGCTCGTAGCTGAAATGCACGTTCTCGAACGTCACCGTGCCCTGCACGACGTTCAGGGGCAGCGCGCCCGGACGGTCCTTGACCTCGGGGTCCTCGCCGAGAAGGCGGAACATCGCCTCGATGTCGGTGACGGCCTGTTTGATCTCGCGATACACCCAGCCCATGAAGTTCAGCGGTTGGTAAAGCTGGATCATCATGGCGTTGATCAGCACGAAATCGCCGACCGTGTTGTTGCCGGCGCGGATGTCGAACACCACCATGGCCATGCAGACAGCAAGGCCGATGGAAAAGATGACCGCCTGCCCGGCGTTGAGCCAGGATAGCGAGGTGTATGTCTTGACGGCCGACTTCTCGTAAGCGGCCATGGCGCGGTCGTAGCGCGCGGCTTCCCGCTCCTCGTTGCCGAAATATTTGACGGTCTCGTAGTTCAAGAGCGAGTCGATCGCCTTGGAGCTCGCATCCGTATCCTGCTCGTTCATCGCGCGGCGGATCGACAGACGCCACTCGCTCGCGAAATAGGTGAACGTCATGTAGAACAGCACCATCGCCGCGATTGCGGCGGCGTAACGCCAGTCGAACTGCCACCACAGCACGCCGAGCACGAGCGCGAACTCGAACAACGTCGGTACAACGGTCAGCATCGCCGTTCGGGTCAGGGTCTCGATCGCGTTGCGGCCGCGTTCGACGACGCGCGCGAGACCGCCGGTGCGGCGGCGCAGATGAAAGCGCAGGCTAAGCCGATGAATATGATCGAACACGCGCAGCGCCATGCGGCGGACAGCGTGCATGACGACCGCGGCCGTCAGCGCGTCGCGCATCTGCGCCGTGACGACCATCAGAATGCGGCCAAGCCCGTACAGCGCCACCATTGCGACGGGCGCGCCGAGGGCAAACGCGACCCACGCATTGTCTGCCACGGGTTCCCGCCCGCCATCGATCAGCGTCAGCGCGTCAGTGGCCCATTTGAAGGCATAGGGAACGGCGATGGTGATGAGCTTGGTGGCGACGAGCATCACCAGCGCCAGCGCGATGCGCAGCTTCAGGTCCGGCCGGTCACCGGGCCACATATAGGGTTGCAGGTCGCGAAAGGCGCGAAAGAACGCCCCACCCTCGGCGTTCACAGCCGGCGCCGCGCCTTTATGGGCGCGCGCCACAGGCTGCACGCCGTTCTGAGATGTCATATCCGTTCCGAAAATCCTTGAATCCGGCCTTCATATAGGTTGCCGGACGCCGCTGTGCGAGCGGCGCTAGCCGCCCGGCACAACGAAAATCTGGCCGGGGTAGATGCGGTCCGGGTCGCGGATCTGATCGGAATTGGCCTCGTAAATCGTCGAATACCGCACGCCTGCGCCATAAAGCTGCCGGCTGATCTGCCAGAGATTGTCGCCGCGCTGGACTTGGAACGTCTCCACCTTCGATACCACAGGATTGGCGGATGCGGTTGCCGCCGGCTCCTGCGGAACCGCCGGGGCCTGAGGCGCCACCGCCGTTTCCTGCGCTGGCGGCGGCGGAGAAGCGGGCTGCGCAGACGGTTCCGAAGGCGCCGTTGCCGGAGCCGGAGCGGGCTTCCGGGGCACGGCCGCCACAACCGGCGCTTCAGGAGCGGAAGCCGCAGGCGCCGCCGGGGGTGAGGCAGGCGCTGCCGGGGATGCCGCAGGCGCCGGCGCCTTTGGCGCCGACGGCGGTGCGGGAGCCGGCGGCGGAGCCGATCGAGGAGCGGCGCTTTGGACTTGAGGTGCTGGTGCTCGCGCCGGGCCGGACTGCGCCACCGTCGTCGTCTGCGAGGTAAACGGCACTTCCGCACGGGCGATTACTTTGCCGTCTGGACCGGTCTGGTCGATGCGGACGCGGTATTCGCCCGCCGACAGCCCCTTCGAGACGGTCAGAGACCAGCGACCGTCGGGGCCTATGGTGGCTTCCGCCAGCGGCGCTTCATTCAGATAGATGACGGTTTTGCCGCCGGGCGGGCCGGAGCCCTGGACAAACAGCCGCCCGCTCTCCGCCTCCACAGCGCCTATCCGCAGTTGCGTATCGGCACCCGCCGGCGTCTGTACATAGCCGGGCACCTGCGACAGCGCGCCGGCATCGGGCCCTTCAGGGGCACCCGCCTGGACGACCTGCGAGGGCTTGCCGGGTTCGCCGACGACGACGAGAACTTCTCCCCGGCCCGGCTCGGGTACCGAAACGGTGACCGCTTGGCGGGAGCCGCCATCCGTGCTCCTGAGCACCAGTTCGTGGCTGCCAGGCTGCAGCGGCGCAGGCATCAGGACAAATTCGCCAACTTCATTCGCCCTGGTGCGGTCGATAACCTTCCCGTTCGCAAGAAGCTCGATCTCGCTGCCGGGTGCGGCCCTGCCGGCCACGATGGCCTCCCCACCGGGCTCGACCCGCACAACATCAAAGGTCGGACGTGTCGCAGCCTGCTGGCCGGGCTGTTCCGGCAAGGGCGCGGCGGTGTTCGGAGCAGGTTCGGCGGTCACGGCGGCCGTCTCCGGAGCCGCAGCCTCGTTTCGTACGACCTGCCAGCGAGCAAACACCCCAAGGGCCACCGCCAGCAGGATGACAAGGCCAAATATGGCCAGGCGGCGCGCGTTCATGGTTCCAGCCCTCCGGATCGACGCAATGTTGTCGCCGTTAACCCTCATTGTCCCCGGGAAAGCAACAGGATCAAGTGGCGGAATTCCGACACCATCCCCAGATTAGGGGACAAGAGGAAAAACGAAGCGAAAGAAGAACAAGAAAATGGGTCTTATAAAATCTGTATGTGTCTACTGCGGCTCGGGTCTGGGTCGCGATCCCCGCCACGAAGCCGATGCCCGCGCACTGGGCGAAATTCTCGCCAGGAACGATGTCGGTCTTGTGTATGGCGGCGGGGGTATGGGCCTGATGGGTACCGTGGCGCGCAGCGTGCTCGACAATGGCGGGCATGTCACCGGCATCATTCCGGAATTTCTGATCAACCGCGAACGCATGCTCGACGACGTGCAGGAACTCATCACAGTCGAGGACATGCACACCCGCAAGCGCCTGATGTTCGAGAAGGCCGATGCCTTCGTGGCACTGCCGGGCGGCATCGGCACTCTGGAAGAACTCGTCGAACAGCTCACCTGGGCGCAGCTCGGGCGACACAAGAAGCCGATCCTCGTCGCCAATCTGCACGGCTATTGGGAGCCCCTGCTCTCGATGCTTGAGCACATGACGGCACACGATTTCATCCGCGAGACGTTGTGGGTGCCCTACCTCATCACCGACCGGGTGGAAAACATCCTGCCGGAACTCGAGAAGGCGGCCGAGGACGTGCTCGAAGCCGGCGAAATGCCAAAGGTGGCCGTGGCCGGAACGACGTTGGGGAAGATGTAATTACGATGTCATCGACCGACGAAGAGATTGCCGACGCTACAACTAGAGCATCTCTTGATGATGTCGGAATACGAAAATCCGTGGGTTATCTGCCTCGAAGAACTGTCCGGAGTGTTCTTGGAAAGCGTGTCGAAGAGGTTGCACATACCTTAATCGAACGCGGCCTTTCCGTGAGAATACTGTCTGAAGACGAATGCCCAATTCATACCGGCGTCCTCTTCGCCTTCGACCGCTCCATGGCCGAAAGGATCATCAAACAGCATGCAGAGGTTCTTCGACAAAAGAACTGGCCGCCCGATGTCGATCAGGTGATGACGCAAATCTCGACTGTCTGGTTCGAAATGGACGATCCGGCTATGCCGCTTATCCGCGATCTCTATAACGACACCACAGATTAATAGGCCGCCGCTACGGAGCAGGCGCGCCGCTCTTCACCAGCTTGTAGGTGATGGAATCCACCAGCGCCTGGAACGAGGCATCGATGATGTTTGGCGACACGCCGACCGTGGTCCAGACATCGCCGTCCCCGTCCGTCGACTCGATGGTGACGCGCGTGACGGCTTCGGTGCCGCCGTTGAGGATGCGGACCTTGAAGTCCGTCAGCCGGAGATCTGAAATATAGGGCTGATAGACGCCGAGGTCTTTCCGCAAGGCCACATCGAGCGCGTTGACCGGACCGTTGCCTTCGGCGACGGACATGCGGCTTTCGCCCCGCACGAGCAGCTTTACAACCGCTTCGCAAACCGTCGCCCATTCGCCCTTCGCATTCTGCCGGCGTTCGACAGAAGTGCGGAAACTGTCGATCTCGAAATAGGCTGGCACCGAGCCGAGCGTGCGACGCGCCAGAAGATCGAAGCTCGCCTCCGCCCCCTCATACGAATAGCCGGCATTCTCGCGATCCTTGACCACTTCGAGCAGCCGATCGAGCCGTGCGTCGTCTTTCGCGACGCTGATGCCGGCGCGTTCCAGCTCGGCCAGAAGGTTCGATTTTCCGCCCTGGTCCGACACCATGACGCGACGCTTGTTACCCACGGCTTCCGGCGGCACATGCTCGTAGGTGCGCGGATCCTTCAGGATCGCCGAGGCATGTATGCCCGCCTTGGTGGCGAACGCGTTGGCGCCGACATAGGGCGCATGTCGATTCGGATTGCGGTTCAGCATCTCGTCGAGCACACGCGATATATGAGTCAGGCCCTGGAGCCCCTCCGTCGTGACGCCGATGTCGAAATGCGCAGCAAATTCCGGCTTCAGCTTCAACGTGGGAATGAGTGTCGCGAGATTGGCGTTGCCGCAGCGCTCTCCGAGCCCGTTCAGCGTGCCCTGGATCTGGCGCGCGCCGGCCGCCACCGCCGCCAGCGAATTCGCGGCGGCGCAGCCCGTATCGTCATGGGCGTGGATGCCGAGATGCGTGCCAGGGATTTGCCTGCGGACATCCGAAACGATCTTGAACACCTCGTGCGGAAGCGTGCCCCCATTGGTATCGCACAGCACGATCCAGCGCGCGCCGGCTTCGTGCGCCGCCCTGGCGCACGCCAGCGCATAGGCCGGGTTGGCCTTGTAGCCGTCGAAGAAATGCTCACAGTCGACCATCGTCTCGCGGCCGGAGGTGACGCCAGCCGTGACTGTTTCGCGTATGGACACCAAATTCTCATCGAGAGTCGTGCCGAGCGCGACCTCGACATGGTAGTCCCATGTCTTGCCGACAAAGCACAGCGCGTCCGAATTTGCGTTGAGCACCGTCTGAAGGCCGGGATCGTTGGAGACCGAACGCCCTGCCCGCTTGGTCATACCGAAGGCCGTGAAGCGCGCGGTGTCGAGAGTCCGCTTTTCGGAGAACAACGCCGTGTCAGTCGGGTTCGCGCCGGGATAGCCGCCCTCGATATAATCGACGCCCAGCCCGTCGAGCAGACGCGCGACCTCGAGCTTCTCGTCCAGCGAGAAATCGACTCCCGCCGTCTGCGCGCCGTCACGCAGCGTCGTGTCGAAGAGATAAAGCCTCTCCCTTACCGCGCCACTTCCCATGTCGAGCCCTCCGGGCCGTCCTTGATCGCGATGCCCTGTGCGGTCAGATGATCGCGGATGCGGTCGGCTTCCGCAAAATTCTTCGTCTTGCGCGCATGCAGGCGCTGCGCGAGCAACTGCTCAATCTCGGCCGCCGGTATCGACGGCTCGGGCGCGGTCGCCTTGCGCCAGGCGGCGAACTCCTGCGGCCGGAAGCCGAGGAAATCGAGCGTACCGGCGAGCGACTTCTTGCCGGCGGCGCCTTTCAGCGCGTGGATTTCCGCGATTGCCTTCGGCGTGTTGAGATCGTCGCACAGGGCTTCCAGTACGGCCGGCGCGGGCTTCGACTCGGCATGATCCGCGGCCGCGTCGAACCAGCCGGCCAGCGCCTTTTCCGCTTCCTGCAAATTCTTCAGCGTCCAGTTGATCGGCTGGCGGTAATGCGTGCCGAGCATAGCGAGGCGGATGACATCGCCATGCCAGTCGGCAAGCAGTTCACCGATGGTGACGAAGTTGCCGAGCGATTTCGACATCTTCTCGCCCTCGACCTGCAGGAAGCCGTTGTGCATCCAGACATTGGCCATGACGTTGTGGCCGAAGGCGCAGCAGGTCTGCGCGATCTCGTTCTCATGATGCGGAAACACGAGGTCGATGCCGCCGCCATGAATGTCGAACACTTCGCCGAGATGCTTCCACGACATCGCGGAGCATTCGATGTGCCAGCCCGGACGGCCGCGGCCCCACGGGCTGTCCCAGCCCGGCAGGTCCGGCTCGGACGGTTTCCACAAAACGAAATCCATCGGGTCGCGCTTATAGGGCGCGACCTCGACGCGGGCTCCCGCCTCCATCTCGTCGAGCGAGCGATTGGCGAGCTTGCCGTAGTCCGGCATCGACGGGACGTTGAACAGCACATGGCCTTCCGCCGCGTAGGCGTGGCCGCGCGCGATCAGCATCTCGATCAGCGCGATCATCTCGGCAATGTGTTCGGTGGCGCGCGGCTCGATGGTCGGCCGCAGCGTGCCCAGCGCCTCGACATCGGCGTGGAAGACCCGCGCGGTCTCTTCGGTCAGTTCGCGGATCGAGATGCCGCGTTCGGCGGCGCGCGCGTTTATCTTGTCGTCGACATCGGTGATGTTGCGCACGTAGGCGACGTTCTTCGGACCGTAGAGATGGCGCAGCAGCCGGAACAGCACGTCGAACACGATGACCGGTCGTGCATTGCCGATATGGGCGCGGTCGTAGACCGTTGGGCCGCAGACATAGAGGCGCACCCTGGCCGGATCGATCGGCGCGAAGGGCTCCTTCGCGCGGGTCAGGGTGTTATGAAGAGCAAGCGACATATAAATCCCGTGGCTTTTGCCGGCCCCGGCAGTCGCGTCTCTCTCACATCAGACAGATACGGCCACGGCCAGCTTTCGAGCTAACCGCAAATAATAACGATCCGGATAAAGGCGGAGTGCTGGGCCGTCATGGGCGGGACAATGAGCAGCGCCCTTGGGCCCGTCAAGGGCATTCTCCCTCTGGGCAAGGCCCCTTCATCCACACTTAGGCCCGATTTTGGCGGTCTATCCGATTTGGACCCTGGCCCCCGCGGGCGATAGATTGGACCCTATGTTCAAAAAGATTCTGGCTCCGGCGCTCGGCATCGCCGTTCTCGCAACCGCCGCCGTGGCGCAGCAATACGGCCAGCCCCAGCAGCCGCAGACTTACCAGCCGCCCGGCGGACAGCAGGTGTCGCAGGCCTGCGTGCGCCTGGAGGCGCAGCTCGTCACGCTGAACAACCAGAACCAGACCGACCCGCAGAACCGGCAGATCGAAGCCGCCTACAACGAGCAGCGCGGCCAACTTGAGCGCATGACTGCACGGGCCCGCAACATGGGCTGCGGCCGCAATTTCCTGTTCGGACCCCGCCCTCCGGCAGAATGCCGTCCGTTGCAGAACCAGATTGACCAGACCAAGGACCAGGTCGACCGGCTGGAAGACCAGCTGCGCCGTGGACGCGGCGATCCCGGCCTGATCGAGGCACGGCGCCGCGATCTCATCACCGCTCTTGCCCAGAACCGCTGCGGTCCGCAATACGAGGCCGCCATGCCGCGCGAGCAGCGCGGCGGCCTGTTCGGCTTCCTGTTCGGCGGCGGCGGACGCCAGGGCGGCTTCCGCGACAATTATCCGGGCGGTCCGATGGAAGGAACGCAAACGTCAACCTACCGCACCGTCTGCGTCCGTACATGCGACGGCTTCTTCTTCCCGGTCAGCTATGCAACGGTTCCGGCGCGCTTCGGCCAGGACGCAAATCAATGCCAGCGCACCTGCCCCGGCACGGAGGCGATGCTGTTTTCCTACCCGACGGGCGGATCGATCGACCAGGGCACAGCGACCAACGGCACGCCCTACACTTCGCTGCCGAACGCGTTCAAATACCAGACCGAGTATGTGAAGGACTGTTCGTGCAAGCCCGCCGGCCAGAGCTGGGAGCAGGCACTTGCCGGCGCGGACGACACTACGCTGCAGCGCGGCGACATCGTCGTCGACGAGGAACGTTCCCGCGCGATGTCGCAGCCGGCCGGCGGCGAAGTCAGCGTGAGCCCGGACGAAGCGGCGCGCGCCGCGCAGGACAACGCGTTGGTGGGCGAAGGCGTGGTGGAAGGCGCGGCCAATACCGAAGTGCCGCCCGGCTATGTGCCGGACCCGGCCGCGCAGACCGCCGAACCCTATTACGCGCCGCCGGGCCAGGGCGCGAACCCCTACTACGCACCGCCACAGCAGCAACAGGTGGCCCCGCCTCCTCAGCAGCAGCCGCGTCAGCCCGAGCGCGGATACGTACATCCGAACTTCAGGTAATGCGCGCGACCGCTAGGTGTCGCGGAACTTGTTGGTGATAGGATAGCGGCGGTCGCGGCCGAAATTCCTGCGCGTAACCTTCACGCCGGGCGCGGCCTGGCGGCGCTTGTATTCCGCAAGATAGAGCAGACGCTCGACCTTCTTCACGGTCTCGGCGTCGTATCCCTTCGCAACGATGTCAGCAACGCTGTGCTCGTTTTCGACGAGGCTTTGAAGAATGCCGTCGAGGATGTCGTAAGGCGGCAGCGAATCCTGATCCTTCTGGTTCTCACGAAGTTCCGCCGTCGGTGCCTTGGTGATGATGTTCGGCGGAATGACCTCGCCGTCCGGGCCGAGCGCGCCCGGCGGCTTCCACCGGTTGCGCAGTGCCGACAGGCGGTAGACCTGCGTCTTGTAGATATCCTTGATCGGATTGTAGCCGCCGTTCATGTCGCCATAGAGCGTCGCATAGCCGACCGACATCTCGGACTTGTTGCCCGTCGTCACAACCATCGGGCCGAACTTGTTGGACACCGACATCAGGATGGTGCCGCGCACACGCGACTGCAGATTTTCTTCCGTGATGCCGCGATTGGTGCCGCTGAACAGATCGGCCAGCGTCGCCTCAAAACCCTCGACCGGCTGCTCGATCGGCACGACGTCGTAGCGCACACCGAGAGCCTTGGCGCATCTGGCCGCATCCCCGAGGCTTTCCTCCGAGGTGAAGCGGTACGGCATCATGATGCAGTGCACCTTGTCCGCGCCGAGCGCATCCACCGCGATGGCGGTGCAGATGGCGGAGTCTATGCCGCCTGAAAGGCCGAGCACCACGCCGGGAAATCCGTTCTTGGTCACGTAGTCGCGCAGGCCGAGCACACAGGCGGCATAATCCGCCTCGTCGCCCTCCATGAGAACTGCTTTGGGGCCATCGCAACGCCAGGTCTTGCCGTCGCGCGTCCAGACATGGGTCGTCACGTCCTCAGCGAAGGTCGGCATCTGGAATGCGAGCGAGCAATCGCCGTTCAGCGCAAATGAACCGCCATCGAAGATCAGATCGTCCTGCCCGCACATCTGGTTTGCATAGAGAAGTGCAAGCCCGCATTGTGCGACGCGCGCGACCGCGATCTGGATGCGCTCGTCGGTCTTGTCCTGCCAATAGGGCGAGCCGTTCGGAACGATCAGCAACTCCGCGCCGGTTTCACACAGCGTTTCGATGACATCTTCCTGCCAGATGTCCTCACAGACCGGCACGCCGAGATGCACGCCCCGAAATTCGAGCGGACCGGCCAGTTCGCCCGCGACAAACACGCGCTTCTCGTCGAAAACGCCATAGTTCGGCAGATCGACCTTGAACCGCGTGCCGGCGACCTTGCCGCCGTCGAGCAGCGCGACGGCGTTGTGCACGCCCTTCTCGCTCTTCCACGGGGTTCCGATCAGGACACCCGGCCCACCGTCCGCCGTATCCCTGGCAAATGTACGCACCGCCTCCTCGCAGGCCGCGACAAAGCTGGGCTTCAGGATCAGGTCTTCCGGCGGATAGCCCCCGATATAGATCTCGGTGAAAACGATCAGGTCCGCTCCCCGCTTCGCCGCTTCGGCCCGCGCGACACGCGCTTTCGCCAGATTGCCAGCGATGTCGCCGACGACCGGATTGAGCTGGGCAATGGCGATGGAGAGCGTTTGGGGGCGAGACATGTGCCGTCTAGTTAGCGCGTCGCCCGCGGACCTTCAATGATGGCCGCACTCGTCGGCCCGACCGAGCAGAAACGCCCTTTCCCGTTCGTTGCGCGTCAGGGCCGCTGCGCGCTCGAATTCCGCCCGTGCCTCGGCCATACGGCCCGCCCGGAACAGAAAATCCCCTTTCGCCGCCGGCAACGGCGCATAGGCTTTCAGCATCGCTCCATCGATCTCGTCGATCAGCCTCAGCCCCTCATCTGGCCCAAACGCCATGCTGTGGGCGACTGCGCGGTTGAGATCGACCACCGGCGATGGCATGACCTCGCGCAAGGCATCGTAGAGGGCCGCAATCCGGGTCCAGTCGGTATCCTCGGCCTTGCGCGCTCGTGCATGGCACGCGGCGAGCGCGGCTTGCAGGACGTAAGGGCCACGACCACCCAAGGCTTCGGCGCGCACCAGCGCGGCAAGTCCACGCCGGATCAGGAGTCCGTCCCAGCGCGCTCTGTTCTGCTGCGTGATGGGAATGAACGACCCGTCCGGACCCGTGCGCGCGGTAAGCCGCGAAGCCTGAATTTCCATGAGCGCGAGCAGCCCCAGAACCTCCGGCTCTCCGGGCAGAGCGGCGGCGAGAATGCGGCCGAGGCGCTGCGCTTCGGCGCAGAGTGCCGGACGAATGAGGTCCTCGCCCGCTGTTGCCGCATAGCCCTCGTTGAAGATGAGATAGATGACTTCGAGTACGGACGCGATCCGCTCATTGCGCTGCTCGCCGCGCGGCACTTCGAAAGCCGCGCCGGAGTCTTGAAGCGTCTTCTTCGCGCGCACGATGCGTTGCGCGATCGTCGGCTCGGCCGACAGGAACGCGCGCGCGATCTCGTCCGTCGAAAGCCCGCCGATCAACCGCAGCGTCAGCGCGGCGCGCGCATCCGCCGACAGCACGGGATGGCACGCGGTAAACATCAGACCGAGCAGTTCGTCGCCGAGATCGTCGTCAAGCGCGGCTTCGATCCGCTCCACCGTATCGTCGCGCTCGCTCTCGATATCGGCGCCGATCTCAGCGTGCTTGCGCGCGCGCATCCTGTCGTGGCGGAAGCCGTCCAGCGCACGGCGCTTGGCGGCGGCCATCAGCCACGCGCCGGGTTTTTCGGGAATGCCGGATTTCGGCCATTCGGCCAATGCTGTCACCAGCGCGTCCTGCGCCAGCTCTTCCGCGCGGTCTACATCGCGCACCAGGCGCGCGAGCCCTGCTATGAGCTTCGCGCGTTCGATGCGGAAAACGGTTTCGACGCTCTGGTGAGCTTCGTCTGCTGCCATGCTCCCCGCTTAGGAAGAAGCGGGGAACATGGCAAGCTGTGGCGGTCTCCAGGAAGCCGTCAGGCAGAGGCTGTGTTCGCCTCGCTCATGGCTGCGACGTCCATCCACGCCGGCTCGAACACATGGCCGTCCGGGTCCTCGAAAGTGCGTAGATACATGAAGCCCATATCCTGACGCTCGCGGATGTCAGCCTTCCCGCCGGCATCCCTGGCGGCCTCGACGATCGCGTCAACCTCTTCACGGCTGTCGCAGGACAGTGCGATCAGCATCGCCGTTGCCTTGTGGGCATCGGCAATCGGCTTCTTCAAAAAGGTCGAGAAATAATCATGCGTCAGGAGCTGGAAAGTGACGGCATCCGACCAGACCATCGAGGCTGAATTGGCATCGCTGAACTGATCGTTCTTCCGGCAGCCGATCGCCTGATAGAAACGGGTAGCCGCGGCGAGGTCTCTCACCGGCAGGTTTACGAAAATCATCTTGGGCATCTGGCCCTCCTTGTGCCCCTGGCAGTGTCGGGGCGCCGTAGTGGATTGCTGGTGGCGGGCACGGCCAAGGCCGTGCCCCGAGGTGTCAGCGCTTTTCGAGCTTCTCCCGCGCCCGCTCATGCGGCGCCAGCGCTTCGGGCGTCGCGATGTCGTCGAAATCGGATATCTCGTAGAACGGGCGGATTTCCAGCTCGCTCGGGCCGGGCATGGGGTTCGGGCAACGCTTGGCCCATTCCACCGCTTCGGCCATGTCCTTCACCTCCCAGATCCAGAAACCGGCGACGAGCTCGCGCGTCTCGGCGAACGGCCCGTCGATAACGGAGCGCTTCGGCCCGTCAAACGCGATGCGCTTGCCCTGCGAGGACGGCTTCAGCCCGTCTCCATTCAGCATGATCCCGGCATTCACGAGCTCCTCGTTGAACTTGCCCATGGCCTCGAGCAGTTCCGTCGAGGGCATGATGCCCTGCTCGCTGTCTTCGGTTGCCTTAACGATCACCATCACACGCATCGTTCTCTCCTTCGATTGGCGAGGCCCCATCGGCCTCTATGCCCTCACGACGAACGGCCGCGGCCGGAATCGACACCTTCGAGCAAAAAAATCGCCCTGAAGAGGGCGGGCCCGGGAGATTCGATTTTCAGGAGGTCAGAATGCGATCCGCCCGATCGGTTCACCGCCCGCCAGCCCTGCTTTCAAGACCACCATCTCGCCGGAACGGGGGACCTCGCCGGTCAAAGCGGTAATGTTCACCTGATGGGTCACGAAAAGAACGACCTCATCGGGCCCGACCGACGCGACGGCCTGCCGGAAAGCCGCCGTCTGACTTTCCTCAGAACCGCGGCCGGCGAAGAACGAGTCAAGAAAAGGGGCCGGCTCCACTCTGCCAACATCCAGAAGGTCCGCCGTTTCAGATGCTCGGCACCAGCGGCTCGAAAGGATGCGCGTGACGGTTATGCCCGATTGGCGGATCGTGGCTCCGATGCGGCGCGCCTGTTCGCGCCCGCGGTCGTCGAGATTACGCTGGGTCGCGCAATCGCCAAGCGCGAAGGCTGGCGGGTCGCCGGTGCCGGGCGCGTTCGCGTGCCTCAGAAGCAGCGCATAGCCACCTTCACGCACCTTGTTCCAGATCGCATCGTCCGCGCGCGCGACCTGGCCTGCCGCCACGAGCACGACAATCGTCAGAAGCCAGGGAAGCAGCCTTGGAGACATTCCACCTAAACGCATGTCGCGATATCGGATCACTTCGAGAGTCAGGATGGCGACCTATTCAGAATCCTGAGCTTCTGCAGGGTCAGCACCGCCGCCTGGCGCACCTGTTTTTCGGTGACGAAGAATTCCGGATCTTCCGCCAGCACCTTCTTGTCGGTGGTGAAGCTGTCGAGCACCGAAAACATGTCGTGCAGGATGCGGCCGAGTTCCTCGTTGAGGTCGGGCTTCTCGGCGTCTGGTCCATGCAGATAGAGCTGGCGATACGCGGCCTGCAGCTCCGTCACGCCGATACGGTCGTAGACGTAGTCCTGCAGGAGCTTGAGGTAGCGCTCGCCGCGTATAAAGGCCGGGAGGGCAGCGCCCTCCCCGACCCGGCCGAATGGCCTGTCGCGCATCATTCCGCCGCGATGATCGGGCGTTCCTTGCCGCTACGCTCTTTCTTGAGCTGTTCGGCGAGGAGAAACGCCAGCTCGATCGCCTGCTCGGCGTTGAGACGCGGATCGCAGAAGGTGTGGTATCGGGCCGACAGATCGGTGTCCGAAATGGCGCGGGCGCCGCCCGTGCATTCGGTCACGTTCTGACCGGTCATCTCGATGTGGATGCCGCCCGCGTATGTACCCTCGGAACGATGCACCGCGAAGAAGTCCGTGACCTCTTTCAGGATGCGGTCGAACGGCCGCGTCTTGTAGCCGTTGGCGGTGATCGTGTTGCCGTGCATCGGATCGCACGACCACACCACCTTCCTGCCTTCGCGCTCCACCGCACGGATGAAGCCCGGCAGAACCTCGCCGACCTTGTCCGACCCTGCGCGCACGATGAGCGTCAGGCGGCCCGGCTCGTTCTCCGGGTTCAGCAGATCGATCAGCTCGATCAGATTGTCCGGCTTCAGCGACGGTCCGCATTTCAGCCCGATCGGGTTCTTCACGCCGCGCGCGAATTCGATGTGCGCGTGATCCTTCTGGCGCGTGCGGTCGCCGATCCAGAGCATGTGCCCGGACGTCGCGTACCAGTCGCCCGATGTGGAATCGACGCGCGTCATCGCCTGCTCGAAGCCGAGCAGCAGCGCCTCGTGCGAGGTGTAGAAATCGGTCGTGCGCAGTTCGGGATGCGCTTCGGGGTCGATGCCGCAGGCGCGCATGAAGTCGAGCGACTCCGTGATGCGGTTGGCGATGTCCTGATAGCGGCCCGACTGCGGGCTGTCCTTGATGAAGCCCAGCATCCACTGGTGCGCGTGGTCGAGATTGGCGTAGCCGCCGGTCGCGAACGCGCGGATCAGGTTCAGCGTCGCCGCCGACTGCCGGTACGCCTTCAGGAGGCGCTGCGGATCGGGAATGCGCGCTTCCGGCGTGAACGCAGAATCGTTGATGATGTCGCCGCGATAGCTCGGCAGCGTCACGCCGTCGATCGTCTCGCTGTCGGACGAGCGCGGCTTTGCGAACTGGCCGGCGACGCGGCCGACCTTCACCACCGGCGAGGACGCCGCGAAGGTCAGTACCACCGCCATCTGCAGCATGACGCGGAAGAAGTCGCGGATATTGTCGGCGCGATGCTCGGCAAAGCTCTCGGCGCAGTCTCCGCCCTGAAGCAGGAAGGCCTCACCGGCCGAAACCTTGGCCAGCGCACGCTTCAGCTTCCGGGCCTCGCCGGCAAAGACGAGCGGCGGAAAGGTCGCAAGCTGATCCTCGACGCCCTTGAGGGCGGCTTCGTCCGGATAGCCCGGAACCTGGACAATCGGCTTCGATCTCCAGCTATCCGGCGCCCAACGCTCTGCCATGACTACAAAAACTCCACTGAGGGCGGCAAACGGGCCGCGCCTTTCTGGCGGCTATATAGCTCCCGGAACGCGCCAGCGCAAAGCATGGCCGAGATGCCTGTGCCGCCGTTGAAGCAGTGGTGTCACTTCCGGGCCACCACAGCGATGCCGAACAGGACGCCGCCGAACACCGCCGCGATGCCAAGCGCCTCGGGCCAGGCCGGCCAGCGCTGGTCCCAGATGAAGCCGTAGATCACGCCGAAGGCCGGCTCGCCGACATAGAGCTGGCCGGACAGGACCAGCGGCAGGCGCTTCGTGGCGATGATCCAGCACCAGGTCGCGAGCCAGCCGCCCAGAATGCCGGTCAGCGCCGCCCAGAACAGAAGATTCTCCGCCTCCGGCCAACTGAAGCCGATCTCGGGGATATGGACGAGGCCGAACGGCCAGGCGGCAAACGCGAACAACACGATGCCAAGTCCTGCTCCGATGCCCTGAAGCCCGGTCCAGCCCATCGAGTTGATGTCCGGCATGTGATCGACGGCGCGCTCGTTGAGGATGCCATACGCGACCCAGGAGGCCACCGAACACAAGGCCGCCAGGACCCCGAACAGGAGTTCGCTGCGTGCCTGCGGCGTCGGCGCGCCGGCCAGGGCAAATCCGTTGACGAGCAGGAGGCCGGCCGCGATGAGGGCCAGCGGCACCGCGAGCGGGCGCCATTTCACATGACCGCCGAGATTGCCGGAAACGGCCAGAAAGATCGGCAGCAGTCCGCATACCAGCGCCGCGATCTGCGGCCCGGCATGGGCAACGGCAATGACGAGAAAGCCGTAGAAAATGCTGTAGCCGAGAAAGCCGAGCCAGATGCCGTTGAGCGCTATCGCCGGTGTTAGCCCGCGAATGCGGCTGGCCGGAATGAGAGCGAACACGGCAAGCGATGTCGCCGCGAACATCAGATAGCGCATCACCGCGAGATCGACGCCGGAATATGGCGCGACCCCGAGAGGCGCGATGAAGATGAGCCCCCACAGGGCTCCGGTCAGAAGACCGGCGAGAATTCCGATGAGCATGATGACAGCGCAGACAAAGGGTGCGCGGCCGGGCCGTCAGTCGCTGTCCTGAACGATGACACCGTACCAGCCGAGGCCGCGATAGGTTTCATAGCCCGGCGTCGCATGAAACGCCACGAGCGCGCCTTCCGGCTCCTGATAATAGCCGCTCTGCCGGCCCTCAAGATTGAGCGCAAGGCGCTCGGACAGCATGCCCTCGCCGTCCGAAGCCGCAATCACCCGGTGGGATGCATCCACCAGCATGACCCTCGTGCGGGATTTTTCTTCCTTCGACAGCCGCACGCCTTCGACGATGATGCGGGCCTGCGGCGACCAGTCGAAATGCACCGCCAATACGCCAAGCGGCTTGCCGTGGGCCCGGCCGCCCTCGCAGACCTTGGCCGCATAGGTCGCGGTCATCGAGCTGTTCAGCACATGCTGCCGGGATATGTCGGCGACGCAATAGTCGTCGCCGCTGTGCAGCGCGATCGCATCGCGGAACCAGGATTCGCGCGACACATCGGCACCGGCGGCCTGATAGACGCCCGGACGGCCGTTGGCGAGCACGCGGCCGTTCATGTCGCATAGCCAGATATCGAGATAGACCGTATAGGCGCCGAGTATGACGGCGAGCCGCCCGCTCGCATAGCTCCGCGCCGCCTCGTCCGGAGACTGAGCGCAGGATACGAAAGCGGAATCCGTCGCCCACCAGCGCACGTCGCAGGTACGTTCGTACAGATTGCGGTCGATGATCTCGATGGCATTGAGCGCGAGATCCGCCAAGCGCGCGCCGCGCGCCTGCAGAGCCATGCTTTCGATCATGCGTTCGAGCTGAGAAACCTGGGCAACGACTTCCTCTTCGAGAGCTGTCGCCACCTGCTCCACCTCGCCGCCAACGCCGCGAACCTCCTGCGCGACGATGGAAAACCCCGCGCCGGCATCGCCGGCCCGCGCGGACTCGATCATCGCATTCAGGGCCAGCATGCGCATGCGGCCGGTGATCTTCTGGATTTCCTGGACCTTCTGCTTGGTCTGGGTATTGACGCGCCGCGTCAGCCCGGCCACATCGGCCAGCGACACCGGTTCCGAGCCGGGATCGTCCGTCGCAAGCATCTACCCGCACTCCCCCGCACGCGGCTGTCCACGCGTCAGATTGCGGAATTTTGGTAAATTTTCGCTTTAGATCGCGCCGCCAGGCGTCGGTACGTGCACCTTGTCCCGCATCGTGACGAGTTCCTCGGCAGCCGTCGGATGCACCGCGATGGTGCGGTCGAAATCAGCTTTCGTCGCGCCCATACCAACCGCGACGGCGGCGAGCTGGATCATCTCCCCCGCATCCTCGCCCAGGATATGGACGCCCAGAACCTTGTCCGTCTTGGCGTCGGCGACGATCTTCATGAAGGTCCGCTCCTGCCGCCGCGTCATGGTGTGCTTCAGGCTGCGGAAGCGTGCGCGGTAGACGTCGATCGGCATCATCTCTTCGCGCGCCGCCTCCTCCGTCATGCCGATCGTGCCGATCTCCGGCGTCGAAAACACCGCGGTCGCAACCAGCGCATGATCGACCGCCCAGGGCTTGCCGCCGAACAGACCGTCGGCCACCGCATGGCCCTCGCGGATCGCGACAGGCGTCAGGTTCACGCGGTCCGTCACATCCCCCACGGCGTAAATGTTCTCGACATTCGTGCGGGAATTATTGTCGACCCTCACTTCGCCGGCCGCGCCAAGCTCGACACCGGCGCGCTCCAGCCCAAGGCCCTTTGTGTTCGGCATACGGCCGGTGGCGAAAAACACGATGTCGAACTCGTCATCGTCGCCACTGACATACGTTACCTTGCGGCAGCCTGTCGGCGCCTCCTCGATCTTGGCGATCGTGTTGTTCATCTTCAGCGTCACGCCCTCGGCCGCGAGCGCCAGCATCAGTTCGTCACGTAAATCCTCGTCGAAACCGCGCAGAATCTTCTCGCCGCGATGAATCAGCGTCACCTCGGAGCCGAGGCGCTGGAACATGCAGGCGAATTCAACGGCGATGTAGCCTCCGCCGGCGATCGCGATGCGTCTGGGCAGTTCCTTGAGGTCGAACGCCTCGTTCGACGAGATCGCAAGCTCCGCTCCGGGAATGTGCGGCGCGACCGGGTGGCCGCCCGTCGAAACCAAGATGTATTTCGCCGTGATCTTCTTGCCGTCGGAAAGACGCACCGTATGGGCGTCTTCCAGCACCGCCCGGCTGGCATATTGCGTCACGCCCGAGCGTTCGAGATTGCGCGCATAGACCTCGGACAGCCGCGAGATTTCGCGGTCCTTCGCCTCGATAAGCCCGGTCCAGGAAAATTCCGGCTTCGTCGTCAGCGTCCAGCCATAGCCCGCCGCGTCGTCGAAAGCGTCATGGAAGCGGCTGGCCAGAACCATGATCTTTTTGGGCACGCAGCCGCGAATGACGCAGGTTCCACCTGTGCGGTATTCCTCGGCCACTGCAACCTTGGCGCCATGTCCGGCCGCGATGCGCGCTGCGCGCACACCTCCCGAACCCGCACCCATGACAAAGAGATCGACGTCGAAATCGCTCATGGCCCCCCGCCAGAAGGAGAAAGCGCACCCCCCTCGACTTCGCGGGGTGCAAGGAGTCAAGATATGGGCTGAATGGCGGAAATCGCCAAGCTTAGGGAGGAACGTATGCGCGTATTGTTCAAGGCCGCCGCCGGTATTCTGCTCGCGGCAGCCGCTGTACTGCCTGTTTCGGCGCAGGAACTTTCGATCATGGCGCCGGCGGGACCCGGCGGCGGCTGGGACCAGACCGCCCGTTCGCTCCAGAACGCGCTGCAAACTGAGAAGCTCGCAACCAACGTCCAGGTCACCAACGTACCCGGCGCGGGCGGCACAATCGGCCTTGCGCAGTTCGTCAGCCAGAACAAAGGCAAGGCCGATGCGCTGATTGTCGGCGGCTATGTCATGGTCGGCGCCATCCTGACCAACAACGCGCCGGTGACGCTCGATCAGGTTACGCCGATTGCCCGCCTCACGGGCGAGTACGAAGCGATCGTGGTGCCTACCTCCTCGCCGATCAAGACGATGGGCGATCTCGTTGCCCAGCTGAAGGCCGATCCCGGCACGGTGAGCTGGGGCGGCGGATCTGCCGGCGGCACGGACCACATCACGGTCGGCCTGATCGCCAAGGCGGCCGGCGTCGATCCGACCAAGATCAACTACATCCCGTTCTCCGGCGGCGGCGAGGCTCTCGCGGCCATTGTCGGCGGCAAGGTTACGGCCGGCATTTCCGGCTATGGCGAATTCGAGCAGCAGGTGAAGGCCGGCAAGCTGCGCGTGCTCGCCGTTTCCTCCCCGGAGCGTCTGCCGAATGTTGACGGTCCGACGCTGAAGGAATCGGGCATCGACGTCGAAGTGCAGAACTGGCGCGGTGTCTGGGCCGCCCCCGACATCACCGACGAGCAGAAAGCCAGCCTGATCTCGATGATCGAGAAGGTGAATGCTTCGAAAACCTGGCAGGACACGCTGGCGACCAAGGGGTGGGCAAACACCTTCCTCGCGGGCGATGCGTTTGCCGATGTGCTGAAGCAGGAGATCGAAAAAACGACCGCTGTCCTCAAGGAAATCGGTCTCGTTAAATGACGTCTCCGACGGAACGTGATGTGCGTACGCCGCCCGACAGGGCGGCGTACGCGGTCGCGGCATTGCTGGCGGTGCTCTCGGGCGTCATTGCATGGGACGCCGCACATATCAGCTCCACCGTTGCCTCCTATTCCCGCGTCGGCGCCGCCGCATTTCCCTATGCGATCGCGGGCCTTGTCATGGCCTGCGCCATCGGCACCGCGTTGGCCGCATGGCGAGGCGATTTCCCGGACCGGGAGCCTATGGAATTCGGGCCGGTTGCCTGGATCATGGGAGGGCTCGTCGCCCAGATCGTGCTCGTCGGCTTCGCCGGGTTTTCGATTGCGACAGGGGTTCTGTTCGGCCTCACGGCTCGCGGCTTCGGCGGCAAGCCGCTGTGGCTTACGATACCAATCGGCATCGTGCTTTCCTTCCTGCTCTATGTGCTTTTCTCCAAGGGGCTTCAGCTCAGCCTTCCGCAAGGGCCGCTTGAACGGCTGATCTGAGGAATTTCAATGGAAAGCTTCGACGCACTGCTTCTCGGCCTGTCGGTCGCCGTCCAGCCGCAAAATCTGTTCTACGCATTCATCGGCGTGCTGCTCGGCACCGCGGTGGGCGTTCTGCCCGGTATCGGCCCTGCCCTCACCGTGGCGCTTCTGCTGCCCGTGACGTTCAAGCTCGACCCCGGCGGCTCGCTGATCATGTTCGCCGGCATCTATTACGGCGGCATGTATGGCGGCTCGACCTCATCGATCCTGCTGAACACGCCGGGCGAAAGCGCATCCATCATTACCGCGCTTGAAGGAAACAAGATGGCGCGCGCGGGCCGCGGCGGCCCGGCGCTGGCGACTGCAGCCATCGGCTCCTTCGTCGCGGGCCTGATAGCCACCATAGCTCTTACCTTTCTCGCGCCCTGGGTAGTCGAGATCGCGCTGAATTTCGGCCCGGCGGATTATTTCGCGCTGATGGTGCTGGCCTTCACCACGGTTTCGGCGGCCTTCGGCGGATCCGCGCTGCGCGGGCTGACCGCGCTCTTCATCGGCCTGTCGCTGGGCCTTGTCGGCATCGACTTGCAGACCGGCCAGGCGCGCCTTGCCTTCGGCGTGCCGGATCTGCTCGACGGCGTCGAAGTAACGACAACCGCGGTCGCGATGTTCGCGCTCGGAGAGACACTCTACATCGCAAGCCTCGGTTCCCGCATGCGTGAGACCATCGAACCCGTGCGCGGTTCGCTCTGGATGACGGCCCAGGATTGGGCGCGTTCGTGGAAACCGTGGCTGCGCGGAACGGCTCTCGGTTTTCCCATCGGCGCGCTTCCGGCGGGCGGCGCGGAAATCCCGACCTTTCTGTCCTATTCGGCCGAGAAGGCTCTATCGAAACACCCGGAAGAATTTGGCCACGGGGCCATCGAGGGTGTCGCGGGACCGGAAGCCGCCAACAACGCTTCCGCAGCCGGCGTGCTCGTGCCTCTGCTGACGCTCGGTCTGCCGACATCGGCGACGGCAGCCATGATGCTTGCGGGCTTCCAGCAATACGGCATCCAGCCCGGGCCGCTGCTGTTCTCGACGAATGCGGACCTTGTCTGGGGTCTGATCGCGAGCCTTTTCATCGCCAATACGATGCTGCTCGTGCTCAACCTGCCGCTGATCGGCATGTGGGTGCGGCTGCTGTCGATTCCACGCCCGTGGCTTTACGGCGGCATTCTCGTTTTCGCGACTCTCGGTACACTCGGCGCCAACCCCTCGCAGTTCGAACTGGCCATGCTGGCGGCGCTTGGTCTGCTCGGCTTTGCGATGCGCTATTTCGATTATCCGGTCGCGCCCGTCATCATCGGCCTCATCCTCGGCCCGCTGGCGGAACAGCAGCTGCGCCGGGCGCTGGCGATCAGCCAGGGCGATCCCGCCGCGCTGTTCGAGAGCAGCATCGCCATCGGTATTTACGCTGTCTGCGCAATCGTTCTGTTCGGACCGGTTCTCTGGAAGCTCGTGCAGCGCAAAAACGGAAAAACCCTCCCCGCGTAAGCGGAGAGGGTTTTTGAAAACGGGCGTTCCGGAAGGGCTGAGATCTTAGAGATCGTGGCCCTTCTCCTTCATTTCGGTGCGCAGGTTCGTCATCACATCGACGCTCATCTTGCGGGTCCATTCCTGCATGTGCTTGTAGCTTTCCTGCAGCACAGTCGGCAGTTCGGCGACCATCTTCTTGCCGGCCGGCGACTGATAGAAGCCGGCGATTTCTTTCAACTCGGCCTCGGTAAACTTCTGCGCGTAGACGACGGCGATGTTGTTCACCAGTTCCTCGTCCGCGGCCGCCATTTTCTTTGCAACTTCGACAGCGGCGAGATCGAGATCCGGCTGAAGCGTCGGCCGCGTGCGCAGAATGGTGTTCCGAGCGTCCGTCAGAAGTTTCGGGATCACATTGTCGAAGCTCTTCCGGGCGCCGGTGAAATCGAGAACGGCGCGAGCGAGCGCGATATGTTCAGGTGTCGGCTTGGCCGGCGCCTGGGCGAAGGCCGGGAAAGAAAGCGCGCACACGAGAAACGCGGCGAAGCCGTAGCGGGCAAAATTCATCGAA
Organism: Hyphomicrobiales bacterium; assembly: GCA_022842205.1. Lineage (GTDB taxonomy): Bacteria > Pseudomonadota > Alphaproteobacteria > Rhizobiales > Methylopilaceae > Flaviflagellibacter. The sequence goes on from JALHQA010000002.1 coordinate 344,907, forward strand.
AACATCTCCGGAAACTCAGGAAGAAGACCGCGCGATGTGCTCGACGCCGGAAGGACCGGCTACGAACGCCTCGCTGGCAAGGCCAATGAACAGCCCGTGCTCCACTACCCCAGGAACGGCTGCCAGTCCATTCGCCAATGCCTCCGGACCGGGGATTCGACCCAAGGCGGCGTCAAGGATGAAGTGGCCGGAATCCGTGACCAAAGCATGGCCGTCCGGCCGCATGCGCAGCTTTATCTCGCCCTGGCAGCCAGCTTCGGCGATGACCCTGGCGACCGCCCTCGTTGTCGATTCAAGGCCGAACTGTATCACTTCGATGGGAAGTGGAAATGCGCCGAGCATCTCCACTTTCTTGCCTGCGTCCGCGATCACGACCATGCGCTTCGACGCAAAAGCCACGATCTTTTCCCGCAGCAGCGCGGCGCCGCCGCCCTTGATGAGCCTGAGTTCGGAGTCGATCTCGTCGGCACCATCGACGGTCAGGTCGAGTTCCGGCTCCTCCTCCAGCGTTGTGAGGGCGATGCCCGCATGTTTTGCAAGGCCACGGGTCGCTTCCGACGTCGGTACACCGACGACATCGAGGCCGGCCTTTACCCTAGCACCGAGCAATTCGACAAAATGCGCCGCCGTGGAACCCGTACCGAGCCCCAGGCGCATGCCCGGACGCACGAGTTCGAGCGCGGCTTCCGCCGCCGCCCTTTTATAATTGTCGCTCAATCCCCCAGCCCTCCGAGCATTACATATTTCAGCTCGGTGAACTCCTCGACACCATGGCGCGACCCCTCGCGCCCGATACCGGATTCCTTCACGCCACCGAACGGCGCAACCTCGGTCGAGATCACGCCCGCATTGACACCGACGATGCCGTATTCCAGCGCCTCGGCGACGCGGAAAATACGCCCGACGTCGCGCGCATAGAAATAGGAAGCAAGGCCGAACTCCGTGTCGTTGGCGAAGCGGATAGCCTCTTCTTCCGTTTTGAAACGGAACACCGCCGCGACGGGGCCGAAGGTCTCGTCCTTGGCGATTTTCATGCTCTGCGTCACGTCCGACAGAACCGTGGGCTCAAAGAATGAGCGGCCGAGCGCGTGGCGTTTGCCGCCGAGCCTTACCTTCGCGCCTTTGTTCACCGCGTCCGCGATATGGTCTTCGACCTTCTCGACCGCGCTCTCGTTGATGAGAGGCCCCTGCTGGGTGCCCTCTTCAAGGCCATTGCCAACCTTAAGCGTCTTCGTCGCGACTATGAGTTTTTCGACAAACGCATCGTAGACGCCGTCCTGCACGTAGATGCGGTTCGCGCAGACGCAGGTCTGCCCCATGTTGCGGAATTTTGACTGGATTGCGCCCTGCACCGCCGCGTCGAGGTCAGCATCGTCGAACACGAGGAACGGCGCATTGCCGCCAAGTTCGAGACCGACCTTCTTCACGCCATCAGCCGCCTGCTTCATCAACTGCTTGCCGATTTCCGTCGAGCCGGTGAAGGTGACGACGCGCACTTTTGGATGCGTCGTCAGCACCTCGCCGATTGGACCGGACTTTCCTGTAATGACATTCAGCACGCCGTCGGGAATTCCGGCTTCCTCACCAAGCTGTGCCAGTGCGAGGGCAGTCAGCGGGGTCGCGCTGGCCGGCTTCACAACGGCCGTGCAGCCGGCGGCAAGAGCCGGACCCACTTTGCGGGTGATCATCGCGGCCGGAAAATTCCACGGCGTGATTGCGGACACAACGCCGGCGGCCTGTCGCAGAACGAGAATGCGCGAATTCGGCCATGGACTCGGGATCGTCTCTCCGTAGATACGTTTTGCCTCTTCGGCATAGAATTCGACGAAGCCCGCGGCATATTCGATCTCGCCCCGGCTCTCTGCGAGCGGCTTGCCCTGCTCGCTCGTCATGATGATCGCGAGATCTTCCTTGTTCTCTATGATCAGCTGGAACCAGCGGCGCAGGATTGCCGCGCGTTCCCTGGCGGTTCTGGCCGACCATGCCGGCAGCGCCGCCGCGGCGGCATCCACTGCGGCATTGGCTTCTTTGGCGCCGAACACCGGCACGCGGCTTACCGTCTCTCCGGTCGCCGGGTTTTTGATGGCGGCTTCCGGCGTGCCCGTCCATTTGCCGCCAATAAGGCAGGTGTCGCGCAACAGGTTGCGGTTCTGAATCATCACGTTGATTTATCCCAAAGCACGAGGCGGGCGGATCGTTGATCGTCCCGGTCGGGAATGCGTCACATCCTCAGCGGGCTTGCGGCGTACAAACCACCCGTTCGGTGAGCACATAGCACACGCTGACCTCGCCGGTCCGCGTGTTGACCCGGAAAACGCCGCCCTCGCGTTCATGGTTCGAGCGGACCAATTCATAATCTCCCGGAATGGGTTGCGGGCCGCCGCCCTCGCCGGCCGGATAGCACAACGCCGCCCCGATCGTGCCTTCCTTGACCGCATACTGGCAGGCGCCCATCTCCCCGGTCAGACGATTGACGCGGTAGATCCGGTTGAGATCTATCTGCGGCGCCGGGATGAAACGGTATTCCTGGGCGGCAGCAAAGCCGGTTTGTACCAATAATATCAAGGCCATACCCGAAATCAGGAAGCCGTGACGTGAAAAGCGTATCATGCCTCTATCCGTAGCGAGTCGCCCTGACCGGCGCCGATACTACCCGTCCTTCCTCGTCACCCAAACCCTTCGGACAGCATGATCCCGCCTTCCTTTGTATTCGACCTCGATGGCACGCTGGCACACACCGCGCCGGACCTCGTCGGAGCGCTTAACGTAACGCTGGCGTTGGAAAATCTGCAGCCGGTCGTGCTGTCGGATGTTCATCAGCTGGTGGGGCGTGGCGCACGCGTGATGATCGAACGCGGGTTGAAACTTCGCAGCCATATCGTTTCGCCGGAACGTTTCGAGGAACTCGCAGCAGCGTTCTTTGCCCATTACGAGCTTCATATCGCGGATGAGTCGGTTGCGTATGACGGCGTGCCGGAGGTGCTCGACGCGCTTGCCGGCCAGGGCGCCATTCTCTCGGTGTGCACCAACAAGCCGGAGCGACTTTCGCTGCTCCTGCTCGATGCCATCGGCCTGCGTTCGAAATTCAAAGCCATCTGCGGCGCGGACACTTTCGCCGTGCGCAAACCCGATCCGCTGCATCTGACAGGAACAATCGATCGCGCCGGCGGTAATCCCGCGCGTGCCATCCTCATCGGCGACTCGCCGACCGACCGGGAGACGGCGAGGAACGCAGGCCTTCCCTGCATTCTGATGGACTACGGCTATACGGATGTTCCGGCGCATGAACTCGGCGCGGAAGCCGTGCTGTCAAACTTCAGGGATGTGCCGGACGCTGCTTATCGCCTCCTGAAATGAAGAGGGCCGGCGCATGCGCCGGCCCTTCGCCAATCCCCAAGCCCCCGCCCTCGGATCAGCGCAAAACAACAACCCGAGCGCCGACAGGCACGCGCTCGTAGAGGTCCGTCACATCGTCATTGGTCATGCGGAAACAGCCCGACGACACGGCCTGACCGATCGTCCACGGCTCGTTGGAGCCATGAATGCGATAGATGGTCGAGCCGATATAGAGAGCGCGCGCTCCGAGCGGATTGTTCGGGCCGCCCGGCATGAAACGCGGCAGATCGGGCCGGCGCTTCAACATCGCTTCCGGCGGACGCCAATCCGGCCATTCGCGCTTCATCGTAACCGAATGAGAACCGCCCCACTGGAAACCGTCGCGGCCAACGCCGATGCCGTATTTCAGCGCCTTGCCTTCGGGCTGGATCAGATACAGCCGGCGTTCGGTCGTGTTCACGACGATGGTGCCAGGTTTGTAGCTGCCGGGCGCTTCCACAATCGTCTTCTTGACGGGCGAGCCGCCACGGCCGCCCGGATTGAACTTGTTGACGAGCGGCTGCTTCGTCATCGGATCGATCATGAAGCCCGCGTTGGTGACCGGCGGAAGTGCGACAGCCGCAGTCAGCGCAGCAACAGAGAGAAGAGCTAACAGGCGCATCGTTGCCTCAATTGAATCTGTGGCGGAATCCGTTCGCGCCATAATCCGGATCGAAGACGGGTTTTCAATCCGCGGCATCCTAAAAACGGCGGTAGTGGGTCCGTTGGATGGCAAGTGTGGCGCGAGCGACACGCATTGGGGCGGCGGCGAGGATGGTGGGCGATACAGGGATTGAACCTGTGACCCCTCCCGTGTGAAGGGAGTGCTCTCCCGCTGAGCTAATCGCCCATCCTGCTGCGGTTCGTATGGGCCGAGGGCGAAGCTGTCAAGCAACGCCTGAATCAGCTGCGCGACAGGCCTTTTTCGGCCAGGGATTCCAGGTAGCGAGGCCAGATCTCGTCTCGCTCTTCAGCCAATTTCCGCAGATAAGGCCAGCTATAGATGCCGGTCGAATGGCCGTCGCTGAAGACGATCCTGACGGCATATGCCCCCACCGCCTGGACATCGCGGATCGTAACACTCTTCTTGCCGGGGACGGTGGTCTTCTGACTAGGTGTATGCCCCTGCACTTCGGCACTTGGGCTTTCGACACGCAGATATTCCGCGTCGAGCATGTCCAACCGCCCGTCGTCCCAGACGACGCTGAGAACCCGCTTTTCGTCTGTCAGCTTGAGCTCGACCGGCCAGGCGTCCCGCGTCTGGTTCATGGCGCCGCGGACCGCATGGTTTCCAACGGCTGGTCGCTCTCCCGCGACAGGGCGTCGAGATAATCGCGGCACCAGGCGGCGACGTCATGTTCGCGCAGTTTGGGCATCATGGAATTGTAGCGTTCGCGGCGGGCTTCGATGGGCATCGAGATCGCGCGTCCAATAGCATTTGCCGTCGCTTCCGTATCGTATGGGTTCACGATCAAAGCGCCGTCCATTTCGCGGGCCGCACCCGCAAAGCGCGAAAGCACGAGCACGCCGGGATTTTCCGGATCCTGAGCCGCGACGAACTCCTTGGCGACAAGATTCATCCCGTCACGCAGCGGCGTAACGAGACCCGCGCGGCCGAGACGATAGAGACCCGCAAGCGCAGCGCGGGAGATCGTTTTGTTGACGTAGCGTATGGGAACCCAATCGACATCGCCGAACTGGCCGTTCACGCGGCCCGTCAGTTCAGCGATTTCCTTCTGCATGTCGGCATATTCGGGCACTTCGGAGCGCGACTTCGGCGTGATCTGCAGGAACGTAACTTTGCCCTTCGCGCTCGGGCTCATTTCGATGAAGCGCGAGAATGCTTCGATGCGCTGGCCGATGCCTTTCGAATAGTCGAGTCGATCGACCCCGATGACGAGATCGCGATCGTTGAGACTTTGCGCCGTGCGCTTGACGATGGGGTTCTTGCTCCCCTCCTCCGCCATCTTCTCGAAAACCTCGGTATCCAGCCCGATGGGAAACGCTCCGACCTGGAAGCGATGCCCGTAGCTCTCATACCAATTGTCTCCGAGAGATTTGCCGAAGCCCTCCCGGATCATGCAGCCGGCGAAATTCTCAACGTCGTAGTCCGTCTGCAAACCGACGAGATCGTAGGCCGCAACACCGCGCATGATGGTGTCATGAACGGGCAGCGTCGAAAGCACGTCAGCGGGCGGCCAGGGGATGTGATGGAAGTAACCGATGCGGTTTTTTACGCCGATGTGCCGCAATTCGGAGGCCAGCGGAATCAGGTGATAATCATGCACCCAGATCAAATCGGTAGGCCGGATCAGCGGCGCCAGCAGCCGTGCAAAAGAGCGATTGACGCGGAAATAACCCGCCATGTCCTTACGCGAGAAATCCGTAAGGTCCAACCTGTAATGGCAAAGCGGCCACAGCGCACGATTGGCGAAACCTGCGTAGTATTCATCGACATCACGCCGGTTGAGATCGGCAACCGCGTACGTGATATTCCCGAAATCGCGGATTTCTAGCCATTCGATCTCGCGCTCGCTGCTCGTCTTTCCGGACCATCCGAACCACAGGCCGCCATGCGCTTTCAACGCTGCCTCAAGCGCAACAGCAAGACCGCCGGCGGCAGCCGTCGAACCTTTCGTGGTCGGAACCGGAACCCGGTTGGAAACGACAATCAGACGAGCCAAATCCTGCTTTCCCTCTCTACGTCCGCGCCATCCGCGCCAGCCACTGCCGAACCGCGTCCGGATCGGCGATGCTTTCGTTTGCCTCGGTCGCTCTCTTGTCGCGTCCGACACGTATGGACCGTCCGCCGCGCGCATTCGCGGTCCGGAACGCGGGCTCGTCGGTCCAATCGTCCCCGATAACCAGAGGCACACGGCCGAGATAGGGATCCTCCTCAAGAAAGGCGGAAACCGCGCGTCCCTTGTCCACCTTCGCGGGGCGGACCTCGACGACCATCTTGCCGGGCTGGATTTCAAGTCCCTCCCCGTCGGTTTCCACGAGTTCCCGTGCGAAGGCTTCGACATCCTCGCCGAGTGCAGGATTGAGCCGGTAGTGCACCGCCGCGGCGCGGCCCTTGTTTTCGAGCAAGAGCCCTTCATTGCCGGCCACGAATGCTTCCAGCGCCGCCAGAATGCGCGGCATCGCGGGATTTACGATGGTGCCCTTCATGGTGCCGTCAGGCAAACGCAACTCGGCGCCATGGACACCGGCGATGGGCAGCTTGAGCGGTACGAGCAAGCGGTCGATCACCGCAATCTCGCGGCCAGTCACGAGGGCGAGCGCTCCGCCGAGGCGTTCCCTCAGACGGGCGAGCACATCCGGCAGATCCGGCGGGACAACCACCGCCTCCGGACTCGCGGCTATGTCCAGCAGAGTGCCATCGACGTCCAGAAACAGGGCCCAATTATCGAGATCGGCGGATGACAGGGGCTCCGGCAATTCGGGAACGGCTTCTGGATGTTTTGCACTCTCGGCAATGGTCATTTCGCCCTTTCTGAGAATCCAAGCCTAAGTCACTGCCTGGATTAGAATAAGTAGAACGCTCAAGCCTGCGTCAAAGTTCTCCAGACAGATTCAGATTCAAATGTTCGGGCGGAAACGCACCGTTCGCAACCACCCTGGTGAATCTTAGTTCACCACGATCCGCGGCGCGGGCCTTTGCCCGGTCCCCGACTCCAGCGACGTCCACACCATATCGGCTATGGCCGAATAGGCGCTGGCATGCTCGCCTGTCGGTTCGACGGCCACGACCGGGGTCCCCGCATCCGACAACTCGCGGATACGCGCATGCAGCGGAATTTCTCCGAGGAAGCGGACGCCGAGCTCCTGGGCCTCTTTTTCCGCGCCGCCATGGCCGAAAAGATCGGTCCGCTCGCCGCAATGGGGACATTTGAAATAACTCATGTTTTCGATGACGCCCAAAATCGGCACATCGACCTTGCGGAACATGGCCACGCCGCGCCGCGCGTCGGCAAGGGCCAGATCCTGCGGCGTCGAGACGATCACCGCCCCGGCGAGGCGCACCTGCTGCGCCATGGTGAGCTGTGCGTCGCCCGTCCCCGGCGGCATATCGACGACGAGTACGTCGAGCGTGCCCCAATTCACTTCCTTCAGCATCTGGGAGATGGCGCTCATGACCATCGGCCCGCGCCAGACCATCGCGGTGCTGGAATCGATCAGGAAGCCGATCGACATCAGCTTGATGCCGTAGGACATGATCGGCTCGATCGTCTTGCCGTCGGAGGCCGGCTTGTGGCGGATGCCGAACAGCACGGGCATGGACGGTCCGTACACATCGGCGTCGAGCAAACCGACGCGAAGCCCCTTGGCCGCCAGCGCCAGCGCGAGATTGGCGGCGGTGGTGGACTTGCCGACACCGCCCTTGCCGGACGCGACGGCAATGATGTGGCGAACATCGAGCGAGGCCCCTGCTTTCGCCGCGGGTGCGGCGGACGGCGGTGCTGCGGAAGCCCCGGCGGCCCGCTCGCCCGTCAACGCAACAAGCGCATCCTTGACGCCCGGTATGGCTTTCACCGCGGCTTCGGCGGCGCTCCGGATTGTTTCGAGCGACCTTGCCTTATCGGGCGTCGTGAGAATTGCGAACGACACCCGGTCGTCGGCGATGACGATCTCAGAAATCTGTGGAGAGTCAGCGAGGCTGCCCCGCCCGTCCGGTGCCGGAACAGCGCCAAGCGCCCGCATTACATCGTCTCTGGAAACAGCCATGTCACCTCATAAGGGGATTTGCGGGGCACCATAATCACGAAGCGGCGACGGTCAATTGGAGAGGCTTCAAAAACTATTGTGCCGAGGGAGGTTCTGCCTAAGAGTTACACCGGATCGTGTTAGAGGCAGCAACACATGCGCCTTCCGGGAATCGCCTTTATCTCCATCGTCTTGATGTTCGGTGTAACCCCGAGTTCAGCGCGCGACGCCGGCACGCTCCGGATTGGCGTTACCACGAACTACCCGCCTTTTGTGTATGTCGACGACAACAACCTGATGCAGGGATTCGAGATCGACATAGCAAACGCTCTGTGCATGCAAATGAAGGTCAAATGCGAGTTCGTGCGGGAAGAATGGAGCGACATGATCCCCGCGCTGATAGCCAACCGCTACGACGCAATCATGTCCTCCATGTCGATCACAAAGGAACGCAAACAGCACATCGATTTCTCCAAACACTATTACCAGTCGCCGGCGAGTTTCACAGCCCGCAGGGAGAGCAATATCCGCGACACAAGTCCGAAGGGAATGGCTGGCCGGGTCATTGGCGCCACCGTCGGCACCATCCATCAGCGTTATGCGGAGGAAGTGTATGTGCCGGCAGGCGCAAGGCTGAAAGTGTACACCACGCAGCCGGAAGCCCAGCTCGAACTTGAACGCGGTTTCGTGGATGCAATCCTTACCGACAAGATCGGCGCCTATGAGTGGCTGACCACCGGTGAAGGCAGCAAATGTTGCAGCTACGCCGGCGAAGACCTGACCGACCCGGCCTATATCGGCGAGGGCGTCGGCGTCGGCCTCCGCAAGGGCGAGGAATCGCTGAAAGCCCGGATCAACGACGCGATCGATGCGATCGTCGCCAACGGTACATACCGTAAAATAAACAATAAATACTTCCCATTCAGGATTTATTAAGTGTTCCGGACCGGACGGTTTCAGCATCTAAACGTACCGTCAACCATATCGGTGAGTCCGACCTTAAGGTTTTCAAATTCAGATACAGTCACATCTGATTTGAACCATGACGCACGACGTTCAAAAGCCCCTTGCGACCAGCACCGGCGACGCATTGCTTGCGGCGGACGATGCCGCATGGACAATGAACGAGATTCGCCGCCGCCTCGCCGAGGAAACGAGCGACGAAACCCTGCGCGCGCGCGAAAAGCGCCGCCATGTCAGCCAGAAGGTTCGTGAAGCACGCGAAAAGCTGACATCCACGACAGGTACACGCCCGGCCTTCGACGCAGAGCTGACCCGTCTGTACGCGCAAAACCGATACACCGCCGCCTATGCGATCCTCGCGCTCGAAATCGCCGTCGCCGGCACAATGAGCCTCTGGCTGTCGTTCTTCACCACCGCGGTCTGGCTTCTGGCGGTACTCGCTTTTCACGGCCTGATACTCCTGCAGGCTCATCGCTTCCTGCGACAGGCCTCGCCTGAAATCAGCCTGAAAACCTGGCGTCAGCGCTTCGCTGCCGCCGAATTCGCACATGCCACAACATTCGCGCTGATCGTTCCGCCGCTGGCGTTTGTACAAAATGACAGCGCGCGCATCTTCCTCGTGTTCGCGATGCTGCTGATCGTTGCGATCCGTACAATGCTGTCGGCGAGCCTGCCACCGATCGTCTATGCGGGCTCGCTGCCCATCACGTTCGCGATCGCCGGCTTCTTCCTGCTGATGGACGACCCGGCATTGCGCATGGTCGCGATCATCGCGCCGCTTGCGCAGGTGTTCTTCGTTCTGCTCGGCCAGCGGCTCTTCCGCACATCGCTGATGACCCTGCAATACCGGGCCGAGAAAGATGCGCTGATCGCCGAGCTCGAACAGGCCAAATCGAACTCCGACGAAGCGCGCCGGCGCGCCGAGACCGCGAACGTCGCCAAATCGCGATTCCTCGCGACGATGAGCCACGAACTGCGCACGCCACTCAACGCCATTCTCGGGTTTTCGGAGGTTCTGAAGAGCGAGGTTTTCGGGCCGCACGCCAACCCGACCTATCGCGAATATGCCGGCGATATTCATTCGAGCGGCGAACATCTGCTCACGCTGATCAACGAATTGCTTGATCTGTCGCGCATCGAAGCTGGCCGCTACGAACTGAACGAGGAAGCCGTCAACCTGACCTATGTCGTGGACGATTGCCGGAACCTGCTGAAGCTGCGCGCCAAGAATCGCGGCATCACCATTCTGCACGCGTTCGAGTCCAACCTGCCGATGCTGTGGGCGGACGAACGCGCGATCCGCCAGATCACCCTGAACCTGCTGTCCAACGCCATCAAGTTCACGCCGCAAGGTGGCGAGATCACCTTGAAGGTCGGAGCGCTGGAGAATGGCGGGCAATATCTTTCCGTGCGCGATACCGGCCCCGGCATTCCGGAAGACGAAATTCCCGTCGTGCTGTCCTCGTTCGGCCAGGGAACGCTGGCGATCAAGACCGCCGAACAGGGTGCAGGCCTCGGCCTGCCGATCGTGCAGGGCCTGACGGATCTGCACGGCGGCACGTTCGAACTGAAGAGCAAGTTGCGCGAGGGAACCGAGGTGACGGTCTCGTTCCCCGCTTACCGCGTCGTCACGGCGCTCGCCCCCGTGACTGCCGAGCCGGAACCGCTGATCCGGCGCAAGGCGTAAGCTAAGTCTTTCCCGGCATGACAGGTCTCGCGTATCGTCCGGCGCTCGTGGAGCCGGATATGAACAAACCTTATGCCTGGATCGCCCTCGCCATTGTCGCGGCTGGAATCACCATCGTCGTCCTTGCCGACATATTCGGCACGATCGGAACCGCTCGCGGAGACCAGATCGTCTCGCTCGTCGCAGCCATGGCGCTTCTGGTGTTCGTCGGCGGCGGGGCGCTGGGCGCTTACCAGGGACGCGGCACGATGTTCCTGCAGCATGTCGCGATCTGGCTCGGCCTGATCGCGGTATTCGTGCTGCTCTACAATTATCGCCACGCGCTGGGCTTCAGCTTCGACTAGGCGAAGTGCTCGAGCAGAACCGCCGTCAGAAAACGCGTGCCCATCAGGATCAGGAACACGCCGAGCGCCAGTTCAAGCTGGCGCTGTGTAAAGGCATGCGCGATGCGCACGCCGAGCGGCGCGACCAGCATGCTGACGGGGGCGATGAGCAGCGCGCCGATGAGCGACACATAGCCGATCGACAAGGCCGGAAGCCGCGCCATTTCCGGCCAGCCGGCAATGATGAAACCGAGGGCGCCCGGAATCGAGATCATGACGCCGACCCCCGACCCCATGGCAATTCCCTGCAGCATCGTGCGGCCGTGCACGACGAACACAAGCGTCGCCAGAGAGCCGCCGCCGATGCCGACCAGTGACGACAGGAGGCCTATAAACCCGCCATAGATGCTTGTGCCGACCGGCCCCGGAAGCTCGTCGTACACCCGCACGGCCTTGCTGCCGAGAAACAGCATCTGCGCACCGAGCGTAACCCCGAAAAGACCGAAAACCACTTCGAGCGCCACCGCAGACGAGAACGCGGCGATAATCGCGCCTGTCACTACGCCGGCGATGACCGGAACGGCCCACTGCTTCAGAATCCGCATATCGACCGCCCCGCGCCGCTTGTGCGCGAGGAAGGAGCGGATCGAGGTCGGGATGATGATGGCAAGCGATGTGCCGACGCACAGATGCATCCGGATGTCTTCCGGAACGCCCAGAATCCCGAAGAGATAATAGAGCACCGGCACGATGATGGCGCCGCCGCCGATGCCAAGCAGGCCGGCGAGCAAACCCGTCGCCACGCCGCCCGCAAGCAGGACGGCGGCGAGGACGGCCAGTTCTTCGAGGGGAATCCCGAACATGTGCAGCGCTTGTCGCGCCGCGCGGACGGCGACGCAAGTGAGGCGATCTGATGCTTTCGGTTAGTTCTACGCGGCCTCGGCGGTGGGAACGTCCCGGACCAGCGCCAGAGCATCGGCCAGGACCTCGGCCCCCGCCCTCGGCTTGACCGCCGCCGTCGCGAGATGACGGCGGAAAGCGCGCGCGCCCGGCTGGCCCTGGAAAAGGCCCAGCATGTGGCGGGTGACGTTAGAAGCCTTGCCGCCCTGTGCGACGTGCGCGTCGATATAAGGGAGCATGCTTTCGGCGGCCGCACGGATGCTGGCGAAGGGTGCGTCCCCGCCGAACAGGCGCGCATCGACGTCGCACAGCAGGCCGGGATTCTGATAGGCGGCGCGGCCGATCATGACGCCATCGACATGGCGAAGATGTTCTTCCACTTCATCGAGCGTTTCGATGCCGCCGTTCACGGCTATCGGCAGATCCGGCAGCCGCTGTTTCAGACGCCAGACGCGCGCATAATCGAGCGGCGGTACATCGCGGTTTTCCTTGGGCGACAGGCCCTGCAGCCACGCCTTCCGGGCATGAACGACAAGCGCGTCCATGCCGGCGGAGACCGCGGCATGCGCCAGTTCATCCAGCGCGGGGCCGGTATCCTGATCGTCGACGCCGATGCGGCATTTGACGGTGACGGGGATATCCACCGCCCTCTTCATGGCCTCGACGCAGCGACCGACAAGCGCCGGTTCGCGCATCAGACAGGCGCCAAAACGCCCGTCCTGCACCCGGTCAGACGGGCAGCCGACATTCAGGTTGATTTCGGCATAGCCGAACCCGGCCGCAATCCTGGCCGACGCCGCGAGATCGGCTGGGTCCGAACCACCGAGCTGGAGCGCCACGGGCTGTTCCTCGGACGAAAATCCGAGCAGCCGCTCGCGCGGGCCATGCAGCACGGCGCCGGTGGTGACCATCTCGGTATAGAGCCGCGCATGCCGGCTGAGGCGGCGATGGAAGACGCGGCAATGCCGGTCGGTCCAGTCCATCATCGGCGCCACGGAAAATTTGATAAGGTCTTTCAATAACTTGCCTTCAGCGATGCGGCGAATTCGATGCCTTATCTGGCCTTCCAACCCTTTTTCCGCAAGCAACACAACGGATTTCTGGTCTCAAAGGGGCTATTCCGGAAAGGCTTCGGCCCCTAAGTACGAGACACATCCCGTTCCAGGAGCCTTGCCTTGCGGTCTGAAGAGCCTCGCGCCGTTCGTCTGTCCGAATATCGTGTCACCGATTACCTGATCGAGCATGTCGACCTCGATGTGGTGCTGGACGGCGACGAGGCGGTCGTAACTTCGGTTCTCACACTGAAGCCGAACCCGGCCGGACGGGCCGGAGCTCCACTGGTTCTCGACGGCGACGAACTGAAACTCGACGCTCCTCTCCTGCTCGACAACGAAAAGCTCCCATCCGACGCCTTCAGCGAGACGCCTGACGCTCTGACGCTCCACGCGCCGCCGCAACGCGAATTCCGCCTGCGCGCGGTGACGCGGCTCAGACCCGCCGACAACACCAAGCTGATGGGGCTTTATCGTACCGGGAGCGCATATTGCACCCAGTGCGAGGCCGAGGGCTTCCGCCGCATCACCTATTTTCTCGACCGGCCCGACGTTCTATCGACCTATCGCGTGCGGATAGAGGCCGACAGAAAGATCGCGCCGGTCCTGCTGTCGAACGGCAACCCGGTCGATGCGGGCGAGATGACGGGTGGGCGTCATTACGCGATCTGGGAAGACCCCCATCCCAAGCCGAGCTACCTCTTCGCGCTCGTCGGCGGCGATCTCGGCGTGGTGAAAGACGGTTTCACCACGATGTCAGGCCGGAAGGTCGATCTTGCGATCTATGTCAAGCATGGCAAGGAAGGCCGCGCCGCCTATGCCATGGACGCGCTGAAGCGTTCGATGAAATGGGACGAGGACGTGTTCGGCCGCGAATACGATCTCGACGTTTTCAACATCGTTGCCGTGTCGGACTTCAACATGGGCGCGATGGAGAACAAGGGCCTCAATGTCTTCAACGACAAATATGTTCTGGCGAGCGGCGAAACCGCCACCGACGGAGATTATTCCGGCATCGAGGCGGTGATCGCGCACGAATATTTCCACAACTGGACCGGCAACCGCATCACCTGCCGCGACTGGTTCCAGCTCTGCCTGAAGGAAGGGCTGACCGTGTTCCGTGATCAGGAGTTCACCGCCGACATGCGCTCGCGGCCGGTGGAGCGGATTTCGGATGTGCGTACGTTGCGTGCCGTACAGTTTCCCGAGGATGCCGGGCCGTTCGCGCATCCGGTGCGTCCGGAGACCTATCGCGAGATCAACAATTTCTACACGGCGACGGTCTATGAAAAGGGCGCCGAAGTCATCCGCATGCTGAAGACGCTGATCGGCGCGGAAACCTTCCGGCGCGGCATGGATATCTATTTCGAGCGCCACGACGGCCAGGCCGCGACGATCGAGGAATTCATCGCCTGCTTCGCCGATGCCTCGGGCCGCGATCTCTCGCAGTTTCTGCTGTGGTATTCGCAGGCCGGCACGCCGGATGTGGCGCTGTCGTCCAACTGGGACGAGGCCGCGGGCACCTACACGCTCAACGTCGTGCAAACGGTTCCGAAGACACCGGGCCAGAACGTCAAGCTGCCAATGACGATTCCGCTCGCCTTCGGGCTGCTCGACGCGGAAGGGCGCGATCTCAATATCGCAGCCGACAGCGGCGAGACCAATCTTCTTGTTCTGACGCGCAGCGAGCACAGCTTCACGTTCACCGGCCTCAAGACCCGGCCAGTGCCCTCGATCAATCGCGGGTTCTCGGCACCGATCAAACTCACCGACGACCTGACGGAGAGCGACCTTCTGTTCCTCGCGCGCCATGACGGCGACGCCTTCAATCGCTGGCAGGCGCTGCAATCGGCGATGACGCGCGTTCTCGTGCGCTCGGTGCAGGCGATTCGTACGGGCGGAAGCGCCGTGCGGGAGCCCCGGCTCGAGGAAGCGCTGGCCGGCGCCCTCGCCCATCCCGACCCCGCCCTGCTCGCGCAGCTTCTCATGCTGCCAAGCGAAACGGACATCGCCCGCGAGATCGCGACCGATGTCGATCCCGACGCGATTCACGAAGTGCGCCTCGCGCTGAAGTGTGCGGTGGCGGCCCATATACGAGAACCCCTGAGTCAAATTTACGCAGGCCTGAACGACAGCGGCCCCTATTCGCCGGATGCGCAAAGCGCCGGACGGCGGATGCTGCGGAGCGTCGCGCTCGATCTTCTGTGCGCCGAGAAGGACGAAGATGCCGCGAAGCTGGCGCACGCGCATTACACGAGCGCGAACAACATGACGGACCGCATGGCGGGCCTCGCTGTTTTGTCGGTGATCAACCTGCCGGCTCGCGAAGAGGCGTTCGCGCATTTCCATCGCCGCTACGCGGGCGATGCGCTCGTGCTCGACAAGTGGTTGGCGTTGCAGGCCTCCATCCAGGAATCCGGAACGCTGGACCGCGTGAAGCACCTGATGACGCAGCCGGTGTTCTCGATGAGCAATCCCAATCGTGTGCGCTCTCTGATCGGCGGTTTTGCCTCGGGCAACCCGACGCAGTTCAACCGCACGGACGGCGCGGGATTCAACTTCCTCGCCGACGTCGTGATCGAGCTCGACCCGATCAATCCGCAGGTCGCGGCACGTCTTCTTGGCGCATTCCGCAGCTGGAAGGCGCTGGAACCCGTACGCCGGACGCAGGCGGAAGCAGCGTTGAAGCGAATCAGGGACAGCGAACGTCTGTCACCGGACGTTTCGGACCTCGTTTCGCGCGCGCTCGCCTAAACGTACACACCGCCAAGAGATTCTTCCGACTCCGCTTTTGTCACGCCGGTAAACAAAGCGTAAAGCCGGGCTGGACAAATCACCCATGAGTGATTCAAATCCTTCTGACCCGCTGCTGTTGGTGTCGCCGGGTTCGGGGAAAATCGCCTGATTTTGGGGGGCACTCATGGCGCGTTCCGACGCGGCTTCCGCTCGTGCGCGGCCTTACGCCATCAAATCGATCGCCAGCGCAGCACTGCGCGGCGCGAAGGATTCGCGCCGGCCGGTGTTTCCCTGGTCGATTCCGGCTCTTATCGCCGTCTTTCTCGTCATTGTCGGTGCGGGCTCGGTCGTTCATATCCTCGACACGCGTGCCCGCTCGCTGGCGCAGATGTCGGAAGCTCTCGAACTGGTCGCAGCGCAGCTCGCAGGCGATCTCAACAGCATCGCCGCGGCCGCCGATGCCGGCACCGCCGCCACGGCAGCGGCCGATTTCGTACGTGGCGATCTGCCGGCGGAATCCTCGGCGCGCGAACGTGGATTCCTCGTCACCGATGAAACGGGACGCATCATCGCCGTGACCGGAACGGGCATCGGCGCGGTCGGCGGCGATATTACCGCCGCGCTCGGCCAGACGCAGGTCCTGACGACATTCGGCGAACGCGCGGGTGTCATGACCGTCACCACTCCGGCGGGCATCGAAACACTTGCGACGGTACACAGCCTGCAAGCGCCGTTCGGACAGATCGCGGTCGTGCAGCCCTTGAGCGGCGCGCTGGCCGAATGGGAATCGGACACACGGCTGACCCTGTTGTTTCTCATCGCGACCGCAGCCGTGCTGGCGCTGGTTGGCGCGGCGTTTCACAGTCAGGCGAAGCGCGCACGCGCTGCAGATCTCAGCTATCGTTACGTACAGAGTCGTATCGACACCGCACTCGCGCGTGGCCGGTCCGGATTGTTCGAGTGGGACCTTGTGCGCGGCCGCGTATTCTGGTCGCGCTCGATGTATGAACTTGTCGGCATGGAGCCTCAGGACGATCTGATCTCGTTCGGCAAGTTCCAGTCCGTGGTGCATCCCGGCGATATCGATCTGTACGAACTTGCGGACGAGCTTCTGCGAGGCGAGACGACAATTATCGACCGCGCCTTTCGCGTCCGCCACACGCGCGGCGGCTGGATATGGATGCGGGCCCGCGCCGAGGTTGTCCGACCCGCGGATGACAGCCCCCGCGTCGTCGGGATTTGCGTGAACGTGACCGAAGAGCGCCGGCTGGCCGAACGCACGGCGACCGCCGATATCCGCCTGCGCGATGCGGTCGAGACGATCTCGGAAGCCTTCGTGCTGTGGGACGCCGACAGCAAACTCGTGCTCTGCAACAGCAAGTTCCAGCAGCTTTACCAGTTGCCGGACAACGCCGTGGCACCGGGCACGCCCTATGAGAACGTTATCACGGCCGGGCGCGCACCCGTGGTGCGCACACAGATTCGGCCGGAAGGACGCCCCGAGGAAGGCGCGCGCACCTACGAGGCGCAGATCGAGGATGGCCGGTGGCTGCACATCAACGAACGCCGCACCAAGGATGGCGGCTTCGTCTCGGTCGGCACCGACATCACCTCGCTGAAGAAGCACGAGGAGAAGCTGCTCGACAGTGAAAAGCGGCTGATGGCCACGGTTGCGGACCTGCGCAAATCGCGCCAGACGCTTGAACTGCAGGCCCAGCAACTTCAGGACCTCGCCGAGAAATACGCCGAACAGAAAGCGGAAGCCGAAACGGCAAACCGTGCGAAGTCCGAATTCCTTGCCAATATGAGCCACGAGCTGCGCACGCCGCTCAACGCCATCATCGGCTTCTCGGAAATCATGACCTCCGGCGCGTTCGGCACGCTCGGCTCGCCGAAATACGAGGAATACTGCCGCGACATCGGTGACAGCGGGCAGTATCTGCTCGAAGTCATCAACGACATTCTGGAAATGTCGCGTATCGAAACGGGCCACCACCCGCTCAGGATCGAGGAAGTCGATCTCGATGCGACGGTTCTCGAAGCGCTGCGCGTCATTACGCCTTTGTCCGAGGAGAAGGGCCTGGCGCTGCGCGCCGAGGCTGCGACCGGCATCTCGACCCGCGCCGACCGCCGCGCCATAAAGCAGATCCTGCTGAACCTCGTATCCAACGCCGTGAAGTTCACGCCGCCCGGCGGTCGCGTGGCTGTGCGCCTGCGCCAGATCGGCGATGCCGTGCACATCTACGTCGAGGACACCGGCATCGGCATTCCGAAAGAAGCCTTGTCCAAACTTGGACGGCCGTTCGAGCAGGTCGAGAACCAGTTCACCAAAACCCACAAGGGTTCGGGCCTTGGGCTCGCCATCGCGCGCTCGCTGATCGAACTGCACAACGGCACGATGCGCATTCGTTCGACGCCCGGTTCCGGAACCGTGGTCCTCGTGCGGCTTCCGCTCATCGAAACCGAAAGCAGCAAGCCCGATCAGGCGGCCTGAACGATCAGCCGGTCGAAGACACTTCGCACCTCGCCCTGAACCTGACGAAGTTCGGCGTCGAGAGACGGGAAGTCCGGCGCACCGCCGGCACGAGCCAACAGCGATTTGACGCCCTCGCCGGCTTTCTCTGGCTCGAAGGGCCCGGACAGACAGAGGCGCAGCACCTGCGTCAGGCCATGCTGCAATTGTGTCGCGCCGCGCAGTGTTTCGTGATCGTCAGCCGCCAGCAAACCGGCCTTGTGCGCCGCTTCCAGCACGGTCGCGGTCGCTGTGTTGAGAATCTCCGGGTGGTGGTGCGCGTGAACGAGCTGGAGATACTGCGCGATGAATTCGAGATCGATCAGCCCGCCTTTCGCGAATTTGATGTCCCAGGGATTGTCCTGGCCTTTTTCCGACGCGAGCTTGCCGCGCATCTCCGCCACATCCGCGGCAATCTTCTTCGGATCGCGCTCTATGCGCAGAACATCGAGGATCGTGCCCTCGACCTCGTTCTTGAAGTTTCCGTCCGACGCAACCGCGCGCCCGCGTGTCAGCGCCATATGCTCCCACGTCCAGGCTTCGGAGACCTGATAGGAACGAAAGGCCTTCAGACGCGTCGCGAGCGGGCCGGCGCGGCCGGACGGACGCAGCCGGAGATCCACTTCGTAGAGCGCGCCTTCACTGGTCGGTGCCGATAGCGCCGCAACGAGACGTTGCGTAAGACGCGCGTAGTACTGACTCGGTTCCAGAGAGCGTTCGCCGTCGGACACCGCATCGTCCGGATGCTCGTAGATCAGGATAAGGTCCAGATCGGACGCGGCTGTCATTTCACGGCCGCCGAGCTTGCCCATTGCCATTACGGCGGAGCGGCCACCGGGAACGATGCCGTGCACCCGCGCAAGCTCGCGCTCGACGGCGGAATGAAGCCGCTCCATCAGCACATCGGCAAGCTGCGCGAAGGCCGCGCCCGCCCGGTCGGCGCCGACCATGCCCGAAAGCACGCGCATGCCGATGAGAACACGCTGCTCCTGCCCGAAAATGCGCGCTCGGTTCAGAAGGTCCTCGTAGTCCTGGGCCTCGGCCAGCGTGCGATCCAGACGTTCCGTCAGCTCTTCGCCCGTCGGCAGGCGCGAGAAGAAGGCGGGTTCGAAAACCGCGTCCAGAACGTGCGGCCGGCGGGCGACGGTGTTTGCGAGATTGGGCGCGGTGCCGAGCGCATCGGCCAGGAGGCTGAGAAAGCCGGGATTCGATCGCAGGATCGCGAAGAATTCCACGCCGGCCGGAAGACGCGCGAGCACACGTTCCAGCGTGAGGAGGGCAAAGTTCGGATCGGCCGTCCGGCCGAGCGCCGCGAGAAGCGCCGGCATCAGTTCGGTCAGAAGTTCGCGCGCGCGGGCCGAGCGCGTCGCGGCGACACGGCCATGATGCCAGCCGCGAACCAGCGATGAGACCTGGACCGGATCCTTGAAGCCGAGATTGCGAAGGGTCTGCAGCGTTTCGGGATCGTCCTCATCGCCGGTAAAGACAAGACTGCCGGCTGCGACATCCAGCGCAGGCGCGTCCTCGAACAGATGTGCGTAATGCGACTGCACGATCTCGAGCTGCGCCTGCAAAGCGACGGCGAAATCATCGCGGCTGTCATATCCGGCAAAGCGGGCAAACCGCTCCATTGCCTCGGCATCCTGCGGGAGCGAATGCGTCTGCTCGTCAGCAACCATCTGCAGGCGATGTTCAAGGCCGCGCAAGAAACGATATGCCGTGACAAGATCGCGCTCGGTATCCTCCGCGATCCAGCCTTCGCGAACCAGCGCAGCCAGCGCTTCTTCGGTGCCGCGCACCCGCAGCGCAGGATTGCGGCCGCCGGCCACGAGCTGCTGTGTCTGGACGAAGAACTCGATCTCGCGAATGCCGCCGCGACCGAGCTTGAGATTATGGCCTTCGATGGCGATGGCGCCGTGGCCACGATGGGCGTGAATCTGACGCTTCATCGCATGAATGTCGGCGATGGCGGCGTAGTCCAGATGCTTGCGCCATATAAAAGGCGTCAGTTCCTTGAGAAAGGCTTCGCCTGCGTCGATGTCGCCGGCGCAGGACCGCGCTTTCAGCATCGCGGCGCGCTCCCAGTTCTGGCCGACGCTTTCGTAATAGGACAGCGCGGCGCCGACCGAGATCGCGATCTGCGTGGCGCCCGGATCGGGCCGCAGGCGGAGATCGGTGCGGAAGACATAACCGTCGGCCGTACGCTCCTGCATGATGCGCACGAGGCGCTGCACGAGCCGCACGAAGAACGGCATCGGCTCGACATCCTCGGCCAACGGCGCGATGGCGGGTTCGTAGAACACGACGAGATCGATATCGGAGGAATAGTTCAGCTCGCGCGCGCCATGCTTGCCCATCGCAAGGACAATGAGGCCGGAGGCTTTTTCGGGATATGCAACGTCGCCCTTGAATTTCCCGCTTGCGATTTCGGCGCGCAGCAGGAAGCGCAGCGCGGTGGAGATCGACGCATCGGCGAGGTCGGACAGCGCCGCCGTGACCTCCGGCACATCCCAGACGCCGCCGAGATCGGCCAGCGCCGTGAGAAGCGCCATCTCCTGCTTGGCCTTGCGGAGCGCGCGCATGACACCAGCGTCATCCGGCTCGGCGTCGGCTGTACGGACACCTTCCAGAATGCGGGTGCGCGATGACGCGGGGTCGGCGATCAGCAGGCGCAGGGCGCGGGCCGGATCGGCATTCACCAACTGCCAAAGATAGGCCGATCCCGACGCGATACCGGCAAGAACACTGCGGGCCTTGCCATCGGCGATCACATCGAGATCGGGATGCTGGTCAAGAAGCTCCGCGAGC
Source organism: Hyphomicrobiales bacterium (assembly GCA_022842205.1). Taxonomy (GTDB): domain Bacteria; phylum Pseudomonadota; class Alphaproteobacteria; order Rhizobiales; family Methylopilaceae; genus Flaviflagellibacter. Next base: position 365,970 of record JALHQA010000002.1, read on the forward strand.
TTTGCCTCTCCTTCCGGATTGGCGAGGGGTCCGACTTCCACTGCTTCTGCCAAGATCATTCAGACGCCTCGCCCCGTTCGCGCGGGAGTTCGATTATCACTTTGAGCCCCGGCGCGTTGTCCGCCAGGTCCAGTGTTCCTCCATGCAGGCGCGCGATGGCGTTGGCAAGGCTGAGACCGAGGCCGGAGCCGGGCCGCGTGCGGCTCGACTCGAGGCGCACGAAACGCTCCAGCGCCCGGGCCCGGTTGTCGGCGGGAATACCCGGCCCGTTGTCGGCGACGACGAAGCGCACGCGATCGCCGTCGCCCTCGGCCGCGAGCGAGATCGTGCCGCCGGACGACCCTTCGGCCACGCCGTATTTGATGGCATTGTCCGCGAGATTCGCGAGCGCCTGGCCGATCAGCTCGCGATTGCCGTGGACCACCAGGTCCGGCGCGGCGCGGATGTCGAGCTTGAGGCCTGCTTCCTCCGCCGATGGCTCGTACAGCTCGGCGACGCTCTCTACGATCTCGCCCGCATTCACGGACGACATCGCCTCGCGGGCAGCGCCGGATTCGGCGCGCGCGATGAGCAGCATCGTGTTGAAAGTGCGGATGAGCGCATCCGACTCCTCGATAATGCGGTCGAGCGTCGCGCGATAATCCTCATCGGTCCTAGCGCTGCGCAGCGCCTCCTCGGCGCGATTGCGCAGGCGCGTCAGTGGCGTCTTGAGATCGTGCGCGACATCGTCGGTGACCTGACGCAGTTCCGACATCAGTTCGCCGATGCGCTCCAGCATCTGGTTTGTGGAGAGCGCGAGTCGGTCGAACTCGTCGCCGCTGCCGTTGACGGGTATGCGGCCGGAGAGATTGCCGGCCATGATGGTGCGTGTCGTGTCGGTCATGCCGTCGAGGCGGACGAGAACGCGGCGCGCGAGAATGAGACCGCCCGCAAGCCCGACGAGGATGACGAGCGCAAGCCCGCCGAGAATCGTACTTGCGAGAATTTCGGCGAAGCGGTTTCGTTCCGACAGATCGCGGCCGACGAGAAGACGCGAGCCGTTCGGAAGCCTCTCCAGACGCACGAGAGCGGGCGCCGGGCCTTCATTGGCGCCAAGCCGCGTGTATTGCGTTTCCCGTATACCGGTCTTGTCGAGAACATCCGGCGGCAGCGTACCGACATTTCCTGCCAGGGGCGCACCGTTCGGCGCGGTGACGATGTAGAGGAAGGAACCCGGCTGGCTGGCGCGCTCGGCAATGGCCTGCAGCATCCCGAGAAAACCGTCGGAGCGATAACGTTGCATGAGATTCTCGGCCTCGGCATCGACCATCGCAGCAACCTGTTCCTGGACCACGCGTCCGGATTTCCAGACGACATATCCAAGGCCAAGACCCGCAGCCAGAACGAACACGGCCAGAAGGCCGAGCGCCAGCTTGAACGCGGTCGTGCGGAAAAGTTTAACGAGCGCCGTCACGGATCATGTATCCGGCACCGCGGACGGTGTGCAGCAGCGGCGTGTCCTGCCCCTTGTCGATCTTTGAACGGAGCCGCGAGATATGGACATCGATCACATTGGTCTGCGGATCAAAGTGATAGTCCCAGACATTCTCGAGCAGCATGGTGCGGGTGACGACCTGCCCGGCATGGCGCATGAGATATTCGAGAAGGCGGAATTCGCGGGGCTGCAGAACGATGGGATTGTTGCCCCGGACGACCGTATGGGCAAGCCGGTCTAGCTCAAGATCTCCGACCTTGTAGACCGTTTCCGCGGCATTCGGCGCGCCGCGGCGGCCCAGTGCCTCGATGCGCGCAAGCAATTCGGAGAAGGCATAGGGCTTGGTCAGATAGTCGTCGCCGCCGGCGCGCAGGCCCGCAACGCGGTCATCGACCTGGCCGAGCGCGGAGAGGATAAGCACCGGAGTCCTGACCCCCTCGCCCCTGAGACGGCCAATGACCGAAAGCCCATCGAGTTTCGGCAGCATCCGGTCCACGACCAGCACGTCGTAGGGGTTGGTGGAGGCCTGCGCATAACCGTCCTCGCCGTCCACGGCGTGGTCCGGAACATGGCCCGCTTCTCGCAGCGCTTTCACAAGATAGGCGGCGGCTTCGCGGTCGTCCTCAATCAGAAGGATGCGCATGGCCGTTTCATACATGATCGCGAGTGCGGAAAAAATGAACGGCGGGCGCCACGATGGCCGCCCGCCGCTCCGAAAAGACCTTCCGAGAGGTTAACCCTTCTTGACGGGGATGGCCACGTAACGCGCGTTGTCGCCGGTCTTCACCCGGAAGGTCACGAAGCGCGCATTGTCCTTCTTGGCGGATTCGATGGCCGCCGAGACGTCACCGGGCTCCGAAACCGCCTTGCCGCTGACATCGAGAATGATGTCGCCGACGCGGAGCTTGTCGGCCAGCGAGCTTTCTTCGCCGATGCTGGCAACTGCGACGCCCTTGCCGTCCTCGGACCTTTCGAGCTCGATGCCGAGATCGCCTAGGCTCGATGGTTTGGCCTTTTCAGGCTCCTTGGCACCGCCCTTGCTGTCCGAACCGAGATTCGCGACATCATCCGGGCGCTTGCCCAGCTCGACCGTAATGTCCCGCTCGGCGCCGTCACGCCACACCTTGAGCTCGGCATCGACGCCGGGCTTCAGCGTGCCGACCATACGGGTCAGTTCGCGCGGGTCGGCGACCTTCTGACCGTTCAGGGACAGGATGACGTCCTGGTTCTTGATGCCGGCCTTGGCTGCCGGGGTGTTGGAATGGACTTCGGCGACGAGGGCACCGTCGGTCCCATCGAGGCCGATGGCTTCCGCCATGTCCTTCTCGACCGGCTGAATGCCGACGCCGAGCCAGCCGCGAGTGACCGAGCCGTTTTCGCGCAGCGAGTCGACAACACTGGCAACGACATTCGACGGAACCGCAAACGCGATGCCGACATTGCCGCCGGACTGCGAATAGATCGCGGTGTTCACGCCGACGACCTCGCCCTTGAGGTTGAAGGTCGGACCGCCGGAATTGCCACGGTTCACCGCCGCATCGATCTGCAGGAAGTCGTCATAGGGACCGGAGCCGAGATCACGGCCGCGCGCCGAGACGATTCCGGCCGTCACCGTACCGCCGAGTCCGAACGGGTTACCGATGGCAACGACCCAGTCGCCAATGCGCGGTACATCGCCTGAGAGGCTCACGAAGGGGAAATCATTGCCTTTGTCGACTTTCAGCAGCGCCAGATCGGTCTGCGGGTCCGTACCGACAACCTTGGCATCGAAGGTGTCGCCGCTATCGGTGACGAGTTCCACTTCCTCGGCATCTTTGACGACGTGATTGTTGGTTACGACATAACCGTCAGCCGAGATGAAGAAGCCGGAGCCCTGCGCCTGGCCAAACTGGCGCGGACGGTTCGGACCGCGGCCCTTCGAGCCGTCTTCGCCCTGCTGTCCGTATTCCTCGAAGAAGCGGCGCAGCGGATGGCCTTCCGGCAGATCGCGGAAGAAGCCCGGCATCTGACCATCGAAGGACGATGTCTCGCGCGCCGTCTTGACGCGCACGGATACGACTGCCGGCTTAACCGTTTCGACGATATCGGCAAAGCCGATCTGGTCCTGCGACGGCTGCGACCGCGCCAGATTGTTGTCCTTGCTGAGATTCTGCGCCTGGACGATCTGGGCGTTGGCGGGCGTCGGGTTCGAAATGACCGCCTCACCGGCCAGCACGCCTGCCATGCCGACGGCAAACACGGATGCGAGGAGAAGGCTCTTGCGGCGAGCCAGGGACCGGACGGGTCGTTCGGATTGCTGATTCATGGGTCACTCTTCCTCTTGAGATGCGGGAGGCGTCGGTCCGCCTCTTCGGCAAGAGAAATGGGCGTTCGCGCCTTACGGCTCCATGTCCCGAACATTAAAAGTTGGCAATGTTACGCGTCGCGCCTGAGGATAGCGTCCAACTTTTTCTGTTCTTCAGCCGTCAGTTCCTCGCGAGCACCCTGCCGTTCGCGGCGGGAGGCCCCGAGCGCAAACACGACGCCGAGTAGCAACACGGCCACGGGCCCAGCCCAGAGAATCAGTGTGCCGCCGCTGAGGCGCGGCTTGAGCAGAACGAACTCGCCATAGCGATCCACCAGGAAGTCCTTGATGTCCTCTTCGCTATCGCCCGCCGCGACGCGCTCACGGACCAGCGCGCGCAAGTCCTTCGCCAAAGGTGCATCCGAATCGTCGATCGACTGGTTCTGACAGACCATGCAGCGCAGCTCACGAAAGAGCTCGCGCGCCCGCGCTTCCTGTGCCGGATCGGGCAATGCGCCGCTCGCGTCGTAGGCAAAGGCGGGAACTGCCAGCAGCAGAAGAAAGATCAGGGCAATCCGGCGCATCGCCCTACTCCGCCGGCTGCAGACGCGCGCGTGCGGGACGTGGGGCGCCGACACGGAGGCGACGATCGGCCAGCGAAATCAGCCCGCCGAACGCCATCAGGACAGGACCTATCCAGATCAGGAGAACGAGCGGCTTCCATTCGGCGCGCACGGCCACCGCGCCGTCGGTTTCCTGAAGTTCGCCGAGCGAGACGTAGAGCTGGGAGAAGCCAAACGTCACAAGGCCGGCTTCAGTGGTCGTCATTTGCCGCACCGCGAAGACGCGCTTCGACGACTCGACCTCCGTAACCGCGACACCGGATTGCCGCAGCGTAAACCGAGCGACAAAATCCTGATAATTTGGACCGTTGCGAAGGCCGGTCTCCGTCAATACCAGGCTTTTTCCGGCGACTTCCATCGCCTGCCCGGCACGCATCATGTCGATACGCTCGATACTCCATGCCGTCGCGGCGGTCACGCCGAGCAGGGTTAGTCCCAGACCGCAATGCGCGAAGGCTGCGCCCCAGCTCGCGCGCGGCAAGCCTGCGGCGCGACGAAGGGTATCGCCCGGCGAAACACGGAAAAGCTGGGTACGTTCCACGATTTCGGCGAACGCGCCGACAATGACGAACAGCGCGATGGCAACGGCAAACGGCGCCAGCAGCGGACCGCCTTGCTCCACGTAGAAGGCGACAGCACCCGCTAGCAGGGCCGCGCCCGCCGCGTACCACAGCCGCTGCGCCGCCCAGTAAAGATCGCCGCGTTTCCACGCGAGCAAGGGGCCGAACGGCACGGCGCAGAGAAGCGCAAGCGCGAGCGGGCCGAAGGTCGCGTTGAAATACGGTGCGCCGACCGAAATCTTGCCGCCCGTCGCCGCCTCGAGCGCGAGCGGATAGAGCGTGCCGACGAGAACCGTCGCGGTCGCGGTCGTGAGCAGGATGTTGTTCAGCACGAGCGCGCCCTCGCGCGAGACCGGCGCGAACAGCCCGCCCTGCTTGAGCCCGCCCGCACGGAGCCCGAAGAGTGCGAGCGAGCCGCCGACAAAAACTGCGAGAATGACGAGGATGAAAAGACCGCGCTGCGGATCGACGGCGAAGGCATGAACCGACGTCAATACGCCGGAACGCACGAGGAAGGTACCGAGCAGCGACAGCGAGAAGGTGAGAATGGCAAGAAGGATGGTCCAGACTTTCAGCGCCTCGCGCCGTTCCATGACGAGCGCGGAATGCAGCAGCGCTGTTCCGGCAAGCCACGGCATGAAGCTGGCGTTTTCAACCGGATCCCAGAACCAGAAGCCGCCCCAGCCGAGTTCGTAATAGGCCCAGTAAGAGCCCATCGCGATGCCGAGCGTAAGGAAGAGCCATGCCGCCAGCGTCCACGGGCGCACCCAGCGCGCCCATGCGGCATCGATGCGTCCTTCAATCAGCGCCGCCACTGCAAAGGCAAAGGCAATCGAGAAGCCGACATAACCGAGATAAAGCAGCGGCGGATGGACAGCGAGGCCAATGTCCTGCAGCAGCGGATTGAGATCCTGACCTTCGAGCGGCGCCGGATCGACGCGGACGAAGGGATTGGACGCGATCAACAGGTAAAGAAGGAACGCGATGGCGACCCAGGCCTGCACCGCCAGCACATCGGCCTTGAGGCGTTGCGGAAGATTGCGCCCGAAAAGCGCAACGGCCGCGCCGAAAATCACGAGAATGAGAGCCCACAGGAGCATTGAGCCCTCATGGTTTCCCCACACGCCGGTGATCTTGTAGATGAGCGGTTTCGCGGAGTGCGAATTTTCGACAACATTCAATACCGAGAAGTCGGATGTGACATAGGCGTTCGTCAGCGCCGCGAACGCCAGGGACACGAATATAAGCTGCCCGATCGCCGTGCCATCGGCCACCTGCATGAGCGTCGCATCGTTCCGCCGCGCGCCCCAGAACGGAACGACGCCTTGTATGCACGCCAGAACCAGCGCCAGAACCAGCGCGTAGTGGCCGATCTCGGCGATCACCGGACGTCGCTCTTCCAGTGGCCCTGCTGTTTCAGCGTATCGGCCACTTCCTTGGGCATGTAGTTTTCATCGTGCTTGGCGAGCACATGGTCGGCGCGGAACGTGCCGTCGGTGGCGAGACTGCCTTCGGCCACCACGCCCTGCCCTTCGCGGAACAGATCCGGCAGGAGGCCCGCATAGGCGACGATGATCTTGTTGTTGCCGTCCGTCACCTCGAAGCGGACATCGGGGCCCTGCCGGTTGACGCTTCCCGGCTCGACGAGGCCGCCGAGCCGCAATCTTTTGCCCGGTTCGGGCGGATTCTGGACGATCTCGGTCGGCCCGTTGAAGAACACGATCGTGTCGTTCAGCGCTGTCAGTACCAGCGCCGCTGCAGCCGACAGAACGACGCCTGCAACACCAATCAGAACAAGACGCCGGCCCTTGCGGGTCATGCCGGTTTTTCCTCCAGACCAAGCCCGATCAAAAGATCAGAAATACGCCGCAAGATTTTATCATCGCTTGCAAAAACTGTCCTGGCGTTAGCCGCGGCGGCCTTCGCCTTGTCCGCTTCTCCGAGCATCGCCCAGGCGCGGATCAGCCGGAGCTGGCCGCCAGCGTCCTGCGGTGCATTCTTCAAGCGCGCCTCAAGGCCCTCGACCATGCCGCGTATCGTCGCGAGCCGCTGGTCGGGGTTCACACCTTCGAGAGCAGCGGGATCAACCGCAGGCGCCTTGCCATCATCGCCAAGCGCGGTACGGGCGAGAGCCTCCCTCACCATCGGCACATAGGCGGCATCGGTGCCCGCCTCGGCCAGCAGCCTTCTATATATGTCGGCGGCCGCCTCCCGGTCGCCCGCCTGTTCCGCCGCCCCGCCGAGATAGAAGCGTGACCGCGCATCCTTCGGATCGAGGGCCACCGCCCGTTCGAACGCTGCCTTGGCCTCCGGAGAAACCTTCCCCTGCGCGGCAATAACCAGCGATTCGCCGCGACCGGCTTCGCGCGCCGCAGTGGCGCCGAGCAGCCGGATTGCATTTGCATAGGCCTCGGCTGCCTTGCCGGGCTGGCCGGCCCGCAGGTACACCGGCGCCAGAACATCCCATCCCTGCCCATCGTCAGGACGACGCGCGAGTTCAGACTCGACGCGCGAGATCAGGGCCACCAGCGATTCATCCTCTATGCGCCGTTCTGCCAGCGGACGATCGGACAGGTCCGGCCGACCGAGCGACAGGTATATCCCGCCGGCCAGCAAAGGCAGCGCGACCAGCGCCAGAACGGCCACCATTCGCCGCCGCGCGGTCGAGGACTGTGCATTTTCGGGAGCTTTCTCTGAAATCGCGATGAGGCGGCGCGCGACTTCCACGCGAGCGGCCTCGGCCTCGCTGCCGCCGATTGCGCCGCGGGCGAGATCCCGGTCGATTTCGGCAAGCTGGTCGCGGTAAACCGCGGCTTCACCGGCGGCCACGCGCCCCTCGCGGCGCCTCGCTAGCGGAACGAGGACAGCGAGAACCGCGACCCCGGTCAAAAGAATGAAAACAAGCCCTGTCATGGGGATCGTCTAGCACAAACCCGTCTTGGGCCCAGCTTGGGCTGTTGATCGCGGTCAACCGTCCTCTTCCACGGCTCGGGAGGGGTCGCTAGTGTCCAACCGAACCCAGCGGTGATCTCCGCGCCACTTCCAAGGCTTCCGCCGACCGATGCGACGACCGACCCGCCGCTACTCCTTCTCGTCGCTTTTGCGTGAGGCGCGCCACCACCACCGGGGCTGGGCTCCCGCATGGCGGAAGGCCGAGCCGAAGCCGTCCTATGATGTCGTTATCATCGGCGGCGGCGGCCACGGCCTCGCGACGGCCTACTATCTCGCCAAGCTGCACGGCATCACCAAGGTCGCGGTGCTGGAAAAAGGCTGGCTCGGCGGCGGCAATACCGCGCGCAACACGGCAATCATCCGCTCCAATTATCTGCGGCCGCAGAGCATGGCACTCTATGGCTTGTCGCATTCGCTGTTCGAGCATCTTTCGCAGGAACTCGACTTCAACGTCTTCTACTCGCCGCGCGGGCTGGTTGAACTGGCGTTCAGCCGCCAGAGCATGGACGCGCTGTCGCGCACCGCGGACGCCAACCGGCATTTCGGCATCAAGACATGGATGATCCCGCCGGACGAGGTGCGGTCCCTGCTGCCGATGCTCGATGATGGCCCGCACAAGCGCTATCCGCTCTTCGGCGCGCTGTATCAGCCGCGCGGCGGCATCGCCCGCCACGATGCCGTGGCCTGGGCCTACGCCCGGATGGCATCGAAGCTCGGAGTCGAGATCATCGAGGAATGCGACGTCGAGAACATCATGACCGACGGCGCCAAAATCCTCGGCGTCCGTACATCGCGCGGCAGGATCGCCGCCGGCACGGTGATGGTGGCCGCGGCCGCCGACACGCCGCCTCTCGTCGCCCCGCTCGGCGTCAATCTTCCGATCGAGCCGGTCAATTTGCAGGCCTTCGTATCCGAACCGCTCAAGCCACTGCTTGATGTCGTGGTGCTGGCGGGAGCCGTCGACGGCTATATCAGCCAGTCCGACAAGGGAGAACTCGTCATCGGCGGAGCGACAGACCGCTATCCAGGATACTCCCGCCGCGGCTCCCTGCCTGAAATCGAGAAAACCGCCGCATCGATGCTGGAGCTTTTTCCCACGCTCTCGCGTGTGCGCATGATGCGGCATTGGGGCGGCACGGTCGACATCACGCCGGATCGGTCACCGATCCTCGGGCCAGCCGGGCCGGATGGATTGTTCGTCAACTGCGGCTGGGGAACGGGCGGATTCAAGGCGATCCCCGGGTCCGGCTTCTCGATGGCGGCGATGATCACATCGGGCAATGCCGCGCGCGTGGCGGAACCTTACGGCCTCGACCGTTTTGCCCAGGGCCGCCTCATCGACGAAAGCGCGGCGTCGGCGGTGGCTCACTGAGGGATCATGCTGCTCATTACGTGCCCTGTCTGCTCCATCGCGGGCGATGAAACCGAATTCACCTGCGGCGGTCTGTACACCGCGCCGGGGGATCAGCGCGTCTATGCACGCGGCATTTCGCGCGAATGGTGGCTTTGCGAGTCGGGCTGCGGCAGCTGGTTCGGGCTCGCGCGGCACACCGGCAATCAGCGCATTTCCGCGATCTGGGTTCCAGGCGAGGAGCCCGACGCGCTTCCGGGCGAAATCGCATGAGCCGGCATTCCACCCGACTGCCCGACGACAAGGATGGACGCTTCGGCAGGCTTGTCGATCGGACGCGCACCATCGGCTTCACATTCAACGGAAGGCGACTGAAAGGCTTCGCCGGTGACACGGTGGCAAGCGCCCTGCTCGCGAATGGCATCGATACGATTGCCCGCAGCTTCAAATATCACCGCCCGCGCGGAATCGTCAGCATCGGCCCGGAAGAGCCGAACGCCTTCGTGCAGATCGGCACGGGCCCGAACCATACGCCGAGCCAGAACGCGACGCAGATCCCGCTGACGGACGGGCTTTCCGTACGGACGCAGAACGCCTGGCCGTCAGCACGCTTCGATGCCGGAGGACTGCTGGATTTTGTCCGGGCGGCCATTCCTTCCGGCTTCCAGTACAAGACATTCAAGCGGCCGCTGAAAGCGTGGAAAGTCTACGAGCGCGGGCTGCGCATGCTCGGCGGCGTCGGACGCGCGCCGGGGGAAGCGGACCCGGATCGCTACGAGCACATCCATGCCTATGCCGATGTTCTGGTGATCGGCGGCGGCGTTGCCGGCATCGCAGCGGCGGAGGCTGCCGCTGCCGAAGGCCTGACGGTGTTCCTCGCCGAAGCCTCGCCGCGTCTCGGCGGTATCGCGGACGCCTATGACGGGCGGATCGACGGCGAGCCGGTGGTCGACTGGGTACGGAGCAAGGTGGCGGCGCTCGCCGCGGCGGACAATGTCCATATCCTGACGCGTGCCCAGGCAGCGGGGCTCTATGACCACGGGCTGGCGCTTCTGTCCGAAACGCTGGATGTCGTGACCGATGGCCCGGAGGCCGGCAATGTGCCGCGCGAACGGCTCTGGAAACTGAGAACCAAAGCCATCGTTCTCGCGAGCGGCGCACACGAAAAGCCGCTGGTTTTTCCAGGAAACGATCGTCCCGGCATCATGCTTGCGACCTCGGCGCGCCTCTATTTGCGCCGTCACGGCATCGTTCCGGGACAGCGCATCGTCATCGCGACGGCAGGCGACGAAGGATACCGCACCGCCAGCGACCTCGAGGCGGCGGGAGCAAGCATCGCGCGGATCATCGATCTCAGGATCGCGCCGAACGGATCGCTCTTTCACATCGCAAAATCGCGCGGGCTCTCCATTTCCGTCGCGTCCGCGCCGGTCGATTCCACCGCAAGGAAATTTAGCGGCCGGCTCACGGGCCTCACGATCGCAAACCGCCTGACGATCGACGGGCCGGCCCTCAAGAGCGATATCGCCTGCGACACCCTGCTGGTTTCCGGCGGGTGGGCGCCCATGCCCTATCTCGCAGGACATCTCGGCGCGCAACTCAGCTTCGATGAAACGATCGGCGGCTTCCGGCCCGGTCTTCTCCCGTACGGACTCTTCGTTGCCGGCGGCGCGAACGGGCATATCGATCTCGGTCCGGCGATCGCCGATGGCTGGCGTGCGGGCGAGGCTGCCGCCACGCATATCAAGGACAAGAATGCGCGCGGCGGACGGAGCGCGCCTTCCATCGATGCGACGCTCGACGATTTTACCGAGGTCGTCGGCGCGCTGCCCGACATATCGACCGAAGAAGAGCGGATGAACTCCTTCGTCGATTTCCAGACCGACGTCACGGCCGGTGACATGGAGATCGCGATCCGCGAAGGCTACCGCGATGCCGAATTGCTGAAGCGCTATACGGGCCTCGGCCTTGGCGTGGATCAGGGCAAGAGCGCCGTGGCGAACGCCGCGGCTATACGTTCCAAATTGTTGCGGGCCGATCCGCAGGACGCGGAGCATACGACCTTCCGCCCGCCATGGACGCCGCTGACGCTTGGCGCCATCGCCGGTTCGCGCCGGGGCCCGCTGTTCCGGCCGGTGCGCGCGACGCCTATCTCCGCCAGTTTCAAGGATGTGATCATCGAGCCGTTCGGCTTGTGGAATTTGCCGGCGGCATTTCCGCAAGCGGGTGAGACGCGCGAAGCGGCGGTGCGCCGCGAAGTGCGGGCGGTGCGTAACGGCATTGGATTGTTCGACGCCAGCGCGGGTGCAAAAATCTCCATTTCCGGCCCGGACGCCGCAGAGTTCATCGACAGGATGAGCGCGACCGACATAGCCGATACGGCGCTCGGCAGTTCGCGCTACGCGCTGTTCCTGAATGAAGATGGGTTCGTGCAGGAAGACGGCGTCGTTGCCCATGTTGCGAACGAGCGCTTCCTGCTGTCGACCGGCATTGGCCGCGCGGCTCCGCTGACGGCATGGTTCGAGCGCTGGCTGCAGACGGCATGGCGCGATCTCGATGTCGTCATTACCGACGAAACCGAGCGCTGGGCGCAGATTTTGCTGGCCGGTCCCCGCGTTCCGGAGCTTTTGTCGCGAATCCCGGGCGATATCGACATATCGGAGTTCACGATCGACTCGTTCGGCGAGGGCGAAGTGTGCGGTGTACCGGCACGCGCGCTTGCAAGCCGCCATACGGCTGGCGCCGAAGTCGAACTCGGCGTTCCCGCCGGATATGGCCTGCCGCTATGGAATTTCCTGCTCGATGCCGGCCGCGATCTTGGCCTGGCGCGTTTCGGCACAGACGCGCTCAGCCGGCTGCGTCTTGAATCCGGCGCGTTCGATCTCGATCGCGAGACGGACGGCACCGTCACACCCTACGATCTCGGACTTGGTGATCTCGTCTCGGACAGCAAGACGTACTTCGTCGGAGCATCCGGGCTGACGCGCCCTGCCCTTACGCGCCCCAACAGGCGTCATCTTGTCGGCATTCTGATGGACGATCGCTCACTGGTGCCGCCGGCGGGCGCACATCTTGTGCTGGATCCTGAGCATCCGCCGCCGCGGCGCGTTGTCGGCCATGTGACGACTTCGGGCTATTCGCCGACTCTGCGCCGCTCGATCGCGCTGGCTCTTGTTACGGCGGGCGAAAAGCACATCGGCGAGAAAGTGTTCCTCGTGATGTCCGGGGAGAACCATCCCGCTACCATCACCGGCACTGACTTCCTTGGCATGGCGGAGACGAGAGCGTGAGCGAGGAGCTTGTCTGGAACGATACGCTGGCCGCGCCACGATCCCTGGCAACGCGCGACAACACCGCCGTGGCTCTGATCGAGGACTTCGGGATCATCGATATTGCGCGTCCGCCGCGCGAGGCCGTCGAAACCCGTGTCGCGGGCATCCTCGGAACCGAGCTGCCTATGGAGCCATGGCAGACGGTCGTTGCGGACGCTATCCGCATAGCGTGGACCGGTCCCCTCAGATGGCGGATCATCTGCGCACGCGATCGCGCCCCGGAACTTCGCACCGCCCTCGCGGATGTGCTGGGCGCCGAACGCGTCTCGGATCTCAGCGGCGCGTTTTCGAGTTTCCGTATTGTCGGCGCGACTGCCCGCGAGATACTTGCGCGCGTCTGCCCCGCCGATCTACGCGCTCTGGACGACAACAGCGCGCGCGGAACGACGCTCGCTGGCGTCAAGACCTTGCTGGTGCTGGAAAGCCGGGACGCGAATGCGTGGCTGGCGCTCGTACCGCGCTCGTTCGCGGAGCATGTCGCGATGGCCCTTACGGAAGCCGCGCGGACACCCGGCTCTCTCGCCCTGTTCGCGCCGGCAGAACCCCCGCCGGTTTGACGATCAGGCCGAGCGCGCCTGAGGCTGCCGCGCTTCCTGGCCCGCGACATCGATCGCCTTGGAGATCAACGCTCCATATTCAGAGCCGAAGATCTTCTGCGAAACGGTGACGATCGTGGCAAGTCGTGCCCTGAGGCCGGGTTTGGTCTTTTCGTCGGCGGCGCGCAGCCGTTCCATGAGCTGCGGCGTGCCCGTGTCCAGCAGGTCACGCACTTCTGTAAATACGCGTCCGCTCAGCGCATTCAGCGCAATCTCTTCGGCATAAGATCTTGCGATAAGGAGAAGATCGAGATCCGCCTCGAGCCGCGCGATTTCGTGGTCCTCGAGAGAACGTTCCTGCGCGCGCGGACGCACCAGCCTGCGCACCCGGGGCGCCAGATCCTGAAGATCGCTGCGCACGCATTCCGCCATCTCGCGCTTGAGAGCCGCGAGCCTGCGCGCATGGACGCCGTCGGCCTGGAGATCAACTTCGCTGCCGAGCGCCCTCGCGGTCGCGCCGAACCCACGAACAGCCCGCAGAAAGACCGGCCGCTCGGCCGTGGATGTATGACGGCGCGCACAGACATATTCGCGCTCTGCTTCCGCCAGAGCGAGGTCGAGGACACGGACATAAGGCGTCTCGCAGATGCGGGAGCCGTCGGTCGTTTCGACCGCGACCGCCGCGAGGCGCACGAATGTCTGGGGATTGGGAAGCTTGGCGCGGACGAGCAGCAGCGCGAAGGATAGCGCGTCCTGATATTTGATGGCGATCGAGTCCAGGTGCGCCTTTGTCGCCCGCAGCGCCTCGTCCATCGGACCGCTTGGTGCGTGCGTCTCGGAGGCAAAGCGCGTCAGCAGCGCCCGGCGCCGTAGCGCGACAATAAGATCCTCGAGATCGACCGCGCCGCTCTCGCCGCCGAGCTGCGCCGCAAGACGATTGCGCGCCTTTGCGTTCTCGGCCTTCGACAGAACATCGGTGAGGTGATGGGCCAGTTTGTCCTGGGCCTGGTCGACCACCTCGTCCTGCGCCGCCTTGCTGGCGATGGTGTCGAGTTTGGCGGCGAGATCCTTGACGATGTCGGGCGCGCCGGTAGTGACGAGCCATTGCGCAAGACGGTCACGCATGACACGCGTGACGACGCCCGGCGTTTTGGTTTTGACGTCCTCGTTCGTGACGAAAGGATCGAGCGGGGCGAGAAGCAGCTGTTCGGGCGCAACCTGAAGAGGGATTTCTCCGAGCGCCCGCTGGGCCGCGAGCAGAGGTTCCAGAATGATGGCACGGAATGGAATGTCGGCGCCCGCGCCGCTGTTCATGGCCGCGGACAGACGAGCCCGTGCCGCGGGCGTAAGCTCGCGGAAAAAGGCGGTCAGCTTCTCGTGATCCGGGCCCTCGGCCATGGTGCCGCCGGTTCTCTCGCAGATTAGGTTGCCGAAATCCTACCCGCCCGTAGCTTAACGCCCGGTTGAACAACAAAAGGGCGGCTCACGCCGCCCTTCGCTGTCTCTTGCGACTCGCCCAAGAACTCAGACCGGCCGCCAGGTGCCGTCCGACTGGCGGCAGGCAACGCCGCGTGCTGTCTCGGGCTGGCCGTCGATGTAGATCGTATGAGCGAACTCGCGGCAGCGGGCGCCGCCGCGATCGGAATAGGCGCCCGGCGTGACCGTGCCGTAATAACTTTCGTGACGCCACGCCACCGGAGCACCGGGCGCGCCGTATTCAAGCGCGCGATACTCGGCGGCATAGGCCTGCTGGCGCGCCTGCTCGTCCATCGAACGTCCAATCGCATTGCCGATGAGTCCGCCTGCCGTTGCGCCGAGTACGGCGCCGACGACCCGGCCGCTTCCGCCGCCGAACTGCGAACCGATGACGCCGCCGGCAACCACGCCCGCCAGCGTGCCAACGCCTTCGCGCGGTCCCGCTCCGCCCGCCGACGTCTGCGAACAGGCCGCGGCGGTAACCGCTATGAGACTAACGGCAATCAGCTGTCTGAAAATCATCACAACCCTCTGTCTCCGGCCGCCCGACCCCCCTGCGGCCATTTTTCCATCCCCACCCGGCGGATAAATTCGGATTCGGGCGAAACTCTGTCAGTGGGCCGCCGGCAGCCGCAATTCTGCCCGCAAACCACCCATTGGGGAAGTATTGAGACTAAGAGACCCGCCATAGAGGCGTGCAAGGTCCGCGACGATCGCGAGTCCGAGCCCCGAACCGGGTTTCGTCTCATCGAGCCGTTTGCCGCGCCTGAGCGCAGCCTCCCGTTGTTTCGCGGGGAGGCCCGGGCCGTCGTCTTCAACGACTATGCGCAGAAAAGGCTCTTGAAGGCCTCTCTGCCGTTCCGCCTTTACGGCGATGGAAACGGTGCTCTTCGCCCATTTGCAGGCATTGTCGAGCAGATTGCCGACCATCTCTTCGAGGTCCTGCTGCTCGCCCCGAAAGCGGATCTCTTCCGATTTCGTGCCGATCGTGATGCCGCGGTCGCGATGCACTTTCTCCATCGCCCGGGCAAGCGCGCCGATCACGGGCGCCGTCTCGGTGACCGTGCCGACGACGGCGATGCCTGCGCTGACTCTTGCCCGATCGAGATGATGGTCGATCTGATGGCGCATGATCTCGGCCTGCTCGACAACCTTCGCCCCCATGGCGTCGGAACTGGCATTGGCCTCGTTGACGATGACCGAAAGCGGCGTCTTCAGCGCATGCGCGAGATTGCCGGCCTGGGTCCGCGCCCGGGCAATGATTTCACGATTTGAGTCCAGTAGGCTGTTGAGTTCCCGCGCCAGCGGCCCGATCTCGGTCGGAACCGCGCCTTCCAGCCGTTCGCTCCGGCCGGCGCGTATCTCGGCGATCTGCTGCGAGATGTGCTTGAGCGGCCGCAGGCCGAACCCGACCTGCACCGCCGCCGTCAATACGAGGCCGAGCCCCAGCAGGAAGAAGGCGATGGCAAGATCCGAATTGAACGCGCTCGTTTCCTGCCCGATCTCGCTCGCTTCGCCGGCGACCGCCACGACATAGCGCGTGTCCCCGACCTGGATGACCCGCTCGACCTGGCGCAGGTCTTCATTGTCCGGACCCGCGACATAGGCTTCGCGTGTTGCCGTGACATCCTTTTCCGGATCAGAGTCGATCAGGAATGGCAGATTGCGATCGAACAGCGAGGGAGACGAGCGTGTGACCGTATCCTGACCGTCCGTGCCGCGCCGCCCGACCTGCCAATACCATCCCGACAAGGGAAGTTCGAAACGCGGCTCGCCGACGGTGAACTGAATCGCATCGAAATTTGGATCGCCGGCGAGATCGGCAACCAGCGCTTTCAGATAGACATTCAGACGTTGATCGAAGCTGCGCTCGATCAGACCCTGATAGTACGAGGAGAGAGCCAGGCCCGCGACCGTCAATACCGCGGCGGTCCAGAGCGCCGCTGAAAACAGCAGGCGCGCGGCAAGCGAAGGCGCTGCCATCAGGTCTCCGTGCCGGGCGGTGCCGCGATATAACCGAGGCCGCGCACCGTCTGGATCATATCGACGCCGAGCTTCTTGCGGATGCGGCCGACAAACACCTCAACCGTGTTTGAGTCCCGGTCGAAGTCCTGATCGTACAGATGCTCGACCAGTTCGGTGCGGGACACCACCCTGCCCTGATGGTGCATGAGATAGGAGAGAAGGCGATATTCGTGCGAGGTGAGCTTGACGGGATTCCCGTCAACGGAGACACGCCCGGTGCGCGTGTCGAGTGTTACCGGCCCGCATAGAATCTCGCTCGTCGCGTGCCCGGCCGCGCGGCGTACCAGAGCGCGCAGGCGCGCGAGCACCTCTTCCATATGGAACGGTTTCGGCACGTAGTCGTCGGCGCCGGCATCAAAGCCCTGGACCTTGTCGCTCCAGCGATCGCGCGCGGTCAACAGCAACACCGGAAAGCGCCGTCCATTGCGTCGCCAATCCTCGAGCACGCGCAACCCATCCATCTTCGGCAACCCGATATCGAGCACGACGACGTCATAAGGCTCCGAACTGCCGAGGAAGTGCCCCTCCTCGCCGTCAAGTGCGACATCCACCGCATATCCCGCGTCGGCAAGGGCCGTCTGAAGCTGGCGGTTGAGGTCCGGGTCGTCCTCGACAACAAGAATGCGCATCAACGGGTCCCGATGATTTGGCCGTTATTGGCGTTGAGCGTGACGTAAACCACCTTGCCCGCCGTGCTCAGCACCGTAACGACATAGACGGCCTGGCCGCCTCGAAAACAAAGTTCCGCGTTGATCATCTCGCCGCCGGCTGCGTCTTCCGCCTTTCCGCGCAGCTGGCGCAGCGGCAAAGCCCTTCCGCTTTGCACCATGGCGACGGCTTCCCGACGTGGCAGACAGCCGTCTGCCTGCGCCACCCGCACAAACGCGTTTTGCGCCGCCACGGGCATGGCGGCAGTCACAATCGCAAAAGACACCAAGATGATCGAAGATCGGAACATCGGGCCCATAATAGCGAAAACGGCTGAACTCTGTCTGAACGACCAAATAACTATGATATACAATCACTTCCCGCAAACTGCCGCCCACGCTGCATTATGTTCCCGGCTTTGGCGCTGACTCGATTCGGTGTCGTGCCGCGAATAATGGATCGGGCCGAACGCACGGCAGGTAAGACCCGGATCAGTCCCGGCGGAAACCATCGTTCTCGCGCAGCCCGTCAGCCCTAGCATCACGCACACGGCGATCAGAACGTGCGGATTCGGCCTCTTGAACAGCGGCATCGGTCGCCTCTCTTTGTTCCAGAATGGCGTCGGTTCGCCCAGCCCGCCGCTCGCGCTCGGACCGCCAGAGGGCGAGCAGAGAGGCTAGCACGTCGGCGATCTTCAAAAGGAGCGCCGTGATCTGCATCATGCGTCTCGCGGACGGCTGAACAACCACCAGCCGACGGACGCGATCGACACGAGGCTACCAACAAGCACTTCGGCATTCGCCGTATCGATGATGCCCTTCGCGACCAGAAGGCCGGAGCCGAACTGAAGCGCGTGGCGGAGAAACGGCGCAATCGTATCCCAGGTCATGTATGGACTCCTTTGGATGGATGGATGGATCAGGCGGCAAGCTTCTGTTCGCGCGCCATCTCGAGAGCGAGCGCCTGCGTTTCGTCGACGCGGCGCCGCCAGCCGCGCCCGAAGACGGCAAACGTTCTGAGACGTTCGAGAAACGTCAGGCGTTTCCGGCAATAGGCGATGATGAGGTGTTCGGGGTCACGCAGCGCGACGCAAGCAAGTGTGATCTTCCCGATCCGTCCGTCGCCTCGCGTGCCCGCAACGGCTTGCAGCGCGCGCGCCGCGCGGCCGGGTCCGGAGTTTACGCAATAGTCGAACACCGCGAGATCTAGGCCATCGGGCAACGCATCGCCGGCAATTTCATCCCAATACAGCGCTCGATAGATTTTCGCGGCTTCGGCCCGTGTCAGCGCGCGAACTTCGGCCTTGGACACAGGCCTTCCCCTCCAACGTGCGAGGGTGGCGCGGGTGACGCCGAGATTTGTGGCACCGCCGGGATCGCGAGGATGGTCGGCATAACCGCCCTCATGCTTCAGGACAGCAGCCAATGCCCGATCGAAATTGACGGCCGCCATCAGCGCGGCCCCGCGAATGTGCGATGACGCATGCAAATACCTCGATTGTTGGAAAAGGTGTTCAGGCCGCTGTAAAAGCCTAAGCGTAGACGCCGCTTGTTGCGTCGGTCCCGGTGACATCACCCGGAAAAAAGCTCGCACCCGAACCACCGGTATTGATGAGTGCATTCTGCACGACGTCGTATCGCTTCCCCGTTGCCGGCCCGGAGAATGCGGTGCCCGAGACCGTCAGCACGCCCATCAGCGATGCCCGCGCAAAACAGGTGCTGAAGTTCGGCGTTCCGGACAGGGTGAGGGTTGCGGGCGATCCGCGGAATATGATTCCGCCTCCCGCGTGCCAATGACGTTGCGCTCCGCCGGAGATCGTATAGCTGCCGCTTATATTGACGAACGCGCCCGTCTCGACCTGGACATGCGTTGCGCCGCAAGAACCGAAGTCCAGTGCCGCGTAGTCGAAGACCGCGGCGACGCCGACAACATGAAGCGCGTGATTTCCGCTTCCCGTGGTTACAAGCCTGACGCCCGACAGGTAATACGTTCCGGCATAGGGCGTCGCGCTGCCGACCGCGGCGCCGGACGAACTCGATATGACGACATTGGACGGAGTCGAGACATCGCCGACGATACGGACCGCGCCGGCCCCGACCAGTGTCTTGGGTTGAAAACGGTCGTAGGTTCCAGGCCCGATGTTGATCGTCACGTCATGGATGCCGAGATCCAGCGACGCGGCGATATCGACGGCCTTCTGCAAGGTGAGAAAGGCTCCGCCGGACGCGTCAGAGCGACCGTCATTGGAATCGCTGCCGTCCGAACGGACATAATATGTCCGACTGCCGGTCAGAAGTTCCCGCGGTCCGCCGGCCGGAAAGCTCACGCGGCCGCTGCTGTTGTCGATGCGCAGCGACTCTTTCCAGGTAGAGCCATCGGCGGACACCTTGAACAGAAGATCGTCATCGCCGATCAGGCCGATTTCGGCGCGGCCCGAATAGTCCGACTGCATCAGCAGCGACAGAACATTCGGCGCAGCCTCCTTGTTCATCACACAGCGCAGGTCGCCGCTGCCGCCTTCGCCGGAGACAGACGCCGTCCAGAGCGCACTGTTCAGCTTTGCCGAAAACGGGTTGGTTTCATCGGCCTCCGCGCCGACGCCCAGCAGCGGAATATTCTGAAGGCTCGTTTCGCCCTCCGTACCGGCGGTCACGGTTGCCCACTCGCCGTCGGTAAATACGACAAGTTCCTGCGCACCCTGGTCCCAGGCCAGCCAGCCTTCTGCCGGTGAGGTGAATACCCATCCGGAATCATGGGACGCGATCTTGTTTTCCTGACTGATCCACGCGCCTGCCGCATCCACCGCCACGATATAGCGGTCTCCAGCCTCAGCTTCGGATGGCGGCTCCGCAAGATCGCGGGAAATGACGGAAAGCTGGACGAGCGCATCCAGCTTCGTCAGCGCCTCGTTGATGGGCACATGCTTCTGCGCCTGGTTCGCCGCAACGAGCGGCAAGGTGAGGCGCGGCGTTGTCTCAGACATTCAGCATGACCTCCGTGGCGCGGCCCGGCCCTGTGACGGACGATATTTGGGCTATTCTGATGGAAAGGATCGATTGTGGAGCGCCGAAGTCGGCGAGCTCCAGATTCGCCGCATACAGGAAATGCGGCAGATCGGTTTCCGCCGTGCGAAGAACCTCTCCGCCATCTAGAATGTCGACGCGATAGCGTTCGTCCGTTTCGCCAAGAGGGACTTCCGAAATTTCCCAGACGTCGCCATTCATGCGCGTGCGTCTGGTCCAGTCGATGCCTATTCCGTCTTCGTCGCGCCGCGCACGTACATGCACCGGGGAGAGCGGCCTCAGCGCGGTCGCCCCGGGCTCCGACGTGAACGCAACCGCGAACGGATCGGCATGATCGCGTCCCGCCGCCGCGGCGCGCCACGCGACCGGCCGGCCCAGCGCTTCCAGCCCGCGCACGAGCGGAATGACGGCGGTATCGAGCAGGACCCATGTGCTGCCCGCCGGCTTTTCAACGCTCGCTTCGGCTTCCGTTCCCGATTGGCCGCGCAGAAAACGCGACAACCGGTAGGTCGCCGGCGCCACAAGCTCGGCATTGCCGAACTGCAGCACTTCCCACGCGCCGTCGGGATTGCGGATGGCGCAGAGATTGGCACCGGCAAAAAGACGCTCGTCGCTGGCCGAGCTCAGGACGCCCTCCGAAACCCGGACGGTCACGGTGGAGGCACGGTCAAACCGCCACGCCGGTCCCGGGGCCAGCGCATCAAGCGTCTCCCCGATGACGGCCGGTGCGTTGGCGCGAACAGCCGGCTCGAATGTACCTCCAGCCTCACGCCAGAACACGATGCCGCCCGGCCATGGTTTCGCCGCCGCGGCAACGCGCGTCAGCACGGGCGGATCACCGTCGGGTGAAGGCAGATCGAGAACGACGATTTCCGGCGGTCCCGCAATCTGCGGCACGGGATTCGAGGGTGCGCTAGGCAGGGCGCGCGGCGCCCGCAGCATGTCGGGCGCGATCGCCCGCGCGGAAACCTGCCGCACCGGCCCGTCGGCGATCTCGGTAATTTCGAACAGGCGAAACTCGCCGCCGGTATCGAGCGCGACGGCGTCGCCCGGTTCGAGCGCGATATCGGACGGCGGAAGTGCGAAACCCGCTGCATCGCGCCCGACCCACATGTCCTGCAGCCTGATCTCGGCTCGCCGCTGCATTTCCGATGGAGGTGCGGTGACGGCCGTGTCCATCGTGACGATGCCGCGCGCCTCCGCGCCGCGCCGGCGCGCGCCGGCTACCCGTGGCTGGAAGTCGAAAGACGGGTCGGCGAACCCCACCGAGATTTCCTGCGGCAATTCGCTTTCCTGCTGCCGCACGAACTGTGGCTCGGCGCTTTCGCCGCTGGCTGCAAGTTCATCGGTCGTGAATGTGCGGACCTCGCCCTGACCGCGCGGAACAAGAATGATCTTGCCCGCGCGCTCGCACGCACCGAACGCGAACAGCTCGGCAAGTGGCTCCAGCGCTTCGCGCACCGATGCCGGGCGGTCGATGGCATAACCGTCGATCACGCCTTCCAGCCTGTACGTTTCGAACTCGGCGGCCTCTCCTTCGGCAAGGATCGCGGCAGCGAGCTCGGCGATCGTCGTCTGGCCGAGACGCCCCGTCAGCCAGTGCCCGGTTTCATGCGCAGGTCCGTCGGCCCACACAGTCTCGGCGAGCGGAAATGCCGGGTATGGGCGGGCATCCCAGGTCCACAGCGCCGTGCGCTCCGGATCGACCATCGGCGCGTCATATATGGACGAGGCCGGATTTGTCGCAGCCTCCGATCCATACACGTCCATCACCGCCTGCAATGTACGGCGTTGGATCAGATCATCCCGATCGCCGGACGAGAATGGCGGCAGCACCGCGGTCGAGGATTTCGGGTCCGGAAAGACGTTCGGTGCATTCGAGCCCTTGTCGACCGCCGGACAGCCGATCTCGGTCAGCCAGATCGGCTTGGACTGCGGTACCCATGATGTCGGCGCCGGAAGCTCCGCACCACCCGCGCGCTCATAATGCGCGTTGTCCCACCACGACCTGATGTCCTTGGCGCGAAACACCCATGGCTTGCCGAGCCCGTCGGTGATCGGCATACGCTCCTGTGCGGCGCGATCCTCGTCGTCGAGATAATACCAGTCGTGGAACTCGCCGCCCGTGACGTTGGATTTCAGATACTCGATATCGTAAATACTGTTCGCCGCCGCGCGGTCGAGATGCTCCGCGCCGTCACGCCAATCGGCGAAAGGCGGGTAGAAATCGATGCCGACCGCATCCACGTTTGCGTCCGCCCACAACGGATCGAGCGGAAACCGCACCTCGCCCCCACCTTCCGTGACATGCGCACCGTATTCGGTCCAATCAGCGGCATAGGTGATCTTCGCCGCAGGCAGCGCCGAACGCACCTCGCCCGCGAGCGCGATCAGCTCGTCCGTCGCGGGATAACTCCCCGCCTCGTCGCGCGAGCGCGTCAGATCGCGAAATTCGGAGCCGATAAGGATGGCGTCGACACCGCCGGCAGCCTTGCCGAGATGCGCCATGTGCAGAACGAAACGCCGCCAGCCCCATTCACTCGGTCCGCTGTACTGCACCGCGCCGCCGGACACGGAATAGTCGTCCGCCTCCGCCGTTCCGAAAAACTGCGCGATCTCGGATGCCGCTGACGCCGTGCCATTGCCCGCTGCGCGGATTTCGCCGCGCCAGGGATAGGCCGGCTGCGGCGCCAGACCCGACGCCGGATGTGGCAGTTCGTTGTCCGCCGGAATATCCATCATCAGGAACGGATAGAGCGTCACCTTCAACCCGCGCGCCTTGATCTCCTGAATCGCACGGATCACGCTGCTGTCGGAGGGCGTGCCGCCGTAAGCCGGGCGCCCGTCATGCATGGACACAAGCTGCGCGGTGGCGCGCGTCCGCCCCGCGACCGACCACGTCCCGCCCGATGTCTTCTTGATCGCGCTGTCGACGCGCGGCTTCACCGTGCAATGCCCGCAGCGCAGGTCGTCGCCGAACCACGAGACGACCAGCGAGATGTTCTCGATATTCGGACAGACCGCCTGCAACTCGTCGAGACTCGCGACAATGTCCGCCTCGCCGCTTGCAGTGTGCTGGTTCTCCGGCACGCTTTCACCGATGCCAAGCACGCGCTGCACGCGTTCGGTGTCGTAGCCGAACTCCGTTGCGCCGGGAATCAGCGTCACCGCGCGTATGCTCTGCTCGAACGCGCCCACCGGCCGGATCACCTCGAACGCAAGCTGCGGCACGCGGTTGCCGAACTTCTCCAGCGGCATGCGCTCGAAGACGACATAGGCAAGCCCGCGATACGCTGGCGCGTTCTCGGCACCCTCCTTCGCGACAATCAGCGGATCAGGTTCCTGGTCCTCGCCACCGCGGTGGACGCGCATATTGAACGCCCCGGCATCCAGCGGCTTTCCGTCCGCCCAGACCCGGCCGATCCGCGCGATCGGTCCTTCGCACAGGCCAAGCGCGACGTTGGCGAAATAGCTCACCGACTCCGATGCCGGCGTCCCGCTCCCGCCCTTGCCACCGCCGGAGCGCTCGCGCACCCGCACCGCCTCGACATGTGTCGTCCAGATGATCTGGCCCGATACGCGCACACGGCCGAAGGCGCGCGGCATCGGCGTGCCCTCGGTCGAGCCGGTCACATCGATATTCTTCAGCCGCGCTCCGCGGCCTGATGACCCCGCCCCGAGAAAGGCATTGTCGATAGCGGCACCCGCCAGCCCGCCGAGCGCACGTCCCACAACCGCGCCGACGGGCCCGAACATGCCGCCGATCGCCGCGCCGGCCGTCTGCAATACGAGTGTCGCCATCAGTCGATTTCCGGAAAGGCAAAACGATAGGCGATGCGCCGCCGCCAGAACGACGTGATCGCGACCTCCACAACCGCCGCGCCGTCATGCGCGTGGATCATCCGGCCGGCGGATGTTGCGATTGCGAGATGCTTGGCAGCGACGTGCGCGCGCCAGCGAAAGATCAGAACGTCCCCGGGACATATCTGATCGTCGGTACAGGGTACGAGATGCCGCCTCGCGGCCTCCGCCAGCGGCTCGCCGATCCCCGCCTCCGCCCAATCGGGCGCATAAGGCGGCAAAACCTGAGGCAATGGACCATAGAAGGCACGCCACACGCCCAGCACGAGACCGAGGCAGTCGCAGCCAACGCCTTTCAGGCTCGCCTGATGCCGGTACGGCGTGCCGATCCAGCTTCGCGCCTCGGCCACGATAAGGTCCGGCGTCATCGAAACAGGCTCCCGCCGTCGAGATTGCCGTCATCGGATGCGGCATAGGACAGCGCGCGGTCCGTCCCTGGCATGTGCGGAAATCCGCGGAAATTCGCTCCGTTCCCGAAACGATCGCGGCAGGTCTCGAACCTCTTGTCGCAGCCGGCCGTCACCGTGAATGTATCGCCGATGCCCGCCGCGGACGGCGTTTGCTGCCACAGCGCCAGGCGCACGTCGCCGCCATCGACCCGATGCTCGCGCACCTCCGACACGCGGCCCGCGTTCGGTCCCGAAACCCAGCTTACGAGCCCGCCACGGAACCATCCGCTCTCATAATCTCCAAGCCCCGCAGCCCGGAACTCGAAACGGCTCATGGCGACAAGCACGCTGCCCGTGCCTCGGTAATCGCTTGTCGTAGCATCCTTGCCGCAGCGCGCGTCGCCGAGCTCGGCATCACACGAAGCGCCGAACAGACGACCGCGCCGCGCGTCGAGCCGATGCATCATCGACCTCAGTTCAGCGGTAAACGCCGCACCGCTGCGGCGCACTTCGCCGACTTCGCCGACACGCAACAGCACGCGCTGTTCCACCGCGCTCCAGTTGACGAGGAAAAGCTCGATTTTCGCCGAGTCCCATAACCCGGCGGAAAGATCCGCCTCCGTCAGCCCGTCGGATCCAAGCGCACCGGCAACCTCGCCGCCGCCGATGGCGAAACCGAAGTCGGTCTTGGCCTCCGCCGCTTCCAGTCCGCTCGCGGCGTGGAATGTAACGGCATCGAACGCCAGATCGTCATCGTGGTCGGTAAAACCAAGCACGACGCCGTCGCGTCGCGTGACCCGCCAGCAATGGCAAAGCGTCGTCACCTCGCCGGACAGATGCCCGGCAAGCTCGACGGGAATATCGCGCATATTTCCTCCGTCATGCCCGGGCTTGTCCCGGGCATCCACGAGTTCCTCTTCCGCTCGCGCTAGGCTCGAATCTCAACGACAGGGACGGAGGGAATAGCTCCGCCTTCAAAAGCCGCGAGATCGACTTCGAGATAATCAGTGTCGAAACGTACCGGCACATCGAATTGAAAGCCGGCGGTCACGGCGGCTTCGGCTGCCGGCGCGACATCGAAGATGACCAGCCCTGTAGCGACGTCCAGCGAATAGCCCGCCGAAACAATCTCGCCGTCCACCGCAACGATGACGCTTCCGGCGACCGGCTTGCGGATCGGCCGCACATACGGATCGGTGCCCGTACCATAATGCTTCACGATCTGGAATTCGGTTTTCTCGCCGTCGCCCGTGCCGAGTTCCTGGTCGAGCGCGGTCTCGGCTACGCCGTGCACCGCGGAGGAATGATCCAACCGGTCGCGCCAGCGAAAACCGTGCAGGCGGCCGCGCCGTTGTTCGAAAAACGTCACGACCTCGCTAAGCGCACCAAGGGTCTTGATGCCCCAGCCCGCATCCCATTTCCGCCGCGCATGTGCCCAGCGTGCATTGCGCTTCTCGCCGCCCGAACCGAGCGTCACGATTTCTGTCTTCCTTTCGGGTCCACCCCGCGCGCCAAGCGTAATTTCGAGCGGAAAACGCACTTCGTGGAAGCTCATTTCTGTCCTCGCGGCTAGAGTCCCCGCCGCCCGCGCGCCACGGCGCGCGCCAGTGAGGCCGACACCTGCGCTTCGGAACGGCGAAAGCCGTCAACGTCCGGCGTCTGTATGTTCACGGTCACATTGACGGCGGAGCCGCTTTTCCCGGCGCGCACGCCGAGCCGCCCGTCGCTGCCGCGTGCGAGCGGCAGCACGGCCTCCGTGCCCGCTTCGCCCATCACGCCAAGATTGCGCCCCATCGGAAAATAGGTCGGCGTCGAAACGATACCGCCCGCAGCAAGGGCTGCACGCGTCCCGGCACGCCGCCTTTCGCAAACGGCATCGCACCGCTCAACGCATTGCCGAACATGCCGCCGATCATGCTTTCCAGCGGCCGCATCGCGCTGCGCAGCGACAGTTCGACAAGCCGGCTGCCGAGCCCGCGCAGCACGTCGGACAAGGATCGGCCGCGTAGTGCGGCGCCTTCCAGCGCGGACGACAGGGACCGTCCGAACCCCCGCGACAGGCGCTCCAGATGCTCGAGCGAACGCTCGACCTCCGCCGTGTCCGCATGCACCTCGAATATTCTTGGATCGTCCATATGCTCCCCTCATCCTGAGCCGGACTCGCCGAAGGCGAGCCGTGTCGAAGGATATGCGGCGTCGGCTGCTCCTCCATCGTCCGGAAACCGCCGCATGAGTTCGCCGAGTTCCTCACGGCCGAGTGCCGCCTTCCGCCGGAAAGGCCCTCGATCGCCGCTGCGAATTCGCGCGGCGTCATGCGCCAGAAGGCGTCCGGCGGCAGGCGCAGAATGCCAAGGCCGCCCGCCATCACCTCGCGCCAGGGAAACGGCGCGCGCGGATGATCGACCCGCGCGCCTATCGAGGGTTTGCCGGGGCGGCCTCCCCGCCGCCCTCGTTTCCGAACGTTGCCGTCAGCAGCCGCGCCACGGCATCGAGATAAGCCTCCAGCCCCCCTGGCATCGCGGCAATCTCGTCGTCCGTAATGGCGTTGCCGCCGCCGCGCAGCCCCGCGCCGAGAATGCGAATCGCATCGCGCGCCGAAAGCCGGCCGGTTTCAAACCGCGCCGCCAGCGCCATCAGATCTTCTGCGCCGAAAGCGGCCTCCAGTTCGGCCAGCGCACCGAGCGTCAGGCAGAGCGTATAGGCCCGCTCTCCGATTTCGGCAGACACCTCGCCGCGATGGTGATTGGGCATCATGCGGCCTCGAATGCGATCTCGCCCGCGCTTTCCAGCGCGAGGTCGAACGTTACCTCGCCGAGATGATCGCCGCGATATTCCAGCGCGGTGATCTGGAACGGCCCTTCGATCGTGCCGAAATCCGGCACCACCACCTGCCAGGGGCGGATCGTGCCGTTGAAGAACAGCTCGCGCGCCAGCGCGTCCGATGCGCTGTCGCGGAACACTCCGGCCCCGGAAAGGCTGGCGCGCTTCACGCCCGCGCCTTCCAGAAGTTCGCGCCAGCGGCCCGCGCTCTCTGCGTGGGTTACATCCACCGCTTCCGCATTGAGCGCGAGCGCGCGGGCGCGAAGACCGGCGAGCGTCGTGAAGCCGCCTGCCCCGTCACCGATCTTGAGCAAAAGGTCCTTGCCCTTCTGAGCGGCCATGTAGGTACTCCGGAAAGAAAAATGGCCCCGTCGCGAGACGGGGCCAGTCAGGAGGAAACGTCCGAAGACGGACGCGGAGAAACTTCAAGCGACGCTAGGCATCGGGCTCGGTCAGGGCGCGGAAGCGGAGCGAGGCCAGGCGGTGACGGCCGTCGGATGCGCGGCGGGCGTCGGTCGCGAGCCAGCGCAGATTGGCGAGCCGGTGCCCGGTGAGTTCGAGATCTGAGCCGTCGAGCGATGTCGCGACACGCGCCGCGGCATTCAGCGCTTCCGCCAGCCCGCCCTCGCGCGA
Organism: Hyphomicrobiales bacterium; assembly: GCA_022842205.1. Lineage (GTDB taxonomy): Bacteria > Pseudomonadota > Alphaproteobacteria > Rhizobiales > Methylopilaceae > Flaviflagellibacter. Next base: position 393,957 of record JALHQA010000002.1, read on the forward strand.
CCAGATGTTGAGCGTGAAGCGATGCTCCTCGCCTTCGTCGATCGAGGAGCCGGCCTCGCGACTTTCGACGTCGGCGAGAACGATATAGGGAGCGCGGGTGCTGTCCGGTGTCTCGTCAAAAATTTTGGCGCCGCCCAGTATCCCGGACAGCGCCTCGTCATTGACAAGTTTCGACCGCACCGCCGCCCGCAAAGCGAGCGCGGCGCTCAACGGCGAAAGCTCCTCGCCGGAACCGGTGCGGGGATAGCCTCTGCGCCCAGCACGAAATTCGTCGTCTCGGTGCGGATACGGCGCGGCGTGCTCAGCATCTCATCGACGCGAAGAGCGGCCTTCGAGGCCATGCGGCGCGTGAAGCTCTCATAGCCCGTGCGGAAATCTGCAAACGTCATCCCGTCATCTCCTCGGTCAGGGCCACAAGGAAGCGTGCTTCCGCGTCAGCCGTATGAACAGAACGTATCTCGTAGGTCCGGGTTCCATCCTGCAGCCGGTGGCGGACGGTCAGGCCCGGCCCGGCCCTCAGGGTGATCCGGTGGGTCACCGCCTGCCCGGCCTGGCCGGCGGCGAAGCGGAACCCCGCCCCCACCGGCTCGACCGCGGCCCACACCTCCCCGGCGCTTTCCCAGGTCCGTGCCACCCCGCCCGCCCCGTCGGGGGTATCGACCGGCGCTTCAATCGTCACACGCCGCCGCAACCGCCCGATCGGATCGCCCATGTCAGACCCTCAGCACGCGTTCGGGCGCGATCAGCGCCGCGACCGCAAGCGGCAGCGCATCCGCGCCATGCGGCGAGACCGACGCGCGGTACTCGTACCAGTGCGCGACGAGCTGCCGGATCGCCTGCACGAAGCCCGGCGGCACATCCGCCGCGCCGCCATATCCGGCCTCAAGATCGATCTCGATTCCGGCGAACGGCCGCAGCACCGCCGGGCGCTGAGCGATGTGCAGACGTCCGCCTGCATCGAGCAGCCAGGTGTCCGTCTCCAGCGCCGTCTCGCCGCCGTCCGGCCCGCGCAGCCGCGCCGCGGCGATCTCCGTCACCGGCGACAGCGGCAGATGCAGCACGCCGTCCGCCGGCCAGGTGTCGAGCACCAGCCGCCAGATCTGCGTCACGAGCCGGCGGCCCGTCACGGTCTCGACATGCTTCCGCGCCGCGCGGATCAGCTCCGCGATCAGCGTATCGTCGTCGTTGTGTTCGACCCGGAGGAAGTGCCTGGCGCCGGCAAGCGGCAGCGGCTCTTCTTCCGGCCCCGTCAGCAGGATCAGCGGCATGGATCGTCCTCAAACAGAAAAAAAATCGCCGTCGCCGTCCGCAGGCATGTGTGCGGACACGCGCGTCCCTTTTCAGGCGGCGCGGAAGGCGCGTCCGGCCGTCATGGCCCGGCCGGGGCGAAGCCGAAGTTCAGCTGACGCCGAACTTCAGAAGCTTGATGGCGTCGAAATCCTGCACACCGCCGCCGACACGCTTTGTCGTGTAGAACAGCACGTAGGGCTTCGCGGAATAGGGATCGCGCAACACGCGCACCCCGAGGCGATCGACGACGAGATAGCCGCGGCGGAAATCGCCGAACGCGATCGGAAACGCGTCCGCGCCGATGTCGGGCATGTCCTCGGCTTCCGTCACCGGGAAGCCGAGCAGCGTGGCATCGCCACCCGCCTCCGCCGGCGGCATCCAGATATAGCGGCCGTCGGCGTCCTTCAGCTTGCGCAGGCTCGCCTGCGTGCGGCGGTTGAACACGAAGCGCGCATTCTGCCGGTAGCCCGCCTTCAGTGCGTACACCAGCTCGATAAGCTCATCCGCCGGTGCTTCTTCGGCGAAATCGCCGGAGATTCCGGTCGCCACATAGCCGATGCTGCCCCAGGCCCAGGAATCCTCGGCCACTTTCGTGCCGTGCAGAAAACCGGTCGGCTTCTTGTCGCCGTCGCCGCTCACGAAGGCCGCGCTTTCCTGCGCGGCGAATGCCGTTTCCACTTCCTGCGCGATCCACTGGTCGAGATCGACCGCGCTGTCGTCGAGCAGCGTCTGCGTCGCCGCCGGCATGGCGTAGAGCTCCATCGCCGGGAATTCGAGTTCGGCGAGCGTCGGCGTGTTGGTCTGCGTGCGGGCATCGGTCTCGCCGACCCAGCCGGATGCAAAGCCCGTGGTCGCGAACGGCTTCTTGTAGGTCGCCGCCGAGATCGTGCGGATGCCCGAGATCGCGCGGATCGGCGATGCCGCGATCAGCCGCTTGCCGATCTCGCGCTCGGTTTCCTCCGGCACGAGATAGCCGCCGTCGGCGCCCGTCCCCGCCACCATGGCCTTGGCATCGAGACGCACCAGCGCCGAGGCATCGCCGCGCCGTACATAGGTCTCGAACGCCGCCTTGCGCTCGCGCGCACCGAACGACGAGCGCTCGATGTCGCCGCCGAGCGCCGGGCGTTTGGCCTTCAGCACGATCTGGTCGAGCACATCCTTCTGCCGGTCGAGCGTGGCGTCGATACGCGCCAGCTTTTCCTCGGTCAGAGGGTCGGCCGATATGCGGTTCTCGATCTCGCTGAGGCGTTCGTCGTTTGCCTCGCGGTAGTTCTCGAAGGCGCGCATGAAGGCGTCATAGGCCTCCACGACATCGCCGCTGGTCGGCACGAAATCAGCGGCCTTGTTTTCCGGCGCGCGGGCCAGTCCTTCTGTCATCTGTCACCTCGTCTGGACATAAAAAAAGCCGCGCGAGGCGGCGGGCCCCTCTCCCGTTTACGGGAGAGGACGACTCGCGGGCGGAAGCCCGCGAGCGAGGTGAGGGAAAAGCCAGGCACTCCCCCTCACCCGGAGCGCTTCGCGCTCTCGGCCTCTCCCGCAAGCGGGAGAGGCGATACATCAGCGTCTAAACACGGCCTCCGCCGCCGCCCTCGCCCCGTGGCGCGTCACCGGCTTCCCAAACGGCGCGCGTTCGGTGCGGAAGAAGCTCGGCGTGTCTTTCAGCGTGCTGACGCGCGCCTGCGGCAGCATGGGGAACGTCACGATGGAAATCTCCCAGAGATCGATCCGCTCCAACCTTCTCACGCCGGTCCGCGCATCGCGCCGCGCATTGATGGCCTTGAAGCCGATGGAAAGTCCGTCGATGCCGCCGTCCTGGCTCAGCGCCCACACCTCGCGCGCCTTCTCGACCTTGAGGCACAGCCGCCCGCGGACGCGCAGGCCCATCGAGTCCTCGCGGATTTCCTCCCACACGCCGATCGGCTGCGCCGGATCGTGCTGCCACAGCATCCTGACGCGCGCCGCGCCGGTCTTCTTCAGGCTGTCGGCGAACGCGCCCTTGACGATGAGATCGCCGCCGAGATCGGTCTCGCCGAACAGGCTGGCATAGCCCGTAATGACGCCGCTGAAACCGCTGCCGCGAATGACGTTCGGCGCACGGGAGAGCTTCTTGGTTTCGGCTACGGGGCTGAATGGTGTGGGCATGGAGGCTCCGTCCCCTCTCCCTTGTGGGAGAGGGCGACTCGCGCACAAGCGCGAGCGGGGTGAGGGGTAAAGCTGTGTTGAACCTCATCCTGAGGAGCCCGCGCAGCGGGCGTCTCGAAGGATGTGGGGCGGGTTCAGTCCTTGCGGCCCATCCTTCGAGATGGGCCTGCGGCCCTCCTCAGGATGAGGCTTTGGCGTGTTGCCGGCTTGCACACGAGGCCCGCCAGCACTTCCAGAAACGTACGGATCACCTGCTCGGCCTCGTGCTGCGGCATGTCACTTCCCCTTGAAGCGGCTGTTGAATCGCGCGAGTTCACGCACGAAGGCATCGAAGCGCCGGTTGGCGGAGATCAGTTCGCGGAATGTCATCACGAACGCGCCCCACCCGGCCATCGCCAGCGCGAACAAAGCGAGATGGGCGAGATCGCCGCGTTCGGCGAGCTGGTTCAGGATATCGGGCATATCAAAAACAAAAACCCCGCTTTCGCGGGGTTCTACAAGTCACTGCTTTGCTACGAGCGTAGAAGCGTCAATTGTAAGCGGCGCGTTTGGTGCTGCGTTGTCCGCGCGAGTCAGTGTGAGTCGGGCAATACTGGCCATGAGACCAGGATAGGATTGTTCTTGGGTTGGTCCGAATGTCCCAATATTGATCGCGAACTCCATACCGAATGCCCACTTACCTTCGGTAATTCCCTGCTTTCGGATGAGGAGTTCGGCAACCTCTCGCAGATCAAAAGCGAATTGAGTGGGTGTCGCCATGTGTCAAACTCCGCCAATAAATTTGCGCTGCTCAGCGCATGAAAACCATAGAAAGAATCTGCGATGGCCTGACGTGTATGCGCGAGAGCAATTGAAGGCAGTTCCAGCTCTTCGCGCGCACTATTCTTCGCGAGCAGATAAACGATGAACTGGTTGAGACTGACGCCCTGAGTTTCGGCCTGATGCGTTAGACTAGCGTGCAGTTCCTTTGGCATGCGCAGCGCGAATTTACCGCTGAACGATTGCGGTTCGGGTGCCGAAGAAGGTGATGGAATTTCGTTACCCGCTGCGGTCGCCGCTTTCAGCCACGCTTCAATGGCATGTCGAAGTTCGGCAAGCGCACCATCCGCCGACTTCGAGAACGCAGAGCAACCCGGAAGATCTGGAGCGAGCGCGATATAACCTTCGTCATCGTCGCTCCAAAATACTTGCGCCGCGTAGTGATCAGCGGATGTCGTGTTCATAGCGATCAATCATCACGATGAGTTGCTTTGCTTGATATGTCGGGATTTTTCCATCGCCACGGTCCTGAAAATTGAGAAGTACGGGCTCTCCCGGACGCGCGTGCGCCTTGTGAGACGTTCCGGACTTTCCCTTCGCCATAAATCCTAGCCATTCAGCAATTTTACAGGCGTCTGCGATACGAACATTTTTAGGGTTCGCCCGCACTTCAGCTATGAGTTTTGCGCGCTGGCGACCCACGGGTGATACCACCGGCGATATCATCCGCCGATGAATATGGGCGGGAATGGTTAACAAGGAAAGTGCGGGGAGGCCACACCTTTATGTTACCTGCGTAAACCGCTGCCCGCTGCGCCGCAAGTCAGGCCGGTGAACCATACCCGACGGCAGATCTTTTTTCTTGATCTGTCAGGAAGTTAGCCCCCTCGACCCGCCGCCACAGCGCCTCGCGTTCGGATGACAGCGCCTCGATGCGGTCGAGGTCCGGCTCCAGACGCAGCGTCTCCGTGCCGAAGGCCGGCGCCAGCCAGTGCGCGACATCGCCGAGCACGCGGGCAAGCAGCGGCAACACGGTCTGCCGCCACAGCGCGCGGTTGGCTTCCTGATAATTCGAATAGGTGCTGTCGCCAGGGATGCCGAGCAGCATCGGCGGCACGCCGAAGGCCAGCGCGATCTCGCGCGCCGCGCCGTGCTTGGCCTGGATGAAATCCATGTCCTTCGGCGAAAGCGCCATCGTCTTCCAGTCGAGCCCGCCGTCGAGCAGCAGCGGACGCCCGGCGTTGCGCGGCCCGGAAAACTGGCTCTCCAGCTCGTCCTTCAGCCGCTCGAATTGTTCGTCCGAAAGGTTCGCGCCGTCCGGTCCCGAATAGACGAGAGCGCCGGAAGGCCGCGCCGCGTTGTCGAGAAGCGCCTTGTTCCAGCTGGATGCGGCGTTGTGCACGTCGAGCGCCTGCGCCGCCGCTTCCAGCGGCGACAGACCATAGTGATCGTCGAGCGGATGGAAGAACAGGACATGCAGGATGGGCGATACTGTATTGACATCCTGCCGGAAGCGCACGGTCTCCGCGCCGACCGAATAGTCATAGGCCTCCGGCCAGCCGTCGCTGCCGGGCACGACTTTCATGCGGTCCGGCCGCAGGGCGTGCAGTTCGCGCGGCATGCCGTCGACAAGCGCGGCCTCGGCATAGGCGTTGCCGGCGACGAGCAGATGGCCGATCAGCGTTTCGAGAAAAGCCGCGCCGCTCTGGCGCGGATTGGGCCGGGCGAGAAGCTTCAGAAGCGGATGCTCGTCCAGCTCCTGCCCATCCTTGTATATGAGCAGCGGCACCGAGCCCGCCGCTTCCGCGATCAGCCGCACGCAGCGGAACACGACGGCGTTCTTCAGAAAACCCTCGCGGGCCAACGCCGCATAATCGCGCGGCGTCCACACCGGCCGCCCGGCCTGGTGCAGCGCGATCACCGCGCCCGCGCGCGATGCCTTTTCCTCCGGCGCCGCGCGGCGGAGGATGTTTTGCAGTCCTTGGAACATGCTCTGTCTCCCCTCTCCCGCTTGCGGGAGAGGACGACTCGCGGGCCGAAGCCCGCGAGCGAGGTGAGGGGAAAGCCGCTTGTGTGGTTTCGGACATGCAGCGATGCTTACGAGATGCGGGAAAACACAAAGCGTGATCTTGCAGGGCGATTGCGGGCGGAACTCACGCCGCACGAACGCCGTCTTTGGTATCTTTTAAGAGACCGGCGATTTGCTGGAGAAAAGTTCCGTCGGCAGGTACCGATCGGACCGTACATTGCTGACTTCGCCTCCGTATCTCGCAAATTGATCATCGAACTTGACGGCGGGCAGCACTCGGAGAATCTGAGAGATGCACGGCGCGATGAGTACCTTCGAGAGCAAGGTTGGGTCGTTCTCCGCTTTTGGAACAATGAACTTACCGAAATCGGGACGGTGTATTGCTTCGTATCGCCGAGCATCTGCCCCCGAAATAAGCCCCCTCGCCCGGATCGCTTCGCGCTCCCGGCCTCTCCCGTAAACGGGAGAGGCGAATCAAATCCCCCGCACCCTCGGCACCCCGCTCCGCCCGAGCGCCAGTTCCGTCACCGCCCACACCAGCGCGTCGAGGCGGTCCGGCGAATGTCCGGACGATAGTCCGTCGAGCCCGAAGTCGCACATCTCGTCTTCTAGCAACCGGAAAACCCCGGCGTGCTTCACGCGGCCCTGCGCGTAAAGATGCGCCACCGGCTCGGCGCGCAGCCATTTCCCGCGCGTCGCATGAACAAGCGTCACCGGCACGCGCGGATCGCATTGCGCGATGACCGCGCGCACCATCTCGCCGCCCTGGTTCGCTTCCGCCACCAGGACATCGGCCCGATAGGCGTGATAGGCCGCGACAGCCTTTGCCGCCCAGAGATCGGGCCGCGCGGCGCCGATGGTCTCGTCTCCCAGCACGTAAACGCATCCGTCGCGTGCCCGGCCTGCAACGACGATCCCGCACGCATCCGATTTTGTACCGCCGCCCGCGGGAGGATCGACAGCCACGGCCACGCGGCCGGGCTCCGGCACGCAATCCACTCTCGCCGCTTCGATCGTCTCGCGGGTCCACAGCGCGTCGGCGCGGCTTTCGATGATCTCGCCTTCGAGTTCCTGCCGTCCGAGCCGTGTTCCGGCATAGCGGCCGACAATATCGGCCATAAAATTCGCCGACAGGTTCCTGGCGTTCGCGGTCGTCCCCGCATGCGTCACCGCGCAGCGCGGATCGGCCATCAATCTTTTCAGCAGCGGGATCGGCCGCGGCGTCGTCGTCACCATCTGTCGCGGGTTCGCGCCGCAGCGCAGCCCGAATTGCAGCATGTCCCACACCGCGTCCGCGCGCTTCCATTTCGCAAGCTCGTCGCACCAGGCGGCGCCGAATTGCGGTCCGCGCAGGCTGTCCGGCTCCTCCGCGGAAAAGCATTGTGCGATCGCGCCGTTCGGCCAGGTCAGTCTTTTGCGCGACGGCTCCCACAGAGGACGCTCAAACAGATCGAGCGAAAGAATGCCCGACACGCCCTCCACCATCACATCGCGCACATCCGCGAATGTCTCGCCGACAAGCGCGATGCGTTCAACGGGTTTGGCGCTGTAGTCCGGAAGGCCAAGCGCAAGTCCCCTCACCCATTCGGCGCCCGCGCGCGTCTTGCCCGCGCCGCGTCCGCCGATGAACAGCCAGATCGTCCAGTCGCCATGCGGCGGTTTCTGTTCGTTGCGCGCGATGAAACGGAAATCATGCCTTGCTTCCGCCAGATCCTCCGGCGGCATCATCTGCAGGAGTTCGTGGCCGTCCTTCTGCCGCAGCAAGCTCATCCAGTCGACGCGCGATCTCGCGTCGATACTCCTCGGCGTCGAACTCGATTTCGTCGTCTTCATCGGCCTTCGAGGGAGCCGCCAATCCGCTCGCCTCCAGGCGTTTCAGTTCATTCAATGTCCGGGCGAGGCTCGCCAGCGTCCGCGCCGAACGTTCCGAATCCCTCACTCGCGATCCCGCCGGTCCCGTCCGCGCGAGAATGCGCTCCGCCTCGATGATTTCGTTTCCGATCATCGTGCGGATGCGGTCCTTCAGCGCGTCCATATTCGCCGGCGCCGTTCCTCCCCGCCGGCAACGTGTGCCGGGCCGCGGTGTCCAGTGCAGCATCGACGCGCGGAACTGCAGCGTCCTTGCGCAGACGCCGAGCAGCCTGGCGATCCTGTCCATCGGCACATCGGTGTCTTCGTAAAGCCGGCGCGCGCACCCAAGCGCGTGCTCCGGAATATCTTTCAGGCGTCCCATCGCGCACCTCACAAACGCGAAGCGGCGGCCCCGTCTCCGGCGGCCGCCGCTTAAAATTCTTCAGCGTGCGTATCTTGTAGCAAAGCAGCGTCGCGCTGTCAAGAACTTTTTCCTATTTGTTTCGCACGCGCCCACAATGGATGGTTAACTCTCTATTTTGACGGAATTTTTTTCTCTATCGGGCAAGGTGGAGATATAACGGCAGCAAAATAATCTGCCGCATCCATGGGGGAATCTCATGTCGTACGCGATGTTGTTTCTTCAGGTTCAGCGCGCTTCGATTCGCATCGCCGGCGCGCTCGAGTTGGGCCGAGTCCCGTCCAATGCCGACCTCAAGCTGCTCGGTCTGAAGGCGCAGATGTTCCGCCGCAAGACCATCTGAACAGAAAAATTTTTAGCTCGCGCGGAACGCCCCACGGCGGGGCATGACGGCGGCGACCGGATCGACTTTGGCGCTTGCGGAAAAGCCGGAAGGTTCCTGTCCGTACAGTGCCAGATTCGTTTCAGGCTATATTTCCGCTGAATTTTTGATGACGCGCGTATTGCGTTGCGTTTTGTCTTGTCGTTCGCCAGTTGTGGCCGAAGCATTCGCGTCCGCGAATCTGCTGCGCGCGTTTCGTCTCGTCCGCGCTTGAAGCCTGCACCGCGTTTTGAAATCGGTGCTTGCTTAACACAAAATTACCACTACACATGACAATTGCTGTTGGCACATGTCGATATCGCTTGCCGTGTTTGGAAAAGCGAGGCCAAGGTTTCGACGTGTGTGTGATTTGAGTCGCGAACAAACCGCGGAGAAACATATCATGGCTCTGAAAGCTAAGAAGACCACGGCGAAGAAAAAGCCGGCGGCCAAGAAGAAGACCACTGCGAAGAAGCCGGCCGTCAAGCGCGCTGCCGCCAAGACGACGAAGAAGCCGGCCGTGAAGAAGGCCGCTGCGAAGAAGAAGCCGGTTGCGAAGAAGAAGCCGGCTGCGAAGCGCAAGACCGCTGCCAAGAAGAAGTAAGGTCTAGCGGCGACGCCGCATTCCTTTCATCGGCCAGCGAACGATCCGCGCTTCGAGTTCCTCGATCGTCAGATTGTCTTCGCTGGCCGAGAGGCGGCCCCGAACGGATATGCCCGCGCGGTGTACGCTCTCCGGATCTCCCGTGTTCAACGGATGCCAGTCCGGCAACTCTTTCTCCTCTGCCAACAAACGATAGGCACACGTCGGCGGCAGCCACTTCAATGTGCGCACCGCTTCGGGCGTCAGCCGGACGCAATCGGCCACCTTGCTTTGCCGATTTTCGTAGTCCCTGCATCGGCAGGTTCCACCATCGAGAAGAGTGCACCCGACATCGGTATAGGCGATGGCCCCGGTGTCCTCGTCCTCGAATTTCACCAGGCAGCAGCGGCCGCACCCGTCACAAAGCGCTTCCCACTCCGCCGGGGTCATGTCCTCAAGAGCCTTTTTCTGCCAAAATTTGCTTGAAAGCATGGTGCTCGGCCTCATCCTGCCCACCCGGCTCTTGCGCCGGGCAGCGGGCCGGGTCAAGAGAGGCTTCCAGTCGCGCAAAATGCCGCTAGGACTATCTGGTGCGAAATCCCTTTTCCGGCGATGAGCTGGCCAAGATAAAAAGAACGCTGCTGCTGATCGACTCGGCGATCGACGCGGGCGTCTACGCACTCGGGGATTTCATCTCACGCGTTTGGGCGCGCTTTGTCGGCGTGTCCCAGGATTTGCGCATACGTGGCTGGCGGCGCGCACTCAATGAGTTCTTCTCGGAATCGCTGACGTGGGGAGCCATAGGCGCGGTCGGCATGTTGGCCCTCGCCCAGCCGGCGTTTCGGGCCACTGAAGAGGACTGGCGTTCGCGCGTCGATCTTGCCGTTACCTTTCTTGACCGCACCGGCGTCGAGATCGGCCGCCGCGGCATCCTGCAGACCGACGCGGTCTCGTTGTCGGACATTCCGGACCATATGATAAAGGCGGCGATGGCGATCGAGGATCGTCGCTTCTTCCAGCATTTCGGCATCGACGTTCTCGGCACCTTCCGCGCGCTTGTGGAGAACGCACGCGCCAACACCGTCGTGCAGGGTGGCTCGTCGCTCACGCAGCAGCTTGCCAAGAACCTCTTCCTCTCCAACGAGCGCACGCTTGAGCGCAAGGTCAAAGAAGCATTCCTTGCCTTTTGGCTCGAGGCCAACCTGTCGAAGGAAGAGATCCTGAAGCTCTATCTCGACCGTGCCTATCTCGGCGGCGGCACGTTCGGCGTCGAAGCCGCCGCGCAATTCTATTTCGACAAGTCGGCCCGGGATCTGACCCTCGCCGAGTCGGCCATGCTCGCCGGGATGTTCAAGGCGCCGACGAAGTTTGCGCCGCACCTCAACTTGTCCGCCGCGCGTGCCCGCGCGAATGTCGTGCTCGATTCGCTCGTGGACTCTGGCTTTATGACCGAAGGCCAGGTGCACGCCGCGCGGCTCAATCCGGCAACGCCCGTGAACCGCCAGCGCGGCGGAAATCCCGACTACTATCTCGATTGGGCTTTCACGGAAGTGAAGAAGCTTTCCGACGCGGGCAAGCTCAAGGATGTCCGCTCGGTCATCGTCAAGACACCGCTCGATCCGACAATTCAGGCGAAGGCCGAGCAGTCCGTCGAGAATACTTTGCGTCAGTTTGGCGGCCAGTACGGCGTCAAGCAGGCGGCAGTCGTTCTGATGGAGCCGCTCGGCGCGGTACGCGCGATGGTCGGCGGGCGCGACTACGGTGCGAGCCAATTCAACCGTGCGGCGGATGCGGAACGTCAGCCCGGCTCTTCGTTCAAGGTTTATGTCTACACCGCCGCCATGATGAACGGCTACAAGCCGAGTTCAATCGTTACGGACGGTCCGATCACGATCGGAAACTGGTCGCCGTCGAACTACAGTCATTCCTACGCCGGGCCGACGACGCTGATGAATGCACTCACGCGTTCGTACAATACAGTGCCCGTCCGGCTGGGCCGTGCGATCGGCCACGACAAGATCATCGAGACCGCGGCCGCAATGGGAGTCAGAACGCCTTTGCGCAACAACAAGGCCCTGGCTCTCGGCACCTCGGAAGTCACGGCGCTCGACCAGGCGACCGGTTATTCGACGTTCGCAAATGGCGGCTTCAAAGTCGTGCCGTATGCCGCTGTCGAGATAACCGACAATCTCGGAAGAGTGCTCTGGTCGCATGACAAGGACGCGCCACAGCCGGAGCGCACAATTCCTCCGAAAGCGATCGCCGACATGAATTCGATCCTGCTGAACGTCGTGGAGAACGGCACCGGACGCCGTGCGATCATCCCGGGTGTCCAGGTCGGCGGCAAAACCGGAACCAGCCAGGACTATCGCGACGCCTGGTTCATCGGATTCACAGGCGATTTCACTTGCGCCGTGTGGTTCGGCAATGACGACTTCACGGGCACGCGCAACATGACGGGCGGCAGCCTGCCCGCGATGACATTTCAGGAAGTCATGTCGGTTGCGCAGATCGGCGTCGATCCGAAACCCATTCCCGGCATTGCGCCGCGCGGCGGAGGATCAGGCGTACCGATGGCGGCGTCCGGTCTCAATACGCCTGACGCCAGCCTGTCGGGACGCATTCCGCGCGGAGCGGCCGTCGTGCTCGACGAAATACGCTCGCTCATGGAACGCGCTTCCGGCGCCACGGCCGGCGTCTCGTCCGATCGTGCGCCCGCCGGGACCTCCGGTGCGATTTCCCCACCCGTCAGCTCGGTCATGTTCAACGGCCGCGGCCTGCAGTAAATTCACCTCAGGGCAATCGCCCGCACTCTGGCGGTCTGATCCGTGCGGCTCATTCTCCAACTGCTCATGATCTGCGTGATCGCGGCCGGTGTCGGGCTCGGGCTGACGGCGCTTGCGGTGCGCCACCCTCCCGCACTCGACATCATCCAGGACGGCGCGTGGGTCGCCATCGCGAAAGAAGGCGCGCCGGAAGTCGATGCCTACGCCCTCGCCGCGCTCGCCCATCGCGGTGAAGTTCCACATTCCATCGCAGATGGCTTGACCTTTCGTGCCAAGGACGACGACGAGGGCAACGCCCTGTCCGGATCATGTACGTACATGATATCCGGCACCGTCCCCTCCGTCCGCTTGTGGTCGCTCGGCGCCTACGATCTCGATGGAAATCGCTTGGCCAATCCTGCGGAGCGGTTTGGCTATACGAACGTCGATGCAGTGCGCGATGCGGATGGCGCGGTGCACATCGCCGTTTCGCCTGAAGCCCTGCCCGGCGACTGGCTGCCCGTATCCCCCGGATTGAACTTCATCCTCGTGCTGCGGCTCTATGACACCACCGCCGCCGCCATTTCCGGAGGACGTGCCGCGCCCGAACTCCCCGCCATACGGCGCATCGGGTGCAACACATGAGATGGCCATTCTTCATCATCAGCGGAATCCTGATCGGCTGCGTGCTCCACATCGTGTCGCTGCTGGCTGTTCCGGTCCTCGCCCCGCGCGATGCTTACAAGCGCCTGGAAGCGCTCGGCGGGGAGAATACGGCGATCCTGCTCGACACCGCATCATCTGATAAAAGCCTGCCGTTTCTGGATCCGGCGTTCCTGTACGCGGTGTGCCGTTTCGATCTGTCGGACGGCCCGGTGCGCCTGCGCGTGCCTCTGGCTGGAGAATACGTCTCCATGTCCTTCCACAGCCGCGACGGGCGGGCCTTCTTTTCTCTGAACGACCGTTCCGCACTCGGCACCGTGCTCGATGTCGAGATGCGCGATGAAGCCGACGAGGCCGCGAAATCGCTGCCGCTCGGCGCCGGCACGATATCCGTCAGCGCTCCCGAGCCGGTGGGCTTCGTTCTGGTTCGCGCGTTCTCGCAGTTCGCAAGTTCGACAAAGTCACGCCGCGAAGAACTGTCCAAGACGGTGTGTACGCCGCGCACCTGATCATTTGCCGTAGACGGCGAATTGCGGCGGCGGTGGCGGCAGGACGCCGATTTCGATCTCGAATGCCGTCAGTTCCTGCTCGGCGCCGATCGCGGCATCGTCGGGCGTTTCGATCACGAGGCGCTGAAGCGCGAAACGGTAGATATCCGCCCGCTCGCGCATGCTCTTTTGCACGGTCCACACAAGCAGCCTGTTTTCCTCGACGCGCCCATACGCGTCCTCGGTTTCCTCCCGCGTGAGATCGGGCGTCCGTTCCAGGCTGCGCAGTCGCACACCGTCATATTCCGCGACCGTGTTCGCCACGACGACGAAGTTGGGATAAAGAGCGCGGTCGTTCCGGATATCCATCTCAAGCCGCGCAAACCGCGCTCCGCTCGAGCGGTAATCACGAGAGAGAAGCTTCTTCACATAATTGTCGCGGCTCGGCACCGTATCCTCGACGGAAATGATGCGCGTACGTCGCATCTCCGCGAGCCAGCGCTGAAAATATTGCCGCTCAAGCTGGGGCATCAAAAGCGCCCACGAGCGATCGCGCAGCTCGCGCTCGTAGTCGGTGTAGCGAAAATCGGAAACAGGTTCCCTGCGGAATTTGGCGCCGAGTTTACCGAAAAACGGCAGCACATCGTCATGTATGACCGAGGGCCGCGGACGGCCGAAATCACCGAGCGGCGCAGAGATTCCCTGCGCGACGCCAAAGAGACACGCGACAAGCGCCAGCGAAAAACGTTTCAGGGCCGCCGCCGTGATCGCGCGCGGCCTCCTCGCGATTTTTCCGCAGGCTGGTCCGCCACCGGCAATGGGCGCTCGTAGCGCACACCGGTGAAGAGCAGAAGTTTGCCCAACTCTCCGGTCGCGCCCGCGCTTTTCGTGCCGTGCAGCGAAGGTTGAAAGGTCAACAAGGTTCCCATCGGTCTTCTCCGCATCGGACGATCGCACCGCAAAGCCATCGCTGGCTCGCGGCACGAAACCCGCCCGCGAGGCCATTAGGAAAACAGCAAGGTTAACTGATCGTTATTTTTTGGAGGGTCATGTGCGCGGGGCCGGAAAGCGCTCCGCCGGCGAGTCCTTTTGGACACACCGGATGCAGGGTTAACGAAACGCTAAGGCGTCGCGCGCTAGGGTGTTGGCAGCGGCGGGGCGTAGCGTGAGCCAGAACCAGTATCAGTTTCGCGGACTTGAGCGTCTGGCATCCGAGCACGGTCTCGATATCCGGGCGACGGTGCTGCGCGTCGCCACGGACCTGTTCTGCCAGACGCGCCTGCATTCGCCAGCCGACATCGCACGCTACACGGACCTGGCACTCGCTCTTCTGGAATATGTCGACGCCGATACCCGCAAGGCGGTCGCGGAAAAGCTCGCGCGGGCGCCTCATGCGCCGGAACGGCTGCTGCGTCAGCTTCTCGATGACGACGACGTCACCGTCACCGGCGCGATTCTTTCGGAGTCAAAAGCGCTGAGCCGTGAAAACTTCTCCGGCTTGCTGTCCGAGTGCGGTCCCGCGGAAGCCGCGGCCATTGCGCGTCGGAGCGACATAGACCTGCAGACGATCCGGCTTCTCGCTAGCCATTCGCATCTTCTTGTCGTTGAAACGCTGATAGAGAACGCGGCGCTGCATTTCGATCCGGCAACCGTCCGGCTTCTTGTCGACAGGCTGCGAGATCGCCCCGCTCTCGCCCGGCTGCTTCTTGCGCGCCCGGACATTTCTCCCGAACAGCTTACGCCTCTTTACCTGGAGGCTCAGCCGGACATGCGCGCGCGGATGCGCGAGGCATTGGAAGCGCGGCTGCCGCCGACAGCTCCGTCCGTTCCGCTCGAAGCCGTCTCGGAGCTCAACGATGCGGTCATTGCCGCGGAGCGCGAACGCGTCGGAGCGTCGCTCGGCAAGGCTCTCCGGCTGGACCCGGCCGGCATAGCGCGTATCCTGAACGACCCGACGGGCGAAGTCTTCGTCCTCGCTCTTGCCGCCGCCGGGATCAAGCGCGCGCCTGCTGTACGCCTGCTTCTCATTGCTGCCGTTCCCGAAGTGCGCATGTCGGTGAATCTCATTCACACTGCGGCCGACATCCACGAGTCGACATCCCGGCGCGTCGCCCGCGAAATCGTAGCCGCGGTTGCCGGCGAACGGCGCGCGACAGCGGGCACGTTTGAGCCGCACATGCACCCGTCCTCGACGCCACAGCGTGTTTTCGGCCAAAGGCGCCGTCCTTTGCCGCTGCAGAAACCGTTGCGACGCACGGACATCGCGGGCCGCTGATCAGGCAAGTTCCAGGAAGTGCCGCCCCTGGCGGTCTTCGACATCAACGATCCAGAGATCGGGGTCGAATTTAAGCTCGCGATCCAGCTTTTCCTGCACCGAGACCGCGTCGCCGACTTTCTCGACCGGAATGAAAAGCCTGTCGCGCGTATCTTCGCTTGAGATCAACGCCTGGGGAGCCTGCGCAAACAGCACGCGCGTTCCATCGAGACGATCGAGCACAACAAAGATCGCTCCCGCCTCGGGCGCGCCACGACGCGTAACGACAGCATAAGCGCCTTCGATGTGGCAGCGGCGTATATAGGCTGCCACCCAGATGGACGATGTCAGACGCATGGGTCCAGCATGACGCGGCCGAGCGTCCTCGTCTACTCTCAGTTGAACGTCACCCCGGATGCTTGGGAGAGAGCGCGCAGGAATGCAGGCGAAATCTCACCCGTCTGCGGCAGGCGGCGGCTTGCCTCGAACCGCCGTATCGCGGCGCGAGTCCCCTCGCCCAAGACGCCGTCGGCCTTGACCGGACCGAAATTCACCTTGTTGAGCGCCTCTTGCACCGCGGCCACGCGCGGCGATGCCGCCGGCGCGAAACTGTTGCCGCGCAGCGCCGTGAGCAATTGCGGGTTCGGCTGGCCGGTGAGCTTCAGCCCCGCGCCCATTTCAAAATCGAAAATGGCAGCCTCTGTCTTCGGCCCAAAGATACCATCGGCGGGACCGTCATACAGGCCGCGGCGCGCGAGTTCGGACTGCACTTCGCGCACCAGCATGGTCGTGGCTTCGGTGGCCGGCGCAGGAGCCGGCGTTGCGGCCGGCGTGTTGCCGTTGCTCTGGGCCGGCGCGGTGCTCACGCTCGGAGCCGATATGCGCAGGGGCTTACGCGCATCCTGCAGCATCAGCGCATTGACCGAGATTGCCGTTGCGACGCTCGCCGCGAGGAACAGGCCAAAGCTGTCGAGCGGACGTTCGCGCACGATCGCGGGCATACGCACGCGAAAGGCGCTTTCCTCGTAGGTCTGTTTCTTTTTGCGGCGAGGCGCCGCTTTT
Organism: Hyphomicrobiales bacterium; assembly: GCA_022842205.1. GTDB lineage: Bacteria > Pseudomonadota > Alphaproteobacteria > Rhizobiales > Methylopilaceae > Flaviflagellibacter. The sequence goes on from JALHQA010000002.1 coordinate 410,625, forward strand.
TTCTTTCGAGCCATACTCGCACCCAATGGCTGTGCCGCTTATGCGGCTGCGATTGAACTACCGGTGTCCGATATCGCACGCGCGGCGATATACTGCGGAAGCCTTACTGAAACACAGGTTCCCTTCCCGACCTCGCTGCTGACGGCGAACGTTCCCCCATGCAGAGACACAAGACCCTTGACGACAGAAAGGCCGAGACCCGTGCCTTCGTACGGACGGTCATACGACCCGCGTACCTGAAAAAAGGAATTGCCGAGCTGCCCGATGTCGTCGGCGGCTATGCCGACGCCTGTATCTGAGACGTCTATCCGCAGCATCTCGGCGTCTTCATGCACTGCGACCGTCACAACACCGCCGGCTGGCGTGAACTTGATCGCGTTGGACAGAAGGTTGATCAGGATCTGACGGCACGCGCGTTTGTCCGCCATCATTTCCGGGAGGTCCGCACTAATGCTGTGCCGGAGAAGCACCGCCGCATCCGCCGCCTTTAGCGTGAACATCTGAACACAACTCTCGACAACCGGACGAATTGCGAAAGGTTCGGCTACGATCGCGAAATTGCCGCTCTCGATGCGCGACATGTCCAAAATACCGTTCACGACGGAAAGCAGATGCTGGCCCGACTCTTGGATAAGTCCAGCATATTCGCGTCGGCGGCGGTCATCGGCAAACTCCTGGCTCGCCAGCAGTTCCGAGAAGCCGATGATCGCATTCAGGGGCGTACGCAGCTCATGGCTGACGGTGGCCAGGAACTGCCCCTTCGCCACATTGGCGCGATCGGCATCGACCCGGGCTTGTTCCAACGTGCCCTGCTGTTCCTTACGGTCGGTGATTTCGCGTGTGACGGAAATCACATGGCCTGAACGATCATCGTCCATCGGGCGGCATTTCATTTCAACCCAGATGAATCTCGGAGGCGCGTTGAGCGGAGCGTCAGCGCTTTGATCCGGTTTGCGGACGCGGAATTCGGTCGTCACCGTCGCGCCGCGCCCGGCTTCGGAAAGCGCCGTCAGATAGGCCGGGCGGTCGCCGACATGCACGCGTTCGAAGTATCCCCGCCCTTCCAGATCCGCCGCGCCCGTACCGAGCACACGCGCGGACGCCGGCGATGCGTAGACGACCGCACCGTTCGGCGTATGACGCGTGACGAGGTCGCTCATATTGTCCGCAAGGATGTGATACCGCGCTTCGTCCGTACGGCGGACTTGCGACGTCTTTTTCTGAATGCTGTCCCAGCGCAGAGCCAGGCCCGCCGCGTAAACGACAGCCATCAGCGCCGCAAATTCTGGAATGAAATCGGGCGCAGCATACACCGTGCCGCGCTGCACGCCCGCCATCTCCAGCGCGATAAGACCGATGACGACCAGCGCCGCAACGCCGAGCGCGGCAATGACGACGCGGCGCGAACCGGAGAACACCGCTTCGAATGCAACAACCGGCAGCCACACGAGAGCAAAGGATTCAACCCCGCCCGTCATTGCAGCCACGGCAAAGATCAGCCCGGCCAGCGACGCCGTGGAAATGAAGTGGGCGCGCTCCAGCTGCCCCGTGCGCGACAGATCAAGCGCCGCCAGAATGGGGACGACGAGCCAGGCGAGGACAGCGATTTCACTTGCGGAAGGCGCCCCGCCCCGTGCGAGCAGGATCAGCGGAAGAGCGGCAAATGCGATAATTCCGCCGGCGAGATGCGAAAGGATGAATGTGCGATGGCGGGCCGCGACCACCTCGTCGGTGGCGGCGGAGGGGTGGACAAGGCTCCCGAAGAAGTCGCTGATCGCAGACAATGACGCCATTTACGCAACACTTACTCGGGCGCGCGCCCTGCTCCGCACCAAACTCGCGGGGATCATGGCAGGGTCCACTTAAGCGAACGCTAAAATTGAGAGGCTGTCGTCGGACTCCATTGAGATTGTCGAAAATTTTAATCAAATGCCCCCGGCGGACTTGAGCCGGGTTTTAGAGGCGGCGTGCAACTATCCCTGACGTCCGGTGTTTATCCCTGACGGCGGGACCGCTTCTCATGATGTTCATTTTCCGTGCGATTTTCTGGCTGGCCGTGGTTTCCGCCATTCTCCCTCCCCGTGAGGGCGCGCCTGGAGCGGGTGAATCCGCCGGCCGCATGGTGGGAGCTGCAATGGACTATTGTGCCAATCAGCCCGTCGAATGCCTGGCCGGCGCCAAAGCGACCGCCGAGGCCGCCCGCATCCCTGCGGAGTTCATCCTGCGGGCAGGCAATCTCGCTGCGTCTCCGGCGGCTATCCAGCCGAAACCGCGCCCCGACGCTCTTTAAACCAGCCCACCCCCTGTTGATTCCATCGGCCAGGCGACATATTCCGCCCGACAAGGCCGTGACATGACCATCGACGACATCATCGACTCGTTCTCCCTCCTCGACGATTGGGAGGACCGTTACCGTTATCTCATCGAACTCGGGCGCGATCTGCCTGAGTTTCCGGAGACCGCGCGGACGGCCGCCAACAAGGTAGAAGGATGTGCCAGTCAGGTCTGGCTGGACACGCGCGTCGAGCCGCATGACTCCGGCCCGGTGCTGTCCTTCGTCGGCGATAGCGATGCTCATCTCGTCAAAGGTTTGATCGCGGTTCTTCTCACATTGTATTCGGGGCGTCCGGCCTCCGAGATTCGCGCGACCGATGCTCTCGAAGTGCTCGACAAGATCGGCCTTCGCGAACACCTGACGCCGCAGCGTTCGAACGGCCTGCGCGCGATGGTTCAGCGCATCCGCGGCGAGGCCGATCGCGCCCTCACCGCCGCCTAACCTGCCTTGCGCAGGCTTTTGCCCTCCGCGCAATCCGAATAGCCGTAATGACGCGCGAGGCGTTGCAGCGCCAACGACAGGATCACTTTGGCGGAGCGCGCGGGCCAGCGGCGGTCGCGCTCGACATCCTCGAGCCGCTTGAGGAAACAGCAGACATCGATCAGCACGCCCGATAGTTCAGGTCCCACGCGTTCGACTGCGCGTCGCACCCTCTGCCGCGCGGCGAGCGCGCTCTCGCTCGGATCGGCGCCGTACGGATTGCGGCTGCCCTGCGCCGCGGCCGTCCAGTTCAGCGTCACGCGCGGCGTCATGTTGCCGAAGGTGAAATCCGCGCGCAGTCTTTCCCCCGCCGCGAACATCGCATCGCCGATCAGCCTGTTGCCGTCGGCATCGCGTCTCCTGTGCAGCCAGAGCAGCGGACTTTCCAAGAGCTCGACTGCCGGCCCCTGACCCTCGCGCAGCACATCGCCGTGCTGATCGCGAAACGCGTTGTCGCCGCCGGCGCTGCGCCTGGCCCACGCGAATCCCGCCTCGGTCGGTGCAAGTGTTCCGTCGGGCCGCCAGTTCGCAAGATCGCGGCGGACCAGCTCTTCCGCCTCGTCCGGTGAGATCGAAAAACGCTGCCGCCGGATGCGCAGGCGTCCGCTTTCGCTTCTGAACGCCGTCTCCTGGCCGCTCGCCAACAGCAGCAGAAACCGCTCGGATTTGCTGTGTTTCACCGGGTTTTTCTCGCGTACCGCCGCTTTCGCCATAGCCTCGCCTCCTGACTATATAGGAATATCATCAGAGCCGGCGCGTCAAGTATTTTTTCCTAATCCCCGAAAAGAAAAACGCCGCACAAGCGGCGCTTCTGATCTTGAAAGGCAGCCGGCGCCTGTTCGCGCCGTACCGTCAGCGTTTGCGGCGCTGCTGGCCGAGGCCCATTTTCTTCGCCAACTGCGAACGCGCATGGGCATAGTTCGGCGCGACCATCGGGTAGTCCGGCGGCAGGCTCCAACGTTCGCGGTATTCCTCGGGCGTCATGTCGTACTGCGTACGCAGATGGCGCTTCAGCGATTTGAACTTCTTCCCGTCGTCCAGACAGATGATGTAGTCCGGCGTGATCGATTTCTTGACCGGAACCGCGGGCTTCAGCGCTTCGGACTGCACTTCCGCTGTCCCACTGCCAACACGCACAAGCGCACTGTGGATATCGCCGATCAATGCCGGCAGATCCGACGAAGCCACCGAATTGTTGCTGACATAGGCCGACACGATGTCGGCGGCGAGTTCGACATAGTTCGTGGAAGAGCTGTCCGGCATTTTTGCAGCACGCCTGAAATTATCATGAGACGAGGAAAACTTTGAGATTCGTATCGCCTCTACGCAGACCGCACAAGATGTGAGTTTGCCAATTCTGGGTATTTTTCATCCAACTCGTACAAAGACTGTAGCTTCCCGATGTTTTTCAGTTATGCGCAAATCTAGTTTGTGCAAACACGTTCCTGTTTGCGGAAAACGACTTCCCCAACGCTCAATGAAAATAGCGACATACGATGTGCCGCCGCCGCATCCGGTCTTTATCGCGAATTGCTCAATGTGATTGTCATGCAATGACAGGTGCGATCAGCGCTTGCCCTGCTTCGGCGGAATACCGGACGGATCCTGTTCGCCGCGCAACAGCATGCGGAAAGGCTCCGACCATTCCTCGTCGTCCGGACCGTTGTCGTCGGCATGCTTCACCGATGGAGGCGCGTACGGGTCGGGTCCGCTTTCGTGTGCGGGCGGCAGATGCCGTTCCCATCCGGCGGGATCGCGCGGCTTGGCGCGTGGCGGCGCGGGTGGAGGTGGCGGCGGTACGCGCGGCCGCGGCACCGGTGGAGGCGCTGGCGGCCGTTCCCGCTCGTTCCGTTCGCGAAGGATCTGTTCGCGTGCCTCTTCGATCGAACGATAGCGCCGCGCACCGCTCGGCCCTTCCGCCTCGATCGAACCATCGGAATAGAAGCGATAGTGATGCCCTTCGATATCGCCCTCGCGCACCACGCTCGGTCCTTCCGGCATGGAAGGCCGCACGGCAGGCGGCGACGGTGCGGCGGGCGGCGGCGGTGCGGCTGGCGCGGGCTGCGGGCGCCGCTGTTCCTGAGTGGCGGGCTGCGCCGGCATCGCCGGCTGGACCTGCGGGCGCCCTTCCAGATGCCGCGCGATCTTGTTGAGCGCCGCCACGACGGAGCCGATCGCGATAACGCCCACCCCGGATGCAATCAGGCTCGCTGCGATATCCAAGGTTGCGACGAAATCGCCGGTCACCAGCACAAAACCTCCCCAAACCATGAGGAGGACGCCCAGTACGAGAAGAATGATCGGCATTCGGGGAACTTGAACCAAGGATGGCACTTTCTCAATCGGGGAATGAAATTTCGTTCCAGTCGGGGGCAAGCTCGGTTGCCGGGATGGCCTCGGGGCCTTAACTAGACTGCGTTTGAAGATACCGGGAGACGTCGATGTCCTTCACCTTGCCCGACCTGCCTTATTCTTATGATGCTCTTGGACCTTATATGTCCAAGGAGACGCTGGAATTCCACCACGACAAGCATCACAACGCCTATGTCACCACTGGAAACAAGCTTCTCGAAGGCACCGGCCTTGAGAATGCGACCGTGGAAGAGGTCGTCAAGGCGTCCTTTGGCAAGAATCAGCCGCTCTTCAACAATGCCGGTCAGCACTACAACCACCTCCACTTCTGGAACTGGATGAAACCGAATGGCGGCGGCAAGCCCCCGGCGGCCATCGCCAAGAAGATCGATGAGGATCTCGGCGGCTACGACAAGTTCAAGGAAGACTTTGTAGCCGCCGGCGTCGGCCAGTTCGGCTCCGGCTGGGCCTGGCTTTCGGTGAAGGACGGCAAGTTCGTCATCCAGAAAACCCCGAACGGCGAAAACCCGCTCGTTCATGGCGCGACCCCGATCCTCGGCGTCGATGTCTGGGAGCACTCCTACTACATCGACTACCGCAACCGTCGTCCGGATTATCTGAAGGCGTTTCTCGAGAACCTCGTGAACTGGGAATACGTCGAGAAGCTCTACGGCGAGATCAAATAAAAAAACGGGGCCTTCGGGCCCCGTTTCTTTTTCAGGCGCGCGGCGCCCACCACGGCGGCACCGGAGCGCCGGGCTCAAAGCCCGGCTGGCAGTGATTGTAGATCGGCCGCGCATTGTAGCGGGTCTTGAGCGCCAGCATCCACGCCTCGCAGGCATTGGCACTTGGGAAGCATCCCTGGCTCGTATGCGTCAGCTTCTTGCTGTCGCTGTTGTTACCGGGTCCGGCGTTACGGCCGCCGGCAAAACGTCCCCACCAGACACGGGCGCCCGGTTCAAGGCCTTCGCACTTGTCGCCCCCGAACTGGTACGGAGAAGCTGGCGCCGATCCACCAGGCGTGAGGGAGAAGAAACGCTCGACAGCGCCGCTGAACGGATCGGCTGTGGCAATGCCGGTTCCCAGAAACAGAGCGGCAAGCGCCGCCATAACAACTCTCATCGGTCACTCCATTAGCGGCGATAGCCGCGCAGACATTCATTCCAGCGCGGCATGAACTGCCAGTCGCTCTTCAGTCGGTACAGCCATGCTTCGCAGGACTGACGCGAGGTAAAGCAGGCTTCGGCGGTGTGATACTCAACACCCCGGTCGTTGTAGAACGACATCCTTTGCTTGCGTCCGCCCGAGAAGCGGCCCCACCAGAGTTTCTGCGGTCCGTAGGTCGCGCTCATTGCCCGGCAGTCGCCGCCGGCCGGCCTAGGCTGGGCGTTTGCCGGGGAGAGCAGCAGCGGCACGACAATCGCCGCAAGAGAAAATCCAAGAAGCCTGCGCATGGGAATCAGCCTCCTTCCAGAATCCTTTTGCCCGCCCCCAATGCCGCAATCTCAAGGATAAGTTTAGCACGGATTGCTTCCGCAAATCCTTGCCGGCCTTCGGCGGTTTTGACGAAAGCACCCGGTCCGCCGATCACATTATCCCGGTAATAGTCCTCAAGCGGCATGCCTAGGCTCAGGGCAACCGAACTGCCCGGATTGCGGATCGCCAGCGCGTTTATGGTGATCCCCTTGCCTACGGCGTCGTCCCTCGCGGTGTGAATGTCGCGTCCTCCGATATTCGGCCCGTCGCCTGACACATCGATGACTTCCCGCGCCCTCTCGAACGGGGCTTCGGTCAGAAGGCCCACCCCGAAGTCGATCGCGTTCGAGATCGAGTTGTATCCAAACGTCATCTTGGGGACGGCACGAAGCTGCGCCGCAAAAGCACGCGCCGACGCCTCGCCATCGATGACGGTCCACGGAATGACGACCTCCTGGCTCGTGGGCGCACCCCATTCGACAAACACGACGCCAATGCGCTGATGGGCGTTCGACCTTATCGCCGCCAGAACTTCCGGACTTTCGACGGCATCCGCGTAGCCTTCGCGCTGCAGCCGGAACTCGTCCTGATCGATCGAGCCGGACCCGTCCGCCAGCAGCACAAGCGCGACATCGACCGCCTGCTGGGCTCGCGCGGTCACTGGCGGCAGGGCCGCCAGAAGGATGAGCAGAAAAGCCACAAGCCTCGTCATTTCGAGACTTTAGACCATGCGGGAACGATAGGCGACACGGCCAAGGCTGCGCTATGCTTCTGTGGCTTCTAAGCTGGGGCGGGAGAAGAGCATGGATGTTGAAGGCAAACTGTATGTCGGCAAAAGCGTCAAACCGGAATATCTGACCCTCAGGCTTGCCAACCGCCACGGCCTCATCACCGGCGCCACCGGCACCGGCAAAACCGTTACCCTGCAGATTCTCGCCGAAGCATTCTCCAACGCCGGCGTGCCGGTTTTCGCGGCCGACGTCAAAGGCGACCTGTCCGGCATCGCCATGAAGGGCGAACCAAAAGACGGCCTTACCAAACGGGCAGCCGAAATCGGCCTCGACCCGTATAACAACGACGCCTTCCCGACGATTTTCTGGGATCTGTTCGGGGAACAGGGAGCGCCCATTCGAACAACCGTCTCGGAGATGGGGCCCCTGCTTCTGTCGCGACTCATGAACCTCAACGAGGTTCAGGAAGGCGTGCTGAACATCGCGTTCCGCGTGGCCGATCAGGAGGGCCTGCTTCTTCTAGACCTCAAGGATTTGCAATCCTTGCTGACGCTCGTCGGCGAAAGTGCAGAACAGCTGACCCTGCGCTACGGCAATGTTTCCAAGGCATCGATCGGCGCCATCCAGCGCCAGCTTCTGGTTCTCGAAAATCAGGGCGGCATGAACTTCTTTGGCGAACCTGCGCTCAAGATCGACGACATGATGCGCACGACGCGCGACGGGCGCGGCTATGTGTCCATACTCGCCGCCGACAAGCTGATGCAGTCCCCCCGTTTGTACGCGACCTTCCTGCTCTGGCTGATGTCGGAAATGTTCGAGAACCTTGACGAGGTCGGCGACCCGGACAGGCCGAAGCTGGTCTTTTTCTTCGACGAAGCGCATCTTCTCTTCAACGACGCGCCTGCGGCACTGCTCGAAAAGATCGAGCAGGTGGTGCGCTTGATCCGCTCCAAGGGCGTCGGCGTCTATTTCGTCACGCAGAACCCGCTCGACGTGCCGGACAGGGTCTCGTCTCAGCTTGGCAATCGCGTTCAGCACGCGCTGCGCGCCTACAGCCCGCGCGAGCAGAAGGCGGTCAAGGCTGCGGCCTCGACCTTCCGCCAGAATCCCGCGTTCGATACCGAAGAAGCCATCACGCAACTCGGCGTCGGTGAGGCGCTGGTGTCGATGCTGGAGGAAAAGGGCGCACCGGGCATTGTCGAGCGCACGTTGATCCGCCCGCCCTCTTCGCGGCTCGGCCCCATTACCACGCAAGAACGCAAGCAGATCATCCAGAACAGTCCGGTCGCCGGGCATTACGAAACCGTCGAGGATCGCGAGAGCGCCTTCGAAGTCCTTCAGAAGCGTGCTGCGGAAACCGCGGCCTCTGTCGAGGAAGCGCAGAAAGACCCGGATTCGGCAGGCGCCCCTGTCGGCGGCGGCATCGGCAGCATTCTCGGTTCGCTGTTCGGAGTGGGCACCGGTCGCGGCAAACGCCTCACCCCGACGCAACGTGTCGCGCGTGAAGTAACGCGCACCGTAACCAACCGGGTGGCCGGCCAGATCGCGGCCAATCTCGGCAAGTCCGTTGCGGGCTCGGTCGGTGGCTCGGTTGGGCGCGCGATCGTCCGCGGTGCGCTGGGCAGCATTCTCAGGCGTTGAGTTCCATGGCTGATGTAAATGACGTACTCGCGCGCATAGACGCTCAACTCGACAAGAGTCTTGAGCGTCTGTTTGCGTTTCTGTCGATCCCGTCGATCTCGACGGATTCGGCCTACAAGGCCGATTGCCACCGGGCGGCCGAATGGGCGGTAAACGAGTTGTCGGCGATCGGCTTCGAGGCACGCGTCGCCGACACCAAAGGGCATCCGATGGTGGTCGCGCATCGCAAACCCGCGAACGCGCAGCGGCACGTCCTTTTCTACGGTCATTACGACGTCCAGCCGCCGGATCCGCTTGATCTCTGGCAGACTCCTCCTTTCGAGCCGCGTGTCGAGGACGGCCCGCGCGGCAAGCGCATCGTCGCGCGTGGATCGTCCGATGACAAAGGCCAGTTGCTGACCTTCATCGAGGCGGCGCGAGCCTGGATCGAGGTTGCGGGGGAATTGCCCGTTGCCGTAACGGTCCTGCTCGAGGGCGAGGAGGAGTCCGGAAGCCCGTCGCTCAAGCCATTCTTCGACGCCAACAAGGCGGAACTGAAGGCCGATCTCGCGCTCGTGTGCGACACCAATCAATGGAACGCCGATACTCCGGCGATCACGACGCGCCTGCGTGGCCTTGTCGGCGAACAGATCACGGTCACCACGGCCTCGCGCGATCTGCATTCCGGCATGTATGGCGGCCCGGCCCTGAATCCGATCCGGGTTCTGTCGTCCCTGATCGCATCGCTGCACGATGCCGATGGCCGTGTGACTGTTCCGGGATTTTATGACAGCGTATCCGAGCTTCCCGAAGCAACCGCCGCACAATGGCGGGGTCTCGGTTTCGACGAGAAGGGTTTTCTCGGCGAGGCCGGACTGAAGACCGAGGCCGGCGAGCGCGGCCGCAGCGTTCTGGAGAAAATCTGGGCGCGGCCGACTCTCGAAGTGAACGGCATCTGGGGCGGCTACACGGGCGAAGGCTTCAAGACCGTCATCCCGGCGAACGCATCGGCAAAAATCTCTTTCCGTCTTGTCGGCAAGCAGGACCCTGTCGCCCTGCGCGCCGCCTTTCGCGACTATCTTCGTCAGAAGTTGCCGGAAGGCGCCTCCATCGAATTCCACGAGCACGGTTCGGGACCCGCCATCGAGCTTTCGGCTGAGAGCCCTGCCCTCGCGCTCGCTGCGTCGGGATTGCGCGAGGAATGGGGCAAGGAACCGATCCTGATGGGCTCGGGCGGCTCGATACCGATCGTTGGCGCGTTCCGCAGCGAGCTCGGTATGGACACGCTCATGATCGGCTTTGCGCTCGATGACGACCGCATCCATTCGCCGAACGAGAAATACGAACTGTCGAGCTTCCATAAAGGCACGCGGTCCTGGGCGCGCATTCTCGGTCATCTGGCGCAGTGGGCATGAGCCGGGTCTGGCGCGCACGCGACATCGAGCTTCCTGTCGGCGGGCGCACCCTTCTGATGGGCGTTCTGAACGTCACGCCCGACAGCTTTTCCGATGGCGGCAAATTCCTCGCCGCCGATGCCGCCGCCGCCCATGCCCGCGAGATGGTCGAGGAAGGCGCGGACATCATCGATGTCGGCGGCGAGTCGACCCGGCCCTATGGTTCTGTCGTCATTTCGGCCGATGATGAATGGCAGCGCGTCGGGCCTGTACTGGATGTCATCGCAACGGCCGGGGCACCCGTCTCCATCGATACCTACAAGGCCGAGACGGCCCGCAAGGCGCTCGAGCGCGGCGTGAAAATCGTCAACGACGTCTGGGGGTTCCAGAAGGACGCTCAGATGCCGCGCGTGGTTGCGGAAGCTGGTGCGGGCGCCGTCCTGATGCACAATCGCGAGTCCGCGGATCCCGCCATCGACATCGTCGACGATATCCGTTCATTTCTCGAACGTTCCGTTGAGATTGCGGTTGCCGCCGGTGTGCATGAAAGCCGGATCGTGCTCGACCCCGGCATCGGCTTCGGCAAGACGCCCGAGCAGAGCGCCGAGGCCATCCGCCGCTTGGCCGAGGTCAAGGCGCTCGGCTTTCCGGTGCTGCTCGGCGCTTCGCGCAAGCGCTTCATCGGCCACATACTTGGCATTGACGATCCCGCCCGGCGGCTCTACGGCACCCTCGCGGCGCACCTCGCCGGCGTGCTTCACGGCGCCGACATAATCCGCGTCCACGACGTCCGTCCGCATCGCGAGGCCTTGCAGGTCTTTGGAGCAACGCAAAATGACAGCTGACCGCATAGCCGTAAGAAATCTCGCGCTTTTCGCCTATCACGGCGTCTTCGAGGGCGAGCAGGAAATCGGCCAGCGCTTCTACCTCGATGTCGTCGTCGAGGCCGATCTTAAGCCCGCCGCATCCGCCGATGCCGTCGACAAGACCGTCGACTACGCGGCCTTGGTAAAGGTCGTCAGCGAAGCCTTCGGCGAAAAGCGCCAGAAACTTCTGGAAACGCTGGCGGAGCGCGTTGCGGGCCGCATCTTCGAGAAGTTTCCAATTGCACAGGCGGTAGAGGTCACGATCCGCAAGCCCAGCGCACCGATCGAGGCCGTTTTCGATTGCGTGGAAATCCAGATACGTCGCACGCGCAATGGCTGAGGCAGGAATAAGCCTTGGCTCGAATATCGGCGACAAGGTGGGAACAATCGAGCGGGCACTCGAAAAGCTCGAACACAGCCCCGGAATTCGGCTTGTCAGCCGTTCGCGTCTGTACAGCACAGAGCCTTGGGGCGACGAGAACCAGGACCGGTTTTTGAACGCCTGCGTGCTGATCGAAACCGAATTGCCGCCGGGGCAACTCCTGCAACGCTGTCTTGACATCGAGACCGCACTTGGCCGCGACCGCAGCAGCGGGCGCCGATGGGGCCCGCGTGCAATCGATCTCGATCTTCTGTTCTACGGAGACATCACGTTGTCCGGGCCGTTGCTTACCCTGCCCCACCCGCATATGTTCGAACGCGCCTTCGTGCTGGTACCGCTGCACGAGATCGCCGGGGATCGCTCGATAAACGGACGCAGCATCGCTGCGGCGATGCAAACTATTGACCGGTCAGGCGTGACGCTTTGGGATTCAGCCAGTCACTCGACGTAGTGCAGCCCGAGCCGGGTTTCCGTTCTCCACACGACATCGCACAGACGATCCGGACGTCCGTCGTCCATGCGCAGCGTCACCTGGTTCGGAATGGCCAAGGTCGACGGCAGCTCAACCGCCAACCCGGTCTCCGAAATGTTTCGCACCGTGCACTGAAATGTCGAGACATTGTTGGGAAGCACCAGCCGCGCCCCCTTCAGCGTCCGCATACGCGGAGCAACACGCTTGTTCGTGTCTTGAGTGCCAGCGTCCATGCCGCCAGATTTAGCGCCGACCGCGTTATCGAATGGTTACTTCGTAATGACCGAAACAAAAACGCCGGCCAAAGGGCCGGCGTTTTGTCGAGTTCGGAGCGATTATTTCAGGTGACCCGCGATCAGCTTGTTCATCTCGAACATCGTCACCTTGTCCTTGCCGAACACCGGCTTGAGCTTGGCGTCGGAGATGATTTCGCGCTTGTTCGCGGGGTTCTGCAGGTTATTGGCCTTGATGTACTCCCACAGCTTCTTGACTACCTCGGAGCGCGCCAGCGGCTCGCTGCCGACGACGGCTGCAAGCTCAGCCGAAGGCGTCAGCGGCTTCATGAAGGCGGCATTCGGTGTCTTGGCCATTCGTTTTTCCTCCGGATTTGGGACGCCCGAACGGCCAGTGGCCAAGGGCACTTCAGTATAAGTGTAACCGATTCCAGCCCTTTCCTAACGCGGGAATGGCCGATTTGGTAGACAACTCAACAATTCTTGGCTGGGGCGCCTGGATTCGAACCAGGGGATGGCGGAATCAAAATCCGCTGCCTTACCACTTGGCTACGCCCCAAACTCGTGCCCCGACATAACCAAGCCATCCCGTTGTCGCAAGGAAAGAAAAAGCCGCCCTTTCGAGGCGGCTTTTCCCGTTTGGTTACCCGGCGTTTACTTGTTCAGCAACTCGACGAGGGTTTTGCCGAGTTTTGCGGGCGATGGGGAGACCTTGATGCCTGCGGCTTCCATTGCGGCGATCTTGTCTTCGGCGCCGCCCTTGCCGCCGGAGATGATGGCGCCGGCATGGCCCATGCGGCGTCCGGGAGGCGCGGTGCGGCCGGCGATGAAGCCGACGGTAGGCTTCCTACGGCCCTTCTTCGCCTCGTCTTTCAGGAACTGGGCGGCGTCTTCCTCGGCGCTGCCGCCGATCTCGCCGATCATGATGATCGACTTGGTCGCATCGTCCTTGAGGAACAGTTCGAGCACATCGATGAACTCGGTGCCCTTGACCGGATCGCCGCCGATGCCGACCGCCGTGGTCTGGCCGAGGCCTTCGTTCGTGGTCTGGAACACAGCTTCATAGGTCAGCGTGCCCGAACGCGACACGACGCCGACCGAGCCCTTCTTGAAGATGTTGGCCGGCATGATGCCGATCTTCGATTCGCCCGCGGTGACGATGCCCGGGCAGTTCGGTCCGATCAGACGCGACTTCGAACCGTCGAGCGCGCGCCGCACCTTGACCATGTCGAGCACCGGAATGCCCTCGGTGATGCACACGATCAGAGGGATTTCCGCATCGATCGCTTCGAGAATTGCGTCCGCAGCGCCGGGCGGCGGTACATACACGACCGATGCATCCGCGCCGGTCTTTTCGCGTGCTTCCGACACGGTGTCGAACACCGGGAGGTTCAGATGCGTCGCGCCACCCTTGCCCGGCGAGGTTCCGCCGACAACCTTTGTGCCATAGGCGATCGCCTGTTCGGAGTGGAAGGTACCGTTCTTGCCGGTGAAGCCCTGAACGATGACCTTGGTGTCTTTGTTGAGCAGGACCGACATTACTTCGCCCCCTTGACGGCATTCACGATTTTCTGCGCGGCATCGTCGAGATCGTCCGCCGCAATGACGTTGAGACCCGATTCCGAGATGATCTTCTTGCCGGCCTCGACATTGGTGCCTTCGAGGCGCACCACCAGCGGAACCTTCAGCCCGACATCCTTGACCGCGGCGACTACGCCCTCGGCGATGACGTCGCAGCGCATGATGCCGCCGAAGATATTGACCAGGATGCCCTTCACCGCGGGATCGGCGGTGATGATCTTGAAAGCCGCGGTGACGCGCTCCTTGGTGGCGCCGCCGCCGACATCGAGGAAGTTCGCGGGCTCGGCGCCGTAGAGCTTGATGATGTCCATCGTCGCCATCGCAAGCCCGGCGCCGTTGACCATGCAGCCGATCTCGCCGTCGAGCGCGATGTAGTTCAGCTCCCACTTCGAAGCCTCGATCTCCTTGTCGTCCTCCTCGGTCTCGTCGCGCAGGGCGAGAATGTCCGGGTGGCGGTAGAGCGCGTTGGAGTCGAACGACACCTTGGCGTCGAGCACCTTGAGCTGGTTGTCCTTCGTCACGACAAGCGGGTTGATCTCCAGCAGGCTCATGTCCTTGCCGACGAACGCCGCATAGAGCTTCGTCACGAGATCGCCCGCCTGCTTGGCGAGATCGCCCGACAGATTGAGCGCCTTGGCGACCTTGCGGCCGTGATGGGGCTGAATGCCGGTCGCGGGATCGACGGAGAAGGTCAGGATCTTCTCCGGCGTCTCATGCGCCACGTCCTCGATGTTCATGCCGCCTTCGGTCGAGACGACGAACGCCACACGGCTGGTCTCGCGGTCGATCAGCATCGACAGGTAGAACTCCTTGTCGATCGCCGCGCCTTCCTCGATGTACAGACGGTTGACCTGCTTGCCGGCATCGCCGGTCTGCAGCGTCACCAGCGTGTTGCCGAGCATCTCCTTCGCCGACGCCGCAACCTCCTCGACGCTCTTGACGACGCGCACGCCGCCCTTGGCGCCCTGCGGCAGTTCCTTGAACGTGCCCTTGCCGCGGCCGCCCGCATGAATCTGGGACTTCACCACCCACACCGGACCACCCAGCTCGCGCGCGGCCTTTTCCGCTTCATCGGCCGTGAACGCCGCAATACCCCGCGACACAGGAGCACCAAACTCCTTCAAGACAGCCTTTGCCTGATACTCATGAATGTTCATGGGGCGTATCCCCTCCCGTATCCGTATTTGTCGTAGTCAGGGCCGCTCCCTTACCAGAAGCGGCCCCTTAAAGTCCCGCAATTTGCAGGCGAAAGCCGCTTATTCCGCGGGCTGAGGCACTTTCTCGCCTGTAGCGCCAGAGGCCTTGATGGCGTCGATACGGGCCTGGTCGAGCTTGAGGACGTCTTTCAGGATTTCGTCCGTGTGCTCACCGAGCAGCGGCGAACGCTCGACCGGAACGTCGTTGTCCGACAGCTTAATCGGGTTACCCACCGTGATGTACGTACCGCGAACCGGGTGCTCAACCTCGACGAGCGTGCCGGTCGCGTAGAGCGACTGGTCCTCGGCGATCTCCTTCATCGACAGGATCGGGCCGCACGGGATATCGACCTTGTTGAGGATCTCCATCGCCTCGAATTTGGTCTTGGTCATCGTCCATTCTTCGATCGTCGCGAAGATATGGTTCAGCTTCGGCAGACGTGCGGCCGGCTTCGCATATTCCGGATCTTCGACCCATTCGGGCTTGCCGATGACTTCGCACACCTGCTTCCAGACCTGGGCCTGGGTGATGAAGTAGATGTAGGCGTTGGGGTCGGTCTCCCAGCCCTTGCATTTGAGGATCCGTCCCGGCTGGCCGCCGCCGCTATCGTTGCCGGCGCGCGGAACCGCCTCGCCGAACGGAATGCCCTCGCCATATTGCGAGTATTCGGTCAGCGGGCCGTGCTGCAGGCGCTGCTGGTCGCGCATCTTGACCCGGCAGAGATTGAGCACCGAGTCCTGCATCGCGGCAAGAACCCTCTGGCCCTTGCCGGTGAGCGTGCGCTGATAGAGCGCCGTGACGATGCCGAGCGCCAGATGCAGGCCCGTACCCGAGTCGCCGATCTGCGCGCCGGTGACGAGCGGAAGCCCGTCGCGGAAGCCCGTCGTCGAGGCCGAGCCGCCGGTGCACTGCGCCACGTTCTCGTAGACTTTGCAGTCCTCGAACGGACCGGGGCCGAACCCCTTCACCGAGGCGACGATGATGCGCGGGTTGATCTTATGGATCGTCTCCCACGGAAAGCCCATACGATCGAGCACGCCCGGGGCGAAATTCTCGACCATCACGTCGCACGCACGGATCAGTTCCTCGAGGACCTTCTTGCCTTCGGGATTCTTGGTGTCGAGTGTGATCGAACGCTTGTTCGAGTTCAGCATGGTGAAATACAGGCTGTCCGCGTTCGGAACGTCGCGCAGCTGGGAGCGCGTTATGTCGCCCTCGCCAGGACGCTCCACCTTGATCACGTCCGCGCCAAACCACGCCAGAAGCTGCGTGCAGGTCGGCCCGGACTGAACATGGGTAAAGTCCAGTATCCGGACTCCGTCTAATGCCTTGCCCATCCGTTTTCCCTCTCAAACCGTTCTTTATTCTTTGGCTCGCCCATAGCCGAAGTCGTGGTGGAAAGCCACCGTAATCGGACATTTGCGGGTCCGAATCCGGGTGCGGTTTTCCGCCCTGTGGTGTGTCGGGGCGGTTTTGCCGCTCCGGTTT
>JALHQA010000003.1 GCA_022842205.1 Hyphomicrobiales bacterium
ACATGGATCCTGTCGACGCTGAAATGGTACTATATCGGCCTCGTGGCCGCGGCGCTCTTTCTGTCGCTCTATCTCCTGTTCTCGCCCTATGGAAACATCCGGCTCGGCAAGGACACGGACCGCCCCGAATTCAGCTATTTCGCGTGGTTCTCGATGCTGTTCGGCGCGGGCATGGGCATCGGCCTCGTGTTCTGGTCGATTGCCGAGCCGATCTATCATTTGCAGGAAAACCCATTCATCGGCGGTGATACGGGCATAGCGCCAGGGAGCGCGCATGCGGGCGATATCGCCATGCGCATGACGTTCTTCCATTGGGGTCTGCACCCTTGGGCAATTTATGTCGTGGTCGGCATGTCCCTCGCCTACTTCTCGTATCGCAAGGATCTGCCGCTCACGATTCGCTCCGCGCTGTATCCTCTGATCGGCGAGCGAATCTACGGACCCATCGGGTCTGCCGCCGACATTCTTGCAATCTTCGGCACCATTTTCGGCGTTGCGACGTCGCTGGGCCTTGGCGTGCAGCAGATGGCAACCGGCATCTACGAACTGACCGGCATCGAATTCTTCACCACCGTCAACGAAGATGGCACACGCGGCCCGGCAATGATTGCGATGATGCTGCTCATCGTCGTCATCACATCGATTGCAACGCTCTCCGTGGCGTCGGGCCTCGATCGCGGGGTGAAGCTGCTGTCCCAGCTGAACCTCTGGCTCGTCATCGCGATCATGGTGTTCCTGCTGGCCTTTGGCCCCACGGTCTACCTGTTGAACTCCTATCTAAAATGGCTCGGCGATTATCTTTCCCATGTCATTCCGCTGAGCCTCTGGTCGGCGACCAATGCGGATTTCGACGGCTGGCAGCGAAGCTGGACGGCTTTTTACTGGGGCTGGTGGATCGCCTGGGCGCCGTTCGTCGGCATGTTCATCGCCCGAATCTCGCGCGGCCGTACCATCCGGGGGTTCATCGGCGGCGTTCTCGTCGTTCCGACACTTCTCGCTTTCCTCTGGCTGACATTGTTCGGGGGCACTGCGCTGAATCTGCAACTGGCGGGCGCCGCCGATATCTCGGCGGCCGTGAACGCGGACCTGACGTCTTCGCTCTATGTCACTCTCGATGCGATGGCCGCGCCTGAATTCCTGTCCAAAATCGCCGCGACGGCCGCGACGATTCTCATCG
Source organism: Hyphomicrobiales bacterium (assembly GCA_022842205.1). GTDB lineage: Bacteria > Pseudomonadota > Alphaproteobacteria > Rhizobiales > Methylopilaceae > Flaviflagellibacter. Next base: position 1,178 of record JALHQA010000003.1, read on the forward strand.
CGACGTTTTTCATCACCTCGTCCGACTCCGGCACGCTGGTAATCAACACGGTGATGTCGCTCGGCAACGAGGAGCCGCCGATGCTCCATCGCCTTATCTGGGGCGTTTCCGAAGGAGCGGTAGCGGCGATCCTGCTGCTCGCGGGAGGGCTGTCGGCGCTTCAGACGGCGTCAATCGCGGCGGCGCTGCCGTTCTCGGTCGTGATGGTGCTGATGGCCATCGGCCTGTTGCGGGCGTTGCGCACCGAAGATTTGGGCGCCGCCTATGCCGCCGCGAAAGGACATCGCGTGAAGGGCGGCCTGGACCGGACCGGCCCGCGCTGAACTCAGGGTCCTGGCGGACCCAGATCGGGCTTGCGCCAGGACCAAACGCCATAGCGCCATGGCGCGTACCAGTGCGCCTTCGGCGCCAGCGTCTCCGGAACGGGATCCACGCCCCATCCCGCGAGGGGATGACAGCGGCAGAGGCGCGCCGTCATCATCCAGCCTCCTGCCCAGGCGCCGTGGCGGCGCACGGCTTCTTCGGCATAGGCCGAACAGCCGGGCTCATACCGGCAATTGGCTCCGAGCAGCGGCGAGATGAACAGCCGGTAGAACCGGATGGGAAAAAGGACGAGGGCTTTCATGAGTGCCAAGTTCACCGACCTCATCCCGAGGAGCCGCCGGGGGCGGCTTCTCGAAGGATGAGCCGCAAGTCCGGTGCCTGTCGCCCATCCTTCGAGACGCGAGCTTCGCTCGCTCCTCAGGATGAGGTTTTTGTTATTCAGCCGCCTTCTTGCGCGCCTCGATCTGATCGAGCGCGTCGACCACGGCGTCGAAGGTCAGAAGGGTCGATGCGTGGCGGGCCTTGTAGTCCCGGACCGGCTCCAGAACCGCCAGATCGGACCATTTGCCCGCCGGGGGCGAACCGCCCTCCTTCAGCATGGTCCGCATGGTCTCGCGCACCTTCCGCAGTTCCTCGGAGGTCGCGCCGACCACATGGCTGGCCATGATCGAGGACGAGGCCTGGCCGAGGGCACAGGCTTTGACGTCGTGGGCAAAGTCCGAGACGACGCCATTTTCCAGCTTGAGGTCGACGGTCACGGTCGAGCCGCAGAGCTTGGAATGGGCCGTTGCGGACGCGTCCGGATGATCCAGCCGCCCCAGCCGGGGGATGCCGGCAGCCAGTTCCAGAATGCGCCGGTTGTAGATGTCGTCGAGCATTTTGGTCCCCGCCGCGGTAATCCAAACGGAATTCTTTTCCGTAAACGATTTTGCGGCATCTAGATCGCTTACTATATAGGTGCCCTAAGCCCTCATGCAGGGGGCGGGCAAATCACTTCACAGCCGCCCGGACGGCCTTTGGATAGCTCAATGGACAAGGTCGTCAAACACCCTGCTTTTCGCGTTTCGGCCGATGTGAAACGCCCCTCTGTCGAGGAGGCGGAACAGGCCGTTCGCACGCTGATCGCCTATCTCGGGGACGATCCGAACCGCGAGGGCCTTCTCGATACCCCCACACGCGTCGTCAAATCCTACTCCGAACTCTATGCCGGCTATGGGCAGGACGCCGGGAAGGTGCTGGAACGCGTGTTCGAGGACGTCGGCGGTTATGAAGACGTCGTCCTCGTCCAGGACATCCCGTTCTATTCGCACTGCGAACACCACATGGTGCCGTTCTTCGGCAAGGTGCACGCGGCCTATTATCCGACCGGCGGCGTGGTCGGCCTGTCCAAGATCGGCCGTGTGGTCGAAGTCTTTGCCCGCCGCCTTCAGACACAGGAAAATCTCACCGCGCAGGTGACGGCCGCGATCGACGAAGCGTTGAAACCGCGCGGACTCGCCATCATGGTCGAGGCCGAGCACATGTGCATGGCGATGCGCGGCATCCGCAAATCGGGTGTCACCACAACCACCACCCGCTTCACCGGCCTGTTCAAGGACAATCCGGCCGAACAGGTGCGCTTCCTGACGCTTGTCCGCGGTGCCCAGAAGTGAGCAGCGGATCGTCAGGTCCGTTTTCCGCACCCGGAACACATCAGGACATTGAAGAAGGCCTCGCGCTGACGCCTCGCTTCGACGCGGCGGGCCTCGTGACGGCTGTCGTGACGGATGCCGGCAGCGGCGATGTGCTGATGCTCGCGCACATGAACGCCGAGGCTCTGGCCAGAACCATCGAAACCCGCGAAGCCCATTTCTACTCGCGCTCCCGCGGCAAGCTCTGGAAAAAGGGCGAGGACAGCGGCCATGTACAGACGGTCGTCGAGATGCGCGTCGATTGCGATCAGGATGCCGTGCTGCTGAAAGTGCGGGTGGCGGGCACCGGCGCGTCGTGCCACACCGGGCGCATCTCGTGCTTCTACCGCAGTATTCCTCTGGGGAGCGCGCCATCGGGCGAGCTGAAGCTCGATTTCATCGGCGACGCGAAGCTGTTCGATCCCGCGAAGGTCTACAAGCAGCCTTAAGCGGAGGCGATGTACTCTCGCATCGCGCTGGCTTCGGCTTCGAGTTCGCCGAGGCGGAATTTCACGACGTCACCGATCGAAATAATGCCGGCGATCCGGCCTTCCTCGACCACCGGCATGTGACGGAACCTGCCGGCCGTCATGCGCTCCATAATGGAGCGCAGCGTATCGCCGCGCACGCACGTCTTTACCGTTTTCGTCATATGCTCCGAGATCGGCTGGTCGAGAACCGCCGCACCGCTCCGCGCCAGCGCGCGGACGATGTCGCGTTCGGACAGAATGCCGAGGATGACATTGTCGCCCTGGGTGACGACCAGCGTTCCTATGCCGTGGCGTTCCAGCAGCCGCGTAGCGTCCGCGAGCGTGCGCTCCGGGGTGATGCTGATGACATCTTTTCCCTTGATCGTGAGGATCGACGCAACATGCATGTCCACTCTCCCATTCTTCCCGCAACGTAAGTGCGTGCAGGTTCGAACGATGATTGCGCCGAAATGCGGCGCGATCAAGCGCTGCGGCGAAGATCGTTAAAACCGAGCGGAAGTTTGGGATCGAAAACGGGGAAAAGAAGCAGCCCGCCGATGAAACCGCCGATATGCGCTTCCCAGGCGATCGGCGCCGCGCCCTGATACGAGGCGAACGCGTACAGAAAGTTGATCCCGAACCACACCGCGACGAATGCCACGATCTGCGGCGAACGGAAGATGTCCGACAGCGGCACCGCGGGCACCGCGAACGCCGCCCTGCCCCGGCGGCGGAAAACGCCCATCGGCCCGCCCGCCTCGAACACGAAACGTATGGCCGCGGCTGTCAGGCCCGAAATCGCCGCCGAGGCCCCGATCATCGGCGTGACGTCTCCGAAATGCATCAAAAGATGCGTCGCCGCGCCGAGCGCGGCCGTGGCGGCCATGAACAGCAGAAACCGCGTCGCCCCGAACCGCCACGCAACGGCGCTGCCGAACGCCAGCAGCCAGATGCCGTTCACGGTGAGGTGCATGTAGTCGCCATGCAGCGCCGCATAGGTAACGAAGGTCCAGATATCCCCAGCCAGGCCGCCCGGAAAAGCAAACTGGATGAAGGCCGGATCGTAGCGTGCGGGGATGAAGGCGAAGAGCAGCAGCATCTGCAGCTCCTCGTTCTGGGACAGAAAACCGCGCGCGACGTGAATCGCAACCAGCGCCGCGATGGTCCAGCCGACCACGGGCGGAGAGTTGAAAATGGGTTCGCGGGAATCGTCCAAGGCGAGCTCGTCTAGATCAAGTGGCGCGGCAGCACGGCAAAAGCAAGAAGGACCAGAACGCGCAGGAGACTATCCCCTTTGCAATACAGATCATTAACCGCGTCTACCTATCGTCGGTTCAAATCATTCCCAACCGGGTTTCCCGTCTGGGCACGGACAGTCGTCTAGATGCAGCCGCAACCCGCACCAAAGCAACGCCCCCAGGAACGCCGGCGGCACGCGCGCGTGAAGGTCGCCCTCATCGGCCGCTATATGCTGAGCGACCGTCGCGAATATCCCTGCCAGACCTTCGATATGTCGCCGGGCGGCGTCTCGGTCGTCGCACCGGTGGTCGGGCAGCCCGGCGAGCGCGTCGTGGCCTATTTCGATCACATAGGCCGCGTCGAAGGCGTTCTCGTCCGCACAATTCCGAACGGCTTTGCGATGACCATCGCCGCAACGCCGCGCAAGCGCGAAAAGCTCGCCGACCAGCTGACATGGCTCGCCAATCGCCAGGTTCTCGGACTGCCGGAAGACCGCCGCCACGAACGTTTGTCTCCGAAGAATACCCGCTCGTTCCTCGTCATGCCCGACGGACGCGAGATTCCCTGCCGCGTCGTGGACGTTTCGCTGTCGGGTGCCGCGGTCCATCTCGATATGCAGCCGCCGCTCGACACACCGGTCACGCTCGGCCGCACGGCGGCGAAGGTCGTCCGCCATTTCGAAGGCGGTGTGGCGGTGGAGTTCACCCGCCCGCAGAACATCGACCACCTGCGCGAGCAGTTCGGCGGCTGAGCCGCCTTGTCTTTCCTGATTTTTCGAAGATTTGGCCAGTGCGCAGATGTATGCGCATGCCTAACGAATACTTACTTCAATACCTAGATTTTCGGCCTATAACTTAGACCAGCCTCAAAGTATATCTGCCACATTGATCCCCGACGGACAAGGAGGGGTTCAATGCTTCCCGTTGAATTTACTTCGCCTAGAAAAGCAATGGTAGCCCTTGCTGGCATCTGCTTTACGCTTGTTCTTTCCGGAACGGCTGCGGCGACCGATGTTGACGGTAAACCTTCTATGAAGGTGCTTGGCGCAGCGCGCGCGCCGATCGGCCATGCCGAATTCTGCTCGCGCGAGCCGTCTGAATGCGTCCGGACCGGTGCGAAGACCGCCCGCGTGGCGCTGGACTCCGCCCGCCTGTCCGAACTCATCCGCATCAATAGCGCGGTCAACGACGCCATCGCGCCGGTGACCGACATCGATCTCTATGGAACGGCGGAGCGCTGGATCTACCCGGTCAACAAGGGCGACTGCGAAGACTATGTGCTGCTGAAGCGGCGCATGCTGATGGGCGCGGGCTGGGACGCCTCCGTCCTGCTCATCACCGTCGTCCGCGACGAAAAGGGCGACGGCCATGCCGTCCTCACGGTGTCCACCGACAAGGGCGATCTCGTGCTCGACAACCAGCGCGATGCCGTCCTGGCCTGGCAGGACACCGGCTACGAATACATCAAACGCCAGTCGCAAACCGATCCGAAGTCCTGGGTTTTCGTCGGCCCGGCACGTCCGGAAACCGGAGTTGCCACGGCACGCTGAGTTCGAAAACGCGCCCGGTCGCACCCCTCCCCGTCCCCACGACCTGGTCGCGCGAGGGCCGGCTCTCCCCGGAGCCGGCCCTCACCTTTTTCGGGAATGCGCGTTATGACAGCCGGCATGAATCGCACCGCCACACAGACCTGGATATGGACGGCCGTCCTCACGGCCGCATTCGCCGCAATCGCCGCCGCCATTCGCGGCGGGGCGCTGGAAGGCATCGACCGGACGCTCATGCTCGCGCTGCGTACCGGCGACGCGCATGATCCGATCGGCCCGGCCTGGGTCGAGACGATGTTTCTGGAACTGACCGGGCTTGGTTCGACAACCGTGATCGTGCTCGTCACGCTCGCCGCGGCCGGATTTCTTCTCATCGCGAGAAAACGCGCCACGGCTGCGCTCGTCGTCGCGGCCATTCTCGGCGGCACGCTGCTCAACAACCTGCTCAAGTTGATTTTCGCGCGCCCACGCCCGGATGTTGTCGCGCATTCCGTCGAAGTGACGACGATGAGCTTTCCGAGCGGGCATGCGATGATGTCCGCGGCCGCTTACCTGACGCTCGGCGCGCTTCTGGCGCAAACGCAGAAGTCAGGCGCGGCGCGTGGCTACATCCTTGCGCTCGCCGTGGTGACGGTCGCTCTGATCGGCGTCAGCCGCGTCTATCTCGGCGTGCATTGGCCGACGGACGTCATCGCCGGCTGGCTGGCGGGCGGCGCATGGGCGCTCATGTGCTGGCAGGTTGCGCGGACGCTCAGATCGCGCGGCGCAATCGAGAAGGCGGACGATTAGGCGTCGAGATCCTCGGACAGGATCGCCATCTGGAAATTGTAGGACAGCTCGCCATCCTCATTGTCGCGGAACAGGACGCCGATGAATTCCTCGCCGAGATAGACTTCGGCGGAATCCATTTTCTTCGGCCGGGCAACCACACGCAGGCTCTGATTGCCGAATGTGCGGCGCAGATAGGCCTGTACCTGCTCAAGCTCTTTCTTCTCCACGCACGCTCTCCACTCTTTGAAAACAGGGACGATCTGGCACGCGCGAACGACTTCACGCAAGCGCGCTCAGATCACGGGGTCGAAAATTTCCGCTTCATCCAGAACGTGGTCCATGCTGCGCGACGGATCGGCACACGGCGCGCGGCCGACGACACGCGCCGGCACGCCCGCGACGGTCGTGCACGACGGAACGGATTTCAGCACGACGGAGCCGGCCGCGACACGCGATCCCACTCCAATCTCGATATTGCCGAGAATCTTGGCGCCGGCGCCGATAAGCACGCCGCGGCGGATTTTCGGATGGCGGTCGCCTTGCTCCTTGCCGGTACCACCGAGCGTGACGTTCTGGAGGATGGAAACATCGTCCTCGATGACCGCAGTCGCGCCGACGATGACGCCGGTGCCGTGATCGATGAACACACCCTTGCCGATCGGCACGGCGGGATGAATATCGACCTGCAGCGCGCTCGACACTCGGCTTTGCAGATAAAGCGCCATGTCCTTACGTCCGGCATTCCACAGGCGGTTGGCGAAACGCTGCGCTTCGAGCGCGTGAAATCCCTTGAAGTACATGACCGGTTCCAGAAACCGGTCGGCGACCGGATCGCGGTCGACCACGGCGGCGAGATCAGCGCGTATCGACAGGCCGATGTCGGAATCAAGTTCGATGGCGTCCTCGAACGCCTGGCGGATCATTCCGTCGCCGAGTTCGTCGGATTCGAGCCTTGCGGCGATGCGGTGGGCAACGGCGCTTTCAAGCGTCTCGTGATGAAGGATCGAGGCATGCAGCAGGCCGGCCAGCTGGGGTTCGCGCGCGATCACGACCTCGGCTTCGGCGCGAAGCTGGTCCCAGATCGGGTCGACGGTCTTGAGAGCTGCCCGGCCGCGCGGGTTAGTTGTTTGGACCATAAAGGTTTTCCTGCCCGCGGTGCTTGTAGCACAAGGTGCTAAACGCCCGCTGAATCCCTTATTTAGGGGCGAACAGGCCCGTCGAAAACCCCAATGTGATGGAGGTCCTTGCGAAGCGCGCCACGGGCCTCTCGATTGTGACAGGGCGATGCCATAGCGTGAGACGATATCGACCTTTCAGGAGCAAGGAATGTCCAAGGAGAAGCGTGTTTTGAAGGGCCTGCCGCTGTCCAGCGAGGCGCGCGCGGCGGCTGAAAATCTGCTGGCGAGCAAGGAAGGCAGCGCGGCCCTGGGCGACGCACTGAACGCCGCGATCCTGACGGCGGCCGCGAAGGTCAAGGCCGCGGCTCCCGCCGCGCCGGCGCAGGCGGCCTCGAAGGACGCCGGGAAGGTGAAAAAGGACAAGAAGAAAGACAAGAAAGATAAGAAGGCCGCCAAGAAGGACGGCAAGAAAGACAAGGACAAGAAAGAGAAGAAGTCCAAGGACAAAAAATCCAAGGACAAGAGGACCAAGGACAGTCTTCAGGCCAAGTCTGGCGCCGATCTGAAGCTGCCGAAGCCGGATGGCGCGAAGCCCGCTCCCGCGGCTCCCGTCACCAATCCTCCCGCCTAGGGGCGCTCGGCAAGGAAGGCGACAACGCCTTCCTTGAACACCTTGTCACCGACGCTGCGATTGTGGTCGCGGCCCGGCACTTCAAGCACCTTTGATCCAGGTATGACGGCCGCCAGCTCGTGCGGGTCGCCGGCAACATCGTCCTCGGTCCCGACCGCGATCAGCACCGGGCACGACATCCGGCCGAGCATCTCCGGCGTCAGCGGCAGGCGCGGCGAGCGGATGACGGCGGCAAGCGCTTTCAGGTCTCCGCGCGTTGTCTCGGCAAACACCCGGAACGTGCGGGCATAGGCGTCCGTGACATCGTCCCGGTGCGGGGCTTCGAGCGCCTTGGCGATCTCGTCGGACTTCGAGGCGCCGCCGAACAACCGGCCGCCCATGCCGCCGACAACCAGGCTGCGAACCTTTTCCGGATGCTCGATGGCGACATAGGCACCGACGCGAGCACCCATCGAATAGCCGACGAGATCGGCCTTCGCGATTGCGAGATGATCCATCAGAGCCAGCGTGTCGCCCGCCATCTCGCGGATGGTGTAGCGGTCGCTGTCGTAGATCTTGTCGCTTTGCCCGTGTCCGCGATGATCGAACGCGATGACCCGGTAACCGGCCTGGGTGAGCGTTTTCACCCACTCCGTCCCGACCCAGTTGATCTGCAGGTTCGAGGCAAAGCCGTGAATCAGGATCACGGGATCGCCGGAACCCTCGTCGATATAGTTCAGGGTCAGTGCGTCCGAGACAAAGCTTGGCATCTGATGTTTCGCGATTGTTTGTGAGACGGGACGAATAGCCGCTCGCATTCGCTGGGTGAAGCCGTTATTTTGCCGCCGGTTACAACCACGCAGGAAGATCAATCGTGGCCGATATCCGCACGCCGCATTTCCACAACACCGCCGGCCATCGCTCCATCGAGATCGGCGTCCGCGAGTTCATGTGCATCGGCGCGGTGCCGCCCTACGACCATCCGCATGTGTTTCTCGACATGGGCGACGACGACGAGATGGTCTGCCCTTATTGCTCGACGCTCTTCCGATACAATGAGACGCTGGACGCCGGCACGACCAAGCCGGCCGACTGTGTCTGGGCCGCAGACCCCGCCATCGCGCTCTGAGCCATGCACGCCGCGCGCCCGATCATCATCGCGGGCGCCGGGATTGGCGGTCTGACCCTCGCCATCGCTCTGGCGCGCCGCGGCATCCTTTCCATCGTCATCGAGCGCGCGCCGAAACTTGAAGAGATCGGCGCCGGACTGCAGCTTTCACCCAACGCATCGCGCATTCTGGACCGGCTCGGGCTTGGCCCAGAGATAGACGACGCGGGCATTCAACCCGATTCCATCCGCCTCATGGACGGCCGCAACGGCCAGCCCATCGCGCGCCTGGGGCTTGGCTTCGCCACCGAAACGCGCTGGGGAGCTCCCTATCGCCTGATCCACCGTGCGAAGCTGCAGAGCATTCTTGCGCGCGCCGTGGTCGACGCCGGCCTGTCCATACGCCTCGGCACGGAGTTGACGCATTTCGTCGAAACGCCGGACGGCGTCGCGGTTCACCTGAAATCGCGCATCGCAAACGAATCCATGGTCGGCTCGGCGCTCGTCGGCGCTGACGGCGTGCGTTCCATCATAAGGTCGCACCTCGGCGGCGGCCCTCTCGCCTTTTCCGGCCAGATCGCCTGGCGCGCGACTCTCCCGCACGGCGCACGGCGCGAAACCGCCGTCTGGCTCGGCCCCGGTGCGCATCTCGTGTCCTATCCCCTCGACCGCTCGGGCCAGCTCAATCTCGTGGCGGTGACGAAAGGAACGCCGCGCGAAGGATGGGCGGAACCCGGCGATCCGTCCGAACTCCTCGGCATGTTCGCCGACTGGGCGGAACCCGTACAGACAATCCTGCGTGCGGCACCCGGATGGACGACCTGGCCGCTCTACGACAGCTCCTCGCCGCCGGAATGGGGAGAGGGACACATCACCCTGCTCGGCGATGCCGCGCACCCGGTCCTGCCGCATCTGGCGCAGGGAGCGGCGCTGGCGATCGAGGATGCCGCCGTCCTCGCCGCCCGGCTGGCCGAAACACCGGACGATATTGCCGGCTCCTTCCGCGCCTATGAGGCCGAACGCACGCCCCGGGCGATGGCCATACAGGCCGCTGCGCGGCGCAACGGCGAGATATTCCGCCTCGGCGGAATTGCGGCAAAGGCGCGCAACACAGCCCTGCGGCTCATGGGCGAGGAGCGATTCAGGGCGCGTTTCGACTGGGTGTATGGTTATCGCGCGGCCTGAATTTCAGCATTTCACGGCCGCTCATTGACTTTTAACCCTTCAGGGCGCAAATAGCCCCCATCGCTTAAGGCGATTCAGACATCCAGGCCGCGTAAACGAGGCTTCGCCGCCGTCCTGCCGGATGTCCCCAATCTCCCAATTTGACGCCCAGGAACGCGGGGCTTCATCGAACCTCCCCGCTTCGCCGCGGCCGGATTCCGGCACGCGGTGCCGTGGCTCATTTTGCAGAAAGTACACTGTGACAACTTTTGAAAATCTCGGCCTCCATGCGCAGCTTCTGAAATCGCTGAGCGCCGAAAACTACACAGCGCCGACGCCGATCCAGGCGCAGGCCATTCCCCATCTTCTCAACGGCAAGGACCTTCTCGGCATCGCCCAGACCGGCACCGGCAAGACCGCTGCCTTCGCACTGCCGATCCTGCATCGTCTCGCGGCGGACAAGCGCCCGGCGCCGCGCCGCTCGTGCCGCGCGCTCATCCTGTCGCCGACGCGCGAACTGGCAAGCCAGATCGCCGCCAGCTTCACGACGTATGGACGCAATCTTGGCCTGTCGGTCGCGACCGTCTTCGGCGGCGTCTCGGCCGGTCCGCAGATCCGCATGCTCGCCGCCGGCGTCGACATTCTTGTCGCCACCCCCGGACGCCTGCTCGATCACATCAACGGCAACAGGGCAAAGCTCGACGGCGTCGAGATCTTCGTCCTCGATGAAGCCGACCAGATGCTCGACATGGGCTTCATCCGCGACATCCGCAAAATCGTGAAGACCCTGCCCCACCAACGGCAGAACCTGTTCTTTTCGGCGACGATGCCGAAGGAAATCGGGGCGCTGGCCGGCGAGCTTCTGAAAAATCCGGTCGAGGTGAAGGTCACGCCAGTCGCCAAGACCGCGGACCGCGTCGAACAGCATGTTGCCTTCGTCAGCGCTGGCGACAAGCGCAGCCTGCTCGTCAAGCTGCTCAACGACCGCAACATGGACCGCGTGCTGGTGTTCTCGCGGACCAAGCACGGTGCCGACAAGATCGCGAAGTTTCTCGCCGACGCGAAAATCGAGGCGGCGGCGATCCACGGCAACAAATCGCAGAACCAGCGCGAGCGCGCCCTGCAGAGCTTCAAGAACGGCAAGACACGGGCGCTTGTTGCAACCGACATCGCCGCACGCGGCATCGACATCGATGCCGTCAGCCATGTGGTGAATTTCGACCTGCCGAACGTGCCGGAAAGCTATGTCCACCGCATCGGCCGCACCGCGCGTGCCGGCGCCACGGGCATCGCCATCTCGTTCTGCGCGTCGGACGAACGCGGCCTGCTGCGCGACATCGAACGTCTCATCCAGCAGCGCGTGCCGGTGCTGGAAGGCTATGCGCCGATCGGTGGCGATACCCGCGCCGAACCGGCTGCCCCGCAGCAGCATCGCCGTGGCAACGCGCCCCAGCAGCCGGGCAACAAGAACCGTCGCCACCGCGGAAACCGCCCGCAATACAACGGCGCGGATTCACGCAAGGAGCGGCCGAACGGCGAGCTCAACCGGATGAACTTCATGAAGCCGTCCGGGCGTCGCCCGGAACAGGCGAGGCCGTAAAACAAAAAAGGGCGCCTCGGGCGCCCTTTTTCATGCCGCCGAGAAGCGCCACCACAGAAACAGCGCGACCGCCGCCGGAACGCCGAATACCACAAACAGGATCGGCGTCTCTTCGGCGACCGTGTAGCCTGCCGTACGGACCCCGACATATAGGTTGTAGACCGAGGCCGCGAACCATACCGGAATGAACCACAGGGCGGCCGAAGCGAGCGAGAAATTGCCGAAACGGGACGCCAGCGCGAATGCGCCGAGAAGAACAAAGCCGCCGCCGATGACCATGATCGTATGCATGTCCATTCCCCGCTTACACCACCAGATTAACACGCTTTGAATCGTCAGCCCACATTCAGCCGCCGGAAACGCTGATTGATCGCAAAGGGCAGCCCGGACACGAACAGTTCGGCGTATTTCCGCTTCTGATAATGGCCATTCAAGGACACGCGGGGCAGCGCCGTCTTGTGCTTCGCATGCTCCGGAAACAGTACGCCCAGCCGCGTCGTCCAGCCGCTCAGGCCGAGCCTCCGCGCGAACCCGAATTCGCGCTGACCGGCCGAGGTGGGATCACCCACGGGATAGGCGATGTGTTTGGTAATGATGTTGAGCTCCGCGGCAATGCGTGCCTGGGCATCGGCCATTTCATCGAGCGCGAATTTGGCAGGATGCTTCGCCAGCATGACGTGATTGACGGTGTGGTTGCCAATGGAGACCAGCGGGTCTTTGACCACTTCGCGCAATTCATCCCAGTTGAGACACAGGTCGCGCGCCGCACCACGCATATCCACCCCCGCGCGCTCGCAGAGACGCGCTATCTCCGCCCGCATCTCGACTTCGCCCATCTCACGGAGCGACCAGTAGAGCCTGTCCCAGGCCGCGTATTTTCTATCAGTCGTCGAGACATCGATCGTCTCGCCGCGAAACTCCAGCGTCGTGCTGGCGGCAATCGCGCGCTCCAGCGCGATCCACCACAGATCGCCCGTGCCGTCGGCAAAGGCCGTCGTGACGAACAGCATCGACGGCGCATCGTAGCGCCGCATGATCGGCAATGCATGGTCGCGCACGTCGCGGAAGCCGTCGTCGAATGTGAAGGATGCGAATCTCCTGGCGTGGCGGTCTCCGAGGCGCGCCACCGCTTCATCGAGCGAGACGATGTCATAGTCCGCGCCGCGCAGATATTTCAGCACCGTCTCCAGGAAATCCGGGGTGATCTCCAGCAGACGGTTGGGCGCGAAGGCGCGTCCGTCGCACGGGCGCACATGATGCAGGGTAAAGACGACGCCCTGCCCGCGCGTCAGCGGCGCAAGCAGACGGTGCGCCTGACTGGCCCACAAAAGGTTCAGGATGGCGCGAAGGCGGCGCGTGCGAGCGTCCGGCATCCGTCAGGACGCCGCGCGGGCCTGCGCCGCGCCGGTGAGCAGAAGCACGACGTCGCCGACGCCCGCCGCCTCAAGCGCACGATGCGCGGCGGTGGTTACGAGATCCTGCACATTGGCGACGAGAATGGCCGCGCCCATGCGTTTGGCGAGAGCAATCATGTCTTCGGGCTTGTCCGCTGCCGGCGACAGCACAATGACGAAATCATAGGTCAGGCCGAGCGCGTCGAACACCACCGCGATGCGTGCATACGCTTCGGCGTTCAGAAGTTCGGATTTGCCCGGGCCGATAAGATGCGCGGCGGATGCCCGGTCGCGCTGGATCGCCTGCCCGAATGAGGTATCGCCCGCAATCAGTTCGCCCAGACCGCCCTCGCCTGGATTGGGCAGCGTCGCGGCAAAATCGCGGCTGGCGCTGCCGGCATCGGCCACAATGGTCTTGCGCCCGGCGCCGGACAGCGAGCGCGCCAGCGACAGCGCCACGCTGCCGGGATCGACTCCGGTCATGGCGGACGCGACCAGAATGTTCAGAGCGCCGTCGCCCTTCGGCATCGTTGCGAGATGCGAGGCCAGATCGCCGAGCATCCGCATGTCCGCCGCTTCGATCTCCATCTGCTCCGTCTGCGTCGCGGCGGGCCCGGACGCGCCGAGCTTGCCGAACACGGGCGGGGCTCCGTCAACCGTGACAATGGTTTTCGCCGCATCCGCGAGTGCGGGAGGAACCACGCGCGCAACGGGCTGCGGACTCTCGGTTCTGGCGACTGGTTCCGGCGTGGCGTCTTTCGTTGGCGGCAGCGGCCTCGCGGGCTTGTCTTCGGGACGAGACGAGGGAGGCGGCGGCGCGGGAGGCGTGGGCGCTCTCGGTGCGGGACCGGCCGGAACGACCATGAACTCGCTTGCCGTGATACCGACGACGAGCAGAATGAAGGTGCCGAGAGCCGTCAGTACCGTAATGGCCAGCGGCTTCGGCGCGTAAGGCGTGCCGGCGGGCGTCGCGCGCGAGATGATGCGCGCGTCCGGCGGAATGGCTTCGACGCGCTCGCGCGCCGCGGCGTCGCGATAGCGTGCCAGGAACTGTTCAAGGAGATCGCGCTGCGCCTTGGCCTCGCGCTCCAGCGCGCGGAGTTGCACTTCCTGGCCGCCGGCATCGCCCGCGACCTTCTTCTGGATATCGATCGACTGCTGCACCGACGCCACACGCGCGGCGGCCACATTGGCCTCGTTCTCGTAGGCGCGCGCGATCTTGCGGGCTTCTTCGCGGATCTGCGACTCCAGCGACCCGATCTGCGCCTGCAATTCCTTCATCCGCGGATGAGCCGGAAGATAGGTGCGCGACTCGCGCGCGATAACCGATCCAAGCGCCACGCGCTGCTGCGCCAGTTCGCGCAAAAGCTCGGAATTCGCGACATCGAGCGATTCCACGGGCCGGCCGGAATCAACCGCCGCCTTCAGAAGCTCGGCCTTGGCCTGCGCATCCGACTGCTGCGCACGCGCGCGCGCGAGCTCGGTGTTCAACTCGCCGAGCTGCTGCGTCGTGATCGTTGCGTTGTTGGTGCCGAGAAACAGATTCGACTTCGAACGGAATTCCTCGACCTTCGCTTCCGCTTCCGCGACGCGAGTGCTGAGATCCTTGATTTCCGATGCAAGCCAGGTCGACGCCTTGCGGGTCGTCGCCTGTTTCGCGCTCTGCTGCAGTTCGAGATAGCGCTCGGCAACCGCATTCGCGACCTCGGCCGCAAGTTCGGGATCGCTCGACGAGAACTCCACGACGATCACACGCGATGTCGGCACAGCGTAGACGGACAGGCGCTCGAAGAAGGCGTCGAGCACACGCTCATCGATCGACTGCGACAGTGGGTCACGCGACAGCCCAAGCAGAACGAGCGCGCGTTTCGCCAGCGAGTTTCCCGAAACCTCGAACTCGTCGTTTTCGGCGAGATTGAGTTCTGTCACGACCTCCCGCGCAAGATCGCGGGAAAGAAGAAGCTGCACCTGGCTCTGCACCGCCAGTTCGTCGGCTTCGCGCAGCTCGCCCGTGCTGGCCCCTTCGGGCCGCGTATAGACATTGTCGTTACTCTCGACCAGCACCCGCGCTTCCGAGCGGTACATCGGCGTCATGCTGCTGGAGATGAACAGCGCCGCCGCGGCGGCCAGGATCGTCGGCCCGATGATGAGGGCCTTCTTGGCCCACAGCGAGCGCGCGATGGCCCTGAGGTCCGCCTCCGATGCTGCGGGGCCGCCCATATTTGCCGATGACTCGTACGCGCTGGCCATTTGAGGAGAATCCCGACGTGAAAACGCGTTCTCCTTGTCGTCCCAACATGGTTAGGAAGCGGTTAATCCGCGTTCACAGCCAATGGTTTGTTAACCATGAGAAGCTATCCCGGGTGTGGGTTCAAACGGCTGCGAAAGCTTGGTTCATGCGGCGTGCTGTCATTGGTGTTTTTGCGCTCTGCATGGCTGTGCTCGCGACCGCCTGCACAGAGCGCCCGCGCCTTGAGACGGCCGTCGCGGAGCGGCAGCCCTATGTCCTCGGCAGCGGCGACCGGCTGCGCATCACCGTCTTCAATCAGCCGACGCTGTCCGCGAGCTACTCCGTCGATGCCAGCGGGATCATCACCATGCCGCTGCTCGGCCCGGTCGAAGCCGGCGGCCGCACCACGTTCGAGCTGCAGAACGCCATCGAGGCACGGCTGGCCAAGGACTTCCTGCGGGAGCCGAATGTCTCTGTGGAAGTAGAGACTTACCGTCCATTCTTCGTGTATGGCGAAGTCACGCAGGGCGGCCAGTATGCCTATGTCGCCGGCATGACCGCCGAGCAGGCCATCGCCATCGCCGGCGGCTACACGCCGCGGGCCAACCGCAACACTGTGCAGATCGCACGCCGCGACTCGCAGGGTGTCGCCCGCGTCTCCGTTCCCCTCACGACGATCGTCCAGCCGGGAGACACGGTCTACGTCAAGGAACGCTGGTTCTGATGACGCCGCCGGAGGACTCTCCGCTTCGTATTCTCCACATATTCCGGGCACCCGTCGGTGGACTGTTCCGCTACGTGCAGGACGTCGCGCGCGGGCAGATCGCACGCGGGCATCAGGTCGGCATTCTCTGCGATTCGACCACGGGCGGCGTGCGCGCCGCGGCGGCTTTCGCCGATCTCGAGCCTTCGCTCGCTCTTGGCGTTCACCGCATCCCGATCACGCGCAATCCCGGCCCGGCCGATCTGAAGGCGATTGCATTCGTGCGCCGTCTGGTGCGCGAACAGCGCCCGGACATCATCCACGGCCACGGTTCGAAGGGCGGACTGCTGGCGCGCTTTCCGGCCTTTTTCGACCGCAACTGGCCAGCCTGCGTCTACACCTCGCACGGCGGCAGCTTCCACTTCCTGACGAATTCACCGCGCGACTGTCTCTATCGCGGCGTCGAATCGCTGATGGCGCTGAAGACCGACATGTTCCTCATGGAAAGCGCCTACATCGAACAGCGCATCCAGGAGAATATCGGTCCGCTCCGCCAGCCGGTCCGCGTAGTCCACCACGGCGTCACGCCGCCGGAGTTCAAGCCGGTTCCGCTCGGCCCCGATCCCTACGACCTTCTCTATATCGGCGAAATGCGTGCGCTGAAGGGTGTGGACATTCTGCTTGAGGCCCTCGCGAGCCTGAAGCGCGAAGGAAAACGCGTACGCGCGCTTCTCGTCGGCACCGGGCCGGACGAAGAAGCCTTCCATGCGCTTGCGCTGAAAAACGGGTTGCTGCCGGACGTCACCTTCGATCAGCCTCAGCCCATCCGCCAGGCCCTCGGTCGCGCCCGCATCATCGTCATCCCGTCACGGGGCGAATCGCTGTCCTATGTCGCACTGGAATCCGCCGCCGCCGCGATGCCGATGATCGCCACCGGAGTAGGCGGCATTCCGGAGATTTTCGGCCGCTATGCCGACCGCCTCATTCCGCCCTCCGATGTGCCGGCTCTGGCGGGGGCCATTTCCGGCATGCTGGCCAAGACCGAGGATCAGCGCCGCGCCGAGGCCGCGGAGGTGCAGGCTCTCGTCCGCACCGGCTTTTCCTATGACGGCATGGTCGATGGAGGCCTTGCCGCCTATCGCACCGCCCTCGTCCATCGGGCCGGTTAAACCTTCTTCCACGGCTTTCCGCTAAACGCTCCGTTCAAGCAGCGGGAACCAGGACGATGAACGCGCATAGCGGCGGCAGTGCAGGCACAATGGTGAAAGCGGACAGGCGACGCTCGGCGCGCCAGGAATCAAACGACCGCCGCACCACACCGCGCGAAGGCAAAGCCCTTTCGGACCTTGCCCGCCGCCTCTCCAGCGAGCCCGTCGCCTCCCGCCTATCGGCTTCCGTCATTTCCGGCGTCGTCCGCACGGTCGAGATTGTCGCCATCATGCTGTCCGGCGCCGTGGCGCTGGCCGTCTTCGCGCCGGACCAGCCGCAATGGGCATGGCTCGACATGCTGGTCCTGGCCGCCGTCGGCGTTCTGTCCGTCATTACGATGGAGAGCGCACATCTCTATTCCGTTCCGGTATTCCGCCGCGCCCGATCGCAAGCCATCCGCATCCTTGTGGCATGGACGTTTTCGGTATTCGTGCCGTGGCTCGGCCTGGCGCTTTTTGCGCTCGCCGGCTCTGGCGGAGGCTGGCTGTTGGCCTGGTGGGTCATCGGGCTTGCCATGCTCGCCGTCGACCGCATCATTGTTCATCTGCTCGTGCGGCGCTGGACACGCGACGGGCGCCTCACGCGCCGCACGGTCATCGTCGGCGGCGGCAAGCCGGGCGAAGACCTCATCAACGCCATCCGCGCCGACCGCACCACGGATGTCGAGATGTGCGGCGTGTTCGATGATCGCGACGACACGCGCTCGCCCAACATGGTCGCCGGCCTGCCCAAGCTGGGCACGGTCGATGATCTCGTCGCCTTCGCGCGGCGCACACGCATCGACCTCGTCATCTTCACGATCCCGATCACCGCCGAAGGGCGCATCCTCGAAATGCTGAAGAAGCTGTCGGTACTGCCGGTGGACATCCGCCTGTCGGCGCATACCAACAAGCTGCAATTCCGCCCGCGTTCCTATTCCTATGTCGGCAATGTTCCGGTGATCGACGTGTTCGACAAGCCGATCGCGGACTGGGACGTGGTGATGAAATGGATCTTCGACCGCGGCGTCGGCAGCCTCATGCTGCTTGCGCTGTCGCCGGTCATGCTGGCGACCGCCATCGCCATCAAGCTCGACTCCAAAGGCCCGGTTCTGTTTCGACAGAAGCGCTACGGCTTCAACAACGAGCTTATCGGCGTGTTCAAGTTCCGCTCGATGTATGCCGACAAGACCGATGCCTCGGCGCAGAAGCTGGTTACCAAGGGCGATCCGCGCGTCACACGCGTCGGCCGCTTCATCCGCAAGACATCGATCGACGAGCTGCCGCAGCTCTTCAACGTCGTCTTCACCGGTGACCTGTCGCTGGTCGGCCCGCGTCCGCATGCGGTCCACGCCAAAGCCGCCGAGCGGCGCTACGACGAAGCGGTCGACGGATACTTTTCCCGCCATCGCGTGAAGCCGGGCATTACCGGGTGGGCGCAGATCAATGGCTGGCGCGGCGAGACCGACACCAACGAGAAGATCCAGCAACGTGTCGAGCACGACCTCTATTACATCGAGAACTGGTCGATCCCGCTCGATCTGTACATATTGCTGAAGACGCCGGTTTCGCTGTTGAAATCCGAAAACGCCTATTGATCAGCTGCGCGCCGGAAGGGCGGTGGGATATGCCGTCACTTGCCGCGCGGGGTAGATGTTCATGCCCCACACCATGCCGGCGAATATCCAGAGAGGGCGCCAGTGTTCGCCCTCGTGCAGCGTGGCGCCGAACACGGTGGACAGGAAGCACATGAACATCAAAGTCGGCAGCGGATCGTCCGTCGCTCTCTGATTTCGCACATAGTGCGCCACCGTGAACGTAAAGAACGCGATCCAGGCCAGCCCGCCGATCCATCCGTAAAGCAGGAACGAGCCGATCCAGATGTTGTGGATCGGCTCGACGAAAATCTTCTCGTCCTGCACGACACCGATGCCGAGCGGATTGTCGATGATGATCGGCACCGCCCGTTCGTAGCGCGCGTAGCGGCCCTCGCGCCCGAGATCGTAGGCCTTCGCGACGGTCAGGCGGTCCTCGAGCAGCTTCGTGAACTCCGGGCCGCCAAACGCGAAGAGCAGCACGACAACCATGCCGAATCCGGCCAGCGCCGCGAGCCCCATCGCGATCAGACGCAGCGGCGTGTGGCGGTTGACATAGGCGATGTACATGCCGCCGCAGATGATGAGCGACATGATGCCGGAGCGCGAGAACGACAGCATAAGGCCGACCGTGATGTAGCCCGCGACCCCCATGACAAAGAGCTTCCAGCGTGAGCGCGGCAGAAGATACAGGCACGCGATCGCTCCGGGCACGAGGAAGGCGCAGTACATGTTCGGATCGTTGATGATGCCCTTGGCACGGCCATAGGACGACAGAAGCTCGATGCCGGTGGCAAAGCCGGCAATGCCGAGCGTCGCCGCGACGACGCAGGACGCGACATAGACTTTCAGCAGCAGGATGAAATGGCGGTGCTGCCAGCTCATTGCCATCAGGCAGACGAGAAAGCCGAGCAGCACGACATAGGTCTTCTGGAAGATCTCGAACTTCACTTCGGGATCGCGCCAGACATCGGTCGAGGCGATGTAGAACGACAGGCACCACGTGCCCATCACCAGCAGCATCAGGAGAAAATTGCGCGTGATCTTCTGATTGACGAGCGGCGTCAGGCCCATCGCCGCGACGAACGCCATGTCGACCGGCGCGGGTTTCGGCAGCGTGTAGAACATCAGGAACACGCCGGTGAAGAACACGAAGTTCCGCACCTGCCACATGAAGCCCTGGCCGTTGACCGGTTCTTCAAAGACGCCGCTGACTGGAATCGGCTGGTTCATCCGCTCTCCACCTGAAGCCGGTGTAGAGCAGAGGGGTTAACCAATATTAACCATGATCTAGAGAGAGCGGCGGATAATGCGGAAGCCGAGCGCGATGACGGCGATGTAGGCAACGCCCGCCGCGGTCAGAATAACGCCGACCGGAAGAAGTCCCGGCAGCGCCGCGACTGGCGATGGCAGCGTGGCGGCCCATGGCTGCAAACCCACGATAATCGCAAGGACCGCAAAGGTTCCGGCGGCGGCCAGCAGCGTCATGCGGACGAACCGTTTGTCGGGCGCGAACATGTCGCCCTTTGCGAGAAGCACCGCGAGCAGAAGCGCGTTGACCCAGGCGCCCACCGATGTCGCAAGCGCGAGGCCCGCATGCGCCATCGTGCCGACAAGCGCGATCTTCAGCGCGATGTTGATGAGGATGGAGATGCCGAGCACCTTCACCGGCGTCGCGGTGTTGCCCCGCGCATGGAACGCCGGCGTCAGCGCGCGCACCGCCACCACCGCCGTCAGGCCGACCGCATAGGCCTCCAGAGCCCGGGCCGAGCCTTCGACCGCAATCTGGTCGAACGCGCCGCGTCCGAACAAGAGCGCCAGCACAGGCTCCGCCATCAGCAGGAACACCGCGACGCATGGCAAGGTCAGGACGATGATGCCTTCAAGCGCGCGATTGAGGCTGTGTCGCGCGCCCGCTTCGTTCTTCGCCGCGACTTTTTTCGACAGATCCGGGAGCAGAACGACACCGATGGCGATGCCGATGACGGCCAGCGGCAGCTGGTACAGACGATCGGCGTAATAGAGATACGACACCGAGCCGGACGGCAGCAGCGTGGCGATGATCGTGTCGGCGAACATCGCAAGCTGCACACCGGCGGAGCCAAGAACCGCCGGTCCGAACGCGCGCAGAAATTTCCGCACATCCTTCGTCAGTTTCGGCGGCTGGAACGAAAGCCCCCTGCCCGATTTCCAGAGATCGGCCGCGACCCAGGCCAGTTCAACGAAGCCGGCCGCCAGCACGCCCCAGGCCAGTGCATGTGCCGCCGTCGGAAAATGCGGCGCCAGAAACAGCGCCACGATCATGCAGATGTTGAGCAGGATCGGCGCGGAGGCCGCGGCGGCGAAGCGTCCGTGTGCGTTCAGAACGCCGGACATCAGCGTCACGATGGAGATCAGCGCCAGATAGCCGAAGGTGATGCGCGTCAGCGTCACCGTCAGTTCGAACTGTCCGCCCCCGAAGCCCGGCGCCAGCAGCCGCACCAGCCACGGCATGCCCAGCAGCGCGAGCGCCAGCACCACGATCTGCACCAGCGAGACGAGGGTCAGGATCGTGCCACCGAAGCGGCGCGCCGCGACGTCCCCCTGCTCGGTCAGAACCGCGGAATAGCGCGGCACAAAGGCGGCATTAAATGCGCCCTCTGCGAAGATGGCCCGGAAGTGATTGGGCAGACGGAAGGCCACCATGAAGGCGTCGGCAAGCGGCCCGGCGCCCAGCACCGCGGCCATCACCGCATCGCGGACAAAGCCGAACGCGCGGGAAACGAGCGTCAGCCCGCCGACCGAGGCCGCATTGCGCCACACGCCGAATCCTCCCCGGATGCCCCTGCGCCGCTGGGTTTAGCGGGTTTTGCCGGGCGGGGCCACATGGCGCGCCGGCGCATGGGAAATTACCGCCCCTTGCCCTTCGGCGACTTTGGTTTCGTCCGTGATGCGGCCTTGGGTTTTGCCCTGGCCGGAACCGTCGGCATGGCCGCCAGCGCGGCCCGCTCCGCCTTCAGTTCCGCGATGTCCTTACGGATAGCGCGCAGCGTCTGGCCGATCTCGGCGTCGATGTCGTGGCGCAGTTCCTGGTCGCGGGTCATCTCTTCTTCCGCGACGGCAGCGCGCACGCCGCTCTGCATCGAGTCGACGATGACGGCGACGACGAGGTTCAGCACCGCGAAGGTCGCGATCAGCACATACGGCACGAAGAACAGCCAGGCCCAGGGATGCACGGGCAGGATCTCGCGCATGATGTCGGCCCAGCCCTCGAGGGTGAGGATCTGGAACAGCGTCAGCAACGAAGCCCAGAGATCGCCGAACCACTGCGGAAATGTCGCGCTGAACAGACGCGTCGCGATCACCGCGCCGACATAGAGCACCAGCATAAGCAGCGCCGCGACGGAGACCATGCTCGGCAGTGCGCGCAGCAGCGCATCGACCACCGCGCGCAGCGACGGCAGTACCGAGACAAGCCTGAGAACCCGGAGCACGCGAAGCGCACGCAGGGCCGACAGGCTGCCCGTCGCGGGCAGCAGCGCGATCCCGATGACGACAAAGTCGAACACTGACCATGCATCGCGGAAAAAGCGCGACGGTCCGAAGATGGCGAGGCGCACGACGATCTCGGCGACGAAAATCCAGAGGATGATGCCGTCGAGCGCCATCAGCAGCTCGCCATACCGGGCGTAGACCGACGGAATGGCTTCGAGGCCGAAAATCACCGCGTTGACGAGGATCAGCCCGACGATCGCCGTCTGGAACGGCGGGGCGTCGAGGAAGGTGGTCAGGCGGTTGCGGAGGTCGATTTGGGAAGCGGGAGCGGCGGACGCCATTGGAACCCTGGCAGGTACGGAAAAGATGGTCGGGGCGGCGGGATTCGAACCCACGACCCCTTGTCCCCCAGACAAGTGCGCTAACCGGGCTGCGCTACGCCCCGACACGGGCAGAGACTTAAGGGATCGGGAGAAGGAAGGGAAGCGACCTGCTTACTTTTCTTCGGCGAGTACGTGAATGGAGGTAGCGGACTCCGGGCTGTCGGCTACCCCGGAAACCTCGTAACGCACCCCCTCATGCTCAACAGTGTCGCCGGGCACGGGAGCGTAAAACCCTTCCTTGACGACGCCCTTGTCGACGCGTTCGGTCGAGCCGTCCTTATGGACGATCACGAGGCCCATCCGGCCGGTCACGGGCTTTTTCGGAGTGTTTTCGAAAACACGCATGATCGCTCCTCCAATCGAGGGAAACGCGCCGTTCCGCCGCCGGTTCCCCGGTGGCTCCCTCAGAAACGGGAACTCAACCCCAATTTGACGGTGTTCAAAGAGATGTCGGCCGTCGGCGAGGCCGTGGGGTCGGTACAAACGCACACCTCAAGGTCCAGCGAGCCAAGATCGACATGCTGATATTCCAGCTTCACCGACATGTTTTGGGCGAAGGCGTATTCGGCGCCGATTCCCACCGTCCAGCCGACAAGATCGTCCTTGCCATAAAAATCGCCCAGAAATTCCGCCGTGCTTCCGTCTCGGACAACCTGGCTCAAAACCAGTGAAGCGAAACTGACCTCCGCCCGCGCCGCGCCCGCCGAGGCGAAAAGCAGTAACGGTCCAATCGCCCGGCCTCCCCTGACTCTCAGCACCTGCAGGGCACCAATGTCGAGGCTTGTCTCACTGAGCATTATGGCCGCCGACCCTGAGAGATCATCGGCCACCATCATGCTGATGGCATCACCGCCGATGCCCGGGTTGGAGATGTCCGCCTCCACACCCAGTACCCACATGCCCGATTGCCAGTTCCAGCCCAGCTGGAAACCATAGCCGACACCGTGGTCGGGGTTTCCGCTCTCCGCCTCCATCACGACCATCCAGTCGCTGGCGCCAAATCCGCTCAGCACGTCCTGGGGCGTGACGAATGGATCGGGATCCACATCCCAATCGCTGAAAGAGTAATCGAAGCCCGACGCGGAATCGGAGCCTGCATAGTCGCTGTAGGTGATGTAGGAGCCGAAATAGAAACCGGACCAGTCGCGCGCGAACACCGTGGAACTCCACGCCATCGCGAGCGCCGCCGTCAAAAGCCAGATTCTCATGGGTCCGCCTCATTGGCGAAGCTAGCCCTGCACGACAGGGTTGTCGCTGGCTGAACCGGGCCGTCCCCACATTCCCTGCGGGTTACCGGCCGGCGGTGTTTAGCTGGCGCCGTCGAGCGCGCGCCGGAGCTGGGTCAGTTCACGCAAGGCCTGTTCCAGCTTCTTGCGCTGATCGTCCGAGAGGCCGGAAGGTTCCTCTTCTTCCTCATCGGATTCTTCGTCCTCTTCGCTTTCTTCCTCTTCTTCTTCCTCTTCTTCTTCCTCTTCTTCTTCTTCCTCTTCTTCTTCCTCCTCTTCTTCTTCTTCTTCCTCGTCGTCTTCGCCTTCCGCGTCTTCTTCTTCTTCTTCTTCGGACTCCTCATCCTCTTCGTCGGAATCCTCGTCGTCGTCGGCCTCTTCGTCTTCGGCGGTTTCTTCCTCGTCCTCCTCGAGGTCTTCGCCCTCCTCCTCTTCCGTCTCATTAACGTTCAGCCGGCGCGCGGACCCGCCTGCGCCGCGCGCATAGGCTTCGGGGCCGTCGTCGCCGGGTTGGAAAAGAGGTTCGAGGCCGCGCGGACGGTCGGCTTTCGGCGCATAGGCTTCAGGGCCGCCCGACGAGAGCTTTTTCGGCTCCGAGACGTCGTCGCGCCACAGCCCCATGACGTGCCGGATACCCTGCTCGCGCAGAATCCGCTGCACGCCCTTGATCGTGTAGCCTTCGCCGTACAGCAGATGCTTGATGCCGCGCAGCAGATGCACGTCGTCGGGGCGGTAATAACGCCGCCCTCCGCCGCGCTTCAGCGGCTTGATCTGGCTGAACCGCGTCTCCCAGAAGCGCAGCACGTGCTGAGGAAGCTCGAGATCGTCAGCAACCTCGCTGATGGTACGAAACGCGTCCGGTGACTTCTCCATTTTCTAAGCCGACACCGATTCGATCCGCGCTTCAATCCTCCTCGGCGGTTACCTCTTCCCCGTTTATGCGGCCCTTCAGGATATTGCTCGGTTTGAACACGAGCACCTTCCGCGGCGGAATTGGCACTTCCTGCCCGCTCTTCGGATTGCGTCCGACGCGCTGGCCCTTTCCGCGCACGACGAAGGACCCGAACGAAGACAGTTTAACCACCTCGCCCTTTTCCAGGGTATCGGCGATTTCATCCAAAACCATCTCGACGAGCGCCGCCGATTCAGTACGCGACAGCCCCACTTTTTGATACACGGCCTCGCTGAGATCGGCGCGTGTCACGGTCTTTGTGGTCATGGTTCCTCCCGGGAACGTTTTTGTTCGTTACCACAGGTAAGAGCCTAGACTTCTTCTACAATTGGTCAACGGATAATCGTCACCAGCGCAGCAAGGCCGAAGCCCAGGTGAATCCGCCGCCCATGGCTTCCAGCATGACGAGGTCGCCCTTCTTGATGCGGCCCTCGCCATAGGCGGTAGCCAGCGCCAGGGGGATGGAGGCCGCCGAGGTGTTGCCGTGGCGGTCCACGGTGATGACCACCTTTTCGGGGGCGATGCCGAGCTTGTCGGCGCTGGAATTGATGATCCGCTTGTTGGCCTGGTGCGGCACGAACCAGTCGAGATCGTCGGATGTGAAGCCCGTCGCGGCATAGGCGTCGGTAATGACGTCAGTGATCATGCCGACGGCATGCTTGAAGACTTCCTTGCCTTCCATTGTCAGAACGCCGGACGTTCCGGTGGTCGAGGGACCGCCGGTGGCGCAGAGCTTCGGACCGTGGCGGCCGTCGGAGCGGATGTGCGTCGTCAATACGCCGCGATCCGTATTCACGTCGCCCTTCTGATTCTGAGCTTCGAGCACGATCGCGCCAGCGCCGTCGCCGAACAGAACGCAGGTCGTGCGGTCGTTCCAGTCGATGATGCGCGACAGCGTATCGACGCCGATCACCAGAATGCGGTTATGGCTGCCGGACGTCAGGAACTTGTCTGCGATCGTGACGCCATAGACGAAGCCGGAACACACGGCCTGAATGTCGAAGGCCGCGCCATGTGTCATGCCCAGCCTGGCCTGAATCTGCGTTGCCGTTGAGGGGAAGGTCAGATCCGGCGTCGTCGTCGCGACGATGATGAGATCGAGGTCCGCGCTCGTCAGGCCCGCATCCTTCAGCGCGGCTTCCGCAGCCTTCAGACCGAGCGTGGAGGAGGTTTCGCCCTCGCCCGCGATGTAACGCTGGCGGATGCCCGTGCGCTGCACGATCCACTCGTCGGACGTATCGACTTTTTTGGCGAGCTCCTCGTTCGTAACGACGCGCGCGGGCAACGCGCTCCCAACTCCGAGCACTACGGAACGCTTGATTGTCACGATGAGGCTGCTCCTGCCACGGGCGCTTCCCGCGTGCGGTCATAATCTTTCAAACCCGCCGAAATCTTGGCGAGCAATTCATAGCGGACCATGTCGTGGCCCACTTCCACAGCGGCGGCAAAGCCCTTGGCGTTTGTTCCGCCGTGGCTCTTGATGACGACACCGTTCACCCCAAGGAAAACGGCGCCGTTGGAATTATTGGGATCGAGGCGCGCGCGCAGCGCATCCAGCGCCGGCTTGGCCAGCAGATAACCGAGCCTCGTTCGCCAGGTTGCGTTCAGCGCATCGCGCAGGAAACTGCCCACCTGCCGCACGGTGCCTTCCGCGGTCTTCAGCGCGATATTGCCGGTAAAGCCTTCGACGACGACGACATCGACCGTGCCCTTGCCGATGTCATTGCCTTCGACAAAACCGTGATAGGCGAGATCGCCGCCCTGGTGGTCCTTCAGGATCGCGGCGGCTTCCTTCACCTCCTCGATGCCTTTCATCTCCTCGACGCCGACATTGAGCAGACCAACGCTTGGTTTTTCGAGGCCGAAGACGATGCGTGCCATCGCGCCGCCCATCACCGCGAAATCCACAAGCTGACGCGCATCGGCACCGATCGTCGCGCCCATGTCGAGCACGACGCTCTCGCCGCGCTGCGTCGGCCATATCGCGGCCAATGCCGGACGCTCGACGTCGGCGAGACTCTTGAGAATGACCGACGACATGACCATCAGGGCGCCGGTATTGCCGGCCGAGACCGCGACGTCCGCCGTGCCCTGCTTCACCGCATCGATCGTCAGCCACATGCTCGACGTCCGACGGCCGGAACGCAGCGCCTGGCTCGGCTTGTCGTCCATCTTCACCGCGACGTCGGTATGCACGACCGCCGACGCCGCGTTCAGCGCCGGGTGCTTTTCCAGCAGCGGCAGAATCTGCTTCTCGTCGCCAAAAAACGTGAAACGGCTGTCCGGCCGCCGCTCGAGTGCAATGGCGGCGCCCGGCACGATGACGGACGGACCGTGGTCGCCGCCCATGGCATCAAGCGCGAATCGAACGGGTTCGGACATGGGGAAGGTGTTTTCCGGTGGTTCCCGGACGGCGCGGGAAAGGCCCGTCCGGTCCGGAGCGGCGGGGACAATAGCGTTTGCCAGCGCCGGTGCAACCCTAAGCTCTAAGCTGGCCTAACGGCTCAATTTTTCTTTTTCCTGGCCTGGGCCACCAGTTGATCCAGCCCGGCGAAGGGCCGGTGGGTGGACGTCGCCGACTCACGCGGTTCCGAAGCCGCCGCCTCCTCGATTCCCGGTTTGCGAGGATACGGATCGAGCCCGAGCGCCAGATGCTCCGCCACCAGCGCGCCGAGATCGGCCGAACCGTTCACCAGCGGATCAGGCGCATTTAAATCCGCCTCGTGCTCCCCGCCTTCCTCGCGCGGCGCTTCGTCGGCGGCATAGCGGGTCTCTATCTCTTCATTCACCTCCGCGTCGAACGGCTCCAGCGTGACACCGCATATCTGGACGACATCCGCAAACAGCTCGCCTGTCACGGACAGCCCTTCCCGGCCCCACGGTTTCAGAACGAGGGTCGCTTCCAGTCGTTTGATCTCGGGCAGTTTCAGCAGCGCGGCCAGCGCGGCGCGCTCATCCGGCGTCGCCTTCAGCTTCACCGTGCTGCCGGCGCCCGGGACGTCCGAGACCGCATGGACGCGGCTGAATGGAGTATCGGTCATCGCGCATCCCCCTCCGGAACCGGGAAGACTGGCCCTTTTGCCGTCAGAACCTCAATGCCCTGCGCGGCCAGGGCCGCATCGGCCTTCCTCATATAGGACGCGATCGCCGCTGCGTCCGCCGCCCGGCCCTCGCCTCCAAGTACATTGCGCAGGACGGCATCCGCCAGCGCATCGCCCTCCGCGATCCCTGCGTCATAGGCTTCGGCACGGCCATAAAAGGCCTGCGCCATCTTCTTCATCTTTTTTCCAACGCTGAGATCGCCGACGCCCATCTCGCGCAGCGAATGGTCCATGTCCTCGAACATGGTCTCGATCACCTGCCGCGCGGTCTCTTCCGCGGCCGGCTCGTCCTTCAGCCGGCGCATGTAGAGATAGGCGTGGACAAGCAGCATCTCGAAACGGCCTTCCAGCGTGTCCGGCACGCCGAGCTCCGCGTAGAACACCGGCTGCCGCGCCTGTGCCACGATCGCCGCGTAGATCGCGTGCACGCGCGCCTCGTTCTCGTGGTTCTTGCGGGACGTCCACAGGCGGAAAATCATACTGAGCCTCCTGAGCGGTGCGCCGTTGCGCAGGCCGCCGGGACGGGCTAGGGCATGATGCCCCGGCGGGCAAGTCCGCCGTTGAGGAGGGGTTTGGGGATGGTTCTGAAGGGTAAACTCCGCCGCGCGGCGCTTCCGGCTGTTGTCGCCGCTTCCGCGCTCGCGCTGTCCGCCTGCATGAGCGTCTCGGAAACCCAGGTCCGTGGCCAGGTCGTCCCGGAAAGCTCGCTCGACCAGATCCCCGTCGGCTCCAGCAAGGAGCAGGTCATGGTCGTGCTCGGCACGCCGTCGACCACCGCAACGGTCTCCGGCGAGGTCTTCTATTACATCTCGCAGACCGAGAAGCGCACGATGCGCTTCATGAAGCCCGAGATCGAGGACCGGCGCATCGTCGCCGTCTATTTCGACAAGGACGGCCGCGTCGAGCGCGTCGCCAACTACGGCCTGCAGGATCGTGTGGTGTTCGACTTTATCAGCCGCAAGACGCCGACCACCGGTGTCGAGAAGACGCTGCTCCAGCAGATGCTGGGCCTCATTTCGTTCTGATCAGGTGGCCAATTCCAGCCGCTGCGACGGCTGGAATCTCAGCTCGTTGCGGAGGGCGCTACCGCCTCCACCAGGCGTTTACACGCATGGAGGAACACCAGCCCGTCCGTCGCGAAGATGACACCTCCGACGCCGCGATCGATCAGAGCCCTGGTGTAGGCCTTCTCCTGACGGTCGCCGACAGTCGTGAAGACCCGGCTCCCGTTCTCGCGGGCGACCGCAAGAACGCGATCCAGCGCCTCCGACATTTTCGGATTGTCGAAACCTGCTCCGGGGACGCCGATGGAGACCGACAGATCGTATGGCCCGACAAAGAACGCGTCGATGCCCTGTACCGACGCGATGGCCTCGAAATCGTCTATGGATTCCTTGTCTTCTAGAAGCGGCAGCAGCATGATCTCACTGTTCGATCGCGCCGCGTATGCATTCCAGTCATCCGGCCAGTATCTCGATGCGCGGGTGATCGGACAGGCGCCGCGCGTGCCTTCGGGGGCGTAGCGTACGGCCTGAACGAGCGTCTCGCAGCTTTCCCGCGTCGCATGCGGTAGCACGATGCCCTGCACGCCGAGATTCAATATCCGGTTTATGAGGCTTGTATTGAGCTCCGGCACGCGGACAAACGGCGATATGCCCGCCGCATCAGCCGCGCGGACGATATGTGCGAGACGATCCAGTTCCAGTGGGGACTGCTCCATGTCGATAATGACGAAGTCGATGCCGGCACGCGCCATGACCTCGACCACCATCGGTGCGCCGATGAAGCTGATCATCCCGGTTACGGTCGCGCCGCTCTCAAGTTTCCGTCTCAGCAGATTTTCCACGAATCCAGTCTCCCACAATCAACGCCCGCAGACGCAACAGAATTTCCGTTGTTACAGCTCGGGATCGCCTCCGGTACCGGCGACGATAAACCGTTTGCGCGCGATCCAGACGTGCCGCCGCATCAGCAATTCAGCCAGTTCGCCGTCGCGATTCTGAATGGCCTCGAGGATGCGCTCGTGGTCCTGATGCGACTTGCGCTGGCCAGGGATCGACCACGTCTTGTACCGACATAGCCGCATCAGTGAGTACAGATCCCCGCACAGCAGCCGCTGCAGCCGCTCCGAGCCGCTCGCCATGGCAAGGCGGTAGTGGAAGTCGTCGCGCTCGACGCCCTGCGAATATTCGGTGTCGTCATTTTTCGCGCTGCGGACCTTCTGCCGGGCCAGCAGATCGGCAATCGCCGCGAGTTCCGCGTCGGATGCTCTTTCGGCTGCGAGGCGAGCGGCCAATCCCTCCAGCGCGCTGCGAACCTCATAGAGTTCCATCTGGGCGGCTTCGCTGAGGTTCACGACACGCGCGCCCGCGTGCGCCGTGCGTTCAACGAGCGAGCGGCCCTCAAGCCGGCGCAGCGCCTCGCGCAGCGGACCCCGGCTCACGCCCAGCCGCGCCGCCAGCACTTCCTCGCCGAGTTTGGCGCCCATGGGCAGTCGGCCGCTGACAATTTCTGCTTCGAGGAGCCCGAACACACGATCGCTCTGTGTCATGTTGTCAAGCATTGTAGACAATGCACCCTCCAATAGGTCCAATCTGGTGCCTTTGACCAAATAATACCACTTCTTTGTTGACAATCTCTAATCACGACTGAATTATGAATGCAATGGCTGGGCATGTAACGAAACCGGCCATCAGGGGCAGTCAAGCTCCGAATTCTGGGAGGAATTCATGAACCTATATCGAAAGGGCGTATTCGCCCTGGCGGCAGGCGCTTTTGCGCTGTCCACCGCGGCCTTCGCGAAGGATCCGGCCTATCCGGATTATCCGCACAAGACGGTGACCCTGATCACGAGTTCCGGCCCGGGCGGCGGCGGCGACGTGTTCCTGCGCAATCTCGTGAAATATCTCGGGCCGAAATGGGGCATCAATTTCGTGGTCGAGAACGTCCCGGGCTCCGGCGGCGCGAACGCGATGCGGCGCATCATGGAAGGCGATACCGATGGTTCGCTGCTCTACGGCGTATCGACCCAGCACGTCGTTGTGTCGGTGCTCAGCAACCCGCCCTACTCCTACACGGACATGCAGCCGGTCGTGAACACGCTGTATGACGCCCCGATCTTCTATGTACGTGCGGACAGCCCGTTCAAGACCCTTCAGGATGTCGTCAAATATGCCAAGGACAACCCTGGCAAGCTGAAGTTCGGTGCCGGAACTGCCGCCTCCATCGACCGAATGGTCGTAGAGACGTTCAAGGCACGGACCGGACTCGACATGGTCGTTGCGACCCATGACAGCGGCGGCCAGCTCGTCCTGAGCGTGCTCAGCGGCGCCGTCGATATCGGGTCGGGCGATGCCCAGGACATCCAGGCTCAGGTTGCCGAAGGCAAGATGCGCATCATCGCGGCCGTCATGGACGAGCGGCTCAACAACTATCCCGATGTACCGACGGCCAAGGAACAGGGCGTAGACGTCACGGCGATCGGCTGGCGCGGCTTCGTTGTCAAGAAGGGCACTCCGCCGGAAATCACCGAAGCGTGGGAAAAGGCGATCAAGCTCATTCTCGACGATCCCGAATACAAGGCCTTCTACGTCAAGAACAGCGGCAGCTACGGCTATCTGACGGCCGCCCAGTTCAATGACCTGACCAACAAGTTCGCAGCCGACCTGGATGCGTTCTTCACGGAAATGGGTCTGAAGAAGAAGTAAGCGCGGGGAGTGACGGTCATGTTTGCGAACGCTATTTCGGGCCTTGTCCTGCTTTGCCTGTCGGTTGGCTACTACCTGACCGCCGATGCGATGCCCTCAAGCATTCTCGACACGACCGTCACCTCCGCCGCCTTTCCGAAACTGCTGGCAATCGCGGGCGGTCTGCTTTCCTCCGCTCTCATCATCCAGAACCTGGTCTCGTGGAGGCTGTCCGCCCGGCCGGCCTCCGCGTCGTCACCCGATCCCGATGTTCCGGACATCTTCAACTGGACGGCACATCGCCGTGCCCTCGGCCTTCTCGGTATCGTCACGATCTTCATCATCGCGCTGGAGGTCGTCGGCTACCCGGCCGCGATCGGCCTGCTGATCCTCGCCGTGTCGGTATATCAGGGCTACCGCCTGTCGCTGCTGTCGGTAGCGGTGGCGGTCGGCGGCGCGCTGTTCTTCTGGCTGTTCTTCATGGTGTTCCTAGGCATCCACATGCCGCTCGGCATCTTCAGCCGGTTCGCCGCATCCCACTTCCTTCCGTTCGCCTGAACCGCGCTGCAAACGCGCCAGAGAGACAGACATGGACGGCTTCAACATCGCCTTGCACACGATATTCGCCACCCCGGCAGTGGTGTACGCCCTGATCGGCGTCGCCTGGGGCATCATCGGCGGCGCCCTGCCCGGCCTTTCGGCCTCGATCACCATGGCGCTGCTTTTGCCGTTCACGTTCGGCATGGACCCCACGATGGCGATCATCCTGCTCGCGTCGACCTATGTCGGTGCGGAATATGGCGGCTCCATTCCCGCGATCCTGATCCGTACACCCGGCACAAGCGCCGCCGTAACGACAGTCCTCGACGGCTACGAGATGCACAAGCAGGGCAAAAGCGCCGAAGCACTGGGCATCTCGCTCGTCGTCGGCGTGATTGGCGGTCTCATCGGAATGATTCTCGTCGTCGCGCTGACGGGCCCCTTGTCCAAAGTGGCGCTCTATTTCACGGCGCCGGCCTATTTCGCGCTCGGAGTGTTTGGCCTCAGCCTGATTGCAACCCTTTCCGAAGGTTCGCTCATCAAGGGCTTCCTGGCTGCAATCGCCGGGCTCGCCATCTCGACCATCGGGATCGATCCCTTGTCCGGCGTGCAGCGCTTCACCTTTGGGTCGGCGGAACTGCTCGGCGGCATCGACGCCATTCTGGTTCTGATCGGCATGTTCGCGATGGCGGAGCTGCTCGAACAGACGAGCCGGCCGGACTGGAACAAGACCTCGACGCGGCTGCGCATCAAACTGCCCGATCGCGCGACCTGGAAACGCATCTGGCCGGCCACGCTGATCGGCACGGGCATCGGCACCTTCGACGGCGTGACGCCCGGCGGCGGCGCGACGCTCGCGTCCTTCCTGTCCTACAACGAGGCGAAGCGCTGGTCGAAGCATCCCGAAGAGTTCGGCAAGGGATCTCCCGAAGGCATCGCCGCTCCCGAAGCCGCAAATAACACGGTGGCCGCCACCGCGCTCATCCCGACGCTGACATTCGGCATCCCCAGCTCCGGATCGACGGCGGTGCTCCTCGGCGGCCTGATCCTGCACGGCATCGAGCCGGGCCCCGCCCTCCTCACCCGCGATCCTCAGTTCGTGTACGGACTGTTCGGGGGCCTGTTCATCGCCAACCTGTCGCAGCTCGTGCTCGGCTTCGTCATGCTGCCGCCTTGCCTGTGGCTGGTGAACCGGCCGAAAGCCTTCCTCATGGCCTTCATCATCGCGCTGGTGTCATCGGGTATTTACTCGATCAACCAGAACGTCATGGACATCGTCCTCATGGTTGGCATGGGCGTGCTTGGATACGTGATGCGTGTTCTCCGCTTCCCGATCCTGCCCCTGGTCCTGGCGCTGGTTCTCGGCGGAATCGTCGAGCGTAATTTTCGGCGCGCCGTCGATCTGGGTTACGGCGACTACTCCATTTTCATCAAGGATCCCCTGTCGGCAACCTTGCTCGGCCTCACCGTGCTGTTCGTCGCCATTACGATTGTGATGAATTTCCGCCGCCGCAGGCGTGCGGCAACACAAACAACCGTGCAAGCGGCAGAATAAACTTCATTCGACAACGGAGACGTTACATGGATTCCCTCAGAGACCGCATCGGCGTCGATCTCGGACAGCGCAATAAGATTGAAGACGGGCTGGCCGCCGCCGTCGAGCACGGCATCAAATATCTCGATCTCAAGATCGACGTTGCCCCGAACGCCATCGAGACGCTGACTCCGGAGCGTGTAAAGGGCATCCGCGATATCTGCGACAAGCACGGCATTCATGTCGGCATCCATACGATGTCCGCCGTCAACATGGCGGAAGTCGCCCCGCATGTCCGCGATGGCGTCGAACGCTATCTTCGAGGCCATATGGACGCCTGCAAGCTGCTCGGCGGCGAATGGATGGTCATCCACGCGGGATATCACTTCACCTCCGACATCAAGATGCGAATGGAAGCCGGCGTGGAGCGCATCCAGCGGCTCGTCGATTACGCCGAGAAGATCGATCTCACGCTGCTCCTCGAGAACATGAACTGGGAGCCGGACGACGCCGAGGTCCACTACCTCGCGCACAATGTGGAAGAGACGAAATACTATTTCGACCGTCTGGACTCGCCGAAACTGCGCTGGGCTTTTACCGCCAACCATGCACACATCGTCGAGGACGGGGTCAACGCGTTCCTCGAAGCGTTCGATATCACGCGCTGCGACGAAGTCCGCCTCGCCGACTGCTGGCGCAACGGCAAGGAAGAACATCTCCGGCCAGGTGAAGGCGACTTCGACTTCGCCGGCCTGTTCGCGAAGCTCGACAAGCTCGGTTTCCAGGGTCACTACATGAATGCCTTCGGCACCCTGCAGGACATGATCGACGGCCGTGAAATCATGGCTCGTATGGATAAAGTTACCGCCTGATATACGCAAAAGGCCCGGGGAACGTCCCCGGGCCTTTTCTCGTTCTGCCGGCTCGATCCGGCGTGCCGTTTTTTCCTTTTCCTATTCGCTTGGAAGATCGCCGAACTGGTCAGCCATCTGGCGGGCGGCGATCTTCGCGGAAAGACGGACAGCGGATTCATAGGCGCCGATATCGGCGACACCCTTCCCGACGATGTCGAACGCCGTACCATGCGCCGGCGTCGTAAAGACGACATCGAGACCCGCCGTGATCGTCACGCCCTTGTTGAAGCCCTTCAGTTTCGTCGCGATCTGACCCTGGTCATGATACATCGCCAGAACGCTGTCATAGTCCCCGGCAAAAGCCTTCAGATAAACCGTGTCGGACGGGAACGGGCCTTTGCAGTCAATGCCCTTCTTCTGCATGGCGTCGACGGCGGGCTTGATGATTTCGATCTCCTCCGTGCCGAAAAGCCCGCCCTCGCCCGCATGCGGGTTCAGCGCCGCAACAGCAATGCGCGGCTTGGCAATGCCCGCCTTGCGCAGCGTGTCATTTGCAAGCGTCAGGGCGCGGCAGATCGAATCGAACGTCACCTGATCGATCGCGGTGCGCAGCGAGACATGCGAGGTCACGCGCGTCATCCATTGCCCCTCGAGCACGTTCATCTCGCTGAACATGCCGGTGTGGCCGAGAAGATGCGCGAACATCTTGTGTTCGTCGGGGAACTCCCATCCGCCCTTGAACATCGCCTGCTTGTTCAGCGGCGCGAAGGTGATGGCGTCCACTTCCCCTTGCTTGGCGAACTCGATCGCCCGCGCCAGCGTATCCCCCGTCAGTTTGCCCGAAGCCGGATCGGCCTCGCCGATTTTCATCTTCTCCGGATCGACATTGCCAAGATCGACCACAGGCACGCCGTCGGCGTCCCAATCCACCGAGGCGGGCGACTGGTAACGGCGAAAGTTGAGATCCACCCCCGCCTGCTTCGCGCCGAGTTCAAGAACGCGAATGTCGCCGACGACCACCATCCGCGCGACGTCCCGCATGCGACCGGCCGCGAAAAGCTTGGCCGTCTGTTCGGGGCCGATGCCCGTACAATCACCGGGCACGATCGCAATTACTGGGTTGGTCGCCATCACAAAATCTCCGCAGTCCAAGGTTGACCCCATCTGTGCGCGAAGCTGACTAAGTGTCAACTAATGACTTCGGACGACTCCGGAATAACGACACACGAATCGTTCTTTATCACGATGATTTCACTTATATTTATTGCTGGAAAGCGACCCGCCGCGCTAACCGGCACTTCAAATAATTGTTGACAATATGCAGGGAGATAAGCACGGTTCTCGGCGGGCGCAGGCAATAGCGCCGGGGAGGATTCATGCGCACGTATCGGATCGCCGTCGTTCCGGGAGATGGAATCGGCAAGGAAGTCCTGCCGGAAGGGCAAAAGGTTCTCGACGCCGCGACCAACGGCAAATTCCGTCTCGAATGGAAGCAGTTCGACTGGAGCTGCGAGCGCTTCCTCAAGACTGGCGCGATGATGCCCGAGGACGGCCTGGCCCAGCTCCGCGATTTCGACGCCATCTATCTCGGCGCCGTCGGCTTCCCGGGCGTGGCGGACCACGTGTCCCTCTGGGGCCTTCTGATCCCCATCCGCCGCGGCTTCCATCAATACATAAACCTCCGGCCGGTAAAGCTTCTGAAGGGCGTCGATAGCCCTCTGAAAAACCGGCAGCCGGGCGACATCGACTTCTATGTCGTGCGGGAAAACAACGAAGGCGAATATTCGGAGATCGGTGGACGTCTGTACGCGGGCGAAGACAGTGAACTCTGCATGCAGCAGTCGGTCTTCACCCGTCGCGGCTGCGACCGGGTGATGCGCTATGCCTTCGAGCTTGCGAAGACGCGCAAGAAACACGTCACGTCGGCGACGAAGTCCAACGGCATCAGCCACACGATGCCGTACTGGGACGAACGCTTCGAGGCGATTTCCGCCGAATATCCCGATATCCGCGCGGACCGCTATCACATCGACATCCTGACCGCGCATTTCGTCCGCAATCCGGACTGGTTCGACGTCGTCGTGGGCTCGAACCTGTTCGGCGACATTCTTTCCGATCTCGGCCCGGCCGTTGTCGGCTCGATCGGCATCGCCCCCGGTGCGAACATCAATCCGGAGAAGAAATATCCCTCGATGTTCGAGCCGGTTCACGGCTCGGCGCCGGACATCGCCGGCAAGGGTATCGCCAATCCCATCGGCCAGGTGTGGTCCGGCGCGATGATGCTTCGCCATCTCGGTGAGGAACAGGCGGCCGCCGCAATCGAGGCCGCCATCGAGACCGTTCTCGCCGACGGCCTGAGCCTGACCCGCGATCTTGGCGGCAAGGCTTCCACCAGCGAAGCCGGCGACGCGCTCGCCAATATCGTCAAACAGAAGACGCGCGACCTGACGCCTGCGTCCTGACACTCGAACAAGGAAACGAACAATGACGGTTCACCAGACCAACCCGGCGCTCGACCGGCCCGCCGTCGAGGGCCTCACGAAGCAGGCCGCCGAATTCATCGTCGACACGGCCTCTGTGCCCGCCGATGTGATCGAGATCGGCAAGAAATCGATCCTCGACGGCATTGGCCTTGCGCTGTCCGGCTCTGTCGCGAAGAGCGGCGAACTTGTCCGGTCGTACCTCTCCCATGCCGGCATCAAGGATGGGCCGTCCACCGTCATCGGCATGCGTATGAAAGTCTCGCCGCGCTTTGCCGCGTTCGCCAATGGCGTCGGCATTCATGCCGACGACTATGACGACACCCAGCTCGCGGTCGGCAAGGACCGTGTGTACGGCCTTCTGACCCACCCGACCGCGCCCGCTTTGCCTGCGGCTCTGGCGGTCGGCGAAGCCATTGGCGCCTCGGGAACGGACGTCATGCTCGCCTATCACCTCGGCGTCGAGCTTGAGTGCAAGATCGCCGAAGCCATCAATCCGCGTCATTACCAGCACGGTTTCCACGCCACCGCGACCTGCGGCACCTATGCCGCTGCGGCCGCGGCGTCCAAACTGAAACGGCTCGACCTGGAACAGACGGTGCGCGCGCTCGGCTGTGCCGGCAGCCAGTCGGCGGGTCTCCGTGAGAATTTCGGCACGATGATGAAGCCGTTCCACGCCGGACGCTCGTCGGAGAGCGGCGTTGTCGCCGCCGATTTCGCCGAACTTGGCTGGACGACGACCGACAAGATTCTCGAAGCCCCGCGCGGCTTCTTCCAGGCCGCCGGCGGCGGTTTCGATCCTGGTGCGATCGCCGGCAAGCTGGGGCACCCGTGGACGTTCGCCTCGCCCGGCGTCTCGATCAAGCCGCATCCGTCGGGCTCCCTCACCCATCCCGGCATGACGGAGCTGCTGCGTCTCATTCGCGAACACGGCATCAAGGCCGGAGACGTGGAACGCGTCGATGTCGGCACCAACCAGAACATGCCGAACGCCCTCATCCATCACCATCCGAAGAACGAGCTTCAGGCGAAGTTCTCGATGGAGTTCTGCATGGCCATTCTTCTGCTCGACGGTCGCGGCGGCCTGCCCGAGTTCACCGACGAAGTTGTCGAACGCCCGGACGTCAAGGCGATGATCGAACGCGTCAATTTCCACGTCCATCCGGAAGCGGAAGCGGCCGGCTACGACAAGATGACGACGATCATCGACATCCACATGAAGGATGGCCGCACGATTTCCGGCCGCGCCGATTTCGGCAAGGGCAGCCCCGCCAACCCGATGAGCTACGACGAATGCGCGGACAAGTTCCGCGGATGCGCCGAATTCGCCAAATGGCCGACGGACAAGGCGGAAAAGATCGTCGAGACGGTTCGCTCTCTCGAGAGGCTCAAGGACATTCGGGAACTGATGAAGCTGTGCGCGTAAGCGCGTGCGGGAGGAAACGATGCTTACAGAGGCCAAGGTTCCGGAACTCATCCAGACGAAATCGCTGATGGAAGGATTCGAGCGCCGGCGCATCAAGACGCGCGGCGCCGAGATCAACGTCGCGATCGCCGGCAGCGGGCCGCCTCTCCTCCTCATCCACGGCAATCCCCTGACGCTCGTCAGCTGGCACAAGATCGCGCCGTCCCTCGCCCGAGACTTCACGGTCGTTGCGATGGACATGCGCGGCTACGGCGACAGCTCCAAGCCGGATGGCGGCGAGGATCATTCCGGCTATTCGTTCCGCGCCATCGGCGAGGATGCGTTCGAGGTCATGGACAGGCTCGGTCACGATCAGTTCGCGGTCGCGGGCCATGATCGCGGCGCGCGTGTCGGCTTTCGCATGGCGCTCGATCGGCCCGAGCGCATCACGCGCTATTCCGCGCTCGACATCGTGCCGACCCATCATGTGCTGAACAACATCACGCTCGGCTGGGCGTCCGAAAGCTACCACTGGTTCTTCATGGCGCAGAAGGCGCCCTTCCCGGAAAAGCTGCTCGGCGCCGATCTCGACTATTACATGCGCTACAAGCTCAACAAGAAGGGAGTCGGGCTGGAAATCTTCACCGCCGAGGCGATGGAGGAATATGTACGCTGCGCGACGCCAGAGCAGATCCACGCCGTCTGCGAGGACTACCGCGCGACGATCACGGTCGATCTTGCGATGGACACCTCCGATTACGGAAAAAAGAAAATCGCCTGCCCCACGCTCGTTCTGTGGGGCGACAACAGCCATTGCGGACGGCATTTCAAGGTCATGAAAGCCTGGTCCGAATGGGCCGACGATCTTCAGGGTTTTCCCATACCGACCGGTCATTATCCGGCCGAGCACCGGCCGGATCTGGTCTACGCCGCCTTCTGGCGCTTTTTCCGTGGTGAACCGGCGTCGTGAGAATATCCGCTGGCGCGGCAAAGCAGCTCGTTCATTCCGGCACGGAGGTCGCTTTTCTCGACATCCGGGAGGCGTTCGCCTACGGCGAAGGCCACCCCCTCTTCGCCGTTCCATGCCCCTACAGCCGGCTTGAGCATCGCATCGCTCGGCTTGTGCCGCGGCTCGATGTCCCTGTCGTTCTGATCGACGATGGCGACGGCGTTTCCGAGCGTGCCGAAAAGCGCCTCGCCGACTGCGGATATACCGACATCCGCATTGTCGGGCGCGGCATGGCCGCGTGGCGCAACGCCGGTTTTCCTGTCTATGCCGGTGTCAATGTTCCAAGCAAGACACTGGGGGAGATCCTCGAACACGACCATCACCCTGACTTCATCGACGCCCCCACGTTGGCGAGGTGGATGGATGGCAGGGCGCACTTCCGGTTCTTCGATGCGCGCCCGCCCGAAGAATTCCGCAAGTTCCGGATAGAGGGCGCTCGCTGCCTGCCGAATGGCGAACTCGCGCACCGGCTCGACGCCGTGGCGGACGACGACACGACACCAATCGTCGTTACCTGCGCGGGGAGGACACGCGGCATTCTCGGCGTTCTGGGTTTGCGTGCTGCCGGCGTTCGCAATCCGGTTTATGCATTGGAAAACGGCACCCAGGGCTGGGCGCTCGCCGGTTTCACGCTCGATCGCGGCGCAAGCCCGGATCCGTTTCCCGAGCTTGACGCAGCGGGTTTCGACGCCAGCCGCCGTCGCGCCATGCGTCTCAAGGAGGCCGGGGTCTCGTTTGTTTCTCCGGAAACGGCCTCCCGGATGCTGGCGGAACGGACCCGCACCACTTTCCTGTTCGATCTTCGCACCGCCGACGAGCAAGCCCGCAACCCCTGCCCCGGCGCGACGCCTGTGCTCGGCGGCCAGCTCGTCCAAGCAACGGACCAATATGTTGGCGTCCGTCATGCGCGGCTGATCCTTGTCGATGACACGGGACTGCGCGCCGCGCTTGCGGCGCTGTTCCTAACCACTTTGGGCTTTGAGCCGCATGTCGTCGCGCTTGATGACACGGAAGCGGTAAAAGCGCCTCTGGCCAAGCCGGTCCTTCCCCCAGCCGTGCAGGAAGTCGATGCCCGGCAGGCGATGGACCTGGTAAGGACGAAGGGCGCACGGCTGCTCGATCTGCGGGCCTCGGCCGATTATGAAACGTCCCACCTGGCCGGCGCGGCGTGGACGATCCGGCCGAAGCTCGACGCCGATATTCCGGACGACACGCAGCGTGCCGTGCTGTTCGGGGAGCCGGACGTGACTGCTGCCGCAGCGCTCGATCTCGCGGAACGCGGCATCGAATGCGTCGTGCTCGCGGACAGTCCCGCGCAATGCAAAGAGGCAGGATGGACGCTTGAAGCGGCGGCGCCGTTCACGCGCGAGCGCGCCATCGACCGCATCTGGTTCACGCACAGCCGTCACGATGGCGACCGCGAGGCCTCGCTGCGTTATCTCGCCTGGGAAATCGGCCTCATGAAACAGCTCGACCCGCAGGAGCGGGCCGAGTTTCGGGATCTGAAGCTGCCGGCCTGAGCCGGCAGCCGTTTTCCTACTTCCGCGCGCCGGCCACGGCCTGCTCCTGCTGCAGCCTCACCATCGCTGCCTCTTCCTCGGCTTCCTGCTTTGCCTGCTTGCGCTTGCCCCACGCCGTCATGCCGAGCGAAGCCAGCATGATGCCGACGATCGCGAGCGCCGCCGGCCGCTGGAACAGATAGAGCGGATCGCCTCCCGAGAGCTGGTAGGATCGCAGAAACTCCGTCTCGAGCATGCGTCCGAGAAGAATGCCGACCACGACCGCCGCAACGGGATATTCATAGCGGACGAGCGCGAAGCCGAGCATCGCGAAGATGAACAGCGTGATCGGACCGGCGACCTGGCCATCGACGGCATATGTACCGAGCGTCGCGACCACCAGGATAACCGGAAGAATGTATCGCGTACGCACCCGAACGATGTTCGCGGCGACATAGATAAATCCGATGCCGACACCGAGCAGTGCAATGGCCTGCACGATGTTGTTCAGGATGATCGCGTAGACCATCGGCTTCTGCGACTGGATGAAGCTCGGCCCCGGCACGATGTTGTGCATCATGAACGCGGCGAGCAGGATCGCCGTCGCGCCGCCGCCCGGAATGCCGAGCGCGAGCATGGTCGCCATCGAGCCGCCTTCCGCCGAGGCGACCGCGGATTCCGCCGCGATGACGCCCTTCGGATTGCCCTTGCCGAATGTATTGCTGTCCTTCGACGTGCGTTTCGTTTCGGCATAGGCGATCAGGTTGCCGATCGACGATCCCACGCCCGGCACGGCGCCGATGATGATGCCGATGATCGAGCCGCGGAAGAGCACGCCCGGATAGCGCATCGTGCCCCAGCAGCCGGCAAGAATCCGCTTGAGGCTGACTTCGCGAGAGCTTTCCGCATCGATGATATAGTCCTTGCTCGCCAGCGTCAGCAGCTGGCCTGCGGCGAGAAGACCGATCATGGCCGGAACCGGCGAAACACCGTCGAGCAGATTGGGAATGCCCATCGTGCCGCGGATGAAGCCGGCGGTGTTCATGCCGACCGTTCCGATCAGGATGCCGAGCGCCGCGGCGAGCAGACCTCGCGTGATGTATTTCGATCCGAGCGACCCAAGCAGCAACATGCCCCAGATCGCGACGGCGAACATCTCGACCGGGCCGATGCCGAGCACGATGTCGGCCAGCGGCTCGACGACCAGCAGAAGCAGCAGATAGCCGAAGATGCCGCAGATGGTCGATGCGAACAGCGCGTAGCCGAGCGCCTCGTTGTGCTGTCCCTTCAGCGACATCGCATAGCCGTCGAACGTCGTCGCATAGGACGCCGGCGAGCCGGGAATGTTCATCAGGATGGCGGGAACGGACCCGCCGAAGCCGGCGCCCGTATAGACCGACGTCAGAAAGACGACCGCCGAGAAGAAATCCATGTACAGCGACATCGGCAGCACGATCGCCATGGCCATCGTAATCGACACGCCGGGAATGGCGCTGAATACGAGACCGACGATCAGACCGGGAACGATCCAGCCCCAGGAGCCTGCGGACGTCGCCATGATGCCGAGGGCATCGGAAAAGGCACCGAAATCAAACACCGCGAACTCCTAGAGAAAGAACGTAGGCATCGGGTAAGGCATGAGGGCCTTGAACCCGTAGACCAGGACGACGGCAATGATGGCGGCGAACGGAACGAGATGATGCGGACGCCGCTCACCGCAGATCGCCATGGCCGCCAGCGCAAACAGGAAGATCGCGACATCGAAGCCGATAACGGCCAACGAGAACACAAATACGCCGAGCGCCCCGCCGAGCATAAGCATGCGCGCCACCTGCCGCCGCTCGGTCGGGAGTTTCGGAGAAAGCGGATCATACTGTTCCGGCTTGGCCTGCTCTTCGGCGGCGTCCGCACGCTGGATGCATTGCGGCACGACACACAGCAGCATCAACAGTGCGAACACCGAGACCGGCGCGACCAGAAGGATGTTGTTCACATGGGTTGAGACGGACATCGTGTTGGTCAAGTACCACGTCACATATCCGCCAATGGCTGTCAGAAAGATCAAATGGCCGTAGTCGACCTTGTATGTATGGTTCCCGATGCGCATGCCGCCACTCCCGCCTGGCATGAAATAGAGCCGGAGCGGCCGAAGCCGCTCCGGGAACGTCGCGTCACTTCAGGAGGTCTATGTATTTCGCCATTTTTTCGGCGTTTTCCTTGAAGGCCTTGTTCGAGGCTTCCGGACCATACCAGGTCGTTGAAAGCTGCTGCTTCTTCAATGCCTCGACAGCAGCCGGATCCTGGCTCGCCTTCGAAACGGCTTCCTCGATCACCTTATAGATGTCCGGCTGCTCCTTCATGAGCGCGGTGGAAACCGCCCAGCCGCGCTGCGACCCTTCGACGAAGTCGGTCTTGAGACCCGAATCTCCGATGAGCGGCGCATCCGGGAACCAGTCCACCTTCTCGGCCGCGAACATCGCCAGCGGCTTGATCTTCTCCTTGATCGGCAGGAAGCCTTCGCCGCCAACGAAGCCGACATCGACCTGGCCGCCGGCCGCCGCGTTGCGGTTCGGTCCGCCGCCGTCATAGGTCACGATGCGGAGCTTTGTCGGATCGATACCAGCCGCCTGCATGCTCAGGATGAGATTGGCGTAGTCGGCCGATGCCGGCTGGACACCGATGCTGAGGCTGCCTGGATCGGCCTTCAGCTTGTCGATGACTTCCTTGAAATCCTTGAGGCTGCTGCCGCTCGATGTGGCCGCGAGGGTGTAGTCGCGCGACGGCAGGTTGATCATGTGGAAGTCTTCGTTCTTGTAGGGCGCGCCCTGCAGAAGGATCGACAGCGGGATATACGGCGAAGCCGAGGTGCACAGGATGGTGTAGCCGTCGTTCGGCTGCTGCAGCGCGTATGTATGACCGAGCTGCGCACCCGCGCCCGGCTTGTTGGCGATCACGAGCGGCTGGCCAAGCGCCTTCTCGAGATGAGGAGCAAATGCGCGTGACAGGCGGTCATTGTAGCCGCCGGTCGCGAAAGGCACGACGATATTGACCGGGCGGTCCGGATACGCGGCACGGGCAATATGCGGCATGCCGATAACGCCGGCGGCCAGGATGCCGCCGCCGGTAAATTTAAGAGCATCGCGTCTCGTCAGTTTGGTCATCGAATTCCTCCCGACCGGCCCGTCTGGTTGGAAGGCGGCGACGAATTCGCCGCCCCCGCATTGCG
Source organism: Hyphomicrobiales bacterium (assembly GCA_022842205.1). GTDB lineage: Bacteria > Pseudomonadota > Alphaproteobacteria > Rhizobiales > Methylopilaceae > Flaviflagellibacter. The sequence continues at coordinate 45,276 of JALHQA010000003.1, forward strand.
GAGTGCTCGGTCACCAGGGAGCGTGATCCCGTAAGCGTCAACTGTCAACATTCTATCTGAGGCGGAGCGCTTTTAATCTGCGGCTTACAGCAGAAAAAGCCGGCATGTCTCCCAGAGCCGACTTTTGAATCGTTGACAATTTTTGGAGACAAAGCTCCAATCGGCGTCCGGCGTTTCTCGCCCGGCAGTATTGCTGCTCCGGTCGACAGCGCGCACCGCAGACCGGACAGGGAATGGCGCAAAGGTACGCGAGGGCATGTGCCTGGCTGCAAACCAGGCCGTGGGCACGCTTGGCCCTGACGATCGCAATCGGCGTGGCGGGAGGTCTGGCCGCCAGCGCCATCCGTATGCCGCTGGCCTGGATGCTGGGCCCTTTTCTGTTTTGCTCGCTGGGCGCGCTGACCGGGCTGCCACTGATGGCCATTCCTCATGGCCGGGAAGTCGGGCAGGTCGTGATCGGCCTCTCGGTTGGCCTGCGGTTCACTGCCACCGTCATTCTGGCCACGCTGGCGCTTCTGCCGGTGATGATCGCCTCGACATTGGGCGTCATGATCGTCACCACGATTGCGGCTTTCTTCCTGGCACCGCTCGCCCGCGTCGATCGCACCACCGCCTTCTTCGCCACCGCGGCGGCCGGCATGGCGGACATGGCCCATATCGCGGAGCGGCGCGGCGGCAATCCGAGCGCGGTCGCGGTCGTCCACGCGATACGGGTGTCACTCGTTGTTCTGTCCGTACCGCTGCTCGTCTTCGCCTTCGGCGAACATGGCAATGTCATTCCCGTGCAGCACACGACGCGCGGCGATCTTCCGAGCGTCGCGCTCGTGCTGGTGCTGGGCTACATCGCCTCGCGGCTGTTCGGCCTTACTCGTTTTCCCAATCCGTGGCTCATCGGCGGCGTGCTGTTCGGCGGGCTTCTGGGCGTTGCCGACATGCTCGTCGTGTCGATTCCGCGGCCGCTGATGCTCGTCAGTCAGCTCGCCATCGGCATATCCCTCGGAGCGCGCTTCGAACGCGAACTGATCCTGAAATTGCCGCGCGTCGCCCTCGCCGCCGCCGTCGTGGCCGTCATGATGATCGCCGCCGCGGCCGCGGGCGCATATACCCTATCGGTACTGACCCCCCTTTCCTTCTCGGTGGCCTTTCTTTCGGTCGCACCCGCCGCTGTCACGGAAATGGCGCTGACCGCGCAGGCCATGAACGTCGATGCCGAGATCGTAACAGCCTTCCACGTGATGCGGATCACGATGGTCGAGATTTCGATTCTCGTCGTCTACGCCCTGTTCCGCAAAATCTCGCCAAATATCGAATAAATGGGAGGCACAAGAATGCGTACCTACAAGATAGCCGCCGTCCCGGGTGACGGCATCGGAAGCGAAGTCATCGGCGCCGGGTGCGAACTTTTGGAAAAGGTCGCGGGCGCACATGGCTTCAAGGTCGATTTCGAGCATTTCGATTGGGGTTCGGACTATTACCGCAAGAACGGCGTCATGATGCCGGCTGACGGCGTCGAACGCATGAGAGATTTCGACGCCATCTATTTCGGCGCCGTCGGCGATCCGAAAATTCCCGACGCCGTGACCTTGTGGGGACTGAGGCTCGCCATCTGCCAGGGCCTCGACCAGTACGCCAATGTCCGCCCGACACGGCTGCTGCCCGGCCTGAAAGGGCCGCTGCGTCCGGAGCTGGGCGCCGAGATCGACTGGGTGATCGTGCGCGAGAACTCCGAGGGCGAATATGCCGGTGTCGGCGGCCGGGCGCATGCCGGCCTGCCGATCGAGGTCGGCATGGATGTGTCCGTCTTCACGCGCGCGGGCGTGGAACGCATTTGCCGGTTTGCCTGCGAACTCGCGCGCTCACGCCCTCGCAAGAAACTCACCATCGTCACCAAGTCGAACGCGCAGCGCCACGGCATGGTGTTCTGGGACGACAACTGCCGCCGCGTCGTGGCGGACTATCCCGATCTCGACGTCGACTGGATGCTGGTCGATGCGATGACGACGCGCATGGTTCTGAAGCCCGGCTCGATCGACACGGTGCTGGCGACCAATCTGCATGCCGACATCCTGTCGGATCTGGCCTCCGCGGTGGCCGGCAGCCTCGGCATAGGCGCCACCGCCAATCTCGATCCGACCCGCGCCGGACCTTCGATGTTCGAGCCGATCCACGGCTCGGCCTTCGACATCACCGGCAAAGGCATCGCCAATCCGATCGGCTCGTTCTGGACGGCGGCGATGATGCTCGAACATCTCGGCGAACCGGCCGCCGCGGCCAGCATCATGGCCGCCATCGAGAACACGACCCGGGAGGGCAAGGTCATGCCGCCCGATCTCGGCGGCTCGGCGGGCACGCGCACGGTCACTAAAGCCGTGATCGACGCGCTCCAGACCGCGCTCGCGCCCGCATAAACGAAAAGCGGCGCCGCCCGGCCGGGCAGCGCCGCTTCAATTCAGGGCGAAAAAGCTTCAGCGCGGCAGGTTGTCGAAGTCCAGGCCCTCCAGGCCCAGGACGGCGAGATCGCGCTTGTCCGGCCGGCGGTCGGCGCTGATGGCGGCAGCGCAGCGGCGGGCGGCGCCCAGGCGCTCCAAGAAGGCGTCAAGGCTCTGAAGGGGATTGAACGAACCGCCGGTCGAGGCGGTTGCGGAAATGGCTGCTGCTGCAGAAGACATCACGATCTCCAAGGAATCTTGGGACCGTTCTTAGCCGTGCAGGCCATAGGTTGGGTATATGTTCTCGTGAATGGGAGCCCTGCGCGGCGCGCAGGCCCCCTCACCAAAACCTTTCATCGGCCCTTCCAGACCGGCGGTCTCTTCTCAAGGAATGCTTCAACCCCCTCACGGAAATCGGCGCTGAGATAGCAGGATAGGTTGAGCTCCCGGGCCAGCTCCGGCGAGACGCCCGGCCGCAGAGCCGAAAGAGCCTTCTTGGCTGCCCGCAGGGTCAGCGGAGCATGCCCGGCCAACCGGTGCGCCAGATCGGATGCGGCCGCGCCGAGTTTCTTCGGGGCGACGACCTCGTTCACCAGCCCCCAGGATTTTGCCTCCTCCGCGCCGATCAGCCGGGCCGTAAAGATAAGCTCCTTGATCCTCGCCGGTCCAATCAGAGCGGCAAGGCGGGCATAGTTCTCAAGAGACAGCGTATTGCCGAGAGTACGGGCGATCGGAAAGCCGAAACGCATGTCCGACGACGCGACGCGCAGGTCGCAGCAGGCCGCTATGCCGGCTCCCCCGCCCGTACAGGCCCCGGCAATCGCGGCAATGGTCGGCACCGGGCAATCTTCCAGCGCCTTCAGCACACGCCCTATCCGGGCTTCGTAGGCCAGCGCGTCGTCCGCGGTACGGACCTCGCGGAATTGCGCGATGTCGGTGCCGGAGGCGAACGCGGCTTCTCCCGCCCCGGTCAGGACGATGACGCGCAAGCCGTTTTCCAGCGCGCCGTGGCAGATGTCCGCCAGGTGGTCGTACATGGCGAATGTCATGGCGTTGCGGGCGTGCGGCCGGTTGAAGATCACCGTCGCGACACCGTCCTCGACACTGAAGAGCAGATCCTCGCTCAATCGGGTTCCTCGAATTTTTCCTCCGGTTTCCGCGGAGGTTTCGCACGCCCGAATATCGCAGCACCCAGCAGCGGCGCAAAGGTCAGCACAGCGAAGACACGGCAGACCTGGCAGGCGATGACGAATGCCGTTTCGAAGCCGAAAGCATAGGCCACGACGGTCATCTCAACGATGCCGCCCGGCGCAAGCGCCAGCAGCATGCTGGCCACGTCCCGATCGAACAGCCACGCGCCCGCCACCGCGGCGACCAGTGCCGAGAGCAGCAGGATGAGCGTCCATATGGTCGCCAGCAGGATCAGGCGGCCGAACTCGCGCCATTTGATGCCAACGAAGCGCGAACCGGCGATCGAACCAATGACCACCTGGACCGCCGATACAAGGAATACTGGCGGCGTCGCGTCGGTCAAGGCGAGGCCATGAACGATCGCGCTCAGCAGCATCGACGACACGACCGGCCCGCCCGGAAATTTCAGATAGCGGGCAAGCGCATAGCCCCCGACACCGCAGGCCGCCAGAATGACCCAGTCGATCAACCCCGCCGGCGCATGTACGGCCGCGCTCGCGGCGGCCGACGTAGCGTGCGCTCCGAAGATGAACTGCACGGCGAGGGGAATCGTAAAGACCACCGAAACGACGCGGATCGAGTGGATCAGGACGAGGTTGCGCACATTGCCGCCGAACTGATCGCCGAGCAGGCTGAGCTCGCCGAGGCCGCCGGGCATGGACGCGAAGAAGGAGGTCGCGTGATCGAGGCCGCCGAGCATCCGGAAATACAGATAGCCCAGAGCCGTCATCACGAATGAGAAGGCGATGACGTAAACGAACGCTTCCCACCATCCGAATACCAGGCCCACGACTGCCGGGGTGAACGCACTGCCGGCGAGCACGCCGACGACAGGCCGCGCGATGTTGGTGAGCGCCGGAATCTTGAAGGGCGGCCCGAGAACCGCGACCAGTGCAACGGCCGTCAGCGCTCCGAGCGTCCAGGGCAGCGGCAAGTGCAGCACATAAAAAACGGCGCCGCCGGCAGTGCCGACGGCGAGTGGCCAGACAATCCCCCATACTTTGCTCAGCACGACCTTACCTTTCGGACGGCACCACGATCACGGCAGATAAATGCCTCCGTTCACATGAAGAGTCTGCCCCGTAATATAGCTACCCCCCGGTCCGGCGAGGTGGCGTACCATGGCCGCCACGTCTTCCGGCGTGCCTTCCCGTCCGAGCGGCGAATTGTGCTGGCTGTGATGGGTCGGGTGTGCAACCCCCGTCTTGCTCCTGTCCGTTGCAATCCGACCCGGCGAGACAAGGTTGGCGGTAATGCCGCGCGGGGCGAGCTCCATCGCCAGCGCCTTGGTCAGGCCGACGAGGCCCGCTTTCGCCGCGACCACATGCACGCGGTTGATCGCTCCGGTATGCGCGCTCAGGCCGCCGATATTGATGATGCGGCCGCCCTCCGTCATCACGCCGGCCGCCGCGCGTGCGCACAGGAAGCTCGCGTCGAGGATGCTCGTCATCACCTCACGCCATTGCGCGAGACCGATCTCCGCTATGGGCGCCTCGCGCCGGATCGCGGCGTTGTTGACCAGTACATCGAGACGGCCATACGCCTTGATCGTTTCCGCGATCAGCCTGTCAACCTGTTCCGGGTCGCTGACATCGGCCAGCACCGCGAGTGCCTCGCCTCCGTCTTTCCGTATCGCTGCGGCGACATCCTCGACCTCTTCGCGGGAGCTGCGCGCGTTCACGACCACCCGCGCGCCGTCTTCAGCCAGAGCTAGTGCGATTTCGCGCCCGATGTTCCGGCCCGAACCGGTGACGACCGCCACCCGGCCATCGAGAGGTCTTGTCATGACAGCGCAAACCCTTTGAACGTGCCGAGATCGCCGGCGGCGAAGGCCGAGGCCGCCGCTTTCTGGAAAGCCTCCGCCTGGCGCTTGTCGAAGCCGCCATACAGCATGTTGCCGGTGAACTTGGCCTTAAGCTCCTCGCGGGACAGCGGATCGAACGCCCCGCCGCGCATATTGTCCCTGCGGATTTCGTGCACGGTGCCGTCCTTCAGCGTCGCGCGGATATGGCCGGTGAAGCGGTCCGGATATGGATTTGCCGGATCGATGACATACGACACCTTCCGTGCAAGTGCGAGAATCTGCGGATCGCGTACCTTGTCGTCCGCAAAGGCGGAAAGCCCGGCTGCGCCTTCGAGAAAGCCGACGGCAACGCAATAGGGCGTCGAAAACTTTCCGCCGTAGCCGCTCGGCGGCGCCTGTTTGCCTGCCAGCGGCTCCCAGAGACGATGAACAGTCCCCTCGCCGACTTCGCACACGATGCTCTCGATGTCGTCCGCGCGTACGCCACGCTGAGCCAGCTCGATTGCGCAGTCCACGTATGGCTGGGTCATCGTTCCGCAGGCATATGGTTTGAAGGCGATCGTCGTCATCAGCCATTGTTCGCCGAGCCCGCGCAGCAGCACGTCGAAGTCCGGCGTACGGCTCGGTGCAAAGCCGTGGAAGAAGCCGTGCTCGCCTTCAAGCACGGTCAGCGGGCCGGAAAAACCGTTCTTTGCCAGCAAGGCCGCACGGATTCCAGACTGCGCCGCCCAGCCTGCGTGCATACGTTTCGTCCAGCTTCCGTCCTTCAGATACTCGATGATGCCGGACGACATGCTGCCCGCGACGCCGAACGCAGAGGCAAGCTGATCGCGGCTGAGGCCGAGCGCCGCGCCGACACCGGCGGCGGCGGCCAGCGTACCGATCACCGCGGTGGGGTGAAAACCTGCCTTATGGATCGCCTTCGGCGCAACAAGACTGAGACGGCAAAGCAGTTCGACGCCTACCGCCGTCCCGAGAAGCGCCCTGCTCCCCGAAAGATTGAAGCGTTCGCAGGCTGCGTAGACCGCAGGGATCACAACCGCGCTGGAATGGACAGGGCCGCCCTCGAACGTGTCGTCGAAATCCTCGCCATGCGCGGCCGTGCCATTGATCAGCGCCGCGCCGTACATGTCGAAGCGCTCCCGATGCCCGAAAGCCGTGCATACGCCCGGCTCGGCGGCGGCCACGATCGCGCGAACATAGTCGGTATTTCCGGCAGCCGCGCAGAGGCCCACGAAGTCCAGCAGAAGCCGCTCGTTCATGTCGCGGACATCGGCGGGCAGGCTTTGGTCGTCGAGTCCCGCGATCCAGTCCGCGAGCCTTGTCGCTACGCTCATGTGTCCCGCACTCGCATTCATGCTGCAACTCCCATGTCGCGATTCTTCTTTTTCCGGTCACGAACCTCGCGGATGATCGAGCCGACGAGAAACAGCGCCGCGAAGCCGAGGAACGCCACCGCGATCGGATCCTCGAGAAAGATGCTGTTGTCGCCGCCGGATATAACGAGCGACCGGCGGTAATTCGCCTCGATCATGTAGCCGAGCACGAGGCCGAGGATCGTCGGCAGCATGGGCATCCCGAAAAACCGCATGCCGAAGCCGAGCACACCGGCCGCCAATACGAGACCGAGATCGAACACGCTGTTGTTGATCGAGTACGCACCCGAAAAAACGAGCGCTCCGATAAAGGCCATCAGATAGGGTTTTGGCCGGTTCACCAGCCAGATCGATGCCGACAGCGTCAGAAACGCCGCGGGGATCAGCGCCAGCGACGCAACGAGCAGGCCGGAGAACATGCCGTACAGCAGCGTCGGATCCTTGCTGAAGAGAACGGGCCCGGGAATGAGTCCGTGGATCAGGAAGCCGCCGAGAAGAACGGCCGTCGAGTTCGACGCCGGGATACCGAAGCTCAGAAGCGGGATCAGGCCGACACCCGCGTCGGCGTTGTTGGCCGCTTCCGGCGCGGCCACGCCTTCGGTGGAGCCCTTGCCGAACTCTTGGGGCGTTCTCGAAAAGCGGCGCGCCTCCGCATAGGCCATGAAGGACGCAACAGTGCCGCCCGCGCCCGGCATGATGCCGCAGAACACGCCGATGGCCGAACCGATGAAATTGGCCTTGGCGGTTTTCTTCTGGATCGCCCAAGTCGGCCATTTCAGTCGTGTCACACGATCTGTAACGACGCTACCGTCGGACCTGGTCGCGATCTGCTCCAGAATTTCGCCGACGGCGAAAAGGCCGACCATCACCAGAATGATCGGCACACCCGTCAGGAGATCGGCATTGCCGTATGTGAAGCGCCCGACGCCTGTCACCGGATCGGTGCCGATGGTTGCGATGATGAGGCCGATCAGCGCGGCGAGCAGGCCCTTGAAGAGCGTGCCCTCCGACACCGACACGATCACGCTCAGGCCGAGAATGCCGAGCGCGAAATAAGTAGTCGGGCGGAACGCGAGCGCGAGTTGCGAGAGCGGTCCCGTCAAAAGGATCACGCAGAAAATGCCGATGAAGTTTCCGATCGAGCTCGCCTGCAGCGAAATGCCGAGCGCTTCGCCGGCCTTGCCCTTCTTCTTCATCTCGTAACCGTCGATCATCGTCGCGGCCGAGGCATTGGTGCCCGGCGTGCGGATCAGGATCGCCGGGATCGAGCCGCCATACTCCGCCCCGACATAGGTCGAGGTCAGAAGCACGAGCGCCGAAATCGGATCCATCGTGTAGGTAAAAGGCAGAAGCAGCGCCATGGTGATCGATGGCGAGATGCCGGGCAGCGCGCCACCGAAAATACCCCAAATCATGCCGAGAATGGCCATCGGCACAATCAGCGTCGTGCCGAGCATTTCAAAGCTGGTGAAAATCGCGTCCATGACTCGCTCAGATCAGCTCGCCGAAAATGCCGGCGGGCATGCGCACGGCAAGAAGCTGCGCAAAAAGAAGCCACAGCGCGAAGGAACCGCCGACAGCTATGGCAACAAGACGAAGATCGAGCCGCACGCCCTGGTACAGACATAGCCCCAGGATCAGCAGGGCGATCGCGGGCAGATAGCCGAGCGGCTCGAAGATGAGGATGAAAAGCGCGCAGATAGCCACAGTGCCCGCGGCCGATGCGAACGCACGCGCGGGCTGGGCGAACACGTCGTCCGATGGTACGGCGCGCGGCGCTCCCGCCCGGAGCATCCAGAGCCGGTATGCGACGAAGAGCGCCGACACGGCGGCCATCGTGTATCCGAGCATATGGGGGAAACCGGCCGCACCGACACTGTCGCCGAGAGCGCTCGTCGGAATGTCCGCCGCGGCAAAAAGGTAGACGAGCGCGAGGGCAAAACCTATCAGTCCGCTGATAAGATCCCGGTCCATCGCGCTCGCCCGCCCGCTTACTTCTTGGTTATTCCGACCTCGGTCAGAATGGCTTTCTGCTCATCGGCGAAGTTCGTCGTGAACGTCACTGCCTCGGCGTGCGGCATGAAGGCGGGCACAAGTCCGGCCGCTTCATACTTTGCCTTGTATTCCGGGTCCGCGAGCAGGCGCGGAATGGCCTCGTCCCAGACCTTCGTCACGTCATCCGGCAGGCCCTTGGGCCCTGCAAGGCCGCGGAACTTCTGAACGACAAGATCAATACCTCCGGCTTTCGCCGTCGGTACGTCCGGCAGCTGCGGCAGCGGCGAGTCGCCGAGCACGGCAAGGACGCGCACCTGCTTGCCCTCGAGCTGCGAACGCAGTTCCTGAAGCTCGCCGATCGCGATGTCGAGTGTGCCGTTCAGCACGTTGACCATGGTTTCGCCGCCACCCTCGCTGGTGACGATCGCGGCATTGACCCCGGTCAGCTTCTTCAGCTTCTCGAGAGTGATGCGCTCAAGCGAACCCGGGTTTGCGGCACCCCAGGCGCTGCGCTCCGATTTGGCCTTTGTAATCACGTCCTGCAGCGTCTTGAACGGCGCGTCCGCGCGCGTATAGACGACTTCCGGATCGTAGAACACGTTCACGAGCGGCTCGAGCGCGGTGTAGTTCGCGTCCAGGTCGCTCATATGCGAGGTGTAGATATAGGTCGGCGTCGTTGCGTAGAATACGCTGCCGTCCGGCTTCTGCTTCGCCATGTGGGCCATCGCCTTGGCGCCGGAGCCGCCTGAGACGTTCTCAACGACGAAGTCGGCGTCGATGATCTTCTTGAGGTAGCCCGTCATATCCCGGAGAAAGACGTCGCTGCCGCCGCCGGCACTCGAATGCGTCACAAGCGTAACGACCTTGTGCGGATATGCGATCTTGTCCTGGGCCACCGCCGGCAAGGCCGCCGCGATGCCAAATGTCAATACGGAAGCAAACGCCGCGCGCGCGGCGAATTTTCTATCCAGCATGTCCGTTCCTCCCAATTTATTATACGTTTTCTTGTGTAGGGCCTTTGTCGGCCTCTTCTTGTGGATCGGTCAGATTTCGCGGAACGGCTCCGTCAAGCGGTCGCGCGCGTTCATTACGTGATCGAAGTGTGCCTGATAGGCGCGCATCTCGTCGCCGGCCGCGATGGCTTCGACCATCGCCGCGTGTTCGCGATTTGATATGCGTGCGTGATCGGCGTGGTCCGTCAGGCGCAGATTCTTCGCCCGGAACAGATGCAATTCCTTGATGAGGCCCTGATAGGTCGAGGCAAGGCGTTCGTTGCGCGCCGCCTCCATCACCGCACTGTGGAGATCGAGATTGAGCTTGTAATAGCCCTCGCTGTCGTTGCGCTCGATGGCTTCGTCCATATCATGGACGAGGCCGCGAAAGCGCGCGATCTCCTCCTTGCGGCGACGAGTGGCGGCAAGCCGCCCGGCCATGCTGAACAGCGCCGCGCGCACCTCGTAGGCTGCAAGTGCCTGTTCGAGACTGACCTGGCGGACGAAGACGCCGCGGTTCGGAATGAATTCGACAAGGCCGGCCTCGACCAATGCGCGGAACGCCTCGCGCACCGGCCCGCGGCTGACCTGGAATTTCTCGGCGAAGTAATTCTCGTTGAGCCGCTCGCCCATCGGCATGCCGCCCTGAAGGATCATCTTCTCGATCTCGGTACGCAGCGCCATCGCCAGCGACCGCACGCCGAACGGCTGGCCTTTCGAGGTCACATCGCTTGTAGCCAGAGGTTTCATGTGCCGACCCTATTCTCTTGAAGTGGATTGTCAACCGTTGACAGATCGAGCGGCGGCAAGGACCATGGCCCCCTTGCATTGCCGCTATAGCGTTGTCTTCGGCCCTTAATTGTTGACAGTCGACCGCATCGCAGCCGATAGGTAACGAAACTGAAGGAGACACCGGCACCATGACCCGACGACAGGATGTGACACGCGCTCTTGCCGAATGGATTGTGGGTTGCAAACCCTCCGATGTCCCCGAAGACGTGCAGAAACAGGGCGTGCGCGGTTTCGTCAACTGGATGGGCTGCGCCGTCGGCGGCGCGAGCCATGAAACCGCCGACCGCGCGCTTGCAGGAGTAACGCAGTTCTCGGGCCCGAAAGTCGCGACCGTCCTCGGCCGCACGGAACGCCTGGACGTGCTTCACGCCGCGTTGCTGAATGGAATCACCTCGCATGTCCTCGATTATGACGACACACATCTAAAAACGATCATACATCCCGCCGGCCCGGTCGCCTCGGCGGCGCTCGCCGTGGCGGAACTCAAAGACTTGTCGGGCGCGGACGTACTGCATGCCCTCACCCTCGGCATCGAGGTCGAGTGCCGCATCGGAAACTCCGTCTATCCCGATCACTACGACCGGGGTTGGCACATCACCGGCACCACCGGCGTGTTCGGCGCGGCGGCCGCTGTCGGAAAATTGCTCAATCTCGACGCGCAGCGCATGACATGGGCCCTGAGCCTCGCCGCGACCCAGTCGTCGAACCTGCGCGAGATGTTCGGCACCATGACCAAGAGCTTCCACCCCGGGCGCGCCGCGCAGAACGGCGCGACCGCGGCCTTTCTCGCCGAAGCGGGCTTCGACTCCGCCGAAGCCGGCATCGAAGGACGGCGCGGCTTTGCCAACATTCTCTCGTCGAAACAGGATTACGGCGAAATCCTCGACACGCTGGGCAAGAGCTGGGAAGCCGGCCTGAACAGCTACAAGCCGTTCGCCTGCGGCATCGTCATTCATCCCACGATCGATGGTTGCATCCAGATCCGCGACGAACACGGCATTGCGCCGGAAGAGGTCGAGGCGATCGAGCTCTTCGCGCATCCGTTCGTGCTTGAGCTTACCGGCAAGACCGAGCCGAAGACCGGGCTCGAATCCAAGTTCAGCATCTTCCATTCCGCCGCTTGCGCACTCGCCCGTGGCGACGGCTCGCCCACCGCGTTCACCGACGAGGCGGCGAACGATCCGGTTCTCGTCGGCCTGCGCCGCCGGGTGAAGGTCGAAACAAGCCCGTCCGTACGAGAGGACGAGGTCACGATCACCGTCGTCACGAAGGACGGCAAGCGCATCAAGAAGTATGTCGAGCACGCCATCGGCAGCGTCGACCGGCCCCTCTCGAACGAGCAGCTCGAAACCAAGTTCATGAACCAGGCGAAGCTCGTCATCGGCGAAAAACAGGCCGCGGATCTCCTCGCGAAATCCTGGAAAATCGGGGAGTTCAAGAAGGTCGCCGACCTGGCGAAAGCCAGCGTCCCGGCCTGACCGGCGCCTGCCCCGAACAAAAAAAGCCCCGCCGAAGCGGGGCTTTTCTTTTTGGATCGCCGCGGTCAGCTGTGCGCCAGAACGGCGAGCAGCAGAAGCGCCACGATGTTGGTGATCTTGATCATCGGGTTCACGGCCGGGCCGGCCGTGTCCTTGTAGGGATCGCCGACGGTATCGCCCGTCACCGCGGCCTTGTGGGCTTCAGAGCCCTTTCCGCCGTGATGGCCGTCCTCGATGTACTTCTTGGCGTTGTCCCACGCACCGCCACCGGCGGTCATGGAGATCGCAACGAACAGGCCGTTGACGATCACGCCCAGAAGAACGGCGCCGACCGCGGAGAACGCCGCGGACTTTCCGGCAATCGCCAGGATCGCGAAGTAAGCGACGATCGGCGCGAGAACCGGCAGCAGCGACGGGATCACCATTTCCTTGATCGCCGCCTTGGTCAGCATGTCGACCGCGCGGCCGTAATCCGGACGCGACGTGCCTTTCATGATGCCCTTGTCGGCCCTGAACTGGCGCCGCACTTCCTCGACCACCGCGCTCGCCGCGCGTCCGACCGCGGTCATGCCCATCGCCGCGAACAGATACGGCAGAAGGCCGCCGAACAGGAGGCCGACGACGACGTACGGATTGGCCAGCGAGAAGTCGAGCTGAACGCCTTCGAAGTACGGGAACTGCGCCGAGTTGGCGATGAAGTAGTTCAGGTCTTCGGTGTAGGCAGCAAACAGCACGAGAGCGCCGAGACCTGCGGAACCGATCGCATAGCCCTTCGTCACCGCCTTGGTCGTGTTGCCGACCGCGTCGAGCGCGTCGGTCGTCTTGCGGACGTTCTTCGGCAGCCCGGCCATTTCGGCAATGCCGCCGGCATTGTCCGTGACCGGTCCGAAGGCATCCAGCGCGACGATCATGCCCGCCACGCCCAGCATGCTGGTCACCGCGATGGCGATGCCGAACAGGCCCGCGAGCCCGTAGGTGGTGAGAATGCCGGCGATGATGATGATCGCGGGCAGCGCGGTGGCTTCCAGCGAGATCGCGAGACCCTGGATGATGTTGGTGCCGTGGCCGGTCACCGAGGCCTTGGCGATGCTCTGCACCGGACGGAACGGCGTACCGGTGTAATATTCCGTGACCCACACGATCAGGCCCGTCACGACGAGACCGATGACGCCGGACCAGAACAGATCCCAGCCGGAAAAGCTGAGACCGGCGACGGTCGTGATCACGGTATCGAAGCCGAGGATGTAGTGCGTCACGAGACCAAGTCCGACGACGGACAGCACGGCCGTCGCGATAAGCCCCTTGTAAAGCGCGCCCATGATCGACTGTGACGCTCCGAGCCGCACGAAGAACGTGCCGATGATCGAGGTCACGATACAGATGCCGCATATCGCGAGCGGATAGAGGATCGCGTTCTCGAGCGTCGGCGTACCGGCGAAAAAGATCGAGGCGAGGACGATGGTCGCGACCACCGACACCGCATAGGTCTCGAACAGGTCGGCCGCCATGCCCGCGCAGTCGCCGACATTGTCGCCGACATTGTCGGCGATGGTCGCCGGGTTGCGCGGATCATCTTCCGGAATGCCCGCCTCGACCTTGCCCACGAGGTCGCCGCCGACATCCGCACCCTTGGTGAAGATGCCGCCGCCCAGACGCGCGAAGATCGAAATCAGCGAGGCGCCGAAGCCGAGAGCCACGAGACCGTCGACAATCACGCGGTCACCCAGCGCATAGCCGAGCGTCCAGGTGAGGAACGCGTAATAGCCCGCGACCGCCAGCAGCGCGAGGCCGGCGACCAGAAGGCCGGTCACCGCCCCGGCGCGGAAGGCGATATCGAGACCGCCCGCGAGGCTTTTCGTGGCCGCCTGCGCCGTGCGCACATTCGCGCGGACCGAGACGTTCATGCCGATAAAGCCCGCGGCGCCCGACAGAATGGCACCGATGGCAAAGCCCACCGCCACGATGGGCGACAAGAGCACGGCCACGAGCACGAGAATGACGACGCCGACAATGCCGACGGTCGTGTATTGACGCTTCAGATAGGCCTGAGCGCCTTCCTGGATCGCCCCCGCGATCTCCTGCATTTTTTTGTTGCCGCCAGGTGCGCTCAGAATGCTCTGGATCGTCCATACCCCATAGACGATCGACAACGCGCCCGCGCCGAGAATGGCCCACAATATCATTGTAACCCTCGCACGTTCGGAGACCGTCAGGTCTCGCTCCCCAAAATGTTCGGATTTATTGAACTTTTCCCGGACGTCGAATCCGGCCGAACGGGGCGCAGCTTGCCCGTGGAACGTGCGCCCCGCAAGGGGTTCTGCCTATAGCGGAAGGGCTTAGCCGATCAGAAATGCCGGTAGGCGAGGCTGTCGAGAACGACCGGCGTGCCGCCCTGCTCGATCCGGACGCGGCCTTCGAACGGCGTAACGATCGCGCCGATCTCGGTGACGGCCACCCCTGCCTTCGCCGCCGCGGCTGTAAAGGCCTCTGCCCGGTCCGCATCCACCGCGAGCAGGATTTCGTAGTCGTCGCCCCCGGTCAGTATGGCCGCCAGCGCGGCCGGGTCGGCCACGGCGGCTTTCGCGGCACCTGCGGACAACGGCAGTTTTCCGGCGTCGACGATTGCGCCGGCATCGGAGGCGGCGCACATGCGCGCCAGATCGCCAGCCAATCCGTCGGACACGTCCATGCTTGCCGCCGCGAATTCAGCGACCAGAGCCGCCGCGTTCACGCGCGGCCGTGGCAGCAGATAACGGCCCGCAAGATGCTCGGCCTCGGCATCGCTGAGGCCCCACCGTGCCTTGCGGCCGGCATCGAGCCGCAGCTTCAGCCCCAATGCGGCGTCGCCAACGGTCCCGGTAACGAACACCTTCTGCCCCGGCCCGGCGTCCGGGCGGCGCGGTGCGCGGCCGTGCGGCACAAGTCCGAAAGCCGTTACCGACAGCATCAGGGGACCCGGCGTCCGCACCGTGTCGCCGCCGTAAAGCGAAATGCCGAATTCCTGCTGGTCTTCTTTCAGACCGGCACAGAACGCGCCCAGCCAGTCTTCCGACCAGTCCTCGGTCAGCGCGAGCGTCAGGAGATAGCCTTCCGGCTTCGCGCCCTTTGCCGCGAGGTCCGAGAGATTGACGCGCAGAGCCTTCTTCGCCACCAGGCCGGGCGCATCGTCCGGAAAGAAATGAACGCCCGCAACCAGCGCGTCGGTCGTCAATACAAGATCGAAGCCGTCCGGCGCATGGAACGTCGCCGCGTCGTCAAGCAGTTCCGCAGCGCCGGGCGCGGTCGCGAGTGGCCGGAAGTAGCGGCCGATCAGCCCGTCTTCGTCGGGCCGCTCGCTCATGACGCGCTCTTGAACTCGTCGGCGCGGAAATCGCGCGCCAGGGCATCCAGCACGGCGTTCGCCATGCCGGCCTCGTCCTTGTCGACAAACGCATTGGCGACATCGACATATTCCGTAATGACAACCCGGGCCGGAATGTCCTTGCGGCTCGACAGCTCATAAGCCCCCGCCCGCAGCACCGCGCGCAGGATCGCCTCGATGCGCTTCAGCGGCCAGCCCTTTGCGAGCGCCGCGTCGATGTCCTTGTCGAGCGCGCGCTGGTCGCGCACCACGCCTTCGACCACGTCGCGGAAGAACTTCACCTCCGCCGGCTTGTAGGCATCGCCTTCCACCTCGCGGCCAAGCCAGTGACTCTCGAACTCCGCGAACACATCGGCGATCGGCGCACCGGCAATGTCCATCTGATAGAGCGCCTGTACCGCGCCGAGGCGCGAGGCTGAACGTTTGTCGCGTGACATCTCAGCCCTCCAGGCTGCGGGCGAAAGCCCGCGTCTGACGGATCAGAGTTAGCACGGCTTCGGCCGCGTCTCCGCCCTTGTCGCCCCGGTCCACCTTGGCGCGCTCCCAGGCCTGCTTCTCGTTCTCGACTGTCAGTATGCCGTTGCCGACCGGAATCCCGCGCCTGACGGAGATATCCATCAGCGCGCGCGAGCTTTCACCGGCCACGATCTCGAAATGGAAGGTCTCGCCGCGAATGACCGTTCCGAGCGCGATCACGCCATCGAACGGCGCATCATTGTCGTCCGCGATGTCCAGCGTCATCGCGGCCGCGCCGGGGATTTCCAGCGCGCCGGGCACCGTGATCTTCGAATAGGTGGCGCCGGCCGCCTTCAGCCGCTCCACCGCGCCTTTCAGCAGCTCGTCCGCGAGCGCGTCGTAGAAGCGCGCTTCCACGATCAGCACATGCGCCTGTGTCTTTTCCTGCGCCGCGTCGCTGCGGCGCTGTGGGGCTGCCATGTTTTAAATGTCCTTCTCCGCAAGGCGGGCGGCGTAGCGCGCCATGAGATCGACTTCAAGATTGACGCGGTCGCCGGACTGCCAGCCGCCGAGCGTGGTCTGCTCCAGCGTGTGCGGAATGATCGTGACCGAGAATTGCGTGCGGCTGACTTCATTCACGGTCAGCGACACGCCGTCCAGTGTCACGGAGCCTTTCGGCGCAATGAATCTCGCAAGTGCCGGCGGCGCCTCCAGGGTGAAGCGCACCGCCTCGCCCATATCCTCGCGGTTCACGATGTCGGCGATGCCATCGACATGGCCGGCAACGAGATGACCGCCCAGTTCGTCGCCCATTCTCAAGGCGCGTTCGAGGTTCAGCCGCTGACCTTCTTTCCAGGCCGCGGCGGTCGTCACCTTCAGCGTCTCGGGTGCGAGGTCAAAGCCCGTCAGCGTCCTGCCGTTCGCACCGACCTCGACGCCGGTCACCGTCAGGCACACGCCCGAGCAGGCGATCGATGCGCCGAGCGCAATGCCTTCCGGGTCGTAGCCGCTGGCCACGACGATGCGGACAACGCTGTTGTCCGGCTCGGTGGAGACCACGTCTCCGATGTCTGTAACGATGCCTGTGAACATGAAGGACTGTCTTATCTGAAGAAATCAGTCCCGTTCATATAGGAACAACGTATCCTCGCCTGCCCTGTGCGTTCCGCGAAGGTTAAGCCCTGCCTTCGGCAAGGCCTCCTGGTAGGGCTGCGGGAGGGCATCGACGGCATCCTCGCCGAGCCGGTCCGGGCTCTGGAAGATCGTGGCGGCATCCACCAGCCCGGCCTTCAGAAAGGCCGCGGCCAGCAGCGGTCCGCCCTCCACCATCAGGGTCGTAATTCCCTTTTCATACAGATGCTTGACTGCGGCTCTCAAATCGATGCCGACGGTGTCCAGCGGGCACCGCAGCACCTCGATCCCGTGCGGCGCCAGCATCAGTTCCGCCTCCCTGCTCGCCCCCGTGTCGGCCAGGACCCAGACCGGCACCTGCCGGGCGGTCACCACGATCTGCGAGGTCAGCGGCAGGCGAATGGCGGAGTCGAAAATAACGCGGACCGGCGAACGGTCCTCCATCCCCGGCAGCCGCACCGTCAGCAGCGGGTCGTCCGCCAAAACCGTGCCGATCCCCGCCGCAATGGCGTCGGTCTTCGACCGCATGCGGTGAACGAGATCGCGCGCCGCGGCCCCGGTAATCGGCGCGGGCTTGCGGCCCGCGAGCGCCGCCTTGCCGTTTGCCGACACAGCGAGCTTCAGCGTCACGTAAGGGCGTTTGTGGACGATGCGGAATAGATGCCCCGCATGCACCTTCTCGGCTTCATGAGCGCACACGCCGTCGACAACCTCAATGCCCGCGTCGCGCAGCCGCTTGTAGCCCTGCCCGCCGATGAGCGGGTTCGGATCCTCGATGGTCGAGACGACACGCGCCACGCCGGACTCGACGATGGCGTCTGCGCAGGGTGGCGTCCGCCCGTGATGGGAGCATGGTTCCAGGCTGACATAGAGAGTGGCGCCGCGCGCCTCGTCCCCGGCTTCCGCCAGCGCCACACGCTCGGCATGGGGGCGTCCGCCGATCTTGGTCCAGCCGCGGCCAACGACCACGCCGTCCTTCACGACCAGCGCGCCCACCGCCGGGTTCGGCCAGGTGCGGCCCATCTCGCGCGTGCCCAGCGCAAGCGCCGCCCGCATGTAGCGGGCATCTTCGTCCGGCGCCGCCCCGGACTGGCTTTCCGGTGCGGTCATCAGGTTCATTGGGGCGTGATGTTGTTTTCGTTGGCGAGTTCCGCGATCGCAACCTCGAAGTCGCGCGCCTCGCGGAAATTCCGATAGACCGACGCGAAGCGCACATACGCCACGTCGTCCACCACCTTCAGCTCTTCCATCACATATTCGCCGATGACTGAGCTTGGCACTTCCGGCTCGTTCAGCCCTTCGAGCCTTCGCACAACCTTGCTGGCGATCTCACCGATCTGCTCGGCCTCAACCGGCCGCTTGCGCAGCGCGATCTCGATCGAGCGCTCCAGCTTCTCGCGCTCGAAAGGCACGCGGCGGCCCGAACTCTTGACCACGACAAGCTCGCGCAGCTGCACGCGCTCGAAGGTCGTGAACCGGCGGTCGCAATTCGTGCAGACGCGGCGGCGCCGGATCGCGGTTTCGTCCTCGGTGGGCCGCGAGTCCTTCACCTGCGTATCGAGGCTTCCGCAATAAGGACACCGCATGCCCTGCCCCCGAACTTTCCGTTGTTACTGCTTTTCGTAGATCGGGAAGCGCGCGACAAGCTTCTTCACCTGCTCGCGGACCTTGCCTTCCGTCAGGCTGTCTTCCTCGACACCCTTCTGCGACAGCACGCCCAGAACCTCGGCGATCATGTCGCCGACTTCCTGGAACTCGGCAACGCCGAATCCGCGCGTCGTGCAGGCCGGCGTGCCGAGACGGATACCGGACGACACCATCGGCTTTTCCGGGTCGAACGGAATGCCGTTCTTGTTGGTGGTGATGTTGGCGCGTCCGAGCGCGACTTCGGAGACGCGGCCCGTCAGCTTCTTGGGGCGAAGATCGACCAGGATGAGATGGGAGTCGGTACCGCCCGATACGATGTCGAAGCCGTGGCCCTTGAGGTTCTCGGCCAGCGCGCGCGCATTCTCGATCACGTTCTTCGCGTAGATCTTGAATTCCGGGCGCAGCGCCTCGCCGAGCGCGACGGCCTTCGCCGCGATGACATGCATCAGCGGGCCGCCCTGCTGGCCGGGGAACACGGCGGAATTGATCTTCTTCGCCAGTTCCTCGTCATTGGTCAGGATCATGCCGCCGCGCGGACCGCGCAGGGTCTTGTGCGTCGTGGTCGAGACCACGTCGGCATAGTCCATCGGATTCGGATGCTGCCCGCCCGCGACGAGGCCGGCGAAATGCGCCATGTCGACGAAGAATTTCGCGCCGACCGCATCCGCGATCTCGCGGAAGCGCTTGAAGTCCGGATGGCGCGAATAGGCCGAGTGTCCGCCGACGATGACCTTCGGCTTGTGTTCGTGCGCCAGCTTCTCGACCTCGTCATAGTCGATCAGGTGCGTGTCGCGCGTCACGCTGTAGGGCACCGGCTTGAACCATTTTCCCGACACCGTCACGGGAGAACCGTGCGTCAGATGTCCGCCCGCCGCGAGATTGAGGCCAAGAAAGGTGTCGCCCGGCTGCATGAGCGCCATGAATACGGCGGCGTTCGCCTGCGCGCCGGAATGCGGCTGCACGTTCGCGAACTTGGCGTTGAACAGCTTCTTGGCGCGCTCGATCGCCACCTGCTCGACGATATCGACATACTGGCAGCCGCCGTAATAGCGGCGCCCGGGATAGCCCTCGGCATATTTGTTGGTGAGCACCGAGCCCTGGGCGTCCAGAACGGCCTGCGAGACGATGTTCTCGGAGGCGATCAGCTCGATCTCCTCGCGCTGGCGCCCGATTTCCTTCTTCACCGCGGCAAAAATTTCAGGGTCGGCATCCTCAAGAGAATCCGAAAAGAAGCCGTTTGCGCCCGCAGCGGCGCCCGAAATGGTCGCGGTCATAAAGAAACTCCTGGCCGGCGGCGGAAAATAGCCCCACCCGGCATCTCAGCCGGGTGGATTACCATATCGGGTAGCCGCGGGCCAAGGGGGCCGCGCTTATTGTGGCGCAGAGTTATCAGCTCCGTCTCGCCGGGTTCCTGAACACCCCTGCCCCCGCGCTGTTCGTAGCGCGCCGGGCAGTCACCGGAAGATTACAGGATGCCGCAGACTAGAGGATGCCCTCGCGCTTCAGCCGCTGGCGCAGCTTGCCGAGCGCGAGGCGCTGAAGATCGTGCCGCGCCGCGTGGGCGGGCCCCACCGCCGACACCTCGATGCCGGACGCGGCATGGATCGCCGAGACTTTGAGGCTCGCGCCAATGGAATAGAATTCGAGGAAAACCTCGCCGAGATCCGGTTCTCCCGAATCACTACTGGATGGAGGCGATCTGTCCGACACCGTCGAGATTGTAGACGTCGTCGCGGAACTGCACCACGCCCTCGGCGTCGGCCCAGGCCGTGATATAGACCCAATGCACAGACACCGGCGTCTTCAGCTTGGCGTCGATGCGCCCGCCGGAGCGGATGGCCTCGTCGATCTGCGGACGGTCCCAACCCTCGGTCTCGCGCAGCAGCCACTCGGCGAGCTCGCGTACATTCTGAACACGCACGCAGCCCGAGGAATGGAAGCGCGCGTTTTCGCCGAACAGACCCTTCGAGGGCGTGTCGTGCATGTACACGCCGTCCTTGTTCGGCATGTTGATGCGCATTGTGCCCATCGAATTCAGATCGCCCGGATCCTGCGTGAAGCGATAGTCCATCGCCTCGTCGGACTGCCAATTCACCTGCTCCGGCAGAAGCTCGTCGCCGCGCTGCGTGAAGATGCGGATCTTGTTCTTGGTCAGGTAGTCCGGCTCCTTCTGCATCTTCGGGATCAGGTCCTTCCTGATGATGGATGCCGGCACGGTCCAATACGGGTTGAAGTTCACTTCCTGGATCTTCACCGCGAGCTGCGGCGACTGGCGGTCGATCTTGCCGACGACGGCCGTGTGACGCAGTTCGACCATGCCGTCCGCCACCGCCTCGACCTCCTGGCCGGGAATGTTCACGGTCACGAAGCGGCGGTCGAGCTTCTTCGTCAGCGTCTCAAGGCGCTGCATGCTCATTTCGATCTGATGGCGGCGCATCGCGACCGGCACGTTCATCGCCTTGCGCGTGTCGGGGCCGACCGCGCCGTTCACGATAAGGCCATGGCGCGCCTGGAAGCGTTTCACGGCCGCATCCACATAGGAATCGAACACATCCGAACTGCCGAGATTTGGCGGCAGATCACCCGAAACCGTCAGGCGCTGCCGGATCACGACGACGTCGGGATGGCGCTTGCCGAGCTGCAGAACCTGGCCTTCCGGCACCATCGGCCAGCCGCCCATCTGCTCGATCTGTATGTATTTCTGCAGAGCGAACTGGCTCGCTTCGAGCGTCTGCTTGCTGAGGATCGGAACCGAGCTTTTCGGCATGCGCGCGGAGGACGGGGCGCTGTCATAGCGCTGAACCCATTCGACCTGCGCGAAAGCGCCCTGCATCGTCAGCGCGAGAGCGCCGAGCACGACGCCGATACGCGCCGGCATGCCACGAAAAGCCAATGCAATTGCAGGTGCCGTCATGTCTGCAAATGTCCCCGTAGATGCGAAAACCCTGCCCGTACCGTCGCGTAACACGAGTGCGGTTAACGGACAACGAGCGCGGGCTCACCCTTGGGGCGACTCGCGGCTTCGTTATTCCCTTCAGAAGCCAGTGCTTTGGGGCCAAACCGTGTCGCGTTTCGCGGCGGCGGCGCGGTGTTGCGGTTCGGTGACAGGGTTCAAAGGCTCGGCGGCTGCAATTCGATGCCCGCGTTCAGCCTGAGATCGAGCTGATGCGGCGAAAACTTGTAGTGCAGTTCCGGCGGCCGCGGCATCGGCATCGGCACCGTCCAGTAGGACGAGACCTCTACCGGCGGAGGCAGCGGCGGCGCGAGCATGCTGGACGACGCAAATTCATTCGGCGCCTGGCAGGCGCTGCCGAAGGCGACATTGGTCGCCACCCAGAACGGCACCACGCCCACGACGACGATCAGCGCCGGTGCGCCCGGATGCCACGCACCGCGCCGCCCCTTCAGCACGGCCAGTGCGATGAACATCAGCGAGGCGGCGAGGAAGATCGAGCCGTAGAGGAAATCCCACCACTGCAGGCAGAGCGCATAGGGATTCACGCCGGCCCAGACGGCGAGCAGGCTGGCCGCCGCCGCCACCGGCACGATCGCCGCGACGTACCAATGCGGCGCAAGCGGCGCCATCGCCTGGCGCAAACGGCTCGCCCCCGCCGGCGCTGTCCAGGCCGGCATCATGTCCATGGCCTGCTGGAACAGCCGGTCCGGATCCTGATCCTCCGCCATCAGATCGTCCGAACCTCGGTCCGCGCTTTCGCTTTCCGGCGTATCGGCTTCACGGGTCTCGGTTTCCGGCGTTTCGGGTGAACCTTCGTCATCGCCCGGCAGAACCGGCACGGTGGCTGGTGTCGTCTCGTGAACTTCCAGCTTCTTGTCGTCGTCCGGCGCGATGGCGAGACGATGGCTGACAACCGGGCGCTCCAGCTCCTCGGCGGCGGTCTCGACCGTCGCCTTGGTCCTGCTCGCTTCGCGGAATGCCTGCCATCCCCCGCTCACGGCTCATAATCTCCGTCGAAACCGAAACGCAGCATGCATGTGAAGTACGGCTCGCCGTCCTTCATCACCGGCTTGTTCAGGAACAGCAGGTACGGGATAAGGCTGCCCTCGCGGCAGAAGTTCTTGAGCCAGTTCCAGTCCTCCCACTCCTGCAATTTTTCCAGCAGGGACTTGGGAATGAGCCTTGGAATCGGCACAAAGCGCCGTCCTTCCTGCAACGGTGCGAGGTAGCTCTGCTCCAGATGTTCACGGAGCGGCTGTTCGCCCAGTACATGACACTTTTCAGGCTCAAGCCTGACCATTGAGAGAAAATACTCGGCCGTCGGCACCGAAAGGGCCAGCCGGTTCAGTTCCGCCGCGGAACAGGGGCGGTCTTCCGGCAGCATGGCCAGGTCGAGTATATGTGGAACGTATAGGCGGTAGAGGTCTTCGCCCGTGAAAACTTGGTCGTCCATCACCACGCTACCCCCACCCGACAACCGCTACTGGATCGCGGACGGAGACGAGATTTGGAAGGACCCCACCGGCCGAACGCCGGAGGATCAGCGCGAGGCCGCGCTGCAAGCCTATCCCGATCCGCCACCCGCGGAAGCCGCCGCACCGATGATGCCGCCGCCGCCGCCCGCTCCTCCTCCTACTTTTGAAGAAATTTTCGCGGGCCTGCAATCTCTTGTTGGCCTCGAAAGCGTCAAGGAAGAGCTAATGGCGCTCTACGACGCGGCCTATTCCATTGCCGCCATTGTAAAAGCCGGCGGTACCGTCGAAGAAATGCCGACTCTGCACATGGCTTTTCTTGGCAATCCCGGCACAGGCAAAACAACGGTCGCCCGGCTCTGCGGCGCAATGTTCCAGCAGATGGGTTTTCTGCGCACGAACACGTTCATCGAGGTCGATCGCGGCTCGCTCGTCGGCGCCTATATCGGCAAGACGGAGGAAAATCTCCGCCACAAGATCGCCAGCGCCATCGACGGCGTGCTGTTCATCGACGAGGCCCACGCTCTCTTCAAGAAGGACTCGCCGCGCGATTTCGGCGGCGACGCCATCAACCTGCTCGTGAAGGCGATGGAGGACGAGCGCCACCGCCTCGTCGTCATCCTCGCCGGCTATTCGGACGAGATGCAGGAGTTCCTCGATTCCAATTCCGGCCTGCGTTCGCGCGTCGGGCGCACCGTCAAATTCCCGGATTACACGGTCGAGGAACTGATCGAGGTGTTCCAGCAATTCGCCGCCAAATCCGGCTGGCAGCTCGACGAGGCCGGCCAGGAAGCGCTGAAGAAGACCGTCACCGCGGTCTACGAAAACCGCGATCCGCATTTCGGCAATGCGCGCGACATGCGCCGCCTGCTCGACCGGGTGCGCGAACGCCACGGCAAGCGCCTCAGAACCGAAGGCGCCGCCGATCCGCGCATCATCACGGCCGGCGATATTCCCGAGACGTTTTAGCCACGGCAAAGAAAAAGCCCGCTCCTTCCGGAGCGGGCCCACTCTGTGTTGTTACGCTTACGCCGCTAACGCGTTAAGCCGCACGAACCCGCAGCAGGAAGCCTTCCATCGCGTGGCGCATCCTGCCGGAACGCTCCAGCATGTCGCCGATGGCGCTGCGCATCTCGCTGGAGATTTCGCCGGTCCGCGTCGCGGACGAGCTGACCTCGCCGATCGCCGTCGACACCTGCTGGGTGCCGGTGGCGGCTTCGGCGATGTTGCGCGCGATCTCGATCGTCGCCGCGTTCTGCTCTTCGGCGGCAGCTGCCATGGCGGCCGCGCGCTCGGAGATCGTCTTGACCATTCCGGCGACAGACGCGGTGGCGTCGATCGACAGATCGGCGGCCGTTTTCATCTCCGAGATCTGGCGATCGATTTCCTCGGTCGCCTTGGAGGTTTGCTCGGCCAGCGCCTTCACTTCCGAGGCGACGACCGCGAAGCCGCGGCCGGCATCGCCCGCGCGGGCGGCCTCGATCGTGGCGTTGAGCGCGAGAAGATTGGTCTGCTCGGCGATGTCGTTGATGAGCCGCGTCACATCGCCGATCTTGGCGACGACGTTCTGCAGGCTGGTCACGGCACCGTTGCTCCGCTCCACCTCGGCCTCCGCCTCGATGGCGATCTTCGAGGAAGCATGGATCTGGCCGTTGATCTCGCGGATCGAGGCCGACAGCTCCTCGGTCGCCGTCGCCACCGTCTGTACGTTCGCGGTCGCCTGCTCGGACGCCGACGACACCGTCAGCGACCGGTCCGTGGTGTCGGACGCGATCGAGGCGAGAGTCGAGGCCGTGACGTTGAGCTGCTCCGACGCACCCATGATGTCGCTCGAGAGCGTCATGACGGTCTGCTCGAACTCCGAGGCGACACGTTCCATCTCCGCGCGTTTCTCGGCCTGCGCGGCCGCGGCCGCGCGTTCGGCATCGGCTTCCAGTTCGCGCGTGCGCTGCAGGTTCTCGCGGAACACGCCGAGCGCACCCGTGAGACGCCCGAGTTCGTCGCGCCGCCTGGTCGCCGGAACCTGTACCGACAGGTCTCCGCCGGCCAGCCGTTTTGTGGCATCGGCCAGGAAGGCCAGCGGGCGCGAAACCATTGCGTAGTTCAGGAAGCCGAGCATGGCGGCAAAACCCGCGATCACGAGCGCGCTGACGAGCGCGATCATCTTCACAAGACCAAGCTCGTTCTGCTGGACTTCGGCCAGTTCGGACTGGCGTGCTCCGAGCGCGGTGCGAAGCCCGTCGAATTTTTCGCCGATCTGCGCGATTGCTGCGGCGCTCTCGCCGGTGGCCTCCATGGCCTTGGCCAGATCGACCGTCATCGGATCGCGCATCAGCTGGATCTGTTTGCCGATATAGCCGTCGAGCCAGGCCTTCCATTCGGACTGGATCGTCTGGACGCCGTCCGCGCCCGCGATGCCGGTGGCCGCGACCTCCTTGTCGATTGCCTCAAGACCTCCGGAGATTTTGCCGGACATGTCCTCGACCTCGCCGACCCAGCGGCGGTCGCCGGTCAGCAGGAAGTTCTTGACCGAGACGACCTGGTTGAGAACGTCGGCCTCCACCCCGCCGATGTCCTTGATCACCGATTGAAGCCGACCATTCTCCGTCACGGCGGCCGCCGCCGTGACCGATTTGGTGTATGCGACATAACTCGACAGCACGCCGATCAGCGCCATCATGGCAAACGCCGCGACGCCTTTCGCTGTGACTGAAAGATTGTTCAACATGACGAGTGCCCCCTTCGTCCGTACTCGTCAGATGCCGAGCATCTGACGGCGTTCGAGTTCGGAAAGATTGACTTCAACCGTGGCGGCGCCGATCGGCGTTTTTCCGTCCGCTGCGGTCAGCGTGAAATTGATCTGCGTGCGCCAGACCTTGAAATCCTCGTTCCATTCCGGATCGTCGACGAACACGGCGTCGAATCCGGCCGGGAAAGTCTTCTGGAACTTGCCTTCGTCGCCCTGCCAGAAGTCGCTGGTGATCGACGACTGGCCGACGTTGAGGCCCTTGTTGTCCATGACGAAGATTTCGGCATACAGGCCCACCGAGCGGCCCTGCATGCGGGACAGATAGACCGACAGCGGGTTCGACAACGTCGCGGCGATCAGCGGCTTGTCGTCCGCCTCGCGTTCGCTGACCCATTGCTTGTCGAGTTTCTCGACTTCGGCCTGGGATAGGCTTCCGTAGCGTTTGTTCTGCGTCTCGATCGAGAGACGAACGATTTCGGTATCGAGCCAGCCGCGGATTCCGTCCATGACGGCGGGAGTAACAAGCGCCTTTGCGTCGGGTGCACCGGTCTGGGCGCAGGCAAGGCTCGGCGCGGCAAGGCACAGGGCAAGCCCGGCGGCAAGGCGAAGAGAGACAGATGACATCGTCGCGTTCCTTTTGGGTCGGTGTCGACGCAAGGAATGCGGCAAAGCCATTAATTCCGGGTGAATACGGAAAGATTTCGGAAACCATAAAAAGGGGCGCGCGCCGGCCCGGGCGCATCCCCGTAAGTGCTTACGCTGTCTGCAGGAATGGCTGCGGCATAGCCTTCATCCGTGCGATGTCGCGGATCGGCGGCAGGCCGAAAGTGCGCGCGTACTCCCGCGAGAACTGCGATGGGCTTTCATAACCGACGCTGTGACTCGCGGTCGCCGCGTCCACCGCCTGAATCAGCATCAGTTGGCGCGCCTCCTGCAGCCTGAGCTGCTTCTGATACTGCAGCGGGCTCATTGCCGTGACGGCCTTGAAATGCGCATGCAGCGCCGACGCGCTCATGCGCGCCTCGCCGGTCACCGCCTCGATGCTGAACGGCTCGCGGAAGTTCTTCTTGATCCAGCCGATGGCGCGGTTGACCTGCTGCAGCTTGCCGTCGGCCACCGCGATCTGCTTCAGCCGCGCGCCCTGGTCGCCGAGCAGAAGTCTGTACAGTATCTCCCGCTCGGCCAGCGGCGCCAATACGGCGATGTCGCCGGGCCTGTCGAGCAGGCGTATCAGCCGGGTCGCGGCATCGAGCAGTTCAGGCGTCAAGGCCGAAACCTGCAGGCTCGCGCTCGCGGGGGCGTCGGCCGCAGCCGAAATTCCGGCTTCAAGCATCAGCTGGCCGAGCACCGCGCGGTCGAGATCGAGCCGCACGCACAGATAAGGTTTGTCGGGAGACGCCTCGATCACCTCGCCCAGCACCGGCGAATCGACGGACACGACGAGGAACTTCGCCGGGTCGTAATAGAGCTGGCTGTCGCCCGCGATGACGCGCTTGGCGCCCTGCGCCACGATGCACAGAGCGGGTTCGTACACACCGTGGATCGGCTCGGTCGGCCGGTCGGCCCGGAACAGCGTCACGCGCGGGAGGGCCGTTGCCTGGATTCCTTCATGCGTGGCATATCGTGCAATCAAGCCTGCAAGTTCGGCGTGGCCGTTCATGACGCTTTTCCCTTCGACCCGGCCTATAAAAGCACGAATTATCCTGATTGTAACGCCGATCTTGGAGGCCTGGAGGATCGGGCAAGGATGCCGGAGCTTCAGGCAATCCTGTGCCCGAATACCCATATGTTTGGAGAATCAGGCAATATCTACGGAGTTGCGGTCTACCGCCCTTCCGCCCTCGCCCGCCATTGTCTCCTCACCGCCGGACGCAATCCGCGAAGGCACGAACGAAGGAGATATCCATGTCCATCAAAGGAAAAGTCATCGCGATCACCGGCGCCTCGAGCGGCATCGGCGAGGCAGCCGCCCTCCTCCTTGCCGAGCGCGGCGCGAAGATCGTGCTCGGTGCGCGCCGTACGGACAGGCTCGAAGCGCTCGCCCGCACGATAAATGAAAAAGGCGGCTCCGCCCGCTTCCGCGCACTCGATGTCACGAGCCTTGAGGACACGCAGGCCTTCGTCGATTTCGCCAAGGCAGAGTTCGGCGCCCTTGATGTCATCGTCAACAATGCCGGCGTCATGCCGCTGTCCGTGATGACCGACCTCAAGATCGACGACTGGAACCGGATGATCGACGTCAACATCCGCGGCGTCCTCCACGGCATCGCGGCGGTGTTGCCCGGCATGAAGGCCGCGGGCAAGGGCCAGATCATCAATGTCGCCTCCATCGGTGCGCATGTCGTCGTGCCGACCGGCGCCGTCTATTGCGCGACGAAATACGCTGTATGGGCAATTTCGGAAGGCCTGCGTCAGGAAAACCCGGATGTGCGCGTCACCATCGTCTCGCCCGGCGTCACCGCCACCGAGCTTGGCCACGACATCACCGACGATACGACCAAAGAAGCGCTGGTCGAATGGCGGAAGACATCGCTCACTCCCGACGCCATCGCCCGCGCCATCGCCTATGCGGTCGAACAGCCCGATGATGTCGACATCAATGAGGTGATCGTCCGTCCGACGGCGAGCACGTTCTGATGCGCCGCCGCCTGTTCCCGGTCTTCGCGAGCGCCGCTTATGCGGCGTTCGCAGCCTTCGCCATTCTCAATCTTGCCTGACACCCCACATACAGGGCGTCAGACAATCCCAAGGAAACTCCAATGGTCCAGCAGAAAACCGCCATCGTCACCGGAGCCTCGCGCGGCATCGGCGCCGCGATCGCGGAGCGTCTTGCTCAGGAAGGCTTCGCCATCGTCATCAATTATGCCGGCAACACCGCCGCGGCCGAGGATGCGAAGGCGCGGATCGAATCCGCGGGCGGACGTGCCGTTCTGGCGAAGGGCGACGTTGCTGACCCCGCCGCGGTCAAGGCGGTGTTCGATATCGCCGAAAAGGAGTTCGGCAAGGTCGATGTGCTGATCAACAATGCCGGCGTCTTCCAGCCCATGCCGCTGAAGGATTCGACCGACGATCTGTTCGACCGCCATTTCAATATCAACGTGAAAGGGACATTCAACGGCATGCGCGAAGCCGCGACGCGGCTCAGCAAGGGCGGGCGCATCGTCAATTTCTCGACCAGCGTCACCGGCACGAAGATGGAGAATTACAGCGTCTACGGCGCGACGAAGGCCGCCGTCGAGACCATGACCGCGATCTTCGCCAAGGAACTGCGCGGCACCGGCACGACGGTCAATTGCGTTGCGCCCGGCCCCACCGGCACCGATCTTTTTCTCGACGGCAAGTCGCCCGACCTGATCGATCGCCTCGCCAAGATGTCGCCGATGGAGCGTCTCGGCACCCCGGACGACATCGCGGCCGTCGTGTCCTTCCTCGTCGGCCCGGATGGCGGCTGGATCAACGGCCAGGTCATCCGCGCGAACGGCGGGATGGTGTAACGGCAGCAAAAAGGGCGCCATCCCCCCGGAGGCGCCCTTTCTTGTCCCCGAGCCCGCAATGCGCGGACAAACGCTCAGAGGCGATAGCGGATCTGGTCGGTCCAGAAGCGTTCGAGACGAACCAGCGCCTTGTTGATGGTGAGGAAGTCCGACGAGTTGATGCCGCCGACCTGTTCGATCGACTTCACGTGCTTGGCGTACAGATCGTCGACGATCTTGTGCACTTCGCGGCCGCGGTCCGTCAGGCTGATGCGCACCGAGCGGCGGTCCATACGCGAGCGCTGGTGATGCAGGAAGCCGGCCTCGACCAGCTTCTTCAGATTGTAGGAAACGTTCGAGCCGAGATAGTAGCCGCGCGTGCGCAGCTCGCCGGCCGTCAGTTCGGAGTCGCCGATATTGTAGAGAAGCAGCGCCTGGACGCTGTTCACATCGGAACGGCCGCGGCGGTCGAATTCATCCTTGATGACGTCGAGCAGACGGCGATGAAGACGCTCGACGAGCGTCAGCGCTTCAAGATAGAGCGGACGAACGTCGCCTGCCTTTTCGGCCACGTCCCCTCCCACAAGCGCGTGAGCAGTTTTAGACATTGTTACGCCTCACCCTGAAAATTCGTGGGTTGCCTTTACGGTCTTGCCCACTCTTGAAAACCAAGAATAGGCGGCGGGGCGTGAAAATGCGCTTAAAAGCCTTAGCTAAATTTGTCTTTATTTCTTGTACTGAACAACCGGTAAACAAGCACTCGACTCAGGGGCCGACGCCACTAAGCCCTCATAGATGGAAATCTATTCTTATGAGTGCTTGGGAATACCCTGCGGGTAGGGGCCGACCTGTTCAGTCGTCGGAGACCTGAGCCACTTTCCAGGTCAGCAGGATATAGAAGAGGATGGCGACGCCGTTGAACGCCATCAGCGGCCACATCGGCCCGAATATTTCGGGAAAGCCGAGGCAGATGGCGATCTGGCTCACCGCCGCAAGCAGCCACAGCACCGCGCCCCAGGAACTGGTGAGCCACAGCCCGACGCCCGCCACCGGGTCCAGAACCGCGAAATAGATGTTGGCGGCCAGATATTCATTGGCCACCCGGCCCGTGCCCGCGTCGCTTATGCTGATCAGCAGACCCCAGTGGATCATGCCCTTGGCAAGCTGAAACAGCGCCAGGATCCGGAAGAACAGCACCAGATTCTGCGTCCAGTCCGTGACATGGGTGTCGTCCCGCCCGGTCAGGGGGGTGGGCGGCGCGTCCTTGCGACGAAGCAACTTCAGCATCCGGCTGGTCTAGGGGCGCCGGTTCCGGGGGTCAATGCCGCGCCGATTGCCGGAAACGTCATGGTTGCGGGCATCGCCGCGCTTTGGCTGGAGCCGTTCCAGTGTGCTATTCAGGAGCCATGCACGATACTGTTGGCCGCTTTCCTAATAAGTCCCAGACGGGTGAGGCGAAATCGCCGCGCTCCCGCACCGATACGCTTGGGCTGACCACCCGGCCCCGCCGCAACCGCAAGGCGGAGTGGTCGCGCCGGCTGATGCGCGAGAACGTGCTCACCGCGAACGATCTGATCTGGCCGCTGTTCGTCATCGAGGGCGAGCGCCAGCGCGAGCGCGTGCCGTCCATGCCGGGTGTCGAGCGGCTGTCGATCGACGAGGCGGTCGGCGAGGCCGAGCGCGCCGCGAGCCTCGGCATCCCGGCCATCGCTCTCTTCCCCTACACCGACCCTGCCCTGCGCGACGCGCGCGGATCGGAAGCGCAGAACCCGGAAAACATCGTCTGCCGCGCGCTGCGCGCCATCAAGCGCGCCGTGCCCGAGATCGGCATCATGTCCGACGTCGCGCTCGATCCCTACACCAGCCACGGCCATGACGGCCTGCTCGACGGTGCCGAGGTCGTCAACGACGCCACGGTCGAAGCCCTCGTCCGCCAGGCGCTGCTGCACGCCGAGGCCGGGGCCGACATGGTCGCGCCGTCGGACATGATGGACGGGCGCATCGGGGCGATCCGCAAGGCGCTCGACGCGGCAGGCCGCACCGACGTCCAGATCATTTCCTACGCCGCAAAATACGCCTCGGCCTTCTACGGCCCGTTCCGCGACGCCATCGGCACCAATGCCGTGCTCGTCGGCGACAAGCGTACCTACCAGATGGACCCGGCCAATTCCGACGAGGCGCTGCTTGAGGCCGCGCTCGATCTCGAGGAAGGCGCCGACGCACTCATTGTGAAGCCCGGAATGCCTTATCTCGACATCGTGGCGCGCGTGAAGGATGCGTTCCAGCGTCCGGTCTTCGCCTATCAGGTGTCCGGCGAATACGCGATGATCGAGGCCGCCGCCGCCAATGGCTGGATCGACCGCGACCGCGCCGTGTTCGAAAGCCTCCTGGCGTTCAAGCGCGCCGGCGCCGACGCCGTCATCACTTATTTCGCGCCCTTTGTCGCAGAGAAGCTGAAGAAGGGCTGACCCCGATCTTCATCCTGAGCCGGACTCGCCGCAGGCGAGCCGTGTCGAAGGATGGCGGCAACCACCGAATCTTGCGGCCATCCTTCGACACGCGAGCTTCGCTCGCGGCTCAGGATGAGGTTTGTGTATAATTGCGAACCTTCCGTCCGAGTCTGTTCATGTCCAAACTTCCCGTCACCCTCGCCGACATCCAGGCCACGCGCGATGTGCTCGCAGGCCAGGTCATCCGCACACCCACTCTGCCGGCGCCCAAACTCTCGACGCTCACCGGAGCCGAGGTCTGGGTGAAGTATGAGAACATGCAGGTGACGAACAGCTTCAAGGACCGCGGGGCCTATGTGAAGCTGTCCTCGCTCGACGAGGCCGCGCGCAAGACCGGCGTCGTCACCATGTCGGCCGGCAATCATGCCCAGGCGGTCGCCTATCACGCCCAGCGGCTCGGCATCCCCGCCACCGTCGTCATGCCCGAGCAGACGCCGCAGGTGAAAATCCGCAACACCGAAGCGTTCGGCGCCAAAGTCGTGCTCGATGGCGAAACGCTGGCGGAGTCGCAGATCCGCGCCCAGCAGCTTGTCGAGGAACACGGGCTGACCCTCATCCACCCCTACGACGATCCCGCCATCATATCCGGCCAGGGCACCGCCGCGCTGGAAATGCTCGAGGACGCGCCGGACCTCGAAATCATCGTCGTCCCGATCGGCGGCGGCGGCCTCATCTCCGGCATCGCCATCGCCTCGAAAGGCCTCAAGCCGTCGATCGAGATCATCGGCGTCGAAAGCCGGCTCTATCCGTCGATGATCAATGCGATGACGGGCAAGGAACGCCCGAAAGGCGGCCCGACCTTGGCCGAAGGCATCGCCGTCAAGAATGTCGGTACACTGACGCTGCCGGTCGTGCGCGGCCTCGTCTCCGAAATCCTGCTCGTTTCGGAGCCGGAGCTGGAGCGCGCGGTCAATGCCTTCGCCACGCTGCAGAAGACCATGGCCGAAGGCGCGGGCGCCGCGGGCCTCGCCGCCATGCTTGGGTCGCCGGAGCGCTTCCGCGGCAAGAAGGTCGGCATCGTGCTCTGCGGCGGCAATATCGACTCGCGCATCCTCGCGTCCATCATGGTGCGCGAGCTTGAGCGCGAGCATCGC
This sequence comes from Hyphomicrobiales bacterium, assembly GCA_022842205.1. Classification (GTDB taxonomy): domain Bacteria; phylum Pseudomonadota; class Alphaproteobacteria; order Rhizobiales; family Methylopilaceae; genus Flaviflagellibacter. The sequence goes on from JALHQA010000003.1 coordinate 78,182, forward strand.
GTCTGCGCCTTCCGCCTGACCTTCAACGATCAGCCGGGCGTCCTCGGCCGGGTTGCGACGCGTCTTGGCGAACTCGGCGCCAACATCCTCGAAGTCAGCCATGGCCGCCTGTATCTCGACGTGCCGGCCAAGGGCGCGACGCTCGACATCACGGTGGAGACGCGCGACCGCGCCCATGCCGATCTCGTCGAGGCCGAGCTCGCGAAATTCGAAGGCATCCCCTGCCGCCGCATCCGTCCCGGCGGCGGCGTAGAGTAGTTACACGCGCGGGGAGCAGGATCATGCTCAAGACCTACACCGCCTCCGACGGCCCGCTGCGCGTCCTGTTCGTCATGGCGACCGAAGCCGAATACGGTGCCGCGCTGCGGAACCATATCGAGCCGGTCATAACCGGCGTCGGCCCTGTCGAGGCCGCGGCCCGCACCGCACGGGCGCTTGCCGATCATCCGGCCGATCTCGTCGTAAATCTCGGTTCGGCCGGCTCGCGCTCGCTGCCGCAGGCCGGCATCTTCCAGGTCGCCTCGGTCTCCTACCGCGATATGGACGCAAGCCCGCTCGGCTTCGAAAAAGGAACGACGCCGTTCCTCGATCTGCCGGCGGAAGTCCGCATCGTTCCGCGCCTGCCGGGCATTCCGGAAGCGCGGCTGTCGACCGGCGGGGGCATCGTCAACGGTCATGGCTACAGCGCATTCGACGCCGACATGGCCGACATGGAAAGCTTTGCCGTGCTGCGCGCCGCCATGCTGGCCGGCGCCGGCTATATCGGCCTGCGCGGCATTTCGGACGGCGAAAGGCCGATTGAGCGTTTCTCGGACTGGACGTTCTATCTCGCCGAGATCGACGCCCGCATGGCCGAAATCGTACATGCGCTCCCGGATGCATTCGCCGCCCATCGGCGCGCCTGGTGGAAGGAAGCATTCGCATGAACGCGCACGACCTCGCCCTTCTCGAGCGCTGCATCCTTCTTGCCGAGGAAGCGCTTGATGCCGGAGACGAGCCATTCGGCTCGGTTCTTGCGGACAGCGACGGCAACATCCTCCACGAAGACCGCAACCGCATCGCGGGCGGAGACCGCACGCGCCACCCCGAATTCGCACTGGCGCGTTGGGCGGCCGAAAACATGGCGTCGGCGGAGCGCGCCTCCGCCACCGTCTATACATCCGGCGAGCATTGCCCGATGTGCGCCGCCGCCCATGCCTGGGTCGGCCTCGGCCGCATCGTCTACGCCAGTTCCTCGGCGCAGCTGGCGGGATGGCTGGAAGAGATGAATGTGCCGCCAGGGCCCGTGCGCGCACTTCCGGTCCAGGACATTGCTCCCGGCATCAAGGTCGAAGGCCCCGTGCCGGAGCTTGCCGCGCGCGTCCGTGAGCTTCACCGGCGTCTGTACTCGGGACAATGACTACTCGCCGAGCGGGGGCTTGTAGATCCGCTGTTCGATCCAGCCGCGCGCTTCGTCGAGCGAACTGAAAAGCGGCGGCGGCCGCCCGGTCGCAAAATCGCTGCACGGACCGAATCCGGCTTCGCGATACCAGCCTTCGGATGAAGCCCCGTTGCTCTCGGCCTCGCTCGGCAACAAGTGGATGAAGACCGCGATCAGTTTTCCGTTCGCCAGCGCAAGGCGACCGTCGGAAATTCCTCCATTGGTCAAAACTTCCATTGGTTCAAATTTGATCGACGTCATCGGGGCTCGTTCTGCAGGCTGAGATAGGTCGGCGAAAACTCGGCGATGTCGCGCAGCCGGTCCCAGTCAAGGATTGTCACTGCGCCGCCTCCAGCCCATTGAACGAGCCGTCCGGCCTTGAGTTCCGTCAGCACACGATTGACATGCACCGTCGACAGCCCGAGTGCATCGCCCAGTTCTTCCTGCGTTATCGGGAAGTGGAAGCTCATGCCATTGGTCAGGCCCACGGCATTCAGGCGTACATGCAGTTCGCACAGAAGATGCGCCATCTGCGCGACCGCCGAGCTTCTCCCCATTGTGGTCAGCCACTGGCGGTGGATGGCGGCGTCGATCAGGGTCGAGAGCCACAGCAGTCGCGTCAGATGCGGATGCTGTTCGGAAATCGTGTTCAGAACGGCGTGCGGCACGAAGGCAACGCGGCTCGGCGACAGCGTAACAACACCGTGATCCATCGTCTTCAGCAGGAAACTGTGCAGATCGACGAAATCGCCCGATATATGGATAGCGGAAATCTGCCGCCGCCCGCTGGGCAGCAGCTTGTAGCGCGCCGCAAACCCCTCGACGATGATGCAGGATTCCGTTGGACGGTCCCCCTCCCGGACGATGTCCTCGTCCGCCTTGAAATCGCGGATTCGGGTGAAGGAACGCTCAAGCACGGCCTTTTCCTCATCGGAAAGGACATCGCTTTGTTCAAGCTTACGAATCAGCGGTTTGGTCATTTGGCCCCCGCGCGGACAGAAGCGAGGAATGGTCCTTTCCTCATTAACCTATGTGTTTGAATTCCAACGCGCGGGAACGTTGGCTGGTTTCCAGCTGCTGTGGACTTTAAGAGGGTCAGGGGTTGAACACATTCCGCGCGTTTATTCTGGACGCCAAAAACAGGATCGTGCGGGCCGAAGTATTGGCCGTGACGAACGATGATGACGCCATTGCGGCTGCTCGCATATTTTCCGCCGGGAACGGCTTGGAGGTCTGGCAGGGCAGCCGGCGCATTGCGACGATCGACAAGGACGGCGCCGTCACGTCTGCCGAAACCAGAAAGGGCGGGCCTTCGCCCGCCCCCTAGCCAACAAAACGGGGCGGAGATCCGCCCGCGCCGTCCGGAACGCCGGAGAAATCAGAAATTGTCGGAGTCGTTGGCCTCGCGGCGCGGGGTCGACCACGACGGCGCGGAGGGCGTCGGCGCCGGTTCAGGCGGGGTGAACGCGGGTGCGGGCTCAGGCTGCGAGACCAGCGGGGCGGCCACGGCGGCCGTCTCGGTAGCCGGCGTCTTTACAGTCTTCGGCTTTCTCGGCTTGGCGGGTTTCTTGGCCGCCGGCTTCGCGGCCTTGGCCGGTGCCTTTGCCTTGACGGGTGCCTTTGCCTTGGCAGGTTTCTTCGCCTTGTCTGTCTTTGCCGGCTTGGCTTTCGCGGTCTTGGGCTTCGCCTTCTTGAGGCTCTTCGATCCCTTGTTGATGTGCGCAGCGGCAGCGGCGGCACCCGCCTCGATCGCCTCTTCCAGCAGCTTCAGGCCGCCAGGGACGGAAAACAGCGCCCTGATGGCTGCTGAATTTCGAACCGCCGGTGGAATCGCGAGGCCAGCAATCTTTTTCGGGACCTTCGTCGCTTTCGCCATTCTATCTCTCCTGCCCGTTCCCAGCACTGTTCAGGGCGCGGAAGCCTCTCACAATTCGCACCCACAAGCGAGATGGATTCTGCGCTCATTGCGCGAAGCTTCCAAGCGGTCCCGAAGTGTTTTCAGCCTATATTGAAGGCGTTTTTACGCTCCTCTTGCTCCTCTTGCTCGCCTTGCCTGCTCCGGTTCGCGCGTCGGCACAAAGTCGCCACAAGCCGGCGGCCGCCGGATTGGAATCGTTCCCGCCGCAGACCGCGGGCCCATCGAGCCCGAGTCCTGACAATCGTTATTGACTTTATTCCTATTTTGTGACACACAGGGCGTGCTTTCGGTCACGGAGGGCGCTCTCGCGAGGCGTCGTTTGGGTGGATCGGGAGTGCGGTGGCCGGTTGGGGTTCGCAAGCCCTGGCCGGAGGCCCAAGGCCGATGGTCCTGCTCCCTCCTGCGAGGGCGCGAGGCCTCCCTTGGTGACCTGATGTGGGACCCGTACCAACGGGACACGCAGGTCGATGAGGCCGCCAATGGAGGAGAACAAGCCACTGTCCTCCAGGGGCCCTCGGCAGCAAGCCTCACACACCGCGCGCGGGACGTCGTGGGAACGACGTTTCCCGGTGAGTGCAAAACTGGTTCGGTCCCTTACCAACTGACCGAGCCGCCGAGGGAGCGGTCAATCTCCCGGCGTCCCGCGCGCCCCTCCACGCGAACCGCAGTTTGCGGGTTCGCGAAAGGAGACAGGGCAGACGTTGGATCGCAGAGCTTCCAAACACGGGAGCCGATTTCGCGCGCCTCATCCCGAGCCGGATTCGCGAAGCGAGCCGTGTCGTGGGACACGCGCCTTGAAATCCCCGCTCTGCCCGGTAGAACAGCGCCAACACTTCCCTTCCGATCCCACCCACTCCGGAGAGCGCGCCCATATGGCCCGTCAGTTCATCTATCACATGAGCGGTCTGTCCAAGACCTATCCGGGCGGCAAGAAAGTGCTCGATAACGTCCACCTTCAGTTCTACCCGGACGCCAAGATCGGCGTGCTCGGCGTCAACGGCTCGGGCAAGTCCACTTTGCTGCGCATCATGGCGGGCATCGACAAGGAATATAACGGCGAGGCCTGGGTCGCCGAAGGCGCGAAGGTCGGTTACCTGCCGCAGGAGCCGCAGCTCGATCCGTCGAAGACCGTCCGCCAGAACGTCATGCTCGGCGTTGCGGAAAAACAGGCGATCCTCGACCGCTACAACGAACTCGCCGTCAACTACTCGGACGAAACCGCCGACGAGATGACGAAGCTGCAGGACGAGATCGAGGCACAGGGCCTTTGGGATCTCGATGCCCGTGTCGACCAGGCGATGGAGGCGCTGCGCTGCCCGCCGGACGATGCCGATCCGAACGTATTGTCGGGCGGCGAACGTCGTCGCGTCGCTCTCTGCCGTCTCCTTCTCGAACAGCCGGAGCTTCTCCTGCTCGACGAACCCACCAACCATCTCGACGCCGAGACGACCAACTGGCTTGAAGGCCATCTGCGCGCCTATCCGGGCGCGATCCTGATCGTCACCCACGACCGCTATTTCCTCGACAATGTCACGGGCTGGATTCTGGAGCTCGATCGCGGCCGCGGCATTCCCTACGAGGGTAATTACACGAGCTGGCTCGGCCAGAAGCAGAAGCGGCTTTCCCAGGAAGCGTCCGAGGACAAGGCACGCCAGCGCGCGATCGCGGCGGAAGCCGAGTGGATTTCGGCGTCGCCGAAAGCCCGCCAGGCCAAGAGCAAGGCGCGCGTCCAGCGCTATGAGGATCTCGTCAAGAAGGCCGCCGACAAGGCGCCCGGATCCGCGCAGATCGTCATTCCGGTTGCCGAGCGCCTCGGCCAGAACGTCATCGATTTCGAAGGGCTCACCAAGGGTTATGGCGACCGGCTGCTGATCGACGACCTCACCTTCAAGCTGCCGCCCGGCGGTATTGTCGGCGTTATCGGTCCGAACGGCGCGGGCAAGACCACCCTCTTCCGCATGATCACCGGTCAGGAGACGCCTGACTCCGGCACGATCACCGTCGGCGAAAGCGTCCAGCTCGGCTATGTCGACCAGTCGCGCGACAGTCTCGATCCCAACAAGAATGTCTGGGAAGAGATTTCCGGCGGCAACGACATCATCTATCTCGGCAAGAAAGAGGTGAACTCGCGCGGCTACACCTCCGCCTTCAACTTCAAGGGCGCCGATCAGCAGAAGAAGGTCGGTCAGCTCTCGGGCGGCGAACGCAACCGCGTGCATCTCGCCAAGATGCTGAAGTCGGGCGCCAACGTGTTGCTGCTCGACGAACCGACCAACGACCTCGATGTCGAAACGCTGCGCGCGCTTGAAGAGGCGCTGGAGGATTTCGCCGGCTGCGCTGTCATCATCTCGCATGACCGTATGTTCCTCGACCGCATCGCGACGCACATGCTTTCGTTTGAAGGCGACAGCCACGTCGAATGGTTCGAAGGCAACTTCCAGGACTATGAAGAAGACAAGAAGCGGAGGCTTGGACCCGAATCAGTCGAGCCGAAACGGCTTAAGTACAAGAAGTTCTCGCGCTGATTCTGGCGTTATCGGTTCCGTTTGACGCGCAATCCCAACAATATTTGCACGTCAGGCGGGCTTCGCCTTGGAACTCGCCCTGCCTCAATGTACGTTTTCGCGGCGCGGGAAGCCGCACGACTTGCGAGGCAGCTATGGCGAAAACCAGCAACAAATCATTTTGGGACCGGTTCAAGGACTCGGTTCTTTCGATAGCCGACGAGACACCGGCTCCGGCGGCACCGGCCAAGACGAAGAAGGCGAAGACCAAGGCCAAGCCCAGAAAGGCCGCGCCGAAGCGCGCTGCCGCCAAGACAAAGGCCAAGACGGCGAAGCCGAAAGCAAAGAAGCCCGCCGCCAAGAAGTCCGTTGCGAAGAAAACCGCTGCGAAGAAGCCGGCGGCAAAGAAATCCGCGGCCAAGAAACCCGCAGCCAGAAAGCCTGCGGCCAAACGCAAGCCGGCCAAGGCCAGGAAGTAATTTTCCGGACGGCGGCACCGCCATTCCCGGTTTCATAAAAGCTCCGGAAGCCAGACCGCTTCCGGAGCTTTTATGTTGCGTCCGCACCCGCAGGCGCATAAAGATATCTTTATGTCTGATCGCAATGCCAGCAAGGGTGGCGAAGCCCCTCTGTCGGTCGTCCTCGGCGCCCTCCGGGCGGCGGGCGAACCGACACGTCTCCGCCTGCTCGCGCTGCTCGCCAATGGCGAACTCAACGTTACCGATCTGACGGAAATTCTCGGCCAGTCTCAGCCGCGCATCTCGCGCCATCTGAAGCTGATGGCGAGTGCGGGTCTGATCGAGCGTCACCGCGAAGGCTCCTGGGCATTCTTCCGCATCAGCCATGACGGCCCCGGCGCCGCCCTCGCCCAAGCGGTCGTGGCTCGTATTTCGCCGGACGAGCAGGTTCTCGTCCGCGACCGTGAGCGCCTCGCCGAAGTTCGCGCCGCACGCGCCGACACGGCTGCCGCTTACTTCCGCGAACACGCGAAGGATTGGGGGAAGATTCGCGCCCTCCATGTCGAGGAAGCCGCGGTCGAAACTGCGATCCGCGATGCCATAGGCCAGAAGCCGGTTCGCGCACTGCTCGACATCGGCACCGGAACGGGACGCATCATCGAAATCATCGGCGCGCAGGCAGATCGCGCCGTGGGCGTTGATCTGTCGGTCGACATGCTCGCCGTCGCACGCGCCAATCTCGCGAAGCTCGGACTTTCAAAGGCCCAGCTGCGCCAGGGCGACGTCTATGCACTGCCCGTGCAGCCGCAGAGCTTTGACCTCGTCGTGATCCATCAGGTGCTGCACTTCCTCGACGAGCCTGCCCGCGCCATCCGCGAGGCTGCTCGCGCGCTCGCACCCGGCGGCCGGTTGCTGATCGTTGATTTCGCACCGCACGAGCTCGAATTCCTGCGCGATGCGCACGCTCATCGCCGCCTCGGTTTTGCATCCGACGCCATTGAGCAATGGATGACGAAAGCCGGGCTGACGCTCGAACATCATCGTGATCTCGCGCCGCCCGGTGGCACGCGCGACAAGCTCACGGTTTCGCTGTGGTTGGCGCGCGATCCGCGCGTCATTACCGATCTTCCTGCCGCCGATCCCACCCGGGCTGTTGCATGACCCCCGCTCCTGCCGAACGCCTCAGTCGCAATGACGATGCGCGTGATCTCGCTGTGTCCTTCGAATTCTTCCCTCCGAAAACGGAAGAAGCCGAAAAGGCGCTGTGGGGGTCGATCGCCCGTCTTCTGCCGCTGCAGCCACGCTTTGTCTCGGTCACCTACGGCGCCGGAGGCTCCACACGCGAGCGCACTCATCAGACGGTCACGCGCCTTGTGCGTGAAACGAATGTCCCGCCAGCGGCGCACCTCACCTGTGTCGCGGCTTCCCGTGTCGAAGTGGACGAAGTAGCGCGCGACTACTGGGATGCCGGCGTCCGCCATATCGTGGCCCTGCGCGGCGATCCGACGGCTGGCATCGGCACGACCTACACGCCGCATCCCGAGGGCTACGCTTATGCCTGCGATCTGGTCGGCGGGCTGAAGAAGATAGGCGATTTCGAGATTTCGGTCGCGTGCTACCCGGAAACGCATCCCGAAAGCCGCAGCCTCGAGGCCGACATCGACATTCTCAAAGCCAAGATCGATGCCGGCGCGGACCGCGCCATTACGCAGTTCTTCTTCGATAACGATGTGTTCGAACGTTATATCGAGCGCGTCCGCCGCGCGGGCATCGAGCTCCCCATCGTGCCGGGGATTGCTCCCGTCCACTCTTTCAGCGCCGTTTCGAATTTCGCGAAGAAAGCCGGCGCGAGCGTGCCGAACTGGCTCGCGCATCGCTTCGATGGTCTGGAGAACGATCCCGCGACGCGCCAGCTCGTGGCCGCTGCGGTTGCTGCCGAGCAGGTACTCGATCTTGTCGATCGCGGCGTCGATCAGTTCCACTTCTACACGATGAACCGCGCGGACCTCGTCTACGCGATCTGCCACCTGCTCGGTCTTCGTCCCGGCGTGCCGGAAGCCGCCTAAACGCGGCCTGCGCCGGGCCTGAGCCTGTACAGCCCATGCGGCAGGCCGGCGCGTTCGATCGGCTGATCGTAGGCAAAGCCACAACGCAGCATGACTGCCTCGGAGCGCGTATTGTCAGGCTGCACAAAGCCGACGATTTCCGTCAGCCCGAGATTTTCAAACCCGAGCTGTGTTGCGAGCTTGCCGATCTCGGTCGCGCAGCCGCGCCCCCAATGATCGGGCGTCAACGAATATAGAAGCTCGACCACCTCCTGCCCGTCATGCTCGGTGCGGCGGATACCGCCCCAGCCCGCGAACGATCCGGTCTCGAGACCGCGGAAGAACCAGATGCCGAAGCTGTGCTCGCGCCAATGCGCGCGTTCGCGGCCGATGAAGGCTTTTGCTGCCTGGGGCGGCCGCACGCCGCCCAACGTCTTCATCATTTCAGGATCGGAAAAAACTTTCTCGACACCGGTCAGGTGGCCCTCATGCGGCACATCGCCGAACAGACCGCTCACCTCGACCATTGTGGGGAAGAGAAGGCTCAGCATGCGGGACTCACACCGGCACCGCGAGAAAGCCGACATCGTGGATACCGCGAGCCTTCAGCGCAGCCCGCAAAGCCGGCGTGATTCCGGCAGCGTTCGTAAACAGCGCGCGGCCCGTGGCTTTCGTCATGCTCGCTGCGGCATCGCCCGCCAGCGACGTCACGCGCCGCGCGATTGCCGGTGCACTATCTATCCACGCGACGGGCCATGGCGCGAGCGCCTCGAGCCGCGCGGCGATAAGCGGGTAATGCGTACAGGCAAGAACAACCGTGTCGGTTCGCTGCCCCCCCTTTTCAACGAACGCGTCCCGTATCTCGGCAAGAATGTCGGCGTCGTCGGCGGGGACGCCGTTCAGCTCTGCCTCTGCGTAGGAAGCGAGCCTCGCACTGCCGACGAGCGTCACCTCGCATCCTTTCGCATGCTCGGAGACCAGTTCGCGGGTGTAGTCGCGGGCCACCGTGCCCGGCGTTGCGAGCACGCTGATCAAGCGGCTTCTGCTTCCGGCCACGGCCGGTTTGATCGCAGGAACCGTACCGACAAAGGGAATTGCGAACTGTGCGCGCAGAACCGGCAGTGCAAGTGTCGATGCCGTATTGCAGGCAATGACTACGATATCCGGGACGTGACGCTCGATGACTTCGCCGATAACGGCCGACACGCGTTCGATGAGTTCGCGCTCCGGCAACCTTCCATAAGGAAAGACAGCGGTGTCACCGACATAAATGAGATCCGCAGAAAGCAAACGAGCGATTTCGGCGTGTACGGTTAATCCTCCAAGACCTGAATCGAACACGGCGATGCGCGGCAGACGGTCGCGGAGAGCCGCGGCCGGTTGGTGCGCCTTACCTGCCAGAAAATCGAATTTCACGTGGCCTTCCGTCCCTAAGTGCCCGGTCCACAATGAATGAATCTGATAACGAATTCGTCGCTCCGGCGGAAGTTGGGCCAGGGAACTTTCCGCCCGCCCCCTCGAGGCCACGCCCGGCCCCTATTTATGCCCCATTTAACGGGCTTTTGGCCGCCACTTCGAAATTGGAGATGTGGGATGACGAACCCGACGCGCTTTGCGCTGGCGGCCATATGTGCTTTTGCCGCCTTTTCTGGAGCCGCCGAGGCCAATGAGGCCGATTATCTTAAGCGTTTCCATGGCTCGTTTACGGGCGGCGGGCAGGCCCGGCTGAAGGCCGAGGGCGAGGCTCATCAGATTTCATGCAAAGTTTCAGGCACTTCGTCGGGAACCACGGTGAACATCGGTGGCACCTGCAGTGCCGGCATGATGAGCAAGAACATCTCTGCGACGCTTCGCGCCGGCTCCAACGGCCGCTATTCCGGCACCTATAACGGTGTGAACGGCTCGGCCTCCCTGTCCGGTCGCCGCAAGGGCAATACGATCGTTCTGGCGGTCCGCGGCGCCAAACCGGCGACCATGACCATCTCGAATTCGGGAAGCGGCATTTCGCTGACCGTGACGGCCAACAGCACACAAATGACGCGCGTCAGTCTCGCCCGCGCAGGCGGCGGCACCCAGGTGGCGTCAATCTCCGAATAAAAGGGCACTCCCAAGCCCACCGGCGGCGGCTATCGCCGCCAGACCTCGGAAGCCGCTGGAAACAGCGGCTTTCTTTTTTTGGTGGAACATCCGCACGCAAAGTATCGCGCCCGAGGCGCCGATCGGATGCCCGCGCGCGAGCGCCCCTCCTCCGATATTGGTCACGGACGGATCGAGGCCGACGCCCTCGATACACGCCATCGCCTGAACGGCGAATGCTTCCATGATTTCGGCAACCGCAATATCGGAGGGCTTTACGCCGTTCCGATCAAGAAGCGCTCGCGCCGCTGCGACGGGAGCAAGGCCCGGCCGCTCCGGATCGCCACCCCGCCGTGCGCTCCCAAGTATCCGTACGGACGTCGCGGCTTCCTTTGCGAACCTTTCCGATACGACCAGAACCGCAGCGGCCGCGTCCGCCTCGACTGCTACCGTCGCTGCTGTCACACCATGCTTCGCATCCCCGGCGAGAAGCGGAAGCCGCGCGCACACGGCCGAATCGAGCCGGCGCGTGAAGGCATCGCGGAGCAGATTTTCGACCGGCACGATTTCGTCCGCCGCGGGCCCGGTGAGAGCCTTGCTATGGCTGTGAACGGCGAACTCCGCCTGCGCCACGCGCGTGACAGCGAGTTCTCGGGCAAGGATCGCAGCCGCCTCGATCATATCGGGGTCGCGTTCCGAAAACGGAACGAAAGGCGGACGTTGATATTCAAGCGGCATCTCGTCCGGGCCGCGCGGCCGAACAAAGCGCAGCGGCGACCGGCTGAAGCTTTCAACACCGCCGGCAAGGATTACATCCGCCTCGCCGTGCGCGACGCGGGACGCCGCGAGAGCAACCGCGTCAAGCCCCGCGCAGCATTGCGTATCGATAGTCAGCGCAGAAACCTCGTCAGGCAGCCCGGCGGCCAGCGCTGCCATGCGTGCCGGATTGCCGCCGCCATACAGCGCATTGCCGAGGATGACGTCGTCAACCTGGCTGTACTCCATACTGGCGTCGGCGAGTACCGCGCGGATTACCGGCGCGGCGAGATCATGCGCCTCGGCCACCCGGAACGCTCCATTGCGCGGGGCAACGGCCGTGCGGCGTGCGGCGATGATGAACGCATTCATTCCAGGGGCTCGTATTTCTCGTCGTTCCAGATTTTCTGCAGCTTGGCGTAATCGCTTTTTCCGGAACGGGTCGATGGCCATTTCGCGACAATTCCGACATGCGACGGAACCTTGTAAGCCGGCAGAAGGCCGCGCAGATGCGCCGTCAGCGCAGGCATCGTTATGCCCTGCTCTTTCAGCTTCACGAGCGCCGCCAGCCTCACCCCACGCTTGTCGTCCGCCACGCCGAACACGGCCGAAGACTCGACCGCGGGATGGAGATTGAGAGCGGTCTCGACTTCCTCGGGTTGAATATTGCGGCCGGCGGAAATCAGCAGGCGATCGTCTCGACCCTCAAGATGCAGAAACCCGCTCTTGTCGAGGAATCCGCGATCGCCGACCGACAGCGCATCGCCCATACGCAGCACGTCGGTGCCGTCATTATAGCCCGCAAAAACGAGCGGCCCTTCCACAAAGACCAATCCCGTTCGCCCGGCGGGACAGTTTTTGCCCTTTGCATCGCGAACGCTGACGTTGACGCCTGGAAACGGTCGTCCAACCGAGCCTTTCGGTATGCGCTCATCGCTGCGCGCCAGCGTTACAAAAGACAGCTCGGATGCGCCGTAGAACTCGACGAACAGCGCTTTTGGGAACACCTTCTTTAATCGGGAGGCCATTTTAGGCGGCCACTTCGCGCCCGAGCACAATATCAGGCGAACGCCATGGCAAACCGCGTTGCTGGCTTCGGCGGCCTCAATCAACAGGAAGAGTTGCGAAGGCACGCCATACAGCACCGACACACGGTGTGCTCCGATCGTTCGCAACGCGGAATTCGGGTGGAACCCCCGGGCAACCACGAATTTCGCGCCGGCATGAAGTGCACTCGAAAGCGCATAGAGCGGCAGCGAATGACTGAAAGGTCCTGGCGCGAAGACACAATCGGCGGGGCCGATTTCGAACTCGTCCTGAGCACTGGCAAAACTCGCAAGCCAGGACCTGTGCGTACGAGAAAACGCTTTCGGTGTTCCCGTCGAGCCGGACGTGAAGCCCGTGTAGAAAAGTGCCTCCTGATCGACATCCGAAACACGGCGGAACTCCGCCGGGGCGCCAATCGCATCGGCGATTTCCGGAACCGGTAGATCGCCGTCGATCCTGACAGCTTTTCCTTCAAACTCCTCGCGCGAGGTAACCGCAATACTGGGTTTCAGCGAGGCGGCCACTTTGTTGACGGTCGCGTTTGGCCATTCGTGATCGAGTATCTGGGCACAGCGACCGGCGGTCGCGGCGGCAAGGAAAAGTACAGCCAATGGCGGCCCGTTCGGGAGATCGAGAGCGACTGTTCCCTCGCGGGGTGTTCGCGCCGCGATGAATGCGGCAAGGCGCGCGACGGCGTTATCGAGATCGCGGCGCGATGTCTTGCGATCCTCAAAGATAATCGCGGTCTCATCCGGGAGACGCCGCGCATGCTCGGCGATAGGGCGCGTGATACCCATTCAGTGTCCGGCAGCCGTGTCGGGCACGGCGCTTTGCAGCGTCCGGGTGATGAAACCCGTCAGGACGACCTTGATGAGATCACCGGGCAGGAAAAGCATGCTCGCCGCCGTCGCCTGAAGGAGGCTCATGTCGGTCTTCCACGCGAGAACCGGAATGCCGATGGCGTAGATGACGAATACTCCGCCAACGAACGCCGCGGCCATGGCTGCGACCGTTGCCGGGATTTGCCGCAACTGCGTCATCATCAGACCCGCAACGAACGCGCCTGGAATGAAGCCCAATATGAAGCCGGCGCCCGGCCCAAAGAATACCCCGAGCCCACCGCGACCGCCGGCCAGCAGCGGCACTCCGAGCGCGACGATAAGCAGGAAAAGCACGACCGCAAGCGCGCCGTTCCGCGGGCCGAGCACGGTGCCCGCAAGCATGACACCAAGCGTCTGTGCCGTGACCGGAACTCCTGCCGCGAGTGGAAGGTCGAATTTCGGCAAAATCCCGAGGGCGCCGATAATGGCGGCGAACAGGGCAATGCGGACGAGATCCTTGGTCGTCATTACATAAAACCTCAGTTTCGCCCGAAATTCATGCCGGCGAGCAGATAGGCGATGATCGCCGTCCCAAACGCCTTGATTATGCCACCCGGAAGAAGACCGGCGGCCACTCCGACGGCCTCGCGCATCGATTTGTCGGTGACCCACGCCAGCACCGGAATACCGATCATGTTCAGCACCACGTAGCCACCGATAAAGGCAGCAAAAAGCGCCGCCAGAAAGACGCCCCAGCGCAACGCGCCGAACAGAACGCCCGTGATATAGGCCGCGGGCACAAAGCCGATCAGGAAACCCGCCGTCGGACCTGTAAAGACATCGAGCCCACCCCGGCCTCCCGCCAGAAGCGGCATGCCGAACGCGACGGCGACGAGGAAAACGGCCGCCGCCAGTGCGCCGTTGCGCGCACCGATCAGAACACCGGCCAGCGTGACCCCCATGCTCTGGGCCGTGATTGGAACACCGCCGAGGAATGGAAAATCGATCCTCGGCACGAGACCGAGCGCCGCAATGATCGCCGCGAACAGAATGATCAGCCCAATCTCGCGAAACATCGCTCTTTCACCCCCTGCGTCCGAAGCCGCGCGCGTCGAGCGACTCGGCAATCTGATCGGCCATTCTAAGAGTCTCCGCAAGGAAAGGCGCGACGAGCCGCCAGGATTGCTTGCGGCCGGTCCGCGCACGCCAGGCCTCGCTGCGCGCCTCCCAGTTCGATGCGAGCAACGGCACGAAGCGAACGACCAGCGAAACCGCGAGCGAGACCTTCCGCGGGTTGACGCCGAAGGGCCGAAGCAGGCGCAGAACCGGCATCAGCGCCCGCATCATGTCCTGCATGGTGGTGGTCATGCTGACGATATCCGCCAGCATCACCATCATCAGCAGCCGCGCGACGGAGCCGATGCCCGCCTGCCAATCCCCCGCCAGCGCATGAAGCGCAAAGATGACCGCGAGCAGCGGCAGCAATGGACGCAGAAGAAGTACGCGGCGGAACGCATCCGTTCCCAGTATTCCGGCAAGGGCCACGACCAGGAACAACCCGCCGGCGAGAAGGCGCCAGTCCTGAACCGGCAGAACCGCGAAACTGACCGCGGCGAGCGCGAGAAGCTTTGCACCAGCGGGGACGCGGTGGAGCCAGGTTTGTCGCGAGAGATAGCCGGAGATCATGCGGTCCTGGCCTTGCCGGCTGCAGTTACCGTGGCGCGATAGGCCGGAATCACGGATTCAGGCGGGGCGTTGGCGCGGACGCGGCCGCCGTCGAGCCATATCACCCGGTCGAACCCGGAATCGGACAGGAGATCAAGGTCGTGGCTTGCCATCAGGATATGTTGATTGATGCCCGCCAGACGGTCCTTGAAATCGTAACGTGTTGGAAGATCGAGGCTGGAGAATGGCTCGTCGAGCAGAAGGACATCCGGCTCGGCCGCCAGCACCGCAATAAGGCAGACAAGCTGCTTCTGACCCTCGGACAGTTCATGGACCGCCCTCTTCTCCCAACCTGCGCAGCCATGAAGAGCAAGCAGCTCGCGCGCCCTTACTCCGGCCGCCGCGTGGTCCATGCCTTTTTCGATAAGCCCGAACGCGACTTCCTCGCCGACCGTCGGAAAAAGAATCTGATGGTCGGGGTTCTGGAAAAGGAAGCCGGTTTCCGGCCTGCCCTCGGCCGTCGGCCGGCCCATCACACGAACCACCCCGGCATCGGGCATCAGCAGCCCGGCCGCGAGCCTCAGAAGCGAGCTTTTTCCGGAGCCGTTATTGCCGATGACGCCTACGCGCCGGCCGGCAATCTGCAGCGACACATCCTGAAAAACCGTTCTGTTGGAACGCCTTAAGGTTACACCTTCAAGCGCGACGAAGGGGCTCTGATCATCCATGGCATGGTGATACCCTGCCCGGCCTTCCGATGCCACGGCCTCGCCGGACCTTCACCCGTCCTTAAGCGGACTCGGTCTTTATCGGATGCTGACATGCCGACCGAGAAACCCTACCCCAGCAGCAGGCGCACTCCGCCGGACGTATCCATCGTCATGCCCTGCCTGAACGAGGCGCTTTCGCTCGGCCCCTGCGTGGCGGTGGCCCAGGAAGCCCTGCGCGTTCTGAACGCGCGGCACGGGCTGACCGGCGAAGTCGTCGTCGCCGACAACGGCTCGACCGACGGGAGTCAGGCGCTTGCCCGCAAGCTCGGCGCCCGGGTCGTCGGCGTACCCCGGCGCGGCTACGGCGCCGCGCTGAGCGCCGGCTTCGGCGCCGCCAAAGGCCGCTATCTGGTGATGGGCGATTCCGACGGCTCCTACGATTTCCTCGACGCCGTGCCGATGGTCGAAGAACTGATGCGCGGCGCGGATCTCTGCATGGGATCGCGCTTCAAGGGCGGCATCGCGCCGGGCGCCATGCCATGGAAGAACCGCTATATCGGCAATCCCGTACTGACAGGAATTCTCAACATCCTGTTCAACACCAAAATCGACGATGCCCATTGCGGCCTGCGCGCGCTGACGCGCCGCGCCTTCGAGCGGCTGCGGCTCAACGGCTCCGGCATGGAATTCGCCAGCGAAATGGTCATCAAGGCCGCGCTGCTGAAATTCGAGATCGCGGAAGTGCCGACAACACTGTCACCCGATCTCCGCGATCGGCCGCCGCATCTGCGCCCGTGGCGCGACGGCTGGCGGCATTTGCGTTATCTGTTCATGCTCAGCCCGCTGTGGTCGTTCATCGTTCCGGCGGGCGCGATCGGCGCGATCTCGCTGACGGTGCTTCTTTTCGCGGCGGCCGAGTGGGCCGGACTCACGCCTCCGAACGGCATCTTCGGCAATTACTGGACTATTCTCGCGGGCGCCGGGCTGACACTCAGCCATCTCGCAATGCTGATGGGCATCACCGCGCAATTCTATGGCGTCCAGTCCGGCTATCGCCAGCCGGGCCGCATCACAAGCCGGCTTGCACCCGTGCTCACCCTCGAGACAATGCTGCTCTCAGGCGTAGCGGTATTGACCATTGGCATCGTTGCTCTCGCAGCGATCACAGTTTTCTGGTCGGCCCACGGGTTCCAGGCGATCGGCAGCGTATTGCCTGCAGTCGCGGGCACGGCGCTCATGACCATCGGCGTGCAGAACATGCTCGGCGGTTTCCTGCTCGCCGTCGTTTGCAACAACGAAGCCGCGCTCTTGCGCGGAAGGTCCGAACCCGAAACCGTTGAGCCTGCACAGGAGACGCCTGTTGCGAAAGCGAGCTAAGGACATGGCGGTCCTCAGGATCGCAATGCTCTCGGCCTATTTCGAAGCCCACCGTGGCGGCATCGAGATCGTCGCCGGAAAGCTGGCACGCGAGTTCAAAAAGCATGGCCATGCGCTTACATGGATTGCGTCCGGTCCTGAGCTGCCGCCCAAGAATGCCGGACAAGCGCTCCAGCTTCGTGCGCTGAACATCACCGAACGTTTTGGTGTTCCGTTTCCCCTGCCACTCCCATCGGTCTACAAACCGCTCAACGCGAAACTCGGCAATGTGGACGTCGTGGTCATCCATGACGCCGTATACCCGCTGCATGTTCTGGCCTATTTGCGGGGGCGCGCGCACGGAACCCCGGTGATCGTTGTCCAGCACATCGGCAATGTTCCGTATCGCAACATCTTGTTGCGCGCGCTGATGAAGCTTGCGACCGCTCTTGTGACAAAGCCGATCCTGCGGCGCGCGGATCAGGTCGTATTCATCAGTGACGCGGTGGCGCGCGAGTTTGGGGACCTGACCTACAGGCAGCGCCCGAAAGTCATCTTCAACGGAGTCGATACAGCGGTTTTCAAACCGCCGATTTCGGCACGGGCCAAGACCCGCAACCGGAAGCCGTTCGGGCTCCCGGCACGAACGCCGGTTGCCCTGTTCGTCGGACGCTTTGTTGAAAAGAAAGGCCTTGCGATCCTCGAACGTCTTGCGCGCACGCGCCCCGACGTCACGTTCGCTCTTGCGGGTTGGGGTCCGGTCGATCCGCGCTCGTGGCAATTACCAAATGTCGTCGTATTCGATGGGTTGAAAGGGGCTTCTCTTACGAAACTCTACAATGCAGCGGACATGCTCATCCTGCCGAGTGTCGGCGAAGGATATCCGCTCGTGATTCAGGAAGCGCTTGCCTGCGGTCTTCCGGTGATATGCGGCAGCGAAACCGCCGAAGCGCACGCTGCCGCGAAACCGTTCCTTTATCCGGTTCACATCCAGCCCGGCTGGCCCGCTGTCACGGCAACCGCAATTTCAAGCGAGATCGAGCATGCCCTGGGCGAACCCGATTCGGCCGCCGATCGGCGCGCGGCCTTCGCGCGACGGCATTACAATTGGGAGCGGGCTGCGGATTCCTATGACGCCCTGTTCAGAAAGGTCGTGCGCCCGTGGACAGGTCCGGGCCTGAAGACGCAGGCGCGCTATATGATGGATAATGCCGTATGAGCATATCTGCCGGCGAACAGATGCGCCGCCGCTCTCCGCGCATCTTCGATACGGACTGGCTGGTTCTCCGAAAATTGCGCCAGGCGATCGGAGTGTTGTCGGAACGCGCGTCGCCTGACATGACGGCGGTCGATTTCGGATGTGGCTCCAAACCCTACGCCGATCTCTTCATTGATCGCGGCGTGACCTATCTTGGGGCAGACTTCGGATCGGGCGCGGAGCTTCGTATCACCGATGACGGACGACTGCTTTGCGACGACGGCATTGCCGATATCGTGTTGTCGTTTCAGGTTCTCGAACATGTACGCGATCTTGATATGTACTTCGCTGAGGCGAGGCGCGCCCTGAAGCCCGATGGCTGGATGATACTCTCGACACATGGCGCATGGCTTTACCATCCGCACCCTGAAGATCACCGCCGCTGGACCCGCGAGGGACTTCGCAACGACATCGAAACGCGCGGTTTCAAGGTCGAGGGGTGCGAGGCGGTCGTCGGCCCGCTTGGCTGGACAACCATTTTCCGCATGATGGGATTTGTGCATTTCCTCCGGAAAATACCGGTGGTCGGCCACGCGGTTGCGGGAGTCATTGCAAGCCTCATGAACGCACGCGCGGCCCTTGAGGACCTGATTACACCTCAGCGCCTCATCGACAACGACGCCTGCATCTATGTGATGTTCTGCCGGCCGGAGCCGGAACGGCGATGACGGGCGTGCGCTTTCTCGCCGTCGGCGGCTTCTGCGCCGCGTTGCATAACGCCATCCTGATCATGGGCGACATAATCGGCGTGCACTATATCCTGTCCAGCATCGTCTCATTCGCCGTGGTGGTGGTGGCAGGTTATCTTCTGCATCACAGGTTCACGTTTCGCACGTCCGTACAAAACCCTTCCTTTGCCCGTTACGTTCTGGGTATGGCAGCGAATTTTCCGCTATCGCTTCTGGCGCTGTTCGTGCTGATTGATGTTCTGGGGATGCCGGTCTGGGCCGCCGCGCCACTCTCCACTTGCGTGCTTGTTCTTTGGAACTACGCGGCCACCCGGTGGGCCTTGGTGCGAAACCCGGCTTGAAAAATACGGCCGCGGCTGCCTACTCGCTGCAGCCCGGCGCAACCAATACGCTCCGAAGCGCGGCGATATGCGGGCTTGGGTGTTCCGGCACGATCCGCAGGCCGAAGGATTCCGCATTCTCCCCGCCGAAATGTCCGACCTTGAACCGCGCACAGAGGTCTGCAATTTCCGCCTCATCCAGATAGTTCAGCACCATCACCTTCGGCCGGTTTCCGAGATAGGGATCGTTGCGTACAAGATCGCCGCCGAACCAGATCTCGTTCGGATCGACGATGACGACATCGGCATCCGCATTGCGGATTTCGGCATAAGCGTCCGCATAGGGCTTCGTGAAGCTGTGCATCTGATACATGCGCAGCGGCAGCATCACGAGTGCGGAAATCGTGCATATGGCAAAGACGCCGCGCATCGGCACGGCTTCCTTGCGCGGCAGTGAAATCCAGCCATAGGCGGCTATGAGCACGACGCTGCCGAGCAGGCCATGCAGGTAGCGATATCCCCATCCGTGGCCCTGATAGGGCATCAGCACGAACATGACGGCGATCGTCAGCACGACGCCGCCCAGAAGCTCCGGCAGCGGCCGCGGCCAGCGCCGGATCGACGGCAGTGCGAGAACAAAAAGAACCAGCGCGAACGGATTGAGCCACGCGATCAGCCGCGTCATGTTGCGCAGCATCAGGACAACGCCTTCGAGATCGAACCGCAGCATGTCGGCCGCGCGCACGAGGAGACCCTCAAGCCCGGCTCCGGACGCCACGGGAACGCCGGGAACCAGCAATCCCCAATAGGAAATCCAGAACAGACCGATGCCGGCGTAACCGGCGGTGTAGAGAGCCGCCGTTGCCCAGCGGCGGTCGATCCACAGCGCCAATACAAACGGCGCGACATAAAGCGGGTGGAAGACGATCTGATGGAGCCCGGTCGCCGCAAAGCCGACCGCGAGCGCCGCGACATGCGCGGGGATCGTTCCACGCAGAAACAGCACAAGCCAGATGAGATTCAGCGCAAGATGCGCCGTCATGGCATAGGGCGTCATTGCCGTGACGAGAAACTGTGAGGACGTGAAGAGAAGAATGACCGCGACGAGCGCGGCATCCGGACGTTTCGGCCAGAGCCGTCGCGCGCCGGCATAAAGCGCGAGCAGCGATATGGCCGCCAGCACGGGGGGCGCAAGCCGCCCGTCCCCCAGCGCCTCAAGGGCGGCGATTAGCGCGGCGTTGATCGGAAGATAATTCGAGAGCCAGGACCGGTTGCCTTCCGTGACGATCGTGAAGATCGGCTGCAGCGCATCGGCATAAGGGCGCCACGCGGCATCGATCGGCGCGGCGAGATGGCCGCCACCGAGAATGCCGGCATCGAATACCGCCATGAATTCGTCCATGGACAGCGGAAAACTCAGCGCCGCGGTGCGCGCGCCGACATAGCCGATGGCGAGCGCGGCGAGTGCGCAAAGAATGGAGACGACGCGTTCGTGCCCGCTGAAATCGGGCGCAGAAATCCTCGGCGGACGGCGGAGCATCCATCCGAGCAGCAGCGTCGAAAGGATGAGGACCGGCATGTCCTGGCTGCGCAGCATGAAGCCGCTGAGATCGCGCGGCGCGGGCGGCAGAAAATAACTCAGCACGCCGAACAGCGCCGCGCCGAGATAGATTTTGAATGCGAGAGTCATTTCGCCAAGACCGCCGGGGATGCCGGACGATAGGCCGAACCCGCTCCTATTCGGTTAATCCCGCCGCGGCGCGATCCACGAACCAGGTCAGCCGCCCGTTGGGCTTCAGGCGCGCGGCGGGGAAATCCGCGCCTGCGAGAACCTGTTTCAGCCGCTTGGCCTTGCCAGTGCCCGTGACGAAGAAGCCGGAAGCACGGCAGCTTTCAAGCGCCGGAAATGTCAGTGTCATGCGCGGCACGAACGGATCGTGCTTCGGCTCGGCTGCGATGCACCAGCGCGTGCGCTCCTCAAGCGTGGGCTGCCCCGGAAACAGCGACGCCGTGTGGCCGTCATCGCCCATGCCGTTCAGCACGAGGTCGAACAGCGGCCGCGTGGGGTCGAGTTTATCGGCGCCGTAGAAGCGCCTGAGCTCCGCATCGTAACGCGCCGCGCTTTCCTCATTGCTTGCAACGCCGGTCGGCATCGGATGGATATGCGCGGCGGGAACCGGAACCTTGTCGAGCAGAAGGCGGCGCGAGACGCTTGCATTGTTGCGCGGATCGCCGGGCGGCACGAACCGCTCGTCGCTCCAGAAGAAATGCATGCGCTCCCACGGCAGCTTGCGCGCGGCGATAAGTCCATACAGCGTTTCCGCCGTCGATCCGCCGGTGAGACAGATTGCGACACGGCCAGAATTCTCCGCGACGACGGCCTCGAACCAATCGGCGGCCGCGCGGCCCAGCGCCTCGCGATCCGGAAAGACTTTCACCTCACCCGCCATCGGCGATGCTCCGCCACGCACGGCCATCGCCCGCCAGAAGTTCGTCTGCTTTCGCCGGACCCTCGCTGCCGGCATCATAGGTTTCGATGCCCTTGGCCCCGGCTTCGCGCCATGCCTTGATGAACGGCTCGACCGCACGCCATCCCGCCTCGACGCCATCGGCGCGCTGATAGAGGATCGCGTCGCCGGTCATGCAGTCATAGATCAGCGTTTCATAGCCCGTCGCTGGCGCGGCTTCGAAATAGTCCTTGTACTCAAACGTCATGCCGACAGGGACGATCTCGATCTCCGGCCCCGGCACTTTCGCGTTGAAGTGGAGCTTGATGCCTTCTTCCGGCTGGATGGCAATGACGAGAAGATTGTCGCCGAGGGCCTCCATCGGCATGTTGCGGAACATCGAGACCGGCGCCTGCTTGAATTTAACCGCGATCTCGGTGCGGCGTTTCGCCAGCGCCTTTCCCGTGCGCAGATAAAACGGCACGCCGGCCCAACGCCAGTTGTCGATGTCCAGACGCAGCGCGACGAAGGTTTCAGTGGTCGAGCCGGGCGAGACGTCGGGCGATTTGCGATAGGCCGTCACCTCGCGGTCGCCGATCTTTCCCTGCCGGTATTGCGCGCGGACGGAATTGCGCAGCGCCTCCTCGGCATTGGGAATGCGGATCGAATCCAGCGCTTCGGCCTTCTGCGAGCGCACGGAATTCGCCTCGAACCGCACCGGCGGCTCCATGGCGACGAGCGACAGCAGCTGGAACAGATGGTTCGGCACCATGTCGCGCAGCGCGCCGGTCGCATCGTAGAATTTCCCGCGCGTACCGACATCGACGGTTTCCGCCACGGTGATCTGCACATGATCAATGTGGTTGCGGTTCCAGATGGGCTCGAACAGTCCGTTCGCGAAGCGCAGGATCAGGATGTTCTGGACGGTCTCCTTGCCGAGATAATGATCGATCCGGAAAATCTGCTCCTCGTCGAGAACGCTGAGAAGCTCGCGGTTGAGCGCGCGCGCGGATTCGAGGCTGGTGCCGAACGGCTTCTCGACGATCAGCCGCCGCCACGGACCACCTTCGCGCTCTTCCGACAAGCCCGCGGCGCCGAGATGCAGCGCGATCGGCGCAAAGGCCTGCGGCGGCGTCGCGCAATAAAACAGCCGGTTGCCCTGGCTGAGACCCGACGCCTCAAGACGCTCCAGTTCCGTCTTCAGCTTGGCATAAGTCTCCGGGTCGTCGACATCGCCGGACAGGTAGCTGACGCAGGACAGCAGCCATTTGGCGGTGGCCGCGTCCACCTTCTGAGTTGCAAATTCGGCAAGGCCCTTTTCGAGATGGGCGCGAAAAGCATCCGCCGACATCTCCGCGCGCGCGACACCGAGAATGCGAAACCCGTCCGACAACAATCCCTCGGCCGCAAGATTGTACAGCGCCGGCACGAGCAGGCGCCGTGTCAGATCGCCGGATGCGCCGAAGATCACGAAGACGCACGGATCCGCCGGATCGGGCTTCACATGATCGCTACTTGTCGACATCGGGCGGCGGTACCTTGGGTTCGAGATGGCCGCCGAAGCCCTTGCGCATGGCGGACAGGACTTTCTCGGCAAAGGTATGATCCTGCCGCGAGCGGAAGCGCGTGTAGAGCGCCGATGTCAGAACTTCGGCCGGCACGGCCTCGGCAACGGCCGCCTGCACCGTCCAGCGTCCTTCCCCGCTGTCGTCGACATAGCCCGAGTAGGAACCTAGATCGCCCTCCTCGACCAGCGCGGCCGCGGTCAGGTCGAGCAGCCAGCTTGTAACGACACTGCCGCGCCGCCAGACTTCGGCGACCTCGGTGATGTCGATATCGAGACGCTCTTCTTCCGGCAGACGGCTGGAAGACGCATTCTTCAGAATATCGAAGCCCTCGGCATAGGCCTGCATGAGGCCATATTCGATGCCGTTGTGAATCATCTTCACGAAATGCCCGGCGCCGTTCGGCCCGGCGTGGATATAGCCCTGCTCGGCGCGAGCGTATTCTCCTTCGCGGCCCGAAGTGCGCGGAATATCGCCGTGGCCCGGTGCTAGCGCGAAGAAAATCGGATCGAGCCGTTCGACCACCTCTTTCTCGCCGCCGATCATCAGGCAATAGCCGCGCTGGACACCCCATATTCCGCCGGATGTACCGACATCGACATAATGAATGCCCTTTTCGCGAAGCTCCTTCGCGCGACGCAGGTCGTCTTTCCAAAAGGTGTTGCCGCCATCGATAATCGTGTCGCCCGGCTCCAGCAGCGCGGCCACCTCGGCGATGACAGCTTCGGTGATCGGCCCTGACGGCACCATGACCCAGACGGTGCGCGGCTTTTCGAGTTTGCCGACAAAATCCTTGAGATCGGACGCTCCCAACGGGCCTTCCCTGGCGAGTGCCGCCACGGTCTCGCTGTTGCGGTCGTAAATAACGGCCGAATGGCCTTTGACGAGCAGACGGCGCACAATATTCGCGCCCATCCGCCCAAGGCCGATCATTCCAAGCTGCATCGAAACCTCCGCACCGGGAGAATGTAGAGCGCAAAATGCAGTGGCAACAAGGGTCTCGGCTTCTTAAGCCTTAAAGCCCGCCAGCCGCACGATATCCACGACCTCGTCGAGCACGATATCCGGCGCGCATGACAACAGCGCCCGGCGGCTGGAATACCCCCATGTGACGGCCGCGAATTTCATTCCCGCATCGCGGGCAGCCTGGGCGTCGCGTATCTCGTCGCCGACATAGACCGCATCGGCAGGTGAAACGCCCGCCGCTCCTATTGCCCGCCGCAACTTCCTTGCTTTGCCGAAAAGCGCCGCACCGCAAAAATAGCCCTCAAACAGGCCCGCCGTTTCGTGGCCGAGCGTGCGGCGGATGCCGGCCTCACTGTCGGAACTCACCATCGCGAGCGCGATGCCACGCGATTTCAGATCTCCGAGCGCCGCCGCCACGCCGTCGAACAGCGGGATGTCGGCAGTCTGCTTCATCGCCCGCATGTCGCGAGCGATGCGCGGCACGTTCCAGAGCGGCACATTCAGCGCTTTCAGGATCTCACGCGCGCCGAGATCGCGCAGTTCTTCGCGCTCGGCCGACTGAACCTGCCGGAAGCGATGGCGGCGCGCGACATCATTCAAGACATCGCAGAACCACGGAAAGGAATTGGCCAGCGTTCCGTCGAAATCGAAGATGACGAGCCTTTTCACAGGCCGGTCATGCCCTGCCCCGTTTGCTCATGGCCGGCTGGACCAGCCTTTCGATCCAGTTGCGTATCTCGGTCAGACGCCGACGCGGATCGAGCACATCCGCATCGTAGCCGAGACGCCATGAAATGTCCTTACGTGACGAATCCTTGCCGAGAGTCTCCAGATCGTCCGCATGGCGCGTCAGCTCATCAAGATCGCGGAACGGCCCCTCCTCGACCAGCACCTTGCCATAGCGGCGCATGATGCCCGCCATTTCGCCGAGCGTGAACTCCGGGTGATACTGCACCCCCCAGAAGGTGGACTCGCCACGCACGATTTCCGCAGCCTGCACCTCGGAATGGGCATTCGTCGCCGTCACGACCATGCCGGCCGGCTTCTCGCCTACCTCGTCGGTATGCACGGCGGGGGCATCGAAACTCGGGCCCTTGCCCTCGTGCATCGCATGACCGTGTCCGGCTTCGGTCAGCACAATCTTCCGGGCAAGGCCGATTTCCCGCCCATTCCTCGAGCGCACTACCGTTCCGCCCGTCGCCACCGTGGCGACCTGCAAGCCCCAGCAAGATCCGAACATCGGCACTCCGGTGTCGAAAATCTGACGCACCAGCTCGACCTGGCGAACGGCTTCCGGACGTTCATCGTAGATGTTGAGCGCAGAGCCCGTAATGGCGATGCCGTCGTACCCGGCGATGCCGCTCGGATCGGGGATATTCGCGCCTTCGTCGGTGGGAAAGCAGATATCGACGATAGCCTCCGGCGCGATCGTCCGCAGCACGTCCGAATAGGACTGGCTATAGGTCTGTCCGGTAAACTCCGCCTGCTTCGCACGCGCCCGCGCAGTGTTTCCTTCCACGACCAGAAGGCGCGGAGCACGGCCCATCACTTGCCTCCGAGGTCGCCGCTTATGGCGGCGCGTATCAGAACCTCGAAATCCTTCGCCTTCATCGGCACGGGATTTCCTCCGGTCGACGGATCGCGTTCGGCGTGCTCCGCAAGTTCGGCGACTTTGTCCTCCTTGACACCGAGATCGGCCAGCGTGTGCGGCACGCCAAGCTCCTTGCGGAAAGCCAGAAGCCACTCCATTACGCCGTCGAAACCCGGTTTTTTGAGATCGAGCACGCGCGCGAGGAGCGCCATCCTGTCCTCGACGGCCTTGCGGTTGAACGCCAGAACGTAAGGAAGCATGACGCCATTCGTCATGCCGTGATGGGTGTCGTAGAACGCCCCGACCGGATGGGACACGGAATGCACCGCGCCGAGTCCCTTCTGGAAAGCGGCCGCGCCCATCGATGCCGCGGCCAGCATGCGCGAACGAGCCTCGATATCGGTACCATTCTTGTACGCACGCGGCAGATACTCGGCGATCAGGCGAATGCCTTCGACCGCGATGCCGTCGGCCATAGGATGGAAGCCCGGCGCGCAATAAGCCTCGATACAGTGCGCCAGCGCGTCAAAACCCGTGCCGGATGTGAGGAACGGAGGCAGGCCGACCGTTAGCTCCGGATCTGCAATGACGATCTTCGGCAGGAGTTGCGGATGAAAAATGATCTTCTTCTCGTGCGTGTCTTCCTTTGTCAGAACCGACGCGCGACCGACCTCGGAACCCGTGCCCGCGGTCGTCGGCACGGCGACGATCGGCGCGATCCGCGATGTGTCCGCCCGCGTCCACCAATCGCCGACATCCTCGAAGTCCCAGACCGGGCGCGTCTGCCCCGGCATGAACGCGACGAGCTTGCCGACATCGAGGCCCGAGCCGCCGCCGAAGGCGACGACGCCATCGTGTTTGCCGGTGCGGAACGCGGCCACGCCGGCATTCAGATTGCTTTCGGTCGGGTTGCCCTGGACGTCGGAGAACACATCGTCCGTCATGCCGGCGGCCTTCAGCACGCCCCGCGCCTTTTCAAGGATCGGCGTTCCGGCGAGCCCGCGATCCGTCACGATCAACGGACGCGAGATACCTGCGGCCTTGCAGGCCTCCGCCAGCTCAGAAATCCGGCCCGGGCCGGTCAATACGCGCGTCGGATAGTTCCACGCGCCCGTCAGCACAGCACTCATCATAACCTCGGCTCTAATGTTCATATGACCCGGCGCTCACAGCGCCGCGTGGCCCGTTGTCAAATCTTCTCGCGCAAATGGAAGCTCTTCGGACGCGTCAGCGCCGCATAGCCGAGTTCGGACAGCGACGCACCGCGGCCCGTATCCTTGACGCCGGTCCAGGCGAGAGATGGATCGAGGTAATCGCAGCGATTCATGTAGACCGTCCCGGTCTCGACCTGCTCGCCCAGTTCCTCGGCCCTGTCTATATCCGACGTCCAGATCGATGCGGTCAGTCCGTACGGGCTGTCGTTCATCAGCTTCAGGGCTTCCTCGTCGGACTTCACTTTCATGATGCCGACAACCGGGCCGAAGCTCTCCTCCACCATGACCCGCATCGAGTGATCGACATTCGTCAGAACCTGCGGCGCGAGATAGGGCGTTCCGGCCTTGTCGGCCGGGAAGTCGTTCGGATCGAGATGAGCCTTCGCGCCCTTGGCCAGCGCCTCGGCGGTCTGATCGCGCACAAGATCGGCAAACCGGGTATGCGCCATCGGGCCGAGCGTCGTGGCCTCGTCGAGCGGATTGCCGAGGACATATCTGGACGTCAGGTCGACATATTTTTCGACAAACCGGCCGTAGAGATTCTCGTGCACATAAATACGCTCGATGCCGCAGCAGCACTGGCCGGAATTGTAGAACGCGCCATCGACGAGATTCTCGACGGCATAGTCGAAATTCGCATCTGCCCGTACATAGGCCGGGTCCTTGCCGCCGAGTTCGAGACCGACGGTCGTGAACGTCCCGGCGGCAGCGCGCTCGATGGAACGGCCGCCTTCGACCGAGCCGGTGAAGTTCACATGATCGACTCCGCTCGAGGACAGGATTTTCGAGGTGTCGTCATGAGAGAGGACGAGATTGCGGAACAAGCCTTTCGGCGCGCCGGCCTTGTCCATAGCCTGCTGGAAGCGCTCGCCGACGAGAATGGTCTGCGAGGCATGTTTCAGAATGACGGCGTTACCCGCAATGATCGCCGGCACAATGGTATTGACGGCTGTCAGGAACGGATAGTTCCACGGCGCGATGACCAGGACAACACCCACGGGATCGCGGCGGACGAAGCGCCTGAAGCCATCACGCGGCTTCGGAACGATATCGGCGAGCGAGGCGTCCGCAAGCTCGATCATCGTCCGCACGCGTTCTTCGACGGGACGAAATTCGCCGCCATAGCGCACCGGCCGGCCCATCTGCAGCGCGAGTTCCGGCACGACTTCCTGATTGAGGC
This sequence comes from Hyphomicrobiales bacterium, assembly GCA_022842205.1. Taxonomy (GTDB): domain Bacteria; phylum Pseudomonadota; class Alphaproteobacteria; order Rhizobiales; family Methylopilaceae; genus Flaviflagellibacter. The sequence continues at coordinate 106,188 of JALHQA010000003.1, forward strand.
TCAGCAGCGCGTCCATGAACTTGAGCGCCAGCGCCTTGCGTTCGGCAAGTGGCGTCTTGCGCCATGCGGCCTGCGCGGCGCGCGCTTCCTTCAGCGCGACGTCGATTTCAGGCGCGCTGGCCGTCTTCCGGCGCGCGACCTCTCGCCCGTCCACGGGCGATATGCAGACGATCTCTCCCACGATGTTCTCCAGACTCAGATGATTTCGAAATACCGCGCCATTTCCCAATCGGTGATGGCGCGGCGGAATTCACGTTCTTCCCACTCGCGCGTCGCGGCGTAGTGATCGACGAAGTCGTCGCCGAACAGAACGCGCGCGGGTTTTGACGCTTTCAGGCGACCGGCGGCCTCCATCAGAGAGCGCGGCAGGGCCAGCTCCGGCTTGTGCTGCAGCGCATAGGAATTGCCTTCCACAACGGGCTCCGGCTCGATCCTGTTTTCCACGCCCCAAAGGCCTGATCCGATGGCCGCGGCGAACGCGATATAGGGATTTATATCGGCAGCAGCCACGCGATATTCCACCCGCTGGCTCTTTGCCGCACCCGGAATGACCCGCAGGGCGGTCGTGCGGTTTTCAACGCCCCAGGTGGCATCGGTCGGGGCCCAGAAACCGGGGATCAGCCGCGTATAGGAATTCACGGTGGACGCGACCATCGCCAGCAGCTCCGGCATCAGTTTCTGCTGACCGCCGACGAACCACCGCATTGTGTCGGACATGTTGTAGGGCTTGCCCTCGTCGTGGAAGGCGGGCTTGCCGTCCTTCGTCAGCGACACGTGCAGATGGCCGGACTGGCCGGGCCAGTCCTTCGACCATTTGGCCATGAACGTCGCCATCCAGCCGCGCTGCTGCGCCAGAACCTTGGTGAAGGTCTTGAACAGCGCGGCGCGGTCCGCCGCCTCCAGGGCGCCAGAATATTCGATCGCGGCTTCGAGCACGCCGGGGCCCGTCTCGGTGTGAAGGCCCTCGATCGGAAACCGCATATCCTGGCCGAGCGCCAGAAGATCGTGATAAAAATCCGCGTGTACGGACGACCGCAACATCGAATAGCCGAAAAAGCCCGGCGTGATGTTTTTCAGGTTACGATAGGCCTTTTCGCGTACCGAATGCGGCGTTTCCTCGAAGAGAAAGAACTCGAATTCGGCCGAGGCGACGACATCGAAGCCCTGCCCCTTCGCGCGCTCCAGAACGCGGCGCAGCGTGCCGCGCGGACAAACTGCTTCCGCCTTCTCGGTGAATTCACCGAGGAAGAACAGCATGTCGCCTTCAAACGGAACGTCGCGGCAGGTTTCGGGAAGGATGCGGGCATTCGCATCGGGATAGGCCGTGTGCCAGCCCGTATAGGTCACATTGTCATAGAGCTGATCGTTCGAGTCCCAGCCGAGCACGACATCGCAAAAACCGAAGCCCTTCTCCAGCGCGGAGAAAAACTTTGGTCTCGACATGTATTTCCCGCGCATGATGCCGTCGGCATCGACGACACCGACCTTCACATGCTCAAGCCCGCGTTCCTCGACGATTTTTCTGGCGTCGGCGGCGGTCTTTACATCGCGGGAGTCCATGGCGTTCCGTCCGGTTGTTCTTGTGGGGGTGCGGCCGGGCATCGGGGCCCGGCCGCCATAGTTTCAGACCCGAGACATCAGCCGGCGCTGTAAAGGCCGCCGGCCTTTCTGAGGATCGCGTTGTAGTCCTTGAAGATCTTGACCACCTTGGCTTTCTCTTCGCTTTCGGCGGCGATCTCGTCCCAGAACTTCAGCGCGGCGTCTTCTACCTGACGCCACTCCTCGGGCGGAATCGTCGTGAGCTTCAGCTTGGTGCCGGTGGCGCGGAGCTTGGCTTCGCCGCCCCAGTACCACTGGTAGCGATAATCGTGACCGGCCTCGACGCAGGCCTGCCAGAGCGCCTTCAGATGGTCGGGGAAGTCCGCCCACTTCTTTTCGTTGACGAACCACGAGCCGATCCAGGCGCCCGAGATGTTGTTGGTCAGGAAATGGTCCGTCACGTCCGCCCAGCCCACCGTGTAGTCTTCGGTGATGCCGGACCACGACATGCCGTCGAGTTCACCCGTCTGTACGGCGACCTGCACGTCCTCGTAGGGAATCGACACCGGCACAACGCCGAACTGGGCAAGGAAGCGGCCCGCGGTCGGGAAGGTGTACAGGCGAAGACCCTTCAGGTCGTCGAGCGAGTTCAGCGCCTTCTTGGTGTTGAAGTTGCACGGGTCCTGACCGGCCGCCGAGAGCCAGACGACCCCGCCGGCCTTCTTGTAGTTCTCGCGCCAGATGTCGGCGAGACCATACTGATGGAACAGCGTAGGCACGTCGAGCGCGTGTTTCGTGGCGAAGGGGAAATATCCGCCGAACACCGAGATCTCGACCGGCGCCGCCATCGAGTCGTCGTCCGAATGCACGGCGTCGATCGTGCCGGCCTGCAGTGCACGGAACAGCTCGCCGGTCGGGACGAGCTGGTCGGCATAATACAGCTCGATCTCGGCCTCGCCTTTCGCGGCCTTGTTGAACATGTCGATCGCCGGCTTCGTCACATGGGGACCGAGGGCCGCGCCGGCATAGGTCTGCAGGCGCCACTTGATCGGCGCCTGGGCATGGATGGCCGGAGCGCCCAGTGTGGTCGCGCCCGCGGCGCCGGCAGCAACGACGCCGGCTGTCTTGAAGAACTCACGCCTGCTTTTTGTGTTGGGTGTGTCAGTCATCGTTCGCTCCTGTCATTACACTACATCGGCCTATTCTTTTGTATAGACGTGGTTCGGCAGCCACGTCGCGATCTCGGGAAAGATCCCGATGATGACAAGTGTCAGCAGCATAATCCCGACAAACGGGACGATCGACCGGTATATATCGGGCAAGCTGATGCCCGGCGGCGCCATGGCGCGCATCAGGAAGAGATTATACCCGAAGGGCGGCGTCAGATAGGCGATCTGGCAGGTGATGGTGTACAGCACGCCATACCAGACAAGATCAAATCCAAGGGCCCCGGCCAGCGGAATGAAGAGCGGCGCCACGATGACGAGCATGGCGGTGTCGTCGAGGAAGACACCGAGAACCAGAAAGGTCAGCTGCATCAGGACGAGGATCTGCCAGGGCTCAAGGCCCAGATCCCCCAGGAACAGGCGTTCGATCGATTTGACGGCGCCGAGTCCGTCAAACACCGCACCAAAGCAAAGCGCCGCCGTGATGATCCAGAAGAACATGCACGAGATGCCCAGCGTCTTGCGCGTCGTCTCATGCAGGACTTTCCACGTCAGCCGCCCACGGAGAAGAGCCGCGATGATCGACGCCACGGCGCCGACGGCCGAACTTTCGACAAGGCTTGTGACGCCGGTCAGAAACAGGCCGGTCATGGAAACAAAAATGGCCAGCGGAACGATGCCGGCGCTGAGCAGCCGGAATTTCTCGCCCCACGTGATGGACTCGCGCTCTTCCTTCGGCAGCGGCGGCCCCAGACTGGGCTGAAGCCAGCAGCGGATCACGATGTAAAGGATGAACAACGCCGCCATCAGGAGACCGGGGAACACCCCCGCCATCCAGAGATTGCCGACCGGCTGGCGCGCGATCATGCCGTACAGCACCAGCACCACGCTCGGCGGCACGAGAATGCCGAGCGTCGAGCCTGCCTGCACGACGCCGGTCACCATGATCTTGTCATAGCCTCGTCGCAGCAACTCCGGCAGCGCGATCGTCGCGCCGACCGCGAGACCGGCGACACTGAGACCGTTGATCGCGGAAATGATGACCATCATCAGGATGGTGCCGATCGCAAGCCCGCCGCGCACCGGCCCCATCCAGACATGGAACATGCGGTAGAGATCGTCGGCGATATGCGACTCCGCCAGCATATAGCCCATGAACACAAACAGCGGCAGCGTGAGCAGCGGGTACCACTTCATCAGCTTCATCGAAGCCGAGAACGCAAGATTGAACGAACCGTCACCCCACAGGAAAAGAGCAGCCGCCGCGCCGACGAAGCCGATCACGGCGAAAACCCTCTGCCCCGTCAGAAGCAGAAGCATCATCGAAGAGAACATCAGAAGGGCAATCAGACCGTAACTCATGGAAGCGGTTTGCCCTTTATGGTGGCCCAGTCACGGAAGAAGATGGCGACGGCTTGCAGCAACGTCAGGAAGATGCCGAATGTCATCACGAGCTTGATCGGCAGCATGTACGGGCGCCATGCCGAATAGCTGCGTTCGCCGTAATCGAAGGCATAGATCGTGCTGAGAACACCGCCAATCAGCAGCATCACAAGGAAAAAGATGAGTGTGAGGTCGGTGAAAAGATCGACTTGCGCCCGGCGCCGCGTCGGCCATCCGCCATACAGCAGGTCCATGCGGACATGCTCGTCGTTCTTCAGAGAATAGGCCCCGCCGAGGAGATAGTAGGCGACCATGATGAACTGGGCCATTTCGACGGTCCAGTTCGAGGGCAGGAAAAAGGTTTTGGTGAAGGACGCCCAGAGCAGGACGCCGAGCATCGCGAACACCAGATACATCGCGAACAACCCGATGTAATGGCTGACCGAATCGATGAACCGGACATAAGCGACGATGGCTTTAGGCACGGGACGCCTCCCAAGGGCAGACCCGACGATCACGCTTGCAACGGAAGGCGTCTACCCGGCTCCCACGCCCCTTCGCCGGTATTTTCTCGCCCAGGGGGTCTTCTCCCGCGCCCTTGGTTGAATGGAATGATCGTTCCAGTCTATTCATACTCAGTCAACATGGAATGTTTAAGCCATTCGGCGGAGCGCCCGGACGAGGTGCCGGAAAACCCGGCAAATGTTTGAGACAAATGAACAAACAAGCAGCAGAATCGGTCGCCGACGTTCTCAACAGCGCGCTGCCGGGTTTGACAGCCCAGGAGCGGCGGGCCGCGCTGTATCTTCGCGATCACTATCCTGTCGCGGGGCTTGATCCTCTGGCAAGGCTCGCGCGCGCAAGCGGCGTCAGTTCCCAGACCATCCTGCGCCTTACCGCCAAGCTTGGCTTTTCAAACTATCGCGACCTTCAGGACAGGCTGCGCGGTGAAGTCTCGAGCGAACGCTCATCGCCGCTCGCGCGCATTGTGGCGCGCGGGCCGACCGCGGCGGATGGAGACTGGCTCGCCGGCTATGCCGGCAAGATGGCCGACAACGTCAATACGGCCTTTTCGATGGTGGTGCGCGAGGATTTCGAAGCCGCGGCGCGGGCACTGGCGGATCGCAAACGGCCGATGCTGGCTGTCGGCGGCCGCTTTACGCAACCGCTTGCGCGCTATCTTGTCCGTCATCTCGAAATCGTGCGCGGCGGGGTGGAAGAGATCGGCTCGATTTCGGCGACCTGGCCGGACCGTTTGATCGATGTCGATCGCCGGTCGATCGTCGTTGTGTACGACGTCCGCCGTTATGCACCCGATGTCGTTGCCTTCGCCGAGATAGCGGCCCAACAGGGCGCGACCGTCATACTGTTCACCGATAGCCGCGCCGCTCCTGTGTCGCATTTTGCATCGCAGGTTTTTGTCGCGCCGACCGACAGCGCCGGAGCCTGGGACTCTCTGTCGGCGCTGTTTGCGCTGACAGAGGCGATGATCGCGCGCGTGACGGAACTTGAGGGAGGCGGCACCACCGAACGCCTCGGCCGCCTGGAAAACATCCGCGCCCGCCTTCTCGGCAACAATGCGCCTTAGGAATCCCAGCCCCTGATGTGGTTGTCCCACATATAGCGGTCCAGATCGCTGCCGCCGACGCGGAGAAGATCGTGGGTGCTGGCGCGCGCCATGCGCACCCCAGCATTACCCGACGACACGACAAACACGCCACTCTCCGGCATCGCCGCAACGCCGCAGACATCGGACATTGAAGCAAGGCCCAGATATGTGCCGGTCTCCCGGTCCCAGAACGCCGCCATGCCGCCGCGCGGGCTTGTGGCGCAGATCATGCGCCCCGACGCATCGAGCGCGACCGCGCCGAGATAGTTGTTGAGCCGGTATAGATCCTCGTCGGGCATCGGCAGCATGCGCGTCCTGCCGTCCGGCAGCACGGTGCCGACAAGAAGCGGCATCTCCTCGATCTCGCCTTCGTACTGGCAGGCGAACACAGCTTCACCGTCAGGCGCTACGGCGAGATGACGAAACGACAGACCGGACATATCGCGACCGAAATCGACCTTGCTCTTCGCCTCGCCGGTACGCGGATCGACCAGGGCAAGGCTCGGCTCCATCCGGCTCTTGTTCAGGATCTCGCGGCCGGTTTGGGGATCGGTGCGCGCGCCGCCGTTGGCGACCAGCAGAAACTCCCCGCCGGGCACGGATGCGACATCATGCGGACCGATGCCATGTGTCGGCTGTTCGCCGATGCGCGCGTAGTTCTTCGCGACGTCGTAGACGCCGAGCACGCCCTGCCCGCTCTCGAGATTGTTCTCCGTGGCGTAAAGCAGCCGGCCATCAGCCGAATAGAGTCCATGCCCGTAGTAGTGACGCCGCTCGGGACTGCGCACGAGGACTTTCACCGCGCCGGAAAAGCGGTTCACCACCGCCATCCAGTCGCCTGGCCGGCGCGCGAACACGACCAGATCGGAATTGACCGGATTGAGCGCGATGTCGTGCCCGCGATCGGGCAATCTCGTCCTGAACAAAGTGCCGCCATCGGTGGTGAAAACCGCGACGTGCGAGACGCCCGCGGCGTCGTTGACCGCCGACACGTAAAGACGCTCGCCGCCAGACGCGCGCACCGGGCCGACCGCGAAGGAACTCGCGAGTGCCAGCAAGAACGAGCGCCGGTCGATGTTCATTCAATCTCCGTCGAGACTGTTGAATCCGATCGTGATCCCGAGCGCGGGCGGCACATACTGGCCCGAGAGATCGCGCGCGCCGCGCACGGCGTCCCGAAGCAGAAACAGCCTCCTGCGCTGCACGTCGTCGGCCGCCATTTCCGAAAGCGGCAGGGGAAGCTCCTCCGCCAGCTTTTTCGCCGTGTCGATGGCCCCGACCGTCGAGGTTCCCGCATCACCCGGGCCGAGGACGATCCAGGTGAGATCCGCGACAGCCTGAAGATTGAGAGCAATCGTCTGGCTTGAGAGCCCGCTGCGCCACCATTGCGCCGCCTTCGGCTTCACATCGGCCGCCGTCTTGCCCATCACGGCATCGAGTTTCAGATCGCCGACCACCTGATAGGCGGTGAGAAGATCGGTCGCGAACCGCGTCACGACTTCGCGGGCAATCGTGTCATCGGCCCTGATCTGGTCCTTCGCAGGCCCCCAGCCATTGACGATGTCCTGTACGACATTCTTCAGATTGCCGGATATCGCGACGCCCGCCGCGCAACGCCGCTTCTGCGCATTGCCCGATGCGACCAGCGCATCACGCGCATTGCCCTCGTAAAGCAGACGTTCGAGCGCGGGGAGGCCCTGGACGGCGACGCTCTTCTTCGACATCGCATCCGGCGTCAATACATCGGATTCGGACAGCATGCGCCGCAGCCCACGCTCGACATCGTTCTTGCGCTCCGGCCAGTAAGCAATGCGCTCGTACCGGAAGCCGTCCGACACCGGACCGTAGCGCAGCAGTTCCACGCTCGACCATGCGTTGACGGCGTTGGCGAACTGTTCGGTGAGGCGGCTGAAATTCCTCTGCTCCGGTTCCGCTGCGCAGAATTCCGTCCATGCGGCTTCCTGGGCCTGCATCCGGGTCAGCAGCACGCCATAGCGCGGCTCGGCAAACTCTTCGGCGATGCGCAGCGCCAGCAGCTTGTGATCGACGTTGCTGGCGGGAGGAATGTTCTCCTGGGCGTGCAAAGGCAGAACCGAAAGAAGAAGAAACGCAAGCGCGCCGAGTCTGTGCATCATAGTCCTTCGACATAGCGCACGAGTGCCGCGCGGTCGGTGTCCTTCATTGCATCATATCTCGCCCGCGCGGCCGAGGCCTCGCCACCATGCAGGGCAATTGCCTCAGCGACTCCGGCGGCGCGGCCATCGTGCAGCAGGCCGCTCTTCGCGGCAATGGCACGGGACATTCCCCATAAGGGAGCCGTGCGCCACTCCGTCGGCGCAACGCCGGGCTCGGTCGCTCCGCCGTCAAGACTATCGCCCAGATCGTGCAGCAGAAGATCCGAAAACGCCCGGACCTCGCCATGCGAAGACGGCAGCGACGGCACATGACACGACGCACAGCCGGCAGCGGCAAACAGTTTTTCGCCTTCGAGTGTCGTCATGGATTCCGGCGGCGGGACGTTGGCAAGATAATCCGCAAGCATGGCAACGAGATCGTGACGAATTTCAGGCTCTGTCAGCGTTCCCCCGTGCGGCGCGGCACGGCAGGTCTCGTTGAGGCAGTCGCCTGCCAGCGCAGGTTGTCCGAGCGTCGACATGCCGAGGTCCATGGCGAAGGCCAATTCGGTCTGCGCCGCCAGGGAGACGCCGGAGGCCTTCAGTCCGAACCGTCCCAGCCTGTGGCTGCCGTCCGGCGATGCGATCCAGTTCGGGCGTCCCGAGATGCCGTCGCCGTTTCGATCGTCGGGATCGGCGTTGGCGAGAACCGCCTCTTCCGGCACCGCCGCCAGAAGTCCGAGCCCCCGCAGCGCCGGTGCGGCGCGAAGACCCGCGCGCGTTTCATCCGCCATTGGCCCGAATGAGAGATCGCCGACGCCTGCGCCGGCATCCGTCATGGTGATGCGGCCTTCGGGCTCAAATCCCGGTATTGACGCCGTCTGCAACTGTCCGCCGTAGGATGGATCGTGACGCCCATCGGCATCGGACAGTTTCACCACGGTGCCCTGATGGGTGAAGCCGCCCTGCCCGTCCGGGATCCGCGCCGCGCGGTCGAGGCCCTGATGACAGGCGGAACAGGCCCGTGCGTTGAACAGCGGGCCGAGCCCGTCATTGGCGAGCGTCGATGACGGCGCCGGCACCCAGGCGCGCTCGAACAGCGCCTTGCCGATGGCGATGGAAAGATCGCGGCCGCCGGCCAGCGCCCCGGTTGCAGCGAACAGAACTGCGACGGTGATCCCGGCCTTGCGCATCACACCACTCTCAGCCAGCCCATCATGCCGTTCTCCTGATGCTCGAGGATGTGGCAGTGGAGCATCCACCCGCCGGCAGCAGCGACGAAGGCAATTTCCACCCGTTCTTTCGGCTGCACGATCACAGTGTCGGCCAGAAAGCGCGGAAGTTCCTGCTTCGATGCCGACAACACCTCGAATGTATGGCCGTGCATATGGATCGGATGCGGATGGGGCGTCGTGTTCACGAGATCGAAAATGTAACTGCGTCCCTGCTGCAGCACGGCAAGCGGCGGCGGCAGGCGAAGATGGCCGTCGGCTGGCCATTGTGTCTTGTTGATCGCCCAAAGGCCGCGATTGCCCGCGCAAAGGCTGTCGAGCATCTGCTGCGCCAGCGGATCGCCGGGCGGAAACGCATCGATGATCGACGCGACCGCGCCCGCCGCCGCGCTGAACCTGAATGTCAGGCGCTCGGCGCCGGCGAGATTGGCGCGGGGTACATGCGGCGCATACAGCTTCTTTGGTGCGGCGGGCTTTTCCGGCCCCCTCGGCTGACCGGAGGTAAACGTCGCGAGCGGCCACGGCGTGGCGGCAAAATAGTCGAGTACCCGAAAGACCTGCCCCTGCTTCGGCGTCCGGATATGAATATCCGCGCGCATGGCGGCGCCCATCCGCCAGGTGTGCAGCGGAAACGGATCGACCGGATTTCCGTCGGTGGCGATCACCCAGGCCTCGGCACCATCGACGCCGAGATCGATCATGCGTGTCGGATCGATATTTAGAACGCGCACGCGGATGTCCGCACCCGCGGGAACAAGGTGCTCGACGCTTTGCTGCCCGTTGACGCTGCGGACGGTGCCGAACGTGCCCGCCCGGCCCGCGCCCTCGTCGGTATAGAAAGGCAGCCACTCTCCGCTCTCGCCAAGCCGCCAGTCCTTCATCGCAAGCACATATTCGCCGTCGAACGCGGCGGGTTCGTCGCCCTCGACGATCAGTACACCTGCGAGTCCACGGCCGATCTGGCTGACGCCGTTGCAATGCGAATGGAAGAAGAAGGTGCCGGTGTCCGGCGGCGAAAACTCATAGGTGAAGTCCTGCCCCGGCTCGACCGGCGGCTGGGTCACATACTGCACGCCGTCCATATTGTTCGGCAGGCGAATGCCGTGCCAGTGGATCGCTGTGTGCTCCGGCAGCCGGTTCCTGAGACGCGCGCGGATCGTGTCTCCGCGCTTGACGCGCAGCGGCAAGAACGGCGTGTCGTTGTAAAGCCAGAACGGCGCGTCCGGAGCGGCGGCGCCGACAATTCCGCCCCTGTGCTCGGCGGCGACGATCTCGAATTCGTGCAGCCTGCCGCCGGCAACACCCGGCGCCGGCTGCAAGGATGACGCGGCGCGCGCCCGGCCCCCGGCTCCGGCGAGAGCCAAAGCTCCCGCCGCGCCGAGCCCGCCGAGTATCACGCGCCGCGTCGGCATTCAGTCCTCACTGGACGGCGGTCGGGTTGTCCAGGCTGTCTGAACCTTCGAGCTCGATCTTGAGACCAAGTTTGGCCACCACGGCTTCGATGGCGCGGGCCTGGGCGACAAGCGAGTCGACCACGTCCTGGACAATCTTGTTGCCCTCGGCGTTACCCTCGCCGATCATCTGGTCATAGGCTTCCTTGCCGCTGTCGGCACGGTCCTTCATGACCTTCATCGCGGCGGCCGTCTCGTCGAAGGCGGCATCGAGGGCCTTGGCCTCTTCCGGCGCCTTCTCGGCGGCGTAGGCGGCAAGGCTCGGTCCTTCCGTGACCTTGCCGTCGGACGCCGTGTACTTACCGTTGTAGATCGCGATCATGCCCATCTGGTCATAGTAGTGCGAGTTGTGGGTATTGTCGGAGAAGCAGTCGTGCTCCTCTTCCGGATCGTGGAGGATCAGGCCGAGCTTGATGCGTTCGCCCGCGAGTTCGCCGTAGGACAGCGAACCGAGGCCGGTCAGGATGGTCGCAAGGCCATCGTCGGCGCTCTTGCCGGTGACATCCTTGCGTGCATCGCCGTCCTTGCCCCAGGCAGCGACGATTTCTTCCAGATCCGAGATCAGAAGATCGGTGGCGGCCTTCAGATACTGGGCGCGGCGATCGCAATTGCCGTTTGTGCAGTTCTTCGTATCGAAGTCGCTCGCCTTGCGCTCCCCCGCGCCGGCGTCCGTACCGTTGAGATCCTGGCCCCAGAGCAGGAATTCGATCGCGTGATAGCCGGTCGCGACATTGGATTCGACACCGCCGGCTTCCTGCAGGCTCTGCAGGACTTCCGTGTTGATGGTCGTGGCGTCGATCTCGTCCTTGCCGACACGGAGCTTCTTGTTGGCAATCACATTGGCCGCATAGAGCGGGTTCTCGTCGGAGGTCTCGCCGTAGCTCTTGGTCTCGACATAGTCGATCAGGCCCTCGTCGAGCGGCCAGGCATTCACCTTGCCCTCCCAGTCGTCGACGATCGCATTGCCGAAGCGATAGCCCTCGCTCTGCTGATAGGGCGCGCGGGCCGCCTTCCAGGCTTCGCGCGCCGCCTTCAGTGTCTCGTCGGACGGCGCGGCGATGAGGGCATCGACAGCCTTCTGCAGCGCCTTGGCCGTTACGAGGCTGTCGGAATAGATCGCCTCGGCGACATCGGCATAGGTTGCGACCACAGCGTCAGGCTGGGTGGCGGCTGTAACCGGCGCCGCAAGGGCAACGCTGAGCGCGGCCGCCGAAATCATCGTGCGGAAAGAATGCATGGGAAGGTCTCCAGGGTGCCGTTCGGCAAGATTGAACCCGCCGGACTCAGCCGTAGCAGGCAAGGCGCACGGAGACCCCAGGACCACCAAGTTGTCAATAAACAAACAGGCAATTTATAATTGTAATAATTCCAGTTTATATGCAGTCTAATCTGACTTATGCGCATACAATAAAGAAGCACCTAAATCTCATATAGTATATTGTAAGCGAAATCTGTATTTATACGATCAGATATTGGCCTACCACGGTATATTTTTGCTTCCATACGAACAATAAAAACTATTGGCCGGTGAGATGCTTTTCGATTTCATGAACCGGATGCTTCGTGAGGTCCTTGTCGATTTCGGCTGTCACCAAAGCTTTGGTCTGATCGGAGAAAAACCGCCGAAGATCGGCAAGCATGCGCGGCGGCGCCACGACGATTAAAGACCGCAATGTTCCGGCCTGGCGGACGTCATCAAGGCCCGCAGCTATCTCGCGCGCGAATTGCTCTTCGGCCCGGTCGTGAAAATCGGTCTGTTCCGCGGCGCTGCGCTGCGTTCCGACGCTCTCGAAGACGCGCGTCGGCCGCTCGGTACCCTGCTCCCGCGTCGGTGGGTTCTCGATTTCCCTTACCTGTGCCGTCCGGAGGTTTGGAAACTTCTCGTCTCCGATGTTCTCCAGAAACAGCGCCTTGCTGCCATCGCACACCAGCACATGGCCTCCGGCCGGAATCGAATGCTTCATTGCAGATGCCTTTCGTTGAATGGCCTGGAACTCGCGACGCCCCATCTATCTAATGTCTAGGGTCGCCATGCCGTTCTGGAAGCCCTGAAGAAAATGGAGACTGTCATGGGCATGCCGCAGGAACTCCCCCGCAGCTTTCGTCGCATCATGATGGAACTTGCGCGCGAGCCCGGTCATCCTGCCGGCGATCCCCAGTCTGGCTATCAGCTCGTGGTGCCGCTGACGGAAGACCTGCGGATCGATGCGGGCCTCTGGGACAAATATCGTGACCATTACCGGGTCACCCGTTTCCGCGCCGACGGAGAGCGGGATATCGGCCATGTGCTTCACGGCCCCGGCGGAAACTGGACGTTTCACTACGACATATCCGGCGATGATAATGATGATGAAAGCGGGTACCGGCTGCAAAGCGAACGCTTCGATGTCGGCGAGTATGTCTCCATCAAGGACGACACGGGTATGCACACCTACGTCATCACACTGGTTGACTATCTCTAACTGCTCAATTTGTAGGCTAAAGTATAACTTTGCTCAAAAATTAGCCTCCGAAGTTTGCCCAGATAATTTGCTTTTCCCTGCAACCGCCGCGATTTGGACGCCCGCGGCACGCCGCGGAACCATGGCACGCAGCTTGCTGACCTCTCCTGCCGTAGGGGGCTGACCAACAGCCGACCCCGAGACTGAAAAACGGAGAGGCGTCTATATGCGCAATACAATTTCCACGATGGCCCGTTCGGCGAGCGCGCTCGCAGCGGCGGCCATTGTCGCGGGCGGCATCTCGTCCGCCTCGGCGGAGGAAACAATCAAGGTCGGCGTACTGCACTCGCTGTCGGGCACGATGGCGATTTCGGAGACGACGCTCAAGGACACGGTTCTGTTCATGATCGACGAGCAGAACAAGAAGGGCGGCGTGCTCGGCAAGAAGCTCGAAGCGGTCGTCGTCGACCCGGCTTCCAACTGGCCGCTGTTCGCCGAGAAAGCGAAAGAGCTGATCGCGCAGGAGAAGGTCGCGGTCGTGTTCGGCTGCTGGACCTCGGTGTCCCGTAAGTCCGTACTGCCGGTATTCAAGGAACTGAACTCGATCCTCTTCTATCCCGTGCAGTACGAGGGCGAAGAGTCCGAGCGTAACGTGTTCTACACCGGCGCCGCCCCGAACCAGCAGGCCATTCCGGCCGTCGACTATCTCGCCAAGGAAGAAGGCGTCGAGCGCTGGGTTCTCGCCGGCACCGACTACGTCTATCCGCAGACGACCAACAAGATCCTCCAGGCCTATCTGAAATCGAAGGGCGTGGCGGAAGAAGACATCATGATCAACTACACGCCGTTCGGGCATTCCGACTGGCAGACAATCGTGTCGGACATCAAGAAGTTCGGCTCGGCCGGCAAGAAGACCGCTGTTGTTTCGACCATCAATGGCGACGCCAACGTGCCGTTCTACAAGGAACTCGCGAACCAGGGCATCAAGGCGACCGACATTCCGGTCGTGGCGTTCTCGGTCGGTGAAGAAGAACTCGCCGGCATCGACACCGCGAACCTCGTCGGCCACCTCGCCGCGTGGAACTACTTCCAGTCCGTCGAAGACCCGGCCAACGCCGAGTTCATCAAGAAGTGGAAGGAATTCACGAAAAACGACAAGCGCGTCACCAACGACCCGATGGAAGCCACCGTCATCGGCTTCAACGCGTGGGTGAAGGCTGTCGAAAAGGCCGGCACCGTCGACGTCGACAAGGTCATCGACACCCTGCCCGGCATCGAGGTCGCGAACCTCACCGGCGGCACGTCGAAGGTTCTTCCGAACCATCACATCACGAAACCCGTCCTGATCGGTGAGATCAAGGATGATGGCCAGTTCGACGTGGTGTGGAAGACCGACGGTCTCGTACCCGGCGACGCCTGGACGGACTTCCTCGAAGGTTCGAAGGACCTTGAGTCCGACTGGGTAGATCTGAAGTGCGGTAACTACAACACCAAGACAAAGAAGTGCGGCGCGGACTCCTAACTCTTCCGGGGAATTTCTGACGCCAAGAACGGGGGAGGCGGTGTGCGGCCGCCTCCCCTATTTCAAAAAACAAGATCCACGGGGCAGGCTGGAATTATGGGCTTTGCATTCTTCCGGCGTCTGGCGCTGACGCTCTTGCTCGCGCTGACAGTTTTCGCGATTCAGTTTCCCGCGCGGGCCGACGCCGTCGACGACGCCCTCGCTTTGTTCACGACCGACAGTTTCAACGACACGACGAAAGCCATAGACGGTCTCGTCGCCTCCGGCCACGCCAATACGCTCCCGATCCTGCGTGCTTTGGCGGATGGCAAGCTTCTCTACGACCCCGGCAGCAAGGCCGTCTTCTACAAGGACGACGCAGGCGCCCTGCTCAACGCCAGGACCGCCACGCCCTCCAGCGCCGATGCCTCTTTATTGAAAGCGGTCCGTCTCAACAATCGCCTGCGCCGCGCGGTCGAAGCCGCGCGAGGCGGGCTCGCTCTGCTGGCGCCCGAACCCGAACGCCGCCGCACGGCGGCCGAAGCCGTGTTCAAATCGCGCGACGCCAATGCACTTCCGACGCTCGACGCCGCCATCGGGAAGGAAACCGACGCACGCGCGAAAGCCGCAATGGAACTGGCGCGCGCGGCGATCGTCGTCACCTTCCCCGGCGCCTCCGAACAAGATCGCCTTGCCGCGGTCAACACCATCGCCGCGCGGGGCGACGGAGACGCCGCGGCCCTCCTACGCTCGCTGCCCGCCGACCTGCCCGAAAGCGTGAAAGCTGCCGCGGCCGACGCGGTCGACGGCATCGAAGCGCGCCTCGCCGTCTGGGCCGCGCTGCAGAACATTCTGTACGGCGTATCGCTCGGCTCGGTTCTGCTGCTCGCCGCCGTCGGCCTCGCCATCACCTTCGGCCAGATGGGCGTCATCAACATGGCCCATGGCGAAATGGTGATGATCGGCGCCTATACGACCTTCGTGGTGCAGGACGTTATCCGCAACAACGCGCCCTGGTTGTTCGACTATTCGCTGTTCATGGCGATCCCATTGGCTTTCCTCGTCGCGGCCGCGGTCGGCATTGCCATCGAGCGCAGCGTCATCCGTTTCCTGTACGGACGCCCACTCGAAACGCTGCTTGCCACATGGGGCATTTCGCTGATCCTCATTCAGTCCGTGCGTTCCATCTTCGGCCCGACCAATCGCGAGGTCGGCACGCCGAGCTGGATGGCGGGCTCCCTCGATCTCGGCGGCCTGTCGCTGACCTATAACCGCGTCGCGATCATCGTCTTTGCCGCGCTTGTGTTCGTCGCGCTGCTGCTCGTTCTGAAGAAAACCGCGCTCGGCCTTCAGGTCCGCGCCGTCACGCAGAACCGGCGCATGGCCGCGGCGATGGGCATCCGCACCGACTGGATCGACGCCATGACATTCGGCCTCGGCTCCGGCGTTGCCGGCATGGCGGGCGTCGCGCTCAGCCAGATCGATAACGTGTCGCCCAATCTCGGCCAAGGCTACATCATCGACAGCTTCATGGTCGTCGTGTTCGGCGGCGTCGGAAACCTGTGGGGCACGCTCGTCGGCGCGATGACGCTTGGCATCGCCAACAAGTTCCTTGAGCCCTACGCAGGCGCCGTTCTCGGCAAGATCCTGCTGCTCATTGCCATCATCCTCTTCATCCAGAAACGTCCGCGCGGGCTGTTCGCCCTCAAGGGCCGGGCGGTGGAAGCATGATCCTCCGCAACATCGACCGCGCAGGCTGGGTCTTCCTCGGCATGGTGATAACCGCCGGGATTCTCATCCCAGTGCTCAACCTCGCCGTTCCGCCCGGATCGTTCCTGCATGTCCCCGACTATCTGGTCCCGCTGCTCGGGAAGTATCTTTGCTTCGCACTGCTCGCGATCTCGATCGATCTTATCTGGGGCTATGCCGGCATTCTGTCGCTTGGTCATGGCGCATTCTTCGCGCTCGGCGGCTATGCGATGGGTATGTACCTCATGCGCCAGATCGGCACGCGGGGTGTCTATGCCGATCCGATCCTGCCGGACTTCATGGTGTTCCTGAACTACAAGGAACTGCCTTGGTTCTGGCATGGCTTCGACATGTTCTGGTTCGCAGCGATCTGGGTGCTGCTGGCGCCGGGCCTTCTCGCCTTCGTCTTCGGCTGGCTTGCCTTCCGCTCCCGCGTTACGGGCGTATACCTCTCGATCATCACGCAGGCCATGACCTTCGCGCTGATGCTCGCCTTCTTCCGCAACGACATGGGCCTCGGCGGCAATAACGGCTTCACCGACTTCAAGGACATCCTGGGCTTCAACATCCAGGCGGCGGAAACGCGCGGCGTGTTGTTCTTCCTGTCGGCCATGGCCCTGGCGGGCGGCTACCTGATGTGCCGCCTGATCGTCACCTCGAAACTCGGCAAAGTTCTGGTCGCGGTTCGCGACGCCGAAAGCCGCACGCGTTTCATCGGCTACCGCGTCGAATACTACAAGCTATTCGTATTCACACTTTCCGCCATGATCGCGGGCATCGCAGGGGCGCTTTATGTGCCACAGGTCGGGATCATCAACCCGTCCGAATTCGCACCCGCCAACTCCATCGAGATGGTGATCTGGGTTGCGGTCGGCGGGCGCGGCACGCTGGTTGGTGCCGCACTCGGTGCTCTCGTCGTAAACGCCGGCAAGACCTGGTTCACCGGCGCCCTGCCCGAACTATGGTTGTTCGCGCTCGGCGGGCTGTTTGTTTTCGTCACCCTGTTCCTGCCGAAAGGCATTCTGGGAACACTCGGGACAGGCTGGGACAAGCTTCACCGCGGCAGCCCGAAGAAGGAATCCGCACCTGCAGTCGCTGTCCCAGATGCGGCGGAGTGAGCCATGAACCAGATCGTTGACAGCGACGAACTCCCGACGCTCACCCCGACGCTGCTCTATCTCGACGGCGTCACCGTGTCCTTCGACGGCTTCCGGGCTCTGAACAATCTGTCGCTCGCAATCGACGAGTCCGAGATGCGCGCCATCATCGGTCCCAACGGCGCCGGCAAGACGACGATGATGGATGTCATTACCGGCAAGACCCGGCCGAACGAGGGAACCGCCATCTTCGCGGGCCAGCATGATTTGACCAAGCTCGACGAGGCTGCCATCGCCACGCTCGGCATCGGCCGCAAATTCCAGACACCGACGGTCTTCGAGATGCACACGGTGGAGGACAACATCGTTCTCGCATTGAAGGCAGACCGGAAACCTTTTGCGACGCTGTTCTCTCGCCGCACGGCGAGCGAGCGGGAACGTATCGATGCGCTGCTCGAGCGCATCCGCCTCAAGGACCAGCGCTTGCGCAAGGCTTCCGAGCTGAGCCACGGCCAGAAGCAATGGCTCGAGATAGGTATGCTGCTCGCACAGGAACCCCGCGTTCTGCTGGTCGACGAGCCGGCCGCCGGCATGACCGACCAGGAAACGGCCGATACCGCCGACCTTTTGCGTGAAATCGCCAAGACGCGCTCCGTCATCGTCGTCGAACACGACATGACGTTCGTGCGCGATCTCGGGGTGAAGGTCACCTGCCTGCACGAAGGCTCGGTACTGGCGGAGGGATCGCTCGATCAGGTCTCGGCCGACGAACGCGTCATCGAAGTCTACCTGGGGCGCTGACCATGCTAGCCGTCGAAAACCTCTCCCTGCACTACGGCGCCGCGCAGGCGCTCCACAAGGTTTCGCTCACGGCAAAGGCCGGCGAGGTGACTTGCGTGCTCGGCCGCAACGGCGTCGGCAAGACATCGCTCATGCGCGCCATTGTCGGCCACCGGCCGATCTCGGGCGGCAGGATCGAGTTCGACGGTACGGACATCACCGGCCTGCCGACCTTTCAACGGGCACGCCAGGGCGTGGCGTATGTCCCGCAAGGCCGCGAAATCTTCCCGCTGCTGACCGTGCGGGAAAATCTTGAAACCGGCTTCGCGCCGCTGCCGCGCGCGCAGAAGAGCATTCCGGGGGAGATCTTCGACCTGTTTCCGGTGCTGAAAAGCATGCTCCACCGGCGCGGCGGCGACCTATCCGGCGGCCAGCAGCAGCAGCTCGCCATCGGCCGCGCGCTCGTCACCCGCCCAAAACTGCTCGTTCTGGACGAGCCGACCGAAGGCATTCAGCCCTCGATCATCAAGGATATCGGCCGGGCCATCATCTATCTCCGCGAACGCGGCGACATGGCCATCGTGCTCGTCGAGCAATATTTTGACTTCGCCCGCGCGCTGGCTGACCGTTTCATCGTGCTTGAGCGCGGCGAGGTGGTCGAGGCCGGCGACAAGAAGGCACTCGAGGGAGACGATGTTCGAAACCGCCTGGTCTTCTGATGAGCTCGGCGCCGCACCGCGCCGGCAGCGCGCCCACGGCCAGGTCACTTTCGAGACCAATCTTTTGGACGGTATCACGCGGCCTGTCCGCATCGCCGAAAGCGGGCCGTCGCGTGTCCGTCTGCCAAATGTCGCGGGGCAAGGGCTGGAAGCCGTCATCATGAATACCGGAGGCGGCATCGCCTGCGGCGACCGGTTCGATATCGCAGTCAAAGCCGGTTCCGGTTCGGATCTCGTGATCACCACACCCGCCGCCGAACGCTGCTACCGTTCGGACGGCCCCATCGCCGCCATCGATGTGTCGCTGCAAGTCGCATCCGGCGCATCGCTGGCGTGGCTACCGCAGGAGACGCTTCTCTACAACGAGGCACGCCTCCGCCGGCGCTTCGACGCGCATCTCGCCGAAGACGCCCGGCTCTCCATGTTCGAATGCGCCGTTTTCGGCCGCGCGGCGAAAGGCGAGATTGTCGAGACCGGCCTGTTCGAAGACCGCTGGCGGATCCGCCGCGGCGGACGTCTGATCTACGCCGATACGCTGAAGCTCGACGGCCAGATAGCCGCCCTGCTGGAGCGCCCGGCGATCGCCAAGGGCGCGCGCGCCCTCGCCACCTTCCTCCACATTGCCCCTGACGCCGAAGCCCGGCTGGACGAAGCCCGCGATCTTCTTGCGGATGCGCCCTGCACCGTCGTCGCATCGTCCTGGTGCGGCCTTCTGGCCGTCCGCTTTCTGGCGCCGGAGATTGCGGCTCTGCGCACTGCGGCGATAAACTTCCTCACCCGCTTCCGCGGCGCGCCTCTGCCCCGCGTCTGGCAATCATAAAAAGGACTGTCTCGTGAATCTGACGCCGCGCGAGAAAGACAAGCTGCTGATCGCCATGGCCGCCGAAGTGGCGCGCAAGCGCCTCGCCCGTGGCGTGAAGCTCAACCATCCGGAAGCGATCGCGCTCATCACAGATTTCGTTGTCGAGGGCGCGCGCGACGGCAGGAGCGTCGCCGAACTCATGGAAGCCGGCGCGCATGTGATCTCCACCGAGCAGGTCATGGATGGCATCGCCGAGATGATCCACGACATCCAGGTCGAGGCGACGTTCCCGGACGGCACCAAGCTCGTAACCGTTCATGTCCCGATCCGCGGCAAGGCATCGAAGGACATTCCCGGCGTCGTCACGGCCGCTCCCGGCGATATCACCTTCAACGAGGGCGCGGAGCGCATCACGCTGACGGTGGCAAATACCGGCGACCGCCCTATACAAATCGGCAGCCACTACCATTTCTTCGAAACGAATGCTGCGCTGCACTTCGATCGTGCGAAGGCACGCGGCATGCGTCTCGATATCGCGCCCGGCACGGCTGTGCGCTTCGAACCTGGCTCAAGCCGGGATGTCACGCTCGTGCCGCTCACGGGCAAAAGGGAAGTCTACGGCTTCCGCGGAAACGTCATGGGGAAATTGTAAATGCAGCAAATGTATTCCGGCGGCTGCCAGTGCGGCGCTGTCCGTTATCAGGCCGTGGCCGATGTCACCAACACGATCACCTGCAATTGCTCGCGCTGCCGCAGGCTCGGCCTGCTTTTGACATTCACGCCCGCCTCCGCATTCCGGCTCGAAAAGGGCGAGGAAAGCCAGACCGAGTACAAGTTCAACAAGCACGTCATCTCGCATCTGTTCTGCAAGACTTGCGGCGTCCAAAGCTTCTCGCGCGCCAAGGCGCCGGACGGCACGGATACCGTGGCTCTGAACGTCCGATGCCTCGACGGCGTGAATCTCGACCTCCTTCAACCCCAGAAATTCAACGGCGCCGCCGTCTGAGGTAACTGCATGCCATCCACCCTTCCCCGCCAGGCTTATGCGGATATGTTCGGCCCCACCACGGGCGACAAGGTCCGGCTGGCCGACACTTCACTCGTCATCGAGATCGAGAAGGATTTTACGACCTATGGCGAGGAAGTGAAGTTCGGTGGCGGAAAGGTCATTCGCGACGGCATGGGCCAAAGCCAGGTGATGAACAGGGACGGTGCGGTCGACACCGTCATTACGAACGCCGTCGTGCTCGATCACTGGGGCATCGTGAAGGGCGATGTCGGCATCAAGGCCGGCCGCATCTTCAAGATCGGCAAGGCCGGCAATCCGGATGTGCAGCCGGGCGTCGATATCATCATCGGCCCTGGCACCGAGGTCATCGCGGGCGAAGGCAAGATCCTCACCGCCGGTGGGTTCGACACGCACATCCATTTCATCTGCCCGCAGCAAATCGAGGAGGCGCTGATGTCCGGCGTCACCTCGATGCTCGGCGGCGGCACCGGCCCAGCGACGGGCACCTTCGCCACTACATGCACGCCGGGCCCGTGGCACATCGCGCGCATGATCGAGAGTGCCGACGCGTTTCCGATGAATCTCGGTTTCGCCGGCAAGGGCAATGCCTCCCTTCCCGGAGCCCTCGTCGAAATGGTGCTGGGCGGCGCCTGTGCGCTCAAACTGCACGAGGACTGGGGCACGACACCGGCGGCCATCGACAACTGCCTCACGGTCGCCGACGAGCACGACGTGCAGGTGATGATCCACACCGACACGCTGAACGAATCCGGATTTGTCGAGGACACCATCGCCGCTTTCCGCGGCCGCACCATCCACGCTTTCCACACCGAGGGCGCCGGCGGCGGCCATGCCCCGGACATCATGAAGGTCGCGGGGCTCGACAATGTCCTGCCCTCGTCCACCAACCCGACGCGGCCGTTCACGAAAAACACGCTCGACGAGCATCTCGACATGCTGATGGTCTGCCATCATCTGTCGCCATCCATACCGGAAGATCTCGCTTTCGCCGAAAGCCGCATCCGCAAGGAAACCATTGCCGCCGAGGACATTCTCCACGATCTCGGCGCGCTATCGATGATGTCGTCCGACAGCCAGGCCATGGGCCGCGTCGGCGAGGTCATCATCCGCACCTGGCAGACCGCCGACAAGATGAAGCAGCAGCGCGGCCGCCTGTTCGAGGAGACCGGCGACAACGACAATATGCGCGTCCGCCGCTATGTCGCCAAATACACGATTAACCCTGCCATCGCGCACGGCGTGTCGGCGCATATTGGCTCGATCGAACCCGGCAAGCTTGCCGATCTCGTGCTCTGGTCGCCCGCCTTTTTTGGCGTGAAACCCGATCTCGTCATCAAGGGCGGCGCAATCGCCGCCGCGCCGATGGGCGATCCCAACGCCTCGATCCCGACACCGCAGCCGGTGCATTACCGGCCGATGTTCGGATCGTATGGACGTGCCATCGCCTCGACGTCCATGACGTTCGTCTCGAAATCCGCATTCGAGAACGGCCTCCGCGACAAGCTCGGCTGCATCAAGGAGTTCGTCGCCGTCGACAACACGCGGGCGGGCATCGGCAAGAAGAGCATGATCCTCAACGACGCCACACCCGTCATCGAGATCGATCCCGAGACTTACGACGTGCGCGCAGACGGCGAACTTCTTGTCTGCGAACCCGCGGAAAAGCTGCCAATGGCGCAGCGCTATTTCATGTTCTGAGGTTCCCATGCAGCGCGCCGTTCTTATTGTCCGCAAGCTTGCGGTAAAGCCCGACAAAGTGGTCGACACGATCACCCTCGATCATCAGGACCGGCACCGCCGCCGCGTGGCGATGACGGCCGATGGCGGGCTCGAATTCCTGCTCGATCTCGGCAATGCCGCCATTCTGGAAGACGGCGATGCGCTGAAACTCGAGGACGGCGCCCTTGTCCAGGTCGCGGCGAAGCCGGAAGACCTGATCGAGATCACGACGGAAAATCCCCTGCGCCTGATGAAGGTGGCATGGCATCTCGGCAACCGCCATGTGCCGGCGGAAGTAACAACGGACGCGATCTATATCGCGCCGGATCATGTGCTGGTCGAAATGGTGCGCGGCCTCGGCGCGAAGGCGGATCCTGTGAAGCGCCCGTTCCGCCCCGAACGCGGCGCCTATCACGAACACGCCGCACACGATCACAGCCCTCTCGAACACAAGCAGGGTGGCCACGACCACCACCACGAACACGGCGAAGCCTGCGGCTGCGGTCATGGGCATTGATTTCGGTGCCCTCCCTCTCCCCTTGTGGGAGAGGGCCGACGCGAAGCCGGCAGGCTTCGAGCGGGGTGAGGGGTCACAGGTTCAAATCGGGTTCCCGCAACAAATAGAAAGTACCCCTCACCCGGTGACCGCTCCGCGGTCTGCCGACCTCCCCCACAAGGGGGGAGGTGAACCATGACCTCCCTCCCCCTTTTCGCCTGGCTGTCGCCGGCGTTCCCGGTCGGGGCCTATGCTTATTCGCATGGCGTCGAATGGGCGGTCGAGGACGGCGACATCCGGGACGAAGCGACGCTTCTGGAATGGCTGGAAGACATGATGGCCAATGGCGCGGGACGTAATGACGCCATCCTGCTTGTCCATGCCTATCGTTCGCTGACCGACAAGGGAGCGCTCGCCGCCGTCAACGAACTCGCGCTTGCTCTCGCGCCGTCGCAGGAACTGCGCCTCGAAACCGCCCAGCAGGGCCGCAGCTTTCTCGATGCGGTGCTCGCCGCCTGGCCGCAGGCCGATCTCGCAAAAGCGGCCGGAAACATCGGTGAAATTGCTTACCCGGTCGCGGTTGGCCTTGCCGCCGCCGCGCACCGGATACCGCTCGAAACGACGCTCCCGGCCTTCGTGCTGGCGTTTGCGCAGAACCTCGTCTCCGCCGCCATCCGCTCGGCACCCATCGGACAGACCGCCGGCATGCGCGTCGTCACCGCGCTGACCCCGCTGGCGCGCGGCATCGCGGCGGACGCCGAAACGCTGACACTCGACGATATCGCCAGCGCGACGTTCCGCGCCGATCTCGGCTCGTTCCGTCACGAAACGCAGTACACAAGGCTATTCAGATCATGAGCAACGGACCTCTTCGCGTCGGCATCGGCGGCCCTGTCGGCTCGGGCAAGACCGCGCTGATGGAAGCCCTCTGCAAGCTGTTTCGCGACCGCTACGATCTCTGCGCCATCACCAATGACATCTACACTAAGGAGGACGCGCGCCTCTTGACCGTTGCCGGCGCCCTGCCCGTCGAGCGCATCATGGGCGTCGAGACCGGCGGCTGTCCGCACACGGCGATCCGCGAGGACGCCTCGATCAACCTCGCCGCCATCGCCGAAATGAACCGGAAGTTTCCCGACCTCGATCTCATCCTGATCGAGTCCGGCGGCGACAATCTCGCGGCCACATTCTCGCCGGAGCTCGCCGACATCACGATCTACGTCATCGATGTCGCGGGCGGTGAGAAAATTCCGCGCAAGGGCGGCCCGGGAATTACCCGCTCGGATTTCCTCGTTGTGAACAAGATTGATCTCGCGCCGCTCGTCGGGGCCGATCTCGGCATAATGGAAACCGACACGCAGCGCATGCGCGGGGAGCGTCCCTATGCCTTCACTAACATCCGCGGCGGTGTCGGAACCGACAAGATCGCCGCCTTCATCGAGCGTGCGGGCGGCCTGACGGCAAAAGCGGAGAGTGCGCCTGCCGGATAGTATCCACCGGCAATATGTCGTGCTGGCCAGGAATCGTGCATCGGCCTATGTCGCAAACATGCTGACCTATCGCGATCTCACTACTCAGGAACGCCGCGCGCTCGACCGTTTTGCACGCTCGAGCGAACTGGAGGCGCCAGCCTCCAGGTGGGCGGAACTCGGTCCAGCCGCGATTGCCGCGCTCGTAAAATTCCATCTGCTGGAAGGGCGCGGCCCCAATGCCGACGGCGAGGAAATCTATCGGCTCACCGATGAAGGCACGCGTGTGCATGACGAGATGTGGCGCGACGGGAAAGTGCCCTCCCACCCCGACACGGACCCTTTCGACCCCACCACTCTGGAAGGATAGGTCCCGGCGTGGCGGAGTTTCACCCGGCCTAAAGACTTCTGCCGTCATAATTGCTCCGGAAAACCTTAGTATCCGGGGCCATCCTGTTGCGTTTGTTTCCTTTTTCAAATTTCGGCGGAAAGCACGGCCTGTTCTCGCTGCGCCTTGTCGTGCGCTCGTCGACCCTGATTGTGTGCCTCGGCCTCATCGCCATCGCCGCCACCTTGCTCTGGCAGGCCCGCGAACGCTCACTCAGGTTGGCCGAATCCACCACACGCAATCTCGTAGGCATGCTGACACAGCATACCGAGCGCACCTTCGACTCGGTCGACATGCTGCTGAAAATTGTTGCGCGCGAACTCGGCCCGCGGCCGGAAGACCCGGTGAAGCGCTCCGATCTCGCGGCGAACCTTGCGAAACTTGCGCAGGACCTCCCGCACGTCATGTCGGTCCGGATGCTGGATCCCGACGACGGCGAGCCGCTCTTTGAATTCTTCCGGACGGCTACGACCGGCCGCGGTGCTGACGCGGATGCCCTTCTGGTCCACAAGGCCAATCGGTATCTCGGCCTGCATATCGGACGCCCCTATCTGGATCAGCAAAGCCAGACATGGGTCGTCGGCGTCAGCCGCAGGATCAGCGGTCAGGAAGGCATTCCCGGCCGCGTTGTCGTCGCTCTGCTCAATCTCGAATATCTGAACAGCTTTTACGCTTCGATTGCGATGGGCGACAAAGGATCGATCAGCATCATCCGCGACGATGGCATCATGATCGCCCGACATCCTTTCGATCCGTCATTCATCGGCAAGGACGTCTCAAAAGCGTTGCAGGCGAGCACCGGAAATCGGAACGAGGGCAACTATGATCTACGCGCGCCGACGGATAATATAACGCGCACATACGCTTTCAAAAAAATGGCGCGTACGCCTATTGTTATTACAGCAGGTCTTTCTGAAAGGGCCGTACTGGCGGAATGGCGCGAGGAAGCCACCCGCGGCATGTCTATTGTTCTCGCGGCGGCGCTCGTCCTTCTGGCTCTCGGCGAAATACTGGCCCGTGTCGCCGGACATCGCGAGAAAGCCGAGCTTAAACTCATTCATGCGGCGAGCAACGACGCGCTGACCGATCTTCCCAATCGTACCGAATTTCAGCGCCGACTGGAATGCGCTTTGAAAGAGTTTCCCGAATCACTGTGCGTACTCTTTATCGACCTCGACGAATTCAAGACCATAAACGACACTCTCGGCCACGACGCTGGCGATTCTCTCCTCATAACCGCCGCGCGGCGACTGGCAGCGATCGCCACTGATACCGGCTTTCTCGCGCGTCTCGGCGGCGACGAATTCGCCATTGCCATACCGGGGACACCGGATCTGGCGCGGCAGACGGCGCGAAAAGTCCTGGCGACGCTTCGCCGGCCCTTCGACCACAACGGCCAGACCGTCATGACCGCCGGGAGCATCGGAATAGCTGTGTTTCCCGATCATGGAAGTTCCGCCAGCGATCTTCTCAAGAACGCCGACATCGCGCTCTACTCCGCCAAGGCGAACGGCCGCGGGCGCTATGCGGAATACGAGACAGGAATGCGTACCGAGATCGAAGAACGCATTGCCCTCCACGAAGACGTCAAGTCGGGCATACAGCAGGATCTGTTTGTTCCGTTCTACCAGCCGCAAATCTCGATCCGTACGGGGCGAATCCAGGGCTTCGAAGCTCTGGCCCGCTGGCGGCATCCGGAGCGTGGCCTGCTCGGCCCTTCGGTGTTTGGCTCCGCTTTCGACAGTCACGAGCTGGCGATCGCCATCGGCCGAAAGCTGTTTCGGCAGGTTCTCGCCGATACACGGCGGTGGATAGATGACGGGCTGCCGTTCGGCCGCGTGGCGGTCAATGCATCCGCTGCGGAGCTTGACCACCCGGACTATGCGTCGTGGATGCTGAAC
This sequence comes from Hyphomicrobiales bacterium, assembly GCA_022842205.1. Taxonomy (GTDB): domain Bacteria; phylum Pseudomonadota; class Alphaproteobacteria; order Rhizobiales; family Methylopilaceae; genus Flaviflagellibacter. Next base: position 132,774 of record JALHQA010000003.1, read on the forward strand.
GAGATCGCGGCGCATGCGGTCCCGCCCGAGGTCGTGGAGGTCGAGGTCACCGAAGGTGTCCTGTTCGGCAAGACTCTCGATCGGGTCCAGGCAAACCTTCTGCTGCTCCATCGGGCCGGAATCCGTATCGCGCTCGATGATTTCGGCACGGGATACGCTTCGCTAACTCACCTGAAGCAGTTTCCGATTAGCGTTCTGAAAATCGACCGCAGCTTCGTTCACAACGTCGAGAACGACCATGCCGATGCCAGCATCATCAGAGCCGTGATCGATATGGCCCGCAGTCTGAAAATGGAAGTCGTAGCCGAAGGCGTGGAGCGTCCATACCAGATGGACTTCCTGAAGAAAACGGGTTGTACCGGCGCCCAAGGCTACCTCTTCGCGAAGCCGATGACCGCCAGCCGCGTTCCGCATTTCATTCAGCAGCGGCGGCTGGAAGCTGAACCATCGACGCTGGAGGCCCGAGCATGATCGCACGAATTCTCGGCGCGGCATGCGCCGTTATTCTGTTTGCCATTCCTGCCCCGGGTTTCGCGGCATGGAAACCGGCGCAGCCCATACGCATCATCGTTCCGTTTGCCGCGGGCGGGCCGACTGACACGGTCGCGCGCATCGTGGCCCATGAAATGGCGGACATGCTGGAGACGCCGGTCTATATCGACAACATATCCGGCGGCGGTGGAAAGACCGGTGTACTGCGCTTCCTGGAGGATGCGCGGGACGGCCATACGCTTCTGATGGGGCACATGGGAACGCACGGCGCGGCGCCCGCGCTCAATGCGGATCTTGGGTACGACCCATACAAGGATTTCGCACCAATCGGCATGGCGGCAGGTACGCCGATGGTCATCGCGGTGGCCCGGCACATTCCCGCGCGGGATTTGAAGCAGCTTGGCGAGCTTCTGCGCAAACCGGGAAGCAAATTCCGTATTGCACATGCAGGGCGCGGATCGGTTTCCCACGCCGCCGCACTGCTCTTTACCTCGGCGCTCAGCATATCGCCGGAGCTTGTCGGCTATTCGGGCACGGGTCCTGCACTAAACGATCTCGTGAACGGTCAGGTCGATGTGCTGATCGACCAGATCGTCAACATTGCTCCTGTCGTCGGGACGCGAAAAGCCCGTCCGCTTGCAATCGTCGGAGACTGGCGTTCGAACGCCCTGCCGGATGTCCCTACGACCAGGGAACTTGGCGTGGAGATGAAGATGGATGCCTGGAACGGGCTGTTCGCCAAAAACGGCACGCCGGAAAACCAGGTTGCAACCCTGCATACGGCGCTCCGCTACGCGCTGGACAGCCCCTCGGTGCGTGCAAGACTGATCGATCTGGGGGCCAGTCTGCCGGACGAAGCGACAGGCAGCCCAGATGCCTTGGCGCATCTCGTCAGGGACGAGGTTGCGCGTTGGTCCGCAGCTCTGTTCGAACTTCGAAATTAGGCGCCGCGGTGCACCAGACGTGCACAATCCGCCGCCTGACGTCCGACAGAACGCGCCTCGTTCTCCGACATGCGTCCGGAATCGACCTTCGGCTGCAGCGCACGGCGCACAGCATCTTCGAGCGTTGAACCGCGCTGAACATGCCCGACAACCGAGCGATAGGCGACCTTGCTCTGACCCTTCAGCCCTTTGGCGCAGGCATCGGCATCGGCACGATCCGCCAGCGCAGCTGTCGGAACCGCGAAAAGAGCAACGAAAACAACAGCACGCAGCATTTTTATCTCCCTGTTATTGGGTTCTTTGCTGGCTTGGCTTTGCGACTTTTTTGGGTCCTTCGCTTGACCCTTCGTCTTCACGCGTTAATCAGGCGCCATGCTTGATCTATCTCTCGCAGGGCGCATCCATTTCCGGCATCGCACGCCGTCGCAGGCTCCGCTTCCGCCCGGTCTGCACAAAACCGGCCTTTACGAAAAACGCGATTATCATCTCGTCGTTCCGGAAAAGCTCGATCCACGCACGCCTGCCCCGCTGATGGTGATGTTTCATGGCGGGGGCGGAAGCGCCGAGAGGATCATGCCGGTCATGAAAGCTCATGCGGAGGAACACGGCTTTCTTCTTCTCGTGCCGCAATCCTTCATGGCGACATGGGACATCGTCATCGCCGGCAACGGGCCGGATCGCGAGCGCCTTGAGAACGCACTCAACTGGGTTGCCGACCGCTACACGCTGCGTCCCGACAAATTCGCGTTCGCCGGCCATTCCGACGGCGGTTCCTATTCGCTGTCGAATGGCGTTGCGAACGGGGACTTCGTCACGCACATCCTCGCATTCTCGGCGGGGTTCTTCTCACCGCTGCATCAGGAAGGCGCGCCGCATATTTTCATCGCCCACGGCTCGAAAGACGAAAAGACGCCCGTCGAAACCGCCGGCCGCGCCAGCGCGTTGAAATTGAAGGCGGCGGGTTATGACGTCACTTATCTTGAGTATGATGGTCCGCATGCCTCCCAGCCGCCGATCGTAGCTGTCGGCGTCAATTACTTCCTGAACTATCCGAAGGTTCCGAACGCCTAGGGCATGATCACCCCGAGATACGGCGCAGGCGCCTTCTCGCTCGCGCCGGTTAACGGCGGCACCTGGTGGCTTACTGCCGGCAGGCTCTTCAGATAGGCCGCGAGCGCCTTTGCGTCATCATCGGACAGCGCGGCATAGGAACGCCAGGGCATAGCCGGCGCGAGTAAACGGCCGTCCGGACGCGCGCCCGTACGTACCGCTGCGATGATATCCTCCTCGGTCCATGCACCGAGACCCGTTTCGGCGTCCGGCGTCAGATTCGGCGGATAGAAGATGCCAAGGCCGGGAATCTGGAAGCCCACTTCAGACCCGCCAAGCATGCGGCTGAAATCCGGTTTGCCGAGGAAAATGCCCGGCGTGTGACAACCCGCGCAATCCATGATCGCGGCGAGATATTTGCCGCGCTCCACGCGATCTTCGGAAATGGCAGGCCCAGCAAGAACGGCAACCATCACGGCGCCCGATACGACAGCTCTCATAAGTCTCCTCCAAGCCCTCGGAGGAGCGGGCTTTTAGCCGCCATATGTTTCCGCACGTTTTCGCGCCCGGTCTTTTTTATTTCGCCCGTGAAACGTTCACGATCAGGCCTCGCGGCCGTCCGGTTCGCCGTCGATCACGTCGCGGAACGCCTCGGCCGTGATCTCGTCGACGATGATCATGCCGTCCACGCAGCCATCGACCACAAGCGAAATCCGAGACCCCTCGTCCAGAGCCACAAGGAGAATGCCGTTGGTTTCTTCCGGCGCGCTCTCGAGCCCATGTTCGCGCAGAAAGGCCATGGCCCGCGAAACCAGGTCGGGCTCGCCGACATAGAGCGATTCGTACCCCTGCACCTTCAGGCCGATCATGACCTGGCGGACAAAGGCGCACTCCGCATATGCGGAGAAGGCAGACGTCTGGGCGAGCATGAGAGTTGCTGCGAGGGCGGCCGCACGAAGCCGCAAATCCTTCGGAATGTTCAAAACGACCCCTTCCCGAGCGGGAGGCCGGAGCCGGAAAGGTCCGGCCGCTCCGCGAAGGCTATGCAGGTTCCCTGCCATCCCGCGCCGGCAGCGACTATCGGCTAAGCCGGCCCGTCCGGTGGATCGCACAAGTCACGCCGGAATCAGGTGGTCCGGTGGATATTGCTCTTCTCTTCCGTGATGTCCTGCTTGATTCCGAATATCCGGACGGCTCTCCCGTTCTCGCACTTGACGTGACCAATGATGCGCATACGGCGCGAATTCCCCAGCGCGGTCATGATTTCAGTATCGAGCGTAAAATCCGTGCAGTCCCGGATGGCGCGACGGCGCACCTCCTCCAGCATTTTCAGGGACTTCTGCGTGTAGAACCCCACAGCTTCGGGACGGGTTATCCGAAACCCGCGCGGCAGCTCGAAAATGTCGTAAACGCCATCGGTCCACGTCAGGGTTTCGTGCGGCAAGTCGCACTGCCACATGCCGGTCGTTCCACCGGCCGTTTCACCCTCAAGTTGTGACAGGCGCTGTTCGAGCTCCTCGGTATCCAGCAGCATTTGCACCCTGTTCCCGTTAGATATTTCAGGCTTCCGACCATACCTGAATATGCGGATTCCCTGTGTGCCACATAGAAATATATCCCGATATATCTTCATGGATCGTGTGGTTGAGAGCGCGCATAACGGGGTGACCAAAGGGCTTCCAGCAGCTATCTGTTCTGTCCCGTGGGCCCATAGCTCAATGGTTAGAGCCGACCGCTCATAACGGTCTGGTTCCAGGTTCGAGTCCTGGTGGGCCCACCACTTTCCCCAGAGCGGAAGTTCGCCATGCCGCTTGCCTCATGGCGCGCGGGCGGATTAATCCCCACCCGTTATGGTATTCGACGCCGAGACTCGACGTCGCGCCGAAGGAAAAGCGGTTGAACAAGGAGATCAGATCGAACGTCGCGGAGGTTCTCGGCCAGTCCCGTGCGATCCGCGCGCGCCTTCTCCTCGTTTGCCTGCTCATCTTCGGCTACCTGGTTCTGGAGTGGGTCAGCTTCCTCCAGGAATTTCGTGGCCTTCCGATCACCCCGTGGAATCCGGGACTGGGCGTGCTGTTCGCCTTCATGCTCGCGCGGCGCCTGGCCTATGGATGGGTTCTGTTCGCGGCCATTGCCGCGTCCGAATTCGTTCTGCTGGATACGGTCGTCCCCTGGTACTCCGTGGTGCTGATCGCGGCGATCGCGTCGCTGATCTACACCGTCGCCGCCGCAACCATCCGTGCCATTGTCCGCGACAATCTGGAGTTCGACCGGATCCAGGACGTCGTTACGCTCGCCCTCGTCGGCGCTGTCGCATCGCTGATCGTCGGTGCCCTGCTGTCGGCGATCTTCATTAACGGCGAGCATTCGCAGCGCACCATCATGCTGCAGATGTTCATCGGCGACCTCGTCGGTATCATGGTCATGACACCGCTGGCGCTGCGTCTGCTGCGGATTGATGTCGAGAAGTTGCAGCTTCATGTCGGTCCGCTGAAATATCTCGAAGCCTTGCTTCAGCTGGTGTTCATCTGTGCGGCGCTGACCGTGCTGATGCAAACGGGACTCCAAAATTTCTACGTTCTCTTCGTCCCTATTGTTATCGTCGCCGTCCGATACGGCTTTGACGGCGCCTGTGTTGCCATCGCCACCGTCCAGTTCGGTGTGGCCGTCATCTTGCACACCATCGGCGCCGATGCCGCTCTTTTCCTGGAATTCCAGACTGCAATGCTGGCGCTTACCACCGCCGGTCTGTTCGTCGGCGCGGAAGTCAACGCACGCATCCGCGCCGACAATCTCGCCAAAGCGGCCGAAGAAAAGCTGCGAAAGCAGAAAGAAGCGAATACGAGGGCCGAACGTTTTGCCATCGTCGAAAGTATGGCTTCCGGGCTGGCACATGAGATCAACCAGCCTATGACAGCGATCCGGGCTCTGGTCCGGTCATCACAGATGCTGATCGACAGCAAAAAACCCGATCTTGCGCGCGCCGGCAACAACCTGGCGACGGCGATCACCCAGATCGATCATGCCGCGGATGTCATTCGGCGCATGCGTGATTTCCTGAAACGCCGTCAGCTCAACCTCACGCGCGTCAGCACAAAAGATCTGTTGACACAAGCGCCCCTGCTTTCACGGTCGCAAATTCGAGGCGATGTGGTGATCGACGCCGAGATGGGCGCGGAGAACTACCACGTCGACGCCGATCGCGTTCAAATCATGCAGGTGTTTCTCAACCTGATCCACAATTCGGTTCAGTCCATCCACGCTGATCCGTCAATACGTGGCCGCGTCACGATTGGTGCCGAGCATAAAACAGACCCGGAACGGATCGAGTTTTTCGTCCGCGATAACGGACCCGGCGTACCCCCTAAACGCCGGAAAAACCTGTTCGAGCCCTTGCGAACGACCAAGAGCGACGGGCTTGGCCTTGGACTTCCGATATGTCTAACCATAGTGGAGGCGCACGGAGGACAGATCTGGCTCGAAAACGGTCAGGCTGGAGCAACCGAGTTCCGATTCTGGCTGCCTGCGAAGTGAAGGGAAGAACGTGGCCAAGGTTTACATAATCGACGATCAACCGGCGGTCCGGAAAGCCATAGCGGAAATGATGCAGGTTTTCGGTTTCGACGCCGAGACCTTCGAATCCGCCAGAGCGTTCCTCGCCGCCGTCGGCAAACCACGCTCTGCCGATCCTGCCTGCGTTGTCTGCGATGTACGCATGCCGGGCATGGATGGGATCGAGCTGGTGCGGCAATGCCGCGCATCGGGCAATGATGTGCCGATAATTCTGATATCCGGCCATGCCGACGTCCCCATGGCCGTGGCTGGCATCAAGGCCGGCGCCGCGGATTTCATCGAAAAGCCGGTCGATGACGCGTCTCTCGTCGCGGCCATAAACAGGGCGCTGCTTCCGAAGTTCGAGGAAAAACGCGACGAACAACGGCGCCAGAACGTGGAAGAAAAGTTCGCCCTCCTCACGCCACGCCAGCGCGAAGTGTTCGATCTCGTCGTCGCCGGTTATACCTCGCACGCCATCGGCGAGAAGCTGGGGCTGAGCACGCGCACAGTCGAAAGCTACCGCGCGCAGATCATGCAGAAAATGGCGGCGGAAAGCGTCGCGGTCCTCGTCCGGCAGGCAATTCAGCTCCGGCGGGCGGCACCGTAGTTTTACTGTAGTTTATGTACGAGCAGTAATTTTACCGCCCAATCAATACGAATACCCACCGGCTGTACCTTTTTCTAATTCTCCAAGCATCGGCGAATGCGGCTGTCATATGACAAATGCACGCGTCGGCTTAAGGGGAGAAGAGTCGTGAACCGGCTGCATCTGAGCTTCCGCGCAGGTCGGATTGATCCGGCTGCGCTGCTTGATGTAACGACGATGTTCATCGCGACAGGCGCCGCTGCGGCGATCGTTCTGTCGCCGCATGGCTTCGTTCTGCCGGTTTTCGCAACGATCATGATGGCCGGTGGCGGCTTCCTGGCATTTTATGCCTGGCGTCGCGGCTTGCCTCAGCAAAAGCAACTGTCGGTCTGGGATGTTTCTGGGAGCCTGCTCGCGCTTGGCTTCTGCGCGGCAATCCTCTCCGACAATGAGCAGATCGCGAAAATCATCTCCCTCTGAGCATGATGTACAGACCGGGCCCCTCTGGCAGTTCGCAAGAACTGTGATGTCGGACTGCTTTCCGTTGTTTAAACGGGCCCGAAGCTCCGGCGAGTTCTAAAACGTCGCCGTTTGAGAACAAGGCCCACTAGATTTGGAAATGGGCCAATGTTTAGCGAACTCTTTACCACTGAAGGATTGATGGCGCTGCTGCAGGTCATCATGATTGACCTAGTGCTCGCCGGCGACAACGCCATTGTCATCGGCCTCGCGGCCGCCGGCCTTCCCTCCGATCAGCGCAAGAAAGTCATCGCCATCGGCATCGCCGCCGCGACGGTGATGCGAATCTGTTTTGCGCTGGTCACGACCCAGCTGCTGCAGATCGTCGGCCTGCTTCTGGTCGGCGGCCTTCTGCTCTTCTACGTCTGCTGGAAAATGTATGCCGAACTACGCGCTGGTCACGCCGAGGCGGTCGCCGCGACAGGCGACGGGGATTTCGTCGTCAACGCCGACGGGACGATCGCCGGCATTCCGCCGCGCAAGACATTCGGTCAGGCGGTCTGGCAGATCATCATCGCCGACGTGTCGATGTCGCTCGACAACGTGCTGGCCGTTGCCGGCGCCGCCCGCGAGCATCCGATGATCCTTATCATCGGCCTGGCGCTCGCCATCGCCATGATGGGCTTCGCCGCAACCTTCATTGCGAAGCTGCTGCAGAAGCATCGTTGGATCGCGTGGGTCGGCCTGATTGTGATCGTCTATGTCGCGACTGACATGACTTACCGCGGCTTCGTCGAAGTCTTGCCCCACCTACGCGGCAGCTAAGTGGGGCAATGGGTCCGGGCCGGAGCGGAATGTCGCCTCCCGCGCAGTCCATCTTCACCCGGACCCCTTTTTATTCTCTCCGTGGCAGCCGGTATCCCCGGCTGCCGCCCTTTCTGCCTTCAAGCCGCCAGCTTTGGCGGCTTTTTTGTTCCTTCCCCCGAGAAGGAGCTTTCCTTGATGCGATTTGCGCTAGCCGTCCTCGTCGCCTTTGCCGCCGCTATGCCCGCCCTGGCCCAGCCGGAACCGCCGCATCCACCCGGGCCGCGGCCCGCCACCTTTGTCCTGTCCGGCGAAGGTTCGGCAACGGCCGCCCCCGATATCGCCGTACTGACGTCGGGCGTTGTCAGCCAGGGGGATACCGCGCGTGCGGCGCTCGATACCAACACGGCTGCCATGCAGAAGTTGATCGCCAGCCTCAAGGACGCCGGCATCGAACCAAAGGACATCCAGACCTCCGGTTTCTCCATCCAGCCGCGCTACGTCTACAGCCAGCGCAACGACGGCCAGCAGGAGCCGCCGCGCATCGTCGGCTATGAGGTCCGCAACAACATCACCGTTACCGTGCGCGACCTCTCGAAGCTTGGCGCCATTCTTGACAGCGCCGTCACGGAAGGCTCGAACCAGATCAGCGGCCTTGCCTTCGATGTGTCGAACAAGACCGCTCTCCTGAACGAAGCGCGCAAAAGGGCATTTGCAGATGCCAAAGCCAAGGCGGAGCTCTATGCCGAAGCCGCCGGCTTGAAGCTCGGCCGCCTGCGCGATCTTTCGGAACAGGCGGGCGCCTTCCCGCCCCCGCGTCCGATGATGCGTATGGAGGCCGCGGCCGCCCCCAAAGCGGATGTGCCGATCGAACAGGGCGAGCAGGAATTGCAGATCAACATCACCGCGACCTGGGAAATTGCTCCCTGACGACGAGGCGGCCGGGCTTGCCCCGGCCGTCCCCGAGGAGCCAATATTCCCGGCATGGCCCCGCCCGGTTCCATATCCGGCCGTCAGATCGCGGCCGCGCGAGCGCTGGTTTCGATCAGCCAGCAAGGGCTTGCCGACGCCGCGGGTATTTCTCTCAACAGCCTGAAACGCATGGAAGCGAACAGCGTCAATGTCCCCGCCACCGGCGAAACCTGCAAGGTGACCGCGGTAGGCCGCGCTCTTGAGCGGTTCGGGGCAATCTTCGTTCCGGAGGAAGGCACGCTTGGCGCGGGCGTGCGCCTGAAGTTCAACCGCACCGAAACACGCCAGATAGCGGGCTGGGAAGGCGAAGGCGGCCGGGTCGGCGATGACGACGTTCAATAACTTAAGGTGTTGAAGGCCCAACCGGCCATGGCCGTATCATCAGCCGGGCGCTATGGTGCGCCCGCTTGGCACGAGCGTGGGGGCGCGGGGCATGAGCGTGAAAGAAGCGCCGTCGGAAGGTGCACGGTCGATCCCGATAGCGGTGGTTGCGCTCCTGGTTCTCGCCGGGCTGATCGGCATGCCGATTGCCGCCCTGCTTGACCTTCAGAGTCTCTCCGAGAACCTCTTGCGGCGTCAGAGCAACGAAATCAGCCGCATCATTGACGACATGCGGACCTTCTACGCCACCGACGTCGTCGGCCGCGTCATGGCCGCTCACGGTGCGGAAACCAAGCCGACACACAATTTCCGCGAGGTCGAAGGCGGCATTCCGATCCCGGCCACGCTCTCGATCGAACTCGGCAATCTCATCAGCAAGCGCAACGACAGCGTCAAATACCAGTTCGTGTCGGATTACCCCTTTGCCGGGCGCGGTCCGCGCGAATTGGATACGTTCGAGAAGCAGGCAATTTCCGATCTGCGCATCAATCCGGCACGGCAGATCGTCGATGTGTCGGGCTCGCTGTTTGATAGGCAGATCCGCATGGCGACGCCTGTCCGCATGGCGCAGGCCTGCGTCAACTGCCACAACTCCCATCCCGAGAGCCCCCGTACGGACTGGAGGGTTGGCGATGTGCGCGGCATCCAGGAAATAACCGTCCACCAGCCGATCGCGGCCAACATCTTCGCCTTCAAATATCTCCTCGGTTATTTCGTGATTGCCGGCATCATCGGCATCGGCTTCATCCTGTTCCAGCGCAAGCAGTCCCTGGTCATGGCGGGCATGAACAGGGAACTCGGCGAAGCCAATGATTTCCTCGCCGCCATATCGATGAAACTGGCCAAGTATCTCTCGCCGCAGATCTACAAGAGCATCTTCTCCGGCCAGCGCGACGTTGCCATCGCGACCGAGCGCAAGCGCCTGACGATCTTTTTCTCCGATATCAAGGATTTCACCGCCACCACCGAGCGCCTTCAGCCGGAAGACCTCACCGCGCTGCTGAACGAATATTTCACCGAGATGTCGAACATCGCGCTGAGGCACGGCGCGACCGTCGACAAGTTCATCGGCGACGCCATGCTGCTGTTTTTCGGCGACCCCGAGACCAAGGGCGCGGCGGAAGATGCGCGCGCCTGTCTCGAAATGGCGGTCGAGATGCAGAAGCGCCTTGCCACGCTCAACACCGAATGGCGCAGGCGCGGTGTGGAAGTACCGTTCCAGGCGCGCATGGGCATCAATACCGGCTACTGCAATGTCGGCAATTTCGGGTCCGAGGATCGTATGGACTACACGATCATCGGCGCCGAGGCGAACCTCGCCGCGCGCCTGCAGACCATCGCCGAGCCCGGCGGCATCGTCCTCAGCTACGAGACCTACGCCCATGTGAAGGACATGGTGCGGGCGCATCCCCTGCCCGCGATCCAGATGAAGGGCATCAGCCGGGAGGTCGTCCCCTTCGCGGTCGAGGGTCTCGTCGGCGAATCGGCCACGAAACCCAACGTCATCGCCCAGCAGTCCAAGGGCGTCGACGTCTTCCTCGACCTCGATGCGCTCGACGGCCCGGCGGCGGTCCGGACGCGCAAATTGCTGGAAGAGGCGATCGCTGCGCTCGACAGCAAGCTGCCGAAGCCACGAAAGCCGAAGCCAGCCTAGGCGGCCTTCTGCTCCGGCCGGTTATCGCCGTCGACCAGCACCACCTTCGGCTGGAAGGCACGCGCCTCCTCGGCATCCATCTGTGCATACGCCACGATGATGACCTTGTCGCCCGGCATGGCGAGGCGCGCCGCCGCGCCGTTGAGGCCAATGACGCCGGACCCGCGCCGGCCCTCGATCACATAGGTCGCAAACCGTGCTCCGGTGTCGATGTTGTAGATCTCGACCCGCTCGTTGACCAGAAAGCCCGCCGCCTCGACGAGGTTCATGTCGATCGAGATCGAGCCTTCGTAATGAAGATCGGCTTCGGTCACCGTGGCGCGGTGAATTTTGCCCTTCATCATCGTGACGATCATGGCGCGGCCTCCGGGGCGTTTGGGAAAGCGGTCTGATAGCGGAACACTCCCCCCTCCACAACCTCGCCGCCGGTCGCGCCCCCGGCCTTGTTCTGCTAACGTTCCCGCCGATTCCATGCCGAAATTCACGCCCCACCAGGACGCCGCGCTGAAGGCCGTTTCCGACTGGCTCAAATCGAAGCCGGGCCGGAAGGGCACGCCGCAGATTTTCCGCCTGTTCGGCTATGCCGGCACCGGCAAGACCACGCTCGCGCGCCACCTGGCCGAAGGCGTCGACGGCACCGTCAAATACGCCGCCTTCACCGGCAAGGCGGCGCTCGTCATGCGCGCGCGCGGCTGCGAGGGGGCGCAGACCATTCACAGCCTGATCTACAAGCCGAAGGACAACAGTTCCGAAACGCCGACCTTCGAACTCTGGGACGAAGCGCCCGCCTCACGCGCCAAACTCATAGTCGTCGACGAGGCCTCGATGGTCGATGCCGAGCTCGGCCGCGATCTCCTGTCGTTCGGCGCCCCGCTTCTCGTCCTGGGCGACCCGGCCCAGCTCCCGCCCATACAGGGCGGCGGCTTCTTCACGAATGAGGAGCCGGACGCAATGCTGACGGAGGTTCATCGTCAGGCACAGGACGATCCGATCGTACGCCTCTCGATGGACGTGCGCGAAGGCCGGCAGCTCGAGCCCGGCTCTTATGGCGACACCGAAGTCGTGACGAAATCCAATCTCGATCCCGCGCGCGTTGTCGGCGCCGAACAGGTCCTTGTCGGCCGCAACAACACCCGCCGCGCCTACAACAAGCGCATGCGCGAACGGCGCGGCTTCGAAGATCCCTTCCCCGTCGCCGGTGACAAGCTGGTGTGCCTCAGAAACAACCGCCGCAAGGCGCTGTTCAATGGCGGCCTGTGGACCGTCACGGAGCGCCGCGCCTCGCGCACGAAGCTCGTTTCCATGCGCATCAAGCCCGAGGACGACGTCGCGGCGCGCGAAACCCGCGTCAGCGTCCGCCCGGAATGCTTCGTCGGCGGCATCGAGGACATGTCGTGGGAGGAACGCCGTCATTACGACGAGTTCGACTTCGGCTATGTGCTGACCGTGCACAAGAGCCAGGGCTCGCAATGGGACGATGTCGTCCTGTTCGACGAGAGCTTCGCCTTTCCCGAAAGCCGCGCCCGCTGGCTCTATACGGGCATCACCCGGGCCGCAAAGCGGCTGAGTGTCGTTGTCTAGCGATTTGGCGTCAGCGCGCCTACATCTTCCGTATATTCCGTCGAACCCGCTCGAAACGGAGGCACATGGACAAGCTCTACCCCGTCACCCGCACCGACGCCGAATGGCGCGAGCGCCTGACGCCCGACCAGTATTACGTCATGCGTCAGCATGGCACAGAATATCCCGGAAGCTGCGCCCTCCTCGCCGAAAAGCGCCCTGGCACCTTCTCATGCGTGGGCTGCGACCGGCCGCTGTTCCAGGCCGATGTGAAGTTCGAAAGCGGCACTGGCTGGCCCAGCTTCAACACGCCAGTCCCCGGCTCGGTCGAGACCACGACGGATCGCGGGCTCGGCATGGTGCGCACCGAAGTGCACTGCGCCACCTGCGGCAGCCATCTCGGCCATGTCTTCCCGGACGGTCCGCCACCGACCGGGCTGCGCTACTGCATCAATGGCGTCGCGCTGAAATTCACTCCTGCCTGACGCGAAAAGGCGCGGATGCCAAAGCATCCGCGCCTTCGATGTTCGCCCGGGTCACCGGCTCGTGCGGCGGTGCGTCTGCGGATACGCGCCGCCGGGACCGAAGCCCGAGCGAAAGCCCTACGCCAGTTCCTTTTTCTTGTACTTGGCGGCTTCGTCCGAACCGCCGGTCGCGTTGCCCTTCGAGTAGGAATGCGCGCCGACACCGGCAAGCGCACCGCCCTGCACGATCAGATACTCGTCGCGGATCGGGCGGTTCTCGAAGATGCACTCGAGAATTTCGCGCGTGCCGGCCGCATAACGCGTCTGTGCCGACAGCGAGGTGCCCGACATGTGCGGGGTCATGCCTTCATTCGGCATGGTGCGCCACGGATGGTGGTTCGGCGCCGGCTGCGGGAACCACACATCGCCGGCATAGCCGGCAAGCTGGCCGGATTCCATCGCCCGCACGATCGCATCGCGGTCACAGAGCTTGCCGCGTGCCGTATTGACGATATAGGCGCCGCGCTTGAACAGCTTGAGCGTCTGATCGTTGATCATGTGCTCGGTTTCCGGATGCAGCGGGCAGTTGAGCGTGACGACATCGCAATGCGGATACATGTCTTCCCGCTTCGCATGCCAGGTCAGATTTAGTTCCTTCTCGACCGCCTCCGGCAAACGGTGACGGTCGGTGTAGTGCAGCTTGACGTCGAACGGCTTCAGGCGGCGCAGCACCGCCAGGCCGATGCGGCCGGCCGCAACCGTGCCGACATGCATGCCTTCGAGGTCATAGGACTGCTTGACGGCATCCGCGATGTTCCAGCCGCCCGCGCGGACGATGTCGTGCGCCGGGATGTAGCTGCGCACAAGGCCGAGGATCATCATGACGACGTGCTCGGCGACCGAGATCGAGTTGCAGAAGGTGACTTCCGCGACGGTGATGTTGCGCTCCATCGCCGCCTGAAGGTCGGTGTGATCCGAACCGATGCCGGCGGTGAGGATCGCCTTGAGCTTCGGTGCCTTGGCGATGCGTTCCGCCGTCATGTAGGCCGGCCAGAAAGGCTGGGAAATGATGATGTCGGCATCATGGAGATGCTTCTCGAGTTCGGAGTCCGGGCCGTCCTTGGAGGACGTCACGACATATTCATGCCCGAGGCTCTTCAGCCATTTCGCAAGGCCGAGACCGCCGGACACCGAACCGAGCATCTCGCCGGGCTTGAAGTCGATGGCCTTGGGCGTCGGCGCGGTCTGACCGTCCGCGTAGACCTTGATCTCGGGGATCGAGTCGCGAGCGTATTTCGGCGGGAAACCGCCCTGCGGATCGTCGTAAAGTATGGATACGATTTTCATTTGTCCTGCCTCCCGGTTTCGCTCGGCCGCGGACAAAGCTCCGCCTCTCCCGGAATCGGGGTTTCAGCGGCTGGCCATGTCGTTACGGTCGATCGCGCCGGCAGCTCAATGCACCGGCTCTTCCGCGTAATGTGTGGCGTCGCGCCGCACAGTTCCAACTATTTGTTTTTGTTTTTTGATAGCCCCAGGCTATCAATGCGCGATGTCGCGCTCCAGCTTGAGGCGTATCTCAGGCTTGCGCGCTTCCGCCAGGAGCGCCTTTGCGAGGGGCTGCAGCGGCTCGCGTTCCGCGACCACAAGACCGACCTCGTGCCGCGCTTCGGGTTCCAGCGGCCGCGTCGTCAAACCGTCGAGCGTGCCCATGACCGCGAGATAAGGATGTGGCAGCACGGTCGACCAGCGTGTCGTCGTCAGATGCTGCAGCAGCGCAAATGGCGAATTCGTCTCGAACACCGGGCTTACCGTCACGCCCGCTTCGCGGAAATGCATGTCGAGAATGCGCCGGTTCTGCATGTCAGCTGTCAGCAGCGCCAGCGGCAGGTCCGCGGCCTCTGCCCACGTGACTTTCTTTTTCGTGTCGATCGCCCCGCCCGACGGTGTCACCAGAACATAACGCTCCTCATAGAGCTTTAATGTACGCACCCGCGCCAGCGGTTCGTTGTCAAGATAGGTCACGCCGGCGTCGAGTTCGAATGCATCGATTCCTCGCTGGATTTCCACAGAGGTTAGCGACAGCACCTCGATCGTCGTCTTTGGATGCGCCGCCGCGAACGCCTCCGTCAACCAATGCACCAGCGGCAGCGCCACGGGGATGACCCCGATCTTCAGCCGCCCGTTCAGCCCTTCCTTCAGGCCGCTCAGTTCCTGCGTCAGGCCCGAATAGTCGGCAAGCACGCGCTGCGCCCAGGCCAGCACGCGCTCGCCTTCCGGCGTGAAGCCGACGAAACGATGGCCGCGCTCGACGATGAGAACGCCGAGCGTGTCCTCGATCTGCTTGATCCCCGCAGAAAGAGTCGGCTGCGTCACATTGCTGGCGGCGGCGGCACGGGCGAAATGCCGTTCGCGCGCCAGAGCCGTCAGATACTGCAGTTGTCGAAGAAGCATCAGCGTTTCCCCGCGGCGAAACCGCCGGTCGTCGTTGCCTGCTGATCGTTTGGCGACAGCGCGATCGGAGGAAACGATATGTACGCTTTGATATCCTTGTAGGCGGTGTTCATCATCCCGTTCAGGCTGAAAGCGGGAAACGGCGGCTTGCCTGGCGCGAACGTCACGGGTTTGTTGTCGAGCGGGAAGCACGCCTTCAGCAGTGCGGCGGCGCCTTTCGGTGAAATCGCGTAGGCACAGCCGCCAAACATGCCGCGCAAGGGCAGCAGCGCAGGCCGCGTCATCGAAGCGGCGAATGCGTCCATGTCGGCGGCGCTGGGATAGCGGTTTGAAAATACCGACAGCGTATCGCAACCGGGAAAAAGGCCCGTCGCCAGCTGGTAGTCCGTGTTGAAGCCGAACATCACGAGGTCGAAGTCCCCGGCCTCTTTGAGAAGCCCTTCAGCCTGCACGGCAAAATCTTTCCGCAGCCTCGCGTCGTCCTCGAATACGAGAACCGTTTGGCCGAGATCGACCGCCTTTTGCCAGAGTTCGCCATGCGACAGGGCGGAGCCGATCATTCCCGGCTTGTAGTTTGCCGTTTCGGTGATCTTCCCCCATTTCACCAGCTTTCGAAGATTGGCCTCCTTGCCATCGACACCTTCGTGATGACGGATATCGAGCCCCACGCCCTCGTTGCTTCTGCGAAACGAGGCCAGCCGTTGCGGCGTGCGGCTGAGGCTGATCACGAAGGCAGGCAGGTCGGCGATCATTTCGACGGCTCATATATGGCGTTCCAAGTCGATAGTAAACGCCTATTCTAACTCCGTTTTCAAGAGTTCAGATCTATCAATGTGCTGGCGAAGGAGGAGCGCTTCACTTCGTTCCAGATCGCGGCGATGCAGCTTGAGAGCCGCCACACGGTCCTCGATGTGGGCGCAGGCACCGGCCGGCTCGCTTTGCCGTCGCGCAACGCGTGAAAAGCGTCACCGCTCCGTTCTGAACCGCAATATCCGCCGCTTCCTGTTCGAGACGCGCAGCGCGCTCGTCTGGTGGCGCAAATAAGCGGGGCTATTCCGGAGACCGGGCGGTCGCTTGCGGTGGGGGAGACGGTCTGAAAGCCTTGCCCTCGCGTGCGTCCTTTTCGCCCCGGTCGAACAGCTCCTTCATATAGACGCCGTCGAACGCTCCCTGCGAAACTTTCGTGAAGTCTTCCGGCATGACCGCGATTTCATACGGTATGCCATCTCTGGCGGTCGCCGCGGCAACGCGCTGCGCGTCGATGCGGCCCGAATATTTCAGCGTCATGGAGATCGCGCGCCCGAGAAGTGACAGCACATTCTGCTGCACCATCTCGAAATACGGTTCTTCACGGGCGTTCAGAAGCACATACACATTCTTGGCGGGCAGCTTGAACTGCGCGTTGCCCGCAAGCCAGACGTCCGGCGCGATGTAGAATGCGCCGCCCGCGCTGCCGTCGATATGGACCTCGCGCACACATTTTCCGCCTGATTCAAGATCGATCGCCACCGGCGGAAAAAGGCCCGGTACGGACGACGACGCGAGCAGCACATCGCGGAACAGGGCCAGTGCGCGCTCGTCGCCGCGGCTGGCAATGGCGCCCATGTTCCAGATCACGCGGCGTTCGGAATCGAGATTCACCGTCGCGACAAACAGCCGTCTGCCCTTCTTGTGTTCTTTCGCCACCGCCGCGACCAGTTCGGGCGTGGCCTGCCGTGCGATGAGATCCTTCAGCGGCCAGGTGTCGAGAAGACTCTGGTCGGTGTCGATATCCTCGAAAATATCGCCGGCATTGATCGCGGTGTAGTTTTCGCGGACCTTGGCGTCGTACTCGCGGCCGAGAAAGGCAAAGGGCGCAATCGCCGCCCCGGTCGATATTCCGGTAACGACCGAAAACTCGGGGCGCTTGCCGGTCGCCGACCAGCCGTTCAGAACCCCCGCGGCATAGGCGCCATCCGCGCCGCCGCCGGACAGCGCGAGCCACACTCCCGCTTTCTTCGGCACCGCGCGCAGGAAGCCTGCGATCTCGTCGGCGAAAAAGCGTGCATCCGGAATGCCGGGAAAGACGGCTGCGTTCTGCTCTTCAAGTGTGAAAGCTGCGCGCTGGCCTTCTGTCGTCGTGCATTCCGCCGCGTGGCCCGTGGCCGGCATCGCTGCGATCGCACAGGCTAGGCTTAACTCACGGATCCGCATGCAGCGCCTTCTTCAAAGGTCGGCCCGCGAGAGCGGACCGGAATCAGATACCGCAGATAGTAGCGCGGGATTCGCGATCCCATTCCCCCTATTAACGACCCTTATTGACAAGGCAGGCAACAGACTGATGACCTAGAGCCACGCCTTGCGGCGGCTTTCCCCAGTGAGTTGCGTCCGGAGTCTGCGTATGAACCTGTCTGCGTTGCGGTTGGGCATGCTCGCCGCGTTTTTTGCAATTCCTTCTGTTGCTTCGGCCGGCCTCTATGCCGGAGGCGATGTCGCCGCCGCTGAAACGCAAAGCCCCGATGAGCCGTCTATCATCTTGAAATCGCAGGTTATGCTGGATCGTCGCGGTTATTCTCCCGGAGCCATCGGCGGCACGCTCGCCCCCGCCACACGGATTGCGATCAAGGCCTTCCAGCAGGATCATGGCCTTGAGCCTACCGGTACCGTCGACGAACTGACCTTCGCGCTGCTGGCGGCCTCGGACGACGCCCCGGTGCTGACCCGCTACACGATCGAGCACCAGGATGTGATCGGCCCATTCGCCGACGCCATTCCCTCCAGCATCGCCGGCATGGCCCGGCTCAAGCGGCTTGATTACACCGGTCCGCGCGAACTTCTCGCCGAGCGCTTCCACATGGATGAAGCCTTTCTCGCCCGCCTCAATCCCGATACCGATTTCAGCAAGGCCGGCGTGGAAATCGTGGTTGCCGCCGTCGAAGTGACGATGGAAGGCCGTGCCGCTGCCGGCGGCAGCCGTGTCGATAGGATCATCGTCGGCAAGAACGAGCGTACGGTGCGGGCCTTCGACAGGAACGGTAGACTGGTCGCCTTTTATCCGGCTTCCATCGGCGGTGAGGAACATCCGTCGCCGGACGGTGAAGCGCGCATCACCCGTATCGCCCGCGTGCCGACATGGAACTACACGCCGAAACTCGCACTCGCGGGATATGACGAACTGCCGGGCCGGCGGCTGACCATTGCCTCCGGCCCCAACAATCCCGTAGGTACGGTCTGGATTGCGGTAAACCGTCCTTCCTACGGTATTCACGGCACAGCCGAACCCAACGAGGTCGGCGAAAGCACATCATCCGGCTGCGTCCGGCTGACGAACTGGGACGTCGAGGAGCTTGCGGGTTTTGTTCGCCGAGGCGTTCCTGTCATTTTCGAAAACTGAGCGCGTGGACGACCCCCACAATCTCGCACGCTTTGTCGAAGGTCAGCGCGACAGCCACGAGCTCGCACTAACCGAGCTTCGCGACGGCAGAAAGCGGTCGCACTGGATGTGGTACGTATTTCCGCAGATCGCGGGGCTTGGCGACAGTGCGATGTCGCAGCTATACGCCATTCAGTCGATGAGTGAAGCTCGCGCATATCTCGTGCACCCCGTCCTCGGGCCTCGCCTGATTGCATGCACACAGGCCGTGAACGTCGTCACCGGGCGGACCGCGCACGAGATATTCGGCAGCCCGGACGATATGAAATTTCAATCCTGCATGACGCTCTTTGCTGCCGCATCTCCAGAAACGCCTGCCTTCGGCGAAGCCCTGAACAAATACTACGGCGCGCCGGATGCGCGCACTCTCCGAGCGCTTGGCATGTAAGCGTGAAATCAAAGCAGATGCCGGCTCATCACATGATGCAGCGCGATACCGCTTGCTGTTGCCACGTTGAGGCTGTCGAGACCTGACGCCATCTCGATCCGCACCGTCTCGCAGGCAGCAATCAGGCTTTCGGGCAGCCCCGGCCCTTCGGTGCCGAACAGCAACGCGGCACGCGGTGGCGGCACGAGGTCCGCAAGAGGCGTCCGGCCCGTCCCGGTAAAAGCCAACGGCGTAAATCCGCGTTCCTTCAGGAAGGATGCGATATCGATGCCGGTCGGACATCGCGCGAAGGGGATGGTCAGCGCGGCACCGACCGAAACGCGGATGGCTTTTCTGTAAAGCGGGTCGCAGCAACCGGAATCCAGCAGAACCGCACTCACTCCGAAAGCCGCGGCATTACGAAAAAGCCCGCCGATATTGTCGTGATTGGAAATGCCGACGGCGACAACGATTGTGGCCCGATCGGGCAACGTGGCAAGAAGTGCACACGGATTCGCATCGGAAGCGCGCCGTCCCAACGCGAGAATGCCGCGGTGCATATGGAAGCCAGCGACCGCATCCATGATATCCTGCGATGCCGTATGTACTACAAAATCTTCGCCCATGGCGTCGAAAAGCGGCTTGAGCTTCTCAGCCCGCTTCTCGGCAATCAGGGCGGAAACGACGCTGTGGTGGCGGCTGGCGACCAAGGTTCGCAGCACCGTTTCTCCCTCGGCGATGAACATCCCTTCCCGGCCCACGAGATCACGCTCGCGAACGGCGTGAAACGGCTCGATCGCAGGATCGTTAGGGTCGGTGATCGGGATGAAACGCATCGGAAGGCTTCAGCCGGCGTCGGGATGACGTCGTTAACATGTAGCGCCGCCGGCCTCACGCCGGCGCGCGATTATTGCCAAGAGGAAACACCGCGTCGCGGCACTGGATAGACCAGCGCCGCGCTTGGCAGGTTCCATCGCGGGCAATTCCGCCCGGGATCAGTTGTCGAGGAAGCTTCTGAGTTTGCGGGAACGCGACGGGTGCTTCAGTTTGCGCAGCGCTTTAGCCTCGATCTGACGGATGCGTTCGCGCGTCACCGAGAACTGCTGGCCGACTTCTTCCAGCGTGTGATCGGTGTTCATGCCGATGCCGAAGCGCATGCGCAGCACGCGCTCCTCGCGCGGCGTCAGCGTCGCCAGCACGCGGGTCGTCGTTTCGCGCAGGTTCGACTGGATCGCGGCATCGATCGGCAGGATCGCATTCTTGTCCTCGATGAAATCGCCGAGATGCGAATCCTCCTCGTCGCCGATCGGCGTTTCGAGCGAGATCGGCTCCTTGGCGATCTTCAGAACCTTGCGCACCTTCTCCAGCGGCATCGCCAGCTTTTCGGCCAGCTCTTCCGGTGTCGGCTCGCGGCCGATCTCGTGCAGCATCTGGCGCGATGTACGGACGATCTTGTTGATCGTCTCGATCATGTGCACCGGAATGCGGATCGTGCGCGCCTGATCCGCGATCGAGCGGGTAATCGCCTGACGGATCCACCACGTTGCATAGGTCGAGAACTTGTAGCCGCGGCGGTACTCGAACTTATCGACCGCCTTCATCAGGCCGATATTGCCTTCCTGGATGAGATCCAGGAACTGCAGGCCGCGATTTGTGTATTTCTTGGCGATGGAGATGACGAGACGGAGATTGGCTTCCACCATCTCCTTCTTGGCCTGACGAGCTTCCTTCTCGCCCTTCTGCACCATCTGCACGATGCGGCGGAATTCGCCGATCTCGAGGCCGGTTTCAGCAGCAAGTGTCTGCACCTCGGCACGGATCGCCTTCACGACGTCCTTGTCGCCGGTAATGAATTCACGCCATCCGCGGCCCGCCAGCTTCCCGACGCGGCGAATCCAGTTCGGATCCAGTTCGGCGCCGTGATGCTGTTTCAGGAACTCTTGGCGATCGACGCCATAGGAATCGGCGAGACGGAACATGCGGCCTTCGAGCGAAACGAGGCGCTTGTTGATGTCATAGAGCTGCTCGACCAGCGCCTCGATGCGGTGCTGGTTAAGCGACAGCGACTTCACGTCTACGACGATCTGGTCCTTGAGCGTCTTGTATTTACGCTCTTGCGCCGGCGTCAGCCGGGCGTTGAGAAGACGCTGCTCGACATTGGCGTCCTGAAGACGGCGCAGCTTCTTGTAGTTGTCGGCGATGTTGTCGAAGGTCTCGACGACCTGCGGCTTCAGCTCGGCTTCCATGGCGGCGAGCGACGGGTTGCCCTCGTCGTCCTCGTCGTCCATCTCGCCCATCGGCGGCGCATCGCCTTCGGCAACGTCTGCGCCTTCCTGTGCTTGCGTTCCGCCCTCGCCGCCTTCCGTGTTCAGGGGGGCGGGGACGGCCTTGCCCTCGGGACCGGCGTACGTAGCTTCAAGATCAATAATATCGCGCAGCAGAATCTTGCCCTCGGCAAGCTCGTCGCGCCAGATGATGATGGCCTGGAAGGTCAGCGGGCTTTCGCAGAGGCCTGCGATCATGGCCTCGCGGCCGGCCTCGATGCGTTTGGCGATGGCGATTTCGCCTTCGCGCGACAGCAGTTCGACAGAGCCCATCTCGCGCAGATACATGCGAACGGGATCGTCCGTACGGTCGGACGGCTCTTTCGTTGTTGTTGTTGTTGCTACGGCGCGCGGCGCGGCTTCGACAATGCCGCCGCCGCCACCGTCATCATCATCATCATCATCGTCCGAGCGCTCGGCTTCGGCTTCCGCCTCATCCGCCTCGATGACGTTGATGCCCATCTCGTTGAGCATCGCCATGATGTCTTCGATCTGCTCCGGCGACGTGGAGTCGGACGGCAGCACCTCGTTCAGTTCGTCAAACGTTACAAAGCCGCGCTTCTTCGCGGCCTTGATCATGCGTTTGACCGACTGATCGTTGAGATCGAGTACCGCGCCGTCCGGCCCCTCTGTGGCGGGAGCTTCTGCGGTCTCTTCTTTTGTCGCGGCTTGTTTGGCTGCCATGTCGTCCGTGTCTCTTCGCGGACCCCTGGGGAGGTCCTCTGAATATAGCGCAACGCCCGCGCAGGATAACCATCCGCCGGGCGAATCATATAACCCTTGTCTGCGAACCGGATTAAACGCGGCTTAACCACGCAACCGGCTCGTAGGGTTCAGAAACTCCGCGCCGGCCGTCCGGAAGCGGCTCCAAACCCCTCGATCGAGGCTTCGGTGCCCTCCACCCTGTTCAGCTGGAGCTGGATGTCCTGAAGGCGGGAGAAATTCTCTTCGCTTGTGTCCAGCCCGAGTGCGGCCTCGGCCGCGCGAAGCTCCTTATGTAACGCATGGGCCTTCTGATGCAAGGCAAGCGCTTGCAGGAAGCCTGTCTCGGCATCGAGGTCGTCGGCATGGGAGCCGGCCCACCAGGTTCCGGGGGTCAGCGCCGCCTCCGCACGATCCAGTGCGGCCGACAAACCTGAACGGGCAATGGCGGCCTCCATCAATTCCGGGCTGTCCGCCTCGCCATGTGCCGCCGCATCGATGGCCGCGCCACGCAATCTCACGAGATCGGGAGAGGTCAGGTCCACCTCGGACAGTGTCTCGGCGTGGCGATCGAGCAATTTCGGATGTCTTATCAAAGAGATAAGCATTGCCGCCTCGCGCACCTTGATGCGTGTCCCCATGAGCGACGCGCTCTGGCGCAGTGTCTGGCTCGCCCGCAGCGGCTCGGCACGATAGCCGGTCCGTGGGCGCCGCTCACCCGGCGCCCTGCCCCGGCGCTCGAAAGGAACCGGCGCGTTGATAGGCGGCGGCGCGAAGATCTGGAGTTTTTCCGCCATTGCCGTCTGATAGTGCCGCCGCACCGTCTCGTCGCGGATGCCGCGTACGAGATCGCCGATCCGCTTCTCCAGCGCCGCGCGCCGCTCGGGCGTGTCGGCCGGCCCGGCGTCCAGTTCGCGCTCCCAGAGGACATCGACCAGCGGCCGCGCCTGCTGCAGCGCCATTTCGAACGCGCCGCGCCCGGCATTCTTGATCAGATCGTCCGGATCCTGTCCGTCTGGCAGGAAGGCGAAACGAAGCGAGCGGCCCGGCTTCAGATGCGGTAGCGCGACATCGACCGCCCGGTGCGCCGCCCGCTGCCCGGCTTTGTCGCCATCGAAGCAGAGCACCGGCTCCTCGCCCATGCGCCAAAGCAGCTCGAGCTGGTTCTCGGTCAAGGCCGTGCCACAGGTGGCAACCGCATTGGCGATGCCCGCCTGCGCCACCGCGATGACATCCATATAGCCTTCGACAGCGATCACCGTTCCGGCCTGATGCGCCGACGGGCGCGCGCGATGATGATTGAAGAGCACATTGCCCTTATGGAAGAGCGCCGTTTCGGGGGAATTCAGATACTTCGCCTGCGCCTCGGCCTGCATCGCACGTCCGCCGAAGGCAATGACCCGGCCGCGCGCATCGTGAATGGGGAACATGATGCGGTCGCGGAAGCGATCGAACGGCTCTGAAATATCCTCGCCGTGAATTATCAGGCCGCAGGCGATCATGGCCTCTTCCGGCACGTTCTGGGCCGCGAGATGCTTTTTTAGCCCGCCGCGATCGTTAGGCGCGTAGCCAAGCCGGAATTCCGCGCGCGTCGCATCGGTCAGTCCGCGCCGGTCGAGATAGGCGCGCGCCGCCTGCCCGGCTTTGCCCGCCAGCGCCGCCTCGAAATATTTCGCCGCCATGTCCATGACGTCGTTCAGGGTCCGGCGGCGCTCGGCGCGCTCCTGTTCCTCGGGCGCGGATTTAGGAATCTCAAGCCCCGCCTGACCCGCCAGCCGCTCCACGGCTTCGGGGAAGGACACGCCTTCCGTCTCCATGAGAAAGCGGAAGATGTCTCCGTGCTTGCCACTTGAGAAGCAATGATAAAAGCCCTTCGCGTCGTTCACGAAAAAGCTCGCCGTCTTCTCCTTGTTGAACGGAGATAGCCCGGCCCATTCGCGCCCCTGCTTCTTGAGCTTCACCCGGCGGCCGACGACTTCCGACACCGGAAGCCGGGCGCGAATCTCGTCGAGGAATTCGGGAGTGAAGCGGGACATATGCGTCTATAGCACCGCGAATCACCAAGCCGGCAAAAGCTTCTGCCGACCAACACATATGTCCCGGTTTCCACAGCGTTCGCGGGTCTGTTCCGCAGCCTCAAGTGCACTATCCTCCCAAGTGGAGGCATCAAATGTACAAACACATCCTCATCCCAACGGACGGTTCGGATTTTTCCCGCAAGGGCGTCGATCACGGTCTGGCGCTGGCGAAAACCGTCGGCAGCAAGGCGACCGTGCTGATCGTCACGGAACCCTTCCCGCTTCACATCACCTCGGCTGATCTGGCCGGAATGCTCGGCCCGCACGGCATCGAGAAATATGAGCGCCAGCAGCAGTCCTTTGCCGAAGAAATATTCGCGCCGATCCGCCAGCGGGCGTCGGAACTGGGCATCTCCATCGAGACACTGCACGAAGGCGATGGCTACCCAGGGGAGATCATTCTCAAAACGGCGAAAGAGCGTGTGTGCGACCTGATCGTGGTTTCATCCCACGGCCGGCGGGGCATTGCGCGACTGTTCCTCGGCAGCCAGGCCCAGCAGGTCGTTCAGACCTCTCCGGTGCCTGTACTCGTCGTAAAGTGACGGGTGGATTGCCGCAGGAACAACAAGCACCACATCAGGACATGCGGCGCGTTTCCTGGGAGGCGCGGATGTATGGCCGTATCCTGATACCGACAGACGGTTCCGACTTCGCGCGCAAGGGAGTCGACCATGGGCTCGAACTCGCGGAGAAACTCGGCAGCGCGGTGACCGCATTAATGGTGACGGAGCCTTACCCGCTTTACGCCACCTCCGCGCACCTCGCCTTTGCGCCCGCTTCCAGCGAAATCGACAGATATGAGGCATCGCAGCGTGCCTTCGCAGGAACCGTTCTGGAAGCTGTTAGGCAGGAGGCGGAAAAACGCGGCGTGACCATCGAGACCATCCATCTCACCAAGGAGCTCCCGTCCGAAGCGATACTGCAAACAGCGATCGAACGCGGGTGCGATCTCATCGTCATGGCCTCGCACGGCCGGCGCGGCATCGTCCGGCTGCTGCTCGGCAGCCAGACGTCGCAAGTGCTGCACGGCACCAGGGTTCCCGTTCTCGTGGTGCGCAACTAGGCGCGCACGAGATGACGGTTCCAGCGCCTTTCGACGAAGCGGAATCCCTGCACCATGATGAATGACAGCAAGAGATAGATCGCCCCCGCCGCGGTGAAGATTTCGACCGGCGTGTAGGTCTTGGCTATGATCGTGCGCGCCATGCCGGTCAGTTCCAGCAGGGTGATGGTCGAGGCCAGCGCGGAGCCCTTCAGCATCAGGATGACCTCATTGCCGTAGGCGGGCCAGGCAATGCGCGCCGCGCGAGGCAGTATAATGCGGCGGAAGGCCGTGTAGCGCGACATGCCAAGCGCGCGTGTCGCCTCGATCTCGCCGACGGGCACGGCCTGGATCGCACCGCGCAGGATCTCCGCGATATAGCCTCCCGTGTGCATGGACATTGTAATGACGGCACACCAATATGGCTCGCGCAGGATCGGCCACAGCACGCTGTTGCGTATAAACTCGAACTGGCTGAGCCCGTAATAGACGAGGAAAAGCTGCACCAGCAGCGGCGTGCCGCGGAAGAAGAAGATATAGGCGTAGGGAAACGCTGCGATCAGCGGGTTCCGCGACAGCCGTCCGACCGCCAGCGGCAGCGCGATGACGACACCGAGTATGCCCGACACCAGGACGAGCTGCACGGACAGAACCGCACCCGTAAGGAGTTGCGGGAGATACTCCCACATCAGCGCGACGTTCATGCGTGCGCCCTCCTGATGCCCCGGTTGGCCCGGCGTTCCAGGAATTGCAGGGTGATCATCGCCACGATCGTGATGCCGAGATAGATGCAGGCCGCAGCGAGATAGAAGGTGAAGGGAGCCTTCGTGACACTGGTCGCCACCGAGGCCTTGCGCATGATCTCCTCGAGGCCGATGACCGAAACCAGCGCCGTGTCCTTCATCATCACCATGAAAAGATTGCCGAGGCCCGGCAGGGCGATGCGCCAGAGCTGCGGCAGGATAAGGCGGCGAAAGATGTACGGCCTGGACAGTCCAAGCGCGAGGCCGGCCTCATACTGGCCGCGCGGGATGGTCAGGAGCGCCCCGCGAAACACCTCGGTCGCGTAAGCCCCGAAGCAAATGCCGAGCGCAAGCGTACCCGCGGCAAACGGATTGAGCTCGACAAAGCCACCGCCGAACCAGCCCGAGATCGTCGTCAATACGCCTGTCGAGCCAAAATAGATAAGCAGAACGACGACCAGTTCCGGCACGCCACGGAAGATCGTCGAATAGACGTCGCCAAGCCAGAAAAACAGCCTGTTGCGCGACGACTTCAGGATTGCGCCGAAAAGGCCGAGCGACAACCCAAGGATCAGCGACGCGAAGGCGAGCTTCAGCGTCATCCATGTGCCGAGCAGAAGCTGCGGCCCAAAACCATGCAGATCGATCATCTGCCCCCGTGGATGTCGGAAGGGGCCGCTCGCGCAGCCCCTTCGACCAATCTTAGCGGATCGAGAACGGGAAGTACTTCTTGTTGATTTCCTCGTACTTGCCGCTGTCGATCACGGCCTTGAGGGCCGTGTTCAGCTTGGCGAGCAGTTCGGTATCTTCCTTGCGGACCGCGATGCCGATCTTGTCGTCATCGAACACCGGATCGCCCTTGAACTCGAAGTTCTTTCCGGTGTCGCTCTGCAGCCAGTCATAGGCGACGAACACGTCGGCCAGGACGGCATCGGTGCGGCCGGCATCGAGATCGAGCCAGGCGTTTTCCTGCGTGTCGTAAAGCTTCACATCGACGCCGGGCGCGTTCTTCTCCAGCCATTCGGCCGAAATCGTCGCGCGCTGCGCCCCGACGGACTTGCCCTTGAGGCCTTCCGCCGTGATGTCGAGATCGGCACCCTTCTTGCCGACATATTGAAGCTTGTTGCGATAGTAGGGATCTGTGAAGCTCACCGCCTTCTGGCGTTCCTCGGTGATGGACATCGAGGCCACGACGAAATCGAACTTCTTGTTCTGCAGCGCTGGAATCATGCCGTCCCAGTCCTGCCCCACGACCGTGCAATCCGCCTTCATCTCGGCGCAGATCGCCATCGCGATATCAATGTCGAAGCCGACAATGTTGCCGCTCGTGTCCTTTGTATTGAACGGAGGATACGCGCCCTCCGAACCGACCTTGTAGCTTTCGGCCGAAGCGGCCGAAACGGTTAGCGCAAGCGCCAGCGTCGCCGCGGAAAGAATACGCACTATCATCACACTACCAGCTCCCTCTTGTTGTCTTCACGGTGCGCCGCCATGAACTGGCGGCAGCGGGCCGACTTCGGATTGTCGAACACCTCTTTCGGCGTGCCTTCTTCCTCGATCCGGCCGGCATGCAGAAAAATCGTCCGGGTCGAAACGTTGCGGGCGAAGCGCATCTCATGCGTGACAAGCAGCATCGTCCGCCCTTCCTGCGCCAGAGCCTGAATGACGCCCAGGACTTCCCCGACCATCTCCGGGTCCAGCGACGATGTCGGCTCGTCGAACAATATGATCTTCGGCTCCATCGCCAGTGTACGGGCAATGGCGGCGCGCTGCTGCTGACCGCCGGACAGCATCATCGGATAGCTCTGCGCCTTGTCGGCCATGCCGACTTTCCGCAGAAGCGCCTCGGCGCGCGCGAGCGCTTCGGCCCGCTTGAGACCGAGAACCTGTATGGGCGCCTCGATGATGTTCTCGAT
This sequence comes from Hyphomicrobiales bacterium, assembly GCA_022842205.1. Taxonomy (GTDB): domain Bacteria; phylum Pseudomonadota; class Alphaproteobacteria; order Rhizobiales; family Methylopilaceae; genus Flaviflagellibacter. Next base: position 160,730 of record JALHQA010000003.1, read on the forward strand.
CACCGTCATGTGCGGCCAGAGATTGAAATTCTGGAAGACGAAGCCGAGATCGGCGCGCAACCGCGCGATCTGCTTGCTGTCGCTCGCCGAAAGCTCGCCGCTCTTGTCGCGCTTCAGGCTGATTTCCTCGCCGTGGAGGATGATCTGCCCTTCGTTCGGATGCTCGAGCAGATTGAGACAGCGCAGCAGCGTGCTCTTCCCGGAGCCCGATGTACCGATGATCGAGATGACATCGCCGGTGCGGGCCTCGATATCGATGCCTTTCAAAACTTCCAGCGCGCCGTAACGCTTGGTGATCCCTCGCGCGGCAAGCGCCGGGGCCATCGCCTCTTCTGGCAGGACACACGCTCCTTTCACGAAATCAGTCTGTTCAACGCGAAAGCTTGAGTCAATTCACCCAAAAGCTGCAATCTCCGTGCCTGGGACGCAAAAAAGCCCGGCGCTGAGGCCGGGCTTTTCAAAGGATGCCGGAGTGAAGCCTCCGACGGTCTTTCTCAGACCGTCTTGAGATTCGCGGCCTTGGACTTGCCGCGGTCGGCGACGACCTCGAACTCGACCTTCTGGCCTTCGTTCAGGCTGTAGATGCCGGCCTGCTCAAGAGCCGTGGCGTGGACGAAAACGTCCGGTCCGCCGCTGTCCGGCTGAATGAAGCCGTAGCCCTTCTGCGAATTGTAGAACTTCACCGTACCCGTAGTAGCCATTGTCTGGCCTCCTTAAGAAGCATGCCCGACAGGCATGCGCCGCAACATCGAATTTGGAAAACACGCTTGCAGCACTCAAGGCAGACAAGGCAGGCCAAAATTCGTCGATGCCGAAGCAGTGCGCTTCAGCTGCCTCTAAATGGAGCACCCGCTTCCGGATGGCAAGGATCGAAAATCCGGTTTGAGACGCTCTCCTCAGCTCTGAAACACGCGGCGGATGTAGTCGCGATAGAGTAAAATCTGGCGGGGCAGAATCGACGGATCCTGAAACACACGCCCGAGAATTAGACCTCCCTCGACGAGCGCCGCCGCCATGTCGGCAAGCGCTTCGAGATCGGGGGCATCTTCCGGCGGATGGCGCTTCGCAATGACATCGAAACGTGAGCGGAAGCGTTTCCGCCAGAATTGAAATGATTCCGCATTAAGGTCGCGGATAGCCTGGTCGAAGAGCTGGTCCTGATAGCAGAAACTGGCGGCGAGGCAGCCGGGGTGATGCTCGGGCAAATCGCCGAGCATTTCCGCGAACAGCTTCAGACCGACGAGCAGGCCGTGCAGCGGATCATCATGCAGTTCGTCGCCGCGCCGGAATATGCCTTCGACCACATCCGCATCCGCACGCATGTAACGCTGCATCATGGAACGGGCGAGGTCGTTCTTGTCCCTGAAATGATAAAAGAAGCCGGACTTTGTAATGCCAACGGCCACGATCAGTTCCTCGATCGAGGTCGCGTGGAAGCCCTTGGCCAGCACCGCGCGCTCCGCGGCTTCCAGCAGCCGTTCGCGCGTATCGTGCCTTTTCGGCGTCTTTTCCAGGGTGGCGGACTGTACCATGGGTACAGTCTCTGCCCGATCTATGTTTCCGGAGTATTTCGAGCGGCCGTATGGCGCCCCCAAGCCACTGTTTTCAGACGGCAATCAATTAATTCCTCAACTGGACCACGGGATTTCTAGCCTCGCGGAGAGCCCTCCCCTAGCTTCCGCGCCGGGTGGAAAGCTTTTTGGAGGGCCTGATGGCCAAGTACAGACATAACCTGCCGCAGCTCGGCGATACGGTCTTTCTGACCGACAGCGGTCTCGAAACGACGCTGGTCTTCCACGACGGCATGGACCTGCCCTGCTTCGCCAGCTTTCCACTGCTGGAGAGGGACGCCGGGCGGGCGCGTCTGCGTCAATACTACGAGCTCCATGCCCGCATGGCTCTCGACGGCAATCTCGGCTTCATTCTCGAGACGGTGACATGGCGCGCCAACGCTGAATGGGGCGAGAAGCTTGGCTATGATGCCCGCGACCTCGTGCGCGTCAACCGCGACTCCGTCGACTTCATGCTCGATATCCGCAAGCGTTTCGAAACGCCCGCATCGCCGATGGTGATTTCCGGCAATCTCGGACCACGCGGCGACGGCTACGATCCGGGACAACTGATGGGATTCCTCGAGGCGGAAGATTATCACTACGCGCAGGTCGCGACCTTCGCCGACACTGATGCGGATTTGATCGCCGGCTTCACGATGAACAATGTCAACGAAGCCATCGGCATTATCCGCGCCGCGCGGCGCGCGGGCATTCCGGCGGCAATTTCGTTCACCGTGGAAACCGACGGGCATCTTGCCACGGGCCAGCCGCTGAGGGATGCGATCCGGCAGGCTGACCTCGAGACCGGCGGCTATGCAGCTTATTACATGCTCAACTGCGCTCACCCGACACATTTCCAGGACGCATTGAGCAAGGGCGAGGCCTGGACGAAACGCATACGCGGCCTGCGGGCCAATGCATCAAGGCGCAGCCATGCCGAACTCGACAATTCGACCGATCTCGACGCCGGAAATCCGGTCGAACTCGGCGGGCAATATCGCGATCTCCGTAAATCCTTCGGACACATCACCATGCTCGGCGGATGCTGCGGCACCGACCATCGCCATGTCGGCGAGATCGCGCGCTGGTGCCGTCGGGTCGAAACAGCCGCCTGACGCATTGCGGGCGGCGTTGGCGCGCCGCTCGCGCTTTTGTCAGCAGAACGCGGTGGACAATCGGAGCGCGGCACGCACATTTCCCGCATGAAAATGCGTGCGATCACAATCTTCTGTCTTTTTCTCCTCGGCGTTCCGGCGCATGCGCAGACCGACCCGCGCTTCGCCGATCTCGAGAAGCGTGCCGCGGCACTCCCGCGTCTCGAAAGCGTCGTCGTCTCCCGGAACGGCAGTATCGTCTATGAGCGGGGCCCGGTCGCGCGGCCGACCAACATCAAATCCGCATCGAAGACGATCATCTCCGCGCTTGTCGGCATTGCCATCGACAGGGGCCTGCTGCAGAGCCCGGACCAGAAGATTGCGTCGCTCCTGTCCACCGATCTGCCGAAGGATCCCGATCCGCGCATCAACGAGATCACCATCGGCGATCTTCTGACCATGCGCGCGGGTCTTGAGCGGACGTCTGGTGCCAATTACGGGAGCTGGATTTCCAGCGCCAACTGGGTGCGCAATGCACTGGCCCGCCCCTTCGTCGACGAGCCGGGCGGGCGGATGCTCTATTCGACGGGCAACACTCATCTGCTTTCCGCCGTACTGACAAAGGTGTCCGGCAAGTCGACCTTGGCGCTGGCCGAGGAATGGCTGGCCGAACCGCTCGGCCTCCGCATCGCCTCCTGGGACCGCGACAAGCAGGGAATTTACCTCGGCGGAAACAACATGGCGGTCTCGCCGCGAGCGCTCGTAAAATTCGGCGAGCTCTATCGCAATCGGGGCGACGCCGGCGGAGTTCGTATCCTGCCGGAAACCTGGATCGACGCCTCCTGGAGCCCCGTGACCGAAAGCTTCTTCACCGGCCACGGCTATGGCTATGGATGGTTCGCCACCGAACTTGCGGGCCAGCAGGTCCGCTATGCCTGGGGCCATGGCGGCCAGATGCTTTATGTCGTCCCGTCCGCAGGCCTCACCGTGGCAATGACCTCGAAAATCGACGGTTATCAGCGCGGCACGGGTTATGTGGAAGAACTGCACGCCCTTCTCGGCGAAGCCATAATTCCGGCCGTAATGTCTGACCAAAGCCTGACTCAATAAGCGGGCCGAACATTCGGGGGCCGATTTGCCGGCATTTGCGATCGCGCTTCTGGCGCTTGTCTGTCTTGCTCTTCCCGCCGCGGCGCAGAACCGCCCGGCGCTTGAGCAGGAGTTCCGCTCGTGGCTTGAGGCCAAGGTCTGGCCAGACGCGCAGAAGGCCAAGGTCTCGCGGCCGACTTTCGAAGCGGCGTTTACGGGCATCGCGCTCGACTGGACGCTGCCCGATCTTGCGGCACCCGGCGCGCCCCCGGCCAGGGAACAGCGACAGCCAGAGTTCCAGACGCCCGGCCGCTACATCACGGAAGACAAGCTCGCACCGCTGATTTCCGGCGGTCGTACCCAGCTCAAGAAATGGAAGCAGACGCTTGATGCCGTCGAGCGTCAATACGGTGTGCCGCGAGAGATCATCGTTGCCATCTGGGGCCGCGAGACCGGCTATGGCGCGGTGAAGCCGAACAAGAACGCCATCCGTTCGCTCGCGACGCTCGGCTTCATCGGCGCGCGGAAGAACTATTTCTACCCCGAGCTCATCGCCGCGCTGCAAATACTCGAAGGCGATCACCTGCCGCTCTCCGAACTCCAGAGCTCCTGGGCCGGCGCGATGGGCCAACCGCAATTCCTGCCGTCGAAATTCCTGCGCTACGCCGTCGATCAGAACGGCGACGGCAAACGCGACATCTGGAATTCGGTGCCCGACACGCTCGGCTCCATCGCCCATTATCTGAAAGCGCATGGCTGGGTCGCCGGACGTCATTGGGGCACGGAGATCGGCGCACCTGCCGGACTGTCCTGCACCTATGAAGGTCCGGACAAGCCGCGTCCGGTATCCGACTGGCTGGCAATGGGGGCGCAGCCGCGCACAAAAGTTCTGTCGTCCGCCCCGCATCTCAACGGCCATCTCCTGATGCCCGCCGGCCGGCACGGCCCGGCCTTTCTCGTTTCAGAGAACTTCTATGTGCTGAAGAGCTATAACGAGTCGGATATGTACGCCCTGTTCATCGGCCACCTCGCCGACCGTTATGACTCGAATGCGAAGATCGCGGGCGGCTGGGACCAGCTCTCCGGATTCAACAGATCCGACGTCAGGGTCATGCAGCAGCGGCTGGAAAGGCTTGGTCTCGATGCCGGCGGCACGGACGGGCTTGTCGGCTTCCGCACCCGCGTCGCCATCGGCACCTGGCAAATGAGCAAGGGGGAAACCCCAACCTGTTTCCCTGACGCGGCGCTCGTCAGCCGTGCCGGGCGTTAGCCTCGGCCCGAGCCATCTTCGGATCGTGGATCAGATAGCCGTTGCGGCCACGGCGTTTGGGTTCATAGAGCGCCTCACGAGGCCCCTGACATTCATCGCGCTTCCGCCCCTAGCCTGGTGGCCATCTCATCCGAATCGTTAGTTTCCGGAAGCTGATGGAAGATGCATCCTTAGGAACAGTCCCGCCTCAAGGCGAGTTTTGCAAAGGAATGTCAGGGAGGCCTACATGAACTGGGACATGATTGCGGGTCAGTGGAAGCAATTCAAAGGCAACGCAAAGGAGACGTGGGGCGAACTTACGAACGACGATCTCGATATGGCCGAGGGCAAGCGTGACAAGCTGGTTGGCATCCTGCAGGAGCGCTACGGGTACGCCAAGGAGAAGGCGGAAGAGGAAGTGGATCGCTGGTCGCGCCGCCTCCATGTCCGCTATGAGGAGGCAGGTCCCCAGCCCTAGGCGGCGTTTTCCAGAACTTCGTCCGTCACAACTTCGAACTTAACAAGTTTGTTTGGACCGAACACGGTGGAGAGTGCGACATCCGTCGCGTCTCTGCCGCGCGCCATCACGATACGGCCGATGCGCGGCGTGTTGTGGCGCGCGTCGAATGTGTACCAGCGCCCTCCAAGAAACACTTCGAACCAGGCTGAGAAGTCCATCGGCGCCGGGTCCTTCGGCACACCGATATCGCCGAGGTAACCCGTGCAGTAGCGCGCCGGGATGTTCATGCAACGGCAGAGCGTTATGGCGAGATGCGCGAAATCGCGGCAGACGCCGATCCGCTCATTATAGCCCTCGAAGGCGGTGCGGGTGGCGCGTGCATGGCTGTAGTCGAACGTGATGCGCTCGTGGGCGAAATCGACGATTGCCTGCACCATCGGCCAACCACGCGGTACCGCGCCGAACAGGCTCCAGGCGATGTTCAAAAGATGCTCGGTATCGCAATAGCGGCTTGCCAGAAGATAGACGAGCGCCTCGTCCGGCAGATCCTCGACCGGCAGCTGCACCGCGTTCGGCGCGACTTCGTCCGGCTCCCCGGAGTCGTGGATCAGGAAATCCGTCTTGATTTCGAAGCGCCCAGCGGGAGCCACCACGCGCGTGCAGATATTGCCGAAAGAGTCATAATAATCGCGGCGGACGACATCAGGCGAATAGCTGAAATGCTGCGGCGATATCAGATCGGGCAGCCGGCTTGGATGCACGCTCAGCATCAGGATGATCGGCGTGGGTTGCGGACATTCGAAGACGATCTCGAAACCGCAGCGGATCTTCATGCAACGGACTCCTGTCCCGCAAGCGCCATCGCCGCGGGCTATGCCTAGAAGCAAGACGGATGCCGGATGGTTCCCTACTCGGCCGCGTAGCGCCGGGGATCGAGCGTGATCTCGCGCACATCGACCTCGACGTCCATTCCGACCGCGTCGTCGCGCGAGCCGTTCCATGTGCCCCAGAGAGGCACCGCGTGGCGCGGATCGCGCGCGACGGCAACGCGCACGAGATCGCGATTGCCGATGATGCCGTTTGTCGGATCGAACTCCACCCAGCCGGCACCCGGCAGGTAGACCTGCACCCAGGCATGGGTATTGCCGCCGCCGATATGACCCGCCGAATCCGGCACATACAGATAGCCCGAGACAAAACGCGAGGCGAAGCCGAGCGCGCGGGTCGCCTCCATCATCAAAACAGCGAAGTCGCGGCAGGTGCCTGCCCCTCTTTCGAGCGTCATTATCGGATCCTGCGTGCCCTGCTCGGGCCGCCCGACATAAGCGAAGCTCTCCTTGATGGCGTGCGTGATGTTCATCAGCAGCTTGCCGGTCGGCGTTTCGCCGTCGTGTTCGAGAAACTGCCGCACCCAGCGATCAATCTCATGGCCGGGATCGAAGTAATGACGCTCGATGGATCTGGCGAGGTCGGGCATCTCCTCCGGCCCGTAGGTGAAAGGATAGGTCCGCGCATAGTTTTCCATGCGGAAGTCCGGCGTGTTCATCGGCAGGTGATCGAGGAGGACGTCGCTTTCGAACACCAGTTCCTCCGCCGGCTCACCGAAACGTGCGATCCCGACGACATTGCCGAGCACGTCGTGAATCCAGCGCAGGTCGACCGGCTCCGGCGTAATGCGCAGCCGCATGTCGATCAGCCGTTGGTCATAGCTCTCCTGCGGCCGGAACATCAGGCGATGCTCGCCGAAGGACACCGGAAGGCGGTAGCGGTAGACGGTCGTATGGCGGATCGAGAGCCGTGGCATGGGGGGCCTTTTTAGCCCCCTCCCTCCTGCCTAGCCAGCCGGCAGGCCCGACGGCGTATCTTCCAACCTTCGGTCTTCCCGGCCAGAACCCGAAAAGCGGCCGGCGGAATAGTGGGAAGGCTCGCCCAACGGGCATAAAAGCGCTTTGTTATCAAAAGCTTGTCTGCTAACGGCGCAGTCATGTCAAAAAAATATCACACGGCGCGGATTAAACCCGTATCGGGCCGCGTATATGGCGCATGAGCGGAAACGCGCCCAAGTTCGACGTCACGGCCCTGCTGCCCGCCCTGCGCCGGTATGCGAGAGCGCTGACGCGTGACGACGCTGAAGCCGATGACCTTGTTCAGGACGCGCTCGTGCGCGCCTATGAGGGTCACGCCACCTTTCGCCCGGACGGCGATCTGAAGAGCTGGCTGTTTTCCATCCTCCACAATTCGTTTGTGTCCGGCACCCGCCGCCGCCGTGCCTATTCGGCGCGGATTGAACGCGCCGCCGAATTGGCCGACACCGAAATCCCGCCTGATCAGGAGGCACGGCTGCGTCTCGCGCAGGTCCGGACGGCCTTTCTCGCTCTGCCTATCGAACAGCGCGAAGCGCTGCATCTGATCGCGATCGAAGGCATGGCCTACGGCGAAGCCGCCGACGTGCTTGGCATTCCGGTCGGCACCCTGATGTCGCGGCTCGGCCGCGCGCGCGCCGCCCTGCGCGAGATCGAAAGCGGCGGGAACATCATTCCTCTCAAACGCACACGAGGCCGTAATGACGATCGCTGATCGTATCGGTGAGGCCGAACTCAATGCTTATGTCGACGGACAGCTGGATCCGGCTGGCCGCGTCGAGGTCGAGGACCATCTGGCCGACCACCCTGCGCTTGCCGCGCGGGTGATGGCGGATCTTGCGATGCGCGATGCGCTTCGCCTCGCCTTCCCGCTTCAGAATACGCAGGCCGAACCGCAGACTCTCGCCTGGGCCCGCAAGCTCGAAGGCGCGCTCGGCCGCCGCCGCTTCGTCGCGGGCTTCACCCGCCTGGCTGCCGCGATCGCTATTTTTGCTCTGGGCTGGGGCGCCAGCAGCGGTTGGGACAGGCTGAACCGCCTGCCCGATCAGTCCGCGCTTCTCGCCAAGGCAACAAAGCTCGGCGAACAGGTCAATGTCCGCCTGCCTCAGCTTCCGAAAGGCTGGTCCATCGTTGACGCCAGGCTCGCCGATGTTGGCAAGGGCGTGCAGCTCACATTCGCAACACCGCAGTTCGGCCGCCTGTCCCTCGTGGCGCACAGTTCGGACGATGTCGGCATCGTGTTCCCGACCGTAAATACGGGCGAAGACACCTCGATTCACTGGCAGCTCGTTTCGGATCATTACGAGCTGACATCGAACCTGACCGGAAAGCCGCTCGAATACGCGGCGCTGGAACTCTACCAGACCCTCTACTGAGCGGACTGCAAATCCAAAGAAGCCGGAACCGGGGGGTATCCGGACGCAATATCTTTGACCTGGAGAAACGTCCTTATGAGTGAGAAAGCAAATCCCGCGCTGAAGCCGCAGGTGTCGGAAGCGACACGCTGGCTGCAGCTTGTCGTCGGCGTGGTCTGCATGGTTGCGACCGCGAACATCCAGTACGCCTGGACTCTTTTCGTTCCTGAAATTCAGCAGACTTTCGGCTGGGAACGCGCATCGATCCAGATCGCGTTCACGATCTTCGTGCTTGTCCAGACATGGCTTGCGCCGATCGAGGGCTACTTCATCGACAAATTCGGCCCGCGCCTGATGGTTGCCTTCGGCGCGATCTTCATCGGCCTCGCCTGGATCATCAATTCGCAGGCCACCAGCCTCATGGGCTTCTATGCCGGCGCGGCCATCGGCGGCATCGGTGTCGGCTCGATCTACGCGACGTGCATCAACAACGCGCTGAAGTGGTTTCCGGATCGCCGCGGTCTCGCCGTCGGCCTCACGGCGGGCGGCTACGGTGCCGGCTCGGCCGCCACGATCCTTCCGATCGCGGCCATGATCGAGTCCTCCGGCTTCCAGGAAACCTTCTTCTTCTTCGGCCTGCTGCAGGGCGGTCTGGCCTTTGTGGCGGCATGGTTCCTGCGTTCGCCCGGCAAGGACGAGATCCGCACCTCCCAGAAGCTCGTGCAGTCGCGCCGCGACTACACGCTGAAGGAAGCCATGAGCACCAAGCTCTTCTGGCTGATGTTCCTCATGTTCATCTGTGTCGTCACCGGCGGCATGATGGCGGTCGCCCAGCTCGGCGTTATTGCGCAGGACCTCGGCGTGAAGGAATTCGAAGTCAATCTGTACTTCTTCACAATGGCCGCCCTGCCGCTCGCGCTGATGCTCGACCGCATCATGAACGGCATCTCGCGGCCGCTGTTCGGCTGGATTTCCGACAATATCGGCCGTGAAAAAACGATGGTCATCGCCTTCACGCTCGAAGGCCTCGGCATCATCGCGCTCGGCTATTTCGGTCACAACCCGTACGCGTTCCTCATCCTGTCCGGCGTCGTGTTCCTGGCCTGGGGCGAGGTCTACTCGCTGTTCTCGGCGCTCGCCGGCGATGCCTTCGGCACCAAGCACATCGGCAAGATTTACGGCGTGCTCTACACGGCCAAGGGCATTGGCGCGCTGTTCGTTCCCGTCGGCAATCTGCTGATGGAAGCGACCGGCACCTGGGCAACCGTGCTGTACACGGTCGCCGCGATGGACCTGTTCGCCGCATTCCTCGCCGTCGTCGCCCTTCGACCGACGCTCGCCGCGCATGTCGCGCGGTCCGGCCTCGCCGAAAAGGATGTACCGACGGAGAATCTCGGACGCGCGGCGGGAGCTGCCGTGTCCTGACGTAATTGGCGCCGGGTTCGCGTTCGGCGCCGATCGCGGGTTTACCGCGTTTCCCCCTCTCGCCTCTCCCCAAGACAGGCGGGAAAACTTGAAGGCAGGTCACCTCCCCCGGAGGCCTGCCTTCTTTTCTTTTCGGGGACATATCTTCTGTTGAGGGCTAAGCCACCCGGGCGCGGTCCGCCGGTCCCTTGCGAAGGCGTTCGCCGACATCCCGCGCAGGCATCGGCCTGCCAAAGGCATAGCCCTGCCCGTAAGTGCAGCCGATGGCGCGCAGCACGCCCGTGAGCTCAATATCCTCAATGCCTTCGGCAATGACCGGCATGTTGAGCGTCCGCGCCAGCCCGACGATTGCGTTCACCAGCTTGCGGCTGTCTTCGCTGTTCAGCAGATCGGTGACGAAGGACCGGTCGATCTTGATTTTATCGAAGCGGAGTTCGTGCAGATTCTGCAGGCTGGAGTAGCCGGTGCCGAAATCGTCGAGCGCGATCTGCATGCCATGGCTGCGGAAGGCCTGCATGATGGCCTGCGCCGCCGGAAAGTCCTGGATCAGCGCATCTTCGGTAACCTCGATTTCGAGACGGCTCGGGGCTATGCCCCACTCCGTGGCAATGCTCGCCATCAGCCCCGGCAACATCGGATCGCTCAGTTGCTGCGGTGAGAGATTGATCGACAGGGTAATATCCTCCGGCCAGGACTTCGCATCGCGGCACGCTGCCGCGAGCAGAAGCCGGGTCATGGATTCCATCAGGCCGACGTCACTTGCGACTCCGATGAAGACATCCGGCGGCAATATTCCCTTCAACGGGTGATTCCAGCGCGCGAGAATTTCGAGACCCACGATCCGCCCGCTCTCCAGATCGACGATGGGTTGGTAATAGGGGATGATCTCGCCATCCCTGATGCCCGTATGCAGTTCGGATTCCAGCGAAACCCGGCTCTGAAGTTCCGCATGCATGCTTTTTTCGAAGAAGCAGTAGCCACCGCGCTCATCGCGCTTGGCCCGGTACATCGCAAGATCCGCCGCACGCAGCAGATCGTCGGGAACTGACGCGTCCCGTACGGACAGAGCGAGACCGACGGTGCCCCCGATTTCGACATGCCCGCCTCTGATCGGGAACGGCGAGGCCATCGCGCGCAGAATATCCCTGGCCATTTGCCGCGGACGCCACTCTTCTCCCTGCAAGGCAACAACGATCGCAAACTCATCGCCACCAAGACGCGCCACGAGATCCTGCTCGCGTGCGATCAGCTTCAGCCGGCGTGCGGCTTCCTTCAGAACCAGGTCGCCTACAGGATGACCCATCAGGTCGTTCACCCGTTTGAACTTGTCGAGGTCCAGAACCATCAGCGCCACTTCTTCCGGCCTGGAGCCGGCGAAGACCTCGGCAAGGCGCGCATTGAGCAGGCGACGGTTGGCAAGCCCCGTCAGCTCATCAAGCCGCGCAAGTTCGGAAAGGCGCGCATTGGCCTCCGCCAGATGGCGGTTTTTCTCGACGATGAGCGCCTCGTTGCGTGAAACAAGATCGACCGCGGCGTTGAATGTCCTCGCCAGCTCGCTGAAATCGCGCGGCAGCGCCTCCGGATCGACACGCGCCTCGCGATTGCCCACGCCATAGGCGAGCGCGGCATGGGTGAACGCGCGGATCGGCCGGACGACAATGCTTTCCGCCAGAACCCAGGCAATCGCCATCAAAGCGATGAAAAGCAAAACATTCTTGCCGAACTCCTCGCGCATGGCGTCGTAGACCGGCTGCATCAGCTTGGCTTCCGGAAAGCCTATGATCGTTCGGGCCCGCGTCCCTGCCAGCGGCGCCGAGATGTAAAGACGATCAATGCCGTCCGGTCCCTCGCCGGCCACCACCTGCCCGTCCGTTTTCGCAAGCTCGGCGAAAAGCGGGTTCTCCGAGACGTTCTTGCCTTGGAGCGTGGATTTGTTATTGGCAGAAACAACCGTGTTGGAGCCGTCGACGAGCAGGACTGTCGTGTCTTCGCCGGCCAACTTCTCGCTGACTTCGTCCAGAAAGCTCAAATCAATCGTGAGAATAATGACGGATTCAATCTCACCTTCGGCGTCTATACGAGGCGCCGCGGCGATCACGATCGGCATGTTGTGCACGCGCCCGACCAGATAATCGCTCAGGACGAAATCTCGTGTCTTCAGCGCTTCCTGATAATAGGCGCGATCCATCACGGTGGTGCCAGGTTTCAGAGGCCCCGTACTGCAGGCGAGACTCCCATTTCGGTCAGCGATCGAGATGGCCTTCAGCCATCTGGGAGCTGTCGAAATCTGCTTGAACCCCTCGCCGCAGATATCGAGGCTCGGGGCCAGCTTCGTGATGACGCCGAGCAGAAGACGTGCCGACTCCACAAACTCGGCCTGCTGAACCGCCGCGTTCTGGGCAACCAGCACCATCCGGTGCTGGACCTCGCTGACGCGGCGGTCCCGCCGGTCCATGACGTCCAGATAGGAATCGAAGGCGAGCCCAGCCGCGGCCAGGCCAAGCAGGACAACAAGCCTGCGGCGCATGCCGGTCCGGAGAAGAGGGCGAAGGCGGTTGAGCAGCCCCATAACCCTAGGTTGGACCCTCAATGGCTAACAGTGCCTTGAATTGCACCCGAAGTTTTTAGGATGGTTAGCACAAGTATACTTTGGGAAATTTCTCCCGCATTGACCCGGGGCCGTCTCTCCTCTAGAAACCCGGCCGTGCGGGCCATTTCGGCCCGCGCTTTGTTTTGCACGCACCCGTGGCCTGGGCGGTCTTCGCCCAAGAGCCTGTCGGCCCCCGAGAGGGGGTGTCCAGGAAGGGCGCGTCTCCAACTCGCTTTCGAGAGGAACGCGGAATATGTCCAAGCGTCATGCTTCCAAGCACAAGATCGACCGCCGCCTTGGCGCCAATATTTTCGGCCGCCCCAAGAGCCCGGTTAACCGCCGCGAATACGGCCCCGGCCAGCACGGCCAGCGCCGCAAGGGCAAGATGTCGGACTTCGGCACGCAGCTGCGTGCCAAGCAGCGTCTGAAGGCCTCCTACGGCGACATCACCGAAAAGCAGTTCAAGAGGATCTACACCGAAGCGTCGCGCATGAAGGGCGACACCTCGGCGAACCTGATCGGCCTGCTCGAGTCGCGCCTCGACGCGATCGTCTACCGCGCCAAGTTCGTTCCGACGATCTTCGCCGCCCGCCAGTTCATCAATCACGGCCACGTCAAGGTGAACGGCCGCCGCGTGAACATCGGCAGTGCGCGCATCAAGGTCGGCGATGTCATCGAGGTCAAGGAAGCCTCGAAGCAGATGGCGCTGGTTCTCGAAGCGGTCAGCCTCACGGAACGCGACGTGCCGGACTACATCGCGGCCGATCACTCCAAGATGACGGCGCAGCTCTCGCGCGTTCCGGGCCTCGGCGATGTGCCCTACCCGGTCCAGCAGGAACCGAACCTGGTCGTCGAGTACTATTCGCGCTGATCAGCGCTATCATCTGCAGGAATACAAAAAGCCGCCCTCGGGGCGGCTTTTTCATTGAGACCGAAATGACCGGTCAGGAAGTCTGCTTGACCGGCAGTCCCTTCGACTGCAGCAGCTGCTGCAGCTCGCCGGCCTGGAACATCTCGCGGACGATATCGCAGCCGCCGACGAACTCGCCCTTTACATAGAGCTGCGGGATGGTCGGCCAGTTGGAAAATTCCTTGATGCCATCGCGCAGGCCGTCGCCTTCCAGCACGTTCACATCCTTATAGGGCGTGCCGAGATACTCCATGATCTGGACCACCTGGCCGGAGAATCCGCACATCGGGAACTGCCGGTTCCCTTTCATGAAAAGCACGACATCGTTGCTGTCGACGTCATTCTTGATCTGTTCGAGAACGTTCATTTTACCACCTGTCGGGCCGGTTCAAGGTCGGCCGGTTAGCGCAATATAGGCACGCTTTTACGGATTGGGAGCCGAGGTCTGCAACGCCAGCGCATGCAGCACGCCGCCCATCCGGCCCTGAAGGGCCGCATAGACCATCTGATGCTGCTGAACCCGGCTTTTGCCGCGGAATGCCTCGGACACAACAGTGGCGGCATAGTGGTCGCCGTCTCCGGCCAGGTCCTTGATGGTCACCTGGGCATCCGGGAAGGCATCCTTGATCATCTTTTCGATGTCGCTTGCTGCCATCGGCATGGTCAGTTCCCCGCACCGGCCATATAGGCCGGGAACCAGCCCTCATGGGCTTCGCGCAATTCGGCGATGGATATGGACTGGCCGCCCGGCAGCGTCAACGCACTGCCCCCCGTCTTGCCGATCCTTTGCGCCGGAACGCCGGCGGCCTTCGCGTCCGCGAGCACGCCTTCGGCATCCTTCGTGGCGATCACATACCTCGCCTGGTCTTCGCCGAACAATGCCGCATGGGCCGGAATGCCCTCCGGCAGCACATCGATCGTCGCGCCAGTATTTCCGGCCATCGCCATTTCGGCAAGCGCCGCGCCCAGCCCGCCGTCCGACAGGTCATGCACCGCGCTGACGCGCTCCTGTTTGATGAGCGTACGGACAAAATCGCCGTTGCGCCTTTCCACGGCGAGATCGACCGGCGGCGGAGCGCCGTCTTCCCGGTTCTCGATCAGCCACAGATAGACGGACGAACCGAGCCACCCCGCCGTCTCGCCGACGAGGACGATCTCCTCGCCCTCGTCCTTGAACGCCAGCGTTGCGGTCTTTGCGACGTCCTCGACGACGCCCACGCCGCCGATCGTCGGCGTCGGCAGAATGCCGCGACCCTGCGTCTCGTTGTAGAGCGACACATTGCCGGACACGACGGGGAATTCGAGCGCCGAACAGGCCGCGCCGATGCCCTTCAGGCAGCCGACGAGCTGGCCCATGATTTCCGGGCGCTCCGGATTGCCGAAGTTCAAATTGTCCGTAATGGCGAGCGGCCTGCCGCCGACAGCCGTGATGTTGCGCCAGGCTTCCGCCACCGCCTGCTTGCCGCCTTCGAACGGATCGGCCTCGCAGTAGCGCGGGGTCACGTCGCAGGTCAGGGCCAGGCCCTTCGGACCATCATCGATCCGCACGACCGCGGCATCGCCGCCGGGGCGCTGCACGGTGTTGCCGAGGATCAGGTGGTCGTATTGTTCATACACCCAGCGCTTCGACGACAGTTCGGGCGAGCTGATCAGGGTCTTCAGCGCGCCGGTCAGCGAGGTCGGAGCCTTCACGCTGTCGGCCACAAGCACCGGACGTTTCGGCGTTTCGACCCACGGCCGGTCATATAGCGGCGCCTCGTCGCCAAGCTCCTTGATCGGCAGGTCGGCCCATTCCTTGCCCTGATGCCAGACGCGGAATCTGAGATCGTCGGTCGTATGGCCGACGACAGCGAAATCAAGCCCCCATTTTGTAAATACAGCCTTGGCAATCTCTTCCTTCGCGGGGTCGAGCACCATGAGCATGCGCTCCTGGCTTTCGGACAGCATCATCTCATAGGCGGTCATGCCGGATTCACGCGTCGGTACGCTGTCGAGATCGAGCTTGACGCCGAGATTGCCCTTGGCCCCCATCTCGACGGACGACGAGGTCAGCCCCGCCGCTCCCATATCCTGAATGGCGATCACGGATCCGGTCTGCATGAGTTCGAGGGTCGCCTCGAGCAGAAGCTTTTCCGCGAACGGATCGCCGACCTGCACCGTCGGCCGCTTCTCATCCGATGCTTCGTCGAATTCCGCCGACGCCATCGTGGCGCCGTGGATACCGTCGCGCCCGGTCTTGGAGCCGAGATAGACGATCGGATTTCCGACGCCGGTCGCCTTTGCGTAGAAGATCTGGTCGGATCGGCAGATGCCGACCGCCATCGCATTGACGAGGATGTTGCCGTCATAGCGCGTGTGGAAACCCACCTGCCCGCCAACCGTCGGCACGCCGAAGGCATTGCCGTAACCGCCAATGCCGGAAACGACGCCCGAGATCAGATGCCGCGTCTTGGGGTGTTGCGGATCCCCGAACCGCAGGGCGTTGAGCGCCGCGATCGGCCGCGCGCCCATCGTAAAGACATCGCGCAGAATGCCGCCCACGCCCGTCGCCGCGCCCTGATAAGGCTCGATGAAGCTCGGATGGTTGTGACTCTCCATCTTGAAGACAACCGCCATGCCGTCGCCGACATCGATGACGCCGGCGTTCTCGCCCGGGCCCTGGATGACCCACGGCGCCTTGGTCGGAAGACCTCTCAGATGGAGCCGGGACGATTTGTACGAGCAGTGCTCATTCCACATCGCCGAGAAGATGCCGAGCTCGGTGAGCGTCGGTTCACGGCCGATGAGTTCGAGAATGCGCTGGTATTCGTCCGGCTTGAGCCCGTGCTGGGCTACGAGTTCAGGCGTGATCGCAGGGGCGGAAGCCGCCATCATTTCGCTCGGGAAGTCCGCGTGAAGGATAGGTTTTGGATAGCGGCTCGGTCCGCCGGGCGCAAATGCTTTCCGCACCGCGCCCCAGCCGCCCCCAATAAGAGCCATCCGGCTCTCCGCAAAACGCATTCGGTGACTGAAAAGCAGGCAAAACTGCCTAAAACCCAATCTAGTTTTGGTTATCGGAAAGTAAATCTTCATCAAACTACTGATTCAAATGCCGATATTTCAAATTTTAGGCGATTGAGTAAGTAATTTTCGCCGTTCTGGTAATAGGTTGCCCCTCGAATTTCATTTGGGGAAGTACCTTCCATGCCTCGGAAATCGCTCTGGAAATGCCAATCCGGCAATTTTGGCATCATGTTCGCCTTCGCCGTCCTGCCGATCCTGGCGGGGGTCGGACTCGCTGTCGATTATGCGCGGGCGGAATCAGCACGCGGACGGCTTACCTCGTCGGTCGATGCGACGGCTCTCGCCCTCGCCCACGCCAGCGTTAACCTCACTCAGGCGGAGATGCAGGCCAGGGCGCGCCAGCTGTTCGACGGCAATTTCGCGGGCGAGCCCGGAACGCTTGTCGGCGACATCGATATTGAGCGCAGCGCCGCGGAACTGACGGTCGGGGCATCCGCTCAGGTGCAGACGACGTTTCTGAAGCTGTTCAACGTCGCCACGCTCGACGTGACCAGCCAAAGCAAGGTGACGTGGGGCGGCCGCGCCAGCAAGGTCGAGATCGTTCTCGCGCTGGACAACACAGGCTCGATGAAAGGCGACAAGCTCGATGAGCTGAAGACCGCCGCCAAGGAGTTGATCGACTCGCTTGAGACCGTCGCCAGCACGCCCGGCGCGGTGAAGATCGGCCTTGTACCCTTCGCCACCACGGTCCGCGTCAACCCGAGCGACAGCGATTACAAGACGGCACCGTGGATCCGCTTCGACGACGTCACCGAATGGTACCGGAACCGCAATGGCGACTGGCGCCAGCGCACCCGCTCGTTCAGCACGAGCGACTGGGAGGGCTGCATCCAGGACCGCGACCAGTCGAACGACGTGACGGACATTCTCTCCGGCAAGACCGTCGGCTACGAGACCGACAAGGGCAACACGCTCTACCCGGCCATCGAAGGCTGCCCGTCGCAGGAGCGCAATCTCCAGACCATCCAGCCGCTCACAACGGATTTGGGCATGCTGAAGGACAAAATCGAGGACATGACAGCGGCCGGCAACACCAACGTGACCATTGGCATTTCGTGGGGACTGGCCATGCTCTCGAACGCCGCGCCGTTTACCGAGGGGGCGGCAGCGGATGACAGTGAAGTCGCGAAGTACCTCATCGTCCTCACGGACGGCGAGAACACCCAGAACCGCTTTTCGAGCAACACGAATGCCATCGACGCGCGCACCAAACTTGCCTGCAAATCCGCGCGCGACGCCGGTACCGTCTTTACGATCCGCGTGATCGACGGCGACAAGACGCTGCTTGAGGACTGCGCCAGCAAGGACAACAACGGCGAGCCCCGGTTCCACGATGTGCAGTCGGCGGACGAACTGCCCCAGGTGTTCCGTTCGATTGCCAACGAGATCGCGAACCTGCGTATCGCCAGCTGATCGATGCCCGAAAACAAAAAGCCCCGCTTCGGCGGGGCTTTTTTTGTCAGGCGGCCTTCTGGCCGAGACTTTCGAACAGCCCGGCGCCGTCGGTCCCGCCGACAAGCGGATCGATTAGATTTTCGGGATGAGGCATCATGCCGAGCACGTTGAACTTCTCGGAATAGATGCCGGCGATCGCGTTCACCGAACCGTTCGGACTGTTCTTCTCGACATTGCCAGCCGCATCGCAATAGCGGAAAGCGACACGCCCTTCGCCCTCGATCCTCTTTAATGTATCGGCATCGGCCAGATAATT
This sequence comes from Hyphomicrobiales bacterium, assembly GCA_022842205.1. GTDB lineage: Bacteria > Pseudomonadota > Alphaproteobacteria > Rhizobiales > Methylopilaceae > Flaviflagellibacter. Next base: position 179,091 of record JALHQA010000003.1, read on the forward strand.
GCCGTCGCCATGCGCGACCGCAACCTCGATCACCTGATGCTTCTCGTACAGACGCGTGAACGCCGTGTCGTTGCGTTCGACCTTGAGGTGCTGCGCGCGGCACACGAATTTGAGATGCGAGTTGCGCAGGAGAACGCCCGGCAAAAGCCCGCTCTCGACAAGAATTTGAAAGCCGTTGCAGATGCCGAGCACAAGCCCGCCCTTTGCCGCGTGCGCCCTCACCGCGTCCATCACCGGCGAACGCGCCGCGATTGCGCCGCAGCGCAGATAGTCGCCGTAGGAAAACCCGCCAGGCAGCAGAACGAGGTCCGTGCCGGACGGCAATTCCGTTTCGCCGTGCCAGACGATCTTCACGTCACTGCGCGTGACATCTTTCAGCGCGCGCGCTGCATCGCGCTCGCGGTTCGAGCCGGGGAAGAGAATGACGGCGGACTTCAACCCGCGATCTCCACGCGATAGCTTTCGATCACAGTATTGGCGAGCAGCTTTTCGCACATCTGCCTGATCTCGGCTTCGGCCTTCGCCTTGTCGCTGCCCGCGACTTCGAGATCGAACACCTTGCCCTGCCGCACGCTCTCCACGCCGCCGAAGCCGAGCGATTTCAGCGCGCCTTCGATGGCCTTGCCTTGGGGATCGAGTACGGACGTTTTCAGGGTGACGGTTACGCGCGCTTTCATCGGTCTCCTCGTTCCCCGGACCGCGTGCGCGCAGCGCAGCGCGTGATCCGGGGTCCAGCATCAAGTGCGGCGAAGCCGCTCAATAGTGTACTTTGCTCTTCGCCCCTGGTTCCCGGATCGGCGCTCGGCTTCGCCTCGCTGGTCCGGGAAACCTGTCAGCCCTTCACCAGAGTCGGCCCGGGTTTCGCAGCCGGATTATCGCTTTCGGTCAGGATGCCAAGCCGCTTTGCGACTTCGCTGTACGCCTCGACCAGCCCGCCGAGATCGCGGCGGAAACGGTCCTTGTCCATTTTTTCGTTCGTCTTCATGTCCCACAGGCGGCAGGAATCCGGGCTGATCTCATCGGCAACGACAATACGCACCATGTCGTTTTCCCAGAGCCGGCCGCATTCCATCTTGAAGTCGACAAGACGTATGCCGGCGCCAAGGAACAGTCCGGACAGGAAATCGTTTACGCGGATCGCGAGCGACATGATGTCGTCGATCTCCTGCGGCGCGGCCCAGCCGAACGCGGTGATGTGCTCTTCGGAGACCATAGGGTCTCCGAGCGCATCGTTCTTGTAATAGAACTCAATGATCGAGCGCGGCAGCTGCGTGCCTTCCTCGATGCCAAGGCGCGTCGACAGCGAGCCGGCGGCGACATTGCGGACAACGACTTCGAGCGGAATGATCTCGACTTCACGGATCAGCTGCTCGCGCATGTTGAGGCGGCGCAGGAAATGCGTCGGCACGCCGATGTCGTTCAGATTCTGGAAGATGTATTCTGAGATGCGGTTATTCAGCACGCCCTTGCCGTCGATGATCTCGTGTTTCTTGGCGTTGAAGGCGGTCGCATCGTCCTTGAAATGCTGGACAAGCGTTCCTGGCTCGGGACCCTCATAGAGGATCTTCGCCTTGCCCTCGTAAATTCGGCGGCGGCGGTTCATGAGATGTCTTACCGTTCTTGAGAATCCATTGGCGGGCGCGGCCGAATCGAACTTTGCGGCTGCTGCATCCCGCGCGCGGGTGGAACCTATAGCATGCGCCTGCCGGTTACAACGCGGCGAAGGGCCTGTTCCCGGAGCCGTTGATTTGCTGCCCGGCGGGGAATATCTGATGGACCTAGTGGACTGATCCTTGGGAGGAAATGGATGACGACCTTCGACGACCGCGAGGCCGCCTTCGAGCGCAAATTCGTTCTCGACGAGGATCAGAAGTTCCGGGCCATGGCCCGGCGCAACCGCATGCTGGGCCTCTGGGCGGCAGACAAGCTGGGTAAGGTCGGCGAGGAAGCCGACGCCTACGCCAAGGCCGTGGTCCATGCCGATTTCGCCGAAGCCGGCGAAGACGATGTCTTCAGGAAGCTCCGGGACGATCTCGACCCGTCGGTGACCGACGAGGACATCCGCCGCGCCATGCAAGATCTCCTCGACAAGGCCGCGGCCGAGGTCAAAGCCGGGTCCTGACCCGGCGAGAATCGAGCGATTTCAAGGCATTTTTACGGACGGGGAACTCCTACCCCCGGCCTCACGTTGGGACTGGAGTGTCGGCTATCGCCCGCACGCCATAATCCAACCTGGAGGCACCCAAGATGATGTCCCGTAAGACAACCGTCAGCGCGGCCGCGTTGCTTCTGGCTTCGGCCGGCGCCGCTGCCGCGTTCCCCGCCACCGCCACCACGGACCTCAACGTGCGCTCCGGTCCCGGTACGGGCTACCGCGTCGTGGATCAGCTCCAGCCGGGCCAGACCGTAGAGGTCACGGGTCAGCAGGGCTCCTGGTACGAGATCGAGGGTCAAGGCTGGGCGAGCGCCAACTATATGGATGCCCAGGGCGGCCGTAGCGCTGTCATCATCGACCGCGGATACGATTATGGACCGACCGCCTTCTATTACGGCAACGATCCTTACTACTGGGATGACGCCGGATTCTATTTCTACGTCCGCGACGGCAGACGCCACCGCGTCGGCTGGGATTGGTTCCGCGATCGCGATTATCGCCGCGACTTCCGCTGGTCGGATAATCGCCGGCGCGGCGATTTTGAACGCCGCTGGAGCCGTCGGGACAATGATGGCGATCGTCGCCGCGTAGGCGATGCTGACCAGCGCCGGGGCGATGGCGATCTCGATCGCAACGGCGAGATGCGGCGCGGCGAGCGTATCGAGCGCGACGAAGCCAATATCCGCGTAGAGGGCGACCGCGATGTCCGCTCGGGCCGGGCGTCTGCGGAAGGCGAAGGTCGCGTCCGTCGCGACGGCACGCTGCATGGCGGCGATCGTGATCGCGGCCCCAGCGGCGGCCGCCAGGGTGGCCAGCCCCGCGTCCTCGAAGAGGTCCCCGGCGGCGGATACTGACTTATACATACATCAGCCCGCCGGAGCTTTCCGGCGGGCTGAAAACTGAACATTTGTTCAGATAATTCTCTCCAGTATTTTACTGGATTCCCCGGTCATACACCCCACATCTGATCCATCGCCCGGCGCTTGCCGGCAAGTCTTTCGCGCGGTCGGCCGCGTAGGGAGGAATGTACAGATGAAGCTGTTCAAATCTACTGGCGGAGCGCTGGCAATGTTATTGGTCTCGGCCGCAGCCGCGGCCGCGTTTCCCGCCACCTCGACAACCAGCCTGAACGTCCGCTCCGGTCCGGGCACGAACTATCGCGTGGTAGATACGTTAAGGCCCGGCGAAACCGTGGATGTCACTAGCCGGCGCGGATCCTGGTATCAGATCGACGGCGGCGGCTGGGCCAGCGCGGCCTATCTTGCCACGGGTGGCGGCGCAGCGGTCTACGAAGAGGATGTTTATGTCGACGACAGCCCGTATTATTACGGGCGTCCATACATAGGTTTCGGCTATTCCTCCTACCGGAATTACTGGCGTCCGGACCATCGCTGGCGCCCGGGGCACCATTGGCGACCCGGCAAGCCGGGCCGGCCAGGGCATCATTACCGCCACCGGCGTTACGGCTCTGGGGGAATCGCCAAATTCGATCACCAACGTCGCGGCTCTCGCGCAGGCGGCTCGCAGAGATGGTATCCAGGCCGCCACTAGGCCACACGACATAAAACATCAAAACCCGCCGGAAACGGCGGGTTTTTTAGATTTGGCGTGGATCATGATTCCATTACCGCATCTCCCTACGGCGACCTCGTGCGCCAGCCGGCAGAACGGAAGCCCGTCCTCCGTGCGAGCTTCTCTTTTCTTGCCTTCATCTTTCTTGTACCGACAATATGGCCGCGCAAATCTATGATGGCTGGATAATAGCTGCCAATTTGTACATATTCTAGCAACACGCTTTGAGTACTGCTTCCTGAACATGAACAGACATTCATAACGCAACACAAATTCGTCATCCCATTGGAAGCGTTGGATACACATTCATATGTGCGCGTTATCCGATTGGGAAAGTCAAAACAGTTCAGGGAGAGACTCAGAAATGAAATTTGGAAAAACAACCGCAAGCGTGCTTTCACTTGTCCTTGGATCGGCAACCGTTGCAGCGGCTTTTCCCGCGACGTCCACGACAAGTCTCAACGTTCGTTCAGGACCCGGGACGGGTTATGCCGTTGTCGATACACTTCGGCCCGGTGAGACCGTCGATGTTACGGCACAGAGCGGCGGCTGGTATGAGGTCGACGGTCAGGGATGGGCCAGCGCGAACTATCTCGACGCCGGCGGCGGCTATTCGACGTCCTATTATCAGGACGACGGGTACTATGCGGGTTACGGCCCCGCGTCGTACTACTATGGAAGTTATCCGGCGTATTACTCTGGCGGAGTCTACTTCTATGTCCGTGACGGCCGCCGCCACCGCGTCGACCGGAGTGATCTGCGCGAGGCAAGGCGTGAGGTTCGGCGCGAACGCCGCGACGTGCAGAACGCTCGCGAGGAACGCCGCGAACTTCGTGGGGACCGCAATGAATCCCGCCGTGAGGTAAGACAGTTGCGACGCGACGATGCCCCGCGTGCGGAACGCCGCGAAGCCCGCCGGGATTTGCGTCAGGATCGCCGCGAACTCCGTGAGGGACGGGCATCCGTTCGCCAGGAACGCCGTGAACTACGCGGCGCCCGCCAGGAGCTTATCGAGGAACGCCGCGGTCGCTAAAAATGCCGCAGTAAAAACGAAAAGCCCGCCGGAAAACGGCGGGCTTTTTTTCAGGCGCGGCCGAACACGCGGCTGAAGATCGTATCGACATGCTTGAAATGATAACCGAGATCGAACAGCGCCTCGATTTCGGCAGGCGGCAAGAGCTTCGTCACATCCTTGTCGGCCTTCAGGAGCGTGAGGAAATCCCCCTCCCCGCGCCAGACCGGCATCGCATTGCGCTGAACGAGTACATACGCATCCTCGCGGCTCGCGCCCTTTTGCGTCAGGGCAAGCAGCACGCGCTGCGAATGTACAAGACCGCCAAGGAGATCGAGATTTTTCTGCATACGCTCCGGGTAGACGACAAGCTTCTCGACGACGCCGGCAAGCCGGTTCAGCGCGAAATCGAGCGTCACAGTCGCATCCGGCCCGATCATGCGCTCGACGGAAGAATGCGAAATATCGCGCTCGTGCCACAGCGCGACATTCTCCAGAGCCGGGATCGCGTAGGCGCGGACCATGCGGGCCAGGCCCGTCAGGTTCTCCGTCAATACCGGATTGCGCTTGTGCGGCATGGCCGACGAGCCCTTCTGGCCCGGCGAGAAATATTCCTCCGCCTCCAGGACCTCGGTGCGCTGCATGTGGCGGATTTCAATCGAAAGATGCTCGACCGACGAGGCGACGACCGCCAACGCGGAGAAAAAGGCCGCATGGCGGTCGCGCGGGATCACCTGCGTCGATACCGGTTCCGGCTCTAGCCCCATCGCTTTGGCGACATGCTCCTCGACGCGCGGATCGACATTGGCGAATGTACCGACAGCGCCCGAGATTGCACAAGTCGCGACCTCCCTGCGCGCTTCCTCAAGCCTCCGCTTGGCACGAGAGAACTCGGCATAATATCCGGCGAGCTTCAGGCCGAACGTCACCGGCTCGGCATGGATACCGTGCGAGCGGCCGATGGCCGGCGTCATCTTGTACTCGAAGGCGCGCGTCTTCAGTGCCGCGAGAACCTTGTCGACATCTGCGATCAGAATGTCCGCCGCGCGCACGAGCTGCACGTTGAAGCAGGTGTCGAGCACATCCGACGACGTCATGCCCTGGTGTACGAACCTCGCATCCTCGCCTATGAATTCCGCGAGATGCGTGAGGAAGGCGATGACATCGTGCTTGGTCTCACGCTCGATCTCGTCGATGCGCGCGACGTTGAACTCGGCCTTGCCGCCCTTGTCCCAGATCGTCTTGGCCGCCGACTTCGGGATGACGCCGATCTCCGCCAGCGCGTCGGCCGCGTGAGCTTCGATCTCGAACCAGATGCGGAAGCGCGTCTCCGGGGACCAGACCGCTGTCATGTCGGGACGTGAATAGCGCGGGATCATGATGCATCCTCGGCGGCCTTGCGTATTGCCGCGATTTTGTTCGCATAGCCGGCTCCGCCGGAAAACACCGCGGAGCCCGCGACCATGACATTGCCGCCCGCCTTCGCGCAGGCGCCGGCCGTCTCGGGGGACACGCCGCCATCGATCACGATGTCGACCGGACGGCTTTCGAGCATTGTCCGAATTTCCGCGATCTTCGGCAGGACGGACCGGATGAAGCTCTGCCCGCCAAAGCCCGGATTGACCGTCATGACGAGGATGAGATCGAGATCGTCCAGCACATGGGCCAGCGCTTCCGCTGGCGTCGCGGGGTTGATGGCCGCTCCCGCCTTCTTGCCGAGCTTCCTGATGGCCTGCAGCGAACGGTGCAGATGCGGTCCCGCCTCGGCATGGACCGTGATGTGGTCCGCGCCCGCCTCGGCGAAGGCTTCGAGATAGGGATCTGCCGGAGAGATCATGAGATGAACGTCGAGCGGCTTTTTGGTGTGGCGGCGCACGGCGCGCACCACTTCCGGGCCGTAGGAGATATTCGGCACGAAATGCCCGTCCATCACATCAAGATGAATCCAGTCGGCGCCGGCCTTGTCGACGGCTTCGACCTCCTCGCCGAACCGCGCGAAATCGGCGGCGAGGATCGAGGGTGCAATAAGTATATCCGGCATTGTCATGGGGTTCTTATGGCTATGGCGGGAACATCAATCCAGCCCCGGAAGCCTTGATGGAACATAAAATTAAGGGCGGGATCGCTGTCGTCCGAGTAGGTTCCGGTTCTTAGCCCGGAGATGGCGCGAAAGCAAAATGGCGGGCCCAACCAGCATTTCGAGGAGGCGGCCACGCCGGCATTTTCGCGGCTTACGCGGGCGAACGGCGGTCCGTACAGTGCTCTGACGCCCGTTGCCGAAACGCCATAGTGGGCAAATTGCGGCAATCCTTCATTGACCAAATCGGCCACGAATGAGCTAATGCCCGCTGGCTGTGTCCAGAAGCGGCGGCGGGGACAATGCTTGAGAGGCTGAAGAGTGCGGCGCTTTTGCGCGCCGATTCTCAAACCATTGAAACGATTTCCATTCTCGGCCTGGGCTATGTCGGCCTGCCGGCGGCGGCGCTTTTTGCGCTCAGCGGCAAGCGCGTGCTCGGGGTCGATACCAACCCTTTGACTGTCGAGAAGATTTCGGCCGGTGATTGCCTGATCGTCGAACCGCATCTGCCGGAGAGGGTCGCGGCGGCCGTCGACAGCGGACGGCTGACGGCATCGGGCAAGCCATGCCCCGCGGATGCCTACATCATCGCGGTGCCGACACCGTTTCATCCGGGCAGCCATGCGCCCGATATCAGCTATGTCGAGGCCGCGCTGCGCTCCATCGCGCCGCATATCCAGCCCGGCGGGCTGATCGTGCTGGAATCGACCTCCCCGGTCGGCACCACCCGCCATCTCGTCGAGATGCTGCGCGATCTGCGCCCCGATCTCGCAATGCCGGAAGCCGGTGACGATGGCGATATAGACATCGCCTATTCGCCCGAACGCGTCATCCCTGGCCGCACCTTGATCGAACTCGTCGACAACGACCGCGTTATCGGCGGCGTGACCCCCCGTGCTGCTCAGCGTACCGCTGACCTCTACGCCAGCTTCGTCAAAGGTGAGTTGCACCTCACCGACGATCGCACGGCGGAGATGGTGAAACTCTCCGAAAACACGTTCCGTGACGTAAACATTGCGCTCGCCAACGAGATGTCGTTGATCTGCAAGGCGCAGGGCGTGGACGTCTGGGAGATGATCGCGCTCGCCAACCGCCACCCGCGCGTGAAAATCCTCGAGCCTGGCCCGGGCGTCGGCGGACATTGCATCTCGGTGGATCCGTGGTTCCTGGTGGCCGGCAACCCTGATCTTGCGAACCTCATCCGCACCGCGCGGGAGGTGAATGACGGCAAGATGCACCGCACGCTCGACTGGGTGCGCGAGACCATCGAAGCGACAGGCGCCGAAAAAATCGCCTGCTTCGGCCTGACCTATAAAGCGGACATCGACGATTTCCGCGAAAGTCCCGCGCTCGATATCGTGCTGGAGCTGAACCGGCTCTATCCGGGCCGGGTCATCGTGGCGGACCCGTTCGCGGATCTCTTCAGGATGCGCGACCCGCGCGCGGAAGAACTGACTTTCGCCAAGGCGGACCACGCGCTCGACGCATGCGATCTCGCGGTCATGCTGGTCGGGCATACGGCGTTCCGCGGCCTTCCGCAGCCGCACGTTCCCACGGTCGACGTCATCGGTTTCTGGCGCTGACGCGCCCTATCCGCTTTTCAGCACCGCATCGGCGATGCGCGCAGCGGCGCGTCCGTCGCCGTAGGGATTGGCGGTTACAGGTGCCCCGCCGTCCTTTCCGTCGAGATAATTAGACAGCACCTCCACAATCCGGCCTGCCCGATTGCCAACCATGGTGATGCAGCCTGCGGCGACCCCCTCAGGCCGCTCGGTCTTGTCCCGCATGACGAAGACCGGCTTGCCTAGGGACGGCGCCTCTTCCTGCACGCCGCCTGAATCCGTCAGGATCAGATCCGCGCGGCGCATGGCGTAGATGAACTCCGGATAATCGAGCGGCTCGATCAGATGAACATTCTCCCTCTTCCCGAGAAGCTCGTGAACTGGCCCCTTGACGTTGGGATTGAGATGCACGGGGTAAACGATCTGGACGTCGCTGCGACCGGCGAGTTCGGCGAGGGCCGCACAGATCTGCCGGAACCCTTCTCCGAAACTCTCGCGGCGATGTGCGGTCACCAGGATTGTCCGTACACCCGGACGCAAAAATGAAAAACGGGCGGCGAGATTCCGGTTCAGCGCGGCGTCCGCATCAATGATGGCGCAGGCCTTCAGCAGCGCGTCGATCACCGTATTGCCTGTGACAACGATGCGTTTGTCGGACGGGCCTTCCTGGCGGAGGTTGGCGGCGGCACCTTCCGTCGGTGCGAACAGAACAGATGCGGAGATATCGACCAACCGCCTGTTGAACTCCTCGGGAAAGGGCGCCGCGAAATCGTATGTGCGCAGCCCGGCCTCGACATGGCCCACCGGGACCATTCGGTGAAAGCAGGCGACAGCCGCCGCGGCCGCCGAGCTCGTGTCGCCATGAACCAGAGCAATATCTGGCCGGGAGGCTTCGAGATGCTTGTCGAGCGCGCCGACGACGTAGGCGAACAGCTGCGACAGCGAGCCGGCATGCGCCATTGCCTCAAGTCGGACATCGACGGCGATGCCGAAAAACGCGAAGATCGGCTCCATCATTTCCGCGTGCTGGCCGGTCGAGCACACGGTGACATCTGCGCCCCTCCTCCGCAGCTCCATGACGACAGGGGCCATTTTTATGGCTTCCGGCCTTGTGCCGATCACGATCAGAATTTTCATGCCGGACTGCACGCATTCGAGACAGAGAGCCGCGTGTAGATATCGGCGATCGTGCGGGCGCCGGTGTCCCAGCGGCGGCTTTCGACCGCCTGCCGGGCGCCTGCGCCGAGCTTCTCACGCAATGCGGTGTCCGCAATCAGGGATTCAAGCTTGGCGGCAAGATCCTCGACGCTTCCTTTTTCGAAGAACAGGGCCGAGACGCCATCTTCAGCCAATTCCTTCAGGCCGCCCACAGACGACATCACAACTGGCTTGCGCATGGCCATGGCCTCCAGTGGCTTGAGAGGCGTAACGACATCACACACGCGGGCCGGAATACGCGGATAGGCGGCGATGTCCATCAGAGAATAATAGGCCTGCATATCGGCATGCGTCACGCGGCCCGGCAGGATAACCCGGTCGTGAAGTCCCACCGCTTGCGCTTGCGTCAGCAGACGGCGGCGTATCGGCCCTTCGCCCACACCGACGAGACCGACATCGTGGCCGCGACCCACCAGTATTGCCAGCGCGACCAAAAGATCCTCCAGCCCTTCATATACTTCGAAGGACCCCGCAAAACCGATCATCAGGCGCTTTTCGGGAGTGCCCAGCCTGCTGGCGAGGGCGGCATCCTTTGGCCGGGGGACGAACACATTGGTATCCGCCCCGTTGGGCACGAGGGCAATGCGCTCGGACATAACGCCTCCGGCCACAAGTTCATCGCGCAGTCCCGCCCCCAGCGTAATGACCGCATCGGCTTCGCGCGCGGTCTGCATCTCAAGCGCGTGGCGCAGCGCAAAGAGATCCGTGCTTTCCCATCCCGGCTTCTTTGCCGCCTCGGAAAACTCCCAAAGACCACGAACCTCATAGATAAAGGCACAGCCCATACGGCGCGCGGCGATCAGCGCCGGCAGTGCGTTCATATGGTTGGAGGCCGCATGAACGATGGAGATTCCGCGGGCCGAAATATGATCCGCGAGGGATGCGGCGGCCGCTTCGAAATAATCGAGAGGCGGGCCGCTCATCCCGACCACCGAACGCAGCCGCTGGCAGACGATGCCATCGACATCTACGGCCCCCTTGGCGGAGAGATTGATCTTCCTGCGATCCCAGGGATAACCCGGGCGCGTGGCAAGCTGCACGTCGAGGCCCGCAGCCTTTAACGCACGTACGAGATAGAATGTGCGGATCGTATAGCCGTTGCGATGGTCCGGCAGGAACGACGAGGCAAGATAGAGCACCCTGCCCGGTACGGCGCCGGCGTGTAGCCTCCCGCGCGGCGGGAGAATAACACCGCCAGCGCGACGGATTTCGTCAAGCTGCAAGATGCGGCGAAGGCGCCGTCCTCCGGGAATGCCGGACACAAGTGCCGCAGGGGCCGAAACGCCGCCGGCGCGAAAAAGCCGCCGCGCCTTTTTTCGCCGGGCATTGTGGGCCGGTGAAAAAAAGGACACGACGCGCGCCCATACGCCCGGTGTATCCAGGGCTGATGCTTGATCGGGAGGCTCGGCGCTCGCCATCACATCACAGGGTGCGCAACTCGTGCGAATGTTGGCGGCCGGCCGCATCCCCCTTCACCACGGCATAAAGCTCCGGCGGATCGCCGAAGATGGCGAGCAGGCGGCCATGCAGCCAGCCCGTGGTGCGCGCGAGAGGAAGCGCCGCCCAGTTCCAGGCAAATGGCGCCGCAAGCAAAAGGGCGAGCAGCACCAGCGCACGGAAGGTGAACTGCGGAATTTCGATTGGCACGGCCAGCGCGGAGCGCGACAGCTTGCGCCGGAACGACGCGTTCGACTGATCCCGCGCACGCGCCATCTGGTAGCCGAGGGTCAGCCGCGCCGGCGTGATGGTCTCCCATATGACGGCGCCCGGCGACCAGGCCTTCGGAATATTGCGGCGGCGGACCTCGTAGTCGAAGGCGGCATCGCTGCCGCTTGTCAGCGCCAGCCTCTCGTCGAACCGCAAGCCGTGCCGGGCGAACAGATCGGTATGGCCGAGCCAGTTGGATGTTACGATGGTGATCGCGGAGGCGTGCCCGCGCCGGCTCAGCGCGTCCGCCTTGTCCGCCTTGCGCTTGAACCGCTGTTCGACAGCCAGGTAAAGCGACTTCTGCGTCGAGCTCAGAGGCACATCCGGCATGGCGGCCAGCACAGGCCCTCCCACCAGAAGCGCATCGGTCTTCCGCCATGTCGCGATCAGTTCCGACAGCCAGCCGGGAGAGACGCTTTCGTCGTCATCGACAAAAGCAAGCAGTGTCGCGCCCCGAGAGACGGCGAACTCGGCAGCGGCATTGCGCGCAGCGGGAATGCTGGGAACGGGCAAATGCAGGTAATGCAACGAACCGGGGAGACCGGTCTCGGCGGTCGTTTTCCGTGCGGTCGCCTGTTCCGAGTTTTCGACAATCAAAAATTCGACCACCGCCCCCGGAGGCGTTTCGAGACGCTCCCAGGACGCCAGCAACCATCGTAAAGACTGGGGCCGGTCTCGCGTAAGAGCGGCGACACAGACTTTCAACTCGGACGTATCCGCCTCCCTCGACACGGGCCTCTTGTCTTCCGTGCCAAGGACAACGGAATCATCCGCCGTCCTTCACATGCCTGAAAATAGAGCATAAGCCTGAACAGTGGCAACCGAACCGGCTCCCTCCGACACTATTCCGTTCGACCGTTCCCATCCGGGGCATTATGGCGTTGCGATCGCGCTGTCGCCGCTCGTGCGGCGCGTGGTGGCGAACAATCCCGGACCCTTTACCTTCACGGGAACCGTCACGCACATCATAGGCCGCGGTGAGGTTGCGATCCTCGATCCGGGCCCCGACGACGGCGACCACATCGCCGCTCTGCTGGCGGCGACAGCCGGCGAAACGATTACGCATATTCTCGTCAGCCATACGCACCGCGATCATACCGACGGCGTCGAAGCGTTGCGCGTGGCAACCGGTGCACAGATCCTTGGATGCGCACCCCATGATCCAACGGGTTCGACGAACCCTCTCGACGCCAGTACAAGCACCGCCTATGTGCCCGACCGCGAACTGCGCCACGGCGAAATACTTTCCGGTCCAGGCTGGACGCTCGAAACCGTGGCGACGCCCGGCCACACGCGCAACCATCTGTGCTTTGCGCTCAGGGAAGAGAGCGCTCTGTTCTCCGGCGATCATGTGATGGCGTGGTCGACGACGATCGTCGCGCCGCCCGACGGCAATATGCGTCAGTACAAGGAGTCGCTGCGCCTGCTTGTGGGGCGGAGCGAGGATGCCTATTACCCGGCGCACGGCCCGTCACTGACCAACGGAAGGGCGTTCGCGGCGGCCCTGCTCGCTCATCGCGAACGGCGCGAGCAGCAGGTACTGGATGCACTTGCGGGGGGCGCACGAACGGTGCCGGAGATTGTAGGAGCGGTCTATACGGATCTTGCATCGGGCTTGCGGGGCGCGGCTGGCCTGTCGGTGCTGGCGCATCTGGAAGAGCTGACGGAGCGTGGCCTTGCCAGCGTGGTCAGCGCAGAAGGCGACCCCCGTTACGGACGCCTCCCGGGGGGCTGAATCAGCGCGCCGCGGTCGCGAGATCGGAGAGAAATGCGCGGATTCGCGCGGCGTTCTCGCCGAGATCGCGGTCTCCCACGCGCGATGCCGAACGCATGTCGACGCGCGAGCCTGTACCGTCGGGTGTGATGACGATCACGACATCGCTGTTCTGCTTCAGTATCAGCGATGTGACGACGGCTTCGATCCGCTGGGAACCGGAGCCGGAGTCGAGCACGCGCCAGCCGCGGCTTTCGACAAGCTGCAACGCCAGTGCATGGGTCTCTTCCGGCGGCTGCAAAACCCGCAAAGGCTCGATGTCGGGATAGGCCGCCATCTGCGTCATCGCCGCCTCGTCGCCCGGATAGGCGAGCGGGTTTTCACCTCGACCGCGTTCCGCCGACGCGAACACGAAAGGAGGCGGATTTGCCGGATCGGTGGCAATGTCCGTGAGCGGCGGAAGCTCCCATGCGCGGCCGATGAAATAGGCGGGGGCGCCGATCACCACGACGCCGGCGATGATGCCGAGGGCGGCTGCGCCCGCACCGCGATTGCCGCGCACCCAGATGATGGCCATGGCCACGATGCCGAGCAGGATGGCGGCGGCGGCGAGCACCATCGACGAGCCGAGCGTGGCAAGTGCCGGCAGATAGTCGAGCCTGCCCGTGCGCTGCGCAAAAACCGCGATGACCGCGACCGGAATGGCAAACAGGCCGAGACGTTTCGACCAGGTCGCTGTGCGGGCGAAGGGTTCTTCCATCATGCACGCATGGGTGTGCGCCATTCGCGAAATGGGTGCAAGCCTTGCGGATATGGATGCGGAGTGTTTCTGTGCGCCTGCCCGTTTGGGGGCCTTCGATGAAGGCCAAGTTGCTTGGAAGCGTCGGGAGATAAGGAATGCGCAAAGTCGTTCTGCCCTCGGGAGAAGAGGTGCCGCAGCTCGGCCAGGGCACATGGTTCATGGGGGAACGCGCGGAGCGCCGGACGGCTGAGGCGGATTCGATACGACTCGGCGTGGACCTCGGCATGACGCTGATCGACACCGCGGAAATGTACGCCGACGGCGGCTCCGAGGTGATGCTGTCGGAAGCGTTGAAGGGCATCCGCGACAAGGTATTTCTCGTCACCAAGGTCTATCCGCACAATGCGAGCGCCAAGGGCGTGCGCGCCGCCGCCGAGCGCAGCCTGAAGCGGATGAATACCGAGGTCATCGATCTCTATCTGCTTCATTGGCGCGGCAGCGTGCCATTCGAGGAAACGGTTCGCGGTTTCGAGGCGCTGCAGCAGGACGGACTCATTCGCCATTGGGGCGTGTCGAACCTCGACACCGAAGACATGGAAGAACTGCTCGACGTCGACGGCGGCGAGCACTGCACCGTCAACCAGATTCTCTACAATCCGTCGCGGCGCGGGCCGGAATTCGATCTCCTGCCCTTCCTGCAGGACAATTCCATTCCGGCGATGGCCTATAGCCCGATCGAGCAGGGGCGCCTGCCCAAGGCCGGCGCCCTCGGCGACGTCGCCAAGAAGCACGGTGTCGGCCCATTCCAGATCGCGCTTGCCTGGGCGATGCGCGATCCGAACGTGATCGCCATTCCCAAAATGGCCAATCCCGAACATGTGCAAGCCAATCGCGCTGCGGCCGACATCACGCTCGATGCTGATGATCTCGCGGCAATCGACAAGGCCTTCCCCCCGCCGTCGCGCAAGCGCGGCCTCGAAATGCTATGAGTCCATACGGCAATGGCTGACGGCTGCGGCGGCTGCGCACAGAGCGATATTCCGGTCGAGGAACAACTTGCGAGAAAACGCGCCGTCATCGTTGAGGCGCTTCAGGCGCAGGGCATCGAAGCCGAAGTCGGGCTGTGCATCGATGCGCATGGCAAGGGCCGGCGGCGCGCAACCCTTCATGCGCGCAAAGGCGCCGACGGACAGCTGCGCGTCGGATTTGCCGAAGCTCGCTCTCATGAGATCGTCGATCTCGCGACGCACAACTGCCCGATCTTGCTGCCCGGCCTGCAGGCGTCGGCGCAGCCGGTGCGCATACTGGCGCAGTTTCTCCAGGGGTTGAAAAAACCGCTGGATGCCGTCGTTACGATGACGTCGGCGGGCCTCGACATCGATCTGCGCGGCGCGGGCGAGGTTTCGCCGAAGCTTCGGCTCGGCCTGTCCGAAATCGCCCAGCGGCAGAACCTTGCGCGACTGTCTCTGCACGGCGATGTGGTGATCGAACTGCGTCCACCCACCGTCGTGTTCGGCCGTGCCGAGGTCATCCCTCCTCCGGGGGGCTTCCTCCAGGCGACGGAACAGGGCGAAGACATTCTCGCGCGCATTGTGCTGGACGGCGTGAAAGACGCCCGGCGTGTTGCCGATCTGTTCGCGGGTTGCGGCACCTTCGCGTTACGCCTCGCAGAGACCGCCACCGTGCTTGCCGTGGAACAGGACCGCGCAGCCGTCGCCGCGCTCGACCGCGCCTGGCGCAAGACGCCGAGGCTGAAGCGCATCGCCCATGAAGGACGCGATCTCTTCATCCGGCCGCTCACCGCCGCCGAACTTGAGAGCTTCGATGCGATCGTCTTCGATCCGCCGCGCGCTGGCGCCGAAGCGCAGGCGCGGGAGATGGCGAATACGAAGGTGAAGCGCATTGTCGCGGTGTCCTGCAACGCCGAGACCTTCGCCCGCGATGTGAAGATTTTGATCGACGGCGGCTACAAGCTCGGCACGGTGTTGCCGGTCGACCAGTTCCGCCATTCGCCGCATGTCGAGATGGTTGCGGTGCTGAGCCGTTAAGCGGCGTTCGCCGATCAAGGAGATGATGAAGTGACCACCCGGAACGGCGCGCCCGCCGAGGGGCAAGGCGACTTCTTCGACCTGCTCGTACCGCAGGCCCCGAACGAGCCGGCGCAGAAGTTCCAACCCGCTCCTGTAGACAACGACGAAGTCGAACTGGCCGATTTGCGTGACAGGCTGACTACAGCCCTCAAGCAGGTGCGCAAGGGGAAAATGGCGGCGAGTTCCGGCGAGCGGACCATTCGCAGCGCCTTCGCCGCGGCACGCCAGAAGGATTGATAAGGGTTCTTGAGCTCTTCGTAATTACACCCAGCGCGCCTTGCCGCCCTCGAACACAATCGCCCTGCCCTGCACGATGTCCACCATCGGCAGGTCCGCTGGCGGCATGCCGCAGACAATGCCGAATAGCACCCGCGCGACGCCGCCATGCGTGACCGCAAGCGTCGGGCCTTTCAGACCGGCGAGCCAACCGGCGATGCGATCCGACAGCATGGCGTAGCTTTCGCCGCCCGGCGGGCAGAAACCCCATTTGTTGGCCTCGCGCGCGGCGCAGGCCGCCCCATCGCGCTGGCGCATTTCGGACCAGGTGTATCCTTCCCACGCACCGAAGGTCAGTTCCTTCAACCCATCGTCCTGTCTGTACCCGGCGGGATCGAGGTTCATCGCGCCGCGCATCAACTCCATGGTTTCGCGCGCACGCGACAGCGGGCTCGACACGAAGTCGAATCCGAGAACCTCCGGATAGTCGCGTTTGAGAATGTGCCCGACGGCGGCCGCCTGATCGCGGCCGCGCCCGTTCAGCGGAATATCCTTCTGGCCCTGAAGCCGGCCTTCAACGTTCCAGTCGGTCTCGCCGTGGCGGACGATGCACAGAGGAAATGCGAGGGCCAATTCCGGTCAGCTGTCCTTGACGACCGAGATGTCCGGCGCGTCGGGATGCTTCATGCCGACGATATGATAACCGGCATCGACATGATGGATTTCGCCGGTGACGCCGCGCGACAGGTCGGACAGGAAATAAAGCGCGGCATCGCCCACTTCATCGATCGACACCGTCCGGCGCAGCGGCGAGTTCAGCTCGTTCCACTTCAATATGTAGCGGAAATCGCCGATGCCCGACGCGGCGAGCGTCTTGATCGGCCCCGCCGACAGCGCGTTGACGCGGATCTTCTTCTCGCCGAGATCAGCGGCGAGATAGCGCACGCTCGCCTCGAGCGCCGCCTTGGCGACGCCCATGACGTTGTAGTGCGGCATCCACTTCTCGGCGCCGTAATAGGTCAGCGTCAGAAGCGAACCGCCATCCGTCATCAGCTTCTCCGCGCGCTGCGCGACTGCGGTGAACGAATAGCAGGAGATGTTGAGCGTCTTGTCGAAGTTGGCGGACGTGGTGTCGACATAACGGCCGTCGAGTTCATCCTTGTCGGAGAACGCCACCGCGTGGACGACGAAATCGAGCCTGCCCCACTCCTCGCCGATCTTCTTGAACACGGCATCGAGCGAAGCGGAGTTCGTGACATCGCATTCGCCCGCGAGCAGCCCGCCGATCTCGGCGGCCAGCGGCTCGACGCGCTTCTTCAGCGCATCGCCCTGCCAGGTGAGCGCGATCTCGGCGCCATGCGCCGCGGCGGCCTTGGCAATGCCCCATGCAATCGAACGATTATTGGCGAGGCCGAGGACGAGCCCCTTCTTGCCGGCCATCAGCCCTTTCACGTCACCCATGCAACACCCGCCTTGTGGAGAGGGGGTGCTATCGCATGGGGCGAAGACCGCATCAACCTTTGCGCGGGTCGTAAGGCGCGCCGTCCTTCATCCGTCGGGCCAGCTGTTCCAATTCGGCATCAGGACCATCAGGCAGCACGATGCGCGGCGAGACGAGCAGGTCGCCCGGCGCGCCTTTCACCTGTACACCCTTGCCCTTGAGGCGCAGCGCACCCTTGCCGGTCGTGCGCGGCGGGATGGAGAGCTCGACCGTGCCGTCGAGAGTCGGCACGCGGACCTTGCCGCCGAGCACCGCCTCATAAAGCGTAATCGGAACCTCGACGCGCAAGTTCTTGCCCTCGACGCGAAATTGCGGATGGGCCGCGACATGCACCGTGATCAGCACATCGCCCGGCGTGCCGCCAAGCGGCGACTGGCCGCCCTGCCCCTTCAGGCGGATGACCTTGCCGTCCTCAATGCCTGCGGGGATGGAAACATCGATATCGCGGCCGTTGAGACCGATGCGCACCTTGCCCCCGATCGCCCATTCCACGAACGGAACGGTGACCTCGGCCGAGACATCCTCGCCCGCCGGCGCCTGGCTTGAGCGTCCGCGCGTCTGGCCGCGGCCGCCCAGGCCGCCGAACAGATCGAAAATGTCTTCCGCGGAAAAGCCGCCTGCACCGCCCGCGGTGTGGCCGTCGCCACCCGGAGGCCAGGTGAAGGTCTTGTAGGAGCGTCCGGTGCCAAAACCGGGGCCGCCACCCGCACCTCCGCCAAACCCCTCGAAGCCGCGGAACCGGGGCTTGCCCTCGGCATCGATCTCGCCACGGTCGAACTGGCCGCGCTTGTCCTTGTCGGACAACAGATCGTAGGCCGAGGAAATCTCGGAGAACTTCTCCTTGGCCTTCGGGTCCTTGCTGCGGTCCGGATGATGCGTCTTGGCGAGCTTGCGGAAGGCCTTCTTGATCTCGGCTTCGCTTGCCCCGCGCGGGACGCTCAGGACCTCATATGGATCGCGCATGAAAAACAGAATCCCTCGAACGGCTGCTCATTATATGGGAGCCGCGAGGCGCATATAGGAGTTTGTTGCTTTGGCGCAACAGAGACTTAGACGGCCGCTAGAGGGCCGTCCGCGTCGTTTCGGCGATGTCCCATTGCCCGTCCGGCGTGCGGCAGGCACGGCCCTGAAGCTGCACTTCCTTGCCGTTCTCGGTGCGGGTCGCAACAAAGTTGCGGCAGGTCGTTCCGCCCTCGCCCGGCACAGCGGCCGAAACGGGTGCGAAATTGCCGCGCGTTCCGGTTTCCGGGTTGGCCCAGGGAACCGGCGGGCCGCTCTGCTCCGACGTCAGGGCCAGGCCGAGCGCGCCGCGTGCGTAGTTCCAGTCCGTCTGGCTCAGGGGATTGGAGGAGGATGGCCCGGCCGTTGCCAGCTGGACGGTACCGCCCGGCGCGGTGCCGAGCGCGGTGGCGCGGCCGGTATCGGCGGTGCCCATAACAGCTGGCTTGTCATCGCCGCCGCCGATGAGAGATCCCATCGGCATGCTGCAACCGGCAAGAAACAAAGACGAAAAACCGAGGGCTGCCAAAGCCGTCAGTTCAGGACGACGAAACCGCGATAAGCTATACATGCGCTTCCGAACCCACCCCTGTAGCCGGCCACTGTGATCCATGCCCGACATTAATTCAAATGGAGAACCCGAAACGTTAACGAACGGTGACTTTACCGTCGCACGGGACCCATTTTCTCTCTTCAGCCGGTGGTTTGAGGAAGCCAAAGCGAGCGAGATCAACGATCCCAACGCTATGGCGCTCGCAACAACCGGCCCCGACCTTCTCCCCGATGTCCGCATGGTCCTGCTTAAGGGGCTGGACGAACGCGGGTTCACCTTCTTCACCAACTCAGAAAGCCAAAAAGGTGGCGAGCTTGCGGCGAACATGCAGGCAGCCCTCGTTTTTCACTGGAAGAGCCTGCGTCGGCAGGTTCGCGTGCGCGGGAGTGTTGAACAAGTCTCCCCGGTGGAATCCGACCGATATTTTGCGACGCGTCCCCGCGACAGCCGAATCGGGGCCTGGGCGTCGGCCCAGTCGCGTCCGCTCGAGAGCCGCGCCGTGTTCGACGAAGCCATCGCCCAGGTTGAATCGCGCTTCGAGGGCAAGGACGTTCCCCGCCCCGGCTACTGGATCGGCTATCGCGTCATCCCCACTTCCATCGAATTCTGGCATGACCGCCCGTTCCGCAAGCACGATCGCGTCATATTCACCCGCGAGAGGCCGGACACACCCTGGAACAGGACACGGCTTTACCCATGAGCGAGCGCAAGACCCTTCTTCTGACCGGCGCCTCGCGCGGCATCGGCCATGCAACCGTGAAACGGTTTTCGGCCGCGGGCTGGCGCGTCATTACGGCCTCACGCCACGCGTTTCCGGAAAATTGCCCGTGGGCGGCCGGGCCGGAAGACCATCTGCAAGTCGATCTGTCGGACCTCGCCAACACGAAGGAGGCAATCGCTGAAGTCCGCAAACGCCTCGAGGGCGGGCGCCTCGACGCGCTGGTGAACAACGCGGCGATTTCCCCGAAGGGAGAAGGCGGCGGCCGGCTCGGAACGATCGAAACCTCGGTCGAGGACTGGCTGCACGTGTTCCAGGTCAATTTCTTCGCGCCGATCATTCTGGCGCGCGGGCTGATCGAGGAATTGAAGGCGGCGCATGGCGCCATCGTGAACGTGTCGTCGATCGCCGGATCGCGCGTGCATCCCTTTGCCGGAGCGGCCTACGCCACGTCCAAGGCCGCGCTGGCCTCGCTGACGCGGGAGATGGCGGCGGATTTCGGCTCGCTCGGCATCCGCGTCAACTCCATCGCACCGGGCGAAATCGACACGTCCATACTATCTCCGGGAACGGAGAAGATTGTTGAACAAATTCCGCTGAAGCGGCTGGGGCGGCCGGAAGAAGTCGCGAGCGCGATCTATTTCCTGTGCTCGGAACAATCGACTTATGTGAACGGTGCCGAACTGCACATAAACGGCGGCCAGCACGTCTAGGCGACGGAACGGCGTAGGGCTCGGGTTTGCGTTGCGCGGCGCGTGTGCATGGCAAACCGCTCGATGGGTTCGGGACGCCCGACGAGAAAGCCCTGTATCTCCGTGCATTCCAGCTCGGCGAGGAAAAGCTGCTGCTCTTCCGTCTCTACGCCCTCGGCCGTGACGGGAACCTTGAGACCTTGCCCCAGGCCGATGATCGCGCGGATGATCGCCTGCGACTGATGATTCTCCTGCAGCTTCGCGATGAAGGAACGATCGATCTTGATGCGGTCGAACGGAAACGCTTCCAGATAGGCGAGCGAAGAATAGCCCGTACCGAAATCATCCATCGCGACACGCACGCCGAGCGCCTTGATGCGAGTCAGAATCTCCAGCGCGCGTTCCCGGTCGTCGATAAGTACGGTCTCGGTGATCTCAAGCTCCAGACGCCCCGGTTCGAGGCCCGTTACCGCCAGCACATCCTCGACCGACTTGGCGAGATCGCCATGGCGGAACTGAACCGGCGACAGATTGAGGCCGATGTTCAGCGGATTCTCCCAGGACGCCGCTTCGGCGCAAGCTTCACGCAGCACGAATTCGCCGAGTTCGACGATGAAACCGCTGTCCTCCGCGGCCGGAATGAACTCGACAGGGCTGATCAGACCGCGTTGCGGGTGCTGCCAGCGCAACAAGGCTTCAAAACCCGAAATGACACCCGATGACGTTTCCGCCTGCGGCTGGTAGTACAGCTTGAACTCACCGCGCTTGAGGGCATCGCGCATCTCCATCTGGAGCATACGCCGCTCACGCTGGGCGAGATCCATTGCCGCTTCGAAGAAACGGAACGTGCCCCGGCCTTCTTCTTTGGCCCGATAGAGAGCGGCATCGGCATTGGGATGGAGCGTACTGGCGTCCTTGCCGTCTCCCGGAAAGAGCGCGATGCCGACCGAACCGCCGGTCCTGAGGCCAACGCCACCGATGTCCATATCTTTGCAGATCGCGCCAAGGAGCCGCGATGCGAGGTCCGCGGCGCCGTCGGGCTGGGCGACTCCCGACTGGATGACGACGAACTCATCGCCGCCAACGCGCGCAACAATTTCGTTGCTCCGCAGGCAAGACTGCATCTGCTCGGCAAGCTGGCGTAAAACGTCGTCACCCGTCGCGTGGCCGAACAGATCGTTGATCTGCTTGAACCGGTCGAGATCGAGCGTGAGAATGGCGAGTTGCTCGCCCTTCCGATCGGCCTGCTCGATACGCTGCTGAATCTCATCGGCCAGAAATGCACGATTAGGAAGCCCCGTGAGGGCATCGTGATAGGCCATGTGCCGTATACGGCGAGCGGACTCTTCCTTGTTGCGCGATAGCCTGACGTCGAACGCCATGCAGACCACCGCCATGAACAGGATAAAGCTCGTAATGACGGCCGCCGAGATGGCAAGAAGTTTTCCGGAAATGACACCGGTCATCGACACTGACGGATCGGGAACAATGGTCAGGGCGCCCATTCCGGTAAAATGCAAAAGAACGACGCCGGTAACGAGAGCTGCCGACGCGGTGTAAAGTCCGCGATATCCGTCGAACCGACGGATCGCGTAGAGCGCGGCACATGAGAAGGCGATGGAATAGACAACGGACATCGCGACCAGCGAGGAATCCCATTCCATGCGCCCGGGAACGCGGATGCCGGTCATGCCGACGTAATGCAATGCGACGATGGCGATACCGACGAGCGTGCCGCCGGCAAATGTCATGCCCCGCCCATTCTGCATGAAGGCAATAAACCCCGCCCCTGTGAGAACGAGGGCGGCCGCCAGCGAGGAGAAGATCGGCCAGACCGCATAGCCGACGACGATGCCCGGATCGTAAGCCAGCATGGCGATAAAATGAGTGGACCAGACGGAGCCGCCCCCAGCGACCGCCGCAGCGGCCAGCCATGAATAACGCGCGCTGCCGGTTTCGCGCATGGACAGCCGCAGGACGCGCAGCGACGTGATGGCGCCCAGCACGCAGATCAATGCCGCAAGCGAAACCAGAAAATGGTCATGCTCAAAAGCGAGACATGTCAGCGTTTCGTACATTACAAACCGATTCCCGTCAGTTGACGGAAAGGTTTACGTGTCCAGCCGATTATCAATTGCTAACAATCGGACGATGGCCAAAGGATAGTGAACAAAATCCATACGTGCGGCCATCGATCCACGCAAACGCAAGGCGGCTCAGGCCACTATCTTGCTGGTCTCCGGACCTTCCTGACGACCGAGATGCATTTCGAGGAACTCGATCGGCTGCGGTTTGCCGATAAGGAATCCCTGGATTTCCGTGCAATCAAGTTCGGCGAGGAATGTCTGCTGCGCTTCGGTTTCGACGCCTTCGGCGGTGACCGGAACATTGAGGCCGCGGCCGAGCCCGACGACCGCGCGGATGATCGCTTCCGACTGTTTGTTGCTGTCGAGGCCCGCGATGAACGAACGGTCTATCTTGATCCGATCGAAAGGGAACGCCTGCAGATAGGCAAGCGAGGAATAGCCGGTCCCGAAATCATCCATTGCGACGCAGACGCCGAGGTCCTTGAGGCGGTGCAGGATATCGAGCGCCCGACTCATATCGTCGATCAGAACGCTCTCGGTGATTTCGAGTTCGAGGCGCTGTGGCGCCAGACCTGACGCTTTCAAGGCACCCTGAACGAGAGCGACCAGATCGCCATGCTGGAACTGTACAGGCGACAGGTTGACAGCAATCGTAAGCGGCTTAGACCAGGTGGCGGCTTCGGTACAGGCAGTACGAATGACGAACTCGCCCAGTTCCACGATGAAGCCGTTTTCCTCGGCCGCCGGGACGAAATCCACGGGATTGATAAGGCCGCGCTGCGGATGCTCCCACCTCAGCAGGGCCTCGAAACCGGAAATGACGCCGGTCATCGTTTCGGCCTGCGGCTGATAGTACAACCTGAACTGTCCGCGCTTCAGCGCGTCGCGCATCTCAAGCTGAAGCGTCCGCTTTTCGCGCAAAGCGAGATCCATTTCCGGCTTGAAGAAACGCAGGACGCCGCGGCCATCCTGTTTGGCGCGATGCAGCGCCGCATCGGCGTTCGGATACAGCACTGCGGCGGAATGGCCGTCGCGCGGACAGAGCGCCACTCCGATCGAAGCGGCGGCGCGGAACGTCACGCCTTCGACGCTTACATCACGGCACACGGCGTCGAGCAGACGTTCGCCGAGATCGCGTGCACCATCTGGCTGCGCGGCACCGGACTGGATAATGACAAATTCGTCGCCGCCGACACGGGCCAAAAACTCGCCGTTCGTCAGTTCCGCGCGGATCATTTCGGCAATATGGCGCAACAGGCTGTCGCCGGCCTGATGGCCGAAAATATCGTTGACCTGCTTGAACCGGTCGAGATTGAGCGCAAGCAAGGCGACGTCCTGCCCCGATTGCCCGACGGCGTCGATACGCGCGCGCAGTGCCTCGTTGAGAGCGGTGCGGTTGGGAAGGCCGGTCAGACCGTCGTGGTATGCGAGATAATGAATTTTGCGCTCTGCCTGCACCCTGCCCTGCGTCATGCGCTGGTCGAAAACAACGCAGATCAGGGCGACAGCGAGAATGAAGCAGGTCGAGATCGCCGCGCCATAGGCAAATACAATGTTCGGTATGGTGCTCGGCGTAATCACGACATTTGGATCATGCACCACCGAGGCGACGCCGATGCCCGTGAAATGGAGGAAGAGGACCGAACAGGCAAGCGCGACCGAACCGGACAGCAGACCGCGATCCGCAGGCAATTTTCGTATCGCGGCAAGAGCGATGACGCTGAACAGGACTGCGAAAACCATGGACAGCGCGACATAGTCCGGATTCCAGGCCAGCCGGCCCGGCACCTGGATGGCGCTCATTCCGATAAAGTGTGCCGCGACGACCCCGATGCCGAGCAACGAGCCCGCGATGTATGGCGCCCACCCCTCGCGCCGCATCATGACGGCGCCGGACACGATGGAGAACGTGATGCCGACAGCCAGGGCAACAGCCATCGGCTGCCACGCATAACTGGTCGGCAGGCCGGTGTTGAGACCAAGCATCGCGATGAAATGCGCCGACCAGATCGTGCAGCCGCTCGCCGTGCCCGATACCAGAAGCCAGACCATACGCCGTCTGCCGGCGGACGCCGCCGCCAGCTGCAGCACGCGCACGGACGTAATGGCGCCGAACACACAGATGCTCAGAGCCAGAACCATGAACTCGCGATTGTGTTGATACAGCGTGGTCAGCATTCGGCGCCCCTTGCTGCTACAGAATGCCTCACCCAGTCTCGCCCAACGATTAATCCGGCGCGCAAAAAAGCGGCACGGTGAATCGCCCGTTAATACGCTTCAGAGCCAGCGTTTGATGCGAAAGACAAGATACGGCACCACGGCCGAGACCAGCATCAGGACAAGCACGGCCGGATAGGCCCAGCGCTCGCCCAGTTCCGGCATGTACTGGAAATTCATGCCGTAGATGGAGGCGATCAGCGTCGGCGGCATGAGAATGACCGCGACGACTGAAAACAGCTTCACGAGGTCGTTCTGCTCGATCGTGACCATGCCCACCGTGGCGTCGAGCAGAAAGATGATCTTGTCGCCGAGATAGGATGTATGGTCGCGCAGGCTGTCGGTATCGCGCCGCATGACGGTGAGCTGCGATCGCGTGTCGGCGGACATCTTCTTGCCCTCGTAGCCGACCGACAGAAAGCCCACCATTCGCGACAGCGACACAAGGCTCTCGCGTGACAGCGACAGGAGGTCGCCCTTGCGCCCGATCTGGCGCAGGATCGCCATGTAATCCTTCTTGGCTCGAATGTCCTTGCGCTGGCCGAACACGCGCAGGGAAACATCGTCGATCTCGGAGCCGACCTTTTCGAGAATATCGGCTGTGCGGTCGATCACGGCATCGAGCATTCCGAGAAGAATGGCCTCGCCGCGCGTCGGCCCCTTCGCGAGCTTGCAGATTCGCTGGATGTACAGATCGATGACCCGCGGCTCGCCGTGACGCACGGTGACGAGACGGTCTCCGACCAGGATGAAGCTGACGTTGACGAGGCCGGGCCTGTCCGACTCGATACCGGCGAGCACAGACGCGGTCATGAACCGCGCGCCATCCTCAACATAGAGACGGCTCGACGCCTCGATTTCCGCCATGTCTTCACGCGTCGGAATTTCAATTCCAACGCAGCTTTCGACCGCCTTGTCCTCTTCCGCTGTGGGATTGATGAGATCGAGCCAGATGGCCGTCTTCGGCAAGGGCTTCTTCGGATCGTGCTTCTCGGCAACGAGCGCGCCAGCCTTTGCCGTATAGACCCTCAGCATGTTTACGCGGGATCGAGCGGGGTTGTGCCCGCCGCCTTGCCGTCCGCGCCCTGGGTGATTTTTTCAACGCGCGCTTCGGCGGCTTTCAGCAGGCGGTCGCACTGCTGCTTCAGCGCCTCGCCGCGCTCGTAGAGCTTGATCGACTCCTCGAGCGGAACATTGCCCTGCTCAAGCGCCTTCACGATGCCTTCGAGTTCGGCCAGCGCCTGCTCGAACGGCAGTTTCGCGATGTCGGCGTTTTGCTCGCTCACGCCCTCAGCCCTTCATCAGTTCCGACACATGCGCGGACACCGAATCCGCGAGGCCCTGAAGATCGTAGCCGCCTTCCAATACGGAAACGAGACGGCCCTCGCAGTTCTTCTCAGCCGATTTCATCAGCTCGCGGGTCACCCAGGCGAAATCGTCCGCCTCCATCCGCAGCGAGCCGAGCGGATCGCGCGAATGCGCGTCGAACCCGGCCGACACGATGATGAGTTCCGGCTTGAACGTGTCGAGCGCGGGCAGGATCTTGTCGTTGAACGCCGCGCGCAGCTTGTCGCCGCCATCTCCCGGCGCC
The DNA here is from genome assembly GCA_022842205.1 of Hyphomicrobiales bacterium. Lineage (GTDB taxonomy): Bacteria > Pseudomonadota > Alphaproteobacteria > Rhizobiales > Methylopilaceae > Flaviflagellibacter. Next base: position 205,514 of record JALHQA010000003.1, read on the forward strand.
AGCGGCGCGTTGAAGATGTTGCCGACGCCGGTTTCGCGCGCCGCGCCCGTGCCGGGATAAAGCGGCATCTGGTGCGTCGAGGCGTAAAGTACGGACGGGTCGGAATAGAAGATTTCCTGCGTGCCGTTGCCGTGGTGGACGTCGAAATCGACGATCGCGACGCGCTTCAGGCCGTGCTTTTTCTGCGCGTGGCGCGCGCCGATGCCGATATTGTTGAACAGGCAGAAGCCCATCGCACGCTCGCTCTCGGCGTGGTGGCCCGGCGGGCGGCACGCGACGAACGCGTTCTGCACTTCGCCGTCCAGAACCTTGTCGACGGCCTGCAGCGTACCGCCGACCCCGCGCAGCACGACCTCCCAGGTCGACGGCTCCATCATCGTGTCGCCGTCGAGATAGACATAACCCTCGTTTGGACGCGCATCCTGCAGCGCATCGACATAGCGGTCGGTGTGGACGTACCGGGTCGTATCGACATCGGCGACCTCGGCCCGCTCTCGCACCAGTGCATCGAACTGCTGCTGGCCCAGAACCGCCTCGACCGCGCGATAGCGGTCCGGCCGCTCGGGATGTCCGGCGGAGGTCTTGTGCAGGGCAAAGTTCGGATGGTGCAGAAGAAGCGTGGCCAACAGCTTGTGCCTTTGTCTTGAAGGGAATTTGCGGCGGAGGGAACAGCACCGGGCGACGGAACGCAAGGGTTCTCCTGGCTCTTTATGTTGGCGGGTTTCCTTCCCTATCAACCCCGTGTACGAGGGATCACGTGATCACGGCCGTTGAAACTCGAATTCTCAAACCCACGATACAGACCATCGGCGAAGCGACATGGGCGCTTGCGTCCGGCGAGCTCGTGGCCTTCCCGACCGAGACCGTTTACGGCGTCGGTGCCGACGCGCGGAACGGCCTCGCGGTGGCGAGAATTTTCGAAGCGAAGACGCGGCCCAGCTTCAACCCCTTGATTGCGCACATCATATCACTCGACGAGGCGAAGAAGGCTGGCCACTTCGACGCGCGGGCAGAAAAACTCGGCAAAGCGTTCTGGCCTGGGCCGCTGACCCTCGTCGTGCCCTGCGCCGGCGATTGCCCCGTGCACGAACTGGCACGCGCGGGCCTGCCCACCGTAGCGTTGCGCGTGCCGTCGCATCCTGTCGCGCGGCAACTGCTCGACGAATTCATGGCGCCCATCGTGGCGCCCTCGGCGAATATCTCCGGCGGCGTCAGCCCGACGGCAGCGGAACATGTCGCCGAAGACCTCAACGGCAGGGTCAGCATCATCCTCGACGGCGGACGCACGCAGGTGGGTCTCGAATCCACCGTGATCGCCTGCCTTCCCGGCGAGCCGGTACGGTTGCTTCGGCCCGGCGGCATATCGCGTGCCGAGATCGAGAAGGTACTCGGCGAAGAGCTGGCGGAAGCGACCGAGGCCGTGCAGGCACCCGGAATGCTCGCCCAGCATTATGCGCCCGACGCGCGTGTCCGGGTCGATGCATCGGAGATCGCGGAAGGCGAAGCCTGGCTCGGCTTCGGCCAGGCCGCCCCGCTCGGCGGGCGTGGCGTCGCGCACCTCAATTTGTCGCCCTCCGGCGATCTTGAGGAAGCCGCCGCCAATCTCTTCGCCTATCTGCGCGAGCTCGACGCGCTTAAGCCGCGCGCCATCGCGGTCGCGTCCATACCGCGCGATGGCTTGGGAGAAGCGATCAACGACCGGCTGATGCGCGCCGCTGCACGCTGAAAAGCCCTCTCGTGCAAAACGGAGGGGCAGCGTAACATCGCACTATGTCGTGGGACACTTACCTGCTTTTCGTGGGCGCGAGCTTCCTGCTTTGCGTCTCTCCAGGCCCGGATATGGCCTATATGCTGAGCCGCTGCATGGCGCAGGGACCGCGCGCGGGCATGGCAGCCGCCCTCGGTATCAATGCGGGGTGCTATGTTCATCTGCTAGCCGCGATCACCGGCCTGTCCGCCATCCTGATGACATCCGCTCTCGCCTTTACCGTCGTGAAATGGCTGGGCGCGGCCTATCTTGTCTATCTCGGCATCCAGGCCATTCTCGACCGCTCGGCGCCTGATCTTGCGCTGTCGAAACTCAAGGGCCGCAGCATGCGGACCATTTTCTGGCAGGGTTTCTGGAGCGATGTGCTGAACCCGAAGGTCGCGGTGTTCTTCCTCGCGCTTCTGCCGCAATTTATCGACCCGCGGACCGGTAATCCGATCGTGCAACTGGTCGTTCTGGGACTGACGGTGAATATGATCGGTATTGCGGTCAATCTTGCCCTGGTCGCCCTGTCCTCGCGGGTCACCGCGGGATTGAGACGCAACGAGCGCATGGCGCTCTGGCTGCGGCGGCTGATGGGCACGATATTCATCGGCCTCGGCGCCCGGCTGGCGGCGGAGCGGGCCTCGTAGGATTCCGCCGTCCTCTCCTCTATTCTCCCGCCATGCTTCCCTCCTCCGGCCCCCTCATTCCCAGACTGGCTTCCGTCATCGGCCCCGAACATGTGCTGACCGGGCCCGCCATGGCACCGTACCTCACTGAACGCCGGGGACTGTTCAAGGGGCGCGCCATCGCGGTCGCCAGACCGGGATCGACCGAAGAGGTCGCCGCGATCGTGCGCATCGCACGCGAGAGCGGCACGCCGATCGTGCCGCAAGGCGGCAATACCGGCCTTGTCGGGGGCCAGACCCCGGCCGGAAATCCTCCGGCGCTCGTGCTTTCGCTGACGCGCCTCAACAGGATCCGCTCGCTCGATCCGGATGGCGACACGATGGTGATCGAAGCCGGCGCGACCTTGGCGGAGGCGCGCCGGGCGGCCGAAAGTATCGACCGGCTCTATCCGCTGACGCTGGCGCCGGAGGAATTCTGCACGATCGGCGGTACGCTCGCCACCAATGCCGGCGGGTTGAACGTGCTGGCCTACGGCTCGGCGCGCGATTTTGTTCTCGGCCTCGAAGTCGTGCTTTCCAACGGCCATGTCTGGAACGGGCTGCGCACGCTGCGTAAGGACAATACGGGCTACGACCTCAAGCACATTTTCACCGGCTCCGAAGGCACGCTGGGCATCATCACGGCGGCGGCGCTGAAACTTTATCCGCGCCCGCGTTCGGTTGCGACGCTGCTTGCCGGAGTTCCGGACCCGGAAGCCGCGCTGGCCCTCTTCCGCCGCGCCCGCACCGAAGCCGGACCCGACGTGACAGCGGCGGAGATCATTCCCGCCTTCGGGATGCAACTCGCGGCAAGGCAACTCGGCCGGCCGATGCCGCTGCGAGACACGCACGACTGGTATGTACTTCTGGAACTGTCGTCGGTGTTTGCCGGCGGCCTCGATGGCGTAATGGAAAAAATCGCCAACGGTGCCCGCGTCGACGGCGATGTGTCGGATTGCGTGCTGGCCGATTCGCCGGAAAGCCGCAGGGAGCTCTGGGCCCTCCGCGAAACCATGTCGGACGCACAGGGGCTCGCCGGCGGCAGCATCAAGCACGATGTGTCCGTACCGGTGAAGGACGTTCCGGCTTTTATCCGCGCGGCCACGAAGGCTGCGCTGGCAACGGTTCCCGGTTGCCGCCCCTGCCCGTTCGGCCATCTCGGCGACGGCAACGTGCATTTCAATATCAGTCAGCCGGAGAACGCGGACAAAGATGCTTTCATCGCCCGCTGGAACGACATGAACGCGGCCGTCCACGAAATCGTGCGGCAGTTTGGAGGATCGATCGCGGCGGAACATGGTGTCGGCCGGCTGAAGCCGCATCTCATGGCCGGCGTCAAAAGCGAGGTCGAACTCAATCTGATGCGGGCGCTGAAAAGAACGCTCGATCCGGAAAACATCTTCAATCCGGGCGCTATTCTTCCGCCATCCCGTTAACCCCACGGCAAGCGGGCGGATTCATAGTCATTATACAGGCACCCGCCCGAGAATTCCGTCTATGCGACCCGTGCAGCACCGTACATTCCTCGAAAAAACGGTGACGCTCGCGCAGCTGCACGACGTGCTGGTGGAAGCCAACATCAATCCGAACACTGGTCTTTCGACAGATTATCTCAACCATTTCAACGAGATGGTGATGATGGTCGAGCTCTATCCGTCCTCACCTGACGTGCGCGATGAAATCCTCGCCTGGACGCCCCTGAAATACCGCGAGCACTTCGAATCGTCCGGATTCCGCGCCAAATCGCTGGCGCTGATCGGCCATGACCTGGCTGTCGATTCGCTGAAACGGCAGCTCGACGTCATCGTGGCCGAGATCGATACCGTCCTGCTCGAAGCTCAGGGCGCGGTTGCGTCGGAAGCCGCCCATGGCGAATCTGCGCGCATGCTCGAGGAAGCGGCCGAATCCGCCGAAATGCTCATCGCCCGCGCCAGCGCGCTCATCAACGGCCTCTCCGCCCCCAACCAGGCCGAGGCGGAAGATGCACAGGCCGCCGTCGACGCCTTGTTCGGAGTCTGATCCGGGTCTATTCCGGATCGATGACGCAAAAACCCGTTCGCCCCGAAGTCGGCGTTTCGACCGCTGTGTTCCGCGATGGCAAGGTTCTGCTGGCGCAGCGCGCCGTCGGATCGTTGCAAGGGCTTTGGTCGTTGCCCGGCGGGCGGGTGGAGTTCGGTGAGCGGCTGACGGAATGCGCCCTTCGCGAACTCGAAGAAGAAGTGCAGGTGAAAGCGGAGATCGTGGATTTCGCCGGGATCGTCGAGGTCATGCCGCGCAAGGCCGGGCCGCCGTTTCACTTTGTGGTTCTTGCGTTCGCCGCGCGCTGGGTGTCCGGCGAGCCGCAGACGGGCCCCGAAGCTTCCGATGTTCGCTGGGCCGACCCGGTGACTCTGGATGATCTGCCGGTAACCGACGACCTGCATCGTATCGTCCGTCTGGCCGCCGCCCTCGTCCTGCCGGAAAGCGTGACCGCATGATCGTGCGCGTGCTTCTTGCTCTGCTCCTCGCCCTGCCGGTACTCGCACCGCAACGCGCGGATGCGGTCTCGCCGTTTGATTTTCTGCGCAACCAGCAGCGGCGAGAACAGCAGCGGGAACGCCCGCGCCGTCCGCCACCACCGCCGCCTGCCGCGCCCGCACCGTCCCAGACAGCGCCGACGCCGGGTTCCGGCAATGAAAGCACCGTTCCCAGCGAACCGGCCGCCGCGGCAGCGACTGCGAGCCCCGCGCGCAACACGCCGCCGCCTCCCTATGAAAAGGACATGCGGCGGATCGGCTCCATTCTCGGCGCGCTGCATTATCTGCGCCCGCTGTGCGGCGCGAATGACGGTTCGGTGTGGCGGGACAAGATGAGCCAGCTCATCGACGCCGAAGGCGGGCCGCCAGACCGCCGCGAGCGTTTGGCCGGGGCGTTCAACGAGGGCTACAACAGCTATCAGCTGACCTACCGCACCTGCACACCGTCAGCGGATCTGGCGGTGCGGCGCTATCTGGCGGAGGGCGCGAAACTCACGCGCGAGATCGCAACGCGCCACGCCAATTGAGGCTGCCCGCGTTAACCGTCATTAACGAATCCCTTACAAAGTCCGGAAAACGTGAGTTAGGGTCCGCGTCTGTCTGGGCCCACGGCGGCCGTTTTTTGGAAAATTATGGCTGCCTCTCAGTTTCCCCCGAACGTGACCGATCGCGAAAAGCACTCGAACGAGCGCTTTGCCGCGCTGTCCTACCTTGAAGAAGCGTGGGAGGGCGCGATGCTCGACGGCCTGCCGCCGGAATGCGTGGCGCAAGCCGCCCTGTTCCGTGCCTTTGCCGAGCTCGTCGAAAGTTTTGGCGAGGAAGCCGTGGCTGCGTTCGCCGAAGGCCTGCCGGACCGTCTGCGCCGCGGCGAGTTCACGCTCGCAATGGCGACGCAGTAAGCCGCCTCACCAGATATTCAGGAAAGCGTCGGCCAGCAGAAGGCCGCCCAGCACCGACAGCGCTATGCCTGCCAGCGCATTGATACTGCGCAGCCAGGGCACGGTGATCTTGGTGCGGAAATGCGCCACCGCTGACGACAGCAACAGCCACCAGATCAGCCCGCCGACGAGAACGCCGAACGTCAGTTCCGCAGCCGATGTGTAATTGTCCGGTGCGCGGCCGATTTCGTCGAGACCGGTGAAGACGGCCGCAAAGCCGAGCAGCAGCGCCGGATTGGTGACGCAGAGGATGAAAGTCGAGACAGCCGCGGCGAACATCGAGGGCCGCGTATCCTCCTCCTCGCCCTCCTCCGGATGCGGCGTCCGCGGAATAAGCGACAGGCCGAAGCCGATCAGCAGAAAACCGCCGATGATCTTGAGCAGCGTCAGATGTTCGGTGATGGCGTTTGATATCGAGGTGATGCCGAATGCCGCGATGGCGGCATAAAGCGTGTCGCCGACAACCGCGCCGAGACCCGCAACGAAGGCCGACACAAAGCCGTGCCGGACACCGCGGTGGATGACCATGATATTGACCGGCCCCATTGGCGCCGCGACGGCAACGCCGATACCGATGCCGATCCCTATCAAGCCCCAATCCAACACGCTGTACCTCGGGATGACAAATTTGCGTTGCGGATGCCGCGCTTAGGCCCTGATTATTGAATGCACTGGCGCGCGGCAACCTCGCACCTCGCCGCAGAACAGGCTAGGTTCGCGATCATCATTGCTGGAGAAGGGACGCTCTACGGTGCATTTCATACTCTCTCTGGCTTTCGCCGCCCTCGTGCTGGCAACAGATGTCGCGCTCGCGCAGAAAAGCGAGACGCCGGCCGAAAAAACCGAAACGCCGGCGGCATCTGCCCCCGCGCCGAAGCCGGATGTTTTCTACGATCCCGGTCTGTTGCCCGAGCCCGTGCGCGCGATGCGCGACAAGATTCTGGAAGCCGCGCTTTCGGGCGATCTCGATAAACTGAAAGTAGTAATCCAGACGAACGAGATGCCGCCGGCGTTCTCCTTCGGGGAAGACAAGGGCGACCCCATCGCGGCGATGAAGGAGCAGTCGAACGATGGTGAAGGACGCGAGGTAATGGCAATCCTCGCGGAAGTTCTTGAAGCCGGATATGTGCATGTCGACAAGGGAACGCCGCAGGAAATGTATCTGTGGCCCTACTTCGCCCAATATCCGATCAACGATCTGACTCCGTCGCAGACAATCGAATTGTTCAAGATTGTCACGAGTTATGAATACAATGAGATGAAAGAGTTTGGCGCTTATAATTTCTATCGCGTCGGCATCGGACCGGACGGTACCTGGCACTTCTTCGTAGCCGGCGACTGACCTCTCTCTTTTGTGCTGCGTTTTCCAGTTTACCGGACGGTGAATCTCTGAGAACATGGTCAAGGGTGGTGCTGGACAGTTAGGGTGCTGAGATGTCCGAGCCTGCCCGTGTTGCGCACGCCAGCAATTTGACTTCCGAAATCGAGAATTTGCGCGCCCAGCTTGCCGCAAAGGAAGAGGAATTGCGGCAGGGCGCGCTGCTGATGCGCGAAGTCAACCACCGCGTCGCCAATTCCCTCCAGCTCGCCTCCTCCATTCTCCGGATGCAAGCGCATCAGGAAGCGGATGCACATACGCGCGACCAGCTTGAGAAAGCGGGCCTGCGCATCAGCTCGATCCAGCATGTGCACGACCGGCTTTACCGGTCCGGCGACATGCAGACGATCGAGTTTTCGCAATATCTCCGCGATCTGTGCAACGATCTGTCCGACAGCGTGATGCAGGACGAGGAAGGGCACCGCGTAAAACTGAACGCGGAATGCGAGAGGATGCGGCTATCGATCGACTTCGCCTCGAAGCTCGGCCTCGTCGTCAACGAATTCGTGACAAACGCCTTCAAGCACGGCACCGCTTCCGACGGCGAAACGCACATACGCGTTACAAGCCGGAAGCACGACCAGGTGCTTTTCCTCGAAGTAGCCGACAATGGCGCGGGCCTGCCGCCGGATTTCGACATCGCCCGCATCAAGGGCCTCGGCATGCGGCTGGTGCGCTTCGTGGCGTCGAGCCTCGGCGGCGAGGCCGGAGCCCGCAATGGCCAGGGCGGCGCGATCTTCTATGTGAGTATCCCGTTGCCGGAACCGTCCGGGGACTGAGGCCGCCTCCCGAACCTCAGTCCGTACCAAGGGTCTCCAGAAAGCGAACCGGCTCTCCCAAGGCGGGCGCCAAAAGCTCGCCTTCCCACATCACCCGGCGGCCGCGCAAAACGGTGCCGACCGGCCAGCCCATGACCTGATAGCCGTCGTAAGGCGTCCATCCCGCCCGCGAGGCGATCCAGGCATTGGTGATCGTTTCGCGGCGCTTGCGATCGACGACCGTAATGTCGGCGTCATATCCCACCGCCAGCCGGCCCTTGTTGGCGATATTGAAGATGCGCGCCGGGCCGGCGCTCGTCAGATCGACGAAACGCCCCAGCGTCAGGCGGCCTTGCGCGATGTGATCGAGCATCACCGGCACGAGCGTCTGTACGCCCGTCATGCCGGACGGCGACTCAGGGTAGGGCTTTTCCTTCTCCTCCAGCGTGTGCGGCGCGTGGTCGGAGCCGAGAACATCGACCACGCCCTGCGCGATGCCGTTCCAGATTCCGGCGCGATGCGCCGCGGAGCGTACCGGCGGGTTCATCTGCAATCTGGTGCCGAGCGTCGCATACAGCGTGTCGTCGAGCGTCAGATGATGCGGCGTCGCCTCGACCGTCGCGACATCCTTGTGCGCCGCGAGGAACTGCATCTCCTCCGCCGTGGAAATGTGCAGCACGTGAATGCGCGCCCCGGTCTCATGCGCAAGACGCACGAGACGCTGCGTCGACTTCATCGCCGCCTCGACATCGCGCCAAACGGGATGGCTCGACGCGTCGCCCGGAACGCGCAGATGCTTGCGCTCATTGAGACGCGGCTCGTCCTCGGAATGAAACGAGGCGCGGCGGCGGATGACACGCAGGATATTGCGGACGCCCTCGTCGTCCTCGACAAGCAGACTGCCGGTCGAGGAGCCCATGAACACCTTGACCCCGGCGCAGCCCGGAAGGCGCTCCAGCTCCGGCAGGTCCATGGCGTTTTCATGCGTGCCGCCGATGAAGAAGGCATGGTCGCAATGCATGCGCCCCTTGGCGCGCGCCAGCTTGTCGGCGAGGGCCTCGGCCGTGACGGTCAGCGGATCGGTGTTCGGCATTTCGAACACACCCGTGACGCCGCCCATGACGGCGGAAAGAGAGCCCGTCTCCAGATCTTCCTTGTGGGTCGGCCCCGGCTCGCGGAAATGGACCTGGGTGTCGATGACTCCCGGCAGGAGATGGAGCCCGGTGCAGTCGACCACCTCCCCCGCCGACGCCCGGGACAGATCGCCCAGTGCGGCGACCTTGCCGTCCCGGACCGCGAGATCCGCCCGGTGAACGCCGTCCTGATTGGCGACCGTGCCGCCGCGGAAGATGAGATCGAAGGTTTCGGACATGTGCTCCCTGCCCTTGTGGGCCCCGATATGGGGGCTTACGTTCCGCCGCGCACGGGCGCAAGGAGGCAGATTTGGCTTTTGCCGCAGTTCTTGAGGACCGGGGCGCGATCCGCGTCACCGCAGAGGACGCCTCTCACTTTCTGCACAACCTCGTCACGAGTTCGGTCGAAGGTCTCACGCCCGGACAGGCCGCCTATGCCGCCCTCCTGACGCCACAGGGCAAGATCATCTCGGACTTCATCGTTGCGCGGACCGAAGACGGCTATCTGCTGGACGTGCCGCTGGCCCGGCTGGAAGAGCTGAAGAAGCGGCTCACTCTCTATAAGCTGCGCGCCAAGGTGACGATTGCGGTGGAAGACCTCGCGGTCGCCGCCATCTGGGGCGGCGAGGTGCCTGCCCTGCTTGGCGGTTTTACCGATCCCCGCCTGCCCGCGCTTGGCGCAAGGATATTTGTCTCCAAGACCGATCCGGTGGCTTCGCTGAAAGCCGCCGGTCTCGACATCCAAAGCGCGGATGAGTTCCACGCCCACCGCATCGCGCTCGGAGTGCCGGAAGGCGGGCGCGATTTTCCTTTCGACGACGCCTTTCCCCACGAAGCCGACATGGACCAGCTCGGCGGGATCGATTTCCGCAAGGGCTGCTATATCGGACAGGAAGTCGTCAGCCGCACGCAGCACCGTTCGACGGCACGCACGCGAATCGTGCCTGTGGTGCTGTCCGGCACGGCGACGTCCGGCGCCAATATTGCCGCTGGCGACAAGGTGGTCGGAACGCTCGGCTCGGTGGCCGGAACGCGCGGGCTCGCGACGGTACGGATCGACCGCATCGACGATGCGCTTGAGGCCGGCCAGAAACTGCTTGCGGGAGATGTGGTCCTGACGATCGAAAAGCCGGACTGGGCAAAGTTTCGTTTCCCCGGCGAGCCGCTGCCGGAGAAAGCATCGTGAGGGGCGTCATTACAGGCGAGGATGGCAGACCGCGCTGTCCGTGGCCGGGTGCGGACCCGCTCTATCTCGACTATCACGATACGGAATGGGGCGTGCCGGAATATGACGACCGGGCGCTGTTCGAAAAACTCGTGCTCGACGGGTTTCAGGCCGGGCTGTCGTGGATCACGATCCTCAGGAAGCGGGAGAATTTTCGTAAGGCCTTCGACGGCTTCAACCCGGAGAAAATCGCCCGCTACAACGCGAAGAAGACTGCCGCGCTGATGAATGACGCCGGCATCGTCCGCAACCGCATGAAGATCGACGGCGCGGTCCTGTCCGCGCAATCCTGGCTCGAAATCCAGGAGAAAGGCAGCTTTGCCGAATTCCTCTGGAATTTTGTCGACGGCAAGCCCGTACAGAACAAATGGAAGACCACGGGCCAGGTGCCCGCCGAAACCGACATGGCCAAGCGCATGTCGAAGGAATTGAAGGCGCGCGGCTTCAAGTTCTGCGGCCCTACCATCGTGTACGCCTTCGCCCAGGCCACCGGCCTCGTCAACGACCACCTCGTCGGCTGCTTCCGGCATGAGGAAGTGAAGAAGCTGGCGCGCTGATGGCTAAACTACCTCCTCCGCGCGCATGGCAGCGCATGCTGTCCGGACGCCGCCTCGATCTTCTCGACCCCTCTCCGCTCGACATCGAGATCGAGGACATCGCGCACGGGCTGGCACGGGTGCCGCGCTGGAACGGCCAGACCAGAGGCGCACACATCTTCTCCGTGGCGCAGCATTCGCTTGTCGTGGAAGACATCGCGCGCGTGCTGAAACCGGACCTCGCCGACCGTTGGCGGCTTGCGATCCTTCTGCACGACGCGCCGGAATACGTGGTGGCGGACCTGATCTCGCCATTCAAGGCGATGCTTGGCGGCGAATACAAGATCATCGAGAACCGGCTGATGAGCGCCATCTACCGGCGGTTCGGCCTGCCGCCCGATCTGCCGGAAGTTCACCGCAAGCTGATGAAGCGCGCCGATCAGGCGGCGGCCTACATGGAAGCCACGAAGCTCGCGGGTTTCGACAAGGCGGAGGCCTTGAAATATTTCGGCAAGCCGGTTGGCATACCCGCCAATCTGGACCTCACGCCGTGGTCGGCCGATAAGGCGGAAAAGCGCTTCCTCGCCCGGTTCAAAGCTTTGGGTCACGGGTGATAGGATCGCCGCAATGACCACCGGCGCAACGCCCATCGAAATCAATCTGACGGCCGCCATCGTCGCCGTCGAGGACGCGACACCTCTTGTGCTCGTGACGCGCGGCACGGAGTCCGGCCTGCCGTCAGGACCGTTCGATCCACGTGCGCACCGCACGCTGGATATCGGGCTGCGCGGTTTCGTGCAGGACCAGACCGCGCTCGGCGTCGGCTATGCGGAGCAGCTGTACACGTTCGGCGACCGCGGACGGCATATGCACGCGGGCGATACCGGTACGCATGTCGTCTCGGTCGGCTATCTGGCGCTGACGCGCGAACCGGACGATGCCGCGGCGCTGAAAGCGGCCGGCGCGGAATTCGAGCCGTGGTACGATTATTTTCCGTGGGAGGACTGGCGCGATGGCGCGCCGGGCCTGCTCGATAGTTTGCTGCCTGAACTCGAGACATGGGCGGCGGAACGCACAAGCGAAACGCACAAACAGAGCGGCGGCCGGCGCGAACGATTCAATTTCGCTTTCGGCAACGGACAGAGCTGGGACGAGGAAAAAGTCCTCGATCGCTACGAACTCCTGTACGAAGCCGGGCTGGTCGAGGAAGCAAAACGCGACGGCCGCGAAACGGCGCTGAAGCGCGGGTCCATATCGAAGCTCGGACGGCCGATGCGCTTCGATCACCGGCGGATTCTGGCAACGGCCATGGGGCGCCTGCGCTCCAAGCTGAAATACAGACCCGTTGTGTTCGAGCTTATGCCGTCCGAGTTCACGCTGACGGCGTTGCAGCGGACCGTGGAGGCAATCTCCGGCCGGCATCTGCACAAGCAGAATTTTCGCAGGCTCGTCGAGGCCGGCGCGCTGGTGGAGCCGACCGGGGCAACGACGGTTGCGACCGGCGGACGCCCTGCGCAGCTCTTCCGCTTCCGCCGCGATGTGGTTGCCGAGCGCCCGGCTGCGGGCTTGAGGTTCGGGCGGGGGTAACCGTGTCCCGGACAAGCGAGGCGCAGCCGAGCGCCGATCCGGGACCCAGGAGAAAAGTGCGGCTTCGCCGCTCCTGATATCCGGACCCCGGATCACGCGATACGCTTCGCGCACGCGGTCCGGGGAACTAGACCCCCTCGTCCGACCAGTTCTTCACGCGATAGAACACATGCGTACCGACGCGATTTCGGTCGGTCATGTCGCGGATCCAGCGCGGACGTACATAGGTCGCGTGGTAGTGCGTGGCGGTACCGATGTCCGGCAGATAGGCGCCGTTGAGCAGCACATCGTCGGCGATGCGCTCGGCGGTCGCCCAGCTTGTCATGTCGCGGATACGGTCCGGCTTGCCGTCGCAGGCGAAGGAGAACTGGCAGCGATTGCGCCTGTTCTTGTTCTCGTAGACCACGCCGCACACCGTCGCCGGATAATAGCCCGTGCGTGTGCGGTTCATGACGACCTGTGCAACGGCGTACTGCCCTTTTTCCGGCTCGCCGCGCGCCTCGAAGTAGATCGCCTCCGCAAGGCATTTGCGGTCGCGCGCATTGTAGATCGGCGCGGTCACGCCACCGCCGGACGAATCCGGCGTGGCGAGCGAAATGCTGCCGGTGATTTCCGGCTCCGTCGGAGGCGCGGCGGCGACCTGAACAAGCTCGGTCGCATCGAACGGCGTCACAGCGGCGACTTCAACCGGCTGTGCGGGCGTCGCGCCGTCCGGCGGATTCGTCAGTGGGATTTCGGCGATCGTGCCGCCGGATGAGTCGACTTCCGGCGACGGCTCGGCGTAAGCGCCCTGCACCGTCAGCGTGTCCAGACGCCCCTCATCATAGGGATAGACGATGGCGAATTTCGAGGCGAGGCTCGGAGGCAGCCCCACGCGGTCCTGGCCGGCACGTTCGGGATATTGCGCCGTATGGGCAGCAGGCGCCGAGGCGACACGGATAACGAAGCCCGGCTCCCCCCTCTCGACCGGCAGCGCCGCATCGAAACTGTCGAGTGCGGCGACAAACAGCGGCGCGCGCGGCGGCGCGGGCGAAAAGTAGGCGAGCCAGCGATGTTCGGGAGCGGACGGCAGATAGGCGGCGGCGTCCTGGAATGCGATTGCGGACGGCATCAGCGCGGCCCCGCACAAAGCGATGAGGCCAGCCGAGCGCGAACGCAACGCTACGCAACGCAACAGACGCATAAAGACGCAACCCTGACGCAAACGCACATGAAGGACGAGCGTCCGACAGGGCCGCTCAAACTCTACGGATCGTAGTTATCGTCGCTTAAGGTTGCGGGAGGGTTAAAGGGGCTCAGCCCGGAGGGCCGCCTGCGCGGCCGCCAGGCGGGCAATCGGCACGCGGTAGGGCGAGCAGGAAATATAGTTCAGCCCGGCATCGTGGAAAAAGGCGATGGAGGCAGGATCGCCGCCATGCTCGCCGCACAGCCCGAGCTTGATGCCTGGCCGCGTCTTGCGGCCGCGCTCGACGCCGATGCGGATCAGCTCTCCGACGCCGTCGGCATCGATCGAGGTGAAGGGGTCGAACGGCAGGACACCCTTCAGGATGTACGCACCGAGAAATGTCCCGGCGTCGTCGCGCGACATGCCGAAGGCCGTCTGCGTCAGGTCGTTGGTGCCGAACGAGAAGAATTCGGCGCTGCGGGCGATGTCGCCCGCGGCGAGGCAGGCGCGCGGCAGCTCGATCATGGTACCGATCTGATATTGCACGGTCGCGCCGAGTTCGCCGCGCACGGCCGCCGCGGTGGCGTCGATGCGCGCCTTGACGAGATCGAGTTCGGCGCGTGTGGCGACCAGCGGCACCATGATCTCGAGATTGACGGCGGTGCCGGTGTCGCGCTCCACCGCGATGGCGGCCTCGAAGATCGCCCGCGCCTGCATTTCCGCGATTTCCGGATAGGCGATGGCAAGGCGGCAGCCGCGGAATCCAAGCATCGGGTTGAACTCGTCGAGCTCGGCGGCGCGGCGGCGCATCTTCTCCGGCGTCATGCCGAGCGACTCGGCGATGGCCGCGCGGTCGTCCTCGTCTTTCGGCAGGAACTCATGCAGCGGCGGATCGAGCAGGCGCACCGTGACCGGAAGCCCGTCCATGATGTGGAAGATCTCGGCGAAGTCCTGGCGCTGCACGCTGAGCAGCGTCGCCAGCGAGGCGCGGCGCTTGTCCTCGGTTTCGGCGAGGATCATTTCGCGCACGGCGCGGATGCGCTTTGCGTCGAAGAACATGTGCTCGGTGCGGCAGAGGCCGACACCCTCGGCGCCGAAGCGGCGCGCGGCGATGGCATCGTCCGGCGTATCGGCGTTGGCGCGGATGCGCAGGCGGCGGAACGTATCCGCCCAGCCGAGCACAGTGGTGAAATCCGGCGGAAGATCCGGCTCGGTCATCGGAGCGGCGCCGTCGAGCACCTGCCCCGCCGTGCCGTCGATGGTGACGATGTCGCCGGTCTTCAGTGTCATGCCGCCGGCCGTCATGACGCCGTTGCGTTCGTCGACGCGGATATCGCCCGCGCCGGTGACGCAGGGCTTGCCCATGCCGCGCGCCACGACCGCGGCATGCGATGTGCGGCCGCCGCGCGCGGTGACGATGCCGGTCGCCGCGTGCATGCCGTGAATGTCTTCAGGACTGGTTTCGACACGCACGAGAATGACGCGCCGTCCCTCGTCCGCCAGCCGCTCCGCTTCGGACGGCGAGAAGGTAATCTCGCCCCAGGCGGCGCCGGGCGAGGCCGGCAGGCCCCGCGCGATGACGCAGCGCTGGAAAGCCGGGTCGATCATCGGATGGAGCAGCTCGTCCAGCATCAGCGGCGGAATGTCGAGCAGGGCCTCCTCGCGGGTCTGGCGGCCGGAGGTGACGCTCTCCACCGCGGCGCGCAGGACCGCGCTGGCGCGGCTTTCCGGCAAGGGCTGGCGCGCGGCGGACGGGGTCGGCGCCGAACCGGCCTTCACCCGGCTCCTGGGCCGGGGCGTCTCGTCCACGCCGGTCTCGTTCCGCACGTCTTTGCCTTCCCCTGTGAGCCTCAGCTGTAGGGATGAAATATGGCCGGTTGCGGGTGAACAGACAAAGAAGAAACGGCCAGAAAAAACGGCCGGCATTTAGCCGGCCGTTCTTAACCATTACCGTCCCTACGCCGTTACGGCGTGCTGGGAGCCGGAGCCGGCGGTGTCGCCGGCGCGGGAGCCGGTTCGGCCGGAGCCGGGGCTGACGGAGCCATTGGCGCGGCCGGTTCCGGGGTCGAGGCACGGCCGGTGTCGGCCGGCGCTTCGATCGCCGGTGGTGTGCCTTCGGCGGTCGTCGAGGTGTTGTCGCCAAAGTACAGGTAGGCGAGGACACCGGCGGCGATGACCAGCGCGCCGACGATGAACCAGGTCACTCCGGAATCGGACGAGGACTCGATATAGGTTTTGTCGACGCGGGGGTCTTTGTCGGGATACTGATCCATAATTCCACCTTTGCGGTTGCCCGGCTCAGCGGCCGAGGAGTCCGGAAAGGCCGATGAAAATCAGATAGATCGCCACGATGTAGTTGAGCAGTCTCGGCATTATCAGGATCAGGACGCCCGCGATGAGGGCGACGATCGGCTGCAACGTGACGATATTGATGTCCACGGCGTCTTCCTTCTGGTTACGGCCTGGGCCGCATGAGGATGAAACGTTCCCGGGGGCGGCAGGTTCCGAAAAGTTGAACGAACCGTCCTTCCCGCGCACAGGAAACTAGCGCGTTCCCGGCGTCCGGATTGTGGCAGTGCCCGTCCTTCAACGTGATTTTTGTGCGGCGCGCGGCCGAGCTCCTTAGCGAGTTCATCCTTGGCCTGCTGCGAAGAATGCCACGACGCCGAGGGGTCGCCTCAGCCCTCGATCTTCGAGAAATCCGCCACCGCGCGCGCCGAGGAGCGCAGCCGTGCGAGCAGCTTCAGCCGGTTGTCGCGCAGGCGCGGATCGTCGGCGTTGACGATGACCTTGTCGAAGAAGGCATCGACCGGCGCGCGGAGCTGCGCCAGCGCGGTCATCGCCGCTTCGAAATCCTCGCGATGCACCGCTTCGTGCGCCGCCGTCTCGGCATGATCGAGCGCGACATAGAGGTCGCTCTCCTCGATCTCCGTGAGAATATCGGCGTCGGGCGGACCGTCGAAATGGCCGTCCTTTTCCTTCTTCTCCTCGATGGAAAGGATGTTGTTGGCGCGCTTGAATCCGGCCAGCAGATTCTTGCCGTCGTCCGACCCGAGGAAATTCGCCAGCGCCTCGACCCGGCGGACGATAAGCACGAGATCATCCTGATTGCCGAGCGCGAACACGGCATCGACGAGATCGTGCCGCGCGCCCTGCTCGCGCAGCTGGACCTTGAGGCGGTCGGCAAAGAAGGAAATAAGATCGACCGCACGAGGGTCGATCTTGATCGATCCAAACAATACTTCCGTTGATACAATTGGCGGAAAGACTTGGAGCCCACCCTTCCGCACAAGCTCTCTCGCCTTAGCGCCGCTCTGCGCTTCGTCAGCGCGGTGGAACAATCCTGCGAGAATCTCAGCCAGACGTAATCTGAGTGCATTTTCGAGAGCTATACGGATGACCCCCAGCGCCGCACGCCTTAGCGCATAAGGATCCTTCGATCCCGTCGGCTTCTCGTCGATGGCCCAGAATCCGACAAGCGTATCCAGCTTGTCCGCCAGCGCCACGGCGATCGACACCGGCGCTGTCGGTACGCGGTCACCGGGACCCTGCGGCTTGTAATGCTCCTCGATGGCGGCGGCGACATCCTTGTCCTCGCCTTCGAGCAGCGCCAGCTTGTGGCCGGCAACGCCCTGCACTTCCGGAAACTCGCCGACGGTCTCGGTGACGAGATCGGCCTTCGCGAGTTCCGCCGCGCGGCGCGCTTTCTTCGGATCGGCGCCGACGAGAGGTGCGATTTCTTCGGCCAGTTTGGCGATGCGCTCGACGCGCTCGGCGACGGTGCCGAGCTTTTCGTGGAACACGATCTGCTCAAGCTTCTTCGCGCGCTCCTCCAGAGCGATCTTCTTGTCCGTCTCCCAAAAGAATTTCGCGTCCGAAAGCCGCGCCCGCACGACGCGCTGATTACCGGCGACGATTTCCTTGCCGCCATCGGTCGCTTCAAGGTTCGAGACGAGAATGAACTTGTTGGCGAGCTTGGATTCTTTAGTCCCTGTCGCGCCTCCGGCGCTCCTCGCCTCTTGCTTGCGGAGCACGAAGCATTTCTGGTTGGCGCGGATCGTTGTGCGGATCACCTCGTCCGGCACGTCGAGAAAGCTCTCGTCGAATGAGCCCATCAGCACGACCGGCCATTCAACGAGGCCGGCGATCTCGTGCAGCAGGCCTTCGTCCTCGACCAGTTCCAGCCCCTGCGCCAGCGCGAGATCGCGCGCATCGGCAAGGATGATCTCGCGGCGACGTTCGGCATCGAGCACGACCTTCGCCTTTTCCAGCGCCGGAACGTAATCGTCAAACCGTTTCACGGTGATCGTGCCCGGCGCGAGGAAGCGGTGGCCCTGCGTCGTGTTGCCGGAAGCGATGCCGTCGATGTCGAATGTCACGACATCGGGCTCCTCGTTGTGCGTGCCGAACGTGCAGAGGATCGATTGCAGCGGGCGCACCCAGCGCAGCGTTCCCTCGCCCCATTTCATGCTTTTCGGCCACGGAAACTCGCGGACCACTTTCGGCACGATGCCGGCGATGATCTCTTCCGCCGCCCCGCCCTTCTTCTCCGTCACGGCGATATAGAAATCGCCCTTCGGATCGTTCTGGACCTTGGCCTCGTCAATACTTCTCAGGCCTGCGGCTTTCAGGAAACCTTCAAGCGCCTTCTCGGGCGCGCCGACGCGCGGGCCCTTGCGCTCTTCCTTGCGGTCCGGCGCGCGGCCCGGCAGGCCCTGCACGGTCAGAGCGAGGCGGCGCGGCGTCGCGAATGCCTTCGCACCCTCATAGGTCAGCCCGGCCTCGACCAGCGCATCGGTGACGAGTTTGCGCAAATCCTCGGCCGCGCGCGCCTGCATGCGCGCCGGGATTTCTTCGGAGAAAAGTTCGAGCAGAAGATCGGGCATAACGAGAATCCAAGGGTGCCTTCCGTACCCTGCGACGCTGGCCATGTCGAGCCAGCACGCCGTCACGGGAATCGGGTTAGGATGGGTGCAATGGACTGGGCGGCTACCCTCGATCTTTATTGCGAACGCACCGACCCGGCCTTCTGGGCCGAGCCGCTGAATGCCGTTTCCAATGCCGCCTTCCTGATTGCGGCCGTGGCCGCGGTCGCGTCGGCCTCGGAACCCCGGCGCGATCCGCTGGCGATGGTGCTGGCCGCCATCGTGTTCACGATCGGCCTCGGCAGTTTCGCGTTCCACACGCTGGCGGCGAAGGGGGCCATGCTGTTCGATGTCGGACCGATCAGCCTCTTCATCCACCTTTATCTCTTTGCCGGATTGAGGCGCTTTGTCGGCCTTGGGCCAGCCCTCGCCGCCGTGCTGACGCTCGCGTTCTTCGCGGCCGGATTTTCGGTGGATCGCATTGGCGAAGGCGCGCTGAACGGCTCGGTCGGCTATCTGCCCGCGCTCGCCGCCATGCCGGCGCTCGCCATCGGCACATGGCTGCACGGAACGGACAGCGCCCGGCAGGCGGGTGCGGCAAAGAGGCTGCTGATGGTGACCGCGCTCTTTGCGCTCTCGATCACATTCCGCTCTATCGACAACGCGGTCTGCACCGCGTTCCCGGCCGGCACGCATTTCCTCTGGCACACGCTCAATGCCTGCGTACTGTTTCTTTTGCTGCGCCTGCTGTTCATGACCGAAAGGCAGGTACAGACAGCCTGATCAGGCCGCACCGCCCTCGGCCGTTTTCAGCCACGCAGCGCCGCACGCTTTCGCAAGCTCGCGGACGCGCAGGATGTAGCTCTGGCGTTCGGTAACGGAGATCACGCCCCGCGCGTCGAGCAGGTTGAACACATGGCTGGCCTTGATGGCCTGGTCATAGGCCGGCATGGCCATGAGATGCCGGTCGCCGCGCTCGCCCTTTTCCAGCAGCGATTTGCACTCGGCCTCGTAGTCGCGGAAATGCCGGAACAGCATTTCGGTGTCGGCATATTCGAAATTGTAGCGCGAATATTCTTCCTCGGCCTGCTTGAACACGGTGCCGTAGGTCACCTTGTCCTTGCCTTCGAGGCCGTTGAAATTCAACTCGAAGCCGTTGTCGACGCCCTGTAGGTACATCGCCAGCCGCTCGAGGCCGTAGGTCAGCTCGCCCGAAACCGGCGAGCATTCGACGCCCGCCACCTGCTGGAAATAGGTGAACTGCGAGACTTCCATGCCGTCGCACCAGCATTCCCATCCGAGCCCCCACGCGCCGAGCGTCGGGCTCTCCCAGTCGTCCTCGACGAAGCGGATATCGTGGAGCTTCGGGTCGATGCCGATGGCAACGAGCGATTCCAGGTAGAGATCCTGCAGGTTCGGCGGGTTCGGCTTCAGGATGACCTGATATTGATAATAGTGCTGGAAGCGGTTCGGGTTCTCCCCGTAGCGGCCATCCTTCGGCCGGCGCGAGGGCTGCACATAGGCCGCGTTCCACGGCTTCGGACCAAGCGCGCGCAGCGTCGTCGCCGGATGGAAGGTGCCCGCGCCCACTTCCATGTCATAGGGCTGCAGGATCACGACTCCCCGCTCCGCCCAGAACTTCTGGAGCGTGAGGATCAGTCCCTGAAAGGAATGCTTTGGGCTAAGGCTTGCTGCTGTCATTAGATTGGCGGTCGTTGAGGGGCGGCACCGTAGTCATTGACCCCCGCCGCCGCAAGACAAGCGCCCGCCCGTTTGAACCCGGATGCGGCTCTCCGACACCTATAGGCAGCGAATACGCTGACAGGAGAGACCGATGTTTACCAATTCAACGTTCCAGCGCGCGGCCCGTGCGGCCCGCTTCATCGCCGTTGCCGGCCTTCTGGCGGCCGTTGCCGTTCCGGCCGGCTTCACCATTGGCGCCGACGGCGCGGCTTATGCCCAGAGCAGCAACGGCGGCGGCAATGGTGGCGGCGGGAAATCGGGCCCCACCGGCAGTGGTGGCGGCAAGTCGACACTGAAATGTCTCGGGCCGAGTTGCCTCGACATCACTGCGGCGCCGATCCCATGCCAGCCGGGCTCGACCTATTGCGAGCCGCCGCCCAAGATCGAAAAGCGCGCCTTCCGCGACAGCTGCGAAATCCAGGTGTGCGACGTCATCTATGGCGAGCGCGTCTGCTGGCTGGAGCGCGCCTACGATGTGCGCATCTGCAAGAAGGAAAGACTGTAAAGAGTGCGGCGGCCGTCAGTGCGACGGCCGCCATTCTCCCGTTTTTGCGTCGCGGCGCAGCGTCGCCGACGGACGCGTCTCGGGCGCGCGGACGCGGTCGAGATCCTCATTGATGCGCCGCCATTCGCGGCGCAGGAAGCGCACCCCGAAAATCGCGGCGGCGGTGGCGGCGGCAATCGGCAGAAACCTCATTGCTCGGTTCTCCTTTGAGGCGATTATCGCGCTCTCCCGGTCCCCGGCAAGGGCCCGCGACATGAACAGCGGATGAACGGCCGTCTCAGAACAAATTCAGCCTCGGTGGATTAGGTTTCCCATCAAGCGGGCAGATGCCCGCAGATGGGAGATTAGGCCATGTTTCGTAAACTTGCTTTGGCTGCCGTTGCTGCGCTGACGCTCGGTGCCGGCCTCGCCTCGGCCCCGGCCCCGGCCGCTGCGCAGGGCTTCGGCTTCTACTTCGGGTCGCCCGGTTATGGTTATGGTCCCGGTTACCGTCACCGGCCGTATTACCCGCGTTATTATGGATATTATCCGCGCCATCGTTATTACAGCCCGCCTCCGCGCCGCTGCGAACGCGTTGTTGTCCGTAAGAAAGTCCGCGGTGAATGGCGGCGTATCGTCGAGCGCCGCTGCTACGGACCTGGGCGTTACCGGTACTGAAATCAAGGGCGCCCTCCCGGGCGCCCTTTTTTCATGACATGTCGATGGCCGCCAGTTCGTTGTGCAGCGCCTCGGCTTCCGGCGTGAAACCGCCGCCAGGCTGATTCAGAACGATGGGCATCAGCACCCGCAACGGAGCCCGGCTGTCCTTACGTGCCTGCACGAGTACGCGGACAGCGGGCTCACCGGCCTGACCGTGGATGAACCGCAGCGTCATGCCGCCATAGCGCCGCGCAAGCGCCGCGAAAATCTCCTGCAGCGCGTCGGGCCGGTGAATGAGCGTGATCGAGCCGCCCGGCTTCAGGACGCGCGCGGCGGCGCGCATCCAGTCCTCGATCTGCCCCTCCTGCGCCACGCGTGCGCGCACAATGGCTTCGTCCGGCGACTGACGGCCGGTCACGGGATTGAACGGCGGGTTGCTGACGATGTGATCGACCGTCCCGGCCAGGGACACCGTCGGGCCAAGCCCGGCGTCGGCAACGTCGATCGCCAAGGCCCGCGCCCGCTCGTGGAGGATGTTGGCTAGAATATTGGCTTCCGCCAAAGCCGCCGTTTCGGCGTCGAGTTCGAGAAGGAGCGCCCGCGTCTTCGGCACGCGGACCAGGACGGCGAGGCCGGCCGTGCCGACACCGGCGCCGAAATCGGCGATCACATCGCCCGGCCTGGCCGGAACCGCGGCGGCGACGAGGACCGCATCCGTTCCGGCGCGATGTCCGCGCGCCGGCTGGGCCAGCCGCAGCCTGCCTCCGAGAATCGCATCGAGAGTGGTGTCAGCGCCCGGCATCGCGGAGTTCATGGCCAAGGCCGTTGTCTTCCAGAATCCGGCGTGCGGCGAGGAGCCGGTCTTCGCCGACCATGACGCGCCGGGGCAAAACGCCAAGCGAGCCCTCGATGACGCTCATATGGCCGTCGAGCACCACATAAGGGATGCCGGCGCCGTCGAGCAGCGAACGGATAAAAGACAGCAGAACCATATCGTTGCTGCGAACCAGCTCCTTCACCGCCACACCTTCCGGGTCCCCGCGTCCATTCTGCCCTTGCTCCCGGCCCTGAGGGCCGCATATGGTCCCCGGCCAGCCAAAATGGAGCGCCCATTGGGAGTTGTCGTACCGCTTGAAGAGCCGCGCCGCGAAGGCGCAGGCATCCAGGCGCTCTCGGATCTCGTCGCAG
Source organism: Hyphomicrobiales bacterium (assembly GCA_022842205.1). Taxonomy (GTDB): domain Bacteria; phylum Pseudomonadota; class Alphaproteobacteria; order Rhizobiales; family Methylopilaceae; genus Flaviflagellibacter. Next base: position 228,108 of record JALHQA010000003.1, read on the forward strand.
CCGACCTCGAACGCGTGAACGCGCTCATCCTGTCGCGCGCAGGGTCCGAGGTCCAGATGATCCCGGAAGTCGCGAACCATCTTATTTCATCGGGCGGCAAAAGACTGCGCCCGTTGCTGACGCTCGCCGCCGCCAAGCTGGTCGGCTATGGCGGCGAAGGGCATGTGCGCCTCGCGGCGGCCGTCGAGTTCATGCACACCGCGACCCTCCTCCACGATGATGTTGTTGATGAAAGCGAGATGCGCCGTGGCAAGCTCGCCCCGCGCATGATGTGGGGCAATCAGGCGAGCGTGCTGGTCGGCGACTTCCTTCTGGGCCAGGCTTTCAAGATGATGGTCGAGGTCGGCTCCCTGCCCTGTCTCGACATTCTTTCGACCGCAGCGACAGTTATCGCCGAAGGCGAGGTCATGCAGCTCGCCGCCGCCAAGAACATCGCGACGACGGAAGACGAATACCTGGCCGTGATCCGCGCCAAGACAGCGGCACTGTTCGCCGCGGCCTGCGAGGTCGGCCCGGCACTCGTACAACGGCCGAAGGCCGAACAGGCCGCCTGCCGCTCCTACGGCGCCAATCTCGGCATCGCATTCCAGCTTGTTGATGACGCACTCGATTATGGCGGGCGCGAAGCCAAGCTCGGCAAGAAGGTCGGCGACGATCTGCGCGAGGGCAAGATCACCCTGCCGGTCATTTTCGCGGTGCGGCGTGGCACGCCCGGCGAGCGCGAATTCTGGAAGAGAACGCTCGAAGCTGGCGAGATCGACGATAGCAGCCTCGAGATCGCCATCGATCTTCTGGTGCGCCACGGCGCGATCGACGAGACGCTGGCGCGCGCGCGTCATTACGGCGCCATCGCCCGCGATGCTCTGGCCCTCTTCCCTGACAGCTCGCCGAAGACCGCGATGCTCGATGTGGTCGATTTCGTGACGAGCCGCGCGCACTAGTCCGGAGGACCGGCGTCTCCCCACAGACGGGGCGACCAATCCTCAACCCGCCCGCTTTCAAGCCTCCTACCGGCGCGCGCACGGAAACCTTCCGAGAGCGGCTCCAGCGCGGCAATCCCCGCCAGTTCCTCGCGGTTCATCGTGTCCCGGTAAAACGCGCGCTGCAGACGCGCGATCGTCCATTCCGACGCGGGACGGTCCAGCAGTTCCAGATCATCCTCCGGATCTATCCATCCCGGGGCCAACACCCGGTAATACCAACCGGTGCGTCCGGTGTTCTGGACCCGTCGCGCCATGTCGCTGATGCCGAAACGTGCGTTGAGCTTCCAGCAGGGCTGACGAGGCTGGCTGACCTGCACGCGAGCACCGCCGATGCGAAAGACGTCGCCGATCGCAACCGCATGTTCCGTCAGGCCCGACGCCGAAATATTCTCCCCGAATGCGCCCGGCCGCGCGAGAAGCGGCTCATCGCCGATTTCGGAACGCCAGGCCGGATAGTGGTCGAACGCGTAGTGCAGCAACGCTTTCTCCGGGCCGCCATGGACGCGCCGGTCGCCTTGCACATCGCCCTCGAGTCCCTCCTCGGCAAGCCAGGACGGCGCGGCGACGGCCGCCTTGGCAATACCGCTCATGACGCCTTTAAGCCCGAGCGGAGCAAGCCTGCCCGCGAAGAGAGTGACTTTGCCTCTCATCAGCGCAGCAGCGTGGGCTTCACCCACCAGGCGGGATGGGCGGCGCCTATGTTTCGGGCTGCCCGCGATGCGGCTCGGCAATCGTCAAACAGGGCAAACACAGTGGCTCCCGACCCAGACATACGTACAAAGCGCACGGCGGGAGCCGCACGGAGCGCGTTCAGCGTATCTGTCACTACGGGTGCGAGACGTTCCGCAATCGGCTCAAGATCGTTCGCGTCCTGCGCGAACAGCCCAGCCAAAGTATTTATATCTCCATGAAATTTTTCGACGCCCGGCCCGCTCGACGGACCCGGCATACCGGGATTGAGACCCAGTCCGCGAAATACATCCGGTGTCGAGATGTGAACGCCCGGATTGACCAACACCGCAGCCAGCGGCCTCAGTTCGATGCCGGGACCAACATTCTCTCCCCGCCCCCGGAACATGCGTGCGGTCGGCGTCAGGCAGACGGGAATGTCGGAACCTGTTTCGGCCGCAGCCTCGTACAGACGATGATCGTCGAGCGGCAGAGTGTTGAGCTGCGCGAGCAGCCGCAGTGCCGCGGCGGCATCCGAAGACCCGCCGCCGATGCCTGCGCCCACCGGCAGTTTTTTCTTCAGCGAGAAGCGCCCGAGCTTCAGGCCAGGTACCCGCTTCTCGAGTGCCCGTGCGGCACGAATGATGAGATTGTCGCTGTCAGGCCCGGCCGAGGCGGCCGTAGGGCCCTCCGTATCAAGCCCGAAGGGGCGATCCGGATCGAGCGAAACGAGATCGCACACCCCCGCAAATGCGACGAGGCTTTCGAGCTCATGGAAACCGTCCATACGGCGACCGAGCACGCGCAGAGTAAGGTTTATCTTCGCCGGTGCGCGCTCGGTGCGCATGAATACAGATCAGGGTTTGGCGGTGCCGGGATTTGCGGGCGCCGTGTTGTTCTCGGCCTGCTTGGCGGCCATCTGTTCGGCCTCGACCTTGTCCAGCCCCTCGGTGAGCTTGCGCTCGATGGGACCGCGCTTCTCGTCGTCGATTTCGAGAGACAGGGCGTGCAGCCATTGGAACTTGGCTTCAAGCTGACGGCCCGTGCGCCAGTAGACATCGCCGAGATGGTCGTTGATCTCCCACGACTGCGGCTTCAGTTCCACTGCGCGCTCAAGCTCGGTCGTGGCCTCCGGATATTTGCCGAGTCGGTAATAGGCCCAGCCGAGACTGTCGACGATGTCGCCGTCGTTGGGCCGAAGCTCGACCGCCTTCTTGATCAGGTCTACGCCCTGGTCGTAGTTCAGACCGCGATCGATCCACGAATAGCCGAGATAGTTCAGCGCCACCGCCTGCTCGGGATCGAGATCGACAGCCATCCGCAGATCCTTCTCTGCGCGCCGCCAGTCCTTGGCCGCGTCATAGGCAACCCCGCGCGCGAAGAACAGCGACCAGTCCGATTTCTTCGGCTCGACCGTGGCATCCACGGCCTGCGAGAAGACGGCAGCCGCGTCCGCATATTTCTTTTCGCGGTGCATCAGATTGCCAAGCGCGACGATGGCATCGATATCGTTCTTGTTTTCGGCGATCAGCGCACGAAGCTGCTTCTCCGCGTCTTCGTTGCGGTCCGACGCGGCGAGGTTGATGGCGATCCGGAGATCAACATCATCATGAAACGCGGAGGCTGCCGGCACGCGGCGCAGAACCTCGATCGCCTCGTTGTGCTGACCGATTGTTTCCTGAAGATCAGCCAGTGTCAGAAGCCCCAGCTCGTGCTGCGGATTGAGATAAAGCGCAAGATTGAGATAGACGAGGCCGATCTCGGCCGACTCGCTCCTGCTCGCAAGGTGGCCAAAGGTGAACAGCGCCTCGGCGGCGCCATCCCTGGCATTGTCGATCAGGGGCGAAATCTTCCGCCCCTTTTCCAGATCGTCGATCGTATTGGCGAGCCGCGCATTGCGCGGCATCTTGGCCGCAAGTTCGCCGAATACCTTCTGCGCGTCATCGCGCTTGCCGGTACGGGCGAGATGGCGGGCATACGCATCAACAACAACATAAAGCGACTGGTCGGCATTATAGGCCGCCTCGAGACGCTTGCCGGCTTCGGCCGAATTACCGCCGATATCGGCGATGAGGCCTGCGTGCAGATCGCGGAACACCGTAATGAGGTCGTTGCCGCTGAGCGTATCCGCCGTCTTGAGCGCACGCGCGGTATCACCCGATCCCTGCCAGGCCCAGGCAGACACGAGGGCCGCCACGACATCCGGCATCGGACCGCGCAGCGCCTGGCCGAGTTGGGTGCGCGCGGCCGCATACTGACGTGCCTTGATGGCGCGGACCGCAAGCGTCAGGCGGGCGAGACGGTTGTTCGGATCGACCTCGGCAACACGCTCGGCGAGCGCGGCCGCCTGATCGAAATCGCCGCTGGCAAGAACGATGCGGAATGTGCGGTCGAGAAGTTCGGCATCCTTTGGCGCCGCACGCAAGGCCGACCGGAGAAAGGTCGCGGCGGCATCCATGTCCCGAAGTACGGCCGCCGTACGCCCGGCCAGATAGTTGCCGGATGCCGTGGACAGTTCAGCAGGTTTTGAACCTTCCGCCGTGGTGGCCAGCGCCGGGACGGCGCACAGCGCCATGGCACAGAAAACGACGATTGGGCGTGCGGATCTGACGATGAGAGGCAAAAGCGTGTCTTTCGTGAGCGGCCCGGGAGAGTGTTTTTACCCCTCCCCCCTTCGGGTTTAAAGGGCATAAAACACGCTCGCGGCATGAATGCGGCGTGAACCCGCATTTGATCCAGTCTATTCTAGGTCCGATGGACGCAGTTTCACCTCAAATCGCCGCCGCCGAACTGCTGGCCTGGTACGCCGAGATGGGTGTGGACATCGCCCTTTCGGACGAGCCGCAGGACCGTTTTGCCGAAAGTTCGGCCGAGAAGGCCATCGAAGCAAAGTCGGTCCGGGAACGGTCCCTGCCTCCTTTCGAGGCAAACCGGCCTGTCGCCGTTCCGCCTGCCGCGACTCCTGCGCAGGAAAGCGCGGTCGCGGACGCCCGGGCCATGGCCCATAGCGCCAGGACGCTGGACGAACTCCGCGCGCTACTCGACAGCTATGACGGGGTTGGTTTGCGCAGGACGGCAACCCGACTCGTTTTCGCAGATGGCAATCCACAAGCGCGTATCATGTTTGTCGGCGAGGCGCCGGGCCGCGACGAGGACCGGGAAGGCAAGCCTTTCGTCGGCCGCGCGGGGCAATTGCTCGACCGGATGCTCCAGGCGATCGGCCTCGACCGCTCGGAAGTCTATATCGCCAACGTCGTTCCGTGGCGTCCTCCGGGCAACCGCACGCCAACCCCCCAGGAGACGCAGCTCTGCCTGCCGTTCATCCAGCGGCAGATCGAACTCGCCGATCCGGAAATTCTCGTCCTGCTGGGGGGGGCATCCGCCGCCGCCCTGACAGGGACGAAGGACGGCATTCTGAAGCTGCGCGGACGTTGGCTCGACTACGACAACGGCGGCAAGGCGATCAAAGCCCTGCCGACCCTTCACCCCGCTTATCTGCTGAGGACGCCATCGCAAAAGAAGCTCGCATGGCGCGACTTCCGAATGTTGAAATCGGCCATCGCAACCGGTCGGGATTGATTTGAATCATTTGAACTAGCCCGTAGACGGCTTAACCCCGCTGCGGTTTGATTGCGGCTCTGGGAGGCTCCACGGATGGAATTCGATCCCGTCTTGCTTGCGCGAATACAATTCGCGTTCACGGTGTCGTTCCACATCATTTTCCCAGCCTTCACGATCGGCCTGTCTGCCTATGTGACGGTCCTGCTGCTGCTTTGGTTGCGGACGGGCGACGAAAAATTCCACCGCCTCGCGCGGTTCTGGACCAAGATCTTCGCCGTGTCGTTCGCCATGGGCGTCGTGTCCGGCATCGTGCTCAGCTACCAGTTCGGCACAAACTGGAGCCGCTTCTCCGAGTTTTCCGGCAATGTCATCGGGCCGCTGATCGGCTACGAAGTACTTACAGCTTTCTACCTCGAAGCTACCTTCCTCGGCATCATGCTGTTCGGCTGGAACCGTGTTCCGCCCTGGCTGCTGACGCTGGCTTCCGCACTGGTCGCGATCGGAACGGCAACGAGCGCGTTCTGGATTCTCTCGGCCAATTCCTGGATGCAGACGCCGGCGGGGCATGAGATTCGCGACGGCGTCGCTTTTCCGCTCGACTGGCTGCAGATCATCTTCAATCCGAGCTTTCCGTTGCGCCTCGCGCATATGCTGACGGCGGCCTATCTGACGACGGCGGCCGTCGTGCTGGCCGTGGGCGCGCGCTACCTCCTCGCCGGCAACTACACGGAGGACGCCAAAACAATGCTGCGGATGGCCGTCGGCATGATCTTCGTCACCGCGCCGTTGCAGCTCTTCATTGGCGACATGCACGGACTCAACACGCTCGAGCATCAGCCGATGAAAGTCGCGGCGATGGAAGGCAACTGGAACACCGAGACGTCCGGACATTTCGTACTGTTCGGCATTCCGAGCCAGAGCGAGGAAAAGAACCATTTTGAGATTGCGATCCCCTACGCAGGATCGCTGGTGCTGACACACAGCTGGGACGGCAAATATCCCGGCTTGAACGAAGTGCCTCCGGAGGAGCGGCCGCCGGTCGCCAATGTGTTCTTCGCCTTCCGCATCATGGTTGGCATCGGCCTGCTGCTGATCGCGACAGGCCTTGCCGGCGCTTACCTGTGGTGGCGGGGGCGGCTGTTCCAAACGCCGTGGTTCCTCACATATGCATCCTATCTGTGGCCGGTCGGTTTCATCGCTATCCTCGCGGGATGGTTCGTGACCGAACAGGGCCGCCAGCCCTGGCTTGTGTATGGTCTTCTGAAAACCGCGGACGGTATCTCGTCAGTGCCCGGCGCCAGCGTGCTGGGCACGCTGATACTGTTCGTGTTCGTGTACGGCATCGTGTTCGCGACCGGCGTCTACTACATCAACCGGCTGATCGTGAAAGGCCCGCAAGGCGCCGGGGCCGCGGCCCCCGCCGGCCTGCCGAACCGGCCCATCTCCGCCGCCGAAGAGGCCGCTCGGGAAGCGACCGGCAAGAGCCCGGGCGATGGCCCGGGCAAGGCCGTGAAGAACAAGACAAAGGGGAACTGAGCCATGGAATGGTATCTTCCCGTCATCTGGGCCGGCCTGATCGGCACGGCGGTCGCCTTGTATGTGCTTCTCGACGGTTTCGACCTCGGGATCGGCATCCTCTTTCCGTTCACGAAGAAGGAAGCCGACCGCGATGTAATGATGAACTCGGTCGCGCCGTTCTGGGACGGCAACGAAACCTGGCTTGTCCTCGGCGGCGGCGGTCTGTGGGTCGCGTTTCCCAAGGCCTATGCCGTCATCATGCCGGCGATGTACCTGCCGATCATCGGCATGCTGCTGGCCCTGATCTTCCGCGGTGTGTCCTTCGAATTCCGATGGGTCGCGAAGCCCAACCACAGATGGTGGGACATCGCCTTTGCCGGCGGCTCGACGGTTGCGGCGTTTCTCCAGGGTGTGATCCTCGGGGCCCTCATCCAGGGCATCAATGTCGTCGACGGCCAATATGGCGGGGGTGCGTTCGACTGGCTGACCCCGTTCTCGATCCTGACCGGGCTCGCGGTTGTTGCCGGATACGGCCTCCTTGGCGCGACCTGGCTGATCATGCGGACAAAGGGCCCCGCGCGAGCGCTTGGTCAGCGCATGGCTCCGCAACTTTTGCTGCTCATGTTGGCGGGCATGGGGATTGTCAGCCTCTGGACGCCGCTCTCAGTAGACCGCATCGCCGAACGCTGGTTCAGCTTGCCGAACTTCTATTTCCTGTGGCCTATTCCGCTCGTTACCGCCCTGCTGGCGTTTTTCGTGTGGCGCTGGCTGCAGCATCCGAAGAGCCACGATGCGCTGCCCTTCATGGGCACGATCGGCCTGTTCCTGCTCGGCTATGCGGGGCTGGTGATCTCGACCGCGCCCTATCTCGTCCCGCCGCACCTGACATTCTGGGACACGGCCGCCGCCCCGGAATCGCAAATCTTCATGCTCATCGGGACGCTTTTTCTTCTGCCGATGGTGCTGGGGTATACGGCATTCGTCTACTGGACCTTCCGCGGCAAGGTCGCCCCCGGCGAGGGCTATCATTGACGTGTTGAACTTGACGCCCGGCCCGGCGTTCTCTCCTGTACGCAGGAAAGCTCAGGAGGCTGAAGCATGCGTTGGGGTGATCTGAGGCGTAGCGGCAATGTCGAGGACCGCCGCGGCATGGGTGGTGGCGGTGGCATGCGCCGGGGCGGCCTGGGCATCGGCACTCTCATTATTGTCGGCCTTATAGCCTGGGCGACCGGGATCGACCCCCGGATCATCATGGGCGGCATGGAGATGATCCAGGGCCCTGGAACCGAGCAAACGCAGCAGGCGGGCAAGCAAGGCACGCCCGACGACGAGATCGGACAGTTCATGGCTTCGGTTCTCGGATCGACCGAGGACGTCTGGACGAAGATTTTTCAGGACAACGGAAAAACCTATCAGGAGCCCCGCCTCGTGCTGTTCTCCGGCATGACGCCGTCGGCGTGCGGCATGGGTCAGGCCGCCATGGGCCCGTTCTACTGTCCGCAGGACAAGCAGGTCTATCTGGACACCAGCTTCTTCCGCGAAATGTCGCAACGCTTCCAGGCTTCGGGCGACTTCGCCTATGCCTATGTGGTCGCACACGAGGTAGGACATCATGTGCAGAACCTGCTCGGCATTCTTCCGCGCGTCATGCAGGAGCGGCAGCAGTCCTCGCGCAGCGAAAGCAACGAGCTGTCGGTACGCACCGAACTTCAGGCCGACTGCCTTGCCGGCGTATGGGCCGCGCACACGCAGCAGAAGGGCGTGCTGGAAGACGGCGACATCGAAGAGGCCATCAACGCCGCTACCGCGATCGGCGACGACCGTATCCAGAAGCAAACCCAAGGCACGGTCGTTCCGGACTCGTTCACACACGGCTCGTCCGCACAGCGCGTCCGCTGGTTCAAGACCGGATTGCAGAGCGGCAACGTGCAGAGCTGCAACACCTTCGCGGCGTCAGAGCTGTAAGGACTGATCGTTCACCCTGTTCACCGCGGCGATGTCCTTCGCCGTAGCGGGGCGGGTGCGGAAGGACGGGCGGGTTTTCAGCAGAAGCTGGATGAGGAAAGCGCGAAAACCATTGGCGCGCCGGGTCTTCAATGGCTCGTTGCGCCATGGCGTTTCGGCGCGATGTGCAAGGAAGATGTCGCGCGCGGGATGATCGCACTCAATCAGATTGGGCTTTCGCCAGCTGATGAAGTGAATGATGTGCGCGGCGGCGTAGCGGTCGCGATTGAACCAGCGCGCGTTGACGGCATAAAAGTTCCAGTCGCGGTCGAGCATTATCATGTCATCGCCCGCCACGGCGTTCAGCGCATCCTGATCGGCATGCATCAGGTCCGGCGCCCAGGACAGCATCTCGAAGCACCGGTCTGAAATATCGAGTTCGCGCCAACGGGCGAGATCGATCAGAAGCACGCCGGAATTGACGTAAGGAGCATTCTCGTCGCGCCCGGCCTGGCGGTTCTTGTTGGCGATGTAGTCCGGGTCCATCGCATCCGGCACGCCCGCCACCGGACTGCCATTCAGCGGCATGTCGAACAGCGGACGCAGGCTGGCATTCACTATGACATCGACATCGAGATAAAGGATACGCCCGTCGATCTCGGGCAACAGAACAGGCAGCAGCAGCCGCGTGAATGTCGATCGCGTTTCATGACGCGTGGTCGAGAACTTCGCGGTACGCGCGCGGTATTCGTCCGATACATCGACAAAGCGGACCTTCAGACCGGACGCCGACTGGACGAGCCAGTCCTTCTCGCGCACGGTGAGGCCATCGCCGCACACGACGATTTCCGCTTCCGGCACCTCGCCGTTTACCGCGATCGAGCGGAGCATGGCGCCGGCCAGCTCGGCAAAGTTCGAATCCGTGGCGCAGGCAATGATCAAGCGCCTCTCCCAGCCTGTTTTTTCGTCTTCTATCAGGCGCGCGCGCGGCGGGCGATACGCCAGACGCCGCGCGTGAAGATCAGGCTGAGGATGCCGCCGAACCAGATGACGAACGCCACGAGGTTTTCGAGAATGACCCGGCCGATGCGAACGCCCGTCTTGAAGGCGCGCAGAGACGCCTTGCCGGTCAGTTCGACGATGCCACGGGTGGTGCGCCCGAAGCGGGACGACATGGCCGCGAGATCCGACAACTGCTCGGGCGAGTCCGCGTATTTCAGAAGGCGCACGGTTTCGCCCGGCCCGGTGACTTCGCCGATATGCCGGACGTCGCCGACCATTTTCGCCAGATCGCCCGACGACGCACGGCGGACCACCTTTCCGGCAGCATCGCGCACGGCGGCGGAATCGAGCGTCGCTGTGGCACGCAGCACGCCGCCGAGTTCGTCGTAATCCACCGTGCGGCGGAGCGCCCGCCCGAGAGCGGCACCGAGGCCCGCCGTCAGCGTGCCGGCCTTGGCGGCCACTTTCAGCGCCGACACGCCGAGTTTGCCGGGAAGCCCGGCCCCGCCGGTCGCGACCGTTGCGCCGGTGGCGACGATACCGACGGTCGCAAGACCCAGGATGATCTCGCTGTAATCCTGCCCGGTGATCATCAGCCCGCCTTCATGGGCGATGTCGCGCACATCGCCGACCACAGTGAGATCGGAGGTGACGGCCCCGGCGAGGCCCGCGACCGTTGTGCCTTCGCCTTTGAAAAAGCCTGCGCCGAATTCCATCGCGCCGCGCTGGGCCGCCGGGCCGGCCGCGTTCTCCGCGGCGATGCGCTCGACAAGATCGGTCCGGATGGGGCGCTTATATTCGGTGGCGAGTTCGGCATACATCGCCGCCTCGTCGATGTCGTTGCGGGCCAGCGCGGCCTCGATCTTGGCCTCGATGGCAGGCGCGGTGACGCTGGCGTCGATCTCGCGCCGGATCGCCTCCTCCTGCTCCAGCGGCACTTCAAGGCCGGCGAAGTGCATGAGGGCGACCACGGCGATGCTGACGAAAACAGCTCCCCACAAAAGACGTCCCAAACCGCTTCTCCTGTCCCCCGGCGGAACAACGCGCGCCGAAGTATGAAGTTACGGCCGCCGTTGAGAAACCCCATCAAGACATGCGATGTAGCGGGACCCTAGGAGAAATCATGTCCAGAATCGATGAAAGCCGGCCGTTCATTGCGCTGAAGATCGCGGTTCTGACCGTTTCGGACACGCGCACGCCCGAGGACGACAAGTCCGGCGGTGTGCTGGCGGAGCGCCTGACCGCCGCGGGACATACGCTCGCCGCGCGCGCGATCGTGACCGACGATGTTGAAAAAATACAGGCGCGGGTGAAAACCTGGATCGAGGATTCGGGGATCGATGCGATCATCACGACGGGCGGCACCGGCCTCACCGGCCGTGACGTGACGCCGGAAGCCATCGAGCCGCTGTTCGAAAAGAGAATGGACGGCTTCTCCGCCGTGTTTCACCGGATATCGTTCGACAAGATCGGCGTGTCCACCGTGCAGTCTCGCGCGACGGCGGGTGTCGCGGGCGGCACATTCATCTTCGTGCTGCCCGGATCGCCCGGCGCCTGCCGCGACGCCTGGGACGGCATCCTGCAGAGCCAGCTCGATTACCGGCACATGCCGTGCAATTTCGTCGAGATCGCGCCGCGTCTCGACGAACATCTGAAGCGGAAGAAGGGCTAGCCGTAGAGCCGCGCGACCAGACGCGCGGGGAAACGCAGCATCAGCAGCGCGGCGCCGATGCCGGAACCCGGCTTCGCCTGCTCTTCGGCGCGCTCGGCAACGAACAGCGCCGAGCGCAGGCGCTCGATCCGCGTCGGGCCGATGCGGCGCACGAGATCGACATACTCGACCGCCGGCAAATGCCGGAAGCCGCCGAGGCTGTTGTAGAACGAGCGGTGAATGAGCAGGCCATAGCTGCCGGCCGGCGGACCGAACAGACGGCGCAGCAGACCGCCATCTCCGTCCAGACGGATGCGGAACACCGCGGCGCGCGAGTCGACCGTGCCCTTGCGTTCGGTGCGCTCGATGAACTGTCGGGCTTCGCGGAACCAGCCCTCTTCCGGCTCCACGCCGGGCATCAGGAAAAAGAGCCACGGCCCCTTGGCGGCCTCGGCACCGATCGACAACCGCCGTTCGCGGGCCTGCGGACCCTTGATGTAATTGCAGCCCGTGGCGTCGGCGATGACAGGGACGCCGGGCGCATTGCCCGCATCGACCACGATGACATCACGGACCGCGCCATCGGCGGCGGCGGGCACGAGGGAAGCCAGTGTGCCGACGAGTCCTTGCTCGTCTTCGGCTGCGGGAACCACCACGCTGATCATGGGTTTCCCTATAGCACAGCCCATATTTGCGGACAGTTTTCCTTTTCGCCGCAGGGAACCCTTGCGTTAATGTTCCCGTTATGTTCTTATCCATCAGAGGATACGAACATGGCTGCCCCGGCCCCCAACCTGACCTATGAGCGCATTCCGGAGGAGGATCTCCGCACCGGAGTGAATGCCGAGCGGCGCCGCGGCCGGGGCGCCGTGACCAATCCGGACGGAAGATTCGAGCCGTACACGCGCTCGCTGGAGGATGACGGCTGGGAAAGCCTCGCCGACCTTCCGCCCTTCAAGACCGAGGTTTCTTTCGAGGCGGCGCGCAAGATCATCACGCGCAACTCCTCGCCCGACATCTCCTTCGACCGCTCGATCAACCCCTATCGCGGCTGCGAGCATGGCTGCGTCTACTGCTTCGCGCGGCCGACCCACTCCTATCTCGGGCTGTCGCCGGGACTCGATTTCGAATCCAAGCTGACGGCGAAGCCGAACGCGGCGGAGCTGTTGGCCAAGGAACTGGCGGACCCGAACTACAGCGTCCGCACCATGGCGCTCGGCACCAACACCGACCCCTACCAGCCGATCGAGCGCGAATACCGCATCACGCGCTCCATTCTCGAAGTGCTGGCGAAAACGAGGCATCCCGTCGGCATCGTGACGAAATCGGCGCTCATCCAGCGCGATATCGACATTCTTGCGCCCATGGCGGCGGACGGGCTGGCGCGCGTCGCGATCTCGATCACGACACTCGACCGCGATCTTGCGCGAAAGCTCGAACCGCGCGCGCCGACGCCCGCCAAAAGGCTGGAGACGGTGAAGGCGCTCGCCGACGCCGGGATCCCCGTGACAGTGATGATGGCGCCGATCATTCCCGCGCTGAACGACGAAGAGATCGAGCGCCTGCTTGATTCCGCCAAGGCCGCGGGCGCGCGGAACGCGGGCTATGTGCTGCTGCGTCTACCCTACGAGATCAAGGACCTGTTTCACGAATGGCTTCTTGAACATCGGCCCGAGCGCGCGGCGCATGTCATGAGCCTCGTAAAATCGACACGCAACGGAAAGGCTTACGAGGCGGAGTGGGGAAAGAGGATGATCGGTGACGGCGTCTATGCATGGACGATTGGCAGGCGTTTCGATCTTGCCTGCACGCGGCTCGAACTGAACGAGGAGCGCGTTTCGCTGCGTAAGGACCTGTTCGCGCCGCCGCCCCGCCCCGGCGAGCAGCTGCGGCTGTTGTAATGCCGGTCCCGGCAAGCGCGGCCGGGTGCGTTGCGGGGTGCCATACCCCTGAAATCCCGCGTAACTGCGTTTGCTGCGGATGGGTCTCGGGCCGCGCGATGCCCCCGCACATGCGGATTCCATCGAGCCTTCCAGGTGACGCGAAGGCTTCAGGCGTCGTCCGACGACTTCGCCAGCCTTTCGAGTTCGACGAGATCATAGGGCCTGCCCTTCTCGTCCAGAATTTCCACGTCGATCCTGCCATCGCCAGTCATCTGCTTGACGATGTTCAGGGCTTCTCGCGCACCGATCGCCGTTGCCGACATATGCCCGCGGTGGGCCTGGGCATCCGTCACCTTCGGTCGGATCGTGAACTTCATACTGTGCTGTAACTGAATTATCAGGAGCCGTAAAAGAACACAGGCGCATGCCGAAGAGCGCTCTTCATCACATTCCGGAAATTTGGCGTGTATCGGCCGGACCAGGCGCGTCAGCTGGCGCCCGAGAGCTCGTCGATCCGGCGCTGCAGATTTTTGCGCTCATCCTCGAGGCGGCGAACCTTCCGCGCCATCTCCAGGGAGACGATCTGGCGGACAGGCTCCGGCGCCTCGAACACAACGCCTGCCTCGGTCTCGCTGCGCCATGCGATGCGGGCGTTGATCGCCTGCTCGCGCGACGGGATGGACAGAACGAAGCGGTCGGGCAGCACGGCCGGCGTGCTGAAGACAAGCCGCGCACCCGCGGGAGACACGTTGCGAACCAGGCAATCCATCGTCGCGTACAGATGGTTGAACGCGATACGGCCCCCGAGATAGCTCGGGTTCCTGATATGCTTGCGGCGTTCCGTGGCCATGGTCCTTCTCCCGTGCAGGACGCATTCTCTACGTCCAAGGTTCTAGGGGCAGAAGGCGGCGGGCGTCTCGTGCAAGCTTTCGTTAACCCTAACCTCCCCGACTCGCGGCGGACATGGCAGAGTGACGCCGATGGCCACCCGCTCGACACCACGCCCCAGCTTCCGGCGCGAACGCGCCGCCATGAAGGACGGCTGCACGCTTGTCGCGGGCGTAGATGAAGCCGGCCGCGGTCCGCTGGCGGGGCCCGTGGTGGCCGCCGCCGTCATTCTGGACCCGAAGCGCATCCCGAAGGGACTGAACGACTCCAAGGTTCTCGATCTGGAGAAGCGCGAGGCGCTCTACCAGAAAATCATGGCGAGCGCGGAAGTGGCCTTCGTGTCCGCCGCGCCGGCGCGGATCGACCGGATCGACATCCGCAAGGCGACCTTGTGGGCGATGTGCGCCGCCGTCGAGGCGCTGCCGCGCAGGCCGGACCGCGTGTTCGTCGACGGCAAGGAATTCCCGCACGGCCTGCCCTGCCCGGCCGAAGCGGTCATCGACGGCGACGCCAAGCTGGTGTCGATCGCCGCCGCCTCCATAGTCGCGAAGGTGACGCGCGACCGGATCATGCGGCGGCTCGGCATGTCGGTACAGGGCTACGGCTTCGAGCGCCATGTCGGCTATGCGACACGCGAACACCGCGCGGCGCTTGTCGATCTCGGGCCGACGCGGCACCACCGCCGCAGCTTCGCGCCGGTGCGGCTGGCGTGGGAGCTGCGCGAAGGCGTGATTGCGCCCACGCAGGCGGAGCTGTTTATCGAAAACGAGATGGAAGCGGCGGAGTAATGATCCTCATCCTGAGGAGCCCGCGAAGCGGGCGTCTCGAAGGATGAGCGACAGGAAATGAGCTTGCCGCCCATCCTTCGAGACGGGCCTTTGGCCCTCCTCAGGATGAGGATTCCCTTGCTGCGCCTGCCTTCAAACAAAAAAGGCCGCCCTTTCGGGCGGCCTTTCGCTTTGGACGCTCCCTGAATGCGTCAGTGCAGCTTGGTGCGGACCTCTTTGAGTCCCTTGGTCACCAGCTCATCACCCTTCTTGCCCTTGGCGCTCGATTTCAGAACCTCGCCGGCGGCCTTCACGGCGGCATCGGCCGCAACGGCGCGGACCTCGGCAATGGCCTGGCTCTCGGCCTGGGCGATCTTTGTTTCGGCCATCTTGGTGCGGCGGGCCACGAAGTCTTCCGACTTCTGCTTGGCCTCCTCGGCAAGGCGTTCAGCCTCGGCCTTGGCGGCGTCGACGATGTCCTTGGCCTCGTTCTCGGCCTCGCGGCGCTTCTTCTCGTAATCGGCGAGAACCTTCTGCGCCTCCTCGCGAAGCGCGCGGGCCTCGTCGAGATCCTCGGCGATCTTCTTCGAGCGGGTATCGAGCGCGCCGAGGATCGTCTTCTGGACGCCGACATAGCCAAGAATGCCAAGGAACACGACGAAGGAGACGAGAACCCAGAATTCGGCGGTCATCAGCATCGCGTTCTCCTCAGTTCTTCAGCGAGGCTTCGACGGCGGCCTCGACGGCCTTCGTATCCGGCTTGTCGCCGAGAAGCTGGGCCACGATATCCGTCGCCGCATCGGTCGCGATCGCCCGGACATTCTCGAGAGCCTTCATCTTGGTGGCGGCGATCTGCTTCTCCGCCTCGGCAAGACGTCCGGCAAGCTGATCCTCCAGCGCCTTGCGCTGGGCATCGACTTCCTTTTGCACCTTGTCGCGCGTCTCGCCCGCGATCTTCTGGGCGTTGGCACGCGCGGTGGCGAGCGAGCCTTCATAGGCAGCGATCGCCGCTTCCGTTTCCTGCTTCAGCCGGTCGGCCTCGGCAAGATCGGTCGCGATGCGGTCGGAGCGGACTTCCAGAATGGAGGCAACGCGCGGCAGCGCGATGCGGCTCATCAGGAAATAGAGCGCGCCGAACGTGATCGCGAGCCACAGAAGCTGCGAGGCGAACGTGTCGCTTTCGAACGGCGGGAATGCGCTGCCGTGCTCGTCGTGGACTTCCTGATGAACGCTCTCGACCGGCGTTGTGGCGCCGGGCGAGATTTCATTCAGGAGCTGCGTCGTCTCGGACATGTGGTCCAATCCTTACATGCGCCCGCGGGCGCAGGGATGAATCAGACGGCGAACAGGAGCAGCAGCGCGACGAGCAGCGAGAAGATGCCGAGCGCTTCCGTGACGGCGAAGCCGAAGATGAGGCGGGCGAACTGGCCGTCGGCGGCCGACGGGTTGCGCAGCGCGCCGGCGAGATACTGGGCGAAGATGTTGCCCACGCCGATGGCAGCGCCGCCCATGCCGAGGGTGGCGAGACCGGCGCCGATGTACTGACCAAGAGCTTCCATGACTGATCTCCTTAAGGTGGTAGGTGCGCCCGGCTTAGTGGCCGGGGTGAATCGCGTCGTTGAGATAGATGCAGGTGAGAATGGTGAAGACGTAGGCCTGGAGGAAAGCCACCAGGAATTCGAGGCCCTGCAGCGCCACCGCCATGCCGAGCGGCAGGATCGCGAGCACGCCGCCGAGCGCGCCGAGCGCAGCGACAAGCTGCACGACGAAGCCCGCGAACACCTTCAGCGTGATGTGGCCGGCCAGCATGTTGGCGAAGAGACGAACCGACAGCGAGATCGGGCGCGAGAGGAAGGAAATGACCTCGATCGCGACGACCAGCGGCAGCAGGAACACCGGAATGCCCGACGGCACGAACAGATGCAGGAAATGCAGGCCGTTCTTCCAGAAGCCGTAAAGAATGACGGTTGTGATGACGAGCATCGCCAGCGCGAAGGTGACGATGATGTGGCTCGTGACCGTGAACGAATACGGGATCATGCCGAACAGGTTTGCGACCAGGACGAACATGAACAGCGAGAAGACGAGCGGGAAGAACCGCATGCCGTCATTGCCCGCCGACTGGCGCACCGTGTTGGCGACGAATTCGTAGGACAGCTCGGCGAGCGACTGCCAGCGGCCGGGGACCAGCGCGCCGCGGCCTGTCGCAAGAATGAGAAACAGCGTGATGGTGAGGACCGTCAGCACCATGAAGAGCGACGAATTGGTGAAGGCAAATGTGCCCTCGCCAAACAGCGGTGTGATTGCAAACTGGTGGATCGGATCCATTGTCGCCCTTAAATCCCGCTCTTATTCCCGCTCGCCCGGTTTCTTCATCAGCCCGGACGATCTCAGGATGTTGAGAACGCCGGCGACGAAGCCGAGCAGAAGAAAAACAATCAGCCCCCACGGCGACAGCCCGAACGCCCAGTCGAACACCCAGCCAATGCCACCGCCGACGATGACGCCGGCCGCGAACTCGCTGGCCAAACGCAGCGCCTGGGCCATGCCCTCGACGCTTTTGCTTGGCCGGGGGCTGTGCTCGTCACCATCCGTCCTGTCGGCCTGCGCCTTCTTCAGCGCAGTGTCGAGACGACGGAGTCGTTCGGAGAAATCGCCACCGGAAGGATCCTGAGGCGTCCCTCCCCGGCCCTGCGTGTCTTTATCGCTCATGCGAATAGGTGACCCGTGCGCCGGAAGGCTCGCCGGAGCCCCCGAAATTCGCGGCACCATAGTTGCGGGCCACACCCTAGTCAAGAAAGCGGCGGAGTTCCGACACCTATCTTAACTGTTTGGAACGCCTAAAGAATTGCCCGGCGCAACCTGCGTCAGACCGCCTCACGCAGACGCTCGGCCGCTTCGAGGTCAACCGAGACGAGCTGGCTGACGCCGCGCTCGGCCATGGTGACGCCGAACAGGCGGTCCATCCGGCTCATCGTCACCGGATTATGCGTGACGACGAGGAAGCGCGTGTCGGTTTCCTTGCGCATGGCGTCGAGCAGATCGCAGAAGCGGTCCACGTTCGCGTCGTCGAGCGGCGCATCGACCTCGTCCAGCACACACAGCGGCGCCGGATTGGTGAGGAAGATGGCGAAGATCAGCGCCATGGCCGTCAGCGCCTGCTCGCCGCCCGAGAGCAGCGAGAGCGTCTGAGGCTTCTTGCCCGGCGGGCGCGCAATGATCTCGAGCCCCGCTTCCAGCGGATCGTCGGCTTCGACGAGCTCAAGCTGCGCCTCTCCACCGCCGAACAAAGTCGAGAACAGACGGGTGAAATGCGTGTTCACGGCGTCGAACGCCTCGGTGAGGCGCTCGCGGCCTTCGCGGTTCAGCGACTGGATGCCGGTGCGGAGACTCTTGATGGCCTCGACGAGGTCGTCGCGCTCGGTGACGAGCGAATCATGCGCGGTCTGAACCTCGGTCATCTCCTCCTCGGCGCGCAGATTGACCGCGCCGAGCCTGTCGCGCTCGGCCTTCATGCGTTCGAGATCGGCGGCCATTTCCTCGCTCGGAGCGCCATCGGCGGCAGCGGCGCGGGCCTCAGTATCCGGCGGCGCACCGAACGATTCGACATAACGCGCCAGAACATCGGCAAGACGCGCATCGGCGGCTTCGCGGCGGGTTTCCTCGCGCGCCAGTACCTCGCGCGATTCGCCGAGCGCGCGCAGCGCGTCACGCGCGGCGTTTTCGGCCGCGGATTTTTTCGATTCGCCTTCGGCCAGGCGATCGGCCGCGGCTTTTGCCGCCGTCTCGGCCTCGCCGATCGAGCTCAGCAGGCTGCGGCGCTTGGCGGCCACCTCCTCCGGCACTCCCTGCAGCGACTCGAACTCGGCGGCCGCCGCGACGCGGCGCTCCTCGATGTCGGCGACACGCGTGGACGCGCCGCTTTGGCGCTGCTCCCAGTTCGCACGCTCGCGCACGATGTTCTCGCGCTGGCGCTGGCGCGCCTCACGCTCGCGCGTGATCGTGCCCGCTGTTGCGCGTGCATCGGCCGAGGCGGTGCGCGCACGCTCCGCGCCCGCGCGCAGTTCGTCGCGCTTCGTTTCGAGGTCGGCCACCGGCAGAAGCGCGGCGACGGCTTCTTCGGCAGACGCAAGTGCCGCCTTGGCTTCGGCTTCATCGGCCGTGACGCGCTGAAGCTGCTCGGAGATGGCGTTGCGGCGCGCGGTGAGATGGGCGGCGGCACGCTCGGCCTCGGCGGCGCTTTCGCGCGCCTTGTCGAGTGCGGCGCGCGCCGTACGCACGGCATTGCGCTTGGCCTGCTCGTCCTGCGTGGCGGCGGCGACCGCCTGCTCCTGCTCGGCATTGGCAATCTTGCGCGTTTTCACCGTCTCGAACGCTGCGATCAGCGCCGTCTCGATTTCCTTCAGGCGGTTGCGGCCTTCGAGCCGGCGAGCGGACGCCGTCTGGGCGTCGGCCATGGCGGTGAAACCGTCCCAGCGCCAGAGGTCACCCTCGCGCGACACAAGACGCTGACCGGACTTGAGATGCTTCTGCAGGCGTGGGCCGTCTTCCCGCGCGACAACGCCGATCTGCGACAGGCGGCGCCTCAGGGCATGCGGCGCCTCGATATGCGTGATGAGCGATTCAACGCCTTCGGGCAGGGCCGGATCGTCGGACCCGGCATCGACCTCGCCCCAATGCACTGGCGCGGACGTGTCGAGCGGGGCGGACAGATCTTCGCCAAGCGCGGCGGCAATGGCCGATTCGAATCCGCGTGCGACATGCACATCGTCCACCACGGGCTGCCATTTGTGCTTCGAATCGACATCGAGCATGCGCGCCAGCGTCGATGCCTCGACCTGAAGCCTGTTGAGCTCGGTCTCGGCTTCGCGCTGCGCCTGGCGCGCGCGGGACGCGGCCTCGCGGGCCTGCGCGAGTGCCGTCTCGGCAGCGGCAGCTTCACCTTCGGCGTTCTTCAGCGCGGCTCCCGCGGCTTCGGCATCGGCCGCGAGATCGGCGAGCTGCCGCGGCGGCGCGCTGGCATCGAGCTGGCGGGCTTCGTTCACAAGCCGCTGCAAATCGTTCGTCAGGCGGGCGACACGCGAAGCGGCGTCCGTACGCGTGCGGGTCAGCGCGTCGCGCTCGGCGGTGCGCGCGGCAAGCGCGGCGGACGCTTCCGCCAGCGCGGTTTCGGCATCCTTCAGTGCCGCATCCGTATCCGTGACGCGCGCGGCAGCCGCCGCCTGCGCATCCTCCGTGCCCGCATCTTCGGCTTCCAGCGCAGCCAGTTCGGACTTGAACCGCTCCAGCGTTTCGACGGCGTCCTTGGCCAAGGCCTCCTCGCGGGCGCGGTCGTTCTCGAGCTGCGCGATGCGGCGTTCGAGATCGGCGATCTTCTCGCGCGCCTGACGCTCCTCGCGGTCGAGATCCTCGCCCGCGCGCTTCAGGCGTTCGAGCGCGGCGCCCGACGCCGCCGCGGCGTTGCGCAGTTCCGGCAATTCATGGCCCGCGACCGCATCGTTCTTCGCGGCCTCGTTCTGCGCAAGCGTGCGCTCGGCGACGATGCGCTCGGCTTCAATCAGCGCGGTTCTCGACGCATCGCGCTCGGCTTCCGCCTCGGCATGGGCGCGCGCAAGCTGCAGTGATTCAAGACGGCGGATATCACCGGAGAGCTGTCTGTACTTCACCGCCTGGCGCGCCTGACGCTTCAGCGCGTCGAGCTGCGAGCGCATGCGCTGCAGGACGTCTTCCACGCGCTCGAGATTTTGCTCGGCGGCACGGAGCTTCAATTCGGATTCGTGGCGGCGGGCGTGCAGACCGGCAATGCCCGCCGCCTCTTCCAGAACGCGGCGCCGCGCTTCCGGTTTGGCATTGATGATCTCGCCGATCTGGCCCTGACGCACGAGGGCGGGCGAACGCGCGCCGGTCGATGCGTCGGCGAACAGAAGCTGGACATCGCGCGCGCGCACTTCGCGGCCGTTCACGCGATAGACCGAGCCCTTCTCGCGCTCGATCCGGCGCGTGATCTCAAGCTCGTCGACGCCGGCATATTGCGGAATGACATTTCCCGCGTTGTCGAGGGAGATCGTGACTTCGGCGGTGTTGCGCGCGGGGCGCTGGCCGGAGCCCGCAAAAATGACGTCTTCCATCGCCGAGGCGCGCAGCGCCTTGTGCGAGCCTTCGCCCATCGCCCAGCGCAAGGCTTCGACGAGGTTGGATTTGCCGCAGCCGTTCGGGCCGACCACACCGGTCAGTCCGGGCTGGACGTCAAGCTCCATCGCATCGACGAAGGATTTGAAGCCGACAAGGCGAAGTCGGGTAAGCTTCATAGGTTACCTGGTGTGTGTTCGGTCCGCGCCCCGCGTGCGGACTTCATTTCGTGAGGGCTTCGACTTCTTTTTCGAATTCCTCAAGCGTCAGCGCGCCGCGCCGGATCTTTCCGTTAAAGAAGAAAGTCGGCGTGGAATTGACCCCGAATTTCCCCGACGCCGTCTCACGAACCTCCAAAAGATTGTCTTCCAGCTCCCGATTCGACAAGCAAGCCTCGAGCGACTCTTGCGTGAAGCCGACCTGCTTTCCGAAATTCTGCAGCCATGCCAACGGATCCTGAGCGCCGAGAAGGCTTTCCTGCTGCGTGAAGAACGCATCGACGATCGGGAAATACTTTCCGTCGCCGGCGCAGCGCGCGATCATCGCCCCGGCCAGCGCGAACTGATCGAGCGGGAAATCGCGGAAAATGAAGCGCACCTTGCCGGTATCGATGAAGCGCGATTTCACCTCCGGCAGCGTCTCGTCGTGGAATTCACGGCAATGCGAGCAGGACAGCGATGCGTATTCGACGACCGTGACCGGCGCGTTGGCATCGCCCATCGCCTGGTCCGGCAGCGGGCCGGGCATCAGAAGCGTGGCGAGATCGACATGCGCGTCCGGCGCGCTCTCGGCCGCCGGCCCGGCTTCAGTCGCCGCTTCAGGTTCCCCTTGCGACGCATAATAACCGCCCGCGCCGACAGCGATCAGCGCGACGAGGGCAATTGCGAACAGGGCGGACCTCTTCATCGGACTTTTCCTTCCGGCCGGGCGGCCTTCCACTTTGGGGGCTGCTTTCTACACATTCGGTGGGGCTGAAAATAGGGCGGATTCGGGATTGTTACCGGCGTTTCGAAGCCGAAACAGCCCTTCCCAACCGCTGAAGCGCCTCGGCAAGGCGCTCATCCTCGACACCCGATGTGAGACCGCGAATACGGGCCTCCTCCTCCGGCGCAAGCTGGATTTCCGGCTTTCGTGGCTGCGGCTTGCGGCGAACGGGAGGCCCCTGCTTCGGCTTGATGGCGCCGACGCAACGCCAGCCGAAATAGCGGTTGATGCGCTCGACAATGACCGCGCTCTGCATCTGCAGGTCCAGCGCGAAGGCGCTCTCGACCTGGACATGGAGGGTGGCGGGCTCGCGGTCGCGGCCCTCCGCCTTGCCGCGCGGCCAGGCGAGCTTGACCGGCTCGCAGCGCGCGGCGAGGTCTGGGCCGGCGATGTCATTCCAGCGCAACAGAATTTCGCTTCCGGCAAAGCCCTGCGCAGCCAACGCTTCGCCCATCGCGCCGGGCACGAGCTCGGCAAGCGTACGGGTTTTGCGCCTCTTTTTTTCCGGCCCGACCATCCCCTGTTTCTCCGCCTCGGCGGCGGCGCGCGCAAGCGGGCAGCGAACAAGGCCTGTGAAGCTGTGGAATGCGGGATTAAGCCGCCGAAAGCTGCGCTATAACCGCCGCATGGCCCTCGCCGCCGAGCAATCCGAACCCCGCCGACCCGGCGCGGACGCCCTTCTCGCCTGGTACGACCGGCACCGCCGCCGCTTGCCCTGGCGCGCCGAACGCGGGGAGCGGGCTGACGCGTATCGCGTCTGGCTGTCGGAAATCATGCTGCAGCAGACGACCGTCGCGGCGGCAGGCCCGTATTTCATCCGGTTTCTCGAACGGTTTCCGGATGTGCACGCGCTGGCCGCGGCACCAAGCGACGATGTTATGCGGCTGTGGGCGGGCCTCGGCTATTACGCCCGGGCACGCAATCTCCATGCCTGCGCCAAGGACGTGTCGGCGCGCGGCGGGACATTTCCCGACACAGAAGAAGGATTGCTCGAACTTCCCGGCATCGGTCCATACACCGCGGCGGCGATCGCGGCGATCGCGTTCGGAAGGCGCGCCACCGTGGTGGACGGCAATGTCGAGCGTGTCATTACGCGGCTGTTTGCCGTCGAAGATGTCATGCCGAAGGCAAAGCCCGTCATCCGCGCGCTGACCGAACCGCTTGTTCCGGCAAAACGCGCCGGCGATTTTGCCCAGGCCATGATGGATCTCGGCGCGACGATCTGCACGCCGAAGCGCCCCGCCTGCTCGCTGTGCCCGTGGGACGACGCATGCGTCGCGCGCGCCGAGGGAACGCAGGAGAGCTTTCCCCGGAAGGCCGCAAAAGCGGTGCGCCCGGCGCGGTTCGGCGCGGCCTTCTATGTGACGCGCCCCGACGGCGCGGTGCTGCTCAGGCGGCGTCAGGACAAGGGACTTCTTGGCGGAATGACCGAGCTGCCGGGTACGGACTGGACGGACCGGTTCGACCGGAAAGCGGCACTTGAACAGGCTCCGGTGAAAGCCGCCTGGCGCAGGCGCACCGGCTCCGTGCGCCATGTGTTTTCGCATTTCTCACTGGAGCTCCAGGTCTTTGCCGCCGAAGTCTCGCAAAGGACGCGAGCGCCGGACGGTTGCTGGTGGTCGCTGGAAGCGGATGCCGAGGCGCTGCCCAGCGTAATGCGCAAGGCGCTGGAACTCGGGCGCGGCTAGACGACCACGATCCCCTGGTGCTTGGCCTTGTTGTCCGGCTCGACATGAATCGTGACGCTCGCGCCTTCGACGTCCTGCTGCAGCGCACGCTCGATCCGGTCGCAGATGTCGTGGGCGTCCGACACGCTCATCGTACCGGCGACGACAAGGTGAAACTCGACGAATGTCGCCCTGCCCGCCTGCCGTGTGCGGATGTCGTGAGCCTCTATGGCGCCGTGGGCTTCTCTCGCGATGACGGCCTTGATCCTGTCGAGTTCGTCGGGCGTCACCGCCTCATCCATCAGGCCGCCGAGCGATTCGCGCACCAGCAAGACGCCCATCCAGATAATGTTGACCGCGACGAGCGCGGCCATGATCGGATCGAGGATCGGCAGATCGAACACCACCGCGCCGACGAGGCCGAGCAGAACGCCGACTGATGTAATTACGTCGGTGAAGACATGCTTGCCGTCCGATTCGAGCGCCAGGGAACGCTCGCGCCGTCCGACGCGGATCAGCACGAACGCCCAGAAAACGTTGATCAGGGTCGCCAAGCCGCTGATGAACAGGCCTTCGACCGGCGCATCGATGGGGCGCGGATCGAGAAATCCGTAATACGCATAGCGCGCGATCGACACCGCCGCGATTGTGATCAGAATTCCGACCAGGACAGCGGACAGATATTCGGCCTTGTAATGCCCGAAAGGATGGTTCTTGTCCGGCGGCTGTTGACTGAACCAAAGCGCGACAGCCGATGTGATCGCTGTCACGACATTGATGACGCTTTCGAGCGCGTCCGAGTACAGGGCGACGGAGCCAGTGAGCCACCACGCAGCCGCTTTCAGCCCGAGAACCAGCAGGCTGACGAGGATGCTTATGAGCGCAAGGCGAAAGAGTTTTTCCGGCTTCACGCGCAGGCGCTTAACGCCGCGGGGGGCGTAATACAACAGCGATGTTTGCGGTTGCGAAGCGTTCGCGGGATCAGGCGCCGATGCCGGCCATTTCGGCCCTGATCTGCTCGCGCATCATGTCGATGGGCGAGAGGCCCTTCGGCGTCTCGACATGCCAGAACGTCCACCCATTGCAGGCTTCCGCCTCCTGCGCGATGGCGCCTATCTTGTGGATCGAACCGACCACATTGCCGAGCGCCAGGGTGCCGTCGGCGCGCACAAGCGCCTCGTATTTACGTTTCGCATCCATCAGCCGCGCCCCGGGCAGAATAAGCCCGCGCTCGACGACGGAAGAGAAGGCTACGCGGGGCGCCTCGCGCTTGGCGGGGGCCTCGGTCAGGGCATCGTCCGGGAGGGTCTCGATTTCGGAGAGCCTGATGCGAGACGCCGCCGCGTATTCGGGATCGCGCTCGATGCCGATGCAGGTCCGGCCGAAGCGCTTGGAAACGGCCGCGGTCGTGCCGGAGCCGGAAAATGGATCGAGCACGACATCGCCGCGCTTCGAGGACGACAGCAGGACGCGCGCAATCAGCGCCTCGGGCTTCTGCGTCGGATGAACCTTGCGGCCGTTCTTGTCCTTGAGGCGCTCGCCACCGGTGCAGATCGGCAAAAGCCAATCCGAACGCAGCTGAAGGTCTTCGTTGCCGGCCTTCATGGCCTCATAGTTGAACGTGTATTTCGACTGGGCGGATTTCGACGCCCAGATCATCGTCTCATGGGCGTTGGTGAACCGGCGGCCGCGGAAATTCGGCATCGGGTTGTTCTTGCGCCAGACGACGTCGTTCAAAATCCAGAAGCCGAGATCCTGCAGGATCGCCCCTACCCGGAAAATGTTGTGATAGGAGCCGATGACCCAGATGGCGGCATTGGGCTTCATCACCCGGCGCGCCGCCGTCAGCCAGGCGCGCGTGAAGGCGTCATAGGCCTCGAAACTGGCGAACTGGTCCCACTCGTCATCGACCGCATCGACGAGGCTGTGGTCGGGCCGGTGGAGCGAGCCCTGAAGCTGAAGATTGTAAGGCGGATCGGCGAAAATGAGATCGACCGAGGCAGCCGGCAGCTTGTTCATCTCGACGATGCTGTCGCCAAGAATTATCCGGCTTTCGGAGATGTCCATCCCAGGCGCGGCTGTGCGCGCCTGGGTACGCAATACTGAATTGGACATTCAAAGTCCTCGACGCGTGACCTAACGGGACCGACGCGGAGAACTTGAACCATCAACCTTAAACGCCGCCTAAAAAGCAGGGTTAACAAAGGGTTGGCGGCAAAATAGACTGCCCTATAAAGGAAGGCGTCAGCCCTGCGGACGGCCCGCAGGCTTGGTGTCGAAGCCGACACGGAAACTCCAGTTGCGGAGTCCGCCCTGCGGCATGGGAATCCCACCCAGTTCCTCGACATGCGTGAAGGTGACGCCGTTCTGTCCTGGCGGGATGACGACCTGGAGGCGGGTCACCTGGGAGAGGACGACTTTCTGCTGATCGTCGATGACGACGAAACGCACCGGCACGTCCATCTTCTGACCCGGCTTGCCCATCGGCCCGAGCAGCGCGCGACCGGAGAACCCGATGCGCACGCCGACCTCGACGCCGAGATCGACGCATTCCCGGGCAAGTTCGCCGAAGCGGACCTGACTGCGGACAGCCATGGGGTCGCCGTCCTTGCCCCGTTCATAGATGATATGGGCAGCGGTGCCCGGCTGGACCATCACCGACGGGCAATAGAAGGGCTGTTTGGGCGCCGGCCGCGGCGCCTTGGGCTCGGAGGGCTTGCCGAAGCCGAACAAAGCCAGCTGTGCGCCTGAAATCCCTGAGCTGGCTGGCGAATCGGCCGGCTGGGCGGAAACGGATGCCGTCATGGCGAGCGTCGCGAGGCTCAATCTCCATGCGAATTTTGCAGTCTGACGGCGCATGGCCATGCGTTCTCTCCGGATTTATGCCCGATTTTTGCTTTAGGACCCTATATACCCCGTTGGGGCATAAGCTTGACAAGACCCGGCCTCAAACCACAACTGACCCGGATATGACGACACAAAAGCCGCCTCTTAAAGTCCTTCTTTGCGCGCCG
This sequence comes from Hyphomicrobiales bacterium, assembly GCA_022842205.1. GTDB lineage: Bacteria > Pseudomonadota > Alphaproteobacteria > Rhizobiales > Methylopilaceae > Flaviflagellibacter. The sequence continues at coordinate 254,768 of JALHQA010000003.1, forward strand.
CGCGGATTCTGCGCCGGTGTTGTCCGGGCCATCGATGTGGTCGAGAAGGCGCTCAAGCTCTATGGCGCGCCGGTCTATGTGCGCCATGAGATCGTCCATAACAAATATGTCGTGGAAAGCCTGAAGCGGAAAGGCGCCGTCTTCGTCGAGGAACTCGACGAAGTGCCGGACGACACGCAGGCTCCGGTCATCTTCTCCGCCCATGGCGTCGCCAAGACGATCCCGGCCGAGGCCAAGCGCCGCAATTTCCAGATTCTCGACGCCACCTGCCCGCTGGTGACCAAGGTCCACCGCGAGGCGGAGATCCACTTCAAGCGCGGCAAGGAAATCATCCTGATCGGCCATGCCGGCCATCCGGAAGTCGTCGGCACGGTCGGCCAGCTGCCGGAAGGCGCGGTCAAGCTCGTCCAGACGGTTGAGGATGTCGAGGCGTTCGTGCCGAACGATCCCGACAAGCTCGCCTTCGTGACGCAGACCACGCTGTCGGTCGAGGAGACGTCGGGCATCATCGAGGCGCTGAAGCGCAAGTTCCCGAATATCACCGTGCCGCACAAGGAAGACATCTGCTACGCGACGACGAACCGCCAGGAAGCGGTGAAGCAGATCGCGCATCAGTGCGATGCCTTCATCACCGTCGGATCGCCGAACTCGTCGAACTCGCAGCGTCTGCGGGAAGTCGCCGAGCAGCGCGGCGTGAGCGTTTCGCGGCTCGTCGACGGAGCGCACCAGATCGACTGGTCGGAATTCCAGGACATCAAGACGCTCGGCATTTCCGCCGGCGCCTCGGCCCCGGAGGTTCTCGTCGAGCAGATCATCGACGCGTTCGCCGAGCGTTACGACGTCGAGGTCGAGACGGTGGCCGCCGTGGAAGAAAACATGTTTTTCCCGCTGCCCCGCCCGCTGCGCGGCATGAACGTCGACACGGTCGACGCCGCCTAGGCGTTCAGCACCGTTACAATCGCCACAACAATACAGGCGACGCCGAACAGTTCGGCGGCACGCGCGCGCTCGCGGAAGATCCGCGCCGAGACGATCTGCGAATAGAGAATCTCGACGACCGCGAGGGTACGCACGCGCGCCACATCCTCGATCGCGTATGCGCTGAACCAGAGCTGCGAAGCACACGCCCCGGCCAAACCCGCCACCATCGAGGTCCGCCACGACCGCAATACGGCCTTGAGGTCGTCCGGCATGCGCCAGGCCATATAGAGGCTCATGATCACGCTCTGATAGATCAGCACGATCACCAGCGTGGTCGAAGCCGCGAGCAGAAAGGGCGCATCCAGACTCGTCGTCGCGCCGCGATAGCTCACCGAAGACATTGCGAAGAACGAACCGGCCAGCAGGCCGATCAACACCGAGCGCGGTTCGAACACCATGCCGGCTTTCGGCCAGGAGATCGCCATTGTGCCGACGGTCGCGGCGATCACCGAGATCGCCAATCCGAGCGTCAGCGGTTCACCGAGAATCAGAAGAGCGAAAATCGCGACCTGAACCGGCGCCGTGTTGGACAGCGACACCGCGACCGAGAAGGACCGGCCGCGCATGGCGGCGAGCAGGCTGGCCGTGGCAAGGATCTGCATGAGCCCGGCCACGGCAACCCAAAGGAAGTAGGACGGCATCGGCCATGACGGCAGTCCGTAGAACCAGACCACGATGGAGAAGAAGATCAGCGAAAACGGCAACGCGTAAATGAATCGCGCATAGGTGCCGCCGAGCGTCCCGGATGTGCCGGCGATCGTTCTCTGCGTTGCGTTGCGTACTGTCTGGAACGCTGCGGCGACAAGAACGAAAACAACCCAATACCACTCGAAGGGAATCACAGTATCACCGGGTTTGACGCTTCGGGGTACAGCCGATAACACGCAGCCCGAAGCGCCAACAATCGGGCGGCGCTACAACCTTAGCCTCAGGGCATCCCATGGCCGTTTATACCGAGGTGCCGGAAGACGACCTCGAACGCTTCGTTTCGGGCTACGACATCGGCCGCCATCTCTCGTGCAAGGGGATCGCCGAAGGCGTCGAGAACTCGAATTTCCTGCTGCGCACGACCGGCGGGCAATTCATCCTGACGCTGTACGAGAAACGGGTGAGGCGCGAGAGCCTCCCCTATTTTCTCGGGCTGATGGAGCACTGCGCCGAACACGGCATCGTCTGCCCGCTTCCGGTCAAGAACCGCGACGGCCAGATGCTCGGTGAACTGTGCGGACGCCCGGCGGCGATCGTCACGTTCCTCGACGGCATCTCGCGCAGCAGGCCGACCGTGGAACACACCGCGCAGGTCGGCGACGCGCTGGCGAAGTTCCACAACGCATCCTGGGAGTTTCAGCTCTGCCGCGACAACGATCTCGGTCTTGACGGCTGGAAGCGGCTGGCGGACACCGCGCTCGACCGCGCCAACGAAGTGCGCGCGGGCCTCGCCGGCGCCATCGCCGAGGAGTTGAACTTTCTCGACAGGAACTGGCCGAAGAATCTGCCGACAGGCACGATCCACGCCGATCTTTTTCCGGACAATGTTCTGTTTCTGGAAGGGCGCGCGCCGGGCCTGATCGATTTCTATTTCGCCTGTACCGACATTCTGGCCTACGATCTTACGATCTGCCTCAACGCCTGGTGTTTCGAACCCGATCACGCCTACAACGCCACCAAGGGCCGCGCCCTGCTCGCCGCCTATCACGCGGCGCGGCCGCTGCGCGACGACGAAATGGCGGCACTGCCGATTCTGGCGCGCGGCGCGGCGATGCGTTTCCTGCTGACGCGCCTTGTGGACTGGCTGTCGGTTCCGACCGGCGCGATGGTGCAGCCGAAACATCCGCTCGAATACTGGCGCAAGCTCCGCTTCCACCAGGCGGTCGGATCGGTCGCGGAATATGGCTGGCGGCCATGAGCGACGGCAGGGTCGATATCTGGACCGATGGCGCATGCTCCGGCAATCCCGGTCCCGGCGGCTGGGGCGCGGTGCTGCGCTTCAACGGCACGACGAAGGAGCTTTCCGGCGGCGAAGCGCAAACCACAAACAACCGGATGGAGCTGCTGGCCGCGATCCGCGCGCTGGAGGCGCTGACGCGGCGCTGTGCCGTGAACATTCACACCGACAGCCAATATGTACGCGGCGGCGTCACCGGCTGGATCCGCGGCTGGAAGAAGAACGGCTGGAAGACCGCCGACAAGAAGCCTGTCAAGAACCAGGATCTCTGGCAGGAGCTCGATGCGCTGACGACGCAGCACGACATCGAATGGCACTGGGTCAAGGGCCATGCCGGCAATGTCGACAACGAACGCGCGGACGAGCTTGCGCGCGAGGGCATGGCGCCTTTCAAGACGCGCTGACGCCCCATAGCGTCAGGTCAGAGCCTGCTCGCGGGTTTCCGTATTGATCAAAAACGCCAGCCCCGCGCCCACGGCAAGCAGCGCGGCGAACAGCGCAATCGCGGTGCCGAAGCTCTGTGCGATCACGAGCGCAAACGCAGAAGGTGCCAGCAAACCGCCAAGCCGCGCCATCGCGCCGGCCGCGCCCATGCCGGTGCCGCGCGAGGCGGTTGGATAAAGCTCCGGTGTAAAGGCGTAAAGTGCGCCCCAGGTGCCGAGCAGCGCGAAACTCATGAGAAGAATCGATGCGGAGATCAGCGGAGCGGTGGTCGAAAATACGAACATCAGGCAGCCGAACGAGGACGCCAGCAAGAAGCCGATCAATGTCGGCCGCCGCCCCCATTTCTCGACGCCATATGCCGCCAGCGCATAGCCCGGAATCTGGGCCAGCGCGACAATGACGAGGAAACCGTATCCGCGCACGAAGCCAAATCCCTCGCCTGCAAGACGCGCCGGCAACCATGTGAAGATGCCGTAATAGGAGGCGGACACCACAAACCAGATCGAGAGGATCAGAATGGTGCGCCGTCTGAGCAGCGGCGAGAAAAGGCGCTCCGGAATGCCCTGCGGCGGCGGAGCGATGGTGACGTTCGCCTCCAGTTCCGGCTTACTGTTGGTGCGCAGGATGAGGTTGAGCGTTTCCTTCACCTCTCCCCCCCTTCCCTGCCGCAGCAGATAGAGCGGCGATTCCGGAACCCATAGCCGAAGCCAGATGCCGATCAGCGCCGGCGCGGCGGTAACGGCAAAGATGTAGCGCCACGCGTCCGCGACGCCGGCCGTGGCGGCGGCCCAGGCCGCAAGCGCGACAACGACCGTACCGACGGCCCAGAATCCTTCGAGAATGACGAGCCACCGCCCGCGATTCTTGGGCGGCAGGAATTCGGCCATCATCGCGTAATCGACAGGCAGCGTGCCGCCGACCGCGATGCCCGTCAGAAACCTGAGAACAAGCAGAACCGCGAAGGACGGCGCGAACACGGACAGCAGCCCGAACACCGCGTCGCAGGCGACGGTGACGAGCAGGATACGCCGGCGTCCATACCGGTCGGCCAGACGTCCGAAGCCTGCGGCACCGATCATCATGCCGAGGAAGAACAGCGTCCCGGTCTGCAGCGCCTGCGGGATTGTCAGCCCGAACGTCGCGGCGATCGAGGCGGCGGTGAAGCCCACGGCCAGAACCTGCATCGCATCGGCCGCCCAGACGAGGCCGAAAATGCCCAGAAGCCGGCGCTGGAAGGTCCCTGCCTCGGCGCGCGTCAGCACATCTTCGACGGCAATCTGCATGGAATGGTTCCGGTTGTTCGAGCCGCATATGAAAACGGCGCCCCGCGGGCGCCGTTTCCGGAAGAGAACCTCTTAGAGGTGCTTCAGAACCTCTTCGGCCTTGGTCTTGTCGGTCTTCGGCGGCGCGTCCTCGACATCGAACCATTTCACGACGCCGTCCTCGACGATGGCGGCATAGCGCTTGGAACGCAGGCCGAGACCGGCCTTGCCGAGATCGATGTCCATGCCGACCGCCCTGGCGAAATCGCCCGAACCGTCTGCCAGCGCCTCGACCTTGCCATCGGCGCCCGAAGCCTTGATCCAGGCTTCCTGCACGAACACGTCATTGACCGACGTAACGACAACCGAATCCACGCCCTTGGCCTTCAGCGCGTCGAAGTTCGCGACATAGCTCGGCAGATGGTTCTTGTGGCACGACGGCGTGAACGCGCCAGGAACGGCGAACAGAACGACCTTCTTGCCCTTGAACACCTCATCGGTGGTCTTCTTGGCCGGGCCTTCAGCGCCGGATACGGTGAAGGTGGCTTCGGGAATCTTGTCGCCGACTTTTATGGACATGAGCGTCTCTCTCTGAGGTGATTGAAATGCGGAAGCCTACTTAAGGCTTCGCAGCGGAACCGTCGAGGGCAACGGGCACTTTGATGGCCCGGCCGTCGGCAACCGCCACGAGCTCGATCAGCGCCGGCGTGCCTTTCTTCAACCCGATCCGATAGCTGCCGTCGGCGACTTTCTCCGGAATTTCCACTGCGCGATCGAGAGCGCTGGCGAACAGATCCGTCACCTTCGCTTCGGCGGGAAAACGCACGGTAACGCCAATCCCCTCTCCGGAGCGGGCAAGCGCGGTGATGGCAAGCGGCGCATCGCCACCGAGCCTGGCGGCAACCGGCACGCGCTTCTCGAAGCCGGAAAGCCGCGCGGCCGCCAGCGCATCGGGTTTCACATCCGGACGAAGTTCAATCGACAGCTCGGCATGCGCCGGCACGCAAATATTCTCGCAAATTCCAAAATCGAGCACCGCCTTCAGCGTCACGGGCTTCCCCGCGGTCTCCGGCTCGATATGCAGCGGCACGACGGTGAGCCCCTTGTAGCCGACGGACTGCGCGCCGCCGTCATCGAACCGCACAGGCAGCGGCCACAGGGGTTGCGCGGCCTTGAGGTTCTCCGACCCGGTGAAATCGAGCCGCGGCGGAATGCCTGTCGGACCCGGATTGATCCAGTACGTCTTCCAGCCGGGCTGCAGGCTGATTTCCAGTCCCGCGAGCAGGCTGCCGTCGCCGGTAGGCTGTCCCGCAACAAGACGCAATTTGGCGGGCCCGTCCTCCACCCACGGCGAAACCGCCTGGGCGAAGGCAGGCATCTGAAATGTGGCAAGGAACAGCAGGCCAGCGGCTGCCGTTTTAAGGATGCGAGTGGTCACGCTCTGGAAATAAGGCAGAAACCCCGGGACTCGCCAGCCACACTTGCGTGAGTAAGGATGAAACATGCGCGCACGATCTTTCAAACAGCCCATGCCATACCTACAATCAGAGCCATGATTCCCTCGGATGTCATCCCTCAATCCGAAGAGGGGTATCTCGACGGCCAGCTTATCGTCGCGATGCCCGGGATGCTCGACGACCGTTTTTCGCGCGCTGTCATCTATATGTGCGCGCATTCGGCGGACGGCGCGATGGGCATCATAGTTAATCAGCCCGCAACGAACATCCGCTTTCCCGAACTTCTGGTGCAGCTCGATATCATCAGCGAGGGTCAGGGCATTCATTTGCCTCACCGCGCCGAGGACATCGTGGTGCTACGCGGCGGCCCGGTCGAGACCGGCCGTGGCTTTGTGCTCCACAGCGCCGATTTCTTCATCGAGAATTCGACCCTGCCGATCGATGAAGGCATTTCGCTGACCGCGACGCTCGATATCCTGAAAGCCATTGCCAGCGGCTCAGGTCCCGAATCCGCGGTGCTTGCGCTGGGCTACGCCGGCTGGGCGCCGGGCCAGCTCGAAACCGAAATACAGCAGAACGGCTGGCTGAACTGTCCGGCGGACTCGGAAATCATCTTCGACACGCCGAGCGAGGCAAAATACGAGCGTTGCCTGCGCAAGCTCGGCGTCGATCCGTCGATGCTGTCATCGGAAGCAGGCCACGCGTAATTACGGCTTCGGTTGAATCATGATCTCGCTGCCATCGAGGTTCAGCATCTTCTCGTCTTCGCCGCTATAGGCAAGCAGCACGCCGCCGCCGATCGGCTCGATGCTGTCATACCTGGCTTCGATGACGATCTTTCCCGTCGTGTCGATGATGCCGTATTTTTCCTCGTCAGGGCTGTAGCTGATGAGCCCGTCGATCCAGATGCCGTCGCTGACATGAAAAAATGTCGGGGGCACGATTTCCTTGCCGGCCTGGTCGATCAGGCCCCATTTGTCGCCGATTTTCACCCGTCCCGGTCCACCGTCGAAACCGGCGGCGAGATCGTATTGCGGCTCGATCTTCCAGTTGCCGCAGGTGTCGATGAAGCCCCATTTGCCCTCCTTCTCCGCAGGCGCGACGCCGTTGGAGAACGAACCGATCGATTGAAAATCGGTCGGCGAGACCCATTCGCCCGTCGGGCCGACAATGCCGAGTCTGTCCCCTTCCAGCCCAACCAGAATGGGGCCGTCGGCATAGAGCGTGGGAAAGCGCGGCTCGAAGACGAATGCACCGTCCCGACCCAGAAGTCCGTATGTACCCTGCCTGCCGACGACGGCCCCGTGCTTGGAGAAGAAGCCGACATCGTCGATACCCTCGGGCACCGTGACGATGGTATTGCCGGTCTTGTCGATGAAGAGGTTCCTGCCGCCGGCCACGACGGATGCCAGTCCCTCCTGAAAGGCAAACGCCTCGTCGAAGGTCGCGGGGATCACAAGAGCGCCCGTCCGGTCGGCATAGCCCATCTTGCCTCCGGCAATGACCGGCAGAAGCCCTTCCGCAACGGGCACTTCTTCCTCGATATTGATCGAGTAATCGCCCCCGCCGAGCTTCTGTCCGGTGGCGTCGAGGAAGGCGAATTTCGACCATTCCTCGTTCTCCGGCACGACGATGAAGTCCTGCTCGACGATAAGATCGATATGAACCGGCGGGATTTTCCAGGCGCCGGTCTTGTCCACAGCCCCACACTGTTTATCGCCCAGGCAGTGGGGGAACAGAGCCGGGATATCGAGATGGGATGCGCTGTCGGGCGTGGATTGCGCTACGCAGGAGCCTTGCGCGAGCGCCGGAACCGAAAGGACAATTCCGCCAAGGACCAGAGCGACACGCAGCACCATGAAAGGCTCCCTGAAAGCGTTTGATTCCACGCAGAAGACGACCATATTCCACCCATGCCTCGCAAACCAAGCAAGTCACGCGGCCTCGGCGAACGGCCCCAGGCCGGATATGACGCCGGCGATCCGCTCGACGGATTCTCCAGCCTGATCGGCGACCCCGACGTGCTCGACACGGCCGGCGGAAAGAAGCCTTCCGCGCGCACGCGCCGCAACGCGACGCCGCTGGCCACACCGCGCGACCGGCGCTGGGACGCCGCCAAGGAAGGCGAGGCACCCTCTCCTGCCGAAAAACTCGGACTTTCCGATGGCGGGACCGGCGGCGTGTCGGCCACCGTGCAAGCTCTTGAGGATCTTATCCAGCATGGCCGCCCGGAGCTTCAGGGCAAGGTCTGGACGCCGCATCGTCCCGCCCGCCCGGAGAAATGGGAAGGCGGAATCCGTTTCGACTTCGCATCGGACTATGAACCCGCGGGCGACCAGCCGACCGCGATCGCCGAACTTGTCGAGGGCGTGAACCAGCAGGAGCGCGATCAGGTTCTGCTCGGCGTCACCGGTTCGGGCAAGACCTTCACAATGGCGAAGGTGATCGAGGCGACGCAGCGCCCGGCCCTTATTCTCGCACCGAACAAGACGCTGGCCGCGCAGCTTTACGGCGAGTTCAGGAGCTTCTTCCCGAACAACTCGGTCGAATATTTTGTCTCGTACTACGACTACTACCAGCCGGAAGCCTACGTTCCGCGTACCGACACCTATATCGAGAAGGATTCATCGATCAACGAGCAGATCGACCGCATGCGCCACTCGGCGACACGCGCTTTGCTCGAACGCGACGACGTCATCATCGTGGCGTCGGTCTCCTGCATCTACGGCATCGGATCGGTCGAGACCTATACCGCGATGACGTTCGGCCTAAAGGTCGGGGAACGCATCAACCAGCGCGACCTCATCCGCGATCTCGTGGCGACGCAATACCGCCGCTCCGACGTCAACTTCGTCCGTGGCACGTTCCGTGTACGCGGCGACACGATCGAGATTTTCCCGGCGCACTATGAAGACCGCGCCTGGCGCATTGGCCTGTTCGGCGACGAGATCGAGAGCATCCAGGAGTTCGATCCGCTGACCGGGCACAAGACCAACGACCTCGCTTTCATCAAGGTCTACGCGAATTCGCACTATGTGACGCCGCGCCCGACGCTGTTGCAGTCGATCAAGGGCATTCGCGAAGAACTGCGCATGCGGCTCGACGAACTGAACAAGATGGGCCGCCTGCTGGAAGCGCAGCGGCTCGAACAGCGCACGATGTTCGACCTTGAAATGATGGAGGCGACGGGCAGCTGCGCCGGCATCGAGAACTATTCGCGCTGGCTGACGGGTCGCAAGCCCGGCGAGCCGCCGCCGACCTTGTTCGAATACCTGCCGGACAATGCGCTCGTCTTCGTCGATGAGAGCCATGTCACCGTCCCGCAGATCGGCGCGATGTATCGCGGCGACTTCCGGCGCAAGGCGACACTCGCCGAATACGGCTTCCGGCTGCCGAGCTGCATGGACAACCGTCCGATGCGCTTTGAGGAGTGGGACGCCATGCGTCCGCAGACCGTCTGCGTGTCCGCGACGCCCGGCAAATGGGAGATGGAGCAGACCGGCGGCGTGTTCTCCGAGCAGGTCATTCGTCCGACGGGCCTCATCGATCCGCCGGTCGAGGTGCGCCCTGCCCGCTCGCAGGTCGACGACGTGCTCGGCGAAATCCGCGAGACGGCAAAAAAAGGCTACCGCACGCTCGTCACCGTGCTGACCAAGCGCATGGCCGAAGACCTGACGGAATATCTGCACGAAGCGGGCGTGCGCGTGCGCTACATGCATTCCGACATCGACACGATCGAACGCATCGAGATCATCCGCGATCTCCGGCTCGGCGCGTTCGATGTGCTGGTCGGCATCAACCTTTTGCGCGAAGGTCTCGATATTCCCGAATGCGGCATGGTCGCGATCCTCGACGCCGACAAGGAAGGCTTTCTCCGGTCCGAGACTTCGCTTGTGCAGACGATCGGCCGCGCCGCGCGCAATGTCGACGGCCGCGTTCTGCTTTACGCCGACACCATCACCGGCTCGATGGAACGTGCGATGGCGGAAACTGCGCGCCGCCGCGAAAAGCAGCTTGCCTATAATGAAGAGCACGGCATCACGCCGCAGAGCGTAAAATCGCGCATCGCCGACATTCTCGACAGTGTGTACGAGAAAGATCATGTGCGCGTCGATTCCGGTCTTACGAAGGACGGATCGCTGGTCGGGCATAATTTCCAGGCAACGCTCGCCGATCTCGAGAAGCGGATGCGCGAGGCGGCCGCCAATCTCGAATTCGAAGAGGCCGCGCGTTTGCGCGACGAACTCAAGCGCCTGCGCGAGACCGAGCTTCTTGTCGCGGACGACGCGCTCGTGCGGCAATCCGAAATCGAGGATGAGGCAGGAAAATACGGCGAACGCCAATCGCGTGTGCACCGGCCTACGCTGAAGGAAATGGGACCGCACAACCGCGATCTGCCGCTTGCGGCACCGCGTTCTCTCGTCGAGGGACTTGCGTCCGAAGCACATGACGATGAAGTGGAAATTCGCCGCGTCACGCGTGGTGGACGCTCGTCCAAAGGGCGGGCGACCGGAAAACGGCGCGGATAACGCGCTACGGCCACGACATCAAATTTTTGCCCGGCGGCAAACACCCCATCGCCCCATTCGGCCCTAGAATCTCCTTTGCTCGTTTTTCAGTTCAGGAGAAGATTCATGTCTCAGAAAATTATCGGCATCGTCGCAGCGACATTTTTCGCCGCCGTACCCTTGAGCGCGGCCTTCGCGGATCGTGCGCCGACCGCCTACGAAAACGCCGAGATCGGCAATGTGCTTTTTGCCGAGGGCTTTTCATCCTGGGAGCGAATCGAGTTCGACGAGGATGACGGCATCTGGACCGTTCACAACGCTATCGACCAGGATGGCGAAAGGCGCGACATCAAGCTCGACTCCGCGCTTGTCGTCATCGACGCGGATGATCCGATTGTCGATCTGCGATTCTGAGATCCATATGAACATTGCCGGCCGGACATCTTCCGGCCGGCTGAATCCCGCGCTTACCAAATCTCGGGGCCAACCCGGTCCGACAGAGACATAGCGGTTATTGTCCTTACTTCGGTACGCAGCTCGCGTGACTGCCCATTTTCGTTCCCTTTCCTTCGCAGCCGCTGTTGCCGCTGAGTTCGATGATAGAGAACCGTCAAATATCGGCCGCGCCGTCGGCCGGTTTTTGTGTATCTCGTTCGTCTCGATAGTGCGGTATAAAAATCCATCGTTCGCGCTCAAGCAGGAGTTCTCATGCCGCGCCGGTCTTTCGCGATGCTCGCCTTTGTTTTCATTGCCGCGCCCATGACGGCGATGGCGTCCGAACCCGCCGACGGCTGGAACAAGTTCGAAAACGGCGTGAAGACCACATTCGAGAATATCGGCGAAGGCGTTGAAAACACCGCCGAGAAAGTCGCCGGCGAACTGGACGATGGCGCGACCTGGATCAAGGGTCAGTTCGACAACCCGGAGGGCCCGGCCGAGCCTGCTGCCGACCCGCAACCCAAATAGAATTCAGATTATTTCTTCCCGACGGCGCGGACGATGGCTTCCGCCATCAGTTCCGGCACGCATCGCGGCCGCTTGTCGTCCGCGATGCGGAAGCGGTCCGCCTCGGCATCGAGATATTGCATGGCCGCATAGCGGCGCAGCACCGGCACGCCCTCGGACTTTGACATCTCGCCGATCTCGCCGATATAGGGCGTGTAAATACGTTCGTGCGGGACATGCGGCACGAAGGGCGGATCGACAAGAATAAGGTCCGGCCCCCGGCTTTCGACCCAGTCACTGACCTCTCCCAGCGTGTCTTCGAACTCCTCGACGTCGCTGTTGGCCATCGCATCGCGCGTACCGACCTGCCAGATAAGAAGATCAGGCGATTTTTCCCTGACCAGCGCCCGGATGCGCTCGAAATCATCTTCCGCAAGCCCCGGCGACAGCGCCTGCATGATCTCGAAATTGATGCCGGGCAGACGGCTCTCGAGTGCGCGTTCCAGCGGCGAGAATTTGGCGGACGACGGCCACATCGGCGTGCCGATCAGGACGATGCGCACCGGCTTGCCGTTCATGACGAGCTGTTCGGTGCGCTCCAGACCGCGCGGCATCGCAAGGTAGGATTCGGGCACGCGGCAGCCATCCGACACCGCCGCGAAGGACGGAGCAGATGCCGCCAGCAGAACGCCTAGAGCCGCGACGCCGGCGCGCGCCGCAATGCGGCGGAAGCTGCCTGACCTTTTCGATACCATTCAAGGACACCCGAAAGGATGAACTGGGCGAGAATACCACCTGAGATAATAATAATGTCCAGTGCGAGCCCGCCATTCGCCAAGGGGCGAATGACCTGGGCGGCGATCGCGAGCACCGTTCCGAGACAGAACACGGGGAGTGAATGCCGGCCCAGCACAATGAGGGGCTGCATCAGGCTATTGCCGCGCAGCCAGCGCTCCACCGGCAAATAGGCCGCGACATAGGTCAGCGCGAGCACATGCACCAGCCGCGGCAGAAACAGATTGGTCTTGTCGAAATCCCAGATAAAGCGGGGCAACCATTGCGGATTCCATCCCGGCCAGAAGCCGCTGACGATCCAGACCGCGCTCACGGCGAGATAGGTGGAGGACACCCAGAACAGAACGGGTGAATAGGCCGGCATCCGCCCGTTCAGGATCAGCGCGCCGATCGCGATGCCGATGACGAACAGGAACTGCCAGCAGAGCGGATTGAAAAACCACCACCCTCCGACGGGGAATGTCGGCAGGTTCAGGTAGAAAATCTGCGCCGCGAGGTAGAGCGCGGCCGATGCGCCGAGCGCCAGCGCGAGGCTGCGGCTCGCGAACATCATGAAGGCCGGCGTCATCAGCAGCAGCACGATGTAGAGCGGAAGGACGTTCATATAGGCCGGCTGCAGGCCGAGGCCCGCGAGCCCGATCAGCCCCGGGACCGTATCGTTGATCAAGACGTCGAGATGGATCGCCTCGAAAAACCGGAAATCGCCGCTCGTCGCGACAGCCTGCGCAATGATCGCCGCGCAGCACACAATGAGCACGATGTGCGCCATGTAAATCTGTACGGTGCGCTGTGCGATGCGCACCGTGGCCGAGGCCCCCTCGCCCGCCATGAAGCGCGGCAGATAGGCCAGCGCCGATGCAACGCCGGCCAGCATGACAAAGAGCTCGGTGGCGTCGGAGAATCCGAAATTCCGATGCGTGAGGCGCTCGAACACATTTCCCGGTATGTGATTTATGAAAATCGTGAGCAGAGCCACGCCGCGCCAGAAATCGACGCTCAATATGCGATCGGCGGGAACTCGAGTATCCTGGGAACTCGGAGATGAATGCATCGGGGCCGGAGAATAACGCGGGGCTGCCATGGCAAGCTGTTGGATTGCCGCTATAAGTCACGCCTTCAAATAAGGGAATGTCATGGCCGCGCGGTTCTCTTTTTTAATTTTTTCCGTCCTGTTTTTGAATGCAGTTCCCGTCCAAGCCCAGACTTTCGGATCCGTGCTTTGCAAAGCGAGCCTTCGCAAACTCGATGGCGATCTTGGCAGCTCGCTGCGCCGGGTCGAGGATACCGCGCAGGCAGATATCGAGACCAGATGCGAGGCGCTGAACGTACGCAAGTTTGTGCTTGAAGAAGCGGTGCGGGTCTACGGGCGATGCACGGACGGCCGCGCGCGCGAGGAAAAGCTGGCGCAGATAGACGATTCAGCCGCCGAAACCCGCATCGAAATGGAACGGGTCTGCGGCGGCTGATGTATTGACGTCGGGTCAGCCCCTGCCGCGCGAGGCGTCGATGCTCCATACGCCCGGCCCTGCCGCGACAAAATAGAGGAACACGAAGCAGTAGAGCACGGCGAGTTCGCCGCCGTTCATGATCGGATAGAAGCTCTGCGGGCTGTGGACCATCCAGTACGCCACCGCCGCGAAGCCGCAGAGCAGAAACGCCACCGGCCGCGTGAAGAGCCCGATGATGAACAGGATGCCGCCCACGAACTCGATAATGCCGGCGACGCCCGCGAGCGATGCCAGGTCGGCGGTTCCCTTGGTGGGATCGGGGAAGTTGAAAAGCTTCTGCGTCCCGTGCTGCAGGAACAGAAGTCCGGTCATGATGCGCAGAATGCTGCGGAACTCACTCTGATAGGTGTTCCAGCGGTCGAATACGGTGAGCATTGTCGTTAGCCCTCCCAGGCTCAAAGCAGGGAGAGGATGCGTGAAAGCGCGAGTGTTCGCCAGTACCCCCCGGCAACACTAGTTCGTGTACCGGTGTCACCGAAGTAACCGAGTAATAACAGATATTTCGAGGAGTTAATGCGTACGCCGGTCGCCCTGATGGGTGAGATTGATCGTGGTGTTTGCCGCCTGCCCGCGCTTGTCGGGGCTTTCGCGGTCGTGCTGCTTGGCAGCTTCCGCCTCACGCTGGGGCTTGTCCGTTTTTTTATTTTCGTTGGCAGGGGGATGCGCAGGTTTCATCATGACGCGTACTCCACTTCGAGATAACCCGGCGCGGCTTTTCGGGTTCCCCGAAACGGGCACGGGGCGAAGGCACGCGATACTCGCCTTCGCCCCGTCCGTTCAGGTCTGCCCGCCTCAGTTCGAGGCGAGTTCGACCTTCACCTTGGCCGTGCCGCTCGAAATCATGCCGAGATGGCGGGCGGCGCCGCGCGAAACGTCGATGACGCGTCCGCGGCTAAAGGGGCCGCGATCGTTGACGCGGACATGGACCGACTTGCCGTTGCGGAGATTGGTGACCTTGAGACGCGTGCCGAACGGCAGCGTGCGGTGGGCGGCGCTCAAACCGTCCGGATTGTAGCGCTCGCCGGAGGCGGTGCGTGTGCCCATCTTGTACCAGGAAGCCGTGCCGGAGAACGACTTGGCTTCGGCTGCCGACATGGACGCGGCCATGACCAGCACCGCGGCGCCCGCCGCGGCGAATTTTGCGATGTTCATTGATAATCCCCTCGGTACTTCTCAGCTTTGTCAATAGTCAGGGGACATGCCGGGTCGGGAGGGCAGAAATGGGGCTGCTTTCCGGCAAGCTCCGGAAGTATCGTAAACTGCGGCGATCTGGCCACACCACCTAACTGGCAGACGGGAAGCTTTAATGAGCGATCGGCTCCTGAACTTCGACCTTAGTTCCATTTCGCCGGACGACGGTGCGCCGGCCGAAGACCGCATCGTCTCCGGTTCGCCAACGACCCGGACGTGGAACGTCGAGGAAGCACCGGACGGGAAGCTGTTCGCTGGTGTCTGGGAGGCCACGCCCGGCAAATGGCGCGTCGTCTACGACGAATGGGAATTCTTCCGGATCGAAAGCGGCGTGTCGGTCGTCACCGAGGACGGCGGCGAACCGGTGACGCTCAAGGCGGGCGATTCACTTGTGCTGCGTCCCGGCTTCACGGGAACCTGGGAAGTCATCGAGACGACCCGCAAGGCCTATGTGATCCGGTTGCCATAGCCGCCTTCAAGCCACGGCAGGCGCGCATCCTGTCATCAATCCATCATCGAGTTCGAAGCATGACTTCGGGATGGTCGATGCCAGTCTCGCGCTGCTAGCGCTCTCCGGTCTTGCCGCCACGATCAATCTCGCGAGCATAGCCGTCGCCGCGATGCGGCTGCGCCGTCCGACGGCGGCGACGCCCTCTTCCGCTTCGGAGCCGGTCAGCATCGTCATTCCGTGCCGCGGCGTGGATCCGTTCTCAAACGAGACACTCGCCGCCGCGTTCCGGCTCGCCTATCCCGATTACGAACTGATCTTCGGCGTGGCCGACGCGGACGATCCGGTCATTCCCCTGATCGAGACGCACATGGCGGCTTATCCCGCCATCCCCGCGCGCATCGTCAAAGGCGACCGCAAGATCAGCGACAACCCGAAGCTCAACAATTGCGTCGGCGGCTGGCACGCGGCACGGCATCCCTGGGTCGTGCTGGCGGACAGCAATGTCCTTATGCCGCCGGATTATCTGCAGCGTCTGCTGTCGTGCTGGCGTCCGGACTCGGGGCTTGTCTGTTCACCGCCTGCCGGAAGCCGGCCGGACAATTTCGGTGCCCATATCGAATGCGCGTTCCTCAACACGCTGCAGGGGCGATGGCAATACGCCGCCGAGGCGGCCGGCCTCGGTTTCGCGCAAGGCAAGACCATGCTGTGGAGGAAGTCCATACTGGATCGCGCCGGCGGTATCGAAGCCCTCGCCGCGGAGATCGCGGAAGATGCCGCGGCGACCAAGCTGGTGCGCGCCACGGGCCTCAATGTCCATCTCACCGATGCACCGTTCGAACAGCCGCTCGGCAAGCGCAGTCTCGCGATGGTCTGGTCGCGGCAGATACGCTGGGCGCGGCTCAGACGCGTGACGTTTCCGCTGTTCTTCGCGCCGGAGCTTCTGATCAGCGTGCTCGTTCCCGCCGCGGGCATTTTCGCCGGCCTTCTCGGCTTGGGCGCGAGCTCGCTCCTCGCCACGGGTGCGACGCTCCTCGTGGTGGCGGCAACCTATGCAGCCGAACTTGCGCTCGCCGCCGCGAAGGGCTGGGAGGCGTCCATACGCCTCGTCGCCGCCATGCTTGCGCGCGACCTGCTCCTTCCCGCCGTGTGGGTGGCCGCATGGACCGGCGCGCGGATCGTCTGGCACGGCCAGGCCATCGATGTGCGCCGCCGCTCGGACACGGCGGAAGCGGCCATCTCCTGATCACTTACTCCGCCGCCATGCCGCCGCGCGATTCGACCGTGGCAAAGCCTTCCTTGCCCGTCTCGTCGTCCTCGAACGGTGTCGTGATCTCGACGAACGTGTCGGGATAGAAGCCGTTGAAGCGCGTGCGCAGCGACAGCGAATACGCGCCGATATGACCGATCTCGATCCAGTCGCCGGTATCGACATTTTCCGGCAGCCAGAACGGCCGCGACAGAATATCGACGCTGTCGCAGGTCGCGCCCATGACTCGGAACGGCACCAGCTTTTCGGACTTGCCGCGCTTTGCGCGCCGCGCCGGATCGGGGATCAGCCGCGCCGGCAGCGTGATCTTGCCGGTCCATGCATCGGACAGCGACGACCAGATGCCGTCATTGATGTACACACGCTGCCCCTTCTTGAGCAGCACGCGCACGATGACCGACAGCGAGCGTGCGACGATGACGCGGCCGGGCTCGGCGATGAGCGGCAGATCGTCGAGCCCCCATTCCTCGATTTCGTCGTGGATCTTGCCGAGCAGATCGCCGACCGGCGGCATCGGCTTCGGCGCCTTCCGCTTGGGATCGTGGCCATAGCGCGCCGGAAAACCGCCGCCGATATCGAGCGCGGCGATTTCGGCGTCCGCGCGTGAGCGCACCCAGGCGGCTGTGGCGAGCGCCCGCTCGTATGTATCGAGGTCCTCGACCTGGCTGCCGACATGAAATGTCAGGCCCGGCCTGAAACCGATGCGGCCGATGCGCTCCACCAGTTCGACCGCGTGTGACGGCGCCGCACCGAATTTCTTCGACAGCTCGTAAGCGGCATGACCCTTGGTGGCGAGGCGCACGAACAGCGTGATGTCCGACGGATCGAGATCGAGCGCGCGCACGATGCGCAGGATTTTCGCGACCTCGTCTTCATGGTCGAGCGCGAGGCTTCTGATGCCATAGGTCTCAAGCGCGAGGCGGATGTCGGCCTGCGCTTTCACCGGATGCATGTAGAACTGGGAAGCGGCTGGTGCCGCCTCCCGCGCAGCGGCGAATTCGGCGGGACTCGCGACATCGAACGCCCGAACGCCGGCGTCGGCGAGCGTTTTCAGAATGACCGGTTCGTCGTTCGTCTTGACCGCGTAGGCCGTGGTTCCGCGGAAGGCCGACATGAACTCGCGTGCATCCGCCCGCAGAACGGAAGGCCGGAACCCGTAGACCGGCCGGTCGGGTCTCAGCGCGAGTGCTGCATCCCGCCCGTTGTCGAAAACCCGCATATCCGCTCCCGAAACTGTGGCCCGGCGGTCATCCCCGGGCATAACGCGCATCGTGCGCCTGTCCGGCGCTTGACCCGCCCTCTGCCCGACTCCATCGTTTCACTTCAGCATAACGCTCCCGAACGGGGAAACGATGAAACGCTACGCGCTTTTCCTGATGGCAGCCACGGTTGCCGGGCCGGCCATCGCCGCCGATGCGCCTTACAGCATAGAGTCTCGCGGGCCTATGGCCGTCGACACCCGGCTTCTGCCCTCCTGCGACAGCCCGGGCCTGTTCCGGCGAATCGCATCGGGCTTCGCGCACAAGGAGCGCGAGTACTGGGATTCGAATCTGACCCTGACCTCGTTCGAGCAGCCGGTGGAGATCGGTTACCGGCCCTGGGGCATGGAGTTCATTCCGCGCCGCTTCTGCCAGACGCGGGCGATGGTGTCCGACGGCACGGTGCATGACGTCTATTATTCGATCGGCCACAACACCGGCACGCTCGGCATCGTCAACGGTGTTGAATGGTGCGTGACAGGCTACGATCGAAATCTCGCTTACGCGCCCGGCTGCAGGATGGCGGCTCCTTGAGATTTTTCGCGTTTGTCGCGCTGCTGGCGGCCCTGTGCACGCCCGCTGCGGCGCAGGACCGCTCCGGTGATTTCGATTTCTACGTCCTGACGCTCTCATGGTCGCCGAGCTATTGCGCGGCGGAAGGATCGCGCTCCGACGACGTCCAATGCTCCGGCGGGCGTCCCTACGAATTCGTGGTGCACGGGCTTTGGCCGCAATATGAGCGTGGCTATCCTGAATTCTGCAATCAATCCGCGCCGCGCATCCCGCAACGGTTGATCGACGGCATGCTCGACATCATGCCGAGCCCGCGCCTGGTCATTCACCAGTGGCGCAAGCACGGGCTTTGTGCGGACACTGATCCCGCGCGCTACTTCAAGACCGTTCGCTCGGCCCGGTCGAGGGTGCGCATTCCGGACGAGTTTTCGAATGTGAGATTCTGGCGCACCGTCTCGCCCGATCAGGTCGAGAGCGCCTTTCTGAAAGCCAATCCTGGCTTGCCTGCCGATGGCATCGCGGTGACCTGCGACAGGCGGCATTTGCGCGAGGTGCGGGTCTGCGTCACCCCGGAACTCGGGTTCCGCTCATGTCCGGAAATCGATCGGAAAGATTGCCGCGCGGCCCGCGTCGCGATGCCGCCCAGCCGCTAGGTCAGCTCTGGCGCGCGTGGATCTGGAGCGTCGCGAGAATGCGGACAAGCGGCTCCTGCATCCAGGACGAGAGGTCCTCGACCATTCGTTGGGCGCGCGTGGGCCCGTTGCCATAGGCAATGAGATCCGTCGATGCCTCGGAGGCAATTCGGGGATAGCAGATCGCGTAAGCCATCACGACGATGGCCAATGTCCGGTACATGTTGTTAGACCGTTCGTTCGCTCTGCCTCACGAGCAAACCCCGGTTACCGCGCGGCGGGATTTATAGTTCTTTAACCAACTACGCAAGCGCGGCGGTCCCGAAGGCCATCATGAATTACCGGCATAGTTATCACGCGGGCAACTTCGCCGATGTGGTGAAGCACAGCACCCTCTCCCTGATACTGCTGCACCTGCTGAAGAAAGACACCCCATTCCGGTATCTGGATACCCATGCCGGGATCGGCGCCTACGACCTCGCGGCAATCGAGCCGAACAAGACCGGCGAGTGGAAGGGCGGGGCCGGCGCGCTTTGGGACCTCAAACTGTC
The DNA here is from genome assembly GCA_022842205.1 of Hyphomicrobiales bacterium. Classification (GTDB taxonomy): domain Bacteria; phylum Pseudomonadota; class Alphaproteobacteria; order Rhizobiales; family Methylopilaceae; genus Flaviflagellibacter. The sequence continues at coordinate 274,477 of JALHQA010000003.1, forward strand.
CGCCGAGGTCGAGGCCCTCCTTGCACCCTGGCGACAGGCCGTCAAAGCCCTCAACCCGGACGGCGGGCTCCGGTTCTATCCGGGGTCACCTGAAATCGTCCGCGCCCTCGCCCGGCCGCAGGACCGGATGACACTTTGTGAGCTTCATCCGGAAGACGCCGACGCCCTGAAGCGCCGCTACCGGCGGGACGACACGGTCTCGGTCGTCGAGATCGACGGCTATACCGCGCTCAACGCCTATGTGCCGCCAAAGGAACGGCGGGGGCTCGTGCTGATCGACCCGCCGTTCGAGGAGCCGGACGAATTCGGGCGCATGGCATCGGCGTTGCAGAAAGCCCATGCCAAATGGCCGACGGGCATGTATGCGCTCTGGTATCCGATCAAGGATGTGCGGGAGACCGATGCCTTTCTTGCCGGCCTTGGAAAATGCGGGATTCCGTCGATCCTCGCCGCGGAACTCTGGATCCGCCGGCCCAACGATCCGGGTCTTCTGAACGGGTCGGGTCTTGCCGTAGTGAACCCGCCGTGGACGCTGGAAAAGGATCTGAACGTGCTGCTGCCCGGGCTGGCGCCTGCGCTCGGCAGCGGCAACCATGCCCGCGGGCGCGTGCTTCGTGTGGCGGACGAGGCCTAGGCCGTGTTCGCGAGAGGCGATTTGCGGTGCTTCACCCGGATGGCTCCGGTGTTCTCGCCCATTACTTCCAGGTCCGCCATGCGCGCCTGAGGCCGGCGGCGGTCCGCGGCGGCCATCTTTTTGTGGGCGGCGGTCAGGATCGCCACGGCACGGGACAGCTTATAGTTCACGGCATACTCCTCAACTACGCGAGGCCTGCATCGGCAGGAGTACGTAGTCTGGGTGATAAACCTAAAAATTTAGCCAGTGGTTCCCTCGCGGCCGGCCTATCCTTCCCGTTTCGGTCAGGAATGGTGGGCAAGGCGGACGTAGCCCGGCTTGTGCCTTGCCAGCTTTAGGGAATTCCCATTACCGTGCCTGCCGTGATGCGCGCGCTAGACGCGCACATGGGTAGGAAACGCTAGAACCGGGGGATCGGCCGTGGCGCAAGAGGGTACGGTAAAGTTTTTCAATTTCGACAAGGGCTACGGCTTCATCAAGCCGGACTCGGGCGGACCGGATGTGTTCGTCCATGTCAGCGCCCTGCAGACTTCAGGACTGGACGGCCTCAATGAGGGCCAGCGGGTGGCATTCGATGTCGAGCCGGACAAGAAGGGCAAAGGGCCCAAGGCGGTCAATCTCGTTCCGGGAGCCTGACGGGCTTAAGCTCAAAGCGGCGGAGAAGGTTCAGGCATGATGATCCTGCGCTCCTCCGCCGCGTCGCCATTCGGCCGGAAGATCAAGATCGCGGCGGCAGTCCTTGGTTTGAGAGACCGCTTATCGATCGAAATGACGGACACGCTTGATCCCGCGGACACGATTCGGGACCAGAATCCGCTCGGCAAGATTCCAGCGCTCATTCTGGAAGACGGCAGCGTGCTCTACGATAGCCGCGTCATCGCCGATTATCTGGATCATCTTGCCGGCGGCCAGAAGATCATCCCTGCCCCGCCCGCACGATTCGAGGTTCTCCGACTTCAGGCGCTGGCCGACGGCATCACCGACGCCGCCATCCTGCGCGTTTACGAAGCACGGTTTCGCACGGCCGACAAACACGAACCGAAATGGATCGAGCACCAGACCGGCAAGGTCGACCGTGCGCTGACATCGCTCGAAGTATCGGAATTGCCGGCACAGACCCCATCGCCTCATCTCGGGGCGATCGCGCTGGCCTGCACGCTAGGCTATCTCGACCTGCGTGCCCCCGGCTGGCGGCCGGATTATCCCGGGCTTGCCGCCTGGGTCGATGGATTCGAACGGGCGGTCCCGGCCTTCGCCGGAACGCGCCCGCCCGCTTGAATCGTCAGAACTTGTAGTTCACGCCGAAACGGATCGTGTGGAGGTCGGGATCGACCGTGCCGCCGGGCGAATAAACCTCGTCCGTGAAATCCATGTAGAGATATTCGGCCTTCACGGAGACGTTGCCGGTGACCGCGGCCTCGATGCCCGCGCCGAGCGTCCAGCCGCCATGGAAGTTGCTGTCGTTGCCGATCTCGTCGACTTCAGCGTTCGTCCAGGCGAAGCCGCCGGTGCCGTACAGAACGAACCGGTCGAACGCATAGCCGATGCGGCCGCGGACCGTGCCAAGGAAATCATGCTCGAAATCAGCCGCGCCCTCTTCGCTGATGCCGGCCATGGCAAAATCCGCCTCGCCGCCGAGCAGGATCGAACCGAGTTGATGGTTCATGCCGACCGTCAGGCCGCCGAGGAATCCGTCGGGCTCGAACGTACCGAAATCCACCGACGGCGCCTCGCCCCAGCCATAACCGACGATGCCGCCGACATAGAAACCGCTCCAGGTTTCCTGGACCGCAGGCGCATAGGCGCTGTCATTGTAGGAGTAAGGAGCGTCCGCCGCGCTGGCGCTTCCGGCGAACGAAACGGTGGCCGCAAGAGCGGCAAAACTCAGAGTACGCATTACAAAAACTCCGGCCGAACAAGCCCGATGGAACTGCGGCCGAAGCTATTACCTCAGGTCTTTTGAAATCCTTAACGATGCGTAACCTGAATGAATTGCTTTTTACACAGTTACCGAAACCTTAACGAAAAAAGGCCCCGGCGATGACGCCGGGGCCTTCCAAGTCTTGGGAGTAATCTTCCGATCAGAAGTGGAAGTTCAGACCAGCCTTGACCGTATGGGCGTCGAACTCGACCGGCGAACCGTCGATGTCGTCGTCACCCAGATCAATGTACTGATACTCGACCTTCGCGCTGATGTTGTCGGTCAGAGCCGCTTCGACACCGCCGCCGACGGCAAAGCCGAGACGCGTGTCGCCGTCGCCGACGATATCCGAGTCGACGCCGCCGATCGCGGCACCACCGGTGGCATAGACCAGCACGCTGTCGAAAGCGTAGCCGATGCGGCCACGAACCGTCGAGGTCCAGTCAACCGTGACATCGTCGATATCGTCTTCAATGCCGGCCCAGCCGCCATCGGCTTCGATACCGTAGACGAAGCTGCCCGACTGCATGTTGAAGCCGACGGTACCGCCCGCAAGGCCGCCCTCGGCGTCCTCGGACAGACCTTCAACGCTCGATTCGCCGAACGCATAGCCGCCGTAGACACCGACATAGAAACCGGACCAATCGAACGAAACCTGCTCTTGGACAAATGCCTGAGCGGGCGGCTGCGGCGCCGGAATGTCCGCCGCGTAAGCGGCCGGCACCATGGCGAGTAGCGCGGCACCAGCCGCGAAGGAGGCAGTCCTAACTGTCATTACATAATCCCCTACTTTGAACTTCGCCCGGCTCCCCAACGAACCCTGCCCCCCGGCGGCTTCGCGTATCCCCGTGCTCGAACAGACCTATAACGCGCATCGCACCGATTTGGCGTGTCTTGCGTGCCACAGATCGTTTTGCCTTATTCCTGCGTCGTCACCCCTTTGCCGCAATTCAGACGCCCGAGCGTCAGAATTTCAGATTTGCACCGAAACGCATGACATGGCCGTCCCATTCGGCCTGTGTCCCCGTTCCACCTGTCTGGAAGGTTTTGTCGCCGAGATCGACGTACATATACTCTCCCTTGAGGCTCAAATTGTCGGTCAGCGCCTGCTCGACGCCGGCGCCTGCCGCGACGCCGACGAGAGTCTTGTCGTCGCTTACGCCGTTTTCGGTCGCTTCGACGCCGCCCATCGCAAAGCCGGCGGTGCCATATAAAAGAGTCGAGTTGAATGCATAGCCGATGCGGCCGCGCGCGGTTGAAAACCAGTCGAGAGATGTCGATACGGGACCGCTTGAGCCACTGATGTCCGCGGCCTGCGCATCAGCTTCGACACCGATGACGAGCGACCCGAGCTGCTGGTTGTAACCGATCTGGAACCCGCCCAAGGCTCCATCGCTGGAGGAGCTTCCTGCAGACGTATCGCTGTCGCCCCAGGCGTATCCGCCGTTGACGCCGACGAATGCGCCCGACCAGTCATGTGCGGAATTGGCAATGGCGGCGTCGAGCGGCGTGACGGCGACAGGCGCGTCCGCGGCCTGCGCCGCAAACGGCGCGGCGCACAACGCCACAACTGCCACTCCACGCAGACGCATCACATAACTCCGGCCGAAAAGGCCCGCCCAACCCAAGGATTCGCCAAGGAGACTGCCCGGGAATTCTGGGCAAATAGTGGCCACACGGAGGCTCGCCAAGGGTCGGCGATGGAGTATTAGTGCGACGCTTCCTACATTCCGGTTAAGCCTGCGCCGATCCCATGACCGAAGACCCAAAAAAGCGCGACCTGGAACCTGCCGACATCCTCGCCGAACCTGTGGCACCACCGCAGGAGCCGGACGAGCTTGCGCCGAGCATGGAATGGGACCGCGCCGAAACGATCTCCGGCGAGCGCGGGATCGACGTCATTCAGCGCGCTATCCGCACTTTGCCGAACGGCCCCGGCGTCTACCGGATGATCGATGCCGGCGGCGAAGTCCTTTATGTCGGCAAGGCACGGAGCCTTAAAAAGCGCGTCTCGAATTACGCGCGCGGCATCGGCCATACAAACCGCCTGGCACAGATGATCTCGGAAACGAACTCGATGGAGTTCGTGACGACCGCCACGGAATCCGAGGCTCTGCTGCTCGAAGCCAACATGATCAAGCGGCTGCGTCCGCGCTTCAACGTCGTCATGCGCGACGACAAGAGTTTCGCCTACATCCTCGTCGCCAAGGATCATCCCGCCGCGCGCATCGCCAAGCATCGCGGCGCACGCACGATCAAGGGCGACTATTTCGGCCCCTTCGCCTCGACATGGGCCGTCAACCGCACTGTCACCGCGCTGCAGAAGGCCTTCCTTCTGCGCTCGTGCTCGGACGCCGTCTATGAAAGCCGCACCCGGCCCTGCCTGCTGTTCCAGATCAAGCGCTGCTCCGGCCCCTGCACCGGCGAGATCGCGCTCGATGCCTACAACGAGCTTGTCGGTGAGGCGCACGATTTCCTGTCCGGAAAAAGCCAGGCAGTGCAGCGTGAGCTCGCCGCCCATATGACGGATGCGTCCGAGCGCATGGATTTCGAGACTGCTGCGCGCTACCGCGACCGCCTTGCCGCCCTGTCGTCGGTACAGTCGCACCAGGGCATCAATCCGCGCTCGGTCGAGGAAGCGGACGTGTTCGCGATCCATCAAGAAGCCGGGCAGACCTGCGTGCAGGTGTTCTTCTTCCGCACGTTCCAGAACTGGGGCAACCGCGCCTATTTCCCCCGGGCCGATCGCGCACTTTCTCCGGAGGAGGTGCTGGGATCGTTCCTGTCGCAGTTCTACGAGGACAAGCCGGCGCCGCGCCTCATCCTGCTGTCGCACGAGGTCGAGGATCTCGGCCTGATCGAGGAAGCCCTGTCGCTGCGCGCCGGCCGCAAGGTCGAGATCGCGGTGCCGCGGCGCGGCGACAAGCTTGAGCTTGTCCAGCACGCGGCGCAGAACGCGCGCGATGCACTCGGCCGCAAGCTCGCGGAAAGCGCGAGCCAGGCGCGCCTGCTCGAAGGTCTCGGCAAGACGCTCGGCCTTCCGAGCACACCGCAGCGGATCGAGGTGTTCGACAACTCGCACATACAGGGCGCGAGCGCGGTCGGCGCGATGATCGTCGCCGGTCCGGAGGGCTTCCAGAAAAACTCCTACCGCAAGTTCAACATCCGCTCCGGCGAGATCACGCCCGGCGACGATTTCGGCATGATGCGCGAGGTCCTGCAGCGGCGCTTCTCCCGCCTCATCAAGGAAAGCCCCCGCGTCGCCCCGGACGGCACGCCCGATCGCTCGGACGGCGACGGCGCCCCGCCCTGGCCGGATCTCGTGCTGATCGACGGCGGACAGGGCCAGCTATCGGCGGTACGGGAAATCATGAGCGGGCTCGGCATCGCCGATCTCCCCGTCGCCGCCGTCAGCAAGGGACCGGACCGCGACGCCGGGCGCGAGGTCGTTCACATGCCGGACCGTCAGCCCTTCCGGCTCGAGCCGCGCGACCCCGTGCTCTATTTCATCCAGCGCCTGCGCGACGAGGCTCACCGTTTCGCCATCGGCACCCACCGCGCCAAACGGTCGAAGGAGTTCGTGCGATCGCCGCTCGACGAGATCGCGGGCGTCGGACCGGCCCGCAAGCGCGCCCTCCTCCACCATTTCGGCACCGCCAAGGGCGTCGCCCGGGCCGGCCTCGCCGACCTCGAGAAAGTGCCGGGTATCAACCGGGCCACCGCCAAACTGGTCTATGACTTCTTTCACGAGCGGGGCTGATGAAGGGGTCATTGACGGCCCCTCACCCCGCCCCCTATCTGAGCACATGTCTTCGTCCGTCGATGCTTCCCGGGCCTATGCCTGGAGCCTGCCCAATCTCCTGACCTATGCCCGCATCGCCGCGGTACCGGTCGTCGTCGCCTGTCTTCTTGGCGAGACCCATGGCTGGCGCTGGCTGGCGCTCGGCCTCTACATCGCCGCCGCCCTGACCGATTATATCGATGGCTACCTCGCGCGCGCCTGGGGGCAGCAGTCACCGCTTGGCCGCATGCTCGATCCGATCGCCGACAAGCTGCTGGTCGCCTCGTGCCTGCTCGCCTTCGCGGCGACCGGCATGCTGACCGGTGTCTCGTTCTGGGCCGCGGTCGTCATCCTCTGCCGCGAGATTCTCGTCTCCGGCCTTCGCGAGTTCCTTGCCGAACTGCGCGTCAGCGTTCCGGTCACCCGGCTCGCGAAATGGAAAACCTTTGCCCAGCTTCTGGCCGTCGGCTTCCTCGTCGCCGGGCCCGCGGGCGATGTGGTCGTACCCCATGTCTCCGAGGCGGGGCACGTCCTGTTGTGGATTTCCGCGCTGCTGACGCTCTACACCGGCTACGATTATTTCCGCGCCGGGCTGCGCAGCGTGTTCGAGGACAAGCCAACATGAAGCTCCGCTATTTTGCTTGGGTGCGCGAGCGTATCGGGCGGGCGGAGGAAGACATCGCACTGCCGGCCGATATCGTCACGGTGGCGGACCTTGTCGCGTGGCTGAAGACACGTGGCGAGGAATACGAAGCCGCTTTCCAGCACGAGAAGATCGTGCGCGCCGCGATCGACCGGGCCCATGTAAAGCCGGAAGCGAACATTGCCGGCGCCAGCGAGATCGCCTTTTTCCCGCCGATGACCGGAGGCTGACATGGCCGTCCGCATCCAGGCCGAACCGTTCGACACCGGCGTCGAGATCGCGCGCCTGACGGCCGGCAGCGGTGCAGGCGCCGTCGTTACATTCACCGGCCTCTGCCGCGCCGACGGCGAAACCGGCACCATCACCGCGATGACGCTCGAGCATTTCCCCGGCATGGCCGAGGAAGAGTTGTCGCGGCTCGAAGCGGAGGCCCGCAAACGCTGGCCACTGCTCGACTGCCTCGTGATCCACCGCCACGGCCGTCTCGTGCCGGGCGATACGATCGTTCTGGTCATTACGCTGTCGGCCCATCGCGACGCGGCGTTCGGGGCCGCGAATTTCCTGATGGACTACCTCAAGACCTCGGCGCCCTTCTGGAAAAAGGAAGAGAGCGCGGGCGGCGAACAATGGGTTGCCGCGAAAGACAGCGACAATGCCGCGCGCGGACGCTGGACTCAGAAGTAATAGTTCACGCCGCCTTTCACGAGATGCATGTCGACCTCCATGTCGGTCGAACTTCCGTTATCGAAATCGATCTCGACATCGCCGAAATTGATGTAGGCATATTCCAGCCGCGCGGCCCAGTTGTCGTTGATCGCATATTCAAGGCCGGCGCCGATCGTATAACCGACGAGAAGCCCGCCGCCGGAACCCGTGAGTGTGCTCGCGGGAATGTCGATGTCGATGATTTCCGTGTTCAGAAGCTCGACCGTTCCGGAAATACTGGTCGTCAGATTGGCCGCGATGTCCATATCGCCGAACGCGACGCCGCCGGTGCCGTACACCAGAACGCGGTCGACGGCGAAGCCGAAGCGTCCGCGCAAGGTGCTCAGCCAGTTCAGTTCGGATTCGATCTCGCCCGTCGTCTCGACATCCAGCGTAACTTCCGCGATCTCGAGGTCGAGAAGCTCGGCTGATGCGGCGACGATGCTGCCCGCGCCGCTGAAGCTTGAACTGTCTGTCATGTCGGTCGCGGCGATGTCCGCCTCGACGCCGAACACGAACGCGCCCTGCTGCACGTTGTACCCGATCTGACCGCCGCCCAGAAAACCTTCCGGCTCGGTTTCGAAGTCGCTGCCACGCAAACCGAGATCGAGATCGAGAAGCGACAGTTCGGCGCCGAGCACCCCTTCAAGTTCGACGCCCAGCAGTTCCTCGGTGATACCGCCGCCGACGTCGCCGAGAAGGCCGCCGAGCAGCCCTTCCAGATCGAGCGTGTCGAGGATATCGCCGACGAGACCGTCGAGGCCGAGGCCTCCGAGCAGCCCGCCCAATAACCCGCCGCTGATGTCGACAGAGGATCCAAGGACGCCACCCAGCGGACCTGCCCCGCCGCCCGAGACCGACGACGGCCTGGTCTTGCCGAAGCCATAGCCGACATGAACGCCGGCATAGCCTCCGGTCCAGTCATGGGAGCCGCGCAAAGGCTCCGGCGGTATGTAGGGGGCATAGAGCGGAACGTCGGCGGCTTTCACCGCGGGACCGAACAGGCACAGGCAAATTGCAGTGACTGGAAGAGCCTTCATGGCTTAACATCCTATGGCTGCATATAGACAACCTAAGGATGAGTAATTCACCAATCGTTAAATACTCGTTAAGGTTAGCATTGTTATAAAACGCAACCTATAGGGGCAGCCAGACTGCGTATTTGCCGCATCAACATGGGTAAATACGTCGCATCCGCCGAAAGGCTTAGCCGAATTCCCCACGAGATCGCCCGACATTAAGGGTTTATTCGAGAGCTTCCGCACAACTTGAATCAAATCCAATGGATTCTCCAACGGGGCCTGTACGGGGGGCACTGTCTTATGAAAGTACGCGCAAAAATTCTTGGCATCGTCGCTGTGATGGGTGCCGCGGCGGCCATCATCGCCGGGATGGGACTTTACGCCACCAACGAGTATTCAGACCGTCTTCAAAGGCTCGAGAACGCCAACCAGCGTGCCTACAACGGCGAGCGGCTGAACCATCTTGTGTCGATCGTGGTGATGGAATCCCGAGGCGTCTATCTCGCCAAGGATACGGCAGCGGCCAAGCCATTCGGCACGAAGCTGATCGCGGCGCTCGACAAGATCGACGCCCTGATCGCCGAGTGGAAGCCGATCGTGCCTGAGCGCGACATGGATGTGTTCAACAACGTCGCCGCGCAGACCGGCGAGTTCAAGAACCTGCGCACCCAGCTTGCCAATGCCGGCATGAACGAGAGCCCGGCCAAGGCCAACGAGATCGGCAACAACGATGCGAACCGCGCCAACCGCGCTGCGTTCCAGAAGGTCATCGACGCACTCGTCGCCAATGACCAGGAACGGGCGTCGGAGATCAAAAGCGAGATCGATGCGTTTTCCGATTGGATCAACAAGCTCGTCATCGGCACGGCGCTGGCCGGCGTGCTTCTTGGCGTCGGTGTCGCCGTCTATATCGGCACGACACAGCTGAGCCGCCCGCTCGGCCGCGTCTCCGCTGCGCTGCAGAGCATCGGCCGTGGTGATTACAACGTCTCGATCCCGGCCAAACGCGGCAAGGACGAAATCGGCGACATCTGGAACGTCCTCGGAAGCGTCACCGCTTCTCTCAAGGAGACTGATGAGCTGAAACGCGCTCAGGTCGAGGCCGAACAACGCACCGAAGCCGACAAGCGCGCGCTGATGCACAAGCTTGCCGACGATTTCGAAAACGAGGTCATGGGAGTTGTCCGTGCGGTATCCAGCGCCGCCACCCAGCTCCAGCAGAACGCCACGCAGATGAGCGCCGTGGCCGACGAGACCAGCCGTCAGTCGACGGTGGTCGCGGCCGCATCTGAAGAAGCGACCACGAACGTCGAGACGGTCGCCGGAGCGGCCGAGGAGCTTTCGGCCTCGATCCGCGAGATCAGCGGCCGGGTATCCACGGCCGCCGAAGTCGCCAGCGAAGCGTCGGGCCAGGCCAAGACCACCGCCGCCATCGTCAGCGGCCTCGCTTCCAGCGCCCAGCGCATCGGCGAAGTCGTCGGCCTCATCAACGACATCGCGGCGCAGACCAACCTTCTCGCGCTCAACGCGACGATCGAAGCGGCCCGTGCCGGCGAAGCCGGCAAGGGCTTTGCGGTCGTGGCGTCGGAGGTGAAGAACCTCGCCGCGCAGACCGCCAAGGCGACCGACGAGATCTCGTCGCAGATCCAGGACGTGCAGAACGCGACATCGAACGTCGTCGGCGCGATCAACTCGATCACCTCGATCATCGAACAGGTCAACGACATCTCGCGCACGATCGCGGTGGCGGTCGATCAGCAGGGTGCGGCGACGAGCGAGATCGCCCGCAACGTCGCTCAGGCTGCGGCCGGTACCAGCGAAGTGACGTCGAACATCACCGGCGTCAGCCAGGCGGCGGCGGAGACCGAGAACGTCTCGGGCCAGATCGTCGCCGCCGCGAACGATCTGTCCCGTCAGTCGGAAACGCTGCGCTCGCAGGTCGACAGCTTCATCCAGCGCGTCCGCGCGGCCTGACGCGGACGGCACATACTGGAACTGCAAAAGACCGCGCCCCGGCGCGGTCTTTTAATTTAGCCCTGCCCTATCCGGACAAGGCGACAACAAAAAGCCGCGCTCGATCGAGCGCGGCTGTTTTTTGAGTTTCGACCGGTTCAGGCCGGACGGCGCCATGAGTAGATACGGTTCAGGGAGTACTGACCCTTCGAGACCTTGCCGCCACGGCTGTTGCCGGAAATGATCACGGCCTTGCCGTTCGGCGCCCATTCCACGAAGTAGCCGACATGGCCGCCACGCTTGCCGCGCGACATCACGGCGATGTCGCCGCGGCGGACTTCGTGCCGCGAGATCTTCTTGCCGTACTTGTCGTACGAGCGCGCCATGTTGGAGCCGGTGCCGGCGCGGCCGACCTTCTTCTCCATCAGACCAATGAAATTCGCGCACCACAGGCGGCGCATCTTGGTCGGGTTGGTGCCGACATAGCGTTCGGCAAGCGCGACCACGTCGCCGCCGGACGAACGGCTCGAACGAAGCGACTTCGTGTTCAGCGCGGAACGGCCTTCCTGCAGATGGGGCCGTGTCTTGTTGGTGTCGGCAAACGACGGGTTAGCGAACGCGCACATGGCTACGATCACCGCGAGGAGGATACGCATCATAATCTGTCTCCAGGGGGATCGCCTGCGTTAAGGCAGGCTTGTTGTTGACGGCGGGCCATATGGACCAGTTTTCAGAAAGGTTCCAGACCACCCCGTGTGGTCAGGTGTCGCATATCAACAAAATGATGAGGGCGTTTCGAAGGTATAAATCAGAAATAATGAGGCAATATCGGACCGTAAGTTGCCACAGTTATTATACTTGGATAGATTTGTAATTACTTTTAATCTCGCGCTAATACTTATATTCATCCGAAGTCTGAAGTATAACTCAAGATATACAGTCGCACGCAATCATATTGTGGCCCTATTCAGGGCACGCAATGTCACGAACTCGTCTCAAATCTTAAGGAAAAAATCGCCGACCCGTCCTCAGCGGTGGAACTTCGAGCCGCAAACCCGCCTAATAAGGCAGTCCCTGAGTCGGCACATGGCTGACCTGCGTCCAAGGATTGTAGCGTGCACACTATTTGCATGGCGTCTCATGCAAAACGCTCACAAGGGATTGTGGCCATGAGACTGCATATCAGCATTCTTGCCGCCTGCGTGTTGCTGGCGGTTCCTGCGTTTGCGTGCGACACGGTCGATGATGTGGTGAAAACCGCGCGGGGCGAGCACTCGCGCGTCACGGTTATCAGCGAGACAGGAGCCCTCAGCCGGGCACTCGCTTTCATGATCGGAAATGCCGACGAAGTTCAGCCGGCGGATGCCCTGGTGGTTATCCAGGGAGGGCTGAAATCGGAAGTCGTCTTGCTGGAGAAGGGCTGCGCCACGGTGAAGGCGCTTGCCAGCGCTTCACTGGTGCTGGAACTCCTCCGGCGCGCCAATGGCGACGAAGAAGGCGATATGATCTGAACCGGAAGGGTTCAGGCGGCGGCGGCCTGTTTGGGCTGCACTTCGGCGGCGTAATCGGCCATCAGGGCTTTCGTCAGGTCTCCGACCTCGAAGGTCCAGTCGGCGATCTTGCCAATCGGCGTGACCTCAGCGGCCGTGCCGGAGATGAAGCATTGCTCGAAGCCTTCGAGTTCCTCCGGCAGGATCGCCCGCTCGTGGACCACGATATTGCGCGCACGGGCCAGGTCGATGACCGTCCGGCGGGTAATGCCGTCGAGGAAACAGTCCGGCGTCGGCGTATGAAGTTCGCCATCCTTCACGAAGAAGATATTGGCGCCGGTGCATTCGGCCACCTGCCCCCGCCAGTCCAGCATCAGCGCGTCGGCGCATCCCTTGCGCTCGGCGGCGTGCTTCGCAAGCGTGCAGATCATGTAAAGACCAGCCGCCTTGGCCTTGCAGGGAATGGTACGCGGGTCCGGACGCCGCCATTCGGCGAGGTCCAGCGTGAGGCCCTTCAGCTTCAGCGCCGGGTCGAAATAGCTCGGCCATTCCCAGACCGCGATGGCGAGGTGAATCTTGCTGTGCTGGGCCGCGACCGCCATCATTTCAGAGCCGCGCCAGGCGATCGGGCGCACATAGGCGTCCTTGAAACCCTGCTTTTTCAGGGTCTGGCGGCAGGCCTCGTCGATCTCGTCAGCCGTGTAGGGAATCTCGAAGTCGAGGATGCGGCCGCTCTCGATCAGCCGTTCGGTGTGCTCGCGCAGCTTGAAGATTTCGCCGCCGTAGGCGCGCTCGCCCTCGAAGACCGCGCTGGCATAGTGCAGGCCGTGCGACAGCACATGCAGCTTCGCGTCCGACCAAGGCACGAAACTGCCGTCCAGCCAGATATCGCCAGGGCGGTTGTCGAACGGATTGACGAGCATTGCATGTCTCCCTGCCCGGCCGGGCTATCGCTTGAGCGAGCGAGCCGGTATTTTGTGGCGCGGATGAACCTGCCGTTAGGCTGCAGGTTAAGGCCGTCGCACGAAAGGTTCCAGCCGTCCCCGAACCGGCTTGGATCATGAGTGAAAATCGCCCAATATGTCAACATGGCTGACGTAATTTCGAGCACCGGCCCCGTGTCCCCTTCCACACCCGGTGGAGAGGCGCCGGCTTATGAACTGATCGAGCTCCTGTTTTTCGCTTATCGCGATTTCGTGCGGGAAGCCGATGCGGTTCTCATCCGCTATGGATTTGGGCGGGCGCATCATCGCGTGCTGCATTTCGTCAGCCGCAATCCGGGCCTCAAGGTCGCCGAACTTCTCACTATCCTGAAGATCACGAAGCAAAGTCTGGGGCGTGTGCTGCGCGAACTTGTGGAACAGGGCTTCATCGATGCCCAGGAAGGCGAGCATGACCGCCGGCAACGGCTGCTGCGCGTGACGGCGCGGGGCGACCGTCTGGCGCGCGAGCTTGCCGAACTCCAGACCCGCCGCATCGAAACTGCCCTCGCCGCGGCTGGCCCGGCCGCACGCGAAACGGCGACGCGGTTTCTCGCGGCGATGATCGACGCCGGCGAACGCGAAGCCGTGCAGCATCTCGTCACGCAAGCGGATCGCCCGTGACGCCAGCGCCGGGCCAAGCCAGGAATGTTCCGGACGGCGCGCCGCATCTGCTTGTCGTCGACGATGACGCACGCATCCGCAATCTGCTCGTCCGCTATCTATCCGAAGCCGGATACCGTGTAACTGCGGCCGCCACCGCCGCCGAGGCCCGCACACGCCTGACGGGACTTACCTTCGACCTCATGATCCTTGATGTGATGATGCCGGGAGAGAGCGGGCTCGATCTGGCGCGCTCGCTGAGCGCCATCCGCCCCGTCCCGATCCTCATGCTGACCGCGCTCGGCGAACCGGAAGACCGCATCCGCGGCCTCGAAAGCGGCATCGACGACTACATGTCGAAGCCGTTCGATCCGCGTGAACTGCTTCTGCGCATCGCCAACATCCTGCGCCGGGCTGCACCCGCCTCGCCCCGCGGCGAGGTCGGGTTCGGCGGCTTCAGCTTCGATCTGGCGAGCGGCGAACTCCGCAACGGCAGCACCGTTGTACGTATAACCGAACGCGAGCGCGAACTTCTGCGGCTGCTGGCCGAACAGCGCGGCGGCCCGGTGTCCCGCGAAGCACTGGCCGGAAATTCGGCCAGCGACCGCGCGGTCGATGTACAGATCAACCGACTGCGACGGAAAATCGAGGCCGACCCGTCGAACCCGCTTCTGCTGCAGACCGTGCGCGGATCGGGCTACAGACTGCTCATAGAGCCATGAGCGCGCGCAGATCCTGGAGACCAGGCCGGCTTTTGCCGAAGGGTTTGTACACACGATCTCTTCTGATCGTGGTCCTGCCGATGCTTCTGCTGCAATCGGTTGTTGCGCTCATCTTCATGGAACGGCACTGGCAGCAGACGACGCAGCGCCTCTCGTCCACCGTTGCACAGGATATCGCGGGCATTATTGAACTCCGCGAGGCGGGCATCGATCCGGCCGAGCTTTCGCGCGCCGGCGACAAAATGGGGCTGGCCGTCACTTTCGTTCCTGACGAGCCGCTTCCAAGTCCGAACCCGCCGCCGATCTTCCAGATTCTCGAACGCGTTCTCGCCAGCGAGATGGCAAAGCAGGTCGAACGGCCGTTCTGGATCGATGCGCGCAACCATCTCGGTTTCGTTGAGATACGCGTGAAGCTGGACAACGAAGTGCTGCGCGTCATCACCCGTGTCAGCCGCGCCTACGCATCGAATTCCCACATCTTCCTCGTCTGGATGGCCGGCGCGTCCCTTCTGCTGATCACGGTCTCGATCCTGTTCCTGCGCAATCAGATCAAGCCGATCCTCCAGCTTGCAAACGCCGCCGAGAATCTCGGCAAGGGCCGCCCCGTGGGAAATTTCCGGCCGCGCGGCGCCCGGGAAGTGCGGGCGGCGGCACAGGCCTTTTTCGCCATGCGCGACCGCATCGAACGGCAGATCGAACAGCGCACGACCATGCTCGCCGGCGTCAGTCACGACCTCCGCACCGTACTGACTCGCCTGCGTCTTCAGCTTGCCCTTCTTCCCAAGGGGTCGGAGGTCGATGACCTGGTCGGCGATGTCACCGAGATGGAACGGATGCTGGAAGGCTATCTGGCGTTTGCCCGCGGCGACGCCGGTGAGCCAGCCCAGTCGATAAACGCCGCGGATCTACTCGACGAAATCCGCCTTGACGCCAAAAAATCCGGCAAGGCGATCAGCGTCAGTTTCACCGGCGACAAGAACATCACCGCCAGGCCCGGCGCGCTCAAGCGCGCGCTGGCAAATCTCGTGACGAATGCGCTGCGTTTCGGCAACGAGGTCGAAATCGAAGCCCGCCATGACAACGGCCAGTTCGTCATCACGGTGGATGACAACGGCCCTGGAATTCCAGAGGGATCACGCGAGGATGTCTTCCGGCCGTTCCTGCGGCTGGACGAGGCGCGCAATCTCGATCATCCGGGCTCAGGCCTCGGGCTGACCATCGCGCGCGATATCGCGCGGGGCCATGGCGGCGACATCGAGCTGACGAAGAGTCCCCTCGGCGGCCTGCGCGCGAAGCTGCATATCCCGGCCTGACTTCTAGTAAAGCCGTCCGCCGTCCGGCACCTTGCTGGCCGGCCCGATGAGAATGACCTCGCCGCTGTCTCCCGGCACGCCGAGCGTCAGCACTTCCGACATGAACGGGCCGATCTGGCGCGGCGGAAAGTTCACGACCGCCAGCACCTGCCGGCCAACGAGTTCTTCCGGCGTATACTGCGCAATCTGCGCGGACGACCTTTTGGTGCCGATCTCCGCGCCGAAATCGATGGTCAGTTTCCACGCCGGCTTGCGTGCTTCGGGAAACGGATCGACCTGGACGATCGTACCGGTGCGTACATCAACTTTCATGAAATCGGCGAACGAAATCTCGCCCGGCCGCTCAGCCCCGCTCATGCCCCTGCCCTCGTTGTTCTAGATCTGCGCTGCCGCGTCGTCGTCCTCGGTGCGCCGCCGGCGCGTGTCACCGATCAGCCTGTTGAATGCGGACAACACGGGCCCCACCGCCTTCTGCACCATGTCGCCGGTTTCCACCATTCGCTCCGCACGACGAAGCTGCTTGTCGAGATCGCGCATCGTTTTCGTGAGATCCGGGTCGTCGTCGTCGAGAAACGTGCCAAGCACATTCGCGAAGATGACGGCCAGACCCTGCGCTTTGAGCGCGGCATAGGGACCGCTGTCCTTGATGCCGGCGGCGGCAAGCATCCACTGCGCCGAATTGACCTCGACCTTGTTCCACGACGTCGCCGCCAGCGGATCGGTCATCAGCCCGCGCCGCGCGCTGCGCACCGCCGCCTTGTAGGGCTTCAGCGCTTCGAAGCGCCGCATCATCACGTCGAACAGCCGTTCGCGCGCAACCTGCCCTTCGATCTCCTCCGGCGCTGGCTTGAGCACCTCCTGGTCGATGCGCTTGGCAAATCCGCCAAGCACGGCGCCCTTGGAAGGAAACGCGCCGCGGAGCTCGGCGAGGCTCACACCGGCCTTGGCGGCGATGTCCTGCAATGAAATGTCCGTCCATTCCCGGTCGGCGAGAAGTTCAAGAAGGGCGTCAATAGCCTGATCCTGCACGGAATTCTTCGGTTTCGCGTTCACGGCATGGGTCTCCCACGGGGTTGCCCTCAATCTAGGGCGTCTCGCGGCCGGAGCAAACCGCCCTGAGATCAGGTCGCCACGGCCTTTGGAGAGGGCTCGCGCCGGCGCCGGTTCAGGATGAGATCGATAACCGTCTTCACCGCGACCAGGATGCCCGCAGCATGCTGCTTTTCGAACATGGCGAGAATCCATCCGCCGGTGAGTATCGTCAGATGCATGATGACGATCCGGCGATAAAGCGCCGCGATCGGCGAGGACGAGCGGATATTCGTGTCGAAGGGCGATACCGCGCTCGCCCTCCCGGCCGGCGAAAGCAGATCGAACAGCAGCAATGCGCCCTGCGTCACGAATGTAACGGCAAGCGGCACCCACAATCCGTTGCCGATGATCAGTTCCTGGATGAAATCTCCGGGACCATGAACGCGGTCCTTCCATGGTCCGGCGAACAGGTTCCAGAGAAACGCCATATGCGCGGCCATGAAGATCGCGACATTCACCATGAGCAGCAGAGTCCGGAAGCCGCGGCCTGCCTTCCGCGACGGCCGCTCCATGTTCTGGTCCGGAAACGGCGCTGGTCGGAACGTCATCTCGATCGCGGTCCAGAAACCGATGACCGCGGTCTCGCACCAGTACAGGACGAGAAGTTCGAACGCGTCCCATCCCCAGAACGCAATGCCGAGCAACGGCACAAGATTTGAGCCGATCAGGAAAAGCGCCGGGATCATGTACGGACGTTAGCCGCGACCGAGTTCGCGCGAGCGCTGGGCGGCCGCATGAACGGCCTGGTTCATCAGCCATTCGAGGCCATCGGGCGCCATCAGGATTTCGAGCGCCGCCGCGGTCGTACCGCCTTGCGACGTCACGTTCTTGCGCAGCACTTCGGGCGTGAGATCGGAGCGATGCATCAGTTCCCCGGCGCCGCTTACCGTCGCGCGAGCCAGTTTCGCCGCGAGATCCGGCGGCAGCCCCGCCTTCACGCCCGCCTGCGCCATCGCCTCGGCGAGATAGAACACATAGGCCGGGCCCGAGCCGGACACGGCCGTCACCGCATCCATCAGGTTCTCGTCGCCGATCCAGGCCACTTCGCCCGCCGCTTCCATCAGGCGGGCGGCGAAGGCCTTCTGTTCCGGGAGAACCTCGGCGTTGGGTGCCATCACCGTCACGCCGCGCCCGATCGCGGCCGGCGTGTTCGGCATGGCGCGGATAATGGCGGTGCGCGGCGGAAGACCGGCATCCAGCGCGCCAAGCGTCGCGCCGGCCAGAATGGAAATGACCAGCGTGCCCTTGCCGACATGCAGCGAGATCGCCGCCAGCGCCGGCTTGAGGATTTGCGGCTTCACCGCCAGCATCACGATCCGCGGCTCGGGCATCGCGGACGGGTTGAGCGGGATCGAGCGCTTGTCGAGTTCGGCCTTCAACTCGGGCGTAGGCTGCGGATCGACGACGTAGAGCAGGCCCGGATCGACGCCCATGCGCAGCCAGCCCTGCAGCATCGCGCTGCCCATCTTGCCAGCGCCGACGAGCAGCAGCGGTCCGGGCAGAACGAGCGAAGATTTGCGGTCGGTCATGGTGCGGGCCGGCCCCTTCCGGGCGATTCGA
Organism: Hyphomicrobiales bacterium; assembly: GCA_022842205.1. Lineage (GTDB taxonomy): Bacteria > Pseudomonadota > Alphaproteobacteria > Rhizobiales > Methylopilaceae > Flaviflagellibacter. The sequence goes on from JALHQA010000003.1 coordinate 292,896, forward strand.
AACTCAAGGAACTATAGCCCCGACCGCGCAAGGCTGAAAAGCCGTGCGAACGGGCACGGGTAAGTACGCCTGGAATAAGGAAAATCGAGCTACTTGCCGCCCTTGCTGGCGGTGAAGGCGGCAATCTGGGCCTCAAGAGCCTCGACACGGGCCGCGAGCCTCTCGCTCTCCGCGCGGGCGTTGGAGGCCAGATCCCTTGCCGCCTCGAACTCCTCGCGCTTCACGAGATCGAGATCGCCGAGGATGCGCTCGGCCTGATTCTTCACGATAACGTCGATCTCGCGCTTCACATTGTCCGCAACCCCGGCGGCGTCGGTCATGATTTTACCGAGTCCGTCGAACAGGCGGTTGGTTGTCTGGGTCATGGCATGTGTCTCCGCCCGTGCTGGACAAATCTGACATGGCAATCGCATATCGCGCTTTCAAGGAAAAGTGTCCCCCACGCTCCTTCAGAGGTCCATGCCCCTTCTGGCGATCCCCTTCCCCATGATCGACCCCGTGGCCGTCTCGATCGGCCCGTTTGCGATCCGCTGGTATGCCCTGTCCTACGTGACCAGCCTCATTCTTGGCTGGTGGCTGGCGCGGACGCTGTGCCGCCACGAGGAGCTCTGGGGCCGCACCCCGCCGCTCGACGATCGGGGAACCGACGATTTCCTGCTCTACATGGCCGTCGGCATCGTGCTCGGCGGCCGCCTCGGTTACGTGCTGTTCTACAATCCGGCCTATTACCTCTCGAACCCGCTGGAAGCCCTGGCGCTCTGGCATGGCGGCATGTCGTTCCATGGCGGCCTCATCGGCTGCATCCTCGCCCTGTGGGTTCTCGCGCGCCGCAACGGCCGCAGCATTTTCGAACTGTTCGACCTCGCCGCCGCCGTCACGCCGATCGGCCTGTTCTTCGGCCGCATCGCCAATTTCGTGAACGGCGAACTCTGGGGCCGCGTTGCCGATGTGCCGTGGGCGATGGTGTTTCCGGATGCCGGGCCCGAACCGCGCCATCCGAGCCAGCTCTATCAGGCGGCGCTTGAAGGCGCGCTGACCTTTGCCATCCTGATGCTGGTCGTCCGCGCCGGCGGGCTGAAACGCCCCGGCCTCGTCTCCGGCGTGTTCCTTGTGCTCTATGGCACGTTCCGCATCGTCGGCGAGCATTTCCGCCAGCCCGACGCGCATATCGGCTTTCTCGCCGGAGGACTGACGATGGGAATGCTATTGTCCTTACCGATGATCCTGCTCGGTGCCGCGTTCCTCTGGCGCGCGCGCAAGGTGGCGGCATGACGCCGGTCGAAGCGGAAATCCGCCGCCGCATCGAGGCCGACGGTCCCGTTCCCGTCGCGACGCTGATGCAGCTCGCCAACGCACATTATTACGCGACGCGCGATCCGTTCGGCAAAGCCGGCGATTTCATCACCGCGCCCGAGATCAGCCAGGTCTTCGGCGAACTCATCGGCCTGTGGTGCGCCGCCGTATGGTCGGTGATGGGACGCCCGAACCCGATCATGCTGGTGGAACTCGGCCCCGGCCGCGGCACGCTGATGGCCGATGCGCTCCGCGCGCTGAAGATCGCGCCGGCTTTCCGGGCGGCGCTGCATGTACATCTCGTCGAGACCAGCCCGCTCCTGCGCGCGGCGCAGGAGCGCACGCTGAAGGACAGCGGGGTTCCCGTCACCTGGCATCACAATATCAGCCAGTTGCCGAAAGGCCCGGCGCTGTTCATAGCGAATGAGTTCTTCGACGCTCTGCCGGTTCATCATTACGTGCGCCGCGACAAGGGCTGGCACGAGCGTGTGGTCGGCATCGGCCCGGACGGGGCGCTTGCCTTCGGCCTGTCGCCGCACCGCGTGCCGGACCGCATCGTCCCCGCAAGCCACGAGCACGCCGCGCCGGACAGCATTTCCGAAACCTCGCCCGACTCTTTGCGCATTGCCGCCGCACTGGGCGAGCGCATCGCCGGCCAGGGCGGCGCTGCACTCATCGTCGACTATGGCTACGACAAGCCGGGAAGCGGCGAGACGCTGCAGGCGCTGCGCGGCCACGCTTTCGTCGATGCGCTGCAGGAACCCGGCGAATCCGATCTCACCGCCCATGTCGATTTCGTCTCTCTCGCCGATGCGGCGCGGCTCGGCGGCGCTGCCGCGTATGGACCGGTGCCGCAGCGCGATTTCCTGCTCGGCCTCGGCATTCTCGAGCGGTCCGCGATGCTGATGCGGCAGGCAACGCTCGAACAGGCGCTCGAGATCGAAAGCGGCACCGCGCGCCTCACCGACGACAAGCCCACCGGCATGGGTACGCTGTTCAAGGTTCTGGCGCTGTCGCAGCGCAATCTGCCGCCGCCGCCCGGCTTTACCCCGAAGAACACATGACCGCGCAATTCGTCACCTCGCCATCGCTGGCAGTCCTGCCCGGCGTCCATCATGCCTTCTTCACGCGCGAAGGCGGCGTTTCGCAGGGTATTTACGCGACGCTGAACGGCGGACGCGGCTCGGCCGACAGCGACGCGCATGTCATCGAAAACCGCCTGCGCATGACGGCGGCGCTTGGCGTCACGGATGGACGGCTGGCAACGCCGCACCAGATTCATTCCGCGATCACGGTGATCGCCGACGAACCCTGGTCGAAGGGCGAGGCGCCGCAGGCCGATGCCGTCGTGACGTCCATACCCGGCCTTGCCATCGGCATCGGCACCGCCGATTGCGGCCCCGTGCTGTTCGCCGATCCCGATGCGCGCATTATCGGCGCCGCCCATGCCGGCTGGAAAGGCGCGCTTGGAGGCATCCTCGGCTCCACCGTCCATGCGATGGAGAAGCTCGGCGCGCGGCGTGGCTCCATCACCGCCGCGCTCGGCCCGTGCCTGCGAAAGCAAAGTTATGAAGTCGGCGAAGAATTCGTCGCCGCGTTCGAGTCCGCAGATCCCGGCAATGTGCGCTTTTTCGTTCCCGGCGCGTCGGAAGGCAAAAGCATGTTCGATCTCGGCGGCTATATCGTCAGCCGCCTTCTTGAGCTCGATCTGGCCCGGGTCGAGGATCTCGGTCTGGACACCTATGCGGACGAGACCCGCTTCTTCTCCTACCGCCGCGCGACGCACCGCAAGGAGCCGGACTATGGCCGGCTGATCGCGGCCATCGCCCTCGCCTGACGCAACCCGCATACATACGCTAGGCTTGTACGGTCACGCCGATTCGCTCTGGGGGGCGCTTCCGATGATGGTCACACGGCTCAGCAAGACAGTGTTCGTCGCCTCAATCGCCTTCTTCGCCACGCTGGTGGCGTTCGGGAATATCACCGATTACGGGACGAACTGGGCGTTCGTGCAGCACGTTCTGTCCATGGACACGATCTTCCCGGACTCGACCATCAAATACCGCGCCATCGACAGCACCGCGCTGCAGACCGCGGCCTATATTCTCATCATCGTGGCCGAAACCCTCACCGCCATCCTGTGCTGGATCGGCGCCTTTCACATGACCGGCCATCTCGGCAGCCCCGCGCAGGCCTTCAACCGCTCGAAAGCCTGGGCCATTGCCGGCCTCAGCCTCGGATTCCTCGTCTGGCAGGTCGGCTTCATGTCGATCGGCGGCGAATGGTTCGGCATGTGGATGTCGCAGCAGTGGAACGGGGTCGAAGATGCCTTCCGCTTCTTCATCACCATCATCGCGGTCCTGATCTTCGTCGTCCTGCCGGACACCGAAACAGCTGCCTGACCCCTACTTTGGGGGCGGCTGACGAGCCCAGGCCGTCATAACGGTGCAACAATTAACCGCTGTGGCACGGGAGACATTGAGCCAGCCGTCTCTGCCTGTTAAGGAGCCGCCTTGCGGGCAGAGCCTGGAATGGCTCCAAGCCCTGGGCCAGGGGAAATTTCGGATGAAGATCGTCGCGGGCAATTCCAACCGTCCGTTGGCCGAGGCGATTGCCGCCTATCTCAAGACCCCGCTCACAAAGGCCAATGTCCGGCGCTTCGCCGACATGGAAATCTTTGTCGAGATCCTGGAAAACGTTCGCGGCGAGGACGTGTTCGTCGTCCAGTCGACCTCGTTCCCGACCAACGATCACCTGATGGAGCTGCTCATCATCATTGATGCGCTCCGCAGGGCGTCGGCGCGCCGCATCACCGCCGTCCTGCCCTATTTCGGCTATGCCCGGCAGGACCGGAAGGCCGGTCCCCGCACGCCGATCTCGGCCAAGCTGGTCGCAAATCTCATCACCCGCGCCGGCGCCGACCGCGTTCTGACGCTCGACCTGCATGCCGGCCAGATCCAGGGCTTTTTCGACATCCCGACGGACAACCTGTTCTCCGCGCCCGCGCTCGTGCGCGACATCCAGCAGAACATCCCGCTCGACAATATCGCGGTCATCTCGCCGGACGTCGGCGGCGTCGTGCGCGCCCGCGCCGTCGCCAAGCGCATCGATGCCTCGCTCGCCATCGTCGACAAGCGCCGCGAGCGGCCGGGCGACAGCGAAGTGATGAATGTCATCGGCGATGTCGAGGGCAAGAACTGCATCCTCGTCGACGACATCGTGGATTCCGGCGGCACGCTGGTGAACGCCGCCGAAGCCCTGCTCGAAAAGGGTGCCGAGGGCGTCTACGCCTACATCACCCACGGCGTGCTGTCGGGCGGCGCGGTCGCCCGCATCGCGTCCTCCAAGCTGAAGGAGCTGGTCCTGACCGATTCCATCCAGCCGACCGAGGCCGTGAAGGTCGCGAAGAACATCCGCTGCATCTCGGTGGCGGAACTGATCGGCGAGGCTATTGCCCGCACCTCCGAGGAAAAATCGGTCTCCAGCCTGTTCGATTGAGACAATATCCCTAAAATTGCCTCGCCCCCCGTGTTCCGCTATAGGAACGCGCGTTACGGCGTCCACACCCTGGAGGTGCGCCGGACTGAAGCCAGAGGCCGCCGAGGCGGCCTTATTCAATTCTGGAGATTATTATGACCGCGACCAAGGTTCTCAAGGCCGAGGCGCGCGACCGGAGTGGCAAGGGAGCCGCCCGTGCATTGCGCCGCCAGCAGAAAGTCCCCGCCGTAATCTATGGCGGCAAGCAGCCGCCCGTCGGCATCGCCCTCAATGGCAACGATATGTATGTCCTGCTGCATGGCGGCGGGTTCATGACGACGCTGTTCGACATCGATGTCGGCGGCAAGATCGAAAAGGCCATTCCGCGCGATTACCAGCTCGACCCGGTGAAGGACTTCCTCACCCATGTCGACTTCCTGCGCATCACCGAAGATTCGACCATCACCGTCGAAATTCCGGTCCACTTCATCAATGAAGCGGCCTCGCCGGGTCTCAAGGGCGGCGGCGTGCTCAACGTCGTCGAGCACACAATCGAACTCGCGGTCAAAGCCACCAACATTCCGAAGTCGATCGACATCGACCTCACCGGCCTCGAAATCGGCGACACGATCCACATTTCCGGCGTCAAGCTGCCGGACGGCGCGAAGCCGGTGGATCGCAGCGACTTCACGATCGCTTCGATCGCTGCGCCGACCGTCGCCGTCGAAGAGCCCAAGCCGGCCGAAGGCGCCGCTCCTGCCGAAGGTGCCGCTGCTCCCGCAGCAGGTGCCGCTCCGGCGGCCGCGGGCGACAAGAAGCCCGACGCCAAGAAGTAAGCGGAGAGCCCGATGCGGCTCTTCGTCGGACTCGGCAATCCCGGGCCCCAATATTCTGGCAACCGCCACAATATCGGGTTCATGGCCATCGACCGGATCGCGGCGCGCTGGAACTTTCCGTCCTGGCGCGCACGCTTTGCCGGGGAGACGGCCGAGGGCGAGATCGGCGGCGTAAGGACGCTGCTTCTCAAGCCGAAGACCTACATGAACGAATCGGGCCGCTCCGTAGCGGAAGCGGCCCGTTTCTTCAAAATCCCCCTGCCCGATATTTTCGTCTTCCACGACGAACTGGACCTCGCGCCCGCGAAAGTCCGCGTCAAGACCGGCGGCGGAAATGCGGGACACAACGGCCTGCGTTCCATCTCACCCGCCATCGGCAACGACTATGCGCGCGTCAGGCTCGGCATCGGCCATCCGGGTGACAAGGATCGCGTCCATTCGTACGTACTGTCGGACTTCGCCAAGGCCGAACGCGGCTGGGTCGACTGCCTGACGGACGCCATCGCCGACAATGCCGACCTTCTGGCGAAGGGCGACGTGCCGGGATTCCAGAACAGGATACACACCGCGCTCGAGGCAAAGGGCTTTATCGCGCCCAAAAAGCCCGGCGAGCGCGACGAAGACTAGGAAAAGATCATGGGTTTCAAATGCGGGATCGTGGGTTTGCCGAATGTCGGCAAATCGACCCTCTTTAACGCGCTGACGCAGACAGCGGCGGCGCAGGCGGCGAACTATCCGTTCTGCACCATCGAGCCGAATGTCGGCGAGGTCGCGGTGCCGGACCCGCGTCTGGACACTCTCGCTGAAATCGGCGGTTCGGCGCAGATCATTCCGACGCGCCTCACCTTCGTCGATATCGCCGGCCTCGTGCGCGGCGCCTCGCAGGGCGAAGGTCTCGGCAACCAGTTCCTCGCCCATATCCGCGAAGTCGATGCCGTCGCCTATGTGCTGCGCTGCTTCGAGGATGACGACATCACCCATGTCGAAGGCAAGATCGACCCGCTCGCCGATGCCGAAACGGTCGAGACCGAGCTGATGCTCGCCGACCTCGACAGCCTCGAGAAGCGCGTCGGTGCGCTGGAGAAGCGCATCCGCGGCGGCGACAAGGAAGCCAAGGAACAGCTCGATCTCGTGCAGCGCGTGCTTCCCTTGCTTCGCGACGGCAAGCCGGCACGCCTCACGCCCGTGAAGGAAGAAGAGAAGAAAACCTTCGCCGGCCTGAACCTCCTGACGTCGAAGCCCGTTCTCTACGTTGCCAATGTCGATGAGGGATCGGCGGCGACGGGGAACAAGTATTCACAGATGGTCGAGGAACGGGCGAAGCAGGAAGGCGCGGTCGCCGTCGTCATTTCCGCGAAGATCGAGAGCGAGATCGCCGTTCTGCCCGAGGGCGAGCGCGAGGAATATCTCGACGCGCTCGGCCTCGGCGAGGCCGGTCTCGATCGCCTCATCCGTGCCGGTTACGACCTGCTCGGCCTCGTGACCTACTTCACCGTGGGCCCGAAAGAGGCGCGCGCGTGGACCATCGAGAAGGGCACGAAGGCGCCCGGCGCCGCCGGCGTCATCCATTCCGATTTCGAGAAGGGCTTCATCCGCGCCGAGACGATCGCCTACAACGACTATGTCTCGCTGAAGGGCGAGGCCGGCGCGCGCGATGCCGGCAAGCTGCGTCTCGAAGGCAAGGACTACACGGTCCTCGACGGCGACGTCCTGCATTTCCGGTTCAACACCTGACGATCAGGAGCCCACGCCGGGATAGGAATTCTGTTTCAGGAGCCGCGCGAGATGCGCGGCATTGGCGGCGAGCATGGCGTTTGTCTGCACAACCTTTTCAGGCGTTGATTTCAGATCCTTGAAATCCACCGAGCCCATTGCTTCACCGACCCAATACGTACCGGCCCCTGCGGGGATCGTGAATCCGACATCGTTTAGCGCCTGGAAAACTTCGGCATGGCAGTGATGTGCCCCATCCTCGTTGCCGACCACCGCTGCTACGGCCACCTTGCCAAAGCTGGGCATACGCCCGCGGTCGTCGGTTTCTCCCAAAAAGGCGTCCAGACGCTCAAGCACGCGTTTGGCAACGCTCGATGGCTGGCCCAGCCAGACCGGGGTTCCGATGATGAAGATGTCGGCGGCGACGATCTTTTCGCGGATGTCGGGCCAGGCATCGCCCTCCCCTTCATCGGAGGTCACACCGGCCTTGATATCCAGGTTGGCGGCGCGAACAATCTCGCCCTCGACGTCATGCTTCCCAAGCTCTTCGAGCACCTTGGAAAGCATCAGTTCGGTGGACGATGGATCGGTGCCCCGTTTCAGCGTGCAGTTGAGCGCGAGCGCCTTCAAAGCCATTTTGCGTTCCTCCCTGGCTCTTCACGAGTCGTCCCGGGACCGGAAGGTTCCCCCCGCGTCGGATGCCCATGAAGCTTTCACGCCGTCATTCCTGGCAGGTAACGCCCAAGGAGGCCGTCGCCCTGCAGCGTGAGCTGGCGGCGAGCGTCGTCACGGATCGCGGGCTCGATCTCACCGCCGTCAAAACCGTCGCCGGCGTCGATGTCAGCATCAAGAACAAGATTGCGCAGGCGGCCGTCGTTGTCCTGACATTCCCGGACTTCGAGATCGTCGAAACCGCGCTGGCGCAGTTGCCGGCGACGTTTCCCTACGTCCCCGGCCTGCTCAGCTTTCGCGAAGGACCTGTGCTGGTCGAGGCCTTCACGAAACTGAAGACCATTCCCGACGTCTTCATGTTCGACGGCTCGGGCTATCTGCATCCGCGCCGCATCGGCATCGCCTGCCACATGGGTCTGTGGCTGGGCGTGCCGACAGTCGCCAATGCCAAGACCAAGCTATGCGGCGAGCATGGCCGTGTGCCGGCCCGCCGCGGCGGCCATGCGCCCGTCACGCACAAGGATGAGGTGATCGGCGCCGCGTTGCGCACAAAGGCGAACTGCTCACCCGTCTTCGTCTCCGCCGGCCATCTCAGCGATCTCGACAGTGCGGTCGCGCTCGTTACCGCCAGCAGCGGCAAATACCGCCTGCCCGAGCCCGTCCGCGCCGCGCACAAGGCGGCGGGCGTGTTCGGCTAGTGACCGGCGAACTCGAGCAGCGTCTCGACCCGGACATCCTGATCGCGGATGCGCTGAGCGCCACCCAGCGCCGGCAGGTCGATCACGAAGCCCGCGCCGGCGACGACGCCGCCGAGGCGGCGGATCAGCGCGATGCCTGCCTCCGCCGTGCCGCCGGTCGCGATGAGATCGTCGATCAGCAGAACCTTCTGCCCGGGCTTGCAGGCGTCGGCATGAATCTCGACCGAATCGACGCCGTACTCGAGCGCGTATTCCTGGCTCAGCGTGATGTGGGGCAGCTTGCCCTTCTTGCGGATCGCGATGAAACCGAGCCCCAGTACATGCGCCAGCGCGCCGCCGAGAATGAAGCCCCTCGCCTCGATGCCGGCAACGAGGTCGAACTTCTGGTCCTTGAACGCGTCGGCCAGCCCGTCCACCGATAGTTTCAGCCCGCGCGCATCCTGAAAGAGGGTGGTGACATCGCGGAACATGATGCCAGGCTTCGGATAGTCCGGGATGCTGCGGACAAGGGCTTCGAGGTCGGCGGAAAGGGACATTGGAGGAACTTATAACAAGGGTCAGGAAGTCTGGAGCACGGACAGAAAGTCGATGCCAGCATAGCGGAGCGCCACAGCGAGAAGGATCAGGAGAATTGTATAGATCAAGGCTGACGCAATGCCAGCAGGAATTTGCCGATACCACTTCGTAGACGCTTCCACAGCTGCGGCATCTTCAATCCTTGTTGTGACAGCCTCTTCGACGATATTCGGTCGCTCTGCCTCAACGGCAACGAGCGCATAGGCATCCAGAACATCTTGTGCGGCCTGACGGAAGCGCATTCGCTGGCCGGCCGTCATCTGGCCGGAAACATAAACATCAATTGCATCCTGAGGAGGATGGCCGCCAGTCTGTTCCCGGCGAGAAATCAGCCAATCCCGCTTATCCTGCTTGTAAAGCGCATAGGCTACTAAACCGATGACATCATCGTCCCGCTCTACAAGGTGTTCATAAACACCATTGTAGCGCGCCGTATCGCTCACTTGCAGGGACGGCCCGGCTTGCGATCACGAAGAACCTGGCTAGCGGCATCTACCGCTCGGCTTGCCACGTCACCGCGTAGGCGGACCGTGTCCCCGTGTTTCGGAACGGCACCGCCGGTAAAAACACTCCGCGCGCCAGTAGTAAACCGACCAGACGAATTACGGACAGCCGGATCGCGAGGGGGAGAAAGGTCTCTCAACGACGTGCTCCATCTCATGTGGCCAATATAATTGTACTCTAACATTATGCAATAATGAATAGGCTTTTATTCTGCCACCTTCGCAAAACGAAAACGGGCCCCGAAGGGCCCGTTCCGAAATCGGTTTCCGTCCGCCGCTCAGTGGGCGACGCTGCTCCACACCTTCTTCTTGGTGAAGTAGAGCAGGCCCGCGAAGACCGCGAGGAAGATGATGACGATGAAGCCGGTCTGCTTGCGCGTCTCGAGATGGGGCTCGGCCGCCCACATCATGAACGCCGAGACATCGCGCGCGTACTGATCGACCGTCGCCGGCGTGCCGTCGGTGTATTCCACCTGGCCGTCGTTGATCGGCTTGGCCATCGCGATCCAGCCGCCCGGGAAATACGGATTGTAGTGCAGGCCCGGCTGGCCCTGCTGGCCTTCCGGCACCGGCTGGTCATAGCCGGTCAGCAGCGCGTGGATGTAGTCGACGCCGTGCTCCTGATACTGCGTCACGAGATCGAGCAGGCTCAGCCAGAAGCCCCGGGTGTAGGTGCGCGCCTTGGCGAGCACCGAGAAATCCGGCGGATAGGCGCCGCCGTTGGAGGCGCGCGCGGCCTGTTCGTTCGGGAACGGCGACGGCCAGCGGTCCGACGGACGGCCGGGACGCTCGAACATCTGCCCGTCTTCGCCCGGCCCGTCCTGGATCTGGTATTCGGCCGCGAGCAGCCGAATCTGGCCTTCCGAGAACCCCGGGCCGCCCTCTTCCATCAGGTTGCGGAACGAGACGAGCCGCATGCCGTGGCAGGCCGCGCAGACCTCGCGATAGACCTTGAAGCCGCGCTGCAGCTGCGCCTGGTCGAAATGACCGAACGGACCGCTGAAGGTCCAGTCCTGCTTGTGCGGCGTGCTTGCGCCTTCGGCGGCGAAACCCGGCGACGCGGCAAGCGAGGCGAACGCAATCGCTGCTGCTTTGATGGCGACGGAAAGCGTGCGTGACATCAGGTCAGGCTCCCCGGCCTGGAATGTTGGGTGCGCCCGCAGGTGCAAGAGAGCCCCCTGCCTGGCCTTTGAGCACCGCTTCGGTGATCGACGCCGGGAGCGGCAGCGGCTTCTCGATGAAGCCGAGCAGCGGCAGGATCACGAGGAAGTGGATGAAGTAATAGGCGGTCAGGATGCGGCCGATGATGACGTACCAGCCTTCCGGCGGCATCGCGCCGATATAGCCGAGGCCAAGGCACACCGCGACCAGAACCCAGAAGAACTGGCGGTACAGCGGGCGATACTTCGCCGAGCGGGTCTTCGCGGTGTCGAGCCACGGCAGGAAGAACAGCACGACGATCGCGCCGAACATCGCAAGCACGCCGCCGAGCTTGGACGGGATGGCGCGCAGGATCGCGTAGAACGGCAGGAAGTACCATTCGGGAACGATGTGCGCCGGCGTCTGCAGCGGGTTGGCCGGAATATAGTTGTCGGCGTGGCCGAGATAGTTCGGGGTGTAGAACAGGAACCACGCGAAGAAGATCAGGAAGCACACCATCGCGAACGAGTCCTTGGCCGTCGCATGGGGTGTGAACGGCACCGTGTCGGACGAGGACTTCACCTCGACGCCGGTCGGGTTGTTCTGGCCGACGACATGCAGCGCCCACACATGGAGCACGACGACGCCCGCGATCATGAACGGCAGCAGGTAGTGCAGCGAGAAGAAACGGTTCAGTGTCGGATTATCGACGGCGAAACCGCCCCACAGCCAGGTCGTGATCGCCTCGCCGACGAAGGGAATGGCCGAAAACAGGTTGGTGATGACGATCGCGCCCCAAAGCGACATCTGACCCCACGGCAGCACATAGCCCATGAAGGCCGTCGCCATCATCAGCAGGAAGATGACGACGCCGAGGATCCAGAGCACCTCGCGCGGCTCCTTGTAGGAGCCGTAATAGACGCCGCGGAAGATGTGGATGTAGACGGCGATGAAGAACATCGACGCGCCGTTGGCGTGCATGTACCTGATCATCCAGCCCCAGTTCACGTCGCGCATGATGTGCTCGACGGAGTTGAAGGCGAGATCGACATGCGGCGTGTAATGCATCGCCAGCACGATGCCGGTGATGATCTGCACGCCCAGCATCATCGAAAGGATGCCGCCGAAGGTCCACCAGTAGTTCAGGTTGCGCGGCGTCGGATACGCCACGAACGATCCGTGCATCAGGCCGATAATCGGCAGCCGGCTCTCGAACCATTTCAGGACCGGGTTCTTCGGCTCAAACGTCGAATGTCCGCTCATCTCTGTCTCTGAATTGGCGGCCCGGCTCAGCCGACCCGGATCGTGGTGTCGTTGGTGAATTCGTACGGCGGGATATGCAGATTCTCGGGCGCCGGACCTTTGCGGATGCGACCGGCGGTATCGTAGTGCGAGCCGTGGCACGGGCAGAACCAGCCATTGTAGTCGCCGGCGAGGCCGATCGGCACGCAGCCGAGATGGGTGCAGGTGCCGATCATGATGAGCCACGGCTCCTTGCCGGCCGCCGCGCGGTTGGCATCGGTCGCGGTGTCGTCGCCGGTGGTGATGTTCGGGTTGCGCGCGCTCTGGTCGATCAGCTCGGCGAGCGGGACGGCCTTGGCCTCCTCGATCTCCTTCGCCGTGCGATGACGGATGAACACCGGCTTGCCGCGCCACTTGATGGTGATGGCCTGGCCTTCGGCGATGGCCGACACGTCGACATCGGTCGAGGCCAGCGCCAGCGTCGAGGCGTCTGGGTTCATCTGCGAAATGAAGGGCCACACGGCCGCTGCACCGCCGACGGCGGCAAACGCGCCCGTGGCGATGTAGAGGAAGTCGCGGCGGGTTGGTTGTTCAACCAGGCTCGGCGTCGCCAATTCGGTCACCTAAATCTCAGCTGATGGCGCGGAGACGCGCGCCCTGCGCATCCCGGTGATTGGTCGCGTTTTTGGCGTCTAGATTGGTATTTGTCCAGAGTGAGGCTTTCCGCGCGCTTTCATGTCGCACGGTTTATCCGCCCCCTGTGGGAATGGCCATAAGCAGCGAGTGGTTTCAGGGCTGTGTGGCAATCGTGTAAAGCTCGGCGTCAGCCGGAAAACAAGGATCGCGAAGACGGTGAAAAGCTGGCCCGGCCAGACTGTTATGGAATCCCCTCGCCACCCCGCGCGGGATGCCGATTCGGACCTCGTTTGCCTGTCCGGCCTCCAGCCGCTGGCGCGCGGGCGTTGCCGGGCCGTCTACCGCCACCCGGAAAATCCGCGCTGCTTGATCAAGATCATTCGCCCCGAGGCGCCCCCGCGCGATCCTTGGTACAAGGCGAGACGGCGATATGGGCCGTTCCTGCCCACTTTGCGCGAGTTGAAGGAATTTCTGTCGATCCATGCCCGCCGCCCGGAAGACCAGGCGCTGGTCGAGAATATTGTCGGTTTCGTGCAGACCGATCTCGGCCTCGGCTTGATCGTTGAACTGCTCGCCGGGCCGGGCGGCGAACCGGCGCCAACCATCGCCGCGCTCGCCGGCCGAGGCGGCTTCGGTCCGGCGGAAAGGGCGGCTCTCGACGCGTTCTTCAGCCGCCTGATGGACAGCGGCCTCATTATCGGCGACCTGCATCTGCGCAACGTCGTCTACGCCCATGACGCACGTACCGGCGAAAGCCGGTTCGTCCTCGTCGACGGGATCGGCGATAAACTGTTCATCCCGCTCAACACCATCAGCCGCGGGTTCAATCGCTGGACCAAAAGGCGGCGCATCCACCGCATGCGCAAGGCCATCGATATTCTGCAAGCACGGACAAAATGATCGAACAGCACATCAGCGACCGGGCCACGGTCTGGTTTCAAAGCCTTCAGGACCGCATCTGCGCCGCGTTCGAGGCACTGGAGGTCGAGGCCGCGGCCGCGCCCGGCAATGAAAACCTTCCCGCCGGCCGGTTCGTGAAGACGCCGTGGAAGCGCACCGACCACACCGGCAAGCCGGGCGGCGGCGGCACGATGGCCATGATCCACGGCCGCGTGTTCGAGAAGGCCGGCGTCCATATCTCTACTGTGCATGGCGAATTCTCGCCGGAATTCCGCAGCCAGATTCCCGGCGCGGAAGAAGACCCCCGCTTCTGGGCGTCCGGTATTTCGCTGATCGCCCACCCGCGCAATCCGAACGTGCCGGCGGTTCACATGAACACGCGGCATGTACGGACCACGAAGACATGGTTCGGCGGCGGCGGAGACCTCACGCCCGTGCTCGACCGCCGCCGCTCGCAGGAAGATCCGGATTCGCGCGACTTCCACGCCGCATACAAGGCCGCCTGCGACGCTCACAGGGTTGCCGACTACGGCAAATACAAGAAATGGTGTGACGACTATTTCTTCCTGAAGCACCGCAATGAGCCGCGCGGCATCGGCGGCATCTTCTACGACTGGCTCGACTCCGGAGACTTCGATGCCGACTTCGCCTTCACGCGCGATGTCGGCGACGCATTCCTGAACATCTATCCCGAGATCGTGCGCCGCAACGTCAATACGGCGTGGACCGACGCCGACCGCGAGGAGCAGCTCGTCCGCCGCGGACGTTATGTCGAGTTCAACCTGCTTTATGATCGCGGCACGATCTTCGGCCTCAAGACCGGCGGCAACGTCGACTCCATCCTGTCGTCGATGCCTCCCGTGGCGAAGTGGCCCTGACAGAAGTTTGACAGCAAGAAGCGGGGACGCGGCGGTGCGCAGCCGCTGTTACCTGTTGCCCTCCCTAACGGAGGTACTTCATGTCAGTTCTGCAGGACAAGGTCGCAATCGTCACCGGCGCATCGTCAGGCATTGGCCGCGCCACCGCGCAATTGTTGGCCGCCGAGGGCGCGGCAGTGATCCTGAATGCGCGGGGATTACCGGCGCTCGAAGATACCGCCGACGCGATCCGGAAGAGCGGTGGAACGGTCCATGTCGTTTCCGGGGATGCCGGCCTGACGGAAACGCACGAGCATTTGGTCGAGATCGCATCCCGCGAGTTCGGGCGGCTCGATATCGCTATCAACAATGTCGGCGCGGTCGGCCCGTTCAAGCCGCTCGCCGACGTTTCTCCCGAAGAATGGCAGGCAACCGTTTCCGTCAATCTGACATCCGCTTTTTTCGGCGCGCGCAATCAGATTCCGGCGATGCTCAAGAACGGCGGCGGCTCCATTGTTTTCATATCGACATTTGTCGGCACAAGTGTCGGAATTCCCGGCATGACCGCCTACGCCGCGTCGAAAGCCGGCCTCATGGGTCTCGTGAAGGGCATTACAGCGGATTACGGCGCGAACGGCATAAGGGCGAACGCGCTCTTGCCGGGCGGAACCGATACGCCGGCGGCCGGCGATGCGGCACAGAAGGAATGGGCGGCCGGGCTGCATGCGATGAAACGCATCGCGCGGCCCGATGAGATCGCTCAGGCGGCGATGTTTCTGGCAAGCCCGATGTCGAGCTTCGTATCAGGCGCGGCCCTGTTCGCCGACGGCGGCAATTCTGCCGTCAAATGATTGGGCGGGCAGGCTCGCCTGCCCACTCAGGTCTCCGCCTTCTTCAGATCGGCGATGGTGATAAGTACATTGAACGCCTGGCACCACACCGTCACCGAGCTGTATTGACTGAGATCGGTGCCTGCGGGAACCTCGAAGCGCTGGCTGCCCGCGAACGACCGGAGTTGGCCGAGATCGAGGCCGAGCCCTTCCTGGGCCGCCGCGTTCTTGTCTTCGGCTTTGCTGATGCCCTCAGCGCTGCTCCGCGACAGATAGACATGATATTTCGGCCCTGGGCCGACTTCGAAGTCCGGTTCGAGAAATACCGCGCCTTTAAAAAGCGTCACTCCGCCCTTCCCCCAGTGCACCGGATCGGCCGGATCGGCGTGGATGAAGCTGCCGGCGGCCAGTTGCTGTGTGTCGGTCGCGCTGCGCTGTTCCGTCGCCGGCGGCGGCGCGAACACGAACGGGAAGATGACCAGCCCGGCGCCGAGCCCGATGGCCGTGCCGACAATAAGACCGACGATGAAAACCCATATGCTGCGCACGAATGGACGCATGTCGAATCTCCCTAGTTCGCCCGCATCGTCTCGGCGATCAGCCTGTCCAGCGCGACGGCATCCATCGGAAAGCCCGCCGCGATCCAGTTCTCTTCTATACGTGCGAGCGCGGCGCCGAGACGCGGCCCCTTCTCGACACCCTGCGCCATGATCTGGGCCGCCGTCACCGGAAACTTCGGAACCGCCCATTGGTCGGGCAGCGCCAGAATGTCTCCGGCATCTTCGCTTTCGCCTGCGCTGCAGAACAACACCCGGTCGCGGAAAGTCTGTGCGCCGAGCCGGTACAGCGCCGCCTTCCGTTCAGCCTCGCCGGATTTCGGCGTAAGCACCGGCCCCGTCGCCATGCGGCGCAGACGTTCCGTCTCCTCGTTCGACAGGCGCAGCCGCTCGCGCAGCCGGTCCGCGTTCTCCGGTATAAACATGGTCAGCGCGCCAACGCGCATCACCGCATCCGCGTCGGGAGCGAGCGCAATCAGCTGCAAAAGCCGACGCGGCCGGGCCATGCCGCCGAGCACGAGGCCCAGCAGCCCCGCATCGCTCATGATCTTCGCGGTTGCGGCGGCCCGCCGTGTCACGACGAGCTTGAAGAGTTCGGCACGGACACGCTCGCGCGACAGCCGGTCGAGCCCGGCCCTTTCCGCAACAGCCGCCGAAAAGGCTTCGGCGTCGGGTGCTCCGTCCGCGTAGCCGGAGAAGAACCGGAAAAAACGCAGGATGCGCAGATAGTCTTCGCGGATGCGCGCACGGGCATCGCCGATGAAGCGCACGCGGCGCGCGGCAAGATCGGCCTCGCCGCCGACGAAGTCATGGACGTTTCCCATCCTGTCGAGAAACAGGCCGTTGAT
The DNA here is from genome assembly GCA_022842205.1 of Hyphomicrobiales bacterium. Taxonomy (GTDB): domain Bacteria; phylum Pseudomonadota; class Alphaproteobacteria; order Rhizobiales; family Methylopilaceae; genus Flaviflagellibacter. The sequence continues at coordinate 309,674 of JALHQA010000003.1, forward strand.
CGTGAAGTCGCGCCGCTGCGCGTCCTCCGCCCAGTCGCGCCCGAAGGCCACGACGGCATGGCGGCCGAAGGTTTCCACGTCGCGGCGCAAGGTCGTGACCTCGAAAGGCCGCTTGTCCACGATGACGGTCACAGTGCCGTGTTCGACGCCGGTCGGCACTGTCTTCAGCCCCGCGGCCGAAGCACGGCGTATCACCTCGTCGGGAGTGGCGGTGGTGGCAAAATCGATCTCGGCTGCCTGTTTGCCGATCAAGGCATCGCGCACCGCACCGCCGGCGATCCGGGTCTCCTCCCCCGCGCCATCGAGAACCTCGAACAGGCGGGTGACGGCCGAATCGGCCAGCAGCGCCGCCGAAATGCTCATTTGCCCTCCCTCGGGGCGAAATGGCCGGGGACGAGCTGGCCGTCCTTGTAGACCGGCGGAACCCAGACCGCGTCGGGGTCGGCGCCCCCGAATTCCGTGAAATAGATGAACCCGGCCGCCGCCAGGGCGATGCCGGCCAGGGTTACGAAGAACAGATGCCGCTTCGAGGCGGCGATCTCCTCCTCCGACTTCCTGCGCTCGGAGCCAAGCCACAGAAAATAAAACACAAAAGGCAGCAGGAAGAGTACGGCGCTATAAAAGACAGTTCGGATCATTTCTTTCCCTTGGAACGTCTGTTTACGGCCTCTCTCAATTGTGTGCCGTCACGCTCTCGCCCTTTTCAAACCACCACCATACCCTGAAGGTATGTAAGCCATGCAAGCACATGGGGCGGCCCGGCTTGGTCTTTGCGTGGCACTTCCCGAGGAGAATTCATGACACGCAGTGCCAAAGCCGAAACGCTGGATGAAGCCATCCTGCGCAATGCGGAAACCACCATTGCCCAGGTCACCGCCGCCCGCGAAGCGTTGGGTGAGATCATCTTCGGCCAGGAGGTCGTGGTCGAGCGCGCCCTCATCAGCATCCTGTGCGGCGCGCATGCCTTGCTTGTCGGTGTCCCGGGTCTTGCCAAGACGAAGTTGGTGGACACGCTGGGCACTGTTCTCGGTCTCGATGCCCGCCGCGTGCAGTTCACGCCGGACCTCATGCCGTCTGACATCCTCGGCTCGGAAGTCCTTGAAGAAGGAGCGAAAGGCACGCGCAGCTTCCGCTTCCTTCCGGGCCCGGTCTTCGCCCAGCTTCTGATGGCCGACGAGATCAACCGCGCCTCGCCGCGTACGCAATCGGCGCTTCTGCAGGCGATGCAGGAACATCACGTGACGGTTGCCGGCGTGCGCTACGACCTGCCGCGGCCGTTTCATGTGCTCGCGACCCAGAACCCACTTGAGCAGGAAGGCACCTATCCCCTTCCGGAAGCTCAGCTTGACCGCTTCCTGCTGCAGGTCGACGTCGATTATCCCGACCGCGCGCACGAGCGCCGCATCCTGCTGGAGACCACGGGCGCGGAAGAGACACGCCCACGCCAGACCATGAAAGCCGACGATCTTCTCGCCGCGCAGCGCCTCGTCCGCCGCCTTCCGGTTGGCGACAGCGTGGTCGACGCGATTCTTGATCTCGTGCGTTCGGCGCGCCCGGAAACGGCCGATCCCGTCATCGCGCCGCTGATCGCCTGGGGCCCCGGTCCTCGCGCCTCGCAGGCGCTGATGCTCGCGGTGCGTGCCCGCGCGCTGCTCGACCGCCGCTTTGCACCATCGATCGACGACGTCATCGAACTTGCCGAGCCGGTGCTGAAGCATCGCATGGCACTCACCTTCGCCGCCCGCGCCGAAGGCCAGACCGTCTCCGGCCTGGTTCGACGCCTGGCGGAGCGGCTCGGCTGAGATACATGATGGTTCAGGCCAGGACGCTGTCGTCGCAAGAAGTGGAGATCGAACCGCGTCACAGTGCGGACGCGCTGTCCCTTGCCGCTGCGATGCCGCGTCTGGTCGTCGCCGCACGGCGCACGGCGGCGAGCGTCGTGCATGGCATGCACGGCCGACGCCGCGCCGGTCCTGGCGATAATTTCTGGCAGTTTCGTCGCTACGCACCGGAAGAGTCCGCCGCGCGGATCGACTGGCGGCGCTCGGCGCTGGGCGACAGCCTGTATGTGCGAGAACAGGAATGGGAAGCCGCGCACACGGTCTGGATCTGGATCGACCGTTCGCGTTCGATGGCCTACCGTTCGGACCTTGCCGAAGATTCCAAACTTGAGCGTGCGGTGATCCTTGGCCTGGCCCTGGCGGACCTGCTCGTGCGCGGTGGCGAACGGGTCGGCCTGATCGGTCTAGGCACCCCGACGGCCAGCCGCCGGGCGGTGGACATTCTTGCCAATGTCCTCCTTGCAGCGCCGCCAAACGAGAGTTTTCCGGCACCGCATCCGCTGCCGCCCCTCGCCGAGGCCGTCCTGATCGGGGATTTTCTCGAACCCGAACCCGAGATCGCAACCACGATCCGCGGATTGGGCGGACGCGGGGCGCGCGGCCATGCGGTCGTGGTCTCGGACCCGATCGAGGAAACCTTTCCGTTCTCCGGGCGTACGGAGTTCAGAGACCCCGAAGCCATGACCCGCTTCACGCTGGGCCGCGCCCAGGATCTGCGCGACGAATACGGCCTGCGCCTCAACGCGCATCGCGAAGCCCTGCGCCTGATCGCCGGGCCTCTCGGCTGGTCGGTTGCCCAGCACCGGACCGATCGCCCCGCATCGGAAGCCTTGTTGGCGTTGTATGCGCAGCTCAGCGATCGGCCCGACGGCTTGAGTGCTGCGGGATGACCGGCCTCGCATTCCTCAATCCGTGGCTTCTGCTGGCTCTGGCGGCATTGCCGGCGCTCTATTTCCTGCTGCGGCTCATTCCGCCGAGCCCGCGCAGGTTCGATTTTCCGCCGCTGCGCCTCCTGCTCGACGTTGTGGCGAAGGAGGAAACACCGGCGCGCACGCCGTGGTGGCTCGTCGCGCTCAGGATCGGCCTTGCCGCACTCATCATCCTCGCCCTTGCAGGCCCTGTGCTCAACCCCAATCCCGTGGCGCTACCCGGCGGCGGACCTCTGGTTCTTCTTGTCGACGACGGCTGGCCGGCGGCGCCGGATTGGGACGCGCGCATGGAAACGGCGCAATCCGCGATATCGGCGGCTGAAAGCGCGGGCCGCGCCATCGCCATTGTCGGTCTCAACACCGCGAACGAGGACATAACGCTGGGCACCGCATCCCAGGCACAGGAACGGCTTCGCGCCCTCGTTCCCGCACCGTATGTACGCGATCCCGTCGTGCATCTCGCGGCCCTGACCAAGTTTGTTGAAAGCGAACCCGATGCCGAGATCGTTTGGCTCGCGGGGGGCCTCGAAACCGGCGGCGCCCGCGCGTTCGCCGAACGCGTTGCCGCGCTCAGCAACGGGTCGTCTCTTACCGTGCACATGCCTCAACGGACGGCTCGCGGATTGGCGGGCGTGGACAACACCGCGCAGGCCCTGACGTCGCGCGTTCTGCGTGCCGACACCGGCGCGCTCGAAAGCGGCATTGTCCGGGCGTTCGATCTGCGCGGCCGGCCGCTTGGCGAGACCGTATACAATTTCGGACCCGGCGAAACCGAGACCCGGGCATCGATCGAGTTGCCGATCGAACTGCGCAATGAAGTCGCGCGGCTCGAACTTGCCGACGGCCGGTCAGCGGGGGGCGTGCAGCTTCTCGACGAGCGCTGGCGCCGGCGCGCGGTCGGCATCGTCTCCGGCTCGACCGCCGACACGGCGCAGCCGCTGCTCTCGCCTGTCTATTATTTGACGCGCGCACTCGAACCTTTTGCCGACATCCGCACGCCGCGAACCGCGGCGCCTTCGGAAGCCATTCTCGAACTCATCAACGATGGCGTGCCCGTGATCGCGCTTGCCGATGTCGGTACGATTTCGGAAGAGGCCCGCGGCGCCGCGCACGAATGGATCGCCAAGGGCGGTGTGCTGATCCGCTTCGCCGGCTCGCGCCTCGCCGCTGCCGAAAATGACGATCTCGTTCCCGTTCGTCTTCGCCGGGGCGGCCGCGTGCTCGGCGGAGCCCTCGCCTGGTCGACCCCGCAAAACCTCGGCGACTTTCCGGAGACGAGCCCGTTCGGCGGTTTGCAGGCTGGCGACGAGGTCGTGGTCAACCGTCAGGTCCTGGCTGAGCCGGACCCCGATCTCGCGGCCCATTCGTGGGCGGTCCTCGCCGACGGCACTCCGCTTGTCACGGCGCGGCGCGATGGAGCAGGCATGCTGGTCCTGTTCCACGTCACCGCAGATACGGTCTGGTCGAATCTCCCGATTTCAGGTCTCTTTGTCGACATGCTGCGCCGCACCATCGCGCTTGCGGGCGAAGCGGTCGCCGCCGCCACGGGTGATGTTGCGCCCGACGCCGCCACGCAGCAGACAGCCGTTACCCTCGCCCCGACCCGCACGCTCGACGGGCACGGCGCCTTCCGCAGCCCGCCGCCCACCGCACGCCCGGTTCCCGCAACCGGGATCGCCGCCGGCTCGCCCGAACATCCTCCGGGCATTTACGGTCCGCCGGACGGCTTTGTGGCCGTCAATACACTGCCCGCTGACGCGACGTTGAGCAGGCTCGACCTGGCCGGAATATCCGCGACCGTTCGCGGATATTCGTCGTCGGAACCCGTTCCGCTGGCTCCGTATCTGCTCGTCGGCGCACTGGCCGCGTTTCTTGCCGACACACTGATCATGCTTCTTCTATCCGGTCGCATGGCCCGCATCCGCCGCCCCGGCGCAACCGCCGCGATGCTTGGGTTTCTGGCGCTCGTCGCGGCGCCCCATGCCGACGCCCAGACAAACTCCAAGACGATGGACGCGGCGCTGAAGACGCGGCTGGCCTATGTTCTTACCGGCGACCGGGAGGTCGACGATCTCAGCGAGGCGGGCCTGCGCGGTCTCGGATTGCAATTGTCGTCGCGTACGGCCTTCGAGCCGGGAGAGCCGATGGCCATCGACCCTGCACAGGACGAGATGGCGGCTTATCCCATCATCTACTGGCCGGTGACGGACAACGCACAGACGCCATCGCCCGACGTGCTGTCGCGCATCGACGCCTATATGAAGCGCGGCGGCACAATCCTGTTCGACACGCGCGATGCCATTTTCGCATCCGGGGATTCGCCGTCGGGATCGCCGGGTCTGCGGCGCATTCTGGCGGGGCTCGACATCCCGGAGCTTGAACAGGTTCCGGCCGATCACGTCCTGACAAAGAGCTTCTATCTTCTGCCCGATTTTCCCGGCCGCTTCCGCGGCGCACCGCTTTGGGTCGAAGCGATGCCGACGGCGGAGGAAGCCGAGAGCGGCTCGGTGGTCCGTTCCGGCGACGGCGTTTCGCCGATCCTTATTACCGCGAACGATTTTGCCGGAGCCTGGGCGATCGATGCGCGGGGTCAGACGATCCTGCCGACAACGCCGAGCGATCCGAGACAGCGCGAGTTGGCGTATCGCGCGGGCATCAATATCGTGATGTACGCGCTGACCGGAAACTACAAGGCCGATCAGGTTCACGTGCCTGCCCTTCTCGAACGGCTCGGACAGTGAGGCGCCCATGACGTTCGGTCTTTCGCTCGCTCCGCTCGTTCCGTTCTGGCCGATGGTCGCCCTGGGCGTGCTGGCGCTCGCCGCCATTCTTGCGCTCGCATTCTTCCGCCCGCGTGGCGCGTGGCTCAGGGCCGCGGCCATCGCTGTTCTGTTCCTTGCCCTCGCCAATCCGTCCTTTACCCGCGAGGAGCGCGAGGGCCTGACCAGCGTGCTGGCGGTCGTGGTCGACCGCAGTGCCAGTCAGTCGCTCGACGGGCGCGACACGCGAACCGCTGATGCTCTGCGCGAGATCGAGGCCCGCGCGAAGGATCTGCCGAACACGGAAATCCGCATCATCGACGCGGCGGCGCCGAGCACCGGCTCGGACGGTACCGAGCTCTTCAAGGCGCTGCAGGCCGGGATCGCCGATGTGCCGCCGGATCGCGTTGCAGGCGCAGTGATCATCACCGACGGCGTCATTCACGACGTGCCGGACGATCTTGCCGCGCTCGGCTTCAACGCACCGGTCCACGGTCTCATAACCGGACGGCCAGACGAGCGCGACCGGCGCATTGTCCTGACACTCTCACCCCGGTTCGGCATCGTCGACAAGACGCAGGTCGTGCGCTTTCGCGTCGATGACACGGGGTTTCAGGCTGAGGGCTCCGTCACCGTCACGGCGCGTCGGGACGGCGAGGAAATCGCACGGCTGATCGTCGTGCCCGGCCGCGAAACGGAAATCGAAGTCCCGATCGCGCATGCCGGTCCGAATGTGGTGGAGATCGAGGCCGCGGCCGCGCCTGACGAGCTTACCGAGATCAACAACCGCGCCGCGCTTTCGATCGAGGGCGTGCGCGAGAAGCTGCGCGTTCTTCTCGTCTCCGGCGAGCCGCATTCGGGCGAGCGCACATGGCGCAATCTCCTGAAGGCCGACGCCAATGTCGATCTCGTCCATTTCACCATTCTGCGGCCGCCGGAAAAGCAGGACGGTACGCCGATCAACGAACTGTCGCTGATCGCCTTCCCGACGCGCGAACTGTTCGTGACCAAGATCGAGGATTTCGACCTCATCATTTTCGACCGCTACGCGCGGCAGGGCATCCTTCCCCTCGTCTATTTCGACAACATCGCGCAATATGTACGAAGCGGCGGCGCGGTCCTCGTCGCGGCCGGCCCGGATTATTCCGGCCCCGGCAGCCTGGCCGAAACCCCGCTCGGAGATGTGCTGCCGGCGACCCCTCTGGGCAGCGTGATCGAGCGCCCGTTCAAGCCGCTCGTCACGGAGGCCGGCAATCGCCATCCCGTCACGCGCCGTCTGCCGGGAGGCGGCCCGAATCCCGACTGGAGCGAATGGTTCCGCATCGTCGAGACACGCGCGCGCGACAACCCGCCCTTGATGTCCGGCGCGGACGACAGGCCCTTGCTGGTTCTCTCGCGTGAGGATGAAGGCCGCATTGCGCTGTTTCTGTCCGATCACGTCTGGCTGTGGGCACGCGGCTATGAGGGCGGCGGCCCGCATCAAGACCTGCTGCGCCGCCTCGTTCACTGGCTGATGAAGGAACCCGACCTCGAGGAAGAGGCGCTTCGCATGTCCGGACGCCGCGGCGCGTTGACCATCGAGCGCCAGACGATGAACGACACCGCGCCGCCCGTGACCTTGACCTATCCGTCCGGCGAGACGCGCACGATCCAGCTTGAAGAGTCCGAGCCGGGACTGTTCCGCTCCGTCGTCAATACGGCCGAGCAAGGCCTCTACCGCGCCGAGGACGGTACGTTCACGGCGCTGGCAAATCTTGGCCCGGCCAATGCCCGCGAGTTCCAGGAAATCGCCTCGACCACGGAACGTCTTCAGCCGATCGCCGAGGCGACTGGCGGATCCGTGCGCCGGATCGCGGAGGCCGACGGCGGCGTAGACGTTCCGCGACTGCTGCAGGTGCGCTCGGGCGCACGCGCCTTCGGCTCGGACTGGATCGGCGTACGGCGCGCCGAGACGGAGGTCGTGCGCGGCCTCGACATCTTCCCCGTGTTCGCTGGCATCGTCGGGCTGCTCCTCCTGCTCGCCTCGCTCACCGCCGCGTGGGCACGCGAAGGCCGCTGACAGGGAACCGGCACCGGCATTTGCTGCTTTCTTCCACATGAACCCACGGAGGAAGCATGGAAACGGCAGTCTACGAGATCGTCGGACAGGGCAATGAGTGGTTCGTGCTGCATGACAGCGACAAGGCAGGACCGTACGTCACCAAGGAGGCGGCGTTTGAAGCGGCCATACCCGCTGCCAGCCTGAGCATTCAGGATGGCCTGCCCGTTCAGCTCAATGTGCAGGGCGGCCCCAAATCCCCTGACGCGGAAGACACGGACGCCTAAAGGCCGGTATCGGCTTCGGCGGCGCCTTTGACGCTGTCGAAGGCACCCGGCTGAAGCTCCGTCACGAGAATCCGGTCAGGATCGACCGGCCCCGGCAGAATGACATGGCCGCGCGGCACGCGCCGGAACCCGGCTTTGGCGTAGAACGGCTCGTCGCCGACGAGGATCACAAGCCTGTGGCCGTCCCTGCGGGCGGCGTCCATTGCCGCCTGCATAAGGGCCGTCCCGATGCCCCGGTTCATGAACGGGGGATCGACAGCCAGCGGTCCCAGCAGAAGGGCCGGCGTCGCGCCGATCCGGATCGGCGACATGCGGACGGAGCCGACAAGCAGCGTTCCCACGCGCGCGATGAATGACAGGCTCGCCATCTCCCTCGCCCCTTCGCGCAAGCGAAAAGCCGACCGGGCAAACCGGCCGGGGCCGAAGCCGCGTTCATGCAGCTTCTCGATCGCATCGGCGTGGTCGGGCGCTTCGGGCAGGATTTCGAGCGGAAGGGAGGTCATGGGGTTGTTCTCGCGACGGCAAACGGTATTTGGCCGCCGGTCCCCTACGGACCTTTAGCAGCCGGCTTTGAGCGCGCGTCGGCGCGCGGCAAGAACCTGTCGTCGCTGAATCGGCATTGAGGCCGGTCTCCCTTGGGCCGCGGCGATTAGCACGGCCCTTTCATTCACGCAAATGTTGTCGGGCGTCGGCCACGCCCCCTTCCCCTAAAGGCGAATACATGGTTATCCACGACCGCTGGATGTATTTCGCGGCAGGGGACGCCGCGCACCGGATCGCGTCCGCGGCCGGTTCTTAAATACAGAGCCTGGGGGGGAAGCATGGGACTGCTTGTCGATGGCGTTTGGCATGACCAATGGTACGACACTGCAAAGACGGGCGGGCGCTTCGTCCGGGAAGACGCTCAATTCCGCAACTGGGTCACGCCGGACGGCAGCCCCGGTCCGACGGGCAAAGGCGGTTTCAAGGCCGAGCTCGGCCGCTATCATCTCTATGTTTCGTATGCCTGCCCCTGGGCGCACCGGACGCTGATCTTCCGCTCCATCAAGCGCCTCGAAAACATCATCTCGGTCTCGGTCGTCGATCCCCGGATGGGCAATGAAGGATGGGTGTTCGGCGACTTCCCGGGCTCCACCGCCGACACGGTGCTCGGCAAACAGCGTCTGTACGAGGTCTACCTGACCGCGAACCCCGCTTATTCCGGCCGCTCCACGGTTCCGGTTCTGTGGGACAAGCAGCAGCAAACGATCGTCTCGAACGAATCGTCCGAGATCATCCGCATGTTCAATTCGGCCTTTGACGCCTTCACGGACGCCGGCGAAGATTATTACCCGGAATCATGGCGCGGCGAGATCGACGCCATCAACGCCCGTATTTACGAGAACGTCAACAACGGCGTCTACAAGGCGGGCTTTGCGACGAAGCAGGACGTCTATGAAGATGCCGTCACAGCGCTTTTCAAAACGCTCGACGAGCTGGAAGAGCGTGTATCGCGTTCCGATTACATCGTGACGAACAACAACCCGACCGAAGCCGACTGGCGTCTGTTCACCACGCTTGTTCGCTTCGACGCCGTCTATTTCGGCCATTTCAAGTGCAATATCCGGCGGCTCGCGGATTATCGCTATCTGCGCGACTATCTCCGCCGGCTCTACCGCACAGGTGATGTGGCCTCCACCGTACATATCGATCACATCAAGACGCACTATTACTGGAGCCACGCCACCATCAACCCGACGCGCATCGTGCCGGTCGGGCCGGAGCTGGAGTTCTAGCCGCCCACCGGCAGCGTTTCGGCGCCGGCGGCGGCGGCCAGCTTCTTCGGATCGACCGGAAAGACCGCGTTCGGCGTGCCAGCTGCCGCCCATACAATGTCGAACGCGAAAAGATCCGGATCGACATAGGCCTTGAGCCGTGTCGGATGGCCGATGGGCGGGATGCCGCCGATGGCGTAGCCCGTGATGTCGCGCACACGCTGCGCGTCCGGACGTGTCAGTTTTTCACCGATCCGTGCCGCTACCGCCTTCTCGTCGACACGATTTTTCCCCGACACCAGAAAGAGCAGCGGCCGCCGCTCTCCTTGCCTTCGAAGATCAGGCTTTTGACGATCTGGGCGGGAGTGGTGCCGCAGGCCTGCGCCGCCTCCTCCGCTGTCCGTGTCGTCTCGGTCATGATGCGGATATCGATCGCGAGCCCGAGATTGCGTGCCGCTTCCGCCACACGCATCACGCTTGCCGGCAGGTTTTCCATGGCTGCTTCTCCCGCTCTTTCCTGAGACAAAGCGCGCCTGCGGGCAACCCGCTTCGGCCTTCCTTTGCGTGAGCGGTGCCGCTAGTTTGCAAAGGTAAACGCGGATTAACTTTTTGATGGACCATCCCCGAGCCTCGACTCCGGCACCGAGCCTTCGGGAAGCCTTGCGCCGCGCCCGCGCGGGTTCGGCTGAAAAGAGCGGCGTGCTGGTCGAGCTGCGGACCGCGGAGCTTGCGCGCCTCGATCTTCTGAAAGAGCGTCTCGAAGGTGTATTCGCGCAGGTGCCGCAGGAAATCGATCTGTTCGACGCCGCCATCCTGCCCGGCGATCCGGCGCGACTGTTCGTCGATGTGCTGGGCTTCGTCGAGATGGGGCGCGACAAGCGCACCTATCGCTTCTTCCACGACACGCGCTACGGACGCCAGCTGCTGGCGGAAACGGAAAGCCTCGACGAAGTCACGCAGTCGATTACCGACTATGTCGCGAACCGCATCATCGAGCGGGAGAAGGCGCTGATTTCCGATCTTGCACCGGTTGCCGCGCCGAAGCCGCGGCCGCTGGCGGAGCCGACGATGAAGAAGGAAGAATACGAGCCGAAGAGTTCCCTCGGCTGGCTCCTGTTCACGGCGCTTCTCGCCGGTCTTCTCGCCTATTGGATAGCCGGCACTGTCCTGCGCTAGAGAGCAAGTCCCGGCGGCGGCGCGAGATGCACGGCCTCCGGATCGATCAGCAGCAGCCGCTGGCGCTCGGCGATACCCGTCTCACCATGCGCAAAGCCGCGGGTGATCATTTCGCAGCGCCAGGCTCCCGGCTCCCCGCCGATGCGATAGAGGTTGTACGCACCGGGGCCCGTGCGGTCTTCCGGCCCCGCCGATGCCGAGGGCACGCCCACCGCATGCACCGGCCCGTCCAGCCCCAGCAGGGTCGTCCGTTCGGCCTTGTGGGTGTGCCCATGCAGAATGAGTTCCGCGCCGGCACGCAGCACCGAGCGCTTGATGCGCCGCGCATCGGTGAGACGGCGGAAAATATCGCCGGTGCCGGACGGCGGATGATGAATCAGGACGACGCGGAAAAGACCCTCCTCGCCGAGCTGACGCAGAAGTGCCGTAACGGCCTCGGCCTGCTCTTTTCCGATTCGGCCCTGCGCCGAATGAAAACCCGTCGGCACCGCCGTTGAGATCCCGACAATGCCGATCTTGCCGCGGCGCCGGACATAGGGGAAATGCGGATCGCCCTCCACCCGCTCGCCGTCGCCGGTCATGTATTCGGACCAGTGAAGCTGCGGATGGTCCGCCGTGCCACGCACGTAGGAATCGTGATTTCCCGGCACGACCGACACATGCTTCGGATCGCCGAGCTTTTCCAGAAACGCCCGCGCCGGCGTGAATTCGGCATCTAGGCCGATTACGGCGAGATCGCCCGTGCAGGCGATGTGGTCGGGCTTCTGATCCAGAAGATCCCTCGTGAGACCCGCCAGACACGCCATGTCGTGCCGCCCGCGGCGGCGCACATGCCAGTTGGCGTAGCCCATGATCCGCTTTGAGAAGAGTTCGCGGAATTTGACCCTCGGGAGGGGCCCGAGATGCGGGTCGGAAAGATGAGCCAGAGTGAACATGGGGCGCCCTTTAGCACAAACCGCCGGAGGACGTGTTCAAATCCCCCGTAGCAGGTAGATTTAAGCCTCTGTAATCTCTCGCCCATGCCTCCAATTATCTATCGTCTCGCCCGGCCCGTTCTCGCCCGCTTCTGGCTCCTGAAACGGGGGCTGACGATGGGCATCCGTGGTGTGGTGCTAGACAAGGACCGGCAGGTGCTTCTGGTCCGCCACACCTACACGCCGGGCTGGACCTTCCCGGGCGGCGGGGTCGAGATCGGCGAAACCGCCGAGGAAGCGCTGGGCCGCGAACTGGTGGAGGAAGCGAATATCGAGATCATCGGTCGTCCCGCGCTGCACGGCATGTTTCATCAGCCCCATTTCAGCCGCCGCGACCATGTGCTGGTTTATGTCATCCGCGATTTCACCTGGGGCGGCGCGCCGAAGCCGAACCGCGAAATCGCCGAATGCCGGTTCTTCCCGGTGGACGCGCTGCCGGCGGACACGAGCAACGGCGCCCGCCGCCGGCTGCGCGAAATCCTTGACGGCGCGCCGGCCGCCGCAGGGTGGTAGCTACGCCGCCTCTTTCAAGGTTTTTCGTGCCAGCCTGAGATCGTCGACGAAGCGCGCATATTCCTCGCGTTTGCGATCCTCTTCCGGCACTCGCAAAAGATAGGACGGATGAACCGTGACGAGCACCCGGGCGTCACCGACATCCAGAACCTTGCCGCGATTTTTGCCGATCGGCATCGCACGTCCGAACAGGCTCTGCGCTGCCGTTGCCCCCAGGGCGACTATGAGCTTCGGCTTTATGAGGGCGATTTCCCGTTCCAGCCATTGGTGGCACGCGCGAATTTCCGTCGTGTTCGGTTTCTGGTGCAGCCGTATCTTGCCGCGCGGCGTGAACTTGAAATGTTTCACCGCATTGGTGACGTATGTGCGTGTGCGGTCGAGTTCGGCGTCGGCCAGCGCCCGGTCGAACAATTGCCCGGCCGGTCCGACAAAGGGCCGCCCTGCAAGGTCTTCCTTGTCGCCGGGCTGTTCGCCGACAAAGACGATATCGGCATTCGCCGGGCCTTCTCCAAAAACGGTTTGCGTCGCCGGCTTCCAGAGCGGACACGCCCGGCACCCCCGCGCCTCGGAACGAAGCTCGGCCAGCGTACCGGCGGTTTCCGGCACCAGCGGCGGCGCCTGTTCGATTTCGCGCTGTCTGTTCACCTTGGGCGCCTTCACGCCATGCGCCACCATGGCCTCGGTCCTTTTCCGTGCGTTTGCAACCAGCGAGTCAATCAATTCCGCCTCCGGCAGGTTCCGCCAGTATTTTCGCGGCATTTCCGACATCATCGCGGACACTTTCAGACGCGCGGGATTGAAGATCGCGGCGTAATATGTACGCCAGACATCCTCCAGAGCGTCGCCATCCGGCGCGTCCTGGCGCCCCGCCCCGTCATCGAATGTCAGCTCACTTCCGTCCCAATGGGCGCTGACCCTCGGGCTGAGGATCGACCACATCATGTTGGGAAAGCGCCGCGCGAAAAACGCCGCCCCGGCTTCCAGTGTGTGGTGCTCGGGCTCGAACCACGCCACGAAGCGCTCCTCGCCGCCGCCATCGATTTTGCGAAACCGGACGAAGGCGTGCATCTTGTGAATGTCCCGACGCACGTTTTTAGCCATATCCGCCGCGCGCGAGACGTCGCGATCCGTCATCAGATCCAGCAGCAGAGGTTCGGCACGCAGACGCCACAGCAGGCGATAGAGCAGCGCAAAACGTTCGGGGTCCGAATGCAGGATGACGTCCGAGGCAAGGTCCACGAAGCGCCGCGACACGTTGAACGCGCCCGACCCTTCCGGAACTCCGCTGCTCGCGGCGAAAAGATCGGGCATGTCATGCAGCGACCATGCGACATCCCGTGGCGGTATGCCGGCGATGCACAATTGGCGGGCGGCCGTTCGCCAGCCGTCGAAATCGGTCTGGCCGGACAGGACGATGTTATGCGGCATTGGGAAACAGCGAGAGCTGCACGGACGGCGCCTGCTTCACCAGCGTCGCCAGATCGTTGCGATCCGCAAGCTGCGTCGGCCTGTGGTCAGGAGTGACGATAAAAGGCAGCGCTGTCTTCAACGGCACATGCAACCGCTTGAGATCGTCCGCCCGCATCGCGCGGATGCTTCGTGCGGAAAGAATGCGTTCGACCGTCTTGAGGCCGAAGCCTGGCACCCGCAGCAATTCTTCCCGTGCGGCCGTATTCACATCAAGTGGAAAACGATCGCGGTTCCGCAAGGCCCAGGCGAGTTTCGGATCCATATCGAGGGGGAGCATGCCGTCGGTTCCGGCAAACACCTCTTCGGTATCGAAGCCATAAAACCGCAGCAGCCAGTCGCCCTGATAGAGCCGGTGCTCCCGCACCAGGGGCGGCGCGAAGGCCGGCAGTACGGACGACGCATCGGGGATCGGGCTGAACGCCGAATAATAGACGCGCTTCAGCCCGTAGGAGCCGTAAAGATTGGCGCTGGTCGTCAGGATGTCCGCATCGGTCGCGGCATCGGCGCCGATGATCATTTGCGTCGATTGCCCTCCGGGAGCAAAGCGCGGCGCCTTCCTGTCGGCGCCCGCCTCCTCGATCTTCAGCCGCATCCGGCCCATGGACCGCCGGATGGCACGGACGTCCTTCTCAGGCGCGAATTTCTGCACGCTTGTTTCGCTCGGCAATTCGATATTGATCGACAACCGGTCGGCGTATTTACCCGCCTCCGCCATCAGCCGTTCGTCGGCGTCTGGAATGGTCTTGAGATGGATGTAGCCGCGAAAGCCGTGCTGCAGGCGCAGTTGCCGCGCCACCTCCACGATCTGTTCCATCGTGTAATCCGGAGAGCGGATGATGCCGGACGAAAGAAACAGTCCCTCGATATAATTGCGCTTGTAGAAATCGAGCGTCAGCGTGACGATTTCCGCGATTGTGAAGCGCGCTCGCGGCACGTTCGACGAGGCGCGGTTTACGCAGTAGAGACAGTCGTAGGCGCAGGCATTGGTCAGAAGCACCTTGAGCAGCGAGATGCAGCGCCCGTCCGGCGCGTAGGAATGGCAAATCCCCATTCCCTCGGTGGAGCCGAGCCCGGCCTTGCCCCTGGAATCCCGTTGGTCCGTGCCGCTCGATGCGCAGGATGCGTCATATTTGGCGGCGTCGGCCAGAATCGCGAGTTTGGCGCCGATCTCCATCAGGTCATTCTATTGTTCCCGTTTTGTTCTTTCAATCGCCAGATGGCTAAAATTTTCAGATTGTTCGCAACGAGATTTAGGCGCCCGCGGGTGTAATTGAACGGTCCTGTTTCGCACGAGACCGGACATGGACATTCAAACGCACGCTGACCGCTTCCTCCTCGGCCTCGACCTGATGGAAGACCCTTGGGGCGCCGTGCGGGCGGAAGCCGAAGTTCCCGGCTCCGGCCCGACCGGCCTTTATTGCGCCGCCGGCCTCTGGGGCATGTTTCTCGGCACCGCGATCTGGTGGAGCTATGCCCTCGTGAACATGGGCCAGCCGGCGGCGACCATCGTGGCACAAATCCCGTAAGGGTCAGCTGTCGGCCGTCAGTTTCAATCCTGCGATACCGGCCACGATCAGCATGATGCAGGCGATGCGGACGGCCTGGGCGGACTCGCCGAGCCAGACAATCCCGACGATCGCGGTGCCCACCGCGCCAATTCCGCCCCAGATCGCATAGGCGGTGCCCAGAGGCAGCGTCTTCAGCGAAAGCGCCAGCAGGCCGAGACTGACGACGAAACAGACCGCCGTGAAGAGCGCCGGGCCAAGACGCGTGAAGCCAAGGGAAAATTTCAAACCGACGACCCAGCCGATCTCGAACAGACCGGCGACGAACAGATAGACCCAGGCCATGGACAGACTCCTTCTAATGTCTGCTGACAGGCCGTCCTGCAAATGTCGGGGGAGGCCGGGGTCGTCCCCGGCCCTTCTAAGGTAGGAGCCGGAGCGGGCGGCGCCAGTCAGACCAAGGTATCAGTCCTTGGCGCGCTCCATATACGAGCCGTCTTCTGTCGCGACCACGACACGGGTCCCGGCCGTGATGTGCGGCGGGACCGTGGTACGCACGCCATTCGACAGCATCGCCGGCTTGTAGGACGAGGACGCCGTCTGGCCCTTCACCACCGGCTCGGTCTCGGTGATCTCGAGGATCACGCTGCGCGGCAGGGTCAGCGACAGCGGCACGCCGTTGTGCGTCGCAAGCTGCACCTTCATGTTTTCCTGCAGATAGGCGGCCTGATCGCCGACCACATCGCTCGGAACGGCCACCTGCTCGTAGTTTTCGGGGTTCATGAAGTGGAAGGCTTCATCATCCGCGTAGAGGAACGTGTAGTCGCGGTCCTCGACGAAGGCGCGCTCGACCTGCTCGGTGGTGCGGTAGCGTTCCGACACCTTCACGCCGTCCGTCAGGCGACGCATGTCGAGCTGGGTCACCGGCGTGCCTTTGCCCGGATGGATGTTTTCAGCGGTCAGAATGACATAGAGCTTGCCGTCGACATCGATGACGTTGCCTTTGCGGAGCGAGCTGGCGATAACCTTCACGGAATGGTCCTTGGATAAGGGCTTGGGCGGCATGGCCGCGCTTCGGCGCCCGTGTCGCATACTTTTCAGCCGCGAGAAACCCCCGATGCCTGTGCCCTCTCCGTGGTGGGACAAGGAACGACATGCCGAAAGACGGCCTTTTCTGGAGGCCCGCGGCCGTATCCTCCGTGCTCTCCGGGGGCGTTTCGAGGCCGAGGGCTTCATGGAAGTGGAATGCGGCGCGCTTCAGGCCTCGCCCGGCAACGAGGCCCATCTGCACGGTTTCCGCACCGAACTGATCGGCCCGGACGGCGCCCGCACCGGGCTCTATCTGCACACCTCGCCCGAATTCGCCGCCAAGAAGCTGCTCGCGGCGGGCGAGACGAAAATCTTCGAGTTCGCCCGCGTCTTCCGAAATCGCGAGCGCGGGGCGCTGCATCATCCCGAATTCACGATGCTGGAATGGTATCGCACCGGCGCGCCCTATCGCACCCTGTTTGCGGACTGCGCGCATATTCTGCGCGCGGCCGCCGGCGCCGCCGGCGTCACCGATCTTTCGTGGCGCGGCAAGACCGCCAACCCGTTCGTCGAGCCCGAGACCATCACGGTGGCGGAGGCGTTCGAACAATTCGCCGGCATTGATCTCCTGTCCGTACTCGACGATCGGGACGGCTTTGCCGCGCTCGCCCGCGACGCCGGCATCCGGGTCGCGGAGGATGATGTCTGGGCCGATATCTTCAGCCGCGTCCTGGTCGAAAAGATCGAGCCCAATCTCGGCATCGGACGCGCCACCGTGCTTTGCGAATACCCGTCATCGGAGGCCGCCTTGGCGCGCAAGGCAACAGATCCGCGCGTGGCCGAGCGGTTCGAGCTTTATGTTTGTGGCGTCGAGGTCGCCAACGGGTTCGGCGAGCTTACGGACCCGAACGAACAGCGGGCACGTTTTCTATCTGAGATGGACGAGAAGCAGCGGGTCTATGGCGAGCGCTATCCGCTCGACGAGGACTTTCTCGCCGCACTGCCGCATATGCCCGAGGCCTGCGGCTGCGCCCTCGGCTTCGACCGGCTGGTGATGCTTGCCACCGGCGCGCAGACTATCGAACAGGTGCTTTGGACACCGGTGCCATGAACGAAACGCTCCGCAACACACGCGATCTTGTTGCCGCGGGCCTTGTTGCCGAATACGACGCGTCCGGGATTGAAAGCATCGCCGCGCATTATGCCGTCGCCATTCCGCCTGCTCTCGCGAAACTGATCGACCCGAACGATCCCCACGATCCCATCGCACGTCAGTTCGTCCCGCATGCCGACGAACTCCTGACGGCGCCGGAAGAGCGCGTGGACCCGATCGGCGATCTTGCCCATTCTCCGGTCGAGGGCATCGTCCACCGCTATCCCGACCGCGTGCTGCTGAAACCCCTGCATGTCTGTCCGGTCTATTGCCGCTTCTGCTTCCGCCGCGAGATGGTCGGCCCGGAAGGCATGGGCACGCTGACGCCGGACAAGATCGCCGCCGCGCTCGCCTATGTCGCCGCACATCGGGAGATCTGGGAGGTCATCCTGACCGGCGGCGACCCTCTCATTCTGGCACCGCGCCGCCTGCGGCAGATCATGGAAGGCCTCGCCGCGATCCCGCATGTCCGTATCGTGCGTGTCCACACGCGGGTGCCGGTCGCCGACCCCGACCTGATCGATGCCGACCTGATCGCCTCCCTGAAATCCTCAGGCAAAACAACCTATGTGGGCGTACATGCTAACCATCCGCGTGAACTTGCGGATGAGGCTCGGGCGGCCCTCGCCCGGCTTGCCGATGCCGGCATACCGCTCGTTTCACAGACGGTTTTGCTGCGCGGCGTCAACGACAATGCGGAAACGATGGCAGCGCTGATGCGCGCCTTCGTCGAAGCGCGCGTGCAGCCCTATTACCTGCACCATCCTGACCTGGCTCCCGGCACCGCCCGCTTCCGCGTGCCGATCGAGGAAGGCCGCGCGCTTATGCGCGCGCTGCGCGGGCGACTGTCAGGGCTCGCGATGCCGACTTATGTCCTCGACATTCCGGGCGGCCACGGCAAGTCGCCAATCGGCCCGGATTATGTACACGGCGATGAGGTCGAGGATTTTCGCGGCGGACGGCACACCTATCCGCCGCGACTATAGTTACTTTCCGGCGCGCAGCGCCGCGAGCAGTTCATTGTCCGGATAGGAATCCGCCGGAAGGCCAAGGCGCACCTGCTCCTTGCGGATCGCCGCGCGCGATCCGGCGCCGATGATGCCGTCGATCTTGCCGACATCGTAGCCCTTGGCCTGCAGCAGGCGCTGCACTTCTTTCACGCCGTTGGCATCGAGATCGGGCGTGCCGTCGCCCTTCGACATCGCGGGCGCGCCCTCCAGCCGCGTCGCCAGATAGGCTGCCGTCGTCGAATAGATCAGCGAGTGGTTCCACGTCAGATAGACATTCTTGAAATTGGGATAGGCGAGGAAGGCCGGGCCGTGGCGCCCCTGCGGCACATGTACGGATGCCGGAATCTGCGGCAGCGGCTGGCCGTCGGCGCGCGTGACGCCAAGGCTGGCGAGTTCGGCGGCCGGAATCTCGATGTCGAGGCCGCTGCGCTCCCATGGAAAATTCTGCGGAATGCGGACCTCCACCAGCCACGGCTCGCCGGCGCGCCAGCCGAGATGCTGCATGTATTTTGCAGCCGAACCCAGCGCATCCGCGTTCGACTTGATAAGATTGACATGACCATCGTTGTCATAGTCGACGCCGAAATCGATGTAATGACGTGGCAGGAACTGGAACTGCCCGAGTTCCCCCGCCCAAGGCCCGCGCATCTCCGCCGGCGAAAGGTCGCCGCGCTCGATGATCTTCAGCAGCGCCAGCAGTTCGCCGCGGAACATCTCCGGACGGCGGCAGTCAAAGGCGAGCGTCGTCACCGAACTGATCGTGTTGCCGTTGCCGAGAAAGCCGCCGAAATCGGTCTCCAGCCCCCAGAAGGCGGTCAGCACGCCGGCCGGAACGCCGAACTCTTGCTTGATGCGCTGGAAGGTCTTTGCGTTGGCCTGGATCTTGGCCTTGCCGGTCTGCAGGCGGTTGTTGTTCGCCATGCGGTCGGAGAACTGCACGAAGCTCTGGGTGAAGACGCCCTGGCCGCCCCGATCCTTGCCGACGATCGCCTGGTCGAACCGCATGTCGGGAGCAGCTGCCTGGAGCGTGCGCGCGGAGATCCCCTGCGCCTTCGCCTCGGCCTTGAAATCCTCAAGCCACGCCGAAAAGCTCTTGCCCTGGCAGGCGCTGTTCTGGGCAAACGCCACGCCGGGGGCCATCATCAGGGCCGCAGCAAGGCTCGCGATTATCCGCACATTCATTCCGAACCCTTTCTGTGAGAAGGAATGTCGCTCACGAGTGTGGCAGGTCAAGGACGGGCGCGATCATTCCGCTGGAAAGCGTATCAATGCGCGCGTGCCGCTCCGTTTCAGATCGAAATCGACCGGCGCCCCGAGAACACGCGACATCGACGTGATGATGCGGCTGCCGAGTCCTCCGGCCGTGCCGTTCGGACCTTTCCAGCCGACGCCGTCATCCTCGACACAAAGACTGACAAGCCCCTCGCCCGCATGCTCGAGCCTTATGCGGATCTCGCCATCGCCGCCGTCCGGATAGGCGTATTTGTAGGCGTTCGTCACGAGTTCCGTCACGATCATGCCTAGCGACACCGCGCGGTCGGTCGAAAGGTTGACGCGTTCCGCCGACACCTTGATCGGATGGGAGCGTCCCTCGCCCTTCAGTGCGCTTTGCAACTCTTCGACCAATCCTTCGAGATAGGTTCCGACCTCGACAACCCGTACATCGTCGGATGTGTAGAGGCGCCGGTGAATCTGGCCGATGGCGGCGATCCGGCCCTGCGTCTCCATCAGCGCCGCGCGCACCGCTTCGTCCTTCAGCGTCGCGGTTTGCATCGTCACCAGCGATGAGACGAGTTGAAGCGAGTTCGCGACGCGATGATTGACCTCGCGCAGAAGCAGAACCGCCCGGTCGCGAGCTTCGATCGCCAGCCGTTCGGCCTCGTTCTTCTGGCGCATCAGGTTGCGCTGCTCGACCGCGGACGTCACGGCGCTGCGTAACAGATCGAGAAAGACGCCATCGATGTCCTTGATGACGTAGTCGGCCGCGCCGGCCTTCAGGGCCGCGACCGCGATACGGCTTTCATCGGCGCCTGTCACATAGATCACGGACGGAGGATCGGGCAGCCTGCGGATTTCCTCCAGAACGGTGAGGCCGTCCTTGCCCGGCATGTAATGATCGACGGTGACGACATCGAACCGTTCATGTTTCAGCCGCTCGAGGCCCTCTTCGCCGGTCGCCGCAAAACTCACCTTGAAGCCATGACGGACGAACGACTTTTCGACAAGACGCCGTATCCCGGCGTCATCGTCGATGTAAAGGCATGAGATTCCGCTCTCAGTCTCCGGAGCGGCCGGCCCGTCGCTCATGCAGATTCCGGAACCTGGATGACGGAGAGGAACAGGCCGAGCTGCCGGATCGCCTGGGCGAAGGTTTCATAGTCGACTGGCTTCGTGATGTAGACGTTACAACCGAGATCGTAGCAACGCTGGATTTCCGCCTTGTCGTCCGTCGTCGTCAGAACGACGACCGGCGCGCGGCGCAGCGTCTCGTCCGATTTGATTTTGGCAAGAATGTCCGTACCCGTCATGTCGGGCAGATTCAGATCCAGCAGAACGAGGAACGGACCGTTGGCGATGCTCGAAGGATGGAAGAGATGCTCCAGCGCCGCGGTTCCGCTGACAAAGTGCCGGATCTCGTTGTTCACGCCAGCGCGGCGGATATTGCGCTCGATCAGCCGCGCATGACCCTCATCGTCTTCGACCATGATGATGGTCACGGGTATCGAACCTGGCATTACACCTCTCCCTTGGCCGCGCTCGCGATTGTGTCGGGCAAACTGACGCGAAACGTCGCCCCTTCTCCGAGACTTGAATTCAACGTAATCGAGCCGCCAAGACGCCGCACAAGCGCACGTACATGGGCAAGACCAATTCCTTCCCCAGGGCGGTCCTGCGCACCGGCGCGCCTGAACAGATCGAACACCCGGGCATGATCCTTGGGATCAATGCCCCGGCCGTTATCCTCGACGTCGATAAAGACCGTCGATCCCTCTTTCCAGCCCCGCACCCTTATCCGGCCCGGCCGTCCCGGTGCAAGATATTTGACCGCATTCTCAAGCAGATTGGTGAAAATCTGCTCCACGGCCAGCCTATCACTGACCAAGTCTGGAACGTTTTCGACCTCAAGGGTCGCTTCGGCGTCCTGAAGCTGGTGCGCCAGGGTACGGCCGGTGGCCTCCAGCATGTCCTTCAGCCGGATCGGCTCGGGTGTAAGAACACGCCCGCCTTCCCGCGACAGCCGGAGGATCGCATTGATCAGCCGGTCCATCTTGGAGGTGGACGAACGGATGAAATCGATCGCCTCGGGAAGCTCGACCTCGATCGCGTTTTGCACGTCGCGGTTGGCCGCGTCCGGCAATTTTTGCATCACTTCTTCGTAGAACTTCGAGATGGTCTCGCGTGCGACCTGCAGTTCGCTGGTAAAACCCATGACATTGACGAGCGGGGACCGCAGATCGTGGCTCACGATGTATGCAAACCGTTGAATCTCTTCGTTCGCAAGCTTGAGATCTGACGTGCGTACATCAACAATGGTCTCAAGATTGCGGTTCAGGGTTTCGAGGGCGCTGCGCGCGCTTTCCAGTTGGGCCGTTCGTTCCTCGACACGCTGTTCGAGGCTGGCATTCATCTCCCGCAATTGCTCGCGGGTATCTTCCGCCATTGCGGTTGCACGAGTTTGGCCCAGCGCGGCGCCGAACAGCAGCAGCGTCGTTACGATGCCGCCGCCGGCAATGAGCGGTAACAGCCTCCGGTTCGAATCCGGAACGAATTCGTCCGTACGTTCGAAAACAAGCGTCCAGCGATGCTCGGCGACATTCAAGGCACGCCTCACCGTACGCCCGGCCTCGACCTGTGCGCCGCCCGTGCTGGAGCGATAGAGCAGCGCGTCCTCGGATGGTGTTGCCCCGTCATAGACGGAAACCCGGAGCTCTCCCGTGCGGCCGCGCTGGGCGAACGCGCGCTCGAACAGATCGCCCGCCCGGAAAGGACTGTAGACCCAGCCGGTGAGTGCGCGGCGCCGTTCCTCGACCGTCGGGGGGATACGCCCTAACGGCGTGCTGTAGAGTGGCAGATAGATAAGGAAACCGAACTGTTTGTCGCGGTCGATTTCCTGCGCCAGCACCACTTTGCCGGACGCCGTGCGCAGCCCGGTGTCGCGCGCCCTCTCCATGGCGGCGCGCCGCACAGGCTCGGAGAACATGTCGAAGCCGAGGGCTGCCTGATTGCGTTCGTCGTCCGGCTCGAGGAACACGATGCTGGAATAGAAATCGCGAGGCCCATCCGGCCTCACGGTGAAATTCGGGACACCGCGTTCACGCATCTCGCGCGCCACGGCATCGCGCTGTTCCGGCCGGAACGCGCGTGCATACCCTATTCCCTGGACACCCGAGTAAAGCTCGCGCAACCGCAGACGTTCGACATAGGCGGCGAATTCGTCGGCCGTGACGCTGGTCGACGCGGACATGAAACCCGCCGCGCTCCGCAGAAGCGCCACATAGGTGTCGACGCGATCGTTGATGATGTCGAGACGTTCCGTCACCAGCGTCTCCAAGCGCTCGGCCTCGGCCCGTTCGACCTGGGACTTGAGCTGGAATACGGCAAGCGCCGTGCACAACAGGCCCGCCGCCAGCACCAGCAGCGGCAGCCCGATCCTCGACCATTTCCAAACGGACTTCCCGTCCCCCAAAGCCATGGCAGGCCATTTACGGCAAAGCCGCGTCCAAGGCGAGTACGAAGGGTTACAGACGGCAGGAAGCCCGGTCCGCTCCGTGGGGCGCAATGCCACGCCTCTTTGATGACATTCAGCAACCGCCGCCAAAGCCTAGTTGTTGTACATAAAACGCTGATTTCTTTGATTTCTTCTAATTTATATCGGTCCCGAGCCTGTTGACTTGGGCCTATACCGGTGGTCGTAAAGGAAACCGCGTGCGGGCGCGGTTATTTACTCTCATCCGAGGGCGGTTTCGGCGATGCCCGGCGTTCAGCACGATCTCTCCTTTCTGGGCCTGTTCATGCAGGCCGACATCATCGTGAAATCCGTCATGGCCGTGCTGGCCCTGGCGTCCCTGATCTGCTGGACCGTCATTATCGAGAAATACATCCGGATCGCCGGCCTGCGGCGACAGGTGCGCCGGTTCGAGATTGCGAGCCGCTCGCCCGAACGCATTGGCGAAACGCCGGGCGATCTTCCCCAGGGCATTGTCGCGGCCGGCCTGTCCGCCTGGCGCGATTTCGACAAGACGGAAACCCGCGCCGAACGCCGCGAGCGCATCGAACGCGCCATGCGCGAAACGCTTATGCGGCGTCTGCGCCGGCTTGAGCATGGCCTGCCCTTCCTCGCCACCATCGGCTCCGCCGCGCCGTTTATCGGGCTGTTCGGCACGGTCTGGGGCATCATGAATTCCTTCTCGGCGATCGCGCAGAGTCAGGATACCTCGCTTGCCGTCGTCGCACCGGGCATCGCTGAAGCACTTTTTGCCACCGCCATTGGTCTCGTGGCAGCCATTCCGGCGGTCATGGCGTACAACAAGTTCAGCGTCGATATCGGCCGCCTTTCCTATCGGGTGAACGCGGTCATCTCGGATCTCGGCAACCGCCTGGCGCGCGAAAGCTCTCGTGCCCACGCTTCGGAGGCCGCGGAGTAATGGGCGCGTCTATCGGTGGCGGCGGCGGCTGGGACAGCCAGGACAAGGAATTTCACCCGGTCGCGGAGATCAACGTCACGCCACTTGTCGATGTGATGCTCGTGCTTCTGATCGTGTTCATGATCGCCGCGCCGCTGATGACCGTCGGCGTGCCGTTGCAACTGCCCAAGAGCGCCGCCGCCAAGGTCGCCGAGCCGAAGGAGCCGGTCGTCGTCTCGATCGACAAGGACGGCAAGGTGTTCCTCGCCGATGAAGAGCTCAAGGACGATGCGATCGTCGCACGTCTGTCGGCGCTGGCTGCCGAGGATGCCGACCAGGTCGTTCTTGTGCGCGGCGACAAGGAAATCCAGTACGGCCGCCTGATGGAAATCATGGGACAGGTTTCGCAGGCCGGATTCCTTAAAGTCTCGCTGATAGCTGAAATGGCGCCGGGCGGACCCGCCAGGCCGCCCAACACCGAAGCTGCGCCATCGCCGGCAGCGCCCGCGGCTCCGGCCATCCCTGTCACACCGGCCCCGTGAGGTCGGCCGATGCAGCGGCTGGATTCCCGCGAATTTGATCCGCGCGATCCCGACTGGAGCGACGACCTCCTTCGCCGTAAGGACAGGAAGCGCATAGCGGCCGCTTTTGTCGGCGCGATCCTCCTGCATGCGAGCTTCGCCTTGGGTTTTGTGAATCTCCAGAGCGAACCCGTCGCGCCCCCCGGCGAAATGGTCATTACGGTCGATCTTGCGCCTGCGATGGTTTCGGACGCCGCGGACTCATCGCCTGCCGAGGCGGCTGAGTCCGTTCCGCAAGAGCAGACGCCGCCGGAACCGGAGACACCCCCGGAAGAGGTCGTTGACGAGGTAAAGCCCGAGCCTTTGCCGGAGGAGCCGGTTGAACCGGAACCGGAAGTCGCCGAGGAGCAGAAGGTCGAACCCCCTCCACCGACCGAGAAGGCCGAAGTCGTGGTGCCGACGAAGCCGAAGCCCAAACCGAAACCAACGCCGAAACCGAAGCCCAAGCCGCAGACTTCGCAGGCGGCGAGCACCACGAGCGCACAGCGCGCGGATATTGGCGGCAGCGGCGCGCGGGCCACTCCAAACGAGATCAACAAATACGCCGGCCGGGTGCGGGCCGCGATCGAACGGAAGAAAAGCCGGCCTTCTTCTGCGAACGGAGCAAGTGGGATCGCACACGTCGCCTTTACCATCACCCGGTCGGGAGGAGTGACCGCCCTGCGCCTGACCCGGTCGTCCGGCGACGCGGCACTCGACGGGGCCGCGCGCGCGGCGGTCATGGCGGCGAACATTCCGCCTATTCCGGACAGTCTTCCGGCGACGATAAATATCGGCGTGCCGATCCGCTTTAAGTGATGCCGAGACATGCCGAAATTATCGGCATCTCTCGCGGCGCTTCGAACTTTCGAGCGGGATCAAAGGCATCAGCGATCATCGGCCGCTGTGCCCTTTCTGCATCATTTCAACCGGCGAAATGAGTGGAAAACCCAACCGCTTCTGGCGACGAACAAAGCCGCCTCGAAAGCGGCGCCACGTTCGTACATACGCCCCCGAAACGGCGCAGAACCGCACAATTTTTTCTCTTGTCTGCCGCCATCGCGCCCGATTAACATTCCGTTAAGCTCGTTTCCGTGTCCGATTTTGAGGCCGGCCGGAAGCGCTGGGGGCGTATCGCGTAGATCCGGCGAAGAGCTTGCCATTTTTAGTATCAACCAGCGGCCGGCGTTTCAGGCTCGGCCCGTCTTTTTGTAGAGCGGCGTTATGGCAAGACGGGGACATGAACAATCAACGGGTGAATTGCGTCCGGTGACAGCCGATGAGCTGCGCACCATGGTGACGAAATTCCCCAAGGTCGGCGCAAGGCTGATCGAATCCGCGGCCCGGCAGGGGCTGTTCACAGCACAATTGACCTACGCGCGAATGCTTCTGGTCGGCCAGGGCGTCTATCGCGATCGCGAGGCGGCGTTCCACTGGTTTGCCATTGCCGCCGAAAGCGGCGAGCCGGAAGCCGTCAACATGCTCGGACGCTGCTATGAGCTCGGCTGGGGCATCGCGCCCGATCATAAACGCGCCATCCAGTGCTATCGCACCGCTGCGCGTCAGAACTTCGTCTGGGCGCAGTTCAATCTCGGGCAGGCTCTGATTTCCGGAAATCCCACGCCGCGCCAGCGGCGCGAGGGCCTCGGCTGGCATCTCGTCGCCGCGAAAGCCGGCCATGCCAAAAGCATGAACGTGCTCGGCCGCTTCTGCGAGGAAGGCTGGGACATGCCCAAGAGCGCCGACAACGCCCAGGGCTGGTATCGCAAGGCCGCCGAGGCTGGAGATCACTGGGGCCAGTTCAATCTCGGCCGCCTCCTCGCCGAGGACGGCGAGATCGAGGAAGCCGCCTACTGGTTCCGCAAGGCGGTCGAGAGCCGGAACGAGGAGTTCGTCAACAGCATCGTCCCGGTCCTGAGAGAACGGCCGGAGACGGAGTTCAGGGCGATCGCCCGCTCCCTCGACAAAGCGCGCGAGATCAAGGTCGACGAGACCGTGCGCGCGGAAACCGAAATGCCGATGCGGCGGCAGCCCCGGCACCGGTCGCGGAGCTGGTTCAGCCGGCGCACGCCCGGTTTCGCCGCTTCCTGAGGACTTTGTTCGGCGATCACCCCTGAATTGCCAAATTCCCGGGGATGTTGCATGCGTCAGGCGTGGAGGTGTTCTGCCTCCGCGCCAGGACATGCAGCAACGGGGATATTATGAAAAATCCGGATTTTCCTCGCCGCACGCGTCTATTGCCGATCTTGGCGATGATGGCAGCCGCTGCTCTGTGGACGCAGCCGGTCTCCGCGCAGACCAAGATCGTGGCGCTGGTCAACAACAAACCCATCACTTCGTCCGAAGTCGCCGAACGCCGTGCGGTCATCCGCCTCACGCGCAAGAAGGACATTTCAGCCAAGCAGGCGCTCGAAGAACTGATCGACATGCAGGTCCTGATGCAGGACGCGGAAAAGCGTCGCATCACTGTCGGCGAGGACGAGGTCAATCAGCGCTTCGCCGGAATCGCCGCGAACGCAAAACTAAACGCGGATCAACTCGGCAAGGCGCTGGCGCAGGCAGGCGCCAGTTCCCGCGCGTTCAAGGCCGAGATCCGTAACGGCCTTATGCGCCGGAAAATGTCCGGCATGCTGTCGCGTCTCGCCACCGGCGTCAGCGAACAGGAAATCGCAGCGGGCATCACCGCCAAGAAGACCGAAGGCGAAGGCGTCGCCTATCGCTACACCATGCAGCAGATCGTCTTCGTGACCCCGAAGGGCTCATCCCCTGGCGCGGTCAATCAGCGTAAATCGGAAGCCGAGAATCTGAGACGGCGCATCACGAGCTGTGAACAGGGCATTGAATTTGCCAAGCAATTGCGCGACGTCGCCGTGAAGCCGCCGGTCGTGCGTCTCAGCAGCCAATTGCCCGGCCCGGTCCGGGACCAGATCGGCGCCCTCAAGGTCGGGCAGTCCACCCCCGCCTCGCCGGGCGATCTCGGCGTCGAAATCCTCGTTCTCTGCGACAAGCAGGAAACGATGGACGACTCAGCCATCCGGAGCGAGGTGCAGAACCAGCTGGCATCCGAACAGGGCCAGGAAGACCTAGACAAGTTCATTGTGGACCTCCGCAAGAGGTCGCTGGTCATTTATAGATAGAGAACCGGCCTGCCCCGCGGTTCCTTGACTTGGGCTTCGCGGGGCACCTATATCCGGGCCCGGATGGCGGGGTAGCTCAGCTGGTTAGAGCAGCGGAATCATAATCCGCGTGTCGGGGGTTCGAGTCCCTCCCTCGCTACCATCAATTTCAATGACTTAGCGGAAGGCCAGCTGCGGCTGCAGCAAGAGCGACAGCGCCGAAGCCTGCCGATCGGGCGCCGGGTCGTGGCGTCGGCTATTCCTCACGAAACGCGCGGCTCACCTGATCTGCGAACGGCTTGATCAGATAGGACGCCGCGGTCCGCTGCTCGGTCTCGATATAGACCTCAACCGGCATGCCTGGAATGAGCCTCCGGTCGCCGAGCATTTTCAGATCTTCGACCCGAACCTGAACATCTGC
>JALHQA010000004.1:0-45000 GCA_022842205.1 Hyphomicrobiales bacterium
AAGCCGCCGAATATCTCTACCAGCGCGGCATCCCCGCCTATGCCTACTCGACCGAATTGCCGGTCGAGGTTCTCGGCGCAAAATACAAATGGGCGCGTGGCGCGGGGATGATCTGAACGCTTGCGCGTCGGCCATGCCTGAGGCCGCTTTCGCAAGCGGCCTCATCGGACATATGTATGTCTTACGACAGATCGAGGTCCCGCTCGACGGTATGGTCCAGCGGGATGTCGGGCGACGACAGGTGCATTTTCAGTTTTATCTTGCCTGCCGATTTTCCGCTCGCGCCGACGGCGCGTTCGATCTGCTGCTGTGAGGTCACGCCGACCTCGCGCAGGAATTTACGAATCTGGTTGGCGAATTCCTCGTTGTCGTCGCTCATCTGGCTCTCCTGGTCGATGCGGTCGCATGATGAGTATCGCGTCCGGCACCAAGAGTCCCGCATCGGTGCCGCCTGCCGCAATATATGTTCAAGGAACGAAAAACCCCGCCGGTGTGTGCCGGCGGGGTGAGTCGACCGCGTGGGTGTCCGGCTTACTTGACGAAGCCGGCCTTTTCCATGAGCTCCTTGTGACGGGTCTCGGTGCTGGCAACCCAGTTCTTGAACTCGTCGCCGATCATGAAGCTCTGATTGAAGGCGCCCTTATCCATGAACGCTTTCCATTCCGGCGTTTCGCGAACCTTCTTGAAGAGATCGACGTAGAACGCGACCTGCTCGTCGGTCACGCCGCCCGGCATGAAGATACCGCGCAACATCAGATAGTCGATGTCGAGGCCGGCTTCCTTACAGGTCGGAATGTCGTTCCAGCTCTTGCCGTTCGCGATTTCGGCCTTGTAAGGCATGCGCTCGGTGTCGAAGACGCAGAGCGGACGAAGCGCACCGGCGCGCCACTGAGCAACCGCTTCGATCGGATTGTTGACCGACGAGTTGATGTGGTTGCCGACAAGCTGCGTAACGACGCTTCCGCCGCCCTTGAACGGAACATAGGTGAACTTCGACCCCGTCGACTGTTCGATCGCAGCCGTGATGATCTGGTCTTCCTGCTTGGTGCCGGTGCCGCCCATCTTGAACTCGTTCGCCTTGCCGGCCTTGACGGCCTTGACGTAGTCCTGGGCGGTCTTGTACGGCGAATCCGAATTCACCCACAGGATGAACTCGTCGAGAGCCAGCATCGCGACCGGTGTGATGTCCTTCCAGTTGAACGGAATGCCGGTGGCCAGGGGCGTGGTGAAAAGATTCGACAGTGAGATGACGATCTTGTGGGGATTGGCTTCGGATCCCTTCACATCGAGAAAGCCTTCGCCGCCGGCGCCGCCCGACTTGTTCAGAACAACAAGCGATTGATCCATCAGCTCGTGCTTCTGGACGATGCCCTGGAGCGTGCGGGCCATCTGGTCCGCGCCACCGCCGGAGCCGGCCGGCACGATGAACTCGACCGTCTTGGTCGGTTCCCATGCAAACGCACCCGATGGAGCGACGACAAAAGCAGCAGCCACGGCGGCCAAGAGTGCTTTGTGCATTACATATTCTCCCCAAGTTAAGTTTCTAGTTTTTGACAGGTAACAACCGAACAGTTGGGGCCGCCGAGGTCAATTCGGCGGCGCGCGCCGTGTGTCCGTTAGCGGACAAACGGCTGCCTCATGTGCGGCGAAGTTGCGAATGTTCAAGGCGTTGCTGTCCCCGCAGCGCGTCACTTCGGGATTGAAGAGAGAAAAATCCGCAAGAAGAAGCGCGACGCGGGGACCAGCCTAGACAACAAGACGCGGGCGGTGGATTGCCAGCCCCGTAAAGCCGCTTTGTGTGCGCAAGCGAACCAACTATATCGCCGGATATCCGGCCATAAATGTATTGACGGAAAATCAGATGTCGCCGGGAAGTGCCCTGTAGCCCGGAGAAGAGCTCCGGATCGAGCTTTTCAGCAGCCGCTCATACTCGGCGTCTATGCGATGGGAGCATCGGCAAGCGCAGCGCTCGAGCGCCTTCGGCTGGCGGACGTTCACGCTTCCCCGGACCAACTGGATGATTCCGCGTTTTTCGAGGTTTCCAAGTGTCGCGGTAACCCCGGGCCGTCGTACGCCCAGCATACGGGCGATGAGATCATGTGTCGCCGGAATCGTATCGCTGCCCATACGGTCGCGGGCCATCAAAAGCCAACGGCAGATGCGTTCGGGCATTGTGTGGCAGGCATTGCATACATTCAGCAAGGCTTCCTGGATCAGGCGACCCTGAATATGCGCGTACAGGACCTTGCGAAGCGTAGGGCATTCGCTGACGAGGGTCTCGAACTCCGCGGCCGGAATTCGCCACGCATGGCCCTTGATCTGCACCATGATGCGCATGGGGGAACGGCCCGTGCCGAGAACGATGGGAATTCCGACAAATCCGCGCCGTCCGACGAGGCACACTTCCATCGGTTTACGAGGCTCGGCGCTTGCCAATACAGAAGCAATTCCCGTTTCGATAAAATACGCGTGCCGGATAAAAAGGTTCGCTTCAACAAGAACTTGCCGCGGTTTCAGGGGAACAAGTTCCGCCAGAGCGAGCGCACGCTCCCGCTCGTTCCGCGGCAACGCACGGAGCAGCTCGTTACGGATATCGCGAGCCGCATAATTGCCGCCCTCCAGAGGCTCGTCTGCGTCGAGAGCGAATGCTTCGGTGTAGGCGAGGGACGACGGCGGCATTTTCGTGTCTCCGTTGGCCGAGGCACTCTCTACCGTTCAACTAGACAATGTCAACCCTTTGTGGGGTGCGCCGGTTCGACATCAATGTACGTACATGTACCGTACTTCGCCGTACTTATCATATCTCGTCGCGAATGACGCGTATCGTTTCCGGTGTCAAAAGTCCCGCGCCCCATCCCCATTCCGGCAAAATGCGCGCGGTTCGCGGCGCGGCGAGCACCGCCGCTGCCGTGAAGGCGACAGGGAAGAACGCCATCCAGTCCAGGCGTACCGGCGTCAGTTCCTCGCGACTGCCTTTATAGATTCCGGTCGCGGTGCAGAACCGCCAGATTTCCTTGATGATCTCAATGCGCGATCCGGTCTGAAGCGCCTTGCCGAGAAGGGCCTGCATCGACAGGCGAGTCCGTACGCCTTCTTTTGGCGGCGGGGCTTCGGGTGGCTGCTCGCCGCGCGAAATACGCAGCAGCAGGCCGATCAGATCGAGGCCGGAATAATGGGCGCTCATCGGTTCGACGAGGCGCGGATTGCAGTCGATGAAATAGGGAACGCCGTCCTTCAGCAAGTAGTCGACGGATAGTGCTCCATGCCAGTTCAGCTGTTGGCCGATCTTTTTCATCTCGCTGACGACACGCAGGCGATAGATGCTTTCCTTGAGCGCCTCGCCGCCGCCGGCTCCACGCAAGATTTGCCGGTAGCCGTGCAGCGCCACAAATCGCCCGCGATCGAACAGCGCCTGGGCGTGTTCAACCGGCCCGTCGATCAGTTCCTGGATGAGGAGTTCGCCTTCCGGACTGGCGAAGACGTCTCGCGCCTTCGCGGCGTCGGCCTCGGTTCGTACAATCTGTACGGTACGGCTTGCCGTGCCTATCGGGCGTTTGACGATGAATGGAAAGCCTTCGCGCGGAATTTCGGCCGCGCCGGCCACGACGCGCGTCTTCGGCTGTGGCACGCCGATCTCGGCGAGAATGGCCGAGAAGGACTTTTTATCAAGCGCGGTCGCGTAGTCCGCGAATGCCGGAAGCGCGATCGCGACGTCTTGCGGGATTCCCCGCGCGACCTTTGCAAACAGCAACCCCTGTTCGTGAATCGGCAACAGAAGATCAAAGCGCCCGCTCCGCAGAAGATCGAGCGCAAAAGCGAGATAGGCCTTCGGGTCCGTCGCGAGCGGCGGGCAGCGATGGACCCTGGTGACGAAGCGGGAAAAGCGGCAGATGCACTGCGCATCCGGGTCCATGACTTCGATATGATGGCCCGCCAGACCGAGCGCGGTCACGGCCTCGCGCGCCGAGGTGGACGCGCCCTCGGTCAACAGCACGCGGAGCGTCTTTGGGTTGGCCATGCGGTCAATCTGTCCGGTTCGGGTTAAAAGTCATCGGCCAGCGGAGAAGAAAGTGAAGCGAATTCCGCGCCACAATGGCTTTCCCCGGTACCAGATCGATGAATCGCCGGGATGTCGGGCATGTCTCTCCCCCGCCACATTCGTGAGCGAGAGCCTGCCGTCATCCCCGGCCTTGCGCTTTTCGCCTGTCCCCCAGGACCGCATGAAAACCTTTCTGTCACACAGCTTTGCGCCGCTTCGGCGATTCTGCCTGATCCTGATCGTGGCGGGCGTTGTCGCGGCCGCTTTCGGCGCGTTGGCGCAGGAAGAGGAGAACCGGCGACTCGACGGCGTGAAGGCGACGCTCGACCAGATCGAGCAGGAACTCTCGGCGGGCGCCTTGGACGACGCGGTCCTGACCGATATCCAGCGTCGGGTCCAGGAAGCACGGGCGGGCGCCGCAGCGGTAAGCGAGGCGCTGGCCCCGCGGGCGCAGGCGATCCAGACCCGGCTCGATCAGCTTGGCCAGCCCCCGGCGGAAGGACAGCCGCCCGAAAGTCCCGAACTGACCCAGGAGCGCCAGGCCCAGATCGACGCCAGGAAACCCATCGACGAGGTGCTGAAGCGGGCGAGCGCATTGGCCGTCCAGGCCGATCAACTGACCGACACCGCGGCGCAGAAACGGCGCGATCTATTCGCGGTCAAGGTACTCGCACGTTCACGCTCCCTGCTCGATCCGGGACTATGGGGTTCCGTTATCGATGAGGTGCCAAGGCGCCTCGTCGCGACAACCAATCTCCTGCGCGGTTGGGGCGGGCTTGTCGCGGATGGAATTCATCAAAGGCGCGGGCTGGTTCTTGCCGGCGCGCTGATCCTCGCGGTGGTCATCGTCTGGCCGGTGCGCAAATGGATACAGCGGCTCGGCCAGCTGTACTTCGCCGAGACGACGCCGCCGACGCGCTTGCGCCGCTCGCTTGGCGCCGTATGGACGGTTTTCACGACAACGATTGCGCCGCTTGCCGCCGCTCTCGTGGTCTATGGCGCACTGACGCGTCTTGGTTTCGTGCCCACGCGCGCCGTTCCTTTCCTCGAGGCTCTTCTCCGGCTGACCGGCTTCGCGGCGTTTGTAACGGGTCTCAGCCGTGCGGTGCTTTCACCGCAGAAACCGAGCTGGCGGCTCCCCGATCTGTCGGACGAAGCGGCGCGCCGCCTCGCGCCCTATCCGATCTGGATCGTTGCGGTCGCGAGCGTCGCCCATGCCCTCCTGGCGTTTTTTGACGTGATCGGCATCGGCCTTGCGCCGGTGATGGTGACGGACGGCGTCGCGTCGGTTCTGATCGCCGTCATTTTCGGACTGGCGCTGCGTCCGGCAAAGGCGGCAGCGGAGGTGGAGCCGGATGGAGCGCCAGCGCCTCATGAGGAAGTGTGGTTTCATAGCTTGATCCGTCTCGCCGCGTGGGCGGCAATCGCCGTCATCATCGCGGCGGCGTTGATCGGCTACATCTCCTTCTCCTTCTTCATCGCCAACCAGATGATCTGGATCGGCATCGTCAGCGCCGTTCTGTACATACTTCTGACGCTGACCGACGATCTCGTTTGCGGCTGGTGGCCGGCAAGCCGGATCGGCCAGCTGACGCACGGCACGGTCGGCCTTCGAAAGAGCAGCCTGGACCAGCTTTGCGCGATCATATCGGGCGTATTGCGGCTCATCCTGATTGCGCTCGCGGTTCTGCTCATCGTCGCGCCGTGGGGATTGCAGTCGGTCGACGTGACAGGATGGATCCGGCGTGCGTTCGGCGGCGTGGCACTTGGCGGCTTTTCCATATCGCTGAGCACTGTGCTGGCTGCGCTGACGGTTCTGGTTGTCGGCGTCGTTCTCACGCGAGGAGTGCAACGCTGGCTCGACAAGACCTATCTGCCGCGGACGCGACTCGATGAAGGCCTGAAAAACTCGATCCGCACGGCGACGGGCTATGCCGGCGTGCTGCTGGCGATCGGGCTGGCGTTTTCTTCCCTTGGTGTGGGGCTCGACCGGATCGCGCTGGTCGCGGGTGCGCTGTCGGTCGGTATCGGTTTCGGTCTTCAGGCCGTGGTGTCGAATTTCGTGTCGGGACTGATCCTGCTTGCCGAGCGTCCGATCAAGGTCGGGGACTGGGTCGGGGTCGGGGCCGAAGAGGGCAATGTGCGGCGGATATCGGTGCGCGCCACCGTGATCGAACTTTTCGACCACTCGACCCTCATCGTTCCGAATTCGGATCTCATCACCAAGCCGGTGCGCAACTGGACGCATTTCAATTCGCTTGGAATCGTCCAGCTTCAGATCGGCACCGGGCATGAGGCGGATATCGCGGAAGTACGCTCCATCCTGCTCGAGGCGACCGCCGCGCTGCCGGTGATCGTCGACAGGCCGCCACCGGAAGTGCTCATCATCGGCACGACCGACCTTGGCGTTCAGTGGAAGCTGCGCTGTTCGGTTCCGTCTCCGCGGCAGGTCGCCGGCGCGAGAAGCGAGCTGTATTTTGCGGTTCTGAAAGAATTTCAGGCCAAGAAGATCAGGATAACGGCCTCTCCCGCCGTCTGAGTTGTTTAGAAATTGAGGCCCCGCGTGACCCGTTCCAATCATTTCGGCCTGTCCGGCCTGTTCAATTTTGCCATCGTCGCCGGGACCATTGCGGTGTCGGCCTGCTCGGCGACCTACAATGTTCCGGAAAAGCCAAGCTTCTATCTGAATCTCTCGGCGCCAGGTTCGGAGGTGGATGCCGCGTCAGCCGCGTCCATGATCTCCGGGTACCGCGCAAACAACGGGCTGGGACCGGTCACGGTCGATCCGGCGTTGAACCGCATCGCCAAGGCCCATGCGCTCGAAATGGCGCGCAAGACCAAGGTCGGCCACGATGTCGGCTCCGGCAATCTCGATGCGCGCGCCAAGGCGGCGGGTTACGACTATGTCCGCATCTCCGAGAACGTCGCGGGTGGCTATCAGACGCTGGCGGAAGCTTTCTCCGGCTGGCGCGACAGCCCCGACCACAAGAAAAACATGCTGATGCCGCAGGCCACGCGGATCGGAATCGCAGTGGCCCAGGCGCCGGGGTACAAATACAAGGTGTTTTGGTCCATGGTGGTGGCGGAACCAGAAACCCGTCCTGTGCCGGTGATGCCGGGACCTCCCGAAGCCGTGACCATTCGCTGACTGGCGGGTGCGGGCAGGCGGCGTTATTCAGGGCGCACCTGAAAGATGCATGTAGGCTGATGCTCAAGCGCATTGTTTATCTTCTTGCCGTCGCGGTGTTTCTCCCGGGTTTGGCCGAAGCGCGCCCCGCCGTCGTCATCGACGCCGGGTCGGGCCGCGTGCTGCACGCCGAAGAGGCGACCGCGCCCTGGTATCCGGCGTCGCTGACAAAGCTGATGACGACCTATGTCGTGCTGTCGGCGGTGCGCGAGGGCCGCGTGTCGCTCGATACTCCGCTGCTCTACACGGCGGCCGCGCAGGCCCAGCCCGCGAGCAAGATGGGCTTTCCCGTCAACACCATCATCACCGTCGACAACGCGCTGAAGATCCTGATGGTGAAGTCGGCCAACGATGTCGCCGTCACTCTGGCCGAGGGCGTCGGCGGCAGCGTCGATGCCTTCGTCGGCGAGATGAACCGCATCGCGCAGGGGCTCGGCATGACGCAGAGCCGGTTCAGGAATCCGAACGGGTGGCACGATCCCGACCAGGTGACGTCGGCGCGCGACATGGCGATTCTCGCGCGTGCGCTCTATCGGGATTTTCCGCGGCATGCCGGGCTGTATGACATCAGTGCGCTGCAACTCGGCAAACGCACGATCCGTGGCCATAACCGGCTTCTCGGCCGCTTCAAGGGTGCGGACGGCATGAAGACCGGCTTCACCTGTCCCTCTGGCTTCAACCTTGTCGCCAGCGCGACGCGCGGCAAGCGTCATCTCATCGCCGTTGTGCTGGGTTTTCCATCCGCCAACGAGCGGACCGAACGCGCCGCCGAACTGCTTGAAGCCGGTTTCGGCAAATGGACGTTCTGGCGCACGGGCCAGGAAGTGGCGACGCTGCCGGCGATGGGCGGCGACGCGCCCAATTTGCGCGCCGAAATCTGCGAGAAGAAGAAAAGCCAGGGCGAGGCGGTCGGCGAGACCGAGGACGACGGCGAGAACATCGTACAGACGCGGGGCAACAAGGCGCTGTCCGGCCTCGTGACTGCCTATGCGGCGGAACCCAAGCAGTTGCTTACGGCTCCCGCGCCGGTCAAACCGGTGCCGATCTTCCTCGGGCCGAACCCGAACGGCCCGAAAGAATATATCGAGCTTGCCGCGAAACTGTCGCCGAGCAGCGGAGGGGTGCAGCCCGCCGATCTCGACCTCGAGGACAAGCCGAAGAAAAAGGCCGCGTCGAAGCCCAAACCTAAGCAGGAAAAGAAGGCCGAGGCCAAGGCGAAGCCCAAGTCCGCCGAGACAAAGAAGCCGGCGCCGAAGCCGAAGCCGTGACATATGCTGGCGGCCCGGTGCCGCTGACGGTGCTCACCGGATTTCTCGGCTCCGGCAAGACGACGCTTCTCAACCGTCTGTTGGGCGATCCGGCGCTCTCCGGCACGCTCGTTCTCGTCAATGAACTCGGAGAGATCGGCCTTGACCACCTTCTGATGGAGGATGTGAAGGGCGATGTCGCCCTGCTCGCCGGCGGCTGCCTGTGCTGCACGGTGCGCAGCGATCTTATTGATACGCTTGAGGACCTTCTCATGCGGCGCGACGCGGGCGAGATCGCGTTCTCTCGGGTGATTCTGGAGACGACGGGGCTGGCCGACCCCGTGCCCGTCCTGCAGTTGCTGATCGTGCACCCCCTGATTTCGCTGCGCTATGCGCTCGGCGGCGTCGTGACCGCGGTGGACGCGGTGCTCGGCGAAAAAACCCTTTGCGAACATGAGGAAGCGCGGCGTCAGGTGGCGATCGCCGACCACATTGTGCTGACGAAAACCGATCTTGCGGAGGGGGCAGGGCGGGCGAAACTCGTCCGCCTGCTCGACGAACTCGCGCCGACCGTGCCGAAATGCGATTCATCCGCCGCTCGGGCGAGTGAATTATTCACAGCCGCATCCGGCGCGGATCATTCACAGCGCAAGGCGCTCCGCGATTGGTTCCCAGCCACGCTGAATGGATCAGCGCATGCCGGCGATATCCGCACGACGGTGCTGTGGAGCGAGGCGGCGCTGCCGCCGCAGGCCTTCGGCATGTTCATCGATCTTCTGCGGTCCGAGCACGGCGCAAAGATCCTCCGCCTGAAGGGTCTCGTGCGCGCGGCGGACGATCCCGACCGTCCGGTCGTCATTCATGGCGTGCAGCACATGTTCCATCCGCCGCGCCGGCTGCCGTGCTGGCCGGACGAGGACCGCCGCACGCGGCTCGTCGTGATCGGCAAGGGCATCGACGCCGATCTGATCGCGCGGCTCTACGACGCGCTGGCGGGCGTACCGGGGCTCGACACGCCGGACCGCAGCGTGCTGTTCGACAATCCGCTTGCACCGCCGGGTCTTGTGCGCTGAACCCTTGCGTATTTCACCGTGCGCGGGTTCACTGCGCCCGCAACAGGGATCGAAAAGCCAACGTGTTCACCCGCCTGAGAAAAGACTGGGCGCTGCTCTCGGGCGCCTTGCGCACGCTGCGCAAGATGAAGCCCATCACGCAGAACAAGAGCCGCACCTTTCCCGATGTCATCGCCGAGCTCGCGATCAAGCACGGGAACCGCAAGGCGCTGATCTCCGACCGCGAGGTCTTCACCTATCGCGGCCTCGACGAGCGTGCGAACCGCTACGCCCGCTGGGCGCAGGCGAACGGTGTGGGCAAAGGCGATGTCGTGGCACTGCTGATGCCGAACCGGCCGGAATACATGGCGTTCTGGCTCGGCGTGACGCGCGCGGGCGGCGTCGTTGCACTGCTCAACACCAATCTCACCGCGCAAAGCCTCGCCCACTGCATCGACATTGTCGCGCCCAAACATGTCGTCGTCGGCGCCGAACTCATCGCGAATTTCGAGACCGCGCGCGGGCGGCTCAAGACGACGCCGAAAATCTGGTCGCACGGCAAGACAGGCCTGAAAGACACGCGCATCGACGATATCGTCGCGAAATTCTCCGGCGATCCGCTGACGCCCGGTGAAAAGCCCGCGCTCACGATCGAGGACCGCGCGCTGTTCATCTACACATCCGGCACGACCGGCCTGCCGAAGGCCGCCAACATCAATCATTACCGGCTGATGGCGATGACACTCGGGTTTTCGGGCGTAATGAACGTCAAACCCGATGATCGTATGTATGACGCGCTGCCGATGTATCACTCGAACGGCGGCGTGCTGGCGACCGGAGCGACGCTTGTCGGCGGCGGATCGGTCGTGATCCGCGAGAAATTCTCGGCGCGCGAATTCTGGGACGATGTGGTGAAGAACGAAGCCACGCTCGTCTTCTATATCGGCGAACTCTGCCGCTATCTGCTGCACGCGCCCAAAAGCGCATCGGAATCGAAACACAAGGTCCGTCTGTTCTGCGGTAACGGCCTGCGCGGCGATGTCTGGCCGGCATTTCAGGAGCGGTTTCAGGTGCCGCACATCCTCGAATGGTATGCGGCGACGGAAGGCAATGTCGCGATCTTCAACTGGGACGGCACGCCCGGCGCGGTCGGCCGCATTCCGTGGTGGATTGCACGGCGGTTCCCGGTGAAAATCGTGCGTTTCGACGTCGAGCGCGAAGAGCCGGTGCGCGGTCCGGACGGGCTTGTGATCGAGGCCGATCCCGGCGAAGCGGGAGAGGTGATCGGCCAGATCACGAGCGATCCGTCGAAACCGGCGAACCGTTTCGAAGGCTATGCAGACGCCGAGGCGACGCAGAAGAAGATCCTGCGCGATGTCGCCGAGAAGGGCGATATCTGGTTTCGCACCGGCGATCTGATGAAAAAGGACAGCCGAGGCTATTTTTACTTCGTCGATCGCATCGGCGACACGTTCCGCTGGAAGGGCGAGAACGTGTCGACCATCGAGGTGGCGAACGCGATGACGGATCATCCTGGCGTTGAGGATGCGATCGTATATGGCGTCGAGGTGCCGGGACAGGACGGACGTGCGGGAATGGTGGCGCTGGTAACGACGGACGAGTTCGATATTGCGCGCTTCGAAAAGCATGTCGCCGAACGCCTGCCGGATTACGCGCGGCCGGTCTTTCTGCGCCGCCTGCCGGCGATCGATGTCACCGGCACGTTCAAGCAGCGCAGACTCGAACTGCAGAAGGAGGGCTTCGATGTCGCCGAGATCAAGGAGGAAATCTTCTTCCGCGATCCCAATAGCGGATCCTTCATGCGTCTGGACAAACTGATGATGTCGCGCATCGCCGGCGGGCGGCTCCGCCTATGACGATCTTCCGCTATCCCGAAACCGTCGATCCTCGCGCCGTCATCGGATTCTGGCGCGCGGCCGGGCCCGGCCGCTGGTTTTCGAAAAGCGACCAGTTCGACGCCGAGGTCGGACGCCGGCTCGGCTCGCTGCATTACTGGGCGGCGGCGGGCATGCTCGATCACCTCGCCACACAGTCGGCACAAGGCGCGCTGGCGCTCGTCATTCTGCTGGACCAGGTACCCCGCAACATGTTTCGCGGCACCGCGCGCGCTTTCGCGACGGACGGCCATGCGCGGGAAGTCGCCCGCTATGCGCTGGCGCGCGGCTTCCACCATCGTGTGCCGAAACTTCTGCGCGGCTTCTTCTACCTTCCGTTCATGCATTCGGAGGAGGTGGAAGACCAGGAGCTGTGCCTTGCGCTCTATGACGAGATGAAAGACCCGCTCGGTCTCGAATATGCCGAGGTGCATCTCGACATCATCCGCCGCTTCGGCCGCTTCCCGCACCGCAACACCGTGCTCGGCCGCGAGACGACCAAGGCCGAAGAGCAATTCCTTAACCAAGGCGGGTTCGCGGGTTAGCGTCACTTTAAGCCACTGCAGCGTATGCACGGGCATGGTCTCCTCCGCAATCACCGTCGAAAGTCTGGACGCCGAAGCCGCGCAAGAGCATGCGGGCGCCTGGCGTACGCTGGCTTCGCGGGCGGTTGAAGGCAACGCCTTCTACGAGCCGGCGGTCGCGCTGGCGGCGCTGCGCCATCTCAATCCGCAGGCGCGCGTGCTGATGGCCTGGCAGAGCGGCCAGCTTATCGGCGTATGGCCGGTCGACTGGAAGCGAAGCCGCTTCGTTGTGCCGCTGCCCCTTCTCGGCGCCGAACCTGCCTATGCGCCGCTGACGACGCCGCTGCTTGACCGGGACCATGCCGACGAAGCGGCACGGGCGTTGCTGGAATGGGTGCGGGCGAGCGGCGCGGATGCTTTCCATGTCGCCAAACTGAGCGAAAAGGGCGCCGCAGGGCAGGCGCTGGAACGTGCGGCGCATGCTCTCGGCATGAAGATCGTGCGCATCAACCCGCATGTTCGTGCCTGCGT
The DNA here is from genome assembly GCA_022842205.1 of Hyphomicrobiales bacterium. Classification (GTDB taxonomy): domain Bacteria; phylum Pseudomonadota; class Alphaproteobacteria; order Rhizobiales; family Methylopilaceae; genus Flaviflagellibacter. Next base: position 12,476 of record JALHQA010000004.1, read on the forward strand.
CGCCATCGAGGCCGATGCCGAACTGCCAAAAAAATCGCGGCACGATCTTCAGCGCATGCGCCGCCGTCTTGGAGAGCAGGGAAACGTGACGCTGACCGTCGCGCGCGCGCCGGACGAGGTGGCCGCCGCGCTGCGCGAATTTCTGGATCTTGAAAAGTCCGGCTGGAAGGGAAAAACCGGCAATCCGCTTGCCGGCAGCGCGGACGATCTCGGCTTTATCACCGACGCAACGTCAAGCCTCGCGGAGCAGGGCGGCATGCGCGTCGTTCTTCTGCGTATGGACGGGAAGCCGGTTGCCGGCGGGCTCGTGCTTTCAAGCGCGGGCCGCGCCTTCTATTTCAAGACGGCCTATGACGAGGCTTTCGCGCGCACCTCGCCCGGCGCGCTGATTACCCAGGACATAGCGCGCCTGTTGCTCGACGCGCCGGAGATTTCCTTCGTCGATTCCGTCGCCGATCCGAACCATCCGCTGATGGACCGGATGTGGCGCGGGCGCCTGCCCATCGCGGACTGGATGATCGCGCCGCGAGGCGGCGGTATCCTGTTCCGCGTCATTACGGTGCTTGAAATAGGGCGCCAGAACGCCCGGCGCCTGGCGCGGCAAATTCTGAAGGGCTAGCGGAAGCCCGCGGTGTACATCGCAACACGCTTCACATAGCCCGCCGCGGTTTCAAGACATCCCCGGACTTCGTCGTCCGTCAGCTCGCGGACGCGCTTGGCCGGCGACCCGAGGATCAGGGAGCGCGGCGGAAAGACCTTGCCTTCCGTGACGAGCGCATTGGCACCGACGAGCGACCCCGCGCCAATCACCGCGCCGTTCATGACCGTCGCGCCCATGCCGATCAGCGCGCCGTCCTCGACCGTGCAGCCGTGGATGATGGCGTTGTGGCCGATGGACACGTCGCGGCCGAGCCGCATCGGAAAGCCGGGATCGACATGCGCGATGACGCCGTCCTGCACATTGGTGCGGGGGCCGATATGGATCGGCTCATATTCCGCGCGGAGGACCGCGCCGAACCAGACGCTTGCTTCTTCCTCGATAATGACATGGCCGATCAGCCGCGCATCGGGCGCGATGAAATGAGGGCCTGCGGGAATTTTCGGAACCAGATCGCCGAGCGCATGGAGAGGCATGCCGGGGGATTAGCAGATTGCCACCCGAAGCGGAATGCGACTGCCGGCTAGTCGTTGACCCGCTCGAAGGCCGCGTCGATGCGCCCGACGGCGACGCCGAGTCCAGTGATCAACGGAACATGCGCATCCTTTGCAACGGTGGTCGTGCGAGAGCTCCGATTGCTGCGATAGACCTCGCGGCCCTTGGAGTCGATCAGGGTGAAGTCCGGTCCGACCTGGCGGATCTTCGCGACTTCGAACGCCGCCGGAAGCGCCTCACGGGTGTCGGCTGCGCGCACGCCCATATCGGACTTGGCGGCGGTGTTGGAGGTCACGGCGCGGGGCTTCTGATCGACGCCGTAGCCGGCATCCGCCGGGCCGGGGGTCAGGGCGATCGCGGATGCCGCGCCCAGAAAGGCGGTGATTGCGATACCGGCAATGATTTTCGCTGTTTTGGCCATGTCGGCCTCCCTCGCGTCCCTGGCGCCGCAGCGCCCTCTTCGGATTAGTAACGCGAGCCCCCCTGAAAGGTTCAACGAGGGGTTAACGAGGTTTACGACTTGAGGGCGAAGTCCAGAAAATCCCTGGCATTCTGCGGCGGTACATCCGGGGCGATGAAAGACCGGCCGATGCCCCGGGCGAGGATGAAGGTGAGGCGGCCGGCCTTCACCTTCTTGTCCTGGGTCATCAGTTCCAGCAGCCGGTCGGCGTCGCCGACCTCGCCGGGTATATCGGCGATCCGGGTCGGCAGGCCGACGGCCTTCAGATGCGCGGCAACGCGTTCGGCTTCTTCTTCCGAGGTCAGGCCGAGCCGGGCCGAGAACCGGAAGGCGAGCACGAGGCCGATGGCGACGCCTTCGCCATGCACGAGGCGCGCGCCGTCATAGCCGACGGCTGCTTCCAGCGCGTGCCCGAAGGTGTGGCCCAGATTGAGAAGAGCACGATCGCCGTTTTCGAACTCGTCGCGCGCGACGATCGACGCCTTCGACCGGCAACTCGTCGCGATGGCATGGACGCGGTCCTCGCCGCCGGCAAAGACGCCCTTCCAGTGTTTCTCCAGCCAGGAGAAAAAACCGGCGTCATCGATCAGCCCGTACTTCACGACTTCCGCATAGCCGGCGCGGAACTCGCGATCGGGCAGGGTGTCGAGCGTCGAGGTGTCGGCGAGGACAAGACTCGGCTGATGGAACGCGCCGACGAGGTTCTTGCCGTGCGCCGTGTTGATGCCGGTCTTGCCGCCGACGGACGAGTCGACCTGGGCGAGCAGCGATGTCGGCACCTGGACGACCCGCACGCCGCGCCGCGTCACCGCCGCGGCGAAACCCGCGAGATCGCCGACCACGCCGCCGCCGAGCGCGACGACGATATCGCCGCGTTCGATCTTTGCGTCCAGAAGGCCGGAGACCGCCTGTTCGAGATATTTGAAGCTTTTGGTCGCCTCGCCCGCCGGCACGACGATGGGCGCCGCGCCGAGATTGGAATTGGCGATGCTCCTGAGCGCGCGGTCGAGATGCAGCGCCGCGATGTTCTGGTCCGTAACAACGGCGACGGTGCGCGCGCCGAGCCCGGCCGCGCTTTTGCCGATCGTGTCGATCAGGCCCGCGCCGATGCGGATATCGTAGGCGCGGTCGCCGAGGGCAACGGGAACCGTAACAACATCCGCGCTCATGCCTTGCCTTTCAGGAACCGGTCGAGTTCGTCGAGCGTCTCGCTCACCATGACTTCATGCGGCACCTCGCGCGAGACGACGGTGACGTCCGCCTCGGCATAGACCGGCTCGCGCACGGCCAAAAGGTCGCGCAGAACCTGCTCGGGATCGCCCGTTTTTAGCAGAGGGCGCCCGCCGCGTTTCTTGACGCGCTTCAGGAGCGTGTCGATTTCCGCCTTCAGCCAGACGGAGACGCCGCGCGCGTGCACTTTCGCCCGCGTCGTGTCGTCCATCCAGGCGCCGCCGCCGGTGGCGATCACGGAGGGGTGTTCCTCAAGAAGGCGCGCGACGACGCGACGCTCGCCGGCGCGGAATTCCGGCTCGCCGTGCTTGGCGAAAATGTCGGTGATGCTCATGCCGGCCGCTTTTTCGATCTCGGCGTCGGCATCGACGAAGGGCAGGTCGAGCGCCTTGGCGAGGCGGCGGCCGACGGAACTCTTGCCCGCGCCCATCATGCCGACGAGCACGACCGCGCGGCCGTCGAGCGCCGCGCGCACCTGGGCGCCGGCCGCGGCCAGGGCTTCGTCGCTGATCGTTGTCTGGGCAGTCGCAGGCATGAGGGTGGTTTCCACCAATCCCCTTTCGCCCGCAAGGGGCGTTGCGTAAACGCCCCGGGCATGATTCCTGTAAAACGGTGAATCGCCGCCCCGAGGGGCGGCCAGGGACCCATGCCAAGCACGTTCCGCCTTCTGCGCAACCTTGTCCTTCTCCTCGCGGTTCTGTTCGCCGGGGTGTGGGCGCTCGCGACCTTTGTCGAGCCGCAGCCGCGCGAGATGACCGTGAACGTGCCGATCGATATCGAGAAATGAACGCGGACAGGGCGATCGACGGCTTTCTCGAAATGCTCTCCGCCGAGCGCGGGGCGGCCAGGAACACGCTTGAGGCCTATCGCCGCGATCTCGACGACTATTGCGGCTTTCTGGACAGGCGCGGCCGCGATGCCGGATCGGCCGAGGCCGACGACATAAGGGCCTGGCTCGCCGACCTTTCGAGGCGAGGCTTTGCCGCCTCGTCCTCGGCGCGGCGGCTTTCGGCGGTGAAGCAGCTCCATCGCTTTCTCTATTCGGAAGGGCTGCGCGGGGACGATCCCGGCGCGGCGCTGTCGGGGCCGAAGCGCGGCCGTCCGCTGCCGAAGACTCTCAGCATAAAAGAGGTCGACCGGCTGCTCGGCGTGGTGGCCGAAGGCGCGGACGACACGGGGCGGACGTCCATCGCGAGGCTGCGCATCGCCCGCATGGCCGCGCTGCTGGAAATTCTCTACGCGACCGGCATGCGCGTGTCGGAACTCGTCACCCTGCCGCGTTCGGCGGCGCGGCCCGGCATCAAGATTCTGTCGATTCGCGGCAAAGGCGGGAAGGAACGCCTCGTGCCGCTGACCGAGGCGGCCCGCAAGGCGACCCGCGCCTATCTCGACCTGCTCGATCTCCGGGGCGGGACAACCAGCCAATGGCTGTTTCCGGCGCTCAGCGAATCCGGCCATCTGACGCGGCAGGCTTTCGCCCGCGATCTCAAGGACGTGGCGCTGCGCGCGGGAATCGAACCGAAGCGCGTCAGCCCCCACGTGCTGCGCCATGCCTTCGCCAGCCATCTTCTGCAGAACGGCGCCGATCTCCGCTCGGTCCAGCAGCTTCTCGGCCATGCCGATGTCGCCACAACCCAGATCTACACCCATGTGCTCGACGAGCGCATGGCCGCCATGGTGCGCGATCTTCATCCGCTGTCCGATTCGGACTAGCTTGACTCGGCGCAAGCCTGACATCAGGTTGCGCCCCTTTCCGGCGCGGACCCCGACACCGATACGATGCGCAGTTATCTCGATTTCGAAAAACATGTTGCCGAGCTTGAGGCCAAGGTCGACGAGCTCCAGGCCCTTGGCACATCCGGCGAGGGCGTCGATGTCGAGGACGAGGTCGGCCGCCTGCGCAGCAAGGCCGACGAGGCTCTCAACGAGCTCTACGCCAAGCTGACGCCGTGGCAGAAAACGCAGGTCGCGCGCCACCCGCAGCGGCCGCATTTCTGCGACTACACCACGGCGCTGTTCGAGGATTTCACCGAACTTGCCGGCGACCGCAAATATGGCGACGACGCCGCCATCGTCGGTGGATTCGCGCGTTTCCGCGGCCAGAGCGTCATGCTGATCGGCCATGAGCGCGGATCGGACACCGAAAGCCGCCTGAAGCACAATTTCGGCATGGCGCGGCCGGAAGGCTACCGCAAGGCGGTGCGCCTGATGGAAATGGCTGACCGGTTCGACATTCCGATGGTCTCCCTCGTCGACACGGCGGGTGCCTATCCCGGCATCGACGCCGAGGAGCGCGGGCAGGCCGAGGCCATTGCCCGGTCGACGGATGCCTGCCTGAGCCTGGGCGTGCCGAATGTGGCGGTCATCATCGGCGAGGGCGGTTCGGGCGGCGCGATCGCGATCGCCACCGCCAACAACGTCCAGATGCTGGAACATTCCATCTACAGCGTGATTTCGCCCGAAGGCGCCGCCTCGATCCTGTGGCGCGATTCGGCGCGGGCTTCGGACGCCGCCACGAACCTGAAAATCACCGCCCAGGACCTGCTAAGGCTCGGAATTATCGACGGGATCATCCCCGAACCCGTGGGCGGTGCCCATCGCGACCACGATGCCGTGATGCGGGCGGTGGGCACGACCATCGGCGACGCCCTCGACGGGCTGGCCGGCATGAGCCGCGACCAGATCAAAAAAAGCAGGCGGGAAAAATTCCTCGCCATCGGCCGCCATATCCCCGCCTAAGTTACTGTCTCTAAACTATAACCAGACAACCCGGTTTTGCCCCGATTGCGGTAACCCCGCCGTAAGGCTAAAGCTGTGGTGTCTGGGGACACGGGGCCGCTTCGCGGCGAGGGATTTAAACACCCATGACGATCCGCTCTTACAGCATGATCGTACTTGCCGGCATCGCGGCGCTGGCGCTTGCCGGCTGCCAGACCGAAGGCGGCGGCAATACGAAAGCTTCGCGGCCGATTCCGGCAAAGACGCTTGCCCTGATGCAGGACAAGGGCATGACGCGGCGCGATCCCGTCCTTGTGCGTATTTACAAGGAAGAGAGCGAGCTCGAGCTCTGGAAGAAGCGCGCCGACGGCCGTTATGCGCTGCTGAAGACCTATGAGATCTGCCGTTTCTCGGGCACGCTCGGTCCCAAGATCAAGGAAGGCGACGGCCAGTCGCCCGAGGGCTTCTACAAGGTCACGCCCGCGCAGCTGAATCCGAATTCCGAATATTACCTGTCGTTCAATCTCGGCTATCCGAATGCGTTCGACCGCAGCCTCGGCCGTACCGGCGCGCATCTGATGGTGCATGGCGATTGCCTGTCGAAGGGCTGCTACGCCATGACCGACGAGCAGATCGGCGAGCTGTACGCGGTTGTGCGCGAGGCGCTGCATGCCGGCCAACCGGGCTTCCAGGTTCAGGCCTTTCCGTTCCGCATGACCGCCGAAAACATGGCGCGGCGCCGTAACGACAAGAATTTCGCCTTCTGGGAAAACCTGAAGGAAGGGTCCGACCATTTCGAACTGACGAAGCTGGAACCGAAGGTCGATGTCTGCGGCCAGAAATATGTGTTCGACGCCGAGCCCAAGGATGGCGGGCGGTTCAATCCGAACGCGGCCTGCCCGAACTATGAGGTTCACCCGGCGATCGCAATGGCGCTGAATTCCAAGAAGCGTGGCGACGAGCAGAAGTTCAACGAGCTTGTCTCGTCCGGCTTGCAGACCGCCGAGGCCTACGTGCCGCAGAACGGCCGTCTGCGCCGCTCGCTGAGCGATCCGGTCAAGCCGCCGCCGCCGGCACCGGTGATGGTAGCGAAGAGCGAGCCGGCAACAACGGGCACGGTGGCGCTGGCCATGACCGATTCGAAGTCGGCCGTGCCGCTGCCGGTGCCGTCGCCTTATGCCTCGCAGCAGCCGAAAAAGGCGGAGAGCAAGATGTTCTCCTGGCTGCGCAGCCCCGATGAAAAGCCGGAGGAGCTGAAGACTCCGGAAACGCCGAAGGCCGATGCCGCTCCGACGCCCGCCGCAAAGCCCGCGCCGGTGACGGCTGCCCACAGCAGCGAACCGAAGGCCGTCGCCCCGGCAGCGCAGCCGGTCACGGCGTCGATGGCGCCGCAGAGCGAGAAGAAGCCGTTCTACAAGCGGTGGTTCGGGAACTGACGGCGCTGCCGACAGGGTGCCGGCAACAAGGCGGCCGTGCTGCCATAATGATATGTGAGAAGGTCGTTTGCCCGGCGGCAGTTATCCAATTTGCGCGAACGCCCAGCGCACATCGCTGTATTTTAGCGTGATCGGACGCCCGACATTGTCCAACACGAATTTCCGATCCTTTTTCTTGCCGGCGAGGTGAATGATGTTGATTTCCTCGTGCGGCGCCGCGGGAGTATGCAGCTTCTTGAGCCTGAGGTTGAAGCGCGGCAGGTGGTACTGAACCAGCCAGTTGTTGATGGCGGGCAATTCACAGAAGGTAAGCTCTTTCCGCACGAGCAGCCGGTGAAGCGGGATCTGGTCGGAGAAGACGATCGGCGCCCCTGTCCTATGAAGCTCCGCCGCACGCGTCATCTCTGCCGCCCATAGGGTCCAAAGTTTCGACCCTGCGCGCGCGGAGAAAACTCCCGCATTCACCATGGGGGCATGCCAATATGCCTCGCCTTCGCCCACATACATGCTGTTGTAAGCACGAACAGTCCACGAGTTCGGTGTGAGGATATACGTTTCGGAATGTACGGCCAGATCGGCCTTGTCGGCGGCTTCGATAAGATCAAGAACACCCGCAATGTTTTGTACCCAGGTGTCGCCGTCCAGCCAGACATAGTAATCGAAGCCCGGGAAGTACTCGGGAATTTTCGTCTTTACTCCAAGCCGCGCCGCCTTGAACCCGACCTGGTTTCGAGAGGGAAGCGGGTCGGCGACGTGGGCGGTACGATCCACATAGTCCGCGATGGCCCCGGGCGTCTTTTGGCTTCCGAAGTTGATAAACCCGATTTTCAGGCCGTGACAATTCCGATCCCGCAGACTGCGGACCAAGTCCTGAGCCAGATAAAAATGGTTCTCGTCGCACCCCGTTACGACGAGCGCTCGCGCAAGTAGGCCTAGCCGCTCGTCCGGCGTCAAAACTTGCCGTGACAATGCTTGTATTTCTTGCCCGATCCGCACGGGCAGTCGGCATTGCGCGAGACCTTGCCCCAGGTCGCCGGGTTGTCAGGATCGGCGCCGGGCGGCGGGCCGGCGCCCTCGATTTCCTCTTGGCCGGTGAACGGGTCGATATGGCTCGCTTCCATCTCCGGCAGCTCGGGATCAGGCACCGATTGCACGAGTTCCACGCGGGCAAGCTGGCCGGTGACGAGCATGCGCAGGCGGCTGAGCAGGCTCTGGAAAAGGTCGAACGCCTCGGTCTTGTATTCGTTCAGAGGATCGCGCTGCCCGTATCCGCGCAGGCCGATGACCTGGCGCAGATGGTCGAGCGTCGAAATGTGCTCGCGCCACATGCTGTCGAGGGTCTGCAAGACCACGGCGCGTTCAATGTGGCGCATGACATCGGGCCCGAAGCGCGCGGCCTTCGCCGCCATCATTTCGTCCGCGGCCTTCCTGATGCGCTCGCGGATTTCCTCGTCGGCGATGCCTTCCTCGGCCGCCCATTCCTTGACCGGCAGAGCCAGATTGAGATTCTGCTCGATGTCCTGCGCGAGGCTGTCGACGTCCCACTGCTCCGCATAGGCGTTTTCCGGAATGCGCTTCGACACGATCTCGTCGACGACGTCGTGGCGCATGTCGGCCACGGTGTCGGCAAGATCGCTTTCTTCGAGAAGCTCGCGGCGCTGTTCGAAGATCACCTTGCGCTGGTCGTTCAGAACGTCGTCGTATTTCAGAAGGTTCTTGCGGATGTCGAAGTTGCGCGCCTCGACCTTCCTCTGCGAGCGCTCCACCGCCTTGTTGATCCACGGGTGGATGATCGCCTCGCCTTCCTTCAGGCCGAGCGTCTGCAGCATCCCGTCCATGCGGTCGGAGCCGAAGATGCGCATGAGATCGTCCTGTATGGACAGGAAGAACTTCGAGCGCCCCGGGTCGCCCTGGCGGCCGGAACGGCCGCGCAGCTGGTTGTCGATGCGGCGGCTCTCGTGCCGTTCGGTGCCGATGATATATAGCCCGCCAGGGCGCTCATGCGTGCGGCCCTTTTCGTCGGTGAGCGTCTCGCCCGATGTGAGGACGGCTTCGCGGAATTTCGCGATTTCAGCCGCGATTTCCTTTTCCTTCGCGGCCTTGCGCTCGTCGTCGAGATTGGCGGTTTCCTGGGCGAGGCGCATATCGGCATTGCCGCCGAGTTTGATGTCGGTGCCGCGGCCCGCCATGTTGGTGGCGATGGTGATCGCGCCGGGCACTCCCGCCTCGGCGACGATATAGGCTTCCTGCTCGTGGAAGCGCGCATTCAGCACGGCGAACTGGCGGCTCGGCTTGCCGGTGCGTGCCGCAGTGTAGAGTTTCTCAATGGCCGACGGATCGCCGAAGTCGATCTGCTTGAACCCGCTCTTCTTCAGAAGCTCGGCAAGAAGCTCCGACTTCTCGATGGACGCGGTGCCGACGAGAACCGGCTGCAGCCGCTCATGCGCGCGTTCGATCTCGGCGATGACGGCGTTGTACTTTTCGTCGGCCGTCCGGTAGACCTCGTCATCCTCGTCGACGCGGGCCACGGGCAGATTTGTCGGGATCTCGATGACCTCAAGCCCGTAGATATCCATGAACTCGTCGGCCTCGGTCAGCGCCGTGCCGGTCATGCCCGCCAGTTTCTGGTACAGGCGGAAATAGTTCTGGAAGGTGATCGAGGCGAGCGTCTGGTTCTCGGGCTGGATCGCGACATGCTCCTTCGCTTCCAGCGCCTGGTGCAGGCCCTCGGAATAGCGGCGGCCCGGCATCATGCGGCCGGTAAACTCGTCGATGATGACGATCTCGCCGTTGTGAACGATGTAATCCTTGTCGCGCGTGAACAGCTTGTGGGCGCGCAGCGCCTGATTGATGTGGTGGACGATGGTGACGTTCTCGACGTCGTACAGACTTTCACCCTTGAGGAGACCGGCCTCCTGAAGGAGATTTTCGAGCAGTTCGTTACCGGCCTCGGTCAGGGAGACGGTGCGCTGCTTCTCGTCGAGTTCGTAGTGCTCGGCCGCGAGATTCGGAATAAACGTGTCGAGCGTGGTGTAAAGCTCTGAGCGGTCTTCCAGCGGGCCGGAAATGATGAGCGGCGTGCGCGCCTCGTCGACCAAAATCGAGTCGACCTCGTCGACGATTGCGTAAAAGTGCGGGCGCTGGACCATCTGCGCGAGGTCGTACTTCATGTTGTCGCGCAGATAATCGAAGCCGAGCTCGTTGTTCGTCGCGTAGGTGACGTCGCACTGATAGGCGGCGCGGCGCTGCTCGTCATCGAGACCGTGGACGATGACGCCGGTCGTCAGTCCGAGGAAGCTGTAGATGCGGCCCATCCATTCGGCGTCGCGGCGGGCGAGATAGTCGTTCACGGTGACGACATGGACGCCCTTGCCGGTCAGGGCATTGAGATAGACCGGCAGGGTGGCGACCAGCGTCTTGCCTTCGCCGGTCTTCATTTCGGAAATGCCGCCCTCGTGCAGGACCATGCCGCCGATCAGCTGCACGTCGAAAGGCCGCAGGCCAAGGACGCGCTTGGACGCTTCCCGGACGGTGGCGAAGGCCGGAACCAGGAGATCGTCGAGGGACGCGCCCTCGGCGAGCTGCTTGCGGAATTCCCCGGTGCGGGCGCGAAGCGCCTCGTCGGACAAGGCCGCGAGCTCCGGCTCGAGCGCGTTGATCGCCTCGACCTTGGGCCTGTTGTTCTTCAGGCGACGGTCGTTTGCGGAACCGAAAATACGGGTAAGGGCGCCAAGCATCAAAGCCTCGTGAACTGCCGCTGCCCGGCGCGTGCCGGAAAGGCTTCCTTGGCAGCTTGTCCGGGGGCGTCCGAAGAGGCCCGTGCGGAGGTGAGAAAGGGATTAACCCTGGATATTCCGCCGCCTTACGGACCGCGGACGGGGGAGAATTAGGAAGGGGTCGGAGGGTTGTCAATGCGACCCCTTTGGGCCAGTGTCCGGCGTCCGCGGCCCCTGAGCCGCCCGGCGAGGTATCAGTTTCGATGACGTACGATTATTCCGGCCGCTCCGGCCGTATTTTGTCAGCCTTTGCGGCGATTTTGCTCGTGTTCGCGGCGGCTTCCGCCGGGGCGCAGACCCCGCCGGCCGAGCCGGCCAAGCCCGCCGATCCCAATGCCGTGGTCGCGACCGTCGACGGTGAAAAACTCACGGAGCGCGACGTCCAGCTGGCGATCCAGGAACTGAGCCCCAACGGCGCGGCCGGCATCGACGATCAGAAGCGCGAGCAGCTCATCGGCTTCCTCATCAACGTGAAACTGGTCGCCAAAGCGGCCGAACAGGACAAGCTGAACGAAGACGCGGATTTCCAGACGCGCCTTGAGTTCCTGCGCGAGCAGGCTCTGATGAAGACCTATCTCGAAAAGGTCGGCAAGGCGGCGGTCACCGATGACGAGGTGAAGAAGGTCTACGAAGAGACCATCAAGGAAATCAAGCCGGAGCAGGAAGTGCGCGCGCGCCATGTCCTCGTCGAGACGGAAGACGAGGCCAAGCAGGTCGCCGAGCGCATCAAGAAGGGCGAGGATTTCGGGGTTATCGCCAAGGAAATCTCGAAGGACCCGGGTTCCGGCGCGGAGGGCGGCGATATCGGCTTCTTCCTGAAGGAGCAGATGGTGCCGGAATTTTCCGAGGTGGCTTTCAAGATGGAGCCGGGCCAGGTGTCCGATCCGGTGAAGTCGCAATATGGCTGGCACATCATCAAGGTCGAGGAAAAGCGTCAGCGTCCCGTGCCGAAGCTTGAGGAAGTCCGCAGCCAGATCGAGGACTACGTCCACAAGAAAGCGCAGGAAGAAGCCGTGAAAAAGCTGCTCGACCAGGCCAAGATCGAGCGTGTCGGCGGTCCCAAACCGCCCGCGGATGGCACGGCGCCGGCCGACAAAAAGTAAGCACGCATGGGGGGCAAGGTCTCGCCGCTGGCGCCGGAGCGCTTTCCGACGCTGGCGCCGGTGAACGGGGTGCGCATCGCGACCGCCGAGGCCGGCATCCGCTACAGGGGACGCACCGACGTTCTGATGATGCTGTTCGACAAGGGAACGGCGGCTGCGGGCGTATTCACACAATCCAAATGCCCGTCCGCGCCTGTGGACTGGTGCCGGAAAGTCCTGAAATCCGGCAAGGCGCGGGCGCTGGTCGTCAATTCCGGCAATGCGAACGCCTTCACCGGCAAGAAGGGCAGCAAGGCGACCGCGCTGACCGCGAAGCTCGCGGCCAAGGCGGCGAAATGCACGGACGGCGAGATTTTTCTCGCCTCCACCGGCGTGATCGGCGAGCCGCTGGATGCCGAAAAATTCCGCGGCGTTCTCGACGCACTGACCAAATCCGCGGTTCCGGACGGTTGGGAAGCGGCGGCGCGCGCCATCATGACGACCGACACCTTCCCGAAAGGCGCGACGGCCAGGGCCGATCTCGGCGGCGTCGAGGTGACGGTCAGCGGCATTGCCAAGGGCGCCGGCATGATCGCGCCGGACATGGCGACGATGCTGTCCTTCGTCGCGACCGATGCGCCGGTATCGGCCAAAGTGCTGCAGGCGCTGCTCGGCGATGGCGTCAAGACGAGCTTCAACTGCACGACGGTCGATGGCGATACGTCAACATCGGACACGCTGCTTTTCTTCGCCACCGGCGCCGCCGGCGGCAAGCCGATCAAGCGTATGGACGACCGTCGCATTCCGGCGCTGAAGAAGGCGCTGCAAAGCGTCCTCGACGATCTTGCCCAGCAGGTCGCGCGCGACGGCGAGGGCGCGACGAAATTCATCACGGTGCGGGTCGAGGGCGCGAAGAGCAAAGCCTCGGCACGCCGGATCGCCCTGTCGATCGCCAATTCGCCGCTGGTGAAGACGGCGGTGGCGGGCGAAGACGCCAATTGGGGCCGTGTCGTCATGGCCGTCGGCAAGGCCGGCGAGCCCGCGGACCGCGACCGGCTGGCGATCTGGTTCGGCGACATTCGCGTCGCGGTCGACGGCGAGCGCGATCCGGCTTACGACGAGGCGAAAACCTCGGCCTATATGAAAGGCCAGGAAATCGAGATTCGTGCCGAAATAGGTCTTGGCCGCGGGGCGGCCCGCGTATGGACCTGCGATCTCACCGCCGAATACATCGCGATCAACGCCGACTACCGGTCCTAAAAGGTTAATCGATTTTTCCGGTTTTTCGGCAATTGCCGTAGACCGGGCTTAATACCTTGCAATTTAAGAAAGGTGCGTCAGGTGGCTAAACCGCTTCTTCTTGTTGCGGCCGCGGCCCTCGTCGACCCCGATGGGCGGGTGCTTCTGGCACAACGCCCGGAAGGCAAGGCGATGGCGGGACTCTGGGAGTTCCCGGGCGGCAAGGTCGAAGCGGGCGAGACACCCGAGGAAACACTTATCAGGGAGCTCACCGAAGAACTGGGAATTACGGTCAAGCCGGCCTGCCTCGCGCCGCTTACATTCGCAAGCCATGCCTACGAGACGCTGCACCTGCTGATGCCGTTGTACATATGCCGGCGATGGGAGGGGACGGTCCGGGCACTGGAGGGGCAGAACCTGGCCTGGGTGGAACCGAAACAGCTTCGGAGCTATCCCATGCCGCCCGCCGACGAGCCGCTTATTCCTGCTTTGGTGGACCTTTTGTGAAGGGGACGCACATGGAAAAGTTTGTTCAGCTCATCGCCCGGTTCCGCAACGACGACAGCGGCGCCACCGCTATCGAATACGGCCTGATCGCCGCCCTGCTCAGCCTTGCGATCATCGTCGCGATGCCGCTCGTCGGCAGCAGCATCGGCACCACGTTCAATACGATCGGAACGACGCTCAGCGAGTCCAACGGCAACTAATTGCGTTCCGGCTTGACGCCGCTCGGGATTTCGACGGTCCCGAGCGCGTCCGCCAGCCGCGCCTTCGCCGAACCGGGACGCAGCGGCTTCTGCTGGCTTTCATGCGGCGTCCAGCCCGACAGCCAAATGATCTCGACCGTGGCGCGCAGTCTGCCGTCGGGGTCGGAAAACTTCTCTTCGTAGATTTCGAAAAGACGCGCGAGCGTGTCGCGCCGGAGCGGCGTTCGCGCGCGTGCCAGCATGGGATTGGTCGCTCCGAGTGCGCGCAGGTCACGGAAAAGCCCGTACAGATCGCCATAGCGGACAGTGATGCGTTCGGAATCGACGACCGGCAGCGCGAAGCCGGCGCGCTGCAGAAGACCGCCATAATCCTGGGGCGATCCGAACGGAATGACGCGCGGGGATACGCCCCCGAGCGTCTCCGCCTCGGCCTCGGCGAACGCCTCGCGCAGCTCGATCAGCGTATCGCCGCCGAGCAGCGCGGCGAGGAAAAGCCCGTCCGGCTTCAGCGCGCGCCGTATCTGCACGAACAGGCCGGGAATGTCTTCGGCCCAATGCAGCGAAAGCGCCGACACGGCAAGGTCGAGAGAGCCTTCGGCGAAGGGAAGCGCCTCTCCCGTAAATACAATGTCGGAACCGGGCGCGCTGCCGGCGCGCAGGACACGACCGACCCGCGGAAGCTTTGCGATGGTTTCGGCAATTTCAGGGCCGGCGCTGTCGATATCCGCCGCCAGCGGAAAATCGCGCAGCACGAAAGACAGGCGGTCCGCGAGGTCTTCGGCCACACGGGGCATCAGGACGTCGTCGCGCTGCCCCGCGCGTCTGGCGCGATCGAGGCGTAAGCGGCGGAGGCCAGCGTCAAAGAGGGGATCTTGCATCGTCTGGCATATGCGCGCGCTGGATAACGACGTCAAACCCCATCGTCTCCTCTCCCCGATAGCGCAAGGAAGGTCTACACTCATCGATTGCGGACGAAGAGATCCACGCGGGTCAGGACGAGATGGAAGTGTTCGGCAATATGCGCCGCCTTTACCACGGGTTCCGGACGGCAATCCGGGAGCCGGCCGTGCGCGGTGCTTTATCCCTGGCCGCGACGCTGATCGCGATCGCGACAATCTTTTATTGGATTGTCGAAGGGTGGTCGCTGGTGGATTCCGTCTACTTCTCGGTCGTGACCATAGCCACTGTCGGCTATGGGGACCTGGCGCCTAAAACCGCCATCGGAAAGATATTCACGATCGGATACATATTTGCCGGCATCGGCATATTCGTCGCCACCGCCGCCGCTCTCGCCCAAGCGGTGATCCAGGGCGGCGTGCGGCCTTCCAAATGACGGCATGTTCGCTCGGCCGGCCCGGCAGGCTCCTTGGATATGCGGGACGCGCGTTGCTCGATACACTGCTGCCGCCGCTGTGCCTCTGTTGCGCACGGCCGGTCGCCGCCGCGGCTTCGCTCTGCCCGCGATGCTGGCAGGAGATCGATTTCATCGAGCGCCCTTACTGCGAGCGCCTCGGGACGCCCTTCCAGTCCGACATGGGCTATGGACTGATTTCCCCCAAGGCCATTGCAGAGCCGCCGGCCTTTGGCCGGGCGCGGGCCGTCGCACGCCATGACGGGCCGGCCCGGCAACTCGTTCACCGGCTGAAATATTCCGACCGGCTCGATCTTTCCAATGCCATGGGGCGGTGGATGGCGCGGGCGGGCGCCGAGTTGCTCTCCGGGGCGGATATCCTGGTCCCGGTGCCGCTGCACCGGGTGCGGTTCTGGGGCCGCCGCTTCAACCAGGCCGGGGAACTGGCCAAGGCCATTTCGCGCGAAAGCGGCGTGCCGGTGGCCCATGAAGGCCTGGTCCGTCGCAAAGCGACGCGGAGCCAGGTCGGCCTGTCTTCCGCGGAGCGGGCCCGCAATCTGACCGGCGCGTTCAGGCCCGGACCTCTGGCCGGGGAGGTCGTGGCGGGGAAGCGCACTGTCCTGATCGACGATGTGATGACCACGGGCTCGACGCTGAACAGCGCGGCCCGCGTGCTGCGCCGCGCCGGAGCGGCGGAGGTGGATGCGCTCGTTTTCGCGCTTGTCGCCGAACGCGTCTGACCTCATATCTGGGCAATCATGGCTGCCATTACGATTTATACCCGCCCGCTTTGCCCCTATTGCGCCGATGCCTTGACCCTGCTGGAGCAGAAAGGCGCGGCCTATGACGAGATCGACATCTCCGGCAATCCGGCGCTTCGCGCCGAAATGATCCAGCGGTCCGGCGGCCGGATGACCGTGCCGCAGATCTTCATCAACGACCGCCATGTCGGGGGCTGTGACGATCTCTACGCGCTCGATGCGCGAGGCGAACTCGATACGGCGCTGGCGCAATGACCCGGGAGGCTTTCACCGCCGGTCTGGTGCAGCTGCGAGCCGGACAGGACATTGCGACGAATGTGAAGGACGCGTCGGAACTGATCCGCGCGGCCGTGGACGCAGGCGCGCGCTATGTACAGACGCCGGAAATGACATCCCTCCTTGTGCGCGACCGCGAACGGCTGATGAAGCTCATCCGAGACGAGGAGCACGACCAGGCGCTGAAGGCGTTTCGCGAACTCGCAGCGGAACTGAAGATATGGCTGCATCTCGGCTCGCTGCCGATGGCCTTCGGAGACGGACGCGAACGTATCGCCAATCGCGCCTTCCTTATCTCTCCGGATGGTGAGGTCGTGGCGCGCTACGACAAGATCCACATGTTCGACGTCGATCTCGACAACGGCGAGAGCTGGCGCGAATCCCGCACCTACCAGCCGGGCGAGGTTGCGGTGGCCGCCGATCTGCCCTGGGGCAGGCTGGGCATGACAATCTGTTACGATCTGCGCTTCTCCGCGCTCTACCGCGCGCTTGCGGAGCGCGGCGCGGACTTCATCGCCGTTCCAGCCGCCTTTACCCGGCAAACCGGCGAGGCGCATTGGCATGTGCTGCTTCGCGCCCGGGCCATCGAGACCGGCGCTTTCATTTTCGCCGCCGCCCAGGCCGGGCGCCACGAGGACGGGCGCGAGACGTACGGACATTCGATGATCGTCGATCCCTGGGGGGAGATTCTCGCCGAGGCGGGAGTCGAGCCCGGTGTCGTGACGGCCGAGATCCGCCCCGGGCGCGTGGCGGAGGCCCGCCGAAAAATCCCGGTATTGCAGAACGGCCGCCGGTTTGCCGTTGCATCCGACGAGCCGGTGCATCTCGGCGAGGTGCCGCGATGATCCGGTATTCCCTTACCTGTGACGGCGGCCACGGCTTCGACGGCTGGTTCCGCTCGTCAGGCGACTACGACGGGCAGGCGGGGAATGGGCTTCTGACCTGCCCTGTCTGCGGATCGCGAGAGGTGAGCAAGGCGCTCATGTCGCCGGCGGTTGCAACTCAGGCCGAGGCGGAACAGGAGCTGCTTGGCGATCGCGAAGCGCGCATGCGCGAGATGCTGGTCAAGGTACGCGAGGAGTTGACGAAGGATGCCGAGGATGTCGGGCCGCGCTTTGCCGAGGTCGCGCGCAAGATGCATGACGGGGAGATGGAAAAGGCCTCGGTCTACGGCGTTGCGACCGGCGAGGAAACGCGCGAACTGATTGAAGACGGGATCGAAGTCCATCCGCTGCCGCCCGTACCCGGCAAGGGCAACTGATTGCCGCCGCTGCCTGCATTTACCAACGATGACCGTGCCGAACTGAGCCGCGCCTGCCGCTGGCTCCATCGCATGCCGCGCGCGCGCATGAAGACGGCGTTCGGACGCAAGATGTCGCACGCCGCCGTTCTCGCGTTCCGTGCCTTCCACGCACCTCGCGTGCGCCGTATGGGCGTGGAGATCGAGACCCGCTCCGTCGTCGCGCTCGGCCGCCGGATAACGTTGCGTATTGTTCGTCCGCCGGGAAAGCTCCGCGGCGTTCATCTCGATTTCCACGGCGGTGGCTGGTGTACCGGCAATGCGCGCATGGATGATGTCCCGAATGCGGAACTGGCGATCGCCTGCAATATTGCGGTGGTGGCCGCCGATTACGGGCCGGCGCCGCGCACGCCTGTAACCGATATTCTCGCCGAATGCGAGGCTGCGGCGGTGTGGCTGGCCGAGAACGCCAAGCGGGAGTTCGGCTCGACCCGCATGACGATCGGCGGCGAGAGCGCGGGCGCGCATCTGGCGGTATGTACCATGCTCCGCCGCCGCCTGCTGTTCCACGCGGCGCTGCTCTATTACGGCGTCTACGACCTGTCGGGCAGCGAGGGGCTGCGCGCCGCGCCGCGCGATACTCTGGTGATCCATGCGCCGACGGCGTTGTCCTCCCTCCGCCAGCTGACGCCGAGAATGACGGACGCGGAGCGCCGCGCGCCGTCCATCTCGCCGGCCTTCGCCGATCTCTCCGGCCTGCCGCCGGCGCTCTTCATCGCCGGCACCGCCGATCCGCTGCTGGCGGAAACCGAGAATTTGCGGGCGCGCTGGAAGGAGGCCAACGGCAATGCCGACATTCTGCTCGTGCCGGACGCGCCGCACGCGTTCAACCGGCTGCCCGTCGAGATCGCGCGCAAGACGGACGCATATGCCCGCGCGTGGCTGTCGGATTATTTCTCGGCCGCGAGCCAGTAATTGACGCCGCTGTCACGGCCGAGTCTCCACGAGCCGCGTAGCGGATCGAAGATCATGCCGGTGACGTCCGCGACATCGAGCCCGGCGGCGGTGCAATGGTCCGCAAGTTCGTCCGGCGTGACGAACTTGTTCCAGTCGTGCGTGCCGGCCGGAATCCAGCGCAGGACATATTCCGCGCCGACAATGGCGAGCGCGTAGCTTTTCAGTGTGCGGTTGAGGGTCGAGAAAAGGACGAGTCCGCCGGGTCTGGCGAGGCCCGCCAGCGTCCGCACAAAGCCGGCCGGGTCGTCGACATGCTCGATGACCTCGGAGGCGATCACCGCGTCGAATTGCCTCCCTTCAGCCAGAAGGTCTTCGGCGGAGGCGGCGCGATAGTCGATGGCAAGACCCGCTTCCGCGGCATGGGCCTTTGCCGCCTCGATGCTTTCGCGGGCCGGCTCGATGCCCGAAACGTTCGCACCGAGGCGCGCGAGAGGCTCTGCCAGGATACCGCCGCCGCAGCCGACATCGAGCACCGCCAAATCCTTGAGGCTCTTGAGGGCTTTTGTGTCGCGCCCGAACCGTTCCGCCAGCCGGTCGCGGACATATTCGACGCGGGCCGGCGTCAGCCTGTGGAGGGGGGCATAGGGCCCGTCCGGATTCCACCATTCGCCGGCGAGCGCGGCGAAGCGGGCAACCTCTTCCTCGTTAACCGAACCCGCCACCTTCGCCTCTTTACCGTAAACGCGCGACGCCGTTGCGCTTGGCACCCGGCCTGCCGCTATGTATAGCCCCAGTTCCTCCGGCGCCACCGAAAGCGGCGCCACAACGCCCAGTCTGCCGGACCCCTATGGCCCGCATTGTCATGAAATTCGGCGGCACATCCGTCGCCAATCTCGAGCGCATCCAGAACGTCGCGCGCCATGTGAAGCGCGAGGTCGATGCCGGCCATGAAGTGGCGGTCGTCGTATCGGCCATGGCGGGGGTGACGAACCAGCTCGTTGCCTGGTGCAAGGAGGCGATGCCGCAGTTCGACCAGAAGGAATACGACACCGTTGTCGCCTCGGGCGAACAGGTGACCTCCGGCCTTCTCGCGATCGCGCTACAGGCGCTGGGCGTGAAGGCACGTTCCTTCCAGGGCTGGCAGATTCCGCTCCGCACCGATTCGACCCACGGCTCGGCCCGCATCGCCGGCATCGAGGGCGAGGGACTTATCAGCGATCTGAAGTCCGGAACGGTCGCGACCATCGCCGGCTTCCAGGGCGTTGCCCCGACCGGCCGTATCGCCACGCTCGGCCGCGGCGGCTCCGACACGTCGGCGGTCGCCATCGCGGCAGGGGTCAAGGCCGACCGTTGCGACATCTACACCGACGTCGACGGGGTCTACACGACCGATCCCCGCATCGTTCCGCAGGCACGGCGGCTGGAAAAGGTCGCGTTCGAGGAAATGCTCGAAATGGCGTCGCTCGGCGCCAAGGTGCTTCAGGTACGCTCCGTCGAGCTGGCGATGGTGCATAATGTGCGGGTTTTCGTGCGCTCGAGCTTCGATGCGCCGGATGCGCCGCAGATCGGATCGAACGGTCTTCCGCCGGGGACCCTCATTTGCAGCGAGGAAGAGATCGTGGAAAAGCAGGTTGTCACCGGCATCGCCTATTCGAAAGACGAAGCCCAGGTCACTCTGCGCGGCGTGCAGGACAAGCCGGGCGTGGCCGCGAGCGTGTTCGGGCCGCTGGCCGCCGCCAATATCAATGTCGACATGATCGTCCAGAACATATCGGACGACGGCACGACGACCGACCTCACCTTCACCGTGCCGGTCGCCGACTATGAGCGCGCCATGGCGGTGCTGTCGCAGAGCAAGGCCGATATCGGTTATGCGAAGCTCGACGGCGCCACCGACGTCGTGAAGGTGTCGGTGGTCGGCATCGGCATGCGCAGCCACGCCGGCGTCGCGGCCAAGGCGTTCGCCGCGCTTGCCGGGAAGGGCATCAACATCCGCGTCATCGCCACCTCCGAGATCAAGATCTCGGTGCTGATCGACGCCGCGCACACCGAGCTTGCGGTCCGCACCCTCCATTCCATATACGGGCTGGATCACGCCTAGCGCCTCTTGTGCGTCCTGGAAGATGCGCAGCATCTGTCCGGGACCCATAGCCCCGGAATCTGTTACCTTGCCGTGATTTCACGGCGTATGGGTCCCGGACTCGCTTGCGCGCCCCGGGACATTCAGGGAGTCTTTGCCTATGCGAGGCGCATTCGGCGGCCCGCGCGTGCTTTTGCGCCGTCTCCGCGAGGTCATGGCGGAGCCGGTCACCGCGCAGGACAAACTCGACAGGATCGTGGTGCTCATCGCGGCCAACATGGTCGCCGAGGTGTGCTCGACCTATGTGCTGCGCGCCGACGGCGAACTGGAACTCTACGCCACCGAGGGCCTGAACCCGCAGGCCGTTCACCGAACGAAGCTCGGGCGGGGCGAAGGCCTTGTCGGCCTTGTCGCGACCCAGGCCGAGCCGCTCAACGTGCCGGATGCCCAGAAGCATCCGTCGTTCTCCTACAAGCCGGAGACGGGCGAGGAAATCTACCACTCCTTCCTCGGCGTGCCGATCCTCAGAGCCGGCAACACGCTCGGCGTCCTCGTCGTCCAGAACAAGGCGCATCGTACATACGCGGACGAAGAGGTCGAGGCGCTGGAGACGACGGCGATGGTGCTTGCCGAGATGATCGCCTCCGGGGAACTCTCGGCCATCGCGCAGCCCGGCGCGGAACCCGCGGTGCGCCGCCCCTTGCAGGCGACGGGCGTACCGCTCGCCGACGGCATCGGGCTTGGCCATGCGGTGCTGCACGAGCCGCGCACGGCCGCGACCGAAAACCTGATCGCCGAGGACGTGACCAAGGAAGTCGTGCGGCTCGACGAGGCGGTGCAGAAGCTGCAGACCTCGCTCGAGGAACTTCTCAATCCCGACAACGTCGCGCCGCTGGGCGAGCACCGTGACGTGCTCGAAGCCTACCGGATGTTCGCGCATGACCGCGGCTGGCTGAGGCGGCTGCGCGAGGCGGTGCAGCAGGGCATTACGGCGGAAGCCGCCGTCGAGCGCGTCCAGTCCGACACGCGCGCCCGCATGCTGCGCGCGACCGACACCTATATCCGCGAGCGGCTGCACGATCTCGACGATCTGGCGAACCGCCTGCTGCGCATCCTCACCGGCCGCGATCACGGCCCGATAGAGGAACTGCCGCAGAACGCCATCCTCGTTGCGCGCACGATGGCGCCGGCGGCGCTGCTGGACTACGACCGCACGCGGCTGCGCGGCCTCATTATCGAGGAAGCGGCGCCGACATCGCATGTCACAATCATCGCGCGGGCGCTCGGCATCGCCACGGTCGCGCAGATCGCCAACATCGCCAGCATGGTGGAGGAAGGCGACGCGCTGATCGTCGATGGCGGCACCGGCGATGTGCATGTACGTCCGCCGGAAGACGTCCAGAAGAGCTATGCCGACAAGGTCAAGCTGCGGGCGCGGCGTCAGGCGCGGTTCCACAAGCTGCGCGACAAGCCGTCGATCACCAAGGACGGCGTGACCATCAACCTGATGATGAACGGCGGTCTGCTTGTCGATCTTCCGTACGTCGAGGAAACCGGCGCGGCGGGCATCGGCCTGTTCCGTACCGAGCTGCAATTCATGGTGTCGCCGACGCTGCCGCGCGCCGGCGAGCAGGAAGCGCTCTATCGCCGCGTGCTCGACGAGGCGGGCGACCGGCCCGTCATTTTCCGTACCCTCGATATCGGCGGCGACAAGGTCCTTCCGTATTTACGGGCCATCGAGGAAGAGAACCCGGCACTCGGCTGGCGCGCGATCCGCTTCGGCCTCGATCGTCCGGGTCTGCTGAGATCGCAGGTTCGCGCGCTGGCGCGAGCGTCGGCCGGGCGTACGCTGCACATGATGTTTCCGATGATCGCCACCGTCTCCGAATTCGACGAGGCGCGCGATGTGGTCGAGCGTGAGCTGACGCATTTACGAAAGTGGGGCCATGAGCTTCCCGAACGTCTTCTGCTCGGGGCCATGCTTGAAGTGCCCTCGCTTCTGTTCGATCTAGACGAACTTTTTTCCCGCGTTGATTTCGTGTCCGTCGGGTCGAACGACCTGTTTCAGTTCCTGTTCGCAGCAGACCGCGGCAATTCCCGCGTCGCCGACCGGTTCGACCCGCTCGCCCCGGCGATGCTGCGCGCGCTGAAGTCGATTGCCGACGCATCCAAGAGGCACGGGAAACCGGCGACGGTGTGCGGTGAGCTCGCCGGCCGTCCGCAGGGCGCGCTGGCGCTGATCGGGCTCGGCTTCCGGTCGCTTTCGGTATCCCCATCCTCGATCGGATCGCTGAAGGCGATGATCCGCGAGGCGAATCTTTCGGAGATCGAGCGCGCTGTCGCCAAGCTAACCCAAGACGAAGATGCGGACGCGCGTGAGCTTCTCGCGACGCTGGCACAAGCAGCCGAACTGTCCTGACGATGCTTCCCAAGGAAAAACTCGAGGCGCTGGTCCGCCGCTTCGATGAGATCGATGCCGAACTGGCGCACGGCAGTCCGGACTCGCAGACGCTGGTGAAGCTGACGCGCGAGCGTTCCGAGCTTGAAGACCTCGTCGAGGCCGTGAAACAGTGGAAGGCGCTGGTTTCCGAAGTCGCCGAGCTCAAGGCCTTGTCGGAAGACGGCGCGGCCGGCGGCGACATGCGCGAGCTCGCGCGCGGGGAATACGACGACAAGTCCGAGGCGCTCGAAGATCTGGAAAAGACAGTTCAGCTTCTCTTGTTGCCGAAGGACGCCGCCGACGAGCGCAGTGTCATTCTCGAAATCCGCGCCGGAACCGGCGGCGACGAGGCGGCGATCTTCGCCGGCGATCTTTTCCGTATGTACCAGCGCTACGCCGATCTCCAGGGCTGGAAGGTCGAGGTCCTGTCCGCGAGCGACGGCGCGGTGGGCGGATATCGCGAAATCATCGCATCGGTCGAAGGCCGTGGCGTCTATGCGCGTCTGAAATTCGAATCCGGCGTGCATCGCGTTCAGCGCGTGCCCGACACCGAGACGCAAGGGCGCATCCACACCTCGGCCGCGACGGTTGCCGTTCTGCCGGAGGCGGAGGAGGTCGATGTCGAGATCCGCGACGCCGATCTGCGGATCGACGTCTATCGCGCGCAGGGCGCGGGCGGCCAGCATGTCAACAAGACCGAGTCCGCGGTGCGCATCACGCACATGCCGTCCGGCGTCGTCGTTGCGGTGCAGGACGAGCGGTCGCAGCACAAGAACAAGGCGCGCGCGATGGCGATGCTGCGCGCCAAGCTGTTCGACCAGCAGCGCACGGCGCAGGACAAGGAGCGCGCCGCCGACCGCAAGGGGCAGGTCGGTTCCGGCGATCGTTCGGAGCGCATCCGGACCTATAATTTCCCGCAGGGGCGCGTGACCGATCACCGGATCAACCTGACGCTCTATAATCTTCCCGAGATCGTCGCGGGTCCGGGCCTCGGTGACGTCATCGGGGCGCTCGTTGCGGAACATCAGGCGCAGCTTCTCGCTGCCGAGGCGGAAGGGTGACCACACGCGGAGCGTTGCTGAGGGATACGGTCGAGCGTCTGCGCATGGCGAAAGCGGAGACGCCGGAACTCGACGCGCGGGTGCTTCTGAAAGAGGCTCTGAATCTGACCGATGCCGAACTGATCGCCGCCCAGGACGGGCCGGCTTCCCCTGACGGGGTCACCGTTCTGGAAAGCATGGTGTGCCGCCGGATCGCCGGAGAGCCCGTGGCCCGCATTCTCGGCCACAAGGAATTCTGGGGGCTCAGGTTCAGACTCGGGATCGAAACCCTCGTTCCAAGGCCGGACACCGAGACCCTGATCGAGGCAACGCTTGCGGCATTCGGACGCGGAGCGCCGGAACGCATCCTCGATCTCGGCACCGGTACCGGCTGTTTGCTGCTTGCCGCCCTGAGCGAGTTTTCCAGTGCGGTAGGGGTGGGGGTCGATCTGTCGCCGGGGGCGGTGGCTGTGGCCCAGAACAACGCGACTTTGCTCGGCCTCGCCGAGCGCACGCAATTTACGGTGTCGAACTGGGATTCGAAGGTCGAAGGTCATTTCGACCTTATCCTGTGCAATCCCCCCTATATCCGCCGCAAGGAAATTTCCTTTCTGGAACGGGAGGTTAGGTTGCATGATCCCGAGCTTGCCCTCGATGGCGGGCAGGATGGGCTGGACGCCTACCGCAAGCTTGCCGAGGTCGCGGTCCGTCGGCTGCTCCCCGGGGGGCTGTTGATCGTCGAACTGGGTGCCGGGCAGGAGGCCGAAGTTGCCTCTATAGTGAAAGGATGCGGGCTGACCGTGGATGGCCCGGCGCGCTGCGATCTTGGCGGGATTCCACGCGCCCTTGTTGTGAGGCGCTGAAATTCCCACTTGGAATGAAAGGCCCGGCAGGGTACTTTCCAGAGCAATCGAGAACCGTTGTTCGCGCCGGAACTGCCGGCCGCTGTCGAGATCCGGAGAAGCCGGTCACGGTTCCAACGCAAACGTCGCGCATCACAAGAGAAGCTGAGGGCCTAGGGGGCTCGGCACAAGATGAGCGGATGTTGGGTTCGCCAAGGGGCCTGCGAACCTGAAACAGAGATTCCGGCGATCAGATGCGGTCGCAACCCGGCAAGCCTCGTGCGGCCGGTTGCGGTCGCTCCTTACGCCGGATTGGGGTGGGGTCGTCAATTCAACACGCAAAGATCAGAGAGCCATGAGGCAAGGTCAGCAGCACCAGCAAAAGCGTATGCGCGGTCGTAACAACAACAACCGCAAGGGTCCGAACCAGCTCAATCGTAGCTATGAGTCGAACGGCCCGGATGTGAAAATCCGCGGTACCGCTTCGCACATCGCCGACAAATACGTGCAGCTTGCTCGCGACGCGACGTCGTCCGGCGATCCGATCTCGGCCGAGAACTATCTCCAGCACGCGGAGCACTATTATCGCATCGTTGCGGCCAGCCAGCCGCAATACCCGCAGAACCAGGGCGGGCAGGGCTTCACACGCGCGGATGACGAGTCCCGCGACGAAGAGGGCTACGAGGAAGGCGAGAGCGTCCACGCCAACGGCTTCGACGGTCAGCAGCAGGAACGTCCGCAGCAGCAGGGCTACCCGCAAAACGCGCCGCAGCCTTATGCGCAAGGCGAAGGCGGTCAGCAGCAGCCACGCGAGAACCGTCCTTACAACGGCACCGATGCCGGTCTTCCCGCTTTCATCACCGGCGGGCAGGACGCCCCGGCGGGCGAAGGGCGAACGGATCGCGAGGGCTTTGGCCGCAACCGCCGCAACCGCCGCTTCGGCCGTTACGGCCGCAACGGGGCTCCCGGCGAGAACGGCGCGCCTGAAGGCGGCGCGCCCGGCGCCGAACCGGAAGTCGCTCCCGGCGAGTGAACATTGTTGAGCATGGAATAAAAGCGCGGCATTGCAGTGCCGCGCTTTTCGTTTGAACGGGAGGACGCGGGTGCTGAAGCTGAAACCGCGGGCGGTGATCCTCGGTGCGCTTGCGGCGGGTTTTCTGTCGGTTGTGGCGCTCTCGGCAGTGATGAACGGATTCTCGCGCGCCGCATCCTGGGAAATCCAGAAACAGCCGGAGCTCGCAGCGCGCGATCATAACGCGATCAAGCACGCCTATGCCGCGGCGGAGGTGTATTCGCTGCTCCGGCCGATCGCAGGTCCCGGTGTGGCGTCCTGCGCCGTCATTACGTTCGGCGAATGGAACGAATATGCCGAGCGCTATGTCAAGTACACGACCGACTGGTCCGCGGAGGTCTACAAGGATCTTCGCAACAATATCGCGGGCATCGCCGCCGCCGAGTGGCTGTACAACGAGGCCGGTTATCGCTCTCCCTTCACCCGCCTGAAGCTGATTGGCAAACTGGCGGAAGACGGCGTTCTGGCGCTGGACGAAACCGATCCGCGCATTCCCGACCTTCCCAGGTCGCCTGACACCGGAAGCGCGCTGGCAAAAATGCGCGCCGACCAGAATGCCGTTGCCGCGGAAATAACGAACGATATCGCTGCGCGCGACGCCGAGCTAAAGCGGGATCTCGGGCTGGACTAGGACGATCTCGTCGCCCGATCGGATCGTGCCGGGCGCAACGACTTCCGCGTAGACTCCGCAATCCATGTCTCCGCGCATGCCGCGGATCGCGCCCATCACGTCATGATCGCGCACGCCGCGCGCCGGATCGACATGCGTCGCGAGGCAGCGCTGGATTGTCTTGACGGCACGAAAGCGCGCCTCGCCGATCTGGAACTCCTTGCCGACCAGGGTGGCTTCGGACCATGCCGGCATGCCCGCGACATGCACATTGCCGCGAAACCGGACGGGGTCGAGTTCGACGCCGATCGCCTGGCCGATCTCCTCGACACTCGCGAGATTGATGAAGGATACGAGTTTCTTCGAAACGTCGGAAAAGCTGTGACCGTCCGCTGACAATATCCGCAACGGTCCGCGCTGCTCCTCGCCCATGAACACCGAAAGAAAGGCCTCGACCGCGGCACGGCCCTCGGCCTTGGCAAGATCGCCGGTGACGGAGGCGTGGGGCGTCGAGACCGTCAGCATGCCGGTCGGGTCGTCGTAGCGGCTCTCGAGCAGCGAGAGCTTCGGATTTTTCATCCAGCAGAGAAATTTTGCCTTCGGCAGCCATTTCGGCTCCGCGGCGTCAAAGCCGGATGGCCCGTTCTCAACCGCGAAGGCGCGATCGGCGGGAAGGGTGCCTCCCGTCTCCAGGGCGACTTCCTTCAGCCGCTCGGGCGAGAGGCCCTTCACCGGGTATCGCTGGATGGATTTGACCGTAATCATGGTTTCCGGGGCCTGGACCTAGCAAATTTCGGACAACGCGCGGCGAGGGGGGTCTTTTCCTCCCCGGCCGCCGCAACCATCTACCTGCAAAGGGCCGCCTCTTCGAGGGGCCTCAGATCAATTGGCCGGCATGGGCTTCGCAAATGGGGACGCGCCGGGGAAGGATCGGACATGAATCCAGAGAAATATACCGAGCGCGTGCGGGGCTTCCTGCAGTCGGCTCAGGGCCTCGCACTGCGCGAGGGCCATCAGCAGTTTCTTCCCGAACACATTCTGAAAGTTCTGCTCGACGATCCCGAAGGGCTCGCCGCCGGTCTGATCGACCGCGCGGGCGGCCGCTCGCGCGAGGCTCTCGCGGAAACCGAGGCGGCGCTCAAGAAAATTCCGAAGGTCGAAGGCGGCACGGGGCAGATTTACCTGGCGCCGGCGACCGCGCGCGCCTTTCAGGCCGCCGAGGATCTGGCGCAGAAGGCGGGCGATAATTTCGTCACCGTGGAGCGGGTGCTGCTCGCGCTTGCCGCCGACACATCGAGCGAAGCCGGCAAGGCGCTGGCCAAGGCCGGCGTGACGCCGAAAGAGCTGAACGCGGCGATCGAGGAACTGCGCAAGGGCCGTACGGCCGATTCGGCCTCCGCCGAGAATGCATACGACGCGCTGAAGCGGTATGCGCGCGATCTGACGCAGGCCGCGCGCGACGGCAAGGTCGATCCCGTGATCGGGCGCGACGAGGAAATCCGCCGCACGATCCAGGTTCTTGCGCGCCGCACCAAGAACAATCCGGTGCTGATCGGCGAGCCGGGTGTCGGCAAGACCGCGATCGTCGAGGGCCTTGCCCAGCGCATCGTCAACGGCGATGTGCCGGAATCGCTAAAGGACAAGAAACTGCTCGCGCTCGACATGGGCTCGTTGATCGCCGGCGCGAAATATCGCGGCGAGTTCGAGGAGCGGCTGAAATCCGTGCTGCAGGAAGTCACCGCGGCCGCGGGCGAGATCATCCTGTTCATCGACGAGATGCACACGCTGGTCGGCGCCGGAAAAACCGACGGTGCGATGGACGCGTCGAATCTCCTGAAACCGGCACTGGCGCGCGGCGAGCTGCATTGCGTCGGCGCGACGACGCTCGACGAGTATCGCAAGCACGTCGAGAAGGATGCGGCGCTGGCGCGGCGCTTCCAGCCGGTCTTCGTCGACGAGCCGACCGTCGAGGATACGATCTCGATCCTGCGCGGCCTGAAGGAGAAATACGAAGCCCATCATGGCGTGCGAATTTCCGACAGCGCGCTGGTGTCGGCCGCGACGCTGTCGAACCGCTACATCACCGATCGTTTCCTGCCGGACAAGGCGATCGATCTCGTCGACGAGGCGGCGTCCCGCCTGCGCATGCAGCTCGACTCCAAGCCGGAAGCGCTCGATTCGCTCGACCGCGACATCATGCGGCTGAAGATCGAACAGATCGCACTCGAAAAGGAAAAGGACACGGCCTCGAAGGACCGCCTCGAGCGGCTGAAGCAGGAACTCGCTTCGCTTGAGGAAGAAGCCAACGCCCAGCGCGCCAGATGGGAAAACGAGAAGATGAAGATCGGCGGCGCGGCCGAGCTGAAGAAAAAGCTCGACGCCGCCAAGGGCGAACTGGCGAAAGCCCAGCGCGAGGGTCAATACCAGCGCGCGGGCGAACTGACATACGGCATCATTCCGGAACTGGAAAAGCAGCTTGCGGATATCGAGGCCAGCGGCGGCACGTCTGACGAGCCGGAAGTCGTGACGCCGAACCACATCGCGGGCGTTGTCTCGCGCTGGACCGGAGTGCCCGTCGACAAGATGCTCGAAGGCGAGCGCGAGAAGCTGGTTCATATGGAAGAGGCGCTCGGCAAACGCGTGATCGGCCAGGAGGAAGCGGTGAAAGCCGTGTCCACCGCGGTGCGCCGCGCGCGCGCGGGCCTGCAGGATCCAAACCGCCCGATCGGCTCGTTCCTGTTCCTCGGACCGACCGGCGTCGGCAAGACCGAACTGACCAAGGCGCTCGCCGAATTCCTGTTCGATGACGACACGGCGCTGCTGCGCATCGACATGTCGGAGTACATGGAGAAGCACTCGGTCGCGCGCCTGATCGGCGCGCCTCCCGGCTATGTCGGCTACGAGGAGGGCGGTGCCCTGACGGAAGCGGTGCGCCGCCGTCCGTACCAGGTCGTGCTGTTCGACGAAATCGAAAAAGCGCACCAGGATGTGTTCAACGTGCTGCTGCAGGTGCTCGATGACGGGCGGCTGACCGATGGTCAGGGCCGGACGGTGGACTTCCGCAACACGCTGATCGTCATGACATCGAATCTCGGCGCCGAATATCTCGCCGATCCGCGCCAGCCCATGGGCTTCGCGCTCGGCGGCGATCACGGCGACCGGGTGGTCTCGGATCAGGAAGCCTATGGGCTCGTCATGGAGGCGGTGCGCAAGCATTTCCGCCCGGAGTTCATCAACCGTATCGACGAGATCGTCGTCTTCCATCGCCTGCAGAAGGACCAGATGGGCGCGATCGTCGATATCCAGATGAAGCGCCTGCAGAAGCTGCTGGACGACCGCAAGATCACGCTCGAACTCGATGCATCAGCGCGCGGCTGGCTCGCCGAGAAGGGCTACGATCCGGCCTATGGCGCACGCCCGCTCAAGCGCGTCATCCAGAAGAACGTCCAGGACAAACTGGCCGAGGAAATCCTCGCCGGCAACATCCTCGACGGATCAACGATCCGGGTCACTGCCGGACCTGATGGCATCCGGATCGTCGAAGGCGTCAAAAGCGCCGCAGCGTAATGACATAAAATTGAGGGCGGTCCTTGGGCCGCCCTCTGCATTATCAGGCCGAGGGCTGCCGGACAGACAGAACGGTGAGACGCTGCTCGCGTCCGTCGCGTGCCGTCCAATTCATTGATGAGCCCTGTTTCAGACCGATAAGCGCTGCCCCGATGGGCGTCATTACGGAGATCTTGCCCTCCGCGATGTCGGCCTTGGCCGGATATACGATGGTTACTTCCCGTTCCTGCCCGTCGTCGGAGCGGAACGACACGGTCGATCCCATCCGCACGACATCGTCCGGCAGGTCGTCTTCAGCGACAACCTCGGCGCGGTCGAGTTCGGAGAGCAATGCCTCGCCGACGCCGGGCAGGCGCTCGTCGGCCTCGGATGCGAGGCTCATCAGGATTTCATGTTCCGCATCGGCCAGCACGATTGCAGGACGGGCGGTATTGCTGCTGATGTTCACGGTCAAACTCCTCCGCGCGTCATGAACGCGCGCATTTGAGGTCAGGTTCTTTGTTGGGAAGCGCCGGAAGCCGAAATAAAAGTGGCAATAAGAATATCGCACCCCTCGGCTCGGGGCGCTTTGGCCGAGCCGGGGGCTATTTGCCCGCGATGGGGCTGATCCGATGCGTGCGCGAAGGCGCAGGGGCGAACAGCTTCGACATCAAGTAAAGCTGTGTGCGATCTGCCGCATTGTCAACTCCGGGGGTTTGCACGCATCTACTTCCCCATTGAAGCAAGGTGGAAGGACGGCCGGATGAGCAAGGCGCCGAACCCCTTTTCGACTGCTGCGGCGAATGCAAGCGAGGAGGATATTCGCACCCTCGTGCATACGTTCTATGGCCGTGTGCGCGAGGACGATCTGATCGGACCGATTTTCAACGCGAAGGTCGAGAACTGGCCGGAACATCTGGAAAAGCTGTGCGATTTCTGGTCTTCGGTCGTGCTCCGCACGCGCCGCTTCCAGGGCCGTCCGATGCGCGCGCATCTGCTCATCGCCGATCAGATCAGCGGGGCCCATTTCGATCGATGGCTCGATCTGTTCGAAGCGACCGCGAAGGACGTGCTGCCAGAGGGCGCGGCACCTGTTTTTATCGAACGCGCACGCATGATCGCCGACAGTTTCGAGTTCGGCATTGCGACGCAGCGCGGAGAGATGGTGCAGCCGCGTCATGTGAAACGGGCAGGCTAGAACCCGAGTTTTTCGAGTTCGCGCAGGTCCTTCCCTTGAAGGTGCGCCTTGCTCGAGCTCAGCCGCCGCGGGCTACCGCCGCGGCCTGTGCCGAACTCGGCGGTTTCTCGACGAAACCATTGATACGATCGCGCTCACGCATGAACTCGGCGAGCGCCGGGCCATCGAGTTCCTTGCCGCGCGGAACCTTCATGCTCATCGGATTCTGGAAGCGGCCGTTGACCAGAACTTCGTAGTGCAGATGGTTGCCGGTCGACAGTCCGGTCGATCCGACATAGCCGATCAACTGGCCCTGGCGGACGCGATCTCCTGGGCTGAGTCCGCGGGCAAAGCTGGACATGTGTCCGTACGCGGTTTCATAGCCGTTGGCGTGTTTGATCTTGACCTGATTGCCATATCCGCCGGCTCGTTTCGCCTGCAAGACGGTGCCATTGCCGGCGGAATAGATCGGCGTTCCGCGCGGCGCGGCGAAATCGACGCCGGTATGCATCTTCGAATAGCCGAGAATCGGATGACGGCGCATGCCGAAGCCGGACCGCATCTGACCGGTTGCTATCGGTTTGCGCATCAGGAACTTGCGGGCCGAACGACCCTCTTCGTCATAGTAATCGACGGTGCCGTCTTCGGGAGATTGATAGCGATAGTATTTACGAGTGATGCCGCCGGAGATCAGGGACGAGTAGAGAATCTCGGTCTGGCCATCGACCTGGCCGGCGTCGTCACTGGCGAAGAGAACTTCAAAGCCGTCATTCGCCGAGGCCTTACGCTGGAAATCGGCATCGTAGCTGAATACTTCGACGAGTTCGTTGATGATCTCCTTCGGTACGCCCTTGGTGAGGGCCGTGCCGTAGAAGCTCTGGTAGAGGCTGAGTTCTCCGGGGCCGTCAGCCATCTGCACGTTTTCGAAGTTCTCGCCCTCGTTCTGGGCGATATCCTGCGAATCGGCGACGGAGACGTAATCGCCCATATCCGACAGTGCGACGATCGATTCCGTCGAACCGGATTCGACGGCAACGCGCAGCGGTTTCATCCGTCCGCCTTCCTGGGCGGTCAGAATACGAACGACCTGTCCGGCTTGCAGGGCCATGGTTCCGTAGCCAGACCGGGCGCCGAAGGCCGAGGCGATCGCCCGCGCGTCTTCGCGCGTGGCGCCCTGCCGCATAAGGACATCGTCGAGCTTGTCATTCTGACGCGCCGTTACGACGCGTTCGTCGTCACGGCCGCCACTGTCGTTGCGTGGGGGCTTCTTGCCGATGACCGTCATATTGGGCGCCGTGGGGCCGGTGAGGGATGCCATCGCGCTGGAAGAGC